>NZ_JAPVLU010000042.1 GCF_027158205.1 Streptomyces sp. H39-S7 | reverse complement strand
CACGCTGCTCGTCGAGCGGGACATGCTGGGCGGGGACTGTCTGTGGACGGGGTGCGTACCGAGCAAGGCGCTGCTGCACGCCGCTGCCGACGTCCAGGCGGCCCGCCGCGCCGCTGCCTACGGGCTGCCGTCGCTGTCCGGCCCGGTCGACCTGGCGGCGGCCATGGGGGAGGTGAAGCGGGCGATCGGTGCGATCGAACCGCACGACTCGGCCGAGGCGCTCGCCCCGTACGGAGTCGACGTCACGTACGGTGCGGCGTCCTTCACCGGCCCGGGAACCCTGACCGCGGGCGAGCGGGAGGTCTCCTTCCGGTACACGCTGATCGCCACGGGCTCCTCGCCATCCCTGGTGCCGGTCCCCGGCCTGGCCGAGGCCGGGCCGCTGACCAGCGACACCGTGTGGGAGCTGTCCGAACTCCCGCGCCGCCTGGTAGTGCTGGGCGGTGGTCCCATCGGCTGTGAGCTGGGCCAGGCGTTCGCCCGGCTCGGCTCGCAGGTCACGCTCGTGGAGGCGATGGACCGCTTGGTGCCCCGCGAGGAACCCCGGGCGGCACAGGTGCTGCGGGAGCGGCTGGAGGCCGAGGGCGTCACCGTGCTGACGGGCTACCGCGCCGAGCGAGTCGATGCCGATGCCGTCCAGGGGCCCGGCGGCCCTCTCCGGTACGACGCGCTGCTGGCCGTCACCGGCCGCCGCGCCAACGTCCGGGGGCTCGGCCTGGAAGCGGCCGGTGTGGAGCTGACCGGCACCGGTTATGTCCGCACTGATGGACGCCTGCGCACCACCAACCATCGGATTTACGCCGCCGGTGACGTCACCGGCCGTTCTGCGTTCACCCATCTGGGCGGCACGCAGGGCGCGGCGGCCGCCGCCGACGCGCTGCTGGGGGTGCGGCGCCCCATCGACTATCACGCGGTGCCCTGGGTGACGTTCACCGATCCGGAGGTCGCCCGCGTCGGGCTCACCGCCGACGAGGCGCGCGAGAAGTACGGCGACAGCGCACGCGTCCACACGCTGGAGAACGACCGGGTCGACCGGGCGGTCGCCGACGGCCGCACCGAGGGCTTCACCACTCTGGTGCTTGGGCCACGCGGGAAGATCGTCGGAGCCACGGTGGTGTCTCCGAGGGCCGGGGAGACCATTGCCCATCTGGCGGCGGCGGTGCGCCTGGGCTGGACGCCCTCGGACTACGCGCGCACCGTGCACCCCTATCCCACGTACGCCGACGGGCCCTGGCATACGGCGCTGGCCGATGTCTACGCCCGCCTGGCGCGGGGCAGCGGCGCCATCGGGGCGCTGCTGAAGCTCCGCAGAGGGGTGGTCCGGTGATCCTCCGTATCGTTCTGGGCGCCGTCCTCGCGGCGATGGCGGTGGGCCAGCTCGCCTCGTTCGACGCGATGCCCGCCATCGTGACTACCTACGATCTGACCTCCGGCGCGATCTCAACCGCTCTGGCCGTGGCCCTGATCAGCGCCGAGATCGCCACGGCCGGCTGGTTCCTCGCCCGGTCCCGCTTCCGCGCCGCCACGCCCGTCTGGCTGTACACGGGCGTCGCGGTGGTGTGGTCGGTGCTGGCCGCCCAGGCGTTCGCCCGCGGGCTCGTCCTCGACAACTGCGGTTGCTTCGGCACGTACGCCGCCCAGCCGCTGCGCTGGTACGTCCTCGTCGAGGACGCGCTGATGCTGCTGTACGCCTGGCTGCTGTGGCGCGGACTACGGCGGGCCCGGCCCGCCTCCCTCACCGCGCGGGTTTTCACGGCAGCCCCGACATCGCAGGAGAACCACTGATGCGGATCATCGCGGCACTGCGTGCCCTCGAACGTGCCACCCGTCCCTACGACACCGAGTTCGCCGAGGCCATGGCACGTCGCTGGGGCGAACTTCCCAACGCGGCCAGGACGCCCGGCCAGATTCTGGGGCGGCACGGCGTCGGCTGCGAGGGCACCCACAACGTCTTCCCCAAGTGCAACCTCAAGTGCACCCCCTGCTACCACTCGAGGGACGCCAACCAGGTACGCGTCGACGGCCCGCACACCCACGATCAGATCGCCGCGCAGATGCGCCTTCTGCGCCGACTGCGGGGCCCGCGCGCCCACACCCAGCTCATCGGCGGCGAGGTCAGCCTGCTCACCCCCGACGACCACGCCGCCGCCCTGGCGATCATGCGGGACCACGGACGGGAACCGATGAGCTTCACCCACGGCGACTTCGACGACGACTACCTCACCCGCCTCGCACTCGGCCCGGACGGCACACGACGCTTCGGAAGGCTCTCGTTCGCCGCGCACTTCGACAAGTTCATGTACGGCCGGCGCGGCATCGAACGCCCGCCGAACGAAAAGGCGCTGAACCCGTACCGGGCACGGTTCGCCGCCATGTTCACCCGTCTGCGGCGCGAGCACGGAGTGCGGTTCTTCCTCGCCCACAACATGACCGTCACCCCCGGCAACCTCGACGAGGTCGCGGAAGTGATCCGCGACTGCCACGCCATGGGATATGGCATGTTCTCCTTCCAACCCGCCGCCTTCCTCGGCGACGAGCGGCGTTGGAAGGAGGAGTTCCGCGAGGCGAGTCCGGACGGGGTGTGGGCGGAGATCGAACGCGGCGCGGGGACCCGGTTGGACTACCGGGTCTTCGAGAACGGTGACGTGCGCTGCAACCGCACCGCCTACGGCTTCTACGTCGGTCGCCGCTGGTATCCGTTCCTCGACGGCGGCGACCCGCGCGACCTCGCCGTACGCGACGCATTCTTCCGCTACTTCGGAAAGGTGACCTTCACCGGCACACCGCCCGCTCTCCTCGCCGCCAGGCTCCTGCGGGTGGTCGCCCGCCACCCGTCCACCGCAGTAACAGGGTTGCGCTGGCTGGCCGGCGCCATGCGGCGCGTCGGGCCGTTGCGGTTGGTCCGCCACCGGATGCGGGTGCGCCCGGTCACGTTCGTGATGCACCAGTTCATGGACGCCGATGTCGTCGCCCCGGCCTGGGAGATGATGCAGCGCGGCGAGCAGGCCGCGGAGCCCCACCTGCGCGAGACCCAGGAGCGGCTGGCCGCCTGCCACTACGCCATGGCCCACCCCGAAACCAGCACCCTGGTCCCCGCCTGTGTGCAGCACGCCGTCCTCGACCCGGCCGAGAACGCGGCGCTGCGCACCCTGCTGCCGATCGTCGACGTCCGCACCACCGCCGACCGTGCGTCCGGCACGTCACCGAAGGAGAAGTAGTTTCATGCGCATTGGCGTGATCACAGGCTCCGGCAGCTACGACTGGCCCCACCTGGAAGGGGCCGCGGAGCGGACCGTCGTCACGGACCACGGCGAGGTCACCGTCACCGAAGGACGCCTGGGGGACACGGAGATCGTGCAGCTCTCCCGGCACGGCGCCGGTCACCAACGGCTCTCCAGTCAGGTCGACCACAAGGCGAACCTCGCTGCCCTGCTGGCCTGCAAGACGGACGCCGTGGTGTCCTTCACTGTCTGCGGCTCCCTCGACCCGGACCTGCAGCCGGGCTCGCTGGTGGTCTTCGACGACCTGTACTTCCCCGCCAACCGGCTGCCCGACGGCACCCCCTGCACCTGGTACGACACACCCGGCGCGGCCGGCCGCGGCCACTGGATCTTCGACAAGCCCTTCAGCGAACCACTGCGTCAAGCGCTCATCAAGGCCGCCGGGCAGACCGGGGTGCCGGTCGCGGCGCAGGGCGTGTACGGGCACGTCGACGGCCCCCGTTTCAACACGCGCCCGGAGGTGGCCGCGCTGGCCGCGGCCGGGGTCAGCGCCGTCAGCCAGACCGCGGGGCCGGAGGTCGTCCTGGCCGGTGAGGCCGAGCTGCCCATGGCGCTGGTCGGTTTCGTCACCGACTACGCCAACGGCGTCGCCCCCGAGCCGGAACCGGTACAGGCGTTGCTGGAGCGCATGGAGGCGAGCAAGGAGGTCTTCGCGACGCTGGCCGGGCACGCGCTGCCTTCCCTGGGCGCCGTGAGCGGGGCCGGTTTCGTCTACCGGTTCGACGCGTGAACGCCGCCGGCCACGGGGGCACCCCCGCAATCCTG
The DNA here is from genome assembly GCF_027158205.1 of Streptomyces sp. H39-S7. Classification (GTDB taxonomy): domain Bacteria; phylum Actinomycetota; class Actinomycetes; order Streptomycetales; family Streptomycetaceae; genus Actinacidiphila. The sequence continues at coordinate 82,927 of NZ_JAPVLU010000042.1, read as the reverse complement.
GTCATGGCCAAGGCGCCCCGGCCCGGCACGGTCAAGACCCGGCTGCATCCCCTGCTGGGCCCGCCGCGCTGCGCGGAACTCCAGGCCGAACTCATCCGCCACACCCTGGCCGTCACCACGGCCCACACCCCGCGCACCTACCTCGCCTACGCGCCGGACGACGGCAAAGACACCATCAGCACGGCGGTGCCGGCCGGTGTCCGGTTGCTCGTCCAGCGCGGTGCAGACCTCGGACAGCGTCTGGCCGCAGCCGTCATCGACGCTTTCACCGACGGCGCGGGCCCGCTCCTTGTGATCGGCACCGACGCGCCGACCCTCACCGCCGGTCACCTGAGCGCCGCCTTCGCCGCGCTGGACCACCACGACGTGGCGCTGGGCCCGGCGCTCGACGGCGGCTCCTACCTGATTGGCCTGCGGGCGGCCCGTACCTCGCTCTTCGCCCTCGATCGGGATGCCTGGAGCACGGACCGGGTACTCGCGGTGACCCGCGCTCTTGCCGACGGCGAACGGCTGAGCGTGGGACTGCTGCGTCCCCTGCGGGACCTGGACACCCCAGAGGACGCCGCCGCGCTCCTGCCGGATCCGGCGCTGCCCACGCCGATCGCCGCCCTGCTCCAGTCCGAGGAGAGGCCATGACGCAGGTGTCGATCATCGTCCCGGTCCTGAACGAAGAAGCCACGATCCACAGTGCGGTGAGCCGCCTGTGCCGGGACTTCCCCAACTGCGAGCTGATCGTCGTGGACGGCGGCTCCACCGACGCGACCGCCGAACTCGCCGCTCTCCACGCTACCGTGATCAGCAGTGAGCGCGGCCGGGCCCGGCAGATGAACGAGGGCGCCCGGCACGCGTCCGGTGACATCCTGTGGTTCATCCACGCCGACACCGCCATCGACCCCGACGCCCTGGGCCAGATCCGGGCCTCGCTCGCCGACCCGTCCGTGGTCGGCGGCGGGCTCACCCTCCGCTTCGACCGTCCCACACTCGGCCTGAACTACCTCGCGTGGACGTCCAACGCCCGCGCGCGGCGCCTCCACCACATCTTCGGCGACCAGGCCATGTTCATCCGCCGCACCGCCTTCGACGCCCTCGGCGGCTACCCCGACCTGGCCATCATGGAAGACCTGGAGATGTCACGGCGCCTGCACCGCCGCGGCCAGCTGAGCCTGCTGCCCGCCACCTCGACGGCCTCCTCACGCCGGCTGATCGATCACGGGACCTGGCGCATGATCGCCTTCATGCAGTACCTGAAGCTGCTGTACTTCGCCGGCGTCGACCCCGAAGCCATCCGCGCCCGCTACACCGCCGGCCCCCGCCTCTTTCAGAACAGGACCCCGAGAGCGGCACGCACCGGCCGCACCTGAACGCTCCCTCTCTTCTGCCTTCGACACTTTGGAGACCGGCCCCATGCGCATCGCAGTCTGCGGAGGACCCTACGGAAACCCGTACGCCCTCCAGGCGTTCGTCGACGACGCCCGCGCCCGGGGCGCCGAGCGGCTGTTCTGTCTGGGAGACCTCGGCGGCTTCGGCGCTGAGGTCGAGGCGCTGTGGCCGATCCTGACCGACAACGACATCGAGTGCGTCGCCGGGAACTACGACGTTGCCATCGCCCGCGGCGACACCGACTGCGGCTGCGGCTACCGCGACGATAAGGACAACGAGTACGCCCAACTCATCTACGACCACACGCTCGCCACCACCGGCCGCGACTTCGCCGCCTGGATGGGCACCCTGCCCACCGAGCGCCGGGAAACCATCGACGGGGTCGACGTCCACATGGTCCACGGCTCGACGCTGGCGCTGAACGACTTCTGGTGGGATTCGCTCCCCGAGGAGCAGCACCAGCTGCGAGCCCAGGCGTCCGGGGCCGGCGTTGTGCTGTGCACCCACAGTGGTCTGCCCTGGCAGCGGCGGGTCGGGGAGACGCTGGTGGTGAACGTCGGGGTGCTGGGCAAACCCGCCAACGACGGTCGCCGCGAGGTCTGTTATGCGATGCTCGACCTTTTCGACGGGCACGTCACCGCCGAGCTGATCCCGCTCGCGTACGACTGGCAGGCGCAGGCGGACTCGATGCGCGCCGCGGGACTTCCCGAGATCTTTGCCGAGACCATCGAGACCGGCTGGTGGACCACCTGCCTGGAGATCCTGCCGCCGCGTGAGCGTTCCCGGGGCCGCTACCACCTCTACCGCTCCACTCTGCCCTCCAGTTTCCGGCCGGCGGACGACGGCTGGGGAAAGACCACGCCCCAGTCCCTTCAAGGCGACCGGCCGGTGGTCCCACTGTTCGGCACCCCCTACTTCCCCTCCCGGCTGTGGATCTACACCAACTTCCACTGCAACCTGGCCTGCGACTACTGCGCGGTCGCCTCCTCCCCGCAAGCACTCGCCCGCAGCCTGCCCACCGACACCTTCCGCGCCCTGGTCGACGAGGCCGTACAGGCCGGGTTCACCGAGCTGTACCTCACCGGCGGTGAGCCCTTCCTGCACCCTGACATCGTCTGCCTCCTCGACTACGCCTCCGCCGAGCTGCCCACCGTCGTGATGACCAACGCGATGCTGCTGCGTGGCCGGCGTGCCGCCGGCCTCGCGGATCTGGCCGGCCGCAAGCTCACCGTCCAGACCTCCCTGGACGGCGCCACCGCCCATACCCACGACATTCACCGCGGTTCCGGCTCCTGGCAGCGCACCCTCGACGGCATCCGCCACCTGATCAGCATGGGACTGCCTCCGCGCGTCGCCCTCACCGAAACCCCGGAGAACACCCACGAGGTCTCCGCGGTCGCCGAGCTGCTGGCCGGACTCGGCCTGCCCGCCGGTCACTTCGCCGTACGCCCGCTACTGCGCCGCGGCTTCGCCGAGATCGGGGTGGAGATCGGCGAGGACTCCAGCATCCCCGAACTGACGGTCACCGCCGACGGACTGCACTGGCACCCCGCCGGCGCCGACCTCGCCACCAGCCCCGATCTCCATCTCGCGCCCGCCGGAACCTCACTCACCGCGGGCAAACAGATGGTGACCGAGCGATTCTTCGCCGCCCGCCTCACTGACGGCACCCTGCCCCGCCCCGTCCACTGCGCCATCTGACCCGTCCGCGTACCGAAAGGAAGTCGACCATGCAGCGACACGTCGCGATCCTGGGCGCCGGACCCGTCGGCCTCGACGCCGCTCTCGCCTGCGCCGACGCGGGATGGGCGTTCAGCCTCTACGAAGCCGGGGACACCGTCGCCGCTCACGTGCGGGCCTGGGGCCATGCCCGCCTCTTCACTCCCTGGGACCTGAACGTCTCGGGCCGAATGCGAACCCACCTGCCGCACGCCCCGACCGGCGACGACTGCCCCACCGGGGCCGAACTGGCCACCCGCCTGCTCGACCCGCTCGCCGCACTGCCCGCCCTCGAAGGCCGGATCAGGCTACGCACCCGCGTCGCCGGCATCGCCCGCACCGGCCTGCTCAAACACGAGCACATCGGCACCGACATCCGCGCCGGCACCCCCTTCACCCTCCTCCTGGACACCCCCGACGGCGAGGACACCGCTGAAGCGGACCTCGTCCTGGACTGCACCGGCACCTACTCCCACCCCAACACCCTGGGACCCGGCGGCATCCCCGCCCCCGGCGAACGCGCCCTCACCGAGCGCATCACCAGTACCCTCCCGAACACCGCCGACCCCGGCCGCTGGACAGGCACCGTCCTGCTCATCGGCGCCGGAAAGTCCGCCCAGACCGCGGCCCGCGACCTCGCCGCCCTGCCCGGAACCCGCGTCCACTGGGCGGTGCGCGGTACGGCGCCCGATTGGGGCGCCGTACCGGGCGACACACTGCCCGGCCGCCAGCACCTCGTCGACACCTCCCAGGCCCTCGCCGACGGCGCCAACGAGCGCGTCACCGTCTACACCGGCGCCCACATCCAGGCCCTCAGCCCCGACAATGACCGGATCCGCGCCTGTCTCGCTACCGAGGGTGGCACGCGCGAGATCGTCTGCGACCACGTCGTGGCACTGACCGGCTACACCGGCGACGCCTCCCTCTACCGGCAGTTGCAGGTTCACGAGTGCTACGCCACCGGCGCCCCCCTGAATCTCTCCGCCGCCCTCCTCGGCTCCGCAGGCGGGGACTGCCTCGCCCAGCCGCCCGTCGGGATCGAGGCGCTGCGCAATCCCGAGCCGCACTTCTTCATCCTGGGCGCCAAGTCCTACGGCCGCCTCAACACCTTCCTGCTGCGCACCGGCTACGAGCAGATCGACCAGCTCACCGCTGCCTACGCCGAACAACCACTGCCGCTACCTGCCGGCACGCAAGCGCTCGCCGGAGTACCAGAAGGTCCCTGAGACAGCCGGGTGCCGGTGAGCAGCGCGCCCAGATCGTCGCTGGCGCCCGTACGCGCATCGGTCCCCAGGCATTGCGCTGGGCGCCCATGCGCTGGGGCCATGTGCGACCGTGGAGAGATGGACATCGAGATGCTGGTCGTACCGGACTGCCCGAACGAGGAACCCGCAGCCGCCCGCCTGCGGGAGGCCCTGAACGGCATCGGCCTGCGTGACACCCGATTTACCACGCGCGTGATCACCGACCAGGCCGAAGCCGAGCGGTACAGGTTCACCGGCTCTCCGACCTTCCTCATTGACGGACACGATCCGTTCGCCGAGCGCGGACGGCCCTTCGGGCTGGCCTGCCGGGTCTACCGCACGCCGCACGGCCTGGCCGGCCTGCCCACGCCCGACCAGCTACGACGGGCCCTAGCCGGCTAGCTCTAGGCTGGCGGAGAGTCCGGCACAAGCCGGGAGGCGAGTGAGCGAACACACGTGGTGGACCCGAGCAGGAGCTGGCAGACGCGCGACAGCGGCAATGCCAGGACACCTACACCACCCACCCTGACATGTACGACGAGCAGCCCTCCGCACCGGCCATCCGCGCCACCGCGGCGTTTCACCAAGCCGGAGCAACGAGGTGCTGGAGCTGGGCGCCGGACACGGCCGCGACGCCCTGTACTTTGCCGGCGAAAGCTTCACCATCCAGGCCGCCGACTTCTCCCGGACGGGCCTGGAGCAGTTGCAGAACACCGCGCGGACTCAGAGTGTCGAGGGCCGCGTGATGACCGCCGGCACGACGTGCGTGAGCCGCTGCCCCGGCCGGACGGTTCGGTGGACGCGGTCTTCGCCCGCATGCTGTTGGCATGGCGCTGTCCACCCAGGAGATCCATGTCGTGGTCGGCGAGGCCCGCCGCATCCTGCGGTCCGGCGGGGTATTCATGTACACGGGTTCGCCACACCGGCGCCCCTCGCCGTCGACGCCCAGTCGGCGGCCGGCGCGCGGGGCCGGCATTCGCCAGCCGCCCGGCGCGGGCAGCGCGGGTTGCGGCTACGGCTATCAGGGCCGACTCTGGGTGACGCGCCACAGCCGACGAGGCAGGTCACCTTCCTCGAACGGATGCACCTCGTCCATGGCCCAACCGTTGGCCAGGGCGTCAACCAGGGCGCGGGGGAAAAAGTGCACCGCGAACCCACCATGCTCGTAGACGTCGTCACCGTGCGCGATGCCAGTTCTATAGTGGGCATCGCCGGTGTGGCGGACCGTGTACACGAACACCCCACCGGACCGCAGAACACGGCGGACCTCACCGACCACGACATGGATCTCCTGGGTGGACAGCGCCATGCACAACAGCATGTGCGCGAAGACCGCATCCACCGAGCCGTCGGGCAGGGGCAGCGGCTCGCGCACATCGTGTACGGCGGTCATCACGCGTCCGTTGAGGCCCTGAGACCTTGCGGCGTCCTGCAGCTGCTGCAGGCCCGTGCGGGAAAAGTCGGAGGCCCGGACGGTGAAGCCTTCGCGGGCAAAGAACAGGGCGTCGCGCCCGTGTCCGGCGCCCAGCTCCAGCACGTCCTTCGCGTCGGCTTGATGGAACACCCCGGCAGCGTGGACGGCCGGAACGGAGGGCTGCGCGCCATACATGCTCGGGTGGGCGGCGTAGGTCTCCTGCCAGTGCCGCTGCTGCGCATCTGCCAGCGCCTGCTCACGGTCTGCCACGCGTGCTCACTCCCTCGTCTCCCGGCCCTGTGCCGGATTCGTCGGCCAGCCTAGAGGTCGTCTGTCAGGGCCTGTCGTAGCTGGCCGAGCGTGGGCAGACCGGCCAACCCGTGCGGTGTGCGGTAGACGCGGCAGGCCAGCCCAAAGGGTCCGCTGTGTTCGGCGAACGGATCGTGTCCGTCGATGAGGAAGGTCGGGGAGCCGGTGAATACGGACCGCGGCCTCGGCCTGATCGGCGATCACCCGAATAGTGAAGCGGGTATCACCCAGGCCGACGCCGTTCAGGGCCTCCCGCAGCCGGTCGGCTACGAGTCCCTCACACCATCTTTCAGGCTGTCGTGTTCACGGTGTCGTCTTTCTCCAGCGGTGCGGTCGCCGCCGCAGTGCTGCGGGATTCGCGCTCGCGGTGGATTGCACGCATGGTGAGGGCTGTGAGTACAGCCGTCAGAAGCAGTGACGAGCCGATCGTGCCGATTCCCAGGCCGCCCTTGGCGACGGGTTTGGTGAAGAAGTCGCCGACGGTCGCGCCGAGAGGGCGGGTGAGGACGAATGCTGTCCAGAAGAGCACGGTGTTCGACACCGGCGTGCGGTATTTGGCGACGAGGATGAGCAGTAGGGCTGTGCTGATCACCAGCGCTCCGCCGGAATAGCCGAGACCGGAGTCGTCCGCGAGGAAGTCGCCGAGCGAGGTGCCCAGGGTGTTGGAGATCAAGATGGCGGCCCAGTACAGCAGTTCGCCGCTGAGCGTGCTGATCCGTGTGACGTCGAAGGGGTGGCCGGTGGCCTTCCACAGCGCGAATACTGCGGCTAGCGCGGCGATGAGGAGGAGGGCTCCTCTCGCGTAGCCGAGTCCGGCAGAGCGGTTCATGAAGTCCGACATGGTGGTGCCCGCTGTACTGGTGGACAAGATGACTGTCCAGTACAGGCCGGGGTGGAACCGGCGAGCCGTGAGCTGTGTGATGAGACTGGCCACGAAGAAGCCGATCAAAATGACTGAACTGATCAGGTATCCCACCCGCAGTGTCTGGGCGAGGAGGTCACCGCCGGTTTCTCCCAGCGTGGTGGCCGCAATTTTCATGACCCAGAAAGCAGCGGTGATCTCCGGCAGTTTCTTCATCGTCGATGGTTGTTCCTCTGCTGTCTTCGGTCGGTGCCCTGGCCTCGTCGTGGCCGCCGGCGAGGCGGCACCACGTGAAGGACGCACGATGGACAGTCACTATAAGCAATGTTTCATGACGGAGTGTGTCGGATGCCTCGATCCCTTCGCGCGAGTCAGGCCGAGCAGGACTGCGTGAGCCGCTCAGAATGCCCATGACGTAGCTGGCGGTGTCAGGCAAACCGCCGCCGCCGCTGTCGGTACACCTCGCAGGCGGCCTACCACGCCGACCTGGGGCACCGACGCTGGGCTGAGGGCTGGTGCCGTCAGTACTTGAGCAGTTCATGCAGGTCGTGGGCGCCCTCCGTCGTGCACAGTCCGCTCCCAGCGAGGACTACTGCCACGCAGAACAGGGCGACGGCCCCTGCCAGCGCGAACAAGCCCAGGACCGCGGTGCTGCCGGCCGCCAAGCTCACCGCGCCGGCGGTCAGCAACCAGCTGGCCAGTCGCGGCTGGAGGGCTCGGCCAACGGCCGGGCTCCCAGCCGGGCCAGCGCAGGGAGGAGCAGGGGCAGATAATAGTCAAACGCATCCGGGCAGCATCTTCTAACGGTCGGGGTCCAGCTCGGCGCCGAGCAGGCGCCGCAGCACCTGTTCGTCGTCGGCCGACAGATCATCGACGAAGCGGGTCAGGACCTTCTCCCGCTCCGGTTCACGCTCCAGGACCTGACGCATCTGGCGCGCTGCCAGCCCCGGCACGTCCGAGACAGGGACGTAGGCGAAGGCCCGACCGCGTCGGCTGCGCAGCAGCACGCCCTTGGCGTGCAACCGGGACAGGATCGTCACCACCGTGCTGTAGGACAGGCCGTCGCCGAGCCGCTCCGCGACCTGCGCCGGGGTCAACGCTGCGCCGTCGGATGTCTGCAGGATAGCCAGCACCTCGGCCTCCAGAGCGCCGTTGGGTCGCCGCCCTCCCGATGAAGCGGCCGACGCGGTGTCGTCGGTCATGACTTGGACACCTTCCGTTCATCATCTACAGTCGCGTAGAACTCCTACGTGACTGTAGAAGCTACTGGCGCCCGAGTGTGCCATGTCCTCCCGCGGCTGGTGACCCGTCCCGGCGCTCGCTGCACGACAACAAAGGCCCCAGTGACCGCGACCACGCTGCAAGCCCTGGACGGCGCCTCCATCGATGGCGGCTGGTACACCAGCGTCACCGACTTCGCCCACAGCACCCATTGGCTCAACGCCCCCATGCTCGCCTACACCAGCTACGGCGCGATCCTGTTCATCACGGCCCTGCTCGCCTGCTGGTGGACGGCCCGACAGGGCTCCGCCGCAGCGATGGCCGCATCGTTGGCTGCGGGGCTCGCAGCCGTACTGGCCTACGCAGTCAACTCCGGCATCAAGGACGCCTTCGCCGAACCGCGCCCGTGCCGCGCCCTCCCGCACGCCTTCCTCGTCGAGGCGTGCCCGGCGCCGACCGATTACGCGTTTCCCAGCAACCACACCACCGTCGCCTTCGCCGCGGCCGCCGCACTGCTCCTCATCCACCGCCGCGTGGGCATCGCCCTCTTTGCCGCGGCCGTACTTATGGCGGCCTCCCGCGTCTACGTCGGCGCCCACTACCCCCACGACGTCATCACCGCCGCCCTGCTCGGCATCGCCATCGCCCTGCCCACCGTGCTCCTTGGTCGCCGCTATGGCGCCCCCGCCGTAGAACGACTGCGAGCAGGACGGCTACGCCCCCTGCTCGCGAAGTAAGCAGTAAGTAGCCGGCGCGGACCACACGACACGCGGAACTAACGACCACGTCCGCGACCTGCTGGCAGAAGCCGCAGTGCGCCGCCTCCTCGAAGTCACGCTGACAGGGCTGCCCGGCAGCCACTGACGCATGCTCGCCATCATGTTTCCGCGGCTGAATTCAGCACCTGGTGACTGCTTGGTGGCGCGCCACGCGCAGGCAGCGCGGCTTCGCCGTCGAGCGCTTGGGTGCCGACTTCCTCACCGGGAGGTGTGGGTGAGGGTGGCGTAGGCGACGATGTTGCCGAGGTAAGTGCGGGTTTCGGCGTCCCAGTTGCCGCAGGTGATCAGGCGCAGTTGCGGTTGGTCGACGGTGGTGGAGTAGACGTCGAGCGTGGGGAAGTTGTCCTTGGGGTAGGCCCGCACTGCGTTGGTGGTGAAGGTGGCGGTGGTGGCGTCGGCACGGGTGATGGTTATCGGCGTGCCGGGGGTGAGGGCGCCCAGACGGTAGAACACGGCGGGTCCGGTCTCTTTGGAATCGACGTGGCCGAGGATGACGGAGGCGCCGAGTTGCCCGGGCGTAGGCGAGTTCTTGTACCAGCCGGCTTTCAAGGGCTTCCAGGGGACCTGGACGGTCCCATCGGCGTTGAGGCCCAGGCCCAGAAGGGTGGTGTGGACGCCGATCGCTGGAATGTCGAGGGACACCGGTGCGGATGCCGGAAGGACGTGTCCGCCGACCGGGCGGGGGACGGGTTTGCCGGGAGGCGAGGGGACGGCCGGAACGGCGGGGGCGGCTGCCACGGGGGGCTGGGGCGGCGGCGCTTGGTTACTGGAGGTGCCGGTGAGGAATACGGTGGCCGCGCTGGCGGCCAGGGCCAGTGCGGCGGTGAGTCCGACGATGGTGCGGCGGGTGCCGCCCCCCGCGGTGCGGGGGGCGGCCACTTCGCCGGCCGGCGTGGGCCTGGTGCCGGATGCGGACCGGTCGGTCATCGCTGGGCGGCGTTCCTGCGCCGCAGGATCAGGGTGCCGGCCAGTGCCGCGATCGCTCCGGCGCCCAGCCCCGTAGCCAGCAGATCGGAGCTGTTGGTGCCGGTGGACGCCTGGGTGGCTCCGTCACCGGTGCCGGCTCCACCGGTGGGCATGGCGTTGAGGGCTCCGCAGATGGCCGGGGCGGTGGCTTCCTGGGGGAGCTTCGGGTCCAGCTCGCTGGCGCCCAGGACGTTGTCGTACTTGCCGTTGTGGTTGTAGTCAATGCCGTGCACCACGATCACCGCGTTGTTGGCGCGCACGGCGGCCGCCACGTCCGGGGTCACGGTCATGGTGCGGGTGTAGTGGAACGAGCCGGTGGACGGGAAGCGGTCGATGGCCAGTGCGCTGTTGGGGCTGGTGTCGCCCTTGGTGGTCAGCGACGTGCCGATCTTGCCGTAGGCGGGCAGACCGTCGGTGGTACTGATGGCCTTGTGCCCGTTGTGGTCATGCGCCGCGTCTGCCGTCGGGCACTCGCCCGAGCCCTTGATGTGGATGTGCTGGGCGTGCGGGGAGCTGTCGAGCAGCTGGTTGGCGGTGACCGACACGGTCGCCTGGTTACCCGACAGGGTGACGGTGGCCATTCCGGAGCCGTCCACCATGTTGGTCGCCACCGGATCGAGGGTGGCCTGATAGTTCGCGCCGCCACCGGAGGACTGCGCGGACGCCACCGCAGGCAGCGCCAGCGGCAGTGCGAACGCCGCTATGCCCATCAGCGGCAGGAAGGTCTTCTTCATGGCTTCTCCAAACGGAGCCCCGCGGCAGTCCGGTACCGCGTGGAGTGAGGGGCTCCTGTGCCATAGGGAGGAACGACGGCCGGAAAGCTCTGCCCGTACCGCCGGGATCAACTCACACCCCTTATTCGAAGCTGACCAGGCTGGCGGATGGGTGCGATCGCAGTGCCGGCTCGTCTTTGTGAACTGTGAGCTGTCTGCGGAGGCTGTCCGACTCACCCCTGCGGGACGATGAGCGCCAACGGAGGACCGTCTGGCGTTTGCCTGGCTCCCGACGCTGCGCAGGTCGCCCGCCCCCACCGCAACGCACAGCGCCGGGCAGACCGAAAAGACGGCGGCCTGAACCGCCGCCCCGCCCGATCATCCGTGCTACCGCCCGGACGAGGCCGTGTCCTCCTCATCCGCCACTGTGCACATCGATGCCACCCTGGGCGGCGGTCGCCCGCACGCCGCCCAGGCACGTTACGCGGGATGATGCCGGAAGGGGATACGGCGGTGGCCCCAGCGGTTGATGGGCCGGGCGCGGGGTACCGGGCCGGGGTATGGTCGAGGCGGTCGAACAACGCATCGTCCCCCTTCGATGACGTGTGGGAGGAAGCAGTGGTGGCAGGCAGCGGGCAGCCGCGCAGGCGGGGTATCGCCCGGTTGCTGGCATTGTGCGCGGTCCTGTTCGGCCTGTTCCTCATGCACGGCGCACCGGCCACCGCCGCCGAGGGCTGCCACGGCGCGACCGCGCCCACCGGGGTGCACGAAGACCCCCATGCGATGCGGTCCGCGACGGTGCCCATGATGACGCATCCCAGCCTGCAGCAGGCGTCAGGGTCGGCGGCGATGGACGGCACGACGTGCGTCTCGACCCCCGCACGCGACACCACCCCGCTGACGACACCCGGCCTGCTGGCCGTCGTCACAGTCCTTGCGTCCGTTCTCCTGGCCCGCAACCACTTGGCACAGGCCCAACCGGAGCGGTGCGGTCCACCGCCACCGGGCGGGCGAAGTCTGCTGCTCCAGGTGTGCATCGCGCGGACCTGACAGGACCCCGCCGAGCCCGGATGTTCTCCGGGAATCGGTGACGTGTCCTGCTCATCTCCGCGCGCCCGCCGAGCGTGGTGCGCCCACCCGGAAAGACCACTCACATGTTCGCTTCTTCCCGTCCCACCGTGCGCCGTCGTGCGCTCGCGGCGGCCGGCACGGCAGCCGCTCTGGCACTGACGCTGGCCGCCTGCGGCTCCTCCAACGACGATTCCTCGTCGATGCCGGGCATGGACCACGGCGCCAAGCCGTCCGCCTCCGCCGCGGCGAGCACCTCGCCCTCGATGGGTGACATGCCCGGCATGGATCACGTGGCCGCCGGCAACGGCCTGACGGACAACAAGGATGGCTACCACCTCACCAGCAAGGACACGACGCTGGCGGTCGGCAAGCAGGCCGCGTACCGGTTCACGGTCACCGGTCCGGACGGAAAGCCCGTGACCGCCTTCGCGGTCGACCAGACGAAGCGGATGCACTTCTACGCCATCCGCTCCGACCTGACCGGCTTCCAGCACATCCACCCGACCATCGCCGCCGACGGCACCTGGACCGCCGGCTTGGACACGCTCGCACCCGGCTCCTGGCGGATGTTCGCCTCCTTCACCCCCGACAGCGGAGTCGGCAAGGGCACCGCATTCGTCCTGTCCCGCACCATCACGGTGCCCGGTACCGCGGCGAAGATCCCGCTGCCGGCCGCCGCCAAGACCGCCGAGGTCGACGGGTACACCGCCACCGTCAACGGCGAGCCGATGGCCGACATGGCCCACCCGCTGACCGTGACCGTCGCCCAGGACGGCAAGCCCGTCACCGACCTCCAGCCCTACCTCGACACCTACGCCCACCTGACCGCCTTCCACGAGGGCGACACCGCCTTCGCCCACCTGCACCCGTCCACCAAGGTCAACGGAGACCACGGCGGGCCGGAACTGTCCTTCAACGGGGAACTGCCCACCTCCGGCAACTGGCGGCTGTTCCTGCAGTTCCTGACCGGCGGCAAACTCCACACCGCAGCCCTGACCCTGAACGTCGGCTGACCCCGCGTGGGGCGCCACCCCCACCGGTGGCGCCCCACGCATAACCCCCGCCGGGCCGTACCGCGTAGGTGCGACGTGTCGGTGGGCCCCATGTGCTGCTCGCTTGGGAAGGCTCTAGGGATGGTCCACGCCGTACTGCACGCACTGTCGATCGCCGCCTCCATGACCTGGGAGATCACCTGGGCCCTGATCCTGGGCTTCGCCCTGTCCGCCGTCGTCCAGGCCGTCGTCCGCAAGTCCACCGTCGTCTCCCTGCTCGGTGACGACCGCCCCCGCACGCTCGCTATCGCCGCCGGTCTCGGCGCCGCCTCGTCCTCCTGCTCGTATGCCGCGGTGGCGCTGGCCCGCTCCCTGTTCCGCAAGGGAGCGAACTTCACCGCCGCGATGGCCTTCGAGATCGCCTCCACCAACCTCGTCGTGGAACTCGGCGTCATCCTGGCGCTGCTGATGGGCTGGCAGTTCACCGCGGCGGAGTTCGTCGGCGGCCCCATCATGATCGTCGTCCTGGCGGTGCTCTTCCGCCTGTTTCTGCGGGACAAGCTCCTGCACCAAGCCCGCGAGCAGGCCGACCGCGGATTGGCTGGCTCCATGGAGGGCCACGCCGCGATGGACATGTCCGTACAGCGCGAAGGTTCCTTCGCCCGCCGCCTGCTGTCGCGTGAGGGCTTCACCTCCACGAGCCACGTCTTCGTCATGGAATGGGCGGCGATCCTGCGCGACCTGGTCATCGGCCTGCTCATCGCCGGAGCCATCGCGGCCTGGGTGCCGGACGCGTTCTGGCGCACGTTCTTCTTCGAAGGCCACCACCCGCTGGCAGCCAAGCTGTGGGGGCCCATCATCGGCCCACTCGTCGCCATCGCCTCGTTCGTCTGCTCCATCGGCAACGTGCCGCTCGCCGTCGTGCTGTGGAAGGGCGGCATCAGCTTCGGCGGCGTCGTCGCGTTCATCTTCGCCGACCTGCTGATCCTGCCGATCCTCAACATCTACCGGAAGTACTACGGCACGAAGATGGCCCTCTTCCTCCTCGGCACCTTTTACCTCGCCAGCGTCATCGCCGGGTACATCGTAGAGTTCACCTTCGGCGGCCTCGGCCTCATCCCCGACCAGGCCGACGCGAAGCTCCCCATGGAGGGCGTCACCTGGAACTACACGACCTTCCTCAACATCGCCTTCCTCATCCTGGCCGCCGCCCTCCTCATCCGGTTCCTGCGTACCGGCGGCCGCGACATGCTCCGCATGATGGGCGGTGCACCCGACACCAACCAGGACCACGCCCACGGCGAGCACCGCGGCCACAGCTGACCTCCACCGGCGCGCCCACTTGGGGTGGGGCCCCTTTTCCACCCCCAAGCCGATTCCGGCGCTGTCCGGCAGGTGCTCAACTGGACCCATGAGTCCTCTGCTGCTGCGCGTTCTGCCCAGCCCGGAAGGCAAACCGCTGCCGTCGAAAGACACCGCCGATGCCTTCCGGGCCTTCGCCCGCGACCGGGCCGCCGACCGCCACACCTGGGGCGACGCTTCCCCTGGTCTACCGGTTACGTAAGGCTGCTGCCTCGGTGCAGGCAGCGGCGGGGTCGAGGTAGCGGCCCCCGGGCTCTCGTGGTCGCAGGGTGTGGTCGAAGTCGTAGCGCAGGGGTTGGCCGGTGGGGATGTTGAGGTTTTCGACGTCGGCCGACCCGAGTCCGTCCAAGTGGGTGATGAAGGCGCGTAGCGAGTTGCCGTGGGCGATGACGAGGGTGGTTCGGCCGGCGGTGAGGTCCGGGGCGATCTGGTCGGTCCAGTAGGGCAGAAGCCGTGCGTGGACGTCGGCGAGTGACTCTGTCCGTGGTCGCGCGTCGGCTGGCAAGCTCGCGTAGCGGGCGTCGTTCCCCGGGTGACAGATCACCGCGGGCGATCGGTGGCGGGGCGGTGGCCCAGGAGCGTCGCCAGGCTGTGTAGGTGGCTTGGTCGGTGCGTTGACGGACCTCGCATTTGGTCAGACCGGTCAGGGCGCCGTAGTGGCGTTCGTTCATGCGCCAGCTGCGGTGTACGGGGATCCAATCGCGATCCAGGGTGTTCAGGACCAGATCGGCGGTGGTGATGGTGCGGCGGAGCAGGGAGGTGTGCACCACGTCTGGCAGCAGGTCGGCTTCATGCAGCAGACGTCCGGCGGAGCGGGCCTGGTCGCGGCCACGTGGGGTGAGGGGGACGTCGGCCCAGCCGGTGAAGATGCCCTCCGCGTTAGCGGTGCTCTCCCCGTGCCGGAGCAGGATCAGAGTTCCGGTCATGCCTGCTTGTCCGTCAGGCCGTAGGGCAGTTCGGGATGGGCGGCGGCGATGGCCAGGAGACGGTTGTACTTGGCGACGCGTTCACCGCGGGCTGGGGCACCTGATTTGATCTGTCCGCAGCCGGTGGCGACGGCGAGGTCGGCGATGAAGGTGTCGGGGGTTTCACCGGAGCGGTGAGAGACCATGACGGCATATCCGGCGTCACGGCAGATGGACACGGCTTCGAGGGTTTCGGTGACGGTCCCGATCTGGTTGACCTTGATCAGTGCGGCGTTGGCGATGTGGTCGGTGATGGCCTGGGTGATGATGGCGGGTTGGTGACGAAGTTGTCGTCGCCGACCAGTTGGATGCGTTCGCCGAGGGTGGTGGTGAGCTGTTGCCAGCCAGCGGTGTCGTCTTCGCCGAGGCCGTCCTCGATGGACCAGAGGGGGAAGTCGGCGATGATCTGTTCGTAGCGGGCGATCATGTCGCCGCTGCTCAGGGCCTCGCCGGCCACCAGGTAAGTGCCGTCCTTCTGGCGGAACTCGCTTGCGGCGGGGTCCAGTGCGATGGCGATGCCGTCGCGGCCCGGGGTGTATCCGGCATCGGTGATCGCGGCCACGATCATGCGCAGGGCATCTTCGGGCTGGGTAATGTCGGGGGCGAAGCCGCCTTCGTCGCCCAGGCCCGTGGCGTGTCCGGCCTCGTGCAGGCGCGTGCGTAGGGCGGCGTAGACCTCCGCTCCCGCCCGGATTGCTTCGGGGAGGGACGGGGCGCCGAGGGGGGCGATCATGAATTCCTGGAAGTCCAGGGGGCGTGTGCGCCGCCGTTGAGGACGTTGAAGTGCGGCACCGGTAGGCTGGGCGCCACGCCGACGGGGGCGAGGTAGGCGTGCAGTTCCTGCCCCTGCGAGACCGCCAGTGCGCGGGCTAGGGCGAGGGAGCAGCCGATGATGGCGTTGGCGCCGAGGCGGGATTTGGTGCCGGTGCCGTCGAGTTCGTTCATGGCGGTGTCGGCGTCGGCGAGGGTGTCCCAGGTGCGGGAGCGCAGCAGTTCTGCAAGCTCTCCGGTGACGTGGGCGCAGGCGTTTTGGACGCCGGCACCGTTGTAGCGGGCTTGGTCGCCGTCGCGGAGTTCGACGGCTTCGGGGGTGCCGGTGGATGCGCCGGAGGGGACCCCGGCTTCGGCGGTGGTGCCGTCCGCGAGGCGAAGGGTGACGTTGAGGGTGGGGCGGCCGCGGGAGTCGAGGATCTCGGTGGCGTCAGTGCGCTGACGGTGAAGCTCATCGTGTGCTCCTTGTGCGTACGGGGGTCAGGCGGCGGGGCCGGAGGGGCCGGGACGGGTAACGGCGAGGAGGGTCAGGGCGGCTGCCTGGATGCAGGCGGTGACCGTGATCAGGGCGGGAATGGACACGTCGTACAGGACACCGGCCAAAGCGCCACCTGCGGCGGTGGCGGCACCCACCACGGCGGCGAAGATGCCGTACGCGGTGGCCCGGCGGTGCGGCCCGACGAGGTCGGCGACGGTGGCGCGCAGGGTCGATTCCTGCACGCCCATGGCAGCACCCCACACCAGGGCCCCGACTACCGCGAGCGCGACACTGGAGGTGAAGGCCAGCACCGGGACCGCTGCCGCCAGCACGGGTAGAACGGCCAGGCCTTTGGGGCCGATGCGGTCGTACGCCCACCCGGTGGCCAGAGCCGCTACCGCGTCGGTGGCCATTGCCCCGGCGTACAGAACCGGCACGGCGGCGGTGGTGAGCAGGTGTTCGGTGATGAGGTGGAAGGACAGGACACCGAAGGTGGCGAACCCCGACATGGTCGCAGCCGTGAACGCGGCGTAAATCCAAAAGGCCCGGGGCAGCCGCTCACGAACCGGGGGACCTGGGGCGGCCTCGGCGCTGGATCCCCCGCTCGGCGCGGGTGCGGGGATCTCGTACTGGGTGGGGTCGGGGACGCGGGCACGCAGCCAGAACAGCATGAGCAGGACGGCGAGGCCGGGCAGCGCCAGCACGCCGAGGGCTGGTGCGTAGTGATCGCCGGTGGCCGCCAGTATGCCGGCGACGACGAGCGGGCCGATGAGGGCGCCGATCTGGTCCATCGCTTCGTGAACGGCGAAGCCCTTGCCGCGGCCGGTGGCGGCGGTGGCATGGGAGAGCAGGGTGTCCTTGGCCGGGGAGCGGACCGCTTTGCCCACCCGTTCGGCGATGACCAGGGCGCAGGCCACCCACAGTGCCGAGGCCAGTCCGAGCACCGGCACGGTGATCACGGTGAGGGCGTAGCCGGAGATGGTCCAGGCCCAGAAGCGGCGGGTGCGGTCCGCGAGCGGCCCCGATCCCAGGCGCAGGACGAGGGCGGCGGCCTCCCCGATGCCGGTGACCACGCCGACGACGGCGGCGGTGGCGCCGAGGTGGGCCAGCAGGGGGCCGGTGATGGAGCGGGCGCCTTCGTAGACGAAGTCCGCCAGCAGACTGACGGTGCCGAAGGCGATGACGAACCGCCACGCGCTCAGGCCCGGCCCGCGCCGCTCACCGACCCTCTGCGCAGAGCCTGGCCGGTTCACGCGAACAGGGCCTCGGCGAGGGCGAAGCCCAAGAAGGCGGCGCCCAGTCCGGCGACAATGGAGGCGACGACGTTGGCCGCAGCGAAGAACTTCGCGCCGCTCTCGGCCAGGCGCATTGTCTCGTAGGAGAACGTCGAGTACGTGGTCAGTGCCCCGCACAGCCCGGTCCCCAGCAGCAGCTGCACCGTGTGTCCTGCGGTGCCGGACAGAGCGGCTCCCGTAAGGGCACCAAGGACCAGCGAGCCGGCGACGTTGACAGTGAAGGTGCCCCAGGGAAAAACGGTGTCGTGGCGAGCTTGAACGGCACGGTCGGTGAGATAGCGCAAGGGGGCGCCGACCGCGCCGCCGAGGGCCACCAGCAGGAAGTCGCTCACCGGGTCGCCGCCTGTGCGCCGTCGAAGCGGACGATCTGGATGGGCTCCAGGGTGATCAGGCCCTCGATGTTCATCTCTTCGAGCTGCGGGACGAACGCCTGGATGCGTTCCTCGGAATCAACGATGACTACCGCCACGGGAAGGTCATCGGCCATCGACAGGAGCCGGGTGGTGTGGACGATCTGCCGGCCGCCGAAGCCCTCCATGCCGTGGAAGATCGACGCGCCGGAGAGCCCGGCGGCATGGGCCCGGTGGACGATCTCGCTGCACACGGGCTTGTGGTGCCAGGTGTCGGTGTCATCGAGAAGGACGGTCAGCCGCAGCGCCGCCTGTGTACTCCAGGTCATGATTCGCTCCACTTCGCCAGAACGCGGCGCGTACTCCACGCGCCCACGGTCACCGCGACCACAGCGGCCACGGCTGTTGCCGCCAGATAGGTGAGCGCGATCCCCGCACGGCCGCCGGTGACGAGGCGCTCGATGTCCACGCAGTAGGTGGAGAACGTCGTGAAGCCGCCCAGCACCCCGGTGCCGAAGAACGGGCGCAGCAAGGGATGCGCGGAAAAGATCTCGGTGACGGCGACGAGGAACACGCCGATCACCAGACACCCCATGGCGTTCACCATGAGAGTGGTGAAAGGAAAGCTGCCGGTCGCAGTCGGCCACGTTTGGGCAGCGCCGAAGCGGGCGAGCGCACCCAGCGCCCCGCCAATAGCTATCACCAGCAGGACGCCGTAGTGCGAGCGCCGCAACTCGCGGCGCTGCCCGGCATCCGCCAGGTCGATATCGGGGTCGGTGGGCTCCTGTGCCGCTATGGACAGCCCGGTCTCGTCCGAACGCATACTTCTCCCTACACGTGGTGGCCCTTTCCACGCGTGCGGGCAGGGTTGTTCACGGGTAGGGACTGTTGGCGGCAGCAGTGCCGCGGTTCGGGTACGGCGAGCCCCACCGCCGCGCGGCGCAGGAACACCACCGCATGCGGGGCAGCCTACCGTGGCGCGGCCCGGCAGGCGTGGATGACCACGCCGTCGGGTGTGCTGAGGCAGAGTCGCTATCGCGATGTTTCTGCCGTCCGGCAGATGATGCAGGTGATCCGTCGCGCGGCAGTGGGCCGAGTACTGAGGCCCATTCCGTCCGACGAGCGCAGCATCTTGTGGCCGACGTGCGCGTGGCTGGCACAGACTGCGGCGCCGCACTGCTGGCAGACGGCGACAGCGGGCACCCGATACGACAACTGCGAGGCGGCGATGCAGGCTGTGCCGCGTCAGGCGATCAGCGTGCCGCTGCCCAGCAGGGCGAACAGCAGGGCGCCGATGATGATCCGGTAGATGACGAACGCATTGAAGGTGTGCTTGGCGACGAACTTCAGCAGCCAGGCGATCGAGGCGTAGGCGACGACGAACGAGACCACGGTGCCGACGATAAGCGGGGTGGCGCCCGCTCCGGCCCCGACCGCGTCCTTCAGCTCGTACAGGCCGGCCCCGGTCAGGGCGGAGATGCCGAGGAAGAAGGACAGGCGGGTGGCGGTGACGCGGTGCAGGTCGAGGATGAGGCCGCTGGACATGGTGGCGCCCGAGCGGGAGAAGCAGGGGAAGAGCAGAGGAACTCCGTCACTCCCTCGACCACGCCCAGGATCACGGCCTGTCCGATACTGATCGCGCTCACGGGCGCTGCCTTTCCATCGAAGCGACGGCACCGGTCTTCCGGCGCCTGGGCAGAACAACCACCAGTGCGGCCAGCCCCGCCCAGCAGGCCGCCAGCAGCCACCCGGCCAGCACATCGGTCGGCCAGTGCACGCCGAGGACGACCCGGCTGACGCCCACCGCCGCCGCCCACGTCCCCGGCAGAGCGAGCAGGGCGGGCCGCAGGCGCGTGTGAGCCCGGCGATGCGCGGCGACGGTGAGCAGGACAGCGACGACCATCGATGTCGCGGTGTGCCCGGACGGCATGGCCCAGCCGTTCGCCGACCAGGCCCAGTCCGCCATCGGCGGCCGGGGCCGGGCCAGCGCGGAAGCCAGGACGATGCGCGGCACCTGCGCGGAAGCAAGCGCCACCACCCCCAGCAGACCCCCGCGCGACCAGCCTCTTCGGGCGGCGAGCGCACCGGCCAGCGCGGCCAGCACATACGCGGGTGCTCCGCTGCCCGTCACCGTGACGCCCACCGCGAGGCCGCGCACCCATGGCGGGCGGTGGCCCAGCACCCAGGCGTGCACCGTGCTGTCCACGGCGAACGGTCCGCCGTGCGCCGTTGCGGTGGCGGCCACCAGCGCCGCCAGCAGCGACCCGCACACCAGCACCAGCCCGGCCGGCAGACGCCACACGCCCACGAAGCGAGGACCATCCACGTCGGAAGGTGACATCAGGCATCCTGTCGGCACGGGCCGGTCCGGCCAGAGGGGCGGACGGCATGGGAAACTGGTCGGACAGCGTAACTTCTATTCGCGAATAGAAGTTACGAGTGACTGTAGACGACGCACGAGGGGAGCGGGACCGTGGGCGCTCACGAACCACTGCCAGGCCCCGGCAGCAGACGCCGGGCCAACGGGTCGCTGGAAAGCGAAATCCTGTCACTGCTGCAGAGCACCGGTACGGCCCTGACGCCCGGCGACGTGGCGGCCCGTCTGAGCGCACCGCTCGCCCACACCACGGTGGCCACCACCCTGGCGCGCCTGCACACCCGCGGCGTACTGCAACGCAGACCGCAGGGCCGCAGCTACGCCTACTCACCCGTCACGGACGAGCCCGGACTGACCGCCAAGCACATGCACCAGGTCATGGACGGCGGGAAAGACCGACAAACGGTCCTGACCCGCTTCGTCGACGAGCTCTCCGACGACGACGAAAACCTCCTGCGCCGGCTGCTCGGCACCCACGAGTAGAGGGCCTCCGCCGCGATGCATCTAGCCGTCTATCTGCCGCTGCTCTTCCCCGTACTGGCCGCCCTGGCCGCCGGTCCGCTCTCGCGCCGCCTCGAACCGCGACTGGCGACCTGGCTGATGACCATCGCCGCTCTGGTACTGGCGACCTCCAGCACCCTGGTCCTGGGCCTGCTCGCCCTGTCCGGCCTGGTACGCATCCCGCTCGTGGCCGCTCTCAAGGACTATTCACCCGACGTGATCGCCCGCGAGGACCCGGCCGCATGGCCCGCCGCCCTCGCCGGCGCCATCTTGCTCACGCTGGCCGCCATCGCCACGGTCCGCCTCACCACCCGCAGAACCGGAGCACTGTGGTCCGCCGCTCTGGAAGCCGCCTGCCTCCCCGGACCGGACCCGGTCGTCGTCACCGACGACGACAGCGCCGACGCCTATACCATGCCGGGCCTGCCCGGCCGCATTGTCATCTCCCACGGCATGCTCGACGCCCTCGACCCCGCAGGCCAACAGATCCTCCTCGCCCACGAACACGCCCACCTCGACCACCACCACTACGCGTTCATCTCCCTCAGCCAGCTCGCCGCCGCGGCGAACCCGCTGCTGCGCCCACTGGCCGGCGCCGTCGCCTACACCGTCGAACGCTGGGCCGACGAACACGCCGCCCAGCACACCGGCAACCGCCGCGCCGTCGCCGAGACCGTCGCCAAAGCAGCCGTCGCCACCAAACGCACCCGCGCCCGCCGGCGCATCCCCCCGGCCGCCCTCGGCATACTCGGCCGCCCCGCCACCCCAGGCCCCGTGCCCCGCCGCGTCGCAGCCCTCCTCTCACCACCGCCCCACAGCCCGCCCGTGCTCCTCCTGGCCGCCAGCATGCTGTTGGCAGCCAGCGGGCTGTGCGCCCTGGAGGCCGTCCACGACCTCCACCAATTCCTGGAACTCGCCCACGCCCACTGACCACCACAGCACCGGCCAACTACGCCCGCAGGTAGCCCCACCTTGCGTTTTCCCGGGCCAGTTGCAGGATCAGCTTCTTGAGTGCCGCCCTGGTCGGCGGTCGCCCGGCACGAGCACGCCGGGCTGTGGTCCCACTTCGCGGAGATGAACCGGCGGTGCCAGGCTGGCAGCGTGCCGGGCGTGACCGGAAGGACCTCGAGCCAGCGGTGACGGGGTATCAGTCTGGACAGCGCCGCCAGCCAGAACCGGTCCCCCGGCTCGTAGCGGACCGGGCCGGCGAGCCAGCGGCGCGGGACCGCGTTCTCGGGCCGCAGCGCGAGCAGCTCGGCGCCTCTCGCGGTGTCGCGTCGCAGCAGCACCCCGGGGACGGAAAGCAGCTTGCGGGCCACCTTGTACAGCAGCGAAATGATCACGTCGGCATGGTGTCACCGAGCTTCCCCCACCGCTGCCAGCTGCAGCGAAGACTTTCCGAGCCCGACAGGCAGGAGACGTCACGCCCTGCAGCGCGGATTCGTGGACGACGAGATCGGCGACCAGATCGCGGGAGAACCACAGGTGTACCGGCCGGCCGACGCGTATCTGCGCTTCGTCGTCGGAGAAGCTCTTCGGGATTGGTCACCGACGGCGATCCGGCGCTACGGCAACGTTGTACCCAGGGGCCGGGGCCGCGCCAGCACGGGAGGCTGTTACTGTGCGCGCGGCCCCGGTCGGTCAGCGGCGGTTCAGAAGCGGATACACACCGGTCCCAGGTTGTAGTTGACCGCGCCGAACTGGGTGACGGTCGAGTTACACGCGGCGTTCCTCAGGTCCTGGTCGGACTCGATGGCCCGGCCCCTCCCCTGGTCTTGACCGTTGTCGGAGTCGAAGTCGATACACACCGGTCCCAGGTTGTAGTTGACCGCGCCGAACTGGGTGGTCGCGTCGTTGCACTGCGCGTTCAACGCCTGCCGGACCATCGCATCGTGCTTGCCGTGCTTGCCGTGGTCGGAGTGCTCGGTGGCCGAAGCCGCGCCGGCGCCCGCCATCACAGCGGCAGCAGCCAAGGCGGTGGCCGCGATGGCCCTACGGAAACCCATCATGATCTTTCCCCTGAAGTGGAGGACAAGGACATGAGTCACTTCACCAGCGGCGGTCGGCGGCGCACGCCGGACACGCCGCACGGAGCCCGCGCGTCCAGCAAGTGGCCGAATCATCGCCCTGAGGCGCTGCGAGCCGACCGCGCAGGTCAGCTGCCCGGGGTACACGCCCGCGAGCGGGACGCCACCGACGATACGGGCATCACCGGCGACGCCTTCTGCGAGATCCCGAAGGTGGGCGTGGAGCTGTGCCGCCAGGGCTGCGGATGATGCGGTCGCGTCTGGCAGGAAAAGGGTGAACCCGCCAGGCCCGACCGGACCTCGATGTCGCATCCCAGGAACGAGCCGCCGGCGGTCCACGACACGGGTGGCATCACGTGGGCTGCCGTCATTCACCCTGCCGAGTGGGCGCGTTGGGGGGTCAACGCCGTGACCCTGCGGCGGACTCATCCCTTTCAAGGAGACGTTTGATGTCCCGTATTGCCCAGGCAGCCGCCATCACCGCCGCCGTCGGCGCCGTCCTGGCCACCGGCGCCGGCATCGCCGCTGCCGACGCCGACGCCCAGGGCGCCGCCATCGGCTCCCCCGGCGTCCTGTCCGGCAACCTCATCCAGGTCCCTGTTCACGTACCGATCAACGTGTGCGGCAACACCATCAACGTCGTCGGCCTGCTGAACCCCGCGTTCGGCAACACCTGCCAGAACATCAGCAGTGATAACGACAAGGCCGACCACAGCGACCACAAGGGCGACAGCAGCGGCCACAAAGACGACCACCAGGGCGACGACGAGGGCGAGTGGGCCGGCCACGACAACAGCAACCGCTGACCAGCGCCCCACCTCCTCTCACCCGGGCCGCCGGTACCCGGACGCCAGCCCGCACGGGATCAGGGACACCACACGCCCCTGATCCCGTGACGCGTCCCCGCGGCCCCAGCCAACGCTCCGTGCGCCACTCGCCCCGATTTGACGCGCAGGGCGCTGCCTCCGGTGTTGCTGCTGCTGGTTACACTCCCTTGGCCGGGATGAGCCGTCCGTCGACCAGCTGCTGAGTTGGCCCAAGCTCGCCATGTCCGCCGCCCCGACGCCGGATGCGATCCGGCCCGGATGAGTGAGCAGTGCGCTCGGGGCGTTCCGGCTGTCGGTTTTCCCGCGCGAGCGGGGGTGGTCCGACATTGCCGACGTCATCGCCCCCTTCCTGTGGGGTCTTCCCGCGTGAGGGGGCGAGGCAGAGTCCAGCGGGTACCGGCCACAGCATGACGACGCCGACGTGTTCGAGCAGCTGGGGGGAGGTGACCGTGACGCTGCCCCAGCATGGAGGCGCTTGCGCGATGCGAATCGGCACGCCCCGCACTCGTATTGCCAGACGGGACAGGCGGTGCTCCTGCGGCAGTCTCTCTGGGGAGAATCTGGGGAGTGCGAGCGGCCCTGGGGAGCGCGTGGGGAGAATCAGCTGCACATCCGGGCACGAGTCTGAAAGATCCAGAAAGACGAATCCGCCCAGGCCAGAGCCCTGTTCAGCGACATCGCCTCAGGTCAAAGCCGTCAGCTGGACAACTTCACGACGTACGTGCCGAGGTCGTCGGCCTCGACCACCCCCGGCACCGAGCCGCCCTCGCGCAGGGGGGTCACGTACCGGATCCCAGTTACCTCTGTGAGCATCGCACCAGGCTACTTGGCGGTGCGGGGCGGCGGACTGGGCGGGCGGCGGAGCCGCCGGCAGGTCGAGCCGTCAGCGGGTCGAGCCACCGGCCGGTTGAGCCATCAGCCGGAATTCCTTCGCCGCTTTGAACGCATCGGGGGATCCCTGCGTATGACGGGGCGGGCGCGGCATCACGCCCTCCGGGTGGCTCCTCCCCGCCACCCGGGCTCTCCACCGATCTACCGACAGGAAGTGCCTCATGACCGACACCTCCGGTATTCCCGCGGCTCCGACCCGCCGCACGATGGTCGCCGCGGCGGGCGGCGTGGGTCTCATGGCCGCTCTGACCGCGTGCGGCGGATCGGACAAGGCCGGCGACACCCCGGCGGGCACGACTCCGGCGCAGCCGTCGGCACCCGCCGACAGCTCGGCGCCGGCCGCGTCCGCCCCGGCCGCGGACGGCGGCGAGGCACTGGCCAAGACCGCGGACATCCCGGTGGGCGGCGGAAAGATCTTCGCGGACAAGAAGGTCGTCGTCACCCAGCCGACCGCCGGTGACTTCAAGGCGTTCTCCGCGGTCTGCACCCACCAGGGCTGTGCGGTCAGTGACGTGGCGGACGGCACCATCAACTGCCCCTGCCACGGCAGCAAGTTCAGCATCGCGGACGGCAGTGTCAGCGCCGGCCCCGCGACCAAGCCGCTGGGCGCCGCCAAGGTCACCGTCGCGGGCGGCTCGCTGCAGCTGGGCTGACCGCCGCGGGCGGGGCCGCACCGGAGACGCCGCGTGTCGCTACGGCTTTCCGGTGTGCGGCCCCTGCCGCTTCCAGCAGGCCAGGATGTCGTCGGTCGCACTCACCGTGGAGACGAGCGCGAGGGTGTGGCGGACGACGGCCTCGGTGTACTCGCGGGGCACTCCCGCGATGGCGTCGGCGGGAACCACCACCTGGTACCCCAGGTTGACGGCGTCGAAGACGGCATTGGGGATCGCGATGTTCGCGGAGACCCCGGTGACGATCAGGGTGCGGCAGCCCAGGTTGCGCAGCAGCGCGTCCACGTCGGTCCCGGCGATCGGCGACAGGCCGTGCAGCCGCCGGACGACCAGGTCGCTGTCGGCGAGCGGTATCCCCTCGGCGAGCCGCACCGCGGGCGTGCCGGTCAGCTGCTGCACGGGCAGCCGCCCGGCGGCGCGGAAGAGCCGCGCGTTGTGGTTGGCGCCGCGCCCGTCCGGGCGGCGCTCGGCAATGGCGTGCAGGACGGCGGCGCCCACCTCGTGGGCGCCGCCGACCAGCCGGGCCACGTTGCCCAGCGCCCCGGAGTCCCGCGTCTCGGCCGCGAGCTCCGGCAGCGCGCTGTCCGGCCCCACGACGCCGCGCTGGCACTCGACGGTCAGTACGGCGGTGACCGCCGGGTCCAGCAGCTCCATCAGCCGGTCGCTCGGCGCCATGACTGCCCCCTCGTACGACGGACCTCAACGGATGACGACGGAGCGACCGTAGCTGACGAACCGTCAGCCAGGAAGGGACGCGGCACACGAGGGCACACTCACCGCCACTGGACGCCCGCGCCACCGTCCCCCATTATTTCTGACACACAGTCAGGCAAATGGAGGTGTACGACTCATGGCCGTCATTCAGCGGCGGGGCCGCAGGATCATGATGACCCCGCCCGAGGTCGACGCCTTCCTCGCGGAGCAGCGCACCTGCCGCGTGGCGACCGTCTCCAAGGACGGCCGGCCCCACGTCGGCGCCCTGTGGTTCGCCTGGGACGGCACATCGCTGTGGCTCTACTCCATCGTCCGCAGCCAGCGCTGGACCGACCTGCTGCGTGATCCGCGCGTCTCGGTCGTGGTCGACGACGGGGTCGAGTACGGGGAGCTGCGCGGCGTCGAGCTCTCCGGAACCGTCGAGTTCATCGGCGAGGCGCCGCGCACCGGCGAGCCGGTCGCGGAACTGGAGGCCCCCGAGCGGCTCTTCCCGGCCAAGAACTTCGGGCTCGACACCATGCCGCACGACGGCCGCCACGCCTGGCTCCGCCTCACCCCGGAACGGATGGCCTCCTGGGACTTCAGCAAGATCTAGGACGAGGGAGCGGCGGTGGCGGACGGTGTCACGGCCTCCCGCGCCGCCGCCTTCGCGATGTTGCGGGCCATGCCGCCGAAGACCACCGAGTGGAACGGCGCCACGCTCCACCAGTAGAGGTGACCGGAGAGGCCGTGCGGATGGAACAGCGCGCGCTGGCGGAAGAGGGTGGCGCCCGCGTCGTCGCGGTCCACCGACAGTTCCAGCCAGGCCAGCCCCGGCAGCCGCATCTCGGCGCGCAGCCGCAGCAGGACACCCGGCTCGATCACCTCCACCCGCCAGAAGTCCAGCGAGTCCCCCGCCCGCAGCCGTGCGGCGTCACGGCGGCCCCGGCGCAGCCCGACGCCGCCCACCAGCCGGTCCAGCCGGCCCCGCACGGCCCAGGCGAGCGGGAAGGAGTACCAGCCGTTCTCACCGCCGATGCCCTCGATCACCCGCCACAGGGCCGCCGGCGGGGCGTCCACCGTGCATTCGCGCCGGTCGGTGTAGAGGCTGCCGCCGGCCCAGTCGGGGTCCGTGGGCAAGGGGTCGCTGGGGGCTCCGGGCACCGCGGCGGACGACCAGCGGGTGGGGACGTCGGAGTCCCCCAGCCGCTTGAGCGCCAGGCGCACCGATTCGTCGAACCCGATCCGCCCGGCGGGCGGGTCGGGCACGTAGCGCGCCAGATCGTTCTCCGCGCAGACGACCTCATGCCGCAGTGACTCGGTGAGCGGACGCGCGATGGAGCGCGGTACGGGGGTGACCAGCCCGATCCAGTGGCTGGACAGGGTCGGCGTCAGGACCGGTACGGGGAGGATCACCCGCCGCGGGAGCCCGGCGACGGCCGCGTACCGGTGCATCATGCCGCGGTAGGTGAGGACGTCCGGGCCGCCGAGGTCGAAGGACCGGCTCACGTCGGGCGGCAGGGCGGCGGCGCCGACGAGGCAGCGCAGCACGTCGCGAACGGCGATCGGCTGGATGCGGGTCCTGACCCAGCTCGGGGTGATCATCAGCGGCAGCCGCTCGGTGAGGTAGCGCAGCATCTCGAAGGAGGCGGAGCCGGAGCCGATGATCACCGCGGCCCGCAGGACCGCGGTGGGCACCCCCGAGGCGAGCAGGATGTGCCCCACCTCGGCGCGGGAGCGCAGGTGCGGGGAGAGCTCAGACTCCGGGACCCCGCTCGGCGTCAGCCCGCCCAGATAGACGATGCGCCGCACCCCGGCGGCGCGGGCCTGCTCGGCGAAGAGCCTGGCGGCGCGTCGGTCGGTCTCCTCGAAGCCGCGCCCGGTGCCCAGCGCGTGCACCAGGTAGTACGCGGTGTGCACGCCCTCGAAGGCGGGGCGCAGCGAGTCCGCGTCGGTGACGTCGCCGCGCACCGTTTCGACGCGATCGACCCAGGGGTAGTCGCGGAGCTTCTCCGGTGTGCGGGCCAGGCAGCGGACGGCGTATCCGGCCTCGAGCAGCGCGGGCACGAGCCGGCCTCCGATGTATCCGGTGGCTCCGGTGACCAGGCAGCGGCGGGTGCTTTCGTCTTCGGGCATACGGGGATGCCTACCCGACTGTCGGCGGCAATCACAGCAGGTGGGTGGCGGGCGCTTCGGCTGCCTCGTGCGCCCCGGGGCCCCGCGGAATCCCCGCGGAGGTGGCGTAACGTCGCTACGTCGAAGGGTAGCATCGATACGGTATTAGTGTTAGCGTTGCTCTTGCCGAGTGGGGGGACGTCGCCTCCACCGCGTCGGACCACACCAGGGAGCACCGCCATGAGCGAGCAGCAGACCAGCGTTTCCAGGGCTTCGAACCGGGTCGCGATCATCACCGGAGGGTCCCGCGGGATCGGCCGGCAGAGCGCCGAGCGACTGGCCGCCGACGGATTCGCCGTCGTCGTCAACTACGCCGGCAACCAGACCGAGGCCGACGCGGCCGTGGCGGCCATCACCGAAAGCGGTGGCAGGGCGGTCGCCTTCCGCGCCGACGTCGCCGACGAGGTCTCGGTCTCGGCTCTCTTCGACGCCGCCGAGCGGACGTTCGGCGGCGTCGACGTCGTCGTGCACGCGGCGGGCGTCATGACGCTGGCACCGCTGGTCGACACGGATCTGGACGCCCTGGACCGTATGCACCGCACGAACATCCGCGGCACCTTCGTCGTCGACCAGCAGGCCGCGCGCCGGCTGCGCGGCGGTGGGGCGATCATCAACTTCTCCAGCTCCGTCGTGGGACTGGCCATCCCCGGCTACACCGCCTACGCCGCCACCAAGGGCGCCGTCGAGGCGATGACCCTGATCCTGGCCCGGGAGCTGCGCGGCCGGGACATCACCGTCAACGCCGTGGCCCCCGGCCCGACCGCCACCGCCCTGTTCCTGGACGGGAAGGACGAGGAGACCGTCACGAGGATGGCCGCCCAGGCCCCGCTGGAACGCCTCGGCACCCCGCAGGACATCGCCGAGGTCGTCTCCTTCCTCGCCGGACCCGCCCGCTGGGTGAACGGCCAGGTGCTGCGGGCCAACGGCGGCATCGTCTGACCGGCACCCCGCCGTTCCCCTTCGTCTCCCGCTCCGCACATTCGACCGACCGAGGAGTCCCGCC
The DNA here is from genome assembly GCF_027158205.1 of Streptomyces sp. H39-S7. Lineage (GTDB taxonomy): Bacteria > Actinomycetota > Actinomycetes > Streptomycetales > Streptomycetaceae > Actinacidiphila. The sequence continues at coordinate 53,871 of NZ_JAPVLU010000042.1, read as the reverse complement.
ATCCTCCGCCCCCACACCCCGCCCATACGTAGCACCGCTACGCCGCGCTTGATAGCGTCCTCTTCGTGAGCACCCGAGCGCGCATCCTGGAGGTGGCGGCCGACCTGGTCGCCGAGTCCGCGGACGGAGACGTGTCCACGCGGGCGGTGTGCGAGGCCGCGCAGGTCGGGGCCCCGGCGCTCTACCGGTACTTCGGGGACAAGGAAGGCCTGCTGTCGGCCGTCGTCGACCACGGCTTCGACCGGTACCTGGCCACGAAGCGGCAGCACCACACGGGCGCCGATCCCCTACAGGACCTGCGCGACGGCTGGGACAGCCACGTGGAGTTCGCCCTGCAGAACCCCAATCTGTACCGGCTGATGAACTCCCCCGCGATGCGCACCACGCCGGCCGCGGCGCTGGAGTCCCATCAGATCCTCACCCGGGACCTGGAGCGGGCGGCAGCGCTGGGCAAACTGCGGCTCGCCCCGGACCTGGCGGCCCAGATAGTCATGTCGGCCAACGTCGGCGTGGCTCTGATGTTCGTCGCCCGGCCCTCCACGTTCACCGACCGGAGCACCTCGCACCGCGTCCGGGACGCGGTGCACGCCTCCGTCTTCACGCCGGACGTGTTCAGCCCCCGGACCGCCCCGGACACCTCCGCGAGCGGCCAGGACGACGACGCGCAGCTGCAGTCGACCGCGAGCCGGCTCAACGCCCTGCTGCGCCGGTCGCCCGACCGGGCGCTCAGCGTCGCCGAGACGGTCCTGCTGACCGAATGGCTGGACCGGCTGTCGAACGCCCCCGGCGACGGCGGCCACCGGTAGCCCACAGAAAAAACTCCAGGAGTTTTCCGCACAGGGTGTCGATCCGGGGCCGCGCCGTTCGTTCAGAGAGTGAGAAGCCGGCACGAGCCCGGCGCAACGACCTGGGAGGACACCATGCCGAAGTACCTGCTCAGCGTGATGCAGCCGCAAGGAGAGCCGCCCGCCCCCGAGGTGCTGCAAGAGATCATGCGGAACGTGGAAGCCCTGCACGAGGAACTCAAGGCCGCCGGAGCGTGGGTCTTCGCCGGCGGTCTGCACGCCCCGAGCACGGCCACCGTCGTGCGGCTCCAGGACGGCGAGGTGCTCACCACCGACGGCCCCTACCTCGAGGGCAAGGAGTATCTCGGCGGCCTGTCCATCATCGAGGCTCCCGACCTCGACGCCGCGCTGGAATGGGGCCGCAAGAGCGCCCGGGCGATCACCCTCCCGATCGAGGTACGCCCCTTCGCCGGGGAGGCCACCGGCTGATGCCCGCTCCGCCGGCCGTCCCCGCATCGGAGATCGAACGGGTCTTCCGGGCGGAGTACGGCCGCTCGGTGGCGGTCCTGGTCCGCGTCTTCGGCGACATCGACATCGCCGAGGAGGCCGTCCAGGACGCGTTCACCACGGCGCTGGAACGGTGGCCCTCCGCCGGGCTGCCCCCGAGTCCGGCCGGCTGGATCATCACCACCGCACGCCACCGGGCGATCGACCGCCTCCGCCGGGAGGCGTCCCGCCAGGACCGGCACGCCCAGGCCGCTCTGCTGCACGCCCGCGACGCACCGCCCGAGGAGGGTCCCGTGCGCGACGACCGGCTCCGTCTGATCTTCACCTGCTGCCACCCGTCCCTCGCCCCCGGAGCGCAGGTCGCGCTGACGCTCCGGCTCCTGGGAGGGCTCAGCACCACCGAGATCGCCCACGCGTTCCTGGTGCCGGAACCGACGATGGCCCAGCGGCTGGTGCGCGCCAAGGGCAAGATCCGCGATGCCCGGATCCCCTACCGGGTCCCATACGAAGCCGACCTCCCGGGACGGCTCCGGGCCGTACTGGCCGTGGTCTACCTCATCTTCAACGAGGGCTACACGGCGAGTTCGGGCGACCGGCTGGTCCGCGAGGACCTCTGCGCGGAAGCGCTCCGCCTCGGACGGCTGCTGGCCGAACTCATGCCGGACGAACCCGAGGTCATGGGGCTGCTCGCCCTCATGCTGCTCACGGAGTCCCGCCGCCGCGCCCGCTCCGCCCCGGACGGCGGGCTGGTGCCGCTGGCCGAGCAGGACCGCGCACGGTGGGACGGCGCGCTCGTCGCCGAGGGGCAGGCCATCGTCCGGCAGTGCCTGCGGCGCGGCCGGCCCGGCCCCTACCAGGTCCAGGCGGCGATCAACGCCGTGCACAGCGACGCCCCCAGCACGGCCGCCACGGACTGGCGGCAGATCCTGCGGCTCTACGACCAGCTGCTGACGCTCACCCCGACCCCCGTCGTGGCCCTCAACCGCGCGGTCGCGGTGGCCGAGGTCGAGGGCCCCGAAGCCGCGCTCCCCCTCGTCGAGGAACTCGGCCTCGACGGATACCACGTCTTCCACGCCATCCGGGCCGACCTGCTCCGGAGACTGGACCGGAAGGACGAGGCACTGACGGCGTACGAGAAGGCAATGGCACTCACCAACAACAAACCGGAGCACGACTTCCTCACCCGCCGCCACCAGGAGCTCGACCCGACCCCCTGACCAGCGACATCAGCGGGCCCGGCGCAGCGCACTGCGGCGACGCGCCCGTCCGTGCCGGGCGGACGGTGAGCCACCTGCTCGATGAGGGGGCACGTCGAGAGGGCCCGTAGGCTCGGGAGCATGCGACTGAGCACAGTGATCCTTCCCGTTTACCGCTGGTCCGAGGGCCGGGAGGTGTGGCGGCGGGCCGAAGACCTCGGCTTCCACACCGCCTACACCTACGACCACCTCTCCTGGCGCACCTTCCGGGACGGACCGTGGTTCGGTGCGGTACCCACGCTCACCGCAGCCGCGACGGCCACCGAGCGGATGCGGCTCGGGACGCTCGTCACGTCAGTCAAGCCTCGTTCACCTATGGCGGCCTGACCTGCAAAACTTCTCACGGCCCGGGCCCCTACGCCGGACCCGCCGTCCGCCGCTGCGGCGGCGCGGACGCGGCGGCGAACTCCGCGAACCAGTGCAGCATGTCGGGGCGCTGGACCGCGCCCTCGCTGCTGACGTCCTCGACGCGGGCGCCCTGCAGGATGCGCTTGACCGGCACTTCGAGCTTCTTGCCGGTCAGGGTGCGAGGGACGGCGGGGATGTGCACGACGGTGTCGGGCACATGGCGCGGGGAGAGTTCGCGCCGGATGGTGGCGGTGATCCGGGCGCGCAGGGCGTCGTCGAGCTCCACGCCGTCGGCGGTGGCCACGAACAGCGGCATCCAGTAGCCGCCGTCGGGCTGCTCCGCGCCGATGACCAGGCTGTCCGTGATCTCCGGGAGCTGCTCGACCACGGCGTAGATGTCGGCCGAGCCCATGCGCACGCCCATGCGGTTGAGGGTGGAGTCGGAGCGTCCGGACACGACGACGGACAGGTCGTCGTCGACGGTGACCCAGTCACCGTGCCGCCACACGCCCGGGTAGGTGGCGAAGTACGCGGCGCGGTAGCGGGAACCGTCGGGGTCGCCGACGAAGTGCAGCGGCATGGACGGCATGGGAGCCGTGACCACGAGTTCGCCCTGCGCGCCGGTCAGGGACCGACCGGAGGAGTCCCAGGCGGCCAGCGCCACACCGAGCGCCGGGCCGGGGATACGCCCCGCCCGTACCGGGAGCAGTGCGGAGGCGCCGGCCAGCACGGAGCACACGTCGGTGCCGCCGCAGAGCGACTGCAACCACACCCCGGGCAGCTCACGGTGCGCCCAGTGCCAGGTGGAGGCCGGGAGCGAGGAGCCGGTCTGCAGAACGGTGCGCAGCCTGCCCAGGCCGTGCGCGGCGGCCGGGCGGGAGCCCGCCTTCTCGGCGGCGGCGAGGTACGCGGCGCCGACGCCGACGACGGTGGCCCCGGTGCGCTCGGCGACCCGCCAGGCGCCGTCGGCATCGGGGTGGGTGGGGCTGCCGTCGTAGAGGATCACGGTGCTGCCTCGTAGCAGGCCGCCGACCAGGAAGTTCCACACCATCCAGCTGGTCGAGGTCAGGAAGAGGTAGCGGTCGTCGGCGCGCAGGTCGGCGCCGAGGCCAAGGGCCTTGAGCAGCTCGACGGTGATGCCGCCGTGGCCCTGCACGATGCCCTTGGGCACGCCGGTGGTCCCGGAGGACCACAGGATCCACAGCGGGTGGTCGAAGGGCACGTCCGTAAAGCGCAGCGGGCCGTCGGCGGGGGGAAGCGCCGACCAGACGTGCCGGTGGACGTCCGGGCGCCCGGTCCAGGGGTGGGCGGGTTCGGCGAACAGATGCTCCACGGACAGCAGGTGACGCATCGTCGGCAATTGCTCGGCGATCTCGGCCACGGCAGGGCGCCGGTCGAAGTCCTTGCCGCCGTGCCGGTAACCGTCGGCGGCCACCAGCACGGTGGGGCGGGCCTGTCGCAGCCGGGCCAGGACGCTGGGCGTGCCGAAGTCGGGCGAGCAGACCGTCCAGGCCGCGCCGACGGCGGCGGTGGCCAGCAGGGCGACGACGGCCTGCGGGATGTTCGGCAGGTAGCCGGCGACGCAGTCGCCCGGCCCCACGCCCATGGCGCGCAGTGCCCGGGCGACGGTGGCGACCTGTTCGCGCAGCTCGTGCCAGGAGGTCTCCTGCGGCTCGCCCTCCTCGCCGAGCGAGACCAGCGCGGGACGGGTGTCGTCGGCGGCGGCCAGGCACCGCTCGGCGAAGTTGATCCGCGCGCCGGGGAACCAGCGGGCCCCCGGCATCGCGCTGTCGGCCAGTACCCGGTCGGGGTGGTCGGCCCGGTGGCCGGTGGCGGCGTCCAGACCGTGGAACTCCCACACCGCCGACCAGAAGCCGGCCAGGTCGGTGCTGCTCCACCGCCACAGCTCGGCGTAGTCGGCGAAGCGCAGTCCGCGCTCCCGCTCCAGCCACCGCGTGAACGCGGCGACGGCGGAGTGCTCCGTCTGCTCGGGGCCGGGCGACCACAGCAGGTCACTGTCGGTGCTCATCGTCGCTTCCCTGGGTGGTGCGGGTGGGGGTCGTGGTCCGGACGCCGCCGGGGCGGTGGTTCAGTCGCGCTCGAGCTCGGCCAGCAGCTCGGCGGCCTGTGGCCAGGGGCCGTGGCCGGAGGCGGGGTTGAGGTGTCCGACCTCGCCGAGTTCGACCAGGCGGCTGCCCCAGTCCCGGGCCAGCTCGGCGACCTGGGCGAAGCCGCACAGCGGGTCGTTCGAGCTGGCCGCCACGATGCTCGGGAAGGGCAGTGGCTTGCGCGGGACGGGCGTCCAGCCGTTCTCGGCCAGTTCCCGGGGGGCGGGGTAGCCCGCCGGGAGCGGGCTGTCGAAGTCCGGCGGAGTGGCCAGCAGTGCCCCGACAACCCCGGCACCGTGCTGGTGGGCCCAGTGGACGGCGGTGATCACACCGGCGCTGTGGGCCACCAGGACGACCGGGCCCTCGACCTGCGCGACCACCTGGTTCAGGGCCTCGACCTGCGCGGCGCGGCCGAGCCGGCCCTGCGTCGGTGGGAGGACGGTGCGCACGTCGCGGTCGGCGACCGCGAGCGTGTGGGCCAGCACGGTCTGCCAGTGCTCGGCGATGTGGTCGCGCAGCCCGGGGACGATGACGACGGTGGGTTCACCGGGACGGCTCATGCGGGGACTTCCGTTGCGTTGGGCCGGGGCGCGGCCGCGTCGGCGCGGGCGGTGAGCCGGGCGAGGTCGCGGGAGTAGAAGCGGCGCCCGATCAGGAAGGCGGCCACGGCCAGGACGGAGATCAGCGGGATCACCCGCAGTGCCTGGCGCAGGCCCATGTGGTCGGCCAGCGTGCCCGTCACCGACGGCCCCGGGGCGAGCCCGAGGAAGCTGTTGGCCAGGGTGAGCGTGGCGAACGCGGTGGCGGAGATGGCGACCGGGGTCAGGTTCGCCACCATCGCGGCGGCCGGTCCCGCGGTCCCGGCGCAGACCAGCGCGCCGGCGGCGAGCAGGGTGAGCTGCGCGGGGCCCGCGGGCAGACTGAACGCGGCCATGAGCAGCACCAGCGAGCCGAGACTGCAACTGATCGCGACGGCCCACTTGCGCTGCGGGAACGTCTGGCTGACGCGGTCCGAGACGAGGCCACCGCCGATCATGCCGATACCGATGAGCAGGGCGAAGAGCCCTGCGGTGGCGCCGGCCCGGCCGGTGGCCAGGTGGTAGTAGCGGTTGAAGAAGCTGGGCAGCCAGGAGATCAGCGCCCCCGCGACGAACAGCTGCAGACCGCTGCCGACGTAGGCGCTGACGACGGAGACGGAGGAGAAGAGCTGCGGCAACAGGGAGCGCAGTGGGGCCCGTTCCCCGGCTGCGGCGGAGCCGCCGTCGCCGGTCGAGGCCCGCTGGGGGTCGAGGCGTTTCTCGGTGACCACGACGGCGTACACCGCCGCCAGTACCAGGCCGAACACACCCATGGCGCCGAAGGCCCAGCGCCAGCCGAAGGCCTCGGCGATGGCGCCGCCGACCGCCACGCCGAGCACCGAGCCGAACGCGCCGCCGGCGATGAACGCGCCGGACAGCGTCGCCCGCATGGCGAACGGGAAGACGCTCAGCACCACGGCTATGCCGACACTGCCGTACGCGGCCTCGCCGACGCCGACGAAAAGCCGGCCCAGGGCCATCTGCTGGTAGTTCGCCGCCAGGGCGCAGCCCAGCGTCGCCACGCTCCACAGCACGGCGGCCAGTACCAGGCTTCTGACCCGGCCCCAGCGGTCCGCCAGGAACGACATCGGAAAGGTCAGTACGCCGACGGCCAGCGCGACGATCCCGCTGAGCGAGCCCAGCTTGGAGTCGGAGAGCAGCCACTGGGTCTTCAGGAGCGGGAAGACCGCGTTGAGCACCTGCCGTGACATGTAGTCGGACAGCAGGAGCGCGAAGCTCAGTAGGAAGACCACCCAGGCGTAGCGCCTCGTCACGGCCGGCGCCGCGGAGGGGATCTCCGTCGGCGCCTCGGCGGTGGTGGGGAACCTCATTGTTGCCACCTCACCTTTCCCGGTGCCCCTTGCGGGGACTCGGGCGCGAATGATTAGAAGGGTCGGTCGCCGACGATTCCCGCGCGTTCCATCTTGCGGGGGGCGCGGCCGTAGTCCTGGACGGCGTAGTGCTGGGTGGAGCGGTTGTCCCAGATCGCGACGCTGTCGGGCTGCCAGCGCCAGCGGACCTGGTACTCCGGGACGGCGGCCTGGCTGATCAGGTAGTTCAGCAGCTGGCTCGCGCCGGGCGCGTAGTCCTGGCCGAAGCGGACCCGCTCGGGCGTGTGGAAGTTGACGAAGTGGGTGGCGAAACTGTTGACGAAGAGGATCTTCTCGTCGGTCTCGGGGTGGGTCCGCACCACGGGGTGCTCGGCGTCGGGGTACCGCGCCTTGAGCTGGTGGCGCGTCTCCGTCGGCATCACCGCGCCGAAGGTGGCCTCGATGCTGTGGCGGGCGCGCAGCTCGGCGATCTGGGTCTTGACGTGCTCGGGGAGGCGACGGTACGCCTCGGCCATGTTGACCCAGATGGTGTCGCCGCCGACCGGCGGGGACTCCACGCAGCGCAGTACGGCGCCCAGGGACGGGTTCTCCCGCCAGGTCCCGTCCGTGTGCAGGGCGTTCTCGTAGTGCTCGGGCTTGCTGTCCAGGTCCTTGTAGATGCGGACCAGACCGGGATGGTCGGGGTCGCTGCCGGCGACGGGGTGGTCCTCCAGGGCTCCGAACCGCGAGGCGAAGGCCACGTGCTCGGCCCGGGTGATGTCCTGGTCGCGCAGGAACAGCACCTTGTACCGCAGCAGCAGCGCCCGGATCTCGGCGAACAAGTCGTCGTCGCGAGCCGCCTCGCCGAGATGGACGCCCGCCAGCTCGGCACCGATGGTGCAGGTCAGAGGTTCGGCTTTGACCGAGCCGAGGCTGGCCGACCGCACCAGCGCGGGAACGCCCGCCTCGGGGGCTTGGGTGTGGTTCATGGTGCTCGCTCCAGGGGGTCTGTGGAGTCCACGCGGGGCGTGGTCACGGGACGAGGACGGACGAGCCGGTGGTGCGGCCGGCTTCCAGGTCGCGGTGGGCCTGCGCGGCGTCCTTGAGGGCGTATCGCTGGTTGGTCTCGATCACGATGCGGCCGGAGGCGACGTGGCCGAACAGCTCCGCGGACAGTTCGTCGCGGTCGGCGGGGTCGGCGATGTAGTCGGCCAGCGCGGGGCGGGTGACGAACACCGAGCCGGCCAGGGCGAGCTGCACGGCGTCGATGGGCGGAATCGGCCCGGAGGCCGTGCCGAAGCAGACCAGCAGGCCGCGTCGGCGCAGTGACGCGAGCGAGCCGGCGAAGGTGTCCTGGCCGACACCGTCGAGGACCACCGGGACGCCGGCGCCGCCGGTCAGCTCGCGCACCCGGGCGGCCACGTCCTCGCGTCGGTAGTGGACGACGTGGTCGGTGCCGTGGGCACGGGCCAGCTCGGCCTTCTCCTCGGTGGAGACGGTGCCGATGACGGTCAGCCCCAGCAGCTTGGCCCACTGCGAGACGATCAGGCCGACGCCGCCGGCCGCCGCGTGCAGCAGGATCGTGTCTCCTGCCTTGAGCGGGGCGATCCGGCGCATCAGATAGGCGGAGGTGAGCCCGCGCATGGTCATCGCCGCGGCGGTCTCGCAGCTGATCGCTTCGGGCAGCTTGATCAGGTGCGAGGCGGGCATGACCCGCTCGGTGCTGTAGGCGCCCAGCGGACTCCCGGTGTAGGTCACCCGATCGCCTTCGGCGACGTGGGTGACGCCCTCGCCGACGGCCTCGACCACGCCGGCCGCCTCGACGCCGATGCCCGCGGGAAGCGGCGCGGGGTACAGGCCGGTGCGGAAGTAGGTGTCGGCGAAGTTCACGCCGACGGCCTCGTGCCGGATGCGCACCTCGCCCGGGCCCGGAACGCCGACGGTCACCTCGTCCCATCGCAGGACGTCGGGGTCGCCGGTCTGGTGGAAGCGGATGGCGTGTGCCACAGGGTTGCTCCGTTGCTCGTCGATGGTGCGGCGGCGCGCCTCGGGGCGCGCCGGCCCGGGGACGGCGGCGGTCGCGGGGTGCCAGAAGTCGGCGCCCCGCGGCACACCGCCGGGTCCTGGCTCAGACCAGGGCGCGCGAGCCCTCGGGGCGCAGCATCGGACCGCGCTGTCCGGGCCGGCGGTTGGGCACCATGCCCAGACGGGCCAGGGTCTCGTCGGTGTCGGCGTAGTACTCGCCGATGTGGTAGATCTCGCGCGCTTCGGGACCGGAGGCGATCTCGCGGCCGAGGCCCTCGGAGATCTTCACCATCTGCTCGACCTGCCGCACCGACGTCATGCGCTCACCCTTGCGGCCCCAGAGGTTGTCCTCGTTGCCCACCCGGACGTGGCAGCCGAGGGCGATGCCGATGGCGTTCATCGGGGCGACCGCGCGCATCGAGCTCTCGATGGTGAGCACCGCGCCGTCCGGGACGCGGCGCACGAACTCGACCAGGTCGGCGGGGTGGCGGCCGGCGAAGCCGCCGCCGATGGCCACGTAGTTGAGCACCAGCGGGCCGGTGTGGACGCCGGCGCGGATCATCCGCTCGACCGTCTCCAGCTGGGCGAGGTGAGCCAGCTGGAAGTGCGGCTGGATGCCGTTGGCGTGGAGCCTCTTGAGGTGCTCCAGGTAGAAGTCGGGGCCCGCCTCGACCACCATGTTGCGGTACGCGGTGTGCAGCGTCGGGTTCTTCCCGATCGAGGTGCCCTCCAGGTCCTCGTCGGTCATGATCTCGACGATGTTCATCTGGCTGGTGTTGATCGCGATGGTGACCTGATCGGGCGCCGGGTCGACCTCGGCCAGCAGGTGGCGGGTGTCGTAGCTGAGCCACCTGGCCTCCTCGCCGCCCTCCTCGGGAGCGAACGAGATCGAGCCGCCGATCTGGATCACCATGTCGGGGACGGCCGCGCGCAGCCGGGCCATCATCTCGTTGAACATCGACATGCGCTTCGAGCCGTGGCCGTCCAGCTCGCGCACGTGCATGTGCAGCACCGTGGCACCGGCGTTGTAGCAGTCGACGGCGGCCTGGACCTGCTCGTCCATGGTGAGCGGGATGTCCGCCGCGTCACCGGGCAGCCACTCCGGACCGTACGGCGCGGCCTGGATGACCAGCTTTTCCTGGTTCTCGGGGTACAGCGAGTCGTCGTGGAAGTGCACGGTCCGTCTCCTTCGGGAAAGCGACCACTCGTCGGCGCGACCCCGCGGGGCGGCGCTTTCCGGGACGAGGATCGAGGTGGTGGTGCAGAGGTCCGGACGGCCTGACAGCCGGTCACCGGCGGCCGGCTGGAGCCCCGGAGTCCGCGCGGTCGGGGTAGGGGAGCCGCGCGGCGCTCTCCGGGGAGCCGGCCCCTCGGGGTGGTGTCCAAGGTAGGCCGGGGAGCTCCTGGATGCTTTACCACAGGAGACGTTCGACTTGTCATTCTGGGACACCGACGAGGTCGGACCCCCGGCGCGCCCGGTGGCGGCTACTCCTGCCCGGCGGACTGCCCGGCCCGCCGCCGGGCCCGCCACTCCCGGGCGCTGCAGCCGAACTGCGCGCTGAACCAGCGCGAGAAGGCGCTGGGTGAGGAGAACCCGAGCAGCGTCGAGATGTCTGTGAGGGACCTGCGCGGATTCGCCACGAGCTGCTCGGTGAGCTGCCTCCGGGTGGCGTTGAGCAGGGAGGAGAACGTCTCGTCCGAGTCGGCCAGGCGGCGGTGGACGGTGCGCCGGTCGACGCCGAGGCTGTGGGCCACCTGCTCGACGGAGCAGCGCCCGGTCGGCAGCAGCACCTCGATCAGCTCGCGCACCCGATCGGCCGCGGAATGATCCCGGGGCGCGGCGATGGCCTCGAAGTACTGCTGCGCGTAGGTGCGCAGCTGGGGGTCGGACAGCGCGTTGCGTGCGGACAGGTCGCTCGCGTAGAAGACGATGCCGTCGAACTCGCGCTCGAACTCCACCGTGGGGCCGAAGAAGCGCCGGTACGGGGCGGAGTCCGCGGGTGCCGGACAGGTGAAGCAGACAGTGAGCGGCTGCCAGTGCTCGCCCAGGAAACTGCGCAGGACGCGGTGGTAGGCCGCCACCGCCAGATCCGTGGCCTGGCGGTGTTCGACCGACTCCCCCACGTCCAGCGCCACCTTGAGCGTGGCCAGACCCTGGGCCTCGGACAGCCGGGTGTGCAGCACCTCGTTGTACATGTGCTCGTGCCGCACGAGCAGGCTGATCGCGCTGCGCACGTCGGGTTCCTCACGGACCACCAGGCCGATCGGTCCGAGGGTCGACAGACGGCGGTACTCAGCCAGGCGCAGCCCGAAGTCCTCGTGGTGGGCCGCGGCGGCGGTGAGCTCCAGCAGGCGCACGCCCGCGGCGCCCGAGATCCAGCGGTCCTGGACGGCGAGCGCGGCCGCGTCCAGGCCGACGCTTCTCAGCAGGGGCTGCGGGTCGACGCCGAGCGAACGGCTCAGCTCGATGTAGCCGTTCAGGGCGGCGCTGCGGATGAGAGGTTTCACGGGCTGCTCCAGAGCTGCCGAATCGTGCGTCCCCAAGTGATAAGTCCTTCGTCCCGCAAGGTCAAGCATTCGGGCGGCGGAATTCCTACGCTGCAGGGGCCGCGCCGGTGCCGCTACGGCCCCGGCGTCCGGGGACCGCATCGCCCGCCGGGAACCGCCCGTGTGGTTCTGGGTACCGACCAGAACGGTGCGGGCGGCACACCCCGGGGCCCTCAGGCCGCTGCCTCCACCCGCTGAAACCGTCCGGCCCGACCCCGCCCCCGCTGCCCCGTCACCTGAATCCCGAGGACCCCGCCATGACCAACCTCGCCAGCCTGCTGGTGGCCAGCGCCGCCGCCCACGGCAGCCGGACGGCCGTCCGCCAGGGCTCCACGGCCCTCGGCTACGCCGAGCTCGACGACCTCAGCGCCCGTGCCGCCGCGCTCCTGCACGCGCGCGGCGTCCGCCCAGGCGACCGCGTCGGGCTGGTCATGCCCAACATCGCGCACTTCCCCGTCGCCTACTACGGCATCCTGCGCGCCGGCGCCGTGGTCGTGCCGATGAACCCGCTGCTCAAGGCGCGGGAGATCGCCTTCACCCTGCGCGACTCGGGCGCCCGGCTGGTGTTGGCCTCGCCGGCGGCGCGGCAGGAGACCGCCGAGGCAGCCGCCGCGACCGGCACGGACTGCCTGATCGCCGAGCCGGAGGCGTTCGACGCCCGGCTCGGCGCGGCCGAGCCGCTGCCGGGCATGGTCGAACGCGCCGACGACGACCTCGCGGTCATCCTCTACACGTCCGGCACGACCGGCAGTCCGAAGGGCGCCGGCCTGACCCACCGCAACCTGCTGTCCAACGCCGCCACCACCGCCGAGACGCTTTTCCAGGCCCGTCCCGGCGACGTCTTCTTCGGCGGTCTTCCGCTGTTCCACGGCTTCGGGCAGACCTGCGCGCTCAACGCCTCCGTCGCCGCAGGGGCGACCCTCACCCTGCTCCCGCGCTTCGACCCGGACGCGGCCCTGCGGATCCTCGCCGAGGACGGCGTCACCGTGTTCCTCGGCGTGCCCACCATGTACACGGCCCTGCTCCACGCCGAGCTGCCCGACGGCTTCGATGCCCAGCGGCTACGGCTGGCCGTCTCGGGGGGAGCCGCACTGCCGGTCGAGGTGCTGCACGGCTTCGAGCAGCGGTTCGACGTGCCGGTGCTGGAGGGGTACGGCCTGTCGGAGACGTCCCCGGTGGCCGCGTTCAACGCGCCGGACCGTCCGCGCAAGCCCGGCTCGATCGGCCTGCCGGTGCGCGGCGTGGAGCTGCGGCTGGTCACCGAGACGGGGGCGGACAGCGCACCCGGCCAGGTGGGCGAGATCGCCGTGCGCGGCGAGAACGTGATGGCGGGCTACTGGAACCGCCCCGACGCGACCGCCGAGGCGGTCCGCGATGGCTGGTTCCACACCGGCGACCTGGCCCGGGTGGACGAGGACGGCTACTGGTTCGTCGTCGACCGCAAGAAGGACATGATCATCCGCGGCGGCTACAACGTCTATCCGCGCGAGATCGAGGAGGTGCTGTACGAGCACCCCGCCGTCGCCGAGGCCGCGGTGGTCGGCGTGCCCGACGGCACCCTGGGCGAGGAGATCGCGGCCGTCGTCGTCCTCAAGCCCCGAGCGCACGCCACGGCCGACGAGATCCGCGACCACGTCCGCACCCGCGTGGCCGCCTACAAGTACCCCCGTGTGGTCCGCTTCGCCGACACACTGCCCAAGGGCCCCACGGGCAAGATCCTCAAGCGGGAGATCACGATCGATCCTGCCGGATTCTGAAGCGCCGCCGCGCGGAGCGGGCACAGGACCATGCGGCATCACCGCGTGACGCCGGCTCGGAGGCACCGCGTCCCGTGCCCGGTTCCGGGCGGAGGCGTTCGACCGCGTAGGGTCGACGACACGCGTCTGAGTACGGTCATCCTGCCCATCCACCGGTGGAATGAGGGACAGGAGGTGTGGCGGCGTGCCGAGGACCTCGGCTTCCACAGCGCCTACACCTACGACCACCTCTCCAGGCGCACCTTCCGGGACGGCCCGTGGTTCGGCGCGGTGCCCACGCTCACCGCGGCCGCGGCGGCCACCGAACGGATGCGGCTCGGAACGCTCGTCACGTCGGTCAAGCCGCGTTCACCTATCACGGGCTGACCTGCTGGAACGCGACAAGGGCGGCGGCAAGGCCAACGTGGGCGACTCAGATCGGCTCGACGGCGATGCGGGGGTGGCACAGTCGGCGCAGGTCATCGGTGTCGCTCGTGACGACAGTGACGTCGCCGTGCTCCAGGTGGGCCGTGGCACCGAGCATCGCGTCGATGGCGTACTTGTGGCCGTGCAGGCTTTCGGCGGCGAGCAGTCTGCTTGCCGCTCGTGCGATCTCCTCCGTGACGGGGCGCACCTTGGTCAGGGAAACGGCATCGTCGAACGCCGCCTGCGGCACCTTCGGGTCGCGTGCCTCCACCAGCGTGGCCGCGCTCGTCACGACCAGCAGGTCCAGGCTGCGGGCGACGTCCAGCCACACGGTCATGTCGCGGTGCCGGCGGGAGAGCTTGGAGAGGGCCCCGCTGTCGAGAACGAGAGTCCCGCTCATGCGGCGTCCACTGGAGCGGATCCACCGCGGTGGGCAGCGTGGTGGGCGCGGATCCGCTCGGCCTTGGCCGACACATCAGCCGGGTCGACGGGGCCGTGCTCCGCTTCAGCGGCGGCGATGTAATCGTCGATGGCCTCGCGCTGGAGCTGCCGCTGCACGGCCTCCTCGATGTATGAGGAGACACCCTGCTTACCGGCGCGTGCGCGAATCGCCTCCAAGGTCTCGGCACGCAGAGAGACGCTGGTCACTCGGGTCTTGCCAGGGCGGGACGTATCCATACGAGAAGTGTAATACAGGGAGTGTTAACTGGCTGGTGCACTGCCCTGGCTGCTTCAAGGTGATCGGCTCGGCCGGTCGCCCCGCGGCCGCCGTGCCCGCGTGAACTGTAGCTACCGGCGGCCGGCAACGAGCGCATTGAGGCGGTCGCCGATCACGGAGACGCCAGGGCGGGGCTCGTTCGCGAAGTACCAGGGCTTGCGTCGGCGCAGCAGTGCCTCACCGTGCTCGCTCCAAGCGAATTCGGGCTCCCTCAGCAGCTTCCGGAACACGGCATCGGCTGTCTCCGGGTGAGCGGCGGCCAAGCGGCTGATCGGCAAGGGCGCGATCGACTCCTCGCGCAGATAGGTGCACAGCAGATCCTGGTGCTGCCCACGGCCCGCGCGGGTGGGGTCCGCGAAGAGGTCCCGCAGCATCCCGTAGTCGGCGTAGAAGTTGAGCCCGTCGACCTGGTCATAGATGACACCAATGGTGTCCGCTTCCGCCAGTTCCCGCGGAAGCTCGAAGAAGGGCATGTCCAGGCCAGGGAGCCGTCCGTGCCGAGTACGGCCGGGTTGTGCGGCGACGAGGACCTTCTGGCGGTGGCGGTAGTAGGCGTTGAGGAGATCCTCGGCTTCGGCTGGCGGAAGCACCAACTCGTCGCCGCCGCAGAACTCGACGAACGCCGCCCGGTCCTCCCGCATCCGCTGCCACCCCTGCTCGACCTTCTGGGGATTGCGGAAGACCAGCTCGGGTTGACTGGTGGCCAGTTCGAGCGCGGCCTGTGCGATGTCAGTGGCACTGGACCTGGGGTAGTACGACATCGCCCCGGACACCAGCCACGCCCCGTCGGCCGGGCGGAGTGGCACCAGGCTGGCGTGGAGGAATCCCCCCGTAAACACTCCACGGAACGCCGACCGCCCGACATTCGAGTACGTGCGGTACTCCAGGTCGTCGACAAGGTTCAGCAGGACGACGGCATCCCCGTCCTTCCGCTGAATCTCGAACACTCCCTCGACCGGGTCACGCCAGCCGAGCAGTATCTCCCGGTCGGCCGCGGTCAAGCCCTTCCGTCCGGCGACGAACCGGTCCACCACCTTCGAGCCGTCCGGCAGGCGGTACCGCAGGATGAAGTGGTCGGTGATACGGATCGCCGTACCCTCGTCGAGCTGCCGTGCAGGCCCAGCGGCCTCCAGCAGGAGGGGCGTCAACCACCGGTCGAAGCGAGCGCTCTGCGCGAAAGTGACCAGTTCCCCCTTCAACTCGGCGCTGCGCTCGATGAGATCGGTCAGCGACAGTTTCGCCGCACCCTGATGCGCGCCCTGTACAGCCTCGGCCACGTCCACCCTTTCGTACGAACCTGTTCCGCGTGAAGTGAAGAGGAGACCGGTCTCATCCGGCCCAGTGGCGGTACGCCTCGATCCACTCCGCCCCCTCGGGCGCCGGGCTGGGCAACGGCAGATCCAGAATTCCGATCGCCTGCCGGACGCGGCCACGAGAACACCAGGCGACGATCCTGCCGTCGGGCGTGAGGTCGACCCGGCGCACGGTTACCTCGACGCCGAGAACCGCCGTGGTGAAGGGCAGGTCGAGGTACTCCTCAAGCGCGGCGAACAGACCGGTCCGCTGCTCGTCCTCGCCGTGGGCATCCACCGTCGCCTCTTCGATCATCGCCTCAAGCTCGGCCCTACCCAGCGTGCCCATGACGCCACGGTAGCGGCCCGCGTCGCGATGTCGGCGGGGCTTCCCGGATCTGCTCCGTCGGCATATCCGTGGCAGCGCAAAGCCCGCCTATGGTTACGGTCATGCGTCTGAGCACGGTGATCCTCCCCATCCACCGGTGGGTCGAAGGGCAGAAGATCTGGCGACGGGCCGAAGACCTCGGCTTCCACACCGCGTACACATACGACCACCTCTCCTGGCGGACCTTCCGGGACGGACCGTGGTTCGGCGCGGTGCCCACCCTCACCGCCGCCGCGACGGCCACCGAGCGGATGCGGCTCGGAACGCTCGTCACGTCAGTCAAGCCTCTTTCGTGCATCACAGCCTGACCAGGCACTATTCGTCTCAAACGAGCTGCTTCAAGCCCTCAGTGGCAATGCGCTCGAAGGTCTTGAGGTCGGCGGCGAAGTCGGTGTCCGGGATCGGCCAGTGCAGCACTAGCTCGGTGATCCCCGCTTCGCGGTGCTTTCCCGCGAAGTCGACGAACGCGTCCACGGACTCCAGCGGGCCGCCCGGGTCCGGGGTGAAGCCGGTGAGCATGATCTTCTCCAGCTCGCCGACGTCCCGGCCGATCGCCTCACAGGCCGCGCCGAGCTTGCCGAGCTGACCCTTGATGGCCTCCAGTGACTGCTCGGGGGTGCCCGTTTCGAACAATCTCGGGTCGCCGGTCGTCACCCACGCCTGGCCGTGGCGTGCGGCCAGCTTCAGCCCCCGCGGCCCGGTGGCGGCCACAGCGAACGGCAGCCGGGGACGCTGCAGGCAACCGGGGATGTTTCGCACCTCGTGCGCCGAGTAGAACTCGCCCTCGAAACTGACGACGTCCTCGCTCAGCAGCTTGTCCAGCAGCGGCACGAACTCCGCGAACCGGTCGGCCCGCTCCCTCGGCGTCCAGGCCTCCTGCCCCAACGCCGTGGCGTCGAACCCCGACCCACCAGCCCCGATCCCCAGCGTGATCCGCCCACCGCTCACATCGTCCAGCGTGATCAGGTCCTTCGCCAGCGTCACGGGATGCCGGAAATTAGGAGACGTAACGAGGGTCCCCAACCTGAGGCGCGTCGTGGCGGCCGCAGCGGCGGCCAGCGTGGGCACGGCGCCGAACCACGGCCCGTCGCGGAAGGTCCGCCATGAGAGGTGGTCATACGTGTACGCCGCATGGAACCCGAGGTCTTCGGCGCGCCGCCACACCTCCTGGCCCTGCTGCCAGCGGTAGATGGGGAGGATCACGGTACTCAGTCGCATGCTCCGACCCTACGTGGAACGCGCCTGAACACCCTGGTCGAAGGCGTATGCCAGGTCGGCGGCGAGAGGCGTCCTCCCCAACGACGGGGTGGGCGAGTCGGCGAGGCCGTCTCTACGGCGACCGGAGGCCGGCCGCAGCCAGGTCCGCTTCACCTTCTGCAAGACCAGGGCCGCCACGACCTGCGGAAGCAGCACACCGCGAAATGATCGTCTCGCCCGTCCCCAACACGCTTTCGAACTGTTCGTCCGGCTGTTCGCGATAGATCAGCGCTGTCCTGACCTGCGCCGGAACGGCTATCTGGCGGGGCTGTGAACGGTGCTGGACGAGGGTGAATGCAACCAAAACTGCAACCGGTCCTGGGTCTACTTTCCGGCTGCGGGTCCGTACCACTGGAGAACTGTCCTGTGAAGGCAGCGATGCACTCAAAGTCCCGGTCGCGGTGCAGGAGGGTCAGGCCTTGCAGTTCCGCCGTGGCGGCGACCAGCCAGGCCGAGTCGGTCCTCGACCACGCGGTGGGGGGCGCCGCCCTCGCCGACCAGCTGAGCCGGGAGGCCAAGACCTCGACGAGACGGTGTGGGACGGGTCGGCCGGGGCCGGTCCAGGCTGAGCTTGCTGGCGGGGTGCCGCCGGGCGCAAGCTTGGGACATGGGTCCTCATGGCAGCCCTACGCTCATCACTTCAGTGCAGCGAGCCTTCCGCTTGATGGAAGCCGTAGGGGCACACGAGGGCGGTGCTCCGGCGAAGCAGCTGGCACGTGAGGCAGGACTGTCACTGGCCACCACCTATCACCTGCTGCGGACGCTGGTCCACGACGGATACCTGCGGAAGCTGGAGGACGGGTCGTACGTCATCGGAGACAGCCTGCACACGCTGCACGCCGGAAGCCGCGGCCAGGGGCTGCTCACCCGTATCCGTCCCATGCTCGCCGCTCTGCGGGACGAACTGTCGGCCGCCGCCTATCTGACCTTCTACGAGGAGGGCGAGATCCGGGTCGCCGAGATCGTCGAGGGCCCACGGGCACCACGGGTCGACCTCTGGGTGGGATTCGAGGACGCCGGGCACGCCACGGCGCTGGGCAAGTGCGTGCTGCGCGAGCTCGACGACGACTCCCGCGACGAGTACCTCTCCCGGCATTCCCTCGCCGACCTCACGCCCCGCACCATCACCCACCGTTCCGAACTGCTTCGACAACTCGACTCAACCCCCACTGCCCCGACCATCATGGACCTGGAGGAGTACGCCCTGGGCACGATCTGCGTCGCGGTGCCCGTGTACAGCGGGCACAAACTCGGCTCGCTCGGTGTCTCACTCCGGGCAGACCGGCTCTCCCGCATCGAACAGGTTCGAGCGCGGCTGGTCCCGACAGCGAGTCGTGTGACCAGGGGCCTTTCGCTCACTATCTGAAAACATCGCCCTTGCGGCTCCCGCACGGCTACCTGTTCTCTGGATGAAACGGACAGGCGCACGCGCCGTGAGCAGGAGAGGGCTGCGGAAGAGGACATGAGCTATGCCCAAGACCATCAGCGCGATCATCGGCCGACGTGGCAGCTCAGGAAGCGGCTTCGCGTGGGGTCGGCGGGCCCGGCCCCGAGGACAGCGCCGGAGGAGCAGTCACGCATCGCCGCCCACCTCGCCGCCTGGGCGCCCTCACTGATCGTCTCTGCCGTTGCGCTCCTCGCCCTCGTCAGCGGAGGTGGAATGACCTGGTTGCCGCTGCTCGCCGTCGGGCCTGCGCTGGCCGCCGCCCCCAGCAGGCCGTGGGGAGTGCTTCGGATCGGCTTCCTCGCCGTGGCGCTGGGTGCCGTGCTCGGCGCCCATGGCGGTGCTTCGGTCCGTGAGCAGTCAATCGTGCTGTCCGCACTGGTCGCCGTTACCCTGGCGAGCAGCCAGGCCAGCGCGCTACGCGGGCGTCGCGAACGGGTACTGGCGGCCGTCCGCTCAGTCGCCGAGGCTGCCCAGCACGCCCTCCTCAAGCCCGTGCCCGCCACTGTCGGCGAGTTCCAGGTAGCCGTCCGCTACAGCGCCGCCGCGGCGGAGGCCCGGATCGGCGGCGACCTCTACGCACTGATCCCCACTCCGTACGGGGTCAGGCTGATCGTCGGCGACGTGCGCGGCAAGGGGCTGCCCGCGGTGGGCACCGCCGCTCTGGTGCTCGGTGTCTTCCGCGAGGCCGCCTACGACGAACCGGACCTCCTCGACGTCGTCGGCAGGATAGAGCGGAGCCTGGCGCGCAACCTGGGTCCCGACGACTTCGTCACCGCCGTGGTCGTCGGGTACCCCGGGGCCGGGCGCATGGAGGTGGTCAACTGCGGACACGCCCCGCCGCTGGTGGTTCGCGATTTTGAGGTCACGGCTGTCGAGCCGACGCGTCCGGCTCCACCGCTCGGGTTGCGGGCCCTCACCGGCGAGACCCCGAGTCTCCAGGTGCTGCCCTTCGCCGACGGCGACCAGCTGCTCCTCTACACCGACGGGGTCACCGAGGCCCGCAACCACAGTCGTGAGTTCTACCCGCTCATGGAGCGGGTGGCGCGGCACGTGTCGGATGAGCCGTCCCGTACCCTCGCCGCACTCCACGACGAACTGCTGGCACACGTCGGCGGTCGGCTCCACGACGACGCGGCGCTGCTCCTGCTCCGGAAGCCGGCCGTTGTCGGCTCGACGTCGGCACCTGAGCGCCGGACTTCGGTCGCGGGCCCGTGGATTGGAACCGGTGGGCTCGGGACGGCGAAGAAGTCGATGCGCTGCCACTGCACCCCGTCCGGGTCCATGAGGTAGGCGACCTCGCCGCGCTGCCAAGCGGCCTGTCTCGGTCTCACCGCCAGAGGCTGCGGAGTGGGCACGATGCCCAGGGGCAGTCCGTCGGGGCGTCCTTCGAACATCGCTCGTTCTCCCATCGATGCGGCGCTGGTTCAAGGTGTTGCCGGGAGCGTGTGGTGGCCCGTCAGGGCAGATCCGCGGATCGTTGGGGCCAACACGCAACGTACCGAAAGTGGGCGACCACGGACGCGGGCCGTCGGGTCGCGGCGGCAACATCATTACTGCTCCCGATGCCATTCAGTCCGCCTCGCCCAACTTCCGGCACCCGGTGACGCTGGCGAAGGACCTGATCACCCTCGACGACGTCAGTGGGGGACGCGTCACACTGGGCATCGGCGCGGGCGGGTCCGGGTTCGACGCGACCGCGCTGGGCCAGGAGGCGTGGACGCCGCGCGAGCGGGCGGACCGCTTCGGGGAGTTCGTTCCGCTGCTCGACCGGTTGCTCACCGAGGACGTGGTGTCGCACGAGGGCGAGTTCTACTCCGCGCACGAGGTCCGCAACATCCCCGGCTGCGTGCAGCGGCCGCGGCTCCCCTTCGCGGTGGCCGCCACCGGACCGCGCGGGCTGAAGCTGGCCGCGCGCCACGGGCAGGCCTGGGTCACCACCGGAGACCCGAAACTCTTCGAGACCGGCACCCCCGAGCAGTCGCTGGAAGCCGTCCGCGGCCAGATCGCCAAGCTCGGAGCGGCCTGCGACGCGATCGGCCGGGACCCCGCCGAACTGGACAAGATCATGCTCACCGGGTTCACCCCGGACCGCCCGCTGGATTCCTTCGAGGCCTTCACCGACTTCGCCGGCCGCCACGCGGAGCTGGGCATCGACGAGATCGTCATCCACTGGCCGATCGCGGGCTCCGGCTTCGCCGCCGACCCCGAGCTCTTCGAGCGCATCGCCACGGAAGGGCTCGCCCGGCTCACCACACCGCATTGACAAATCGCACAGCAAGGGTCAATAAGGACGGCAAAGCCGCCCGAATCGACCCAGTACAGCGATTCACGTGCGCACCTGCCGTCTCAATGCGCACACTTGGTTGTGCGCTCAACGATTGACCCCGGTGCTTCCCCGCACGGTTCCGGCCGTCCGGCAGACGTGCACCCGCACACCGGCCTGACCGGGGTCATCCATGCCGCGCCGCGAGGACAGGCGTAGGTCCTGTCGTTCGACCGATCGAGCCGTTGAGCCGCTGATGAACGGGCGGTACCCGTGGGTCCGCCGGGGAAGACACCGCCGGACAGCGGCCGGGCTCCTGGCCCTGCGGGCCCGCAAGGCCGCCTGACGGCCGGGCGCTCCGGAAGAGCCCAGTCCGTCGGGCGTCAGGCGGTCGTCGGCGTGAGTGCGGTGGCCGCCGAGGACTGCAGGGCCTCCACCGCCGCTCGGATCGCGGGGCGGCGGTCGGCGTCTTCTCGCCAGACCGCGTAGACGTGGCGGTGCATGGTGTGCCGGACGGGGACGACGCTCACGCCGTCGGGCACCGGGCCCCGGCCGAGGCGGGGGGCGACCGCGACGCCGAGCCCCGCCGCCACCAGGGCAAGCTGGGTGTGGTGCTCCTCGGCGGAGTGCGACAGGCGCGGCTCGATCCCCTTGCCGCGCAGGGTGAACATGAGCCAGTCGTGGCAGAACTCGCCGTCCGGCCACGAGACCCAGTCGTCGTCCGCGAAGTCCTCCAGCCCGATCTGCTCCCGGCCGGCGAGCGGATGGTCCGACGGCATCGCGACATCGGCGATGTCGTCCAGCAGCGGCGCCTTGGCGAGGCCGGACGGCAGGGACAGCGGCCTGTTGTACCAGTCCAGGACGACGGCGAGGTCCATGTCGCCCCGCACCACCCGGGCCACGGAACCGGCCGGCTCCATCTCCTGCATCCGCGGCCGCAGCTGGGGGTGGTCCCGGCGCAGCGTCGCGAGGGCGTTCGGCAGCAGCCCCCGGGCGGCGGTCGGGAACGCCCCCAGGACGATCTCGCCGACGGCCGCTCCCCGGTGCGCCTCCAGGTCGGAGTGGGCCAGTTCGACCAGCGACAGGATGCGTTCCGCGTGGCCGGCGAGCAGCCGTCCCGCGTCGGTGAGCCGGATCCCGCGGCCGTTCTTGGCCAGCATCTGCTGACCGGTCTCGCGCTCCAGCTTGCCCATCTGCTGGGAGACCGCGGAGGTCGTCACATGGAGGACGTCGGCGGCGGCGCTGACCGAGCCGTACGTGGCGATGGCCTGCAGGATCCGGAGGCGCTCCAGGTTCAACATGTAAGGAATGCTACGCCTTCTCGCGTACCTAATCTCCCTTGTTCTACGGAATGAAATCCGTCATCGTAAGGCCATGAGCGTTCCCGCCCGCCTCCGGCCCGCCGCCTCCGCGCCCCCTTCGACACCCGAGCCGGCACCGGCCGTCCACCGCTCGGTGGACTGGCGGATCCGGTTCGCCCTCCTGGGCCTCATCTGGGGTTTCAGCTTCCTGTTCATCAAGGTCGGCACGGAGGCGTTCGCACCGCTGCAGGTGACGCTGGGCCGCATGGTCTTCGGCACGGTCGTGCTGGTCGCCACCCTGCTCGTCAAGCGCGACCGGCTGCCGCGCGGAAAGCGGACCTGGCTTCACCTGACGGTCGCGGCCCTGCTGCTCAACGCGCTGCCCTTCTCGCTGTTCGCCTACGCCGAGCTGACCATCCCCTCCACCCTCGCGGGCATCTGCAACGCCACCACCCCGCTGTGGAGCATGGTCGTCTCGGTCGTCGCGCTCTCCGAGGACAAGCCGACGCGGCAGCGGTTCGCCGGCGTCGGCCTCGGCTTCCTCGGCGTGCTGACCGTGCTCGGCGCCTGGCAGGGCTTCTCCGGCCAGGACCCGGCGGGCACCGCCATGGCCCTGATCGCCGGGGCCAGCTACGCGGTCGGCTGGGCGTACGTGCGCCGCACCCTGGCGGGAACCAGGACCTCCAACCTCGCGCTCTCCAGCAGCCAACTGCTGCTCGGCACAGTGCAACTCGCGCTCGTCACGCCGTTCTTCACCTCCGTGCCGACCTCGTTCCCGATCCTGCCCGTGCTGTCGGTCGTCGCCCTCGGTGCCCTCGGCACCGGGGTCGCGTTCCTGCTCCAGTACGCCCTGGTCGCCGAGAAGGGACCGACGATCGCCGTGATGGTGACCTATCTGATCCCGGTCGTCGCGACCGCCGCGGGCGTGCTGCTGCTGCACGAGCGGCTGGGCTGGAACGAGCCGGTCGGCGCGGTCATCGTCCTGGCGGGCGCCGCCCTCACCCAACTGCGCACCCGCACGCGACCGGCCGCCGAACCCGCCCCGTAACCCCGACGCCCCGGACCCAGCCTCAGCCTCAGCCGTACCGTCCCCCGCCCGACGCGCCGACCACCCGGGCGACCGCGTCGGCGAGCGGCACGATGTCGGCGTCGGCGAGGGCGGAGACCGTGAGCCGCACGCCGGGTGCGGACGCGAGGCGGAAGCGGGCGCCGGGCGCGGCGGCCCAGCCGGCCTGCAGCAGGCCGGCCACGGCGCCGGTCTCGTCGGTAACCGGCACCCAGACGTTCATGCCGCTGCGCCCGTGCGCGGTGATGCCGCGTTCCGCGAGGGCCAGGACCAGGGCGTCGCGCCGCCGGCCGTACGACCGCCCCACCACGTCCGGGTCGACCGCCCCCGACTCCCACAGGTGCACCACGGCGCGCTGCAGCAGATGGCTGACCCAGCCGGCGCCCAGCCGGTAGCGGCCCTGGACGCGGTCGACCGTGACCCGGTCGCCGGTGAAGACGGCCAGCCGCAGGTCCGGGCCGTACGCCTTGGCCGTGGACCGCACCAGCGCCCAGTGCGCGGTGACGCCCGACAGGCAGTGCAGCGGCAGGTCGACCAGTCCGTGCACGTGGTCGTCGTCGACGACCAGCACCTCCGGATGGCGCGCCAGCACCTCGCGCAGCTCCCGGGCACGGTCCGCCGAGATCACCGCGCCGGTCGGGTTCTGACCCCGGTCGGTGACGACCAGCGCCCGCGCCCCGGCCAGCAGCGCACGGGCGACGTCCGCGACGACCGGGCCGTCGTCGTCGACCCCGACCGGGACCGCGCGCAGCCCGAGGGCCGGCACCAGGTCCAGCACGCTCCCCCAGCCCGGGTCCTCGACCGCCACGGCGTCGCCCGGCCGCAGATGGGCCGACAGCACCCGTTCGATGGCGTCGAGCGAGCCCGAGGTGAGTCCGATCGGGCCGTCGGGCACGCCGTCGCGATCGAAGGCCGCGCGGGCCAGCTCGCTCAGCTCGGCGTCGACGGCAGGACCGCCGTAGAGCGCCGGGCGCACGGCGTTGTGGGCGATCGCCGCCGCGAACGCCGCGTCGAGCGGCGGCAGCAGCGAGACGTCCGGGTTGCCGTTGGAGATGTCCCGCGTCCCGGGCGGCACCTCGATGCGGATCTGGTCGCGCGAGGTGGTGGCGGGCCGGGAGCGCACCCGGCTGCCGCGCCGCCCGGCCGTCTCGATCACCCCGCGGTCGCGCAGCAGCCGGTAGGCGGCGGCCACCGTGTTCGGGTTCACGTCCAGTTCCTGGGCCAGTTCGCGCAGCGGCGGCAGCGCCGCGCCGGGCTTCAGCGCGCCCTCGCCGACCGCCCGCTCGATGTCGGCCGCGATACCCGATGCGCCCCGGCCCGTGATTCGATACTCTCCTAGCACAAAGCCGATTATGCACTAGTTCAAAGGATTCCGCCATGGCCGACACCTCCGCCGCCCCCTCCCCGTCGTACGAGGCGACGGACCGCACCGTCCCCACCCGGATACGGGAGCGCGCCGCCTACGACCGTGACACCGTCCACGCGATCCTCGACGAGGGCTACCTCTGCCACCTCGGGTTCATCCGCGACGGCGCGCCGGTCGTGCTGCCCACCCTCTACGGCCGGATCGGCGAGCGGCTGTACGTCCACGGCTCGACCGGATCGCGCCCGCTGCGCGGCGCGAAGGACCCGGGGCTGGCCGTCTGCCTGACCGTCACCCACCTCGACGCCCTCGTGCTGGCCCGGTCCGCGTTCCACCACTCGATGAACTACCGCTCGGTGGTGGTGCACGGGACCGCGCACCAGGTCACGGATCCGGCGGAGCGCGCGGAGGCGCTGGACGCCCTGGTCGACCAGGTCGTGGCCGGCCGCGCGGACGACTCGCGCCGGGCCAACGCCAAGGAGCTGGCCGCGACCACCGTCATCCGGCTCGACCTGCTGGAGGTCTCGGCGAAGGTCCGCACCGGCGGCCCGAACGACGAACCGGAGGACACCGCCCTGCCGTACTGGACCGGGATCGTGCCGGTCGCCAAGACCTACGGCACGCCCGTTCCGGCCGACGACCTCGACCCGGCCATCGCCCTGCCCGCCTACCTCGCCTGAGGGGCCCGACATGCTGATCCACCCCTGGGACGCGGCGCGGGACGACGCCGAGTGGCAGACCTGGCTCGCCGCGCACGACTTCGGGCAACTGGCCGTCAACGGCCTGCCGGGCGAGCCCCCGTTCGTCCAGCCGCTGCACTTCGCCTACGACCCGGAGCGCGACGAGGCGTTCACCCACCTCGCCCGCCCCAACCCGCTGTGGCCCGCCCTCGAGGCGAATCCGCGGGTCACGCTCAGTGTGGTGGACGACTACACGTTCATCCCCGGGCCCTGGCACGCGCCGGAGGGCACGCCCGCCGAGCACGGCACCCCGACCAGCTTCTACGCCGCCGTCCAACTGCTGTGCACGGCGCATGTCATCGACGACGCGGAGCAGAAGGCCGCCGTGCTGCGCCGCCAGCTCGCGCACTTCCAGCCGGCCGGCGACTACGCGCGCGTCGCGCCCGGGCAGGCCCCGTTCGGCCGGATGCTGCCCGGGATCCGCGGGATCCGGCTGGAGGTGACCGAGGTCCGCGCGAAGTTCAAGTACGGCGGCAACAAGCCTCGCGAGATGCAGCGGCGGGACACCGAGCGCCTCGCGGCGCGGGCCGCCCCGCACGACGAGGCGGCCCGCGCCCACCAACTGCGCCGGCTGGAGACCGGCCCGGCGGGAGGGGTCTAGATGGTGCCGGCCGCCGCGCGGCGGCCGGCCGAGGCCAGGCGGGCCTCCTCGAGGCCCAGGACCGTGACGGCCCCGAGCAGGATGACCGTGCCCAGTACGGTCGCGCCGGTCAGTTGCTCGCCGAGGACGACGACGGCGAGGGCCGCCGCGGAGACCGGTTCGATCAGGGCGATGACGGAGACCGTCGCCGCCCGCACCACCGCGGCGCCCGCGAAGTACAGCCCGTAGGCGAGCGCCGTCGGCACGGAGGCCAGGTAGACCAGCAGCCACAGGGTGTGGCCGAGGTCCGCGCCGCTCGGCATCAGCCCCTCCGTCAGGGCCGGCGGGAGCAGGGTCACCGCGCACACTGCGAAGGACCACAGGGAGGTCGTGAACGGGTCCCCGCCGTCCCCGTCGCGACCCATCCAGCGGGTCAGCAGCGTGATACAGGCGTAGCCGGCCGCGGACAGCAGCGCGAGCCCGACCCCGGCCGGGGCCACGGTCCCGCCGCCGTTGCCCAGGACGAGCACCGCGAGCCCCGCCAGCGCGCCGGCGACCGCCACGGCGCCACCGCGGCCGAGCCGTTCACCCATGGTGAGACGGGCGACGACCGCGATGATGACCGGGCCGGCGCCCAGGGTGACGACGGTGGCGACGGCCAGTCCCGTCAGGTGCACGGCGCCGAAGTAGGCGGTCTGGAAGACCGTCAGGCCCAGGCCGGTGGCCAGGATCCGCGGCACCGCGCGCCGCCGGGGCTCCTTACGGGCCTGCGTACGGTCGGCACCGCGACGGCGGCGGGCCAGTTGAACGAGGAGCAGCAGCGCGAAACCGCCGGCGGCGCGCCAGAAGGTGAGGGCGATGGGGCCGAGGCCGCTGCTCGTGAAGAGCAGCGCGGCGGCGCCGCCCGCGGTGCCCCAGGCGGTGGCGGCGAAGGTGATGTAGAGCAGGCCGCGTCCGACGGACGGGGCAAGGGTGTGGCCATGGTTGGACGGCACGAGTGTTCTCCCGCGGAGGACTTGGAATGGTCGCGTGATCCCGTGTGCGGGCAGCCGCGACCTGCTCGGGTACATGCCCGAGCAGGGTCGTCCGTGGGGTGGCGGCCCGCCTAGAGGGCGGGCGGCGGCAGAACGGTGAGGTGCATGTTCCGCACCCTATGAGGCGCGGACGTACCGCTACAAGCCGGTTCCGAGGAGCGAGATCCGCACACCCCGGATCGGTGGCAGGGCCTGCCGCCCACCACCGGGGCGTCCTCAGACCAGATCGGGTTGCGGCAGCGGCTCGACCGGCTCGACCACCGGTCTGCTCCGGCCGCTCCGGCTGGTGGTCTGGGCGACGAACGCGCCGGCCAGCACCAGCGTTCCGCCGATGATCTGCGGTACGCCCAGGTGCTCCCCGAGCAGGATCCAGGCGAACACGGTCCCCACCACCGCCTCCAGACAGGCGACCACCCCGGCCACCTGTGGAGTCAGCTTGCGCACGGCCAGCACCCCGGTCAGGTACGCGACCACCGTCGCCACCAGGACGATCCATCCGACGAGGAGCACCGCGGGCACCTGCTTGTCGCCAAGCGCGGCCTGCCGGCCCAGCACGTCCCAGTTCATCCCCCACGGCCGCGCGACCACGGTCATCACCGCGGCGCCGATCAGCAGCCCGAAGGAGATGACGCCGATCGGGTCGGGGGCGTCCTCGCCCTCCGTGCCGTGGTCGGCCAGCACGAAGTAGCTGACCTGGCAGCACGCCGCGCCGAAGGCGAGCAGCAGACCGACGGCGTCGAAGGCCAGCCCCGACCACACCTCGACCACCGAGGCCATGCCGCCGACCGCCAGTACCACCCCGATCGCCGCGGCCCGGCTCACCGGCCGGCGCTGTACGAAGCGCACCCAGCCCAGCAGCAGGGCCGGCCCGAGGAACTCGACGAGGATGGCGACGCCCACGGGGATCCGGGATATCGCGGCGAAGTAGAAAGTCTGCACACCCGCGATGGCCAGCAGGCCGAAGCCGGCCAGCAGCCCGGGGCGCTGCCGCAGCAGGGCGCGGTGGCGCAGCGCGACCGGCAGCATGATGAGCGCCGCTCCCGCCACGCGCAGCCACACCACGTCCAGCGGGTCGAGTCCCGCCTCGATCAGCGGTTTCGCCGCCACTCCTGAACCACCGAACGCGAACGCTGACGCCAAGGCGAGCCCCAGCCCCGCGTTCCTCCCCTGAGACGCATGCATCCGGCCATGATGTCAGCTCGCGACAGGGCCGTCGCCCAGATAGCGGCTGACATCCGGGCCGGCTCCGCCGACGTCCCCGTCCGGACCGTCCCCGTCCGGGCCGCCCTCTCCGGGCCGTCCCCCTCCGGACCGTTCAGGGCCAGAGCAGTCCGCGCCGCCACTCCCCGCCCTGCCGGACGTAGTGCAGCCGCACATGGAAGGTGCCCTGGCTCCCTTGGAAGAACTCCATCTCGTCGGCCCGCAGCCGGTAGACGGTGTGCCCCGCGGGAACGGCCCGGGGGTCGGCCGCGACCACGTCCGCGGCCCGCCGCCGCTCCGCGTCGTACGTGTCCGGGTCGGTCAGCGGGGCGCTCATCCGGCCGGTGAACCCCGCGACCCGGGAGGTCTCGCGGCGGCCCAGGAAGTCACCGCGCGCGGTGGCGGCGTCCAGGACCTCGACGGGCCCGGCCGCCCGGATCTGCCGGCCCTGGAGCGGCCAGTACCAGCTCAGCGCCGCGTGCGGGTTCGCGGCGAGGTCGTGGCCCTTGTGGCTGCCGGTGTCGGAGGCGAACACGAACGTGGCCGCGTCGGCGCCGAGGCCGCGCAGCATGAGGACCCGCGCCGAGGGGCGCCCGTCGCGGTCCGCGGTGCTGAGCGTCATGACATGGGGTTCCGGCACGCCGTCGTCCAGCGCCTCGTCCAGCCAGCGGGCGAACTGGCGACCGGGAGAGGGCTCCGCGCCGTCCGGGTCGAACGACGGCAGGGGTCCGGCCAGCACCGGCACGGCGCGCAGCCGGTCCGGCAGTTCCTCGTCCATGTGTCCTCCTGTAGAGCGCGCGGCCACCATGGCTCCGATCTTCGCCCCTCACCGGCACCCTCGGCGGCATTCGCCGCGTACGATATCCTGACGGTGCATCAGTTCTGACGCTTCATCAGTATTGAATGTTCGGGCGGCTGCGGCTACGTTCCGCGACAGCGTCGCTGCGAGCGAGCCGCAGCGCCTTCGCACAAGGAGTGATCGCATGGCCGAAGTCTCCGCACAGGCGCGCATCGCGGCCCCGGCCGAAAAGGTCTGGAGGCAGCTGACCGACTTCGCGTCGTACGACCAGTGGAGTGCCACCCACACCAGCTTCCCGAAAGGAGGCCCGTCGCCGCTGGCGGCCGGTGCCACCTATCAGGAGAACATGAAGATGATGGGCTTCCCGGCCGAGGTTACCTGGACCGTGGAGGCACTGGAGGCCGAGCGGGTGCTGGGCATCGCGGGCAAGGGCCCGATGGGTGTCAACCTCAGCATGCGCTACACCCTGGTCCCCGACGGCGACGACACCGAACTGCGGATCGACAGCAGCTTCGCCGGCGCCGCCGTCGCCATGATGGCGGGCAAGCTCAAGGACTCGGCGACCGCCGCCCTCAACGAATCGCTGCGCAAGCTGGCCGGGCTCGTCGAGTAGCGGCCGTACGCTCCGGACCCCCCGGGCCGGCCGCGCCGCGGCCGGCTCCACCACGGACGACCGCGGCCGGCTTCCCCCCGCGGACGGACGAAGGCGGGGTGGCCGCCGGGACCGTCGCCCCGCCCGCCGCCCCGCCCCGGTCGGTCAGCGCACCGTCACCGCCGCGCTCTTGTCGCCCGCGGAGAAGGTGTACGCGCCGCGCTCGACCCGCTGCGCGCCCGCGCCGTCCAGGTCGCCCGGCGTGACCGCGAGGGTCCCCGGCAGCACCCGCAGCCGCACCGTACGGGTCTCCCCCGCCGCCAGGTGCACCTTGGTGAACGCGACCAGCCGGGTCGCCGGCGTCAGCACGTCGCTGATCGGCCGCGACACGTACACGGGCACCACCAGATCGCCCGCCTTGCCACCGGTGTTGGAGACCGTCACCTTGAGCCCGACCGCGTCGCCGGCCCGTACCGCCGCCTTGTCGGCCGTGATCGCGCCGAAGCTGTACGAGGTGTACGAGAGTCCGGCGCCGAACGGGTAGGCCGCGTCGTACGAGGACTCCGGTCCGCCGTTGGTGCCCGGCAGCTGCTGGTAGTACAGCGGCGCGTTGCCGAGGTGCTTCGGCCAGGAGACCGGCAGCCGGCCACTGGGGTTGACCGCGCCGAACAGCACGTCGGCCACGCCGTGCCCGCCCTCGCTGCCCGGCAGCCAGGACATCAGCAGCCCCTGGGTGCCGTCCGCGTCGCCGAGCACGAGCGGCCGGCCCGCGACGACGACGGTGACGACCGGCTTGCCCGCCGCCTTCAACGCCTTGACCAGCGCCTGCTGGTCCGCGGAGAGTTCCGGTCGCGGGCTGTCGGCCGCGCCTTCTGCCGCGGCCTTCTCACCGACGACCACGACGGTCAGATCGGCGTCCTTGGCCTGCGCCACCGCGTCCTCGGTGGTCGTGGCCCGTACCACCTCGGTGCCCGCGGGCGCCGCCTCCTTGATCCCCGCCAGCACGGTCGTGCCCGGCAGCGCCACGCCCTCGGGGACGCCCTGCCAGCCGATGGTCCAGCCGCCCACCTGGTCGTTGATGTCATCGGCGTAGGAACCCGCGACGACGATCTTCTTGGCCGTCGGGGAAACGGGCAGCACCCCGCCCTCGTTGCGCAGCAGCACCTGCGACTCGGCGGCCGCCTTGCGCGCCAGGTCCTTGTCGACCCCCAGCACCGCTGCGTCGGCCTTGGCCGCGTCCACGTAGGGGTGCTCGAACAGGCCCAGCTCGAACTTCATCCGCAGGATGCGGCCGGCCGACTCGTCGATGCGCTTGACCGACACCAGGCCGCGGTCGACAGCGGTCTTCAGGCCGGTGCTCCACTCCTTGGCGAAGTACGGCTCCATGGCCATGTCCAGGCCGGCGTTGACGGCGAGCGCGATCGCCTCGGGGTAGTCGGCGGCGAGCTTGTACTTCGTCTGCAGCGCCCGGACGTCCTCCCAGTCGCTGACCGTGACGCCCTTGAAGCCCCACTGCTCGCGCAGCACCTTGGTGAGCAGGTACTTCGAGGAGGTCGCGGGGACACCGTTGATGGCGCCGGAGTTGACCATCACCGTCTTCGCGCCGGCCTGCAGGGCCTGCTTGTACGACGGCAGCAGGGTGTCCTGCAGATAGCGCATGGACACGTCCGCGGGCACCCGGTCGTGGCCGTTGGCCGGCTCGGAGTAGCCGCCGAAGTGTTTGACGCTGGCGACGACGTGCTTGGCGCCGTTCGCCGACTCGATGCCGGTGACGCTCGCGGCGGCCAGCGTCCCGGCCAGCAGCGGGTCCTCGGCGAACGTCTCGTAGTAGCGGCCCCAGCGCTGGTCGCGGGCGAGGTCCGCGACGGGCGCGAAGTTCCAGTCGATGCCGGTGGCGGCGACCGAGCGCGCCGTGGAGGAACTCGCCGCCTGCACGGTGGCCGGGTCCCAGGTGGCGCCCAGGCCGATCTGGTGCGGGAAGACGGTCGCGCCGAGCACGTTGTTGTGGCCGTGCACGGCGTCCACCCCGTAGAGCACCGGGATGTGCAGCCGCGTGTTGTCGACGGCGTACTTCTGTACGGCGTTGACCATCTTCGCCCACTCGGCGGGCGTGTTGACGGCGGGCCCCATGCCGCCGCCGGAGAGTATCGAGCCGGCCGCGTAGTCACCCAGCACCGACTTCAGGCAGGTCTCGTTGAGGGCGCCGCCGCTCCACTCGCAGTCGCCCTGGACCCGGGCCACCGCGATCTGGTCCATCTGCCCGATCTTCTCCTCCAGCGTCATCCGCTTCAGGAGGTCCTTGACGCGCAGATCGATCGGCGTCCTGGCGTCGGTGTAGCCGGTCGGACTCTTCGCCGTGGCCGGCACCGCGCCGATCGCGGCGACACAGGCCGCGGCGGTGGCCAGGGTGACCAGCGCTCGGAAGCGGGTTCTGGGTGACTTCATTGTCATCGCGCGTGGCATCGCAGCATCCCGTTCCTGTCGGGCCCCGTACACGGAGCCGCATCACGTAAACGTTTCCGGTGCGCCGGAAGTCTGTCCTCGCCATGACACATCGTCAAGACTGTGTGCAGCACACACCCCCGCCACTCCAGGAACAGGTGCAATCGCCGTGAACATCCGCGAACTGGCCCTCCACAGCGGGGTTTCGACCGCTACGGTCTCCCGCGCGCTCAACGACCGCGCCGAGGTGAGCGAGGCGACGCGCGACCGCATCCGGCGGCTGGCCAGCGAACTCGGGTACGCCCCGAACGAACCCGCGCGCACGCTGGTGCGGCGCCGGTCCGACACCATCGGCCTGGTCTGGGACACCGGTTATGAGACCCTCGGTTTCCAGCACCCCTTTCTGCAGGGGCTGCTGAGCTCGGTGCGCAACGCGCTGTCCGAGGCCGACTACCACCTGATGCTGCTGACCACCTCAGGGCCCGACGACGCCGACACCACCTATCTGCAGGCGGTGCGGCGCCACAACCTCGAAGGCGTCGTCGTCCTGGGCACGCCGGCCGACAACCGCGCCCTGCGGGCCCTCGCCGCCTCCGACGTCCCGTGCTCCGGGATCGACGTCGCGCTCAGCGGCCCCCGTACCGTCCGGGTCACCTCCGACAACGCGGCCGGCGCGGCCACGGCGGTGGAGCACCTGTACGCGCAGGGACACCGCCGGATAGCCACCGTCACCGGACCGCTGTACCTGCCGCCGGCCGCCGAACGGCTGGCCGGCTTCCGTCAGGCGTGCGCCCGGCTCGGACTCGCCGTCCCTCCGGAGTACGTGGTCACGGGGGACTTCTTCCTCAACAGCGGCGAGGACGCGGTGCGCACCCTGCTCGCCGCGGAGCGGCCGCCCACCGCGGTCTTCGCGGCCGGTGACCAGATGGCGATCGGCGCACTGCACGCGGCAGCGGCCGCCGGGCTGTCGGTACCCGACGATCTCGCCATCGTCGGCTTCGACGACATCGACGCCGCCTCGCTGGTCCGCCCCGCCCTGACGACCGTCGCCCAGGACCGGCGCGCCCTGGGCTCGGCTGCCGTCAAGGCGCTGCGCGGGCTGCTCGACGCCGATCCGGCGGAGGCGGCCGAGCCCTGGATCGTGCCGACCCGGCTCGTCCGGCGCGGCTCCGGCCTCAGTCCTCTTCGGCGAGGATGAGGTAGAGCTTCTTGCGAGCGTCGTTGACCACGACCAGCGCCTTCTCGCGCTGGGCGGGCGTCCCGGTCGACCAGACCTGCTTGAAGGCCTCGACGAGGCCGCCGCCGGCCTTCCTGATCTCGTTCATAGCGTCCCAGTCGACGCCCCGGCCGGCCTCTTCCCACGGGGCCTCGGGCCCCGCCTCGGATTCGGTCCTGCCGGCGTCGGTGAGCGTGAACAGCTTCTTGCCGCCCTCGCTCGCGCTGGTGATCAGGCCCTCGTCCTCCAGCAGCTGCAGCGTCGGGTACACCGAGCCGGGGCTCGGCTTCCACGCGCCGCCACTGCGCTCGGCGATCTCCTGGATCATCTCGTAGCCGTGCATCGGCCGGTCCTTGAGCAGCGCCAGGATCGACGCGCGGACGTCGCCGCGCCTCGCCCGGCCCCGGGGCCCGCCCCGACCGCGCCCGCCGGGGCCGCCGAAGGGGCCACCCCCGAAGGGCGGTCCGAACGGTCCGAAGGCCGCACGGCGCTGTTCTCCCCGCTCTCCCCGGCCATGGTGGCCGGGTCCGCGGTGTTCGTGTTCATGTCCTTGGGAACGCATGGTTACGCTCCTTCCATCGTTGATCGGTCGCGATGCTTCAACGATATATCGGAAGCGTTCGTTCGACAACCCTTTTCTCAGCCCGTCGGCAGCCAGCCGACCCGGCCGGCCAGCAGGGCGTAGCCGAGGAAGGCCACCGTGTCGATCAGGGCGTGCGCGGCAACGAGCGGGCCGACCCGTCCCCACCTGCGGTAGAGCAGCACGAACAGCACCCCCATCACCATGTTCCCGACCATGCCGCCCACCCCCTGGTACAGGTGGTAGGAGCCGCGCAGCACCGCGCTGGCCGCCAGCGCGGCGGCCGGGGACCAGCCCAACTGACCGAGCCGGCGCAGCAGGTAGCCGACGACGATCACTTCCTCCAGCACGGCGTTCTGCACGGCGGAGGCGATCAGGACCGGGATCTTCCACCACACGTCGGGCAGCGACTCCGGCACCACCGTCAGGTTGAACCCGGCCGTGCGGACGCCGAGGTAGAACAGCAGCCCGGTGCCGCCGACAGCGGCCGCGACCAGCGTGCCGCGTCCCAGGTCGCGGCGGGGTTCGGCCAGGTCGAAGCCGATCGCGCGTATCCCGACCCGTTCGCGCGCCAGCAGGTGCGCGACCAGGGCGACCGGGACCAGGGCGGTGGCGATGCCGAACAGCTGCCAGGCCAGGTCGAGCCAGGGCCGGCCGGGCGCCTGCGAGCCCACCAGGGTGGCCGCCTGGTCCTTGAGCGCACCGGGCTTGGTCAGCGATCCGACGAAACTGATGAGCGCGCCGACGCCGCTGGCCCCGAGGGACAGGGCCAGTACGAGCAGGGTCTCGCTCCGCAGGGTCCGCCGCGCGAGCCCGGCCTCCCCCTCCGCTCCGTATGACTCTGTGTGCACCTCAACCTCCATTTACGTCATCCCGCCTCGGTGCCGTTCCCGCTTGGCTAGGGTCTCGAAAAAAGATACGAAGATCGCGCGCGACAGGCCGGAGCCCCCCTCAGGAGAGACGCAGCAGCCATGGGACGTCACCGCATTCCAGATGATCCCCGGGGGGCCGGCGGAGCGCCGGGTCCACGGGTACGCCGCCGCACCATAGCGGTCGCCACCAGCTTCGTACTGGCGATGGGCGCCGGTACCTTCGTCGTGCTGCGCGGCGGCCTGCTGCCGCTGAGCGGGCACTGCGCGCAGGGTGTGGTGAAGATCGGCGTCGCCGCCTCGCCCGACATCGCGCCCGCTCTCACCACCATCGCCCAACAGGCCAGGACCACCGGCGTGAAGACCGACGGGCGCTGCCTCGACGTCGCCGTGACCGCGCGTGACTCGGCCGACGTGGCGGACACCCTCGGCAAGGCTCCCAAGAGCCCCGGCTTCCAGGTCTGGATCCCGGACTCCAGCGTCTGGCTCGACCAGGTGACCCTCGGCGGCCGCGGCACGGCGCTGACCTCGATGACCAGCATCGCCCACTCCCCCGTCGTCGTCGGCACGCTCCAGGAGCAGGCCAAGAGCCTGGGCTGGCCTTCCAAGGCCTACACCTGGGCCGATCTGACCACGGCCGCCGGAGAGAAGAGCAACTTCCGCCTCGGCACCGCGAATCCCTCGCGCAGCGCGACCGGGCTGCTGGGGTTCACGATGATCACGCAGTCGATCGGCCGCAGGGGCGGTGACGTGGACACCGAGTCGGCGGCCGCCGCGAAGATGCTGGCGCAGTACACCGCCCCGGGCGACGCGCAGATCGTGGCCACCCTGCCCAAGGACAGCAGCACCACCGAACTGGCGAACCCGCAGCGCAACCAGGCGCTGGTGATCTCGGAACAGGCGGCGTTCGTCCGCAACACCGCGGGCGGCGGGCGTCCCGGGCTGAAGCTGTTCTATCCCAAGGACGGCTCCGTCAACCTGGACTACCCCTACGCGGCGCTGGACGACGACACGCTCACCACGGACCAGTCCCGGGCCGTCTCGCGGTTCATGTCGCTGCTGGGCAGCGACGAGAGCGTGCGGCTGCTGTCCGGTCGCGGCTTCCGGCCGCCGACCGGCGCCCCCGACCCGGCGCTGGTGCGCGGCGCCGGCGGCGAGGAGCCGCAGCCGGTCGCCGCGGAGCCGCTCCCGGCGCCCACCGGGCAGGACCTGCAGCAGTTGCGCGTCATGTGGCAGATCACCGTGCAGCGCGCGCGGATCACCACGGTCGTCGACGTCTCGGGGTCGATGTCCGCGGCGGTGCCCGGCACCCAGGGCAAGACCCGGCTGGACGTCACCAAAGCGTCATTGCTGCAGGCGCTGACGCAGTTCACGCCGGAGGACGAGGTGGGCCTGTGGCGCTTCTCCACCCGGCTCGACGGCCCCCGGGACTACCAGAAGATCGTCGAGACGGCCCGGCTGGGCGTGCGCACCGCGCAGGGCACCACCCAGCGGGACCGGCTGACCGGCGCGTTCGGCGCCCTCCAGCCCGTCGACGGCGGGGCGACCGGCCTCTACGACACCACGCTGGCGGTGTACCAGGACGCCAGGAAGACGTTCGCCGCGGGCAAGTTCAACACGGTCGTCGTCCTCACCGACGGCGCGAACGAGGACCCGGGCAGCATCTCGCTGGACGCCGTGGCCGCCAAGCTGAAGGCGCTGGGCGATCCCGCCCGCCCCGTTCCGCTGATCGTCATCGCCGTGGGCCCCGATGCCGACAAGACCGCCTGCGACCGGCTGGCCCGGGCCACCGGCGGGGCGGCCTACCGGGTCACCGACCCGGCGCAGATCCAGGCGGTGCTGTTCAAGGCGGTGGTGGCGGCCGCGGCGAGCGCGGCGGCCGCCACGAGCTGACGCGCCGGAGGACGTCGTCGACCGACGACGTCCTCCGGATCCGCCGGGCCCGGACCCCGGTCAGCTCACCGGCCAGGTGTGCACCGGCTCGCCGGAGTGCATCAACTCGCTGTAGCGCAGCGTCATCGACACGAGCGCGGCCCGCCGGTCCAGTCCGCGCTCCATCGCCCGGTGGAACACCGCCGACTGCCATTCGGCGCCGTTGGTGCGCAGCCGGCAGCGAGCCTCGATGATGCCGAGGTAGTGATCGCGGTCGGCGGGCTCGATGCCCCAGGCGTCGAGCCCGGCCGACGCCAGCGGCAGCAGTTCCTCCAGCACCAGCTCCGTGGCGGGCAGTTCCACCAGCCCGCCGCCCCGGCCCGGCCGCGGCCAGTGCATGACGGCGCCGATCCCGTGCCGGCAGGCGGCGTCGAAGTTCGCCGCCGCCGCGCCGAACGGCAGCCGCTGCCAGACCTGGCGGGGCGCCTCGGCCAGCGCACGGACCAGACCGTAGTAGAAGGCCGTGTTGGCGATCACGTCGGCGACGGTGGGACCCGCGGGCAGCACCCGGTTCTCCACCCGCAGGTGCGGGACACCGTCCACCACGCCGTACACCGGGCGGTTCCAGCGGTACACGGTGCCGTTCTGCAGGGTGAGCTCCTTGAGCTGCGGAACGGTCCCCGCGTCGAGGGCCACCAGCGGGTCCTCGTCGTCACAGATCGGCAGCAGCGGGGGGAAGTAGCGCAGGTTCTCCTCGAACAGGTCGTACGCCGAGTCGATCCAGCGCTCCCCGAACCACGTGAGCGGGCGTACGCCCTGCGCCCGCAGTTCCTGCGGGCGGGTGTCGGTGGCCTGCTGGAACAGCGGCGGCCGGGTCTCCCGCCACAGCTCCCGGCCGAACAGGAACGGTGAGTTGGCGCCCACCGCGACCTGCGGTCCGCTCAGCGCCTGCGCGGCGTTCCAGACCGCGGCGAACCGGCCGGGCGTCACCTGAAGGTGCATCTGCATCGAGGTGCAGGCGGCTTCGGGGGCGATGGATCCCGAGGTGTAGAGCAGGTGCTCCACCCCCGCGATGTCCAGGGTGATGTCCTCGCCGCGGGCGGCCAGAATACGGTCGTTGAGCAGCGTGTACCGATCCGCCCGCGACAGGTTCGCACTCACCAGGTCCTGTGCGCTCAACGTCGGCAGAATACCCACCATGACGATGTGCGCGCCGACTTCGCGGGCCTTGCGGTCCGCGTATCCCAACCCGATGCGCAGCTCTTCCGCGAGCCGGTCGAGGACCCGCCCGGAAAGATGATGAGGGGCGATGTTCACTTCAATATTGAACTGCGCCAGTTCGGTCTGGAAATCAGTGCTGGCGATCCGCTCCAGCACCTCCTCATTCATCATCACCGGCAGACCCGCAGAATCCGCGAGATTCAACTCCAGCTCGAGACCCATCAGATTCCGCGGCCGGTCGAACCTCTTCTCGTCCAGTAGTCTCTCGAGCCCCATGAGACACTGGCGGAGCTTCACGCGATACCGCTGCCGGTCGAAGAGGTCGACCCCGGTGGCTACAACCTTCTCTCCCATCGGAGCGTCCCTTCTCGAGTGGGCCGTGTGACGATGATGCCCACCCCATAAGATCGATAGCGGTCCGGCGGAGCCGAGCGGAGGCTAAGCTGCCGGATAGACACTCCGGCACATTCCCCCGGCATGGTCGAACTAACCTGTCACGAGGGGTACCCCTCGTGACAAACACCGACGAGATCCAGCCGTCCGCAGCGGCGGGGAATGTGCAGTTCGCGGGATCGTGCGCCGGCGCAAATGCGGAGAAATTATCTGGCGAGGAAGGCCTATTACCTTCTTGCCCGCAATGCCGGCGACAGCTAGACGAAACACTGTGTGAACACGGGTCGTATAAACTTCGCCCACAGGGCAGAGACTCCGTGATCCACCGGACGTGCCTTCGCAGGAACCCCCTCACCGCTCCGCCGACAGTGACGTCCGGACCCGCTCGCACCACCGTGTCTCCGACTGAGAGGCAACCCATCATGCCGCTGCACGTACCCCCCGTACCCGCGCCCGCACTTCGGAGTGTCCTCGCCGCACTCAGTTCGCCAACCGCTGTTCTTGAGGCGCGTACGCCGGCGCTGCGCGCGGCCGAGGGCCCGCTCATCCCCGAGCACCCGCTGCCCGTCCATGTCTTCGAGCCCGCCGCCCCGGGCCGCGGGCTGCCGCGCGCCCGGCTCACCGGCTGGCGGTTCCACATCCGCGCCGGCGACCGCGTGGCGGCGGCGGGCGAGACGGTACGCACCCCGGACGGGTGGGCGTTCTCCCACTTCTCGGAAGGCCCCTACCTGGCCTCCACCGAACGCGCCCTGCGGCAGGCGGAAGCCCTCTCCACCGCCTACCAGCCGCATCTGCTGTCCGTTCCCGGGCTGTACATGCTGGCGCTCTGGCTCCACAGCGACATCTCGGCCGAGGCGGGCTCCGCCCAGCCCGCCGCGGCCGACCTTCTGGTGCCCCTCGCGCCGGCGCCGCCGGGCATCGCCGCCCACCGGCTGCACCGGCTGACCGATCTGGTACCGGTCCTCACCCTGCGCCTGGCGCCCACGCCCCTGCTGGAGTCGGCCGTCTGACGGATTGTCGGACAGCGCCGGGCAGGCACCCCTTCGACGGCAGGCCCCAGAACGCCCCCGTGACCCAAAGGTCACGGGGGCGTTGTCCTGTGCGTACCGTGACGGCCTGACCCGGATCGGTCATGCGGTACCACCCGAAAAGACACGCGCTGTGAGGGCAACCGCCCGGTCGGGTGACGCGTCCTCACCTATCAAGGACAGCTCAAGCGAAATCCCTGCGGATTCCGCGTCGTAGAGCAACACTGGGACCGACCGAAGAACGGGGGCGGTTATGAACCAGGTATCCGACCGAACGAGCCGTACGACTCCTCTACCGCAGCGAAAGACACCTTCCATGTGCCAGCACCAGCCGCAGTGCCCCACCGCCGAGTGTTCCGACCGGGAGGCCGCGCTCATCGTGGCCCACCACCCGGAGCAGGGCTGGAGCCTGCTGTGCAACGGC
Organism: Streptomyces sp. H39-S7; assembly: GCF_027158205.1. Taxonomy (GTDB): domain Bacteria; phylum Actinomycetota; class Actinomycetes; order Streptomycetales; family Streptomycetaceae; genus Actinacidiphila. The sequence goes on along the minus strand of NZ_JAPVLU010000042.1, from coordinate 14,160 downwards.
GTCCTGCTCTTCGAGGACACCGGCGAGCTGCTGCCCGACGGGCAGATCATCGCTCCGCACCGGCCGCTGGGCACCGAACAGATCGCCACGGCAGCCTGAAACCGCCGGACCCCGCCGACATCAGCGGGGCCCGGACAGTATCGGCGGCCGTCAGTCAGTAGGACGGCCTCGACACGGGGACTACGCGTCGTACTCGTCGAGCGGCGGGCACGAGCACACGAGGTTCCGGTCTCCGAAGGCGCCGTCGATGCGCCGTACCGGAGGCCAGTACTTGTCCGCGGCCGACACGCCGGCCGGGAACACCGCCTCGTCACGGGTGTAGGGCCGGTTCCACTCCCCGCCCAGCGAAGCCGCGGTGTGCGGCGCGTTGCGCAGCGGGTTGTCCTCCACCGGCCACTGACCTGAGCCGACCTTGTCGACCTCCCGGCGAATGGCGATCATCGCCTCGCAGAACCGGTCCAGCTCCGCCAGGTCCTCGCTCTCCGTCGGCTCGATCATCAGCGTGCCGGCCACCGGGAACGACATCGTCGGCGCGTGGAAGCCGTAGTCGATCAGGCGCTTGGCGATGTCGTCCACCGAGACGCCCGTCTCCTTGGTCAACGGCCGCAGATCGATGATGCACTCGTGCGCGACCAGGCCGTTCGGGCCCGTGTAGAGCACCGGGTAGTGCGGCTCCAGCCGCTTGGCCACGTAGTTCGCACCGAGCACCGCGACCTGGGTCGCGTGCCGCAGCCCCTCGCCGCCCATCAGGCGCACATACGCCCAGGAGATCGGCAGTATGCCGGCCGAGCCCCACGGCGCCGCGGAGATCGGGCCGACGCCCGTGGCGGGCCCCGCGGTCGGCTGCAGCGGGTGGTTGGGCAGGAACGGGGCGAGGTGCGCGCGGACCGCGACCGGGCCGACACCGGGACCGCCGCCGCCGTGCGGGATACAGAAGGTCTTGTGCAGGTTCAGGTGCGAGACGTCCGCGCCGAACTTGCCGGGCCTGGCCAGGCCGACCAGGGCGTTGAGGTTGGCGCCGTCCACGTACACCTGGCCGCCGGCCTCGTGCACCGTCGCACAGATGTCGGTGATGTTGTCCTCGAACACCCCGTGGGTGGACGGGTAGGTGACCATCAGGACGGCCAGCTCGGCCCGGTGCAGGTCGATCTTGGCGTGCAGGTCCTCGACGTCCACGTCGCCGTCGTCGCGGGTCCTGACCACGACGACCTTCATACCGGCCATCACGGCGCTCGCCGCGTTGGTGCCGTGCGCGGAGGACGGGATGAGGCACACCGTGCGCTGCGTGTCGCCGTTGGAGCGGTGGTAGGCGCGCACCGCGAGCAGCCCGGCCAGCTCGCCCTGCGATCCGGCGTTGGGCTGGATGCTGACCGTGTCGTAGCCGGTCACCTCGGCGAGCTGATCCTCCAGCTGGTGGATCAGCGTGAGGTAGCCCTCCGCCTGTTCCACCGGCGCGAAGGGGTGCAGCGCGGCGAACTCCGGCCAGGTGACCGGTTCCATCTCGGTGGTAGCGTTGAGCTTCATCGTGCAGGAGCCCAGCGGGATCATGCCGCGGTCGAGCGCGTAGTCGCGGTCCGAGAGCCGGCGCAGGTAGCGCAGCATCGCGGTCTCGGAACGGTGCTGGTGGAAGACCGGGTGCGCCAGGTACGCGTCGCGGCGCAGCAGGCCGCCGGGCAGCGCGTCCGGGACGGCGGCGTCGAGCGCCTCGACATCACCGGCCACACCGAAGGCGCCCCAGACCGCGGCCAGCTGCTCGCGGCCGGTGGTCTCGTCGCAGGAGATGCCGAGCAGGTCGGCGTCCCGCTCCCACAGGTTGACGCCCGCGGCGCGGGCCGCGGCGGCGACCTCGGCGGCGCGGCCGGGCACCCTGGCGGTCACGGTGTCGAAGTACCCGCCGTGCACGACCTCGACGCCGCCGGCCCGCAGGCCCTCCGCCAGGATCGCGGCGTAGCGGTGGGTGCGCCGGGCGATCTGGGCCAGGCCGTCCGGGCCGTGGTACACCGCGTACATGCCCGCCATGACGGCGAGCAGCACCTGGGCGGTGCAGATGTTGCTGGTGGCCTTCTCGCGGCGGATGTGCTGCTCGCGGGTCTGCAGCGCCAGCCGGTACGCCTTGTTGCCGTCGGCGTCGACGGAGACGCCGACGAGGCGGCCGGGCAGGCTGCGGGCGAACTTCTCCCGGACGGCCATGTAGCCGGCGTGCGGGCCGCCGAAGGCCATCGGGACACCGAAGCGCTGGGTGGTGCCCACCGCGATGTCCGCGCCGAGCTCGCCGGGCGAGGTGAGCAGTGTCAGGGCGAGCAGGTCGGCGGAGACCGTCACGATCGCGCCCAGCTCGTGCGCCCGCTCGATGACCGGCTTGAGGTCACGCACCGCGCCGGAGGCGCCGGGGTACTGCAGGAGCACACCGAAGACGCCGCGCTCGGCCACCTCGTCCGGGATGCCGTCGGTCAGGTCCGCGACCACGACCTCGACGCCGGTCGGCTCGGCGCGGGTCTCGATCACCGCGACGGTCTGCGGGAAGCAGTCGGCGTCGACCAGGAAGACGCCCTGCTTCACCTTGCCGACCCGGCGGGCCAGCGACATGGCCTCCGCGGCGGCGGTGCCCTCGTCCAGGAGCGAGGCTCCCGATGTCGGCAGCCCGGTGAGGTCGGCGACCACCGTCTGGAAGTTCAGCAGCGCCTCGAGCCGGCCCTGCGAGATCTCCGGCTGGTACGGCGTGTAGGCCGTGTACCAGGACGGGTTCTCCATCACGTTGCGCAGGGTAACGGGCGGGGTGAATGTCCCGTAATAGCCCAAACCAATCATCGGCGCGAGCACCTGGTTGCGGTCCGCGAGATCACGCAGCTCGGCCAGTACCGCGGCCTCGGTGCGTCCCGCGGGCAGCCGCAGCGCCTCGACGCTCTTGATGGTGTCCGGCACGGCGGCGGCCGTGAGTTCGTCCAAGGAGCCGTAACCGACGTGAGCCAGCATCTTGGCCTGGGCACCGGCGTCGGGGCCGATGTGGCGCTGTTCGAACGGGATGCCGCTCTCGAGCTCGGTGAGGGGGATGCGGTGGGCAGTCATCTACGGAGGCCTCCTGGTCTGACACGACCTGCGAGGGGTGCCGCGGCGCGGGCACCCGAACGGCCTCCCCCTCTGTCATCACAACCTGAGAGCTTCACCGTGCTGCCTGAAGCACGACTTTCACCGTCGGTGAGAGCACGCCCCGGGCATGAGTCATGCCCGGCGCCCACTCTGCTTTCCAGAGTGACCTCATCCATGCGGTACCGGTTGCCTGAGAGATTCCGGGGAGGATTTGCTCCTTCGGCGCCCCCGACACGATCTCGGAGGACTCTCCCGCATGGGGTCTGCAGCCGCCATTCAGCCTACCAGCGGGCATGGGGGCGGATTCCTCGTGGATCCCTCGAGTCGACACCGCCCCCAATGTGGCCTTTGGTTGGTCTAGGCGAGGAGCACCGATCTGTTGGAGGGACCGTTGCAGACCGATATTGATCCGCGCAGCCTGATCGGCCGCAGGGCCCTGGACAGCGACGGAGCGAAGATCGGCACGGTCGACGAGGTGTACCTCGACGACGCCACCGGCGAGCCCGAGTGGGCCGCGGTGCGCACCGGGCTCTTCAGCCGTGACGCGTTCGTACCGCTGGAGCCCAGCAAGGTGGTGGACGGGCAGCTGTGGGTGCCCTTCCCCAAGGCCCTCATCAAGGATGCCCCCGACTTCGGCGTGGGCCGCCACCTCTCCCCCGAGCAGGAGATCCAGCTCTACCACCACTACGGCATGGACGTGCCGTCCGCGGGATCCGAGACCTCCGGCGCCGGCGACCACGACTTCGGCCGGCTGGCCGGCGAGGACTGACCCGCGGCCGGTCACGGCACCAGCGGCAGCGCGTCGGCCGCTTCCAGTTCCGGATCCTCCACCGCGAACGTCCGCACCCGCCCCGGCACGCTGTCCGTCGGCTGCTCGAAACGCACGGTCACCCGCCCCACGCCACTGCCCTGCACCCACCCGGCGCCGAATTCCGCGTGCCGGACGTCCTGCCCCGGCATCCAGCGCACGGCCCGCGCGGGCGGCACCGCCGGCGCCGGCAGGGTGTCCGGATCCGCCGCCTCCCGCTCCGCGAGCTCCTCCGCCGCCCGCACCGCGGCGGCCTCCGCCACCTGCTCCGCTTCAAGCTCGGCCGCCTGGGCGAACAAGTCCTCCTGGGTGAAGTCGGCGAGCCCGGTGACACCCACCCCCAGCAGCCGGACGCCGTTGGCCGTGTCGACGCCCTCCAGCAGCCGCCGCGCGGTCTCCCGCACCACTCCGGGGTCGTCCGTGGGCGCCCGCAGGGTCTCGGACCGGGTCAGCGTGCTGAAGTCGTAGCTCCGCACCTTGATCACCACCGTCCGTCCCGACCGCCCGGCCTCCCGCAGCCGCCGCACGCAGCGGTCCGCCAGCCGGTCCAGCTCGGAACGCACCCGGACCCGGTCGGTGAGGTCCACGTCGAAGGTGTCCTCCACCGAGACGGACTTCGCGTCGCGGTCCGCGACCACGGGCCGGCTGTCCAGGCCCAGGGCCATGGCGTAGATCGAGACGCCGTGCGACTTGCCCAGCAGCTGCACCAGCTCGGACTCCCCGGCCAGCGCCACCTCCCCGACCGTGCCGATCCCGGCGCGGCGCAGGTGCTCGCCGGTGGCGGGCCCGACGCCCGGCAGGACCCGGACGGGCATGGGGTCGAGCAGTTCCCGCTCGGTGCCGGGCTCGACCACCATCAGCCCGTTCGGCTTGCCCTGCTCGGAGGCGATCTTGGCCAGCAGCTTGGAGCCCGCGAGGCCCACCGAGGCCGTCAGCCCCGTGGCGGTCCTGATGCGCGCCCGTACCCGCTCCGCCACCTCGCGGGGGGTCTCGGCCGTCCCGCCCGCCTCCAGGTCCACGAAGGCCTCGTCCAGGCTGAGCGGCTCCACCAGGGGCGACAGCTCCCCGAGGATCCCCATCACCGTCTCACTGACCCGCCGGTACAGCTCGAAGCGGGGGATGAGGTACGCGGCGTTGGGGGCGAGGCGCCGTGCGTGCGCCATCGCCATCGCGGAATGGATGCCGTGCACGCGCGCCTCGTAGGACGCGGTCGCGACGACGCCGCGTGGCCCGAGGCCGCCGACCACGACCGGCTTGCCCCGCAGGCTGGGCTTGGAGGCCTGTTCCACCGCGGCGTAGAACGCGTCCATGTCCAGGTGCAGGATGGTCGGAGCGGTTCTCACGTCACCGATGCTCCCGCACGGCACTGACATCCACCGTACGGACGTACGGCGAACGGCTCACCCCACGCGGTTCCTGCGCCGCGCCAGCTCGTCCGAGGGGTTGTGGCCGGCCAGTGTCTCGCCGGTGTCCACCCGCTCGCCGTGCAACTGCGACAGGGAGCTCTCCACGTCCCGCCACACCACTCCCACGGCGATCCCGAAGACGCCCTGACCGCCCTGGAGCAGGTCGACAACCTCGTCGGGCGACGTGCACTCATACACGGTGGCGCCGTCGCTCATCAGGGTCATCCGGGTGAGTTCGGCGGGTGCGGTGGTGCGCAGGTGGCGTACGGCGGTGCGGATGTTCTGGAGGGAGACCCCGGTGTCCAGGAGCCGCTTGACGATTTTGAGGACCACCACGTCCCGGAAGCCGTAGAGGCGCTGCGCCCCCGATCCGTAGGACGCCCGGACGCTCGGCTCGACCAGGCCGGTGCGCGCCCAGTAGTCCAGCTGGCGGTAGGTGATGCCGGTCGCCGCGCACGCCGTCGGCCCCCGGTACCCCACCGTCTCGGTCTCGGGCTCGGCCGCGCCGGCCGTCGCGCCGCCGGCCGGTTCGGGCTGCCGGGCCAAGGCCCCGCGGGTGGGATACGGGCCGCCCGTGGCCATACCGTCGCCGGTGCTTCTCACGCCGCCCTCCGTCCCTTCGCGTCCCGATTGGCACGTGCACGTGCCAACGGGACTTTCCATCTCGACGGTAGGCAGTCACTCGGGGTGCGTCAACGATCGCCACACTCGGCACGCCGAGTGATATCAACCCCGAGAGTGGTTTCGCGTGTCCCCGAACGGGGAACGGCTAGCCGAATGGGCCAAAAACCCGTTACTGGTTGCTCGTGCCGAAGTCCTCCGGCGAGATCTGGTCCAGGAATTCGCGGAACTTCTCGACCTCGTCCTCCTGCTCGTCCGGGATGGCGATCCCGGCGTCGTCCAGCACGCCGTCACTGCCGTAGATCGGCGTCCCGGTGCGCAGGGCCAGCGCTATGGCGTCGGAGGGGCGGGCGCTGACCTCGACGCCGCTGGCGAAGACCAGCTCGGCGTAGAAAACACCTTCCCGCAGGTCCGTGATGCGCACCTCGGTGAGCGTCTGCCCCACCGCTTCGAGCACATCCTTGAACAAATCATGGGTCAGCGGGCGAGCAGGCGTCATGCCCTGCTGCGCGAAAGCGATGGCCGTGGCTTCTCCTGGCCCGATCCAGATGGGTAGGTACCGGTCGCCTCCTACTTCTCGCAGGAGCACGATCGGTTGATTGGAGGGCATTTCGACCCGGACACCCACGACGTCGAGCTCGTTCACACAGCAACCCTAGGACGTGCCCGGCCGGTTTGGGTAGTCGGGCATCCCGCACGGCGGACTTGACAGGTATCGCGCAGCTTCTCAGAAGAGTCGCAGGCGAAGGGCGGACTGGACCATGGCGGCGTGCAGACGGACCGACAGAGCCGCCAGTTCCCGGGCGGTCGTCTCGGCATGCGTCCGGGTCTGCGGGTTGCGGTGCCGCCGCAGCGGGGCGACCACCTGCTCCACCAGGCCGACCTCCCGGTCGGCGGCGGCCTTCACCGCGCGCAGATGGCGCGGTTCGAGCCCGAAGCGGCCCATGTCGACGATCAGCTTCCCGATGTTCACCGATTCGGCGTCGTAACCGCCGTCGCGCCCGGCTTCCACCAGGCCGTAGGACTCCCACTGCTCGAGATCGCCGGGCTGGGCCCCGGTGGCGGCCAGCAGGGCCTCCCGGCCGATCCGCAGCTCGCCGGTGCCCTCGCAGCCGGCCGAGTCGTCCGCGAGCTCCCGTGCTTCGCCCGGCCCGGGCAGCGGGATCTGCTCGCCGCGGTCGAGCGCGTCCAGGTGCTCCCGGATCACGCGCAGCGGCAGGTAGTGGTCCCGCTGCATCCGCAGGACGTGGCCCAGCCGCTCCACATCGCGCATCGCGAACTTCCGATAGCCCGAAGGAGTGCGCTGGGGCTCCACCAGGCCCTCCGCCTCCAGGAAACGGATCTTGGAGATGGTGACCTCGGGGAACTCGTCCTGCAGGTGGGTGAGCACGGCCCCGATGCTGAGCAGCCGGCCATCCGCGGTGACGGTGCCCGTTCCGGCCCCGCCTGACGGTGTTCTGAGCATGGACCTTCCCTGTGGGGGCCCCGGACGGAGTCCGGGGGAGCCGGCGGAACCCCCGGACGAAGTTCGCGGGGTTCCGCCGAACGCGGTTCGTAGAGGTCCCCGGGAACGAAGCCTTGGGGATTCCCCCGGACGGAGTCTTGGGGTCCCCCCGGACCCAGAGGTCAGATGCCCCGCTGGCTCGCGTAGAAGACCAGGCGGTACTTGCCGATCTGGACCTCGTCGCCGTTGGCCAGGGAGACGGCGTCGATCCGCTCCCGGTTGACGTACGTACCGTTGAGGCTGCCCACGTCCGAGACCGTGAATCCGCCGTCGCCCGCCCGGCGGAACTCCACGTGGCGGCGCGAGACGGTGACGTCGTCGAGGAAGATGTCGCTCTGCGGGTGACGGCCGGCCGTCGTCAGTTCGCCGTCCAGGAGGAAGCGGCTGCCCGAGTTCGGGCCGCGGCGCACCACCAGCAGGGCGGAACCGATCGGCAGCGCGTCCACGGCCGCCTGGGCCTCCGGGGACAGCGACGGCGTCATCGTCTGACCTGTCGCCTCGGCCTCGTAGGCCTCCAGCCCCGAGATCGAGATCGTGGACGTGGTTTCCGACGGCCGTTCTGACGGAACCCCGGCGCGCAGCGGCGCGCCACAGTTGGAGCAGAAGCGGCTCGCCTCCGCATTGGTGTGCCCGCACCTCGTGCATACCGGCAAGGCCGTCATGGACTGAGCCTCCTGCCGCGGATCACCCGCGGGGACGTTCGACGCGTACGCGCTGGAGGGGAACCCTCCACCCGTACTTGAGGTTGATGGTTCCCCGAAACCTATGCGGCCGGACGTGGCAGGGTCAACAGACGCCACACCTTGTCCGCCCGAAATGTCGCCACGTCCCCCGACGGGCTCATTGCGGAACAGCGGCCGCTCCTCCGCGGGGCCGTCCTCCTGCCCGTGGCGCGGGGCGCGATGACGCGCGGTAGCGGGATCACCGGCCTGCTTGGCCTGCCGCGCGCTCTTGCCGAACAACTTCCCAAACAACTTCACGGGCGATTCCCCTTGACCGAAACAGACCCGCCCGTGGGGCAGGACGAACCCTCGCTACACACAGTTTCCAACACGGACCACCCCGAGCATGTGCCGACCCCCTGCGTCACTGCGATGACGACCGAGCGTAGTCAGGCTGCTTCGATGGCCGCAAGGCGTCCACGACGATCTTCTCAGACCGGACGACCTCCGCCGTGGCCTGCTCCTTCTTCAAAGTCTGCACCACTCCGCCGGGAATGTTGAGCGCGGGCTCCAGGTCCTGCGGATTTCCGATGACCTTGAACCGGTAGGGCTGGACGACTTTGTGGCCGTCGATCTCGACCCCGTCGGAACCCTGGGTGAAGTACGTGTCGGCCACGACCCGGACATCGTTGATCTGGATCGCCTCGGCCCCGGCCGCCCGCAGCTCCTGCAGGGTGTCCAGCAGCTTGTCAGCCTCCAGGCCGCCCTTGGGATCCGCGATCGTCAGGTTGATGCCCGGGCCCTGCGCGGCGACCGTACCGGCGAGCACACCGAGCTGCTGCGCCTTCTGCTCGGTCTGCTTGCGGGCCTCCGCGGCCTGGTTGGAGCTGGTCTCCAGCTCGGAGCGCTGCGTCTCCAGCCGCCGCTTCTCGTCCTGCAGCCGCTGCGTGCGGTTGTCCAGCTCGGTCAGGATGCGCACCAGGTCCTCCTGGCGGGCGCCCCGCAGGGCCCCGCTGTCGCTGGTGGAGCGCACCTGGATGGCCAGGCCCAGACCCAGCACGAACAGCAGCAGGGCGACGATCAGCTGCGCCCGGGACATCCGCGGCGGCCACAGCCCCGCCAGCAGCCGCTGGCGGCCCGTCTCGCCGGACGCCTGCCTGCCGGCCGGCTCCGGCGCCGGAGCGGCGGCGGGCTCCTCGGGCGGCAGGGTCTTCCCGGGTGGGGGCACGTCGTCCGGCCCGGGGGCAGCGGAGTGCCCCGGGCCCTCGGCGGGCTCCGGCGTCGCAGGGTTCCCGGGCGTCGCGGGGGGCTCGGGCGGCGTGGGGCGCTCGGGGAGTTCTTCGTCGCTCATACGGCGCTCACGCCCGGAAGACGTGGCGGCGGATGGCGGCCGCGTTGGAGAAGATGCGGATGCCCAGGACCACGACCACGCCCGTGGACAACTGCGCGCCGACGCCGAGCTTGTCGCCGAGGAACACGATCAGCGCGGCCACCACCACGTTGGAGAGGAAGGAGACGACGAACACCTTGTCGTCGAAGATCCCGTCGAGCATCGCCCGCAGACCGCCGAAGACGGCGTCGAGCGCGGCGACCACGGCGATCGGGAGATAGGGCTCGACCACTGTCGGCACGACGGGGCGGACCACGAGTCCGACCACGACTCCCACGACGAGGCCCAGTACGGCGATCACTTCGTACCCTTCCCTGATTCGATGGCGTTTCCGACAGCGTTTTCGGCGGCGTTCGCCTTCGTGTTGCCGGGCACCGGCTTGGCATAGCGCACGATCAGGCTGGGGGCGGCCGGCAACCGCACCTCGTCCTCCGCGGTGATGCTCGTGCGGATCCCGTAACTCTGCTGGAGTACGTGCAGATACTGCCCGTCCGCACTCTCCTGGAAGGCCGTGCTCAGCCGCTGCCCGTCCCCGATCGCCAGCACCGTGTACGGAGGCGCCAGCGGCTTGTTGTCGACCAGTATGGCGTCACCGGCGGCGCGAATCGCCGACAGCGCCGTCAAGCGCTGGTCGTTGACCGAGATCGCCTCGGCCCCCGACGCCCACAGCCCGTTGACGACCCGCTGCATGTCACGGTCGCGCACGCGCCCGGTGTCGGAGAAACCGTTGCTCTCGCGGGGCCCGCCGCCGTTCCCCGTCGACGCCTCCTTGGCGTCGTCGACGACCAGCTTCACCCCCGGACCCTTGACGGGCGTGGCGCCCGCCTCCAGCGCCACCAGGGCGGTACTGCCGCCGCCCTGGTCGCCCAGGGCAGCGCGCTGCTTCGCGTCGACCTCGTCACGCAGCCGGTCCACGGTCTTCTGCAGACCGTCCGCGGAACCCGTCCCGCTCTGGATGCGCTCGATCAGCTTCTGGCGCTCCAGCGCCAGCGTGGGCGCCGCGACGTTCGCCTGCGCGGCCCCGAGCGTGACGACCAGGGCGGCCAGTACCAGCCCCAGGGCCAGCCCCAGCTTCGCCCGCAGCGTGGTGGGCAGCCGTGAGCTGCCCACCACGCCACGACGCTCCGCCGCCTCCGCGTAGCCGTCGTCAAGGCTGTGATCCATGACGTTGGTCAGCAGCGACATCGAGGCGTCGGGGCGCCGTGGCGGGGCCTTCGGGCTGGGGCTGCTCCCATCCTGGTGCTGCTGCGGCATGCCGCACATCGTTGCACGTCGGGACCGCTCCACTCGAACGGCCCCCTTACGGCGCGCCGTTCGTGCCCGGAATCAGCGACCCGCGCCCTCCACGATCGTGGACCACTCGTCGAGCAGCGCCTGCGCGGAGGCGTCGTCCGGACCTTCCGCCCACAGATGGGTGACCGCTTCCGCGGGGTCGGGCAGGACCATCACCCAGCGGCCGTCGGTCTCCACGACCCGGACACCGTCGGTGGTGTCCACCGACCGGTCACCGGCGGCCTCGACCACGCTCCGCATCACGAGCCCCTTGACCGCCCACGGCGTCGCCACATCACGCCGCAGCACATGGGCGCGCGGAATCCGGGCGTCGATCTGGCTGAGGGTGAGCTGCGTGCGCGCCACCAGGCCGATCAGCCGCACGAAGGCCGCAGACCCGTCGAAGACGCTGCTGAACTCCGGAATGATGAAGCCGCCCCGGCCGTCTCCGCCGAAGATCGTGCTCTCCTCCCGGCCGACCCGCGTGAGGTCGTCGGGCGACGTCGTCGTCCACGCCACCTGCGTGCCGTGGTACGCCGCCACCTGCTCGGCGATACGCGTCGTGGTGACCGGCAGTCCCACCCGTCCGCTGCGCCGCTCGGCCGCGACCAGGTCCAGCATCACCAGCAGCGCCCGGTCGTCCTCGACGATCTTGCCGCGCTCGTCCACCAGGGACAGCCGCTCACCGACCGGGTCGAACCGCACGCCGAAGGCCGCGCGCGCCGAGGCGACGATCTCGCCCAGCCGCACCAGCCCGGACCGGCGCTCCTCCGCGGTCTCCGTCGGCCGGGCCTCGTTCAGCCCGGGGTTGATGGTGAAGGCGTCGACGCCCAACCGTCCGAGCAGGCTCGGCAGCACCAGGCCGGCGCTGCCGTTCGCCGCGTCCACGACGACCTTGATCCCGGATTCCGCGACGCCGGAGGTGTCGATCTCCCGCAGCAGCGAGCCGGTGTAGGAGTCGAAGACGCTCGACGGGAAGCGCAGGTCGCCGATCTCACCGGGGAAGGCGCGCCGGTACTCCTGGCGGGCGAAGACCCGGTCCAGCTTGCGCTGCCCGCCGGCCGACAGGTCCGCGCCGCGTTCGTCGAAGAACATGATGTCGACGGAGTCCGGAGTGCCGGGGGTGGTGCGGATCATGATGCCGCCGGCGCTGCCGCGCGCCGTCTGCTGCCTGGCCACCGGCAGCGGGACGTTCTCCAGGTCCCGGACGTCGATGGCACTGGTCTGCAGGGCCGAGATCACCGCGCGCTTCAGCGCTCGCGCGCCACGCGAGTGGTCTCGGGCCGTGGTGACCGTGGACCCCTTCTTGAGGGTGGTGGCGTAGGCGCCGGCCAGCCGCACGACGAGTTCCGGGGTGATCTCCACGTTCAGGATTCCCGAGACACCGCGGGCGCCGAACAGATTCGCCTGGCCTCGCGACTCCCAGATGACCGACGTGTTGACGAACGCGCCGGCCTCGATGGTCTTGAACGGATAGACGCGGACGTTGCCCGCGATGATCGACTCCTCGCCGATCAGGCACTCGTCGCCGATCACCGCACCGTCGTCGATCCGGGCGGCCCGCATGATGTCGGTGTTCTTGCCCACCACGCAGCCGCGCAGGTTCGTTCCCTGGCCCACGTACACGTTGTCGTGGATCACGGCCTTGTGCAGGAACGCGCCGGACTTGATGACCACGTTGGAGCCGATGACCGTGTGCTCGCGGATCTCCGCGCCGGCCTCGACCTTCGCGTAGTCCCCGATGTACAGGGGCCCGCGCAGGACGGCGTCGGGGCTGACCTCGGCACCTTCGGCGACCCAGACGCCCGGCGAGATCTCGAAGCCGTCGAGGTCGACGTCGACCTTGCCCTCGAGGACGTCGGCCTGCGCCTTGATGTAGCTCTCGTGCGTGCCGACGTCTTCCCAGTAGCCCTCGGCGATGAAGCCGTAGACCGGCTTGCCTTCCTTCATCAACTGCGGGAAGACATCGCTCGACCAGTCGACGGAGGTGTCGGCGGCCACATAGTCGAAGACCTCGGGCTCCATGACGTAGATACCCGTATTGACGGTGTCGGAGAAGACCTGGCCCCAGGTCGGCTTCTCCAGGAAGCGTTCGACCTTGCCCTCGTCATCCACGATCGTGATGCCGAACTCCAGCGGGTTGGGCACCCGCGTCAGGCATACGGTGACGAGTGCGCCCTTCTCCTTGTGGAATTCGATGAGCTCGGTGAGGTCGAAGTCGGTGAGGGCGTCGCCCGAAATCACAAGGAAGGAATCGTCCTTGAGCGCCTCTTCGGCGTTCTTCACACTCCCGGCTGTCCCGAGTGGCTTTTCCTCGTTGGCGTAGGTGAGCTCCATGCCAAGTTCTTCACCGTCCCCGAAGTAATTCTTGACAAGGGAGGCGAGGAACTGCACGGTCACCACGGTCTCGGTGAGACCGTGCCGCTTGAGCAGCGTCAGCACGTGCTGCATGATCGGCCGGTTCGCAACCGGCAGCAGGGGCTTGGGCATACTCGAGGTCATAGGGCGAAGGCGTGTGCCTTCACCGCCGGCCATCACGACGGCCTTCATGTCGGAAAAGTCCTCCTTGCGGCTCAATCAGCCTTGGCGTCCATCCGCACCAATCTGCGGACCTGCACTACATAGAGGATCCCTGCCCACCAGTACAGAGTTGTACCCCATCCGGCGAACGCCCATCCGCAAATCGCGGCCAGCGTAGCGAGCCATCCGCTGCCGTCACTCAGCAACAACAACGGGAAGGCGTACATCAGGTTGAAGGTGGCGGCCTTGCCAACGAAGTTCACCTGCGGCGGTCCGTATCCGTGCCGCCGGAGGATCAGGAGCATTACCCCCATCATCACCTCTCTGGCCAACAGCAGCAACGGCAGCCACAAGGGGAGGATGTCCCTCCAGGTGAGACCGATCAGGGTGGACACCACGAAGAGCCGGTCCGCGGCCGGGTCGAGGAGCCGGCCGAGATTGCTGACCTGGTTCCACCGCCGCGCGAGCTTGCCGTCGAGATAGTCGCTGATGCCGCTCAGCGCAAGCACCAGGAGGGCCCAGCCGTCGGCCTTCGGGCCGCCGAACTCGGGCCACAGGATCAGCCACAGGAACACGGGCACGCCCACCAGGCGGGCCATACTCAGGATGTTGGGGATCGTGAAGATCCGATCCGTTTGCACCCTTGTCTCCTGGACCTCCACCGGGGGCCCCTCCTGTATGTACGTGCCGATGATTCCACCCGACCCTACCCCAGACGACAAAAAGGCCTGGCCTCGGATCGAAGATCCGAGGCCAGGCCTCGTAATGATTGTTCGGCGGCGTCCTACTCTCCCACAGGGTCCCCCCTGCAGTACCATCGGCGCTGAAAGGCTTAGCTTCCGGGTTCGGAATGTAACCGGGCGTTTCCCTAACGCTATGACCACCGAAAC
>NZ_JAPVLU010000041.1 GCF_027158205.1 Streptomyces sp. H39-S7 | reverse complement strand
GTCAAGGTGCGCAGCGCCGCAGAAGAACCACTCCGCAACGTTCTGACCCCGGCCCCCGCCCCCCGAACTCGGCCCACTCACCCGCCCCGTAGCTCGTATGACCTGAGAGGACCGCCATGTGACTACGCGACCCAAGCACCCCGGCGGAGAGCTGATCCCCCGGCCCGCACGGACCCCCGACGCCCTGCGGGTCGCCCTTGCCCGCATCGCACCTCACCGACTGGAGGAGATGGATCGGCAGAAGAACGAAGCGTTCTCCATGGCCGTCCAGCACGACACCATCGGCCCCATGCGGATGTGGCTGCTGATGTGGTCCGGCGAAGTGGAAATCGAGCGGCGCCCGGACCTGTACGAACGGCGGCGCAACGCCGAGGAGTCGGCGGCAGCGCTCCCTCCGGAGGCGCCCGCCTGGCGCGCCGCCATGGACGAGATCGTTGCCCTCACCGAGGAGGCACGCTCCCCCTGAACCACTCCCTCCCCAGCAGGAGGCCGAAGGCCGACCATGAGCTCGTCGTCCGGGTGGAGGTCGAAGGCCAGGAGCGTCGCCGGCCGCGCGATCCTGGCAGGTCCCGGCCCCCTTCCGAGGGGCCGGGACCTGACGCGAACGATCAGGCCAGCAGAGCCGGGATCGTCGCCTCGTGCGCCTGCTTCAGCTCGCTCAGCGGGATCGTGAACTGGCCCTGGACCTCGATCACTTCGCCGTCCACGACACCGATGCGCGCCGCCGGGAGGCCCCGGGCGCCGCACATGTCGTTGAAGCGGAGCTCCTCGCTGCGCGGGACGGCGACGATCGCGCGGCCGGCCGACTCGCTGAAGAGGAGGACGAACGGGTCGAGGTCGTCCGGGACGACGATCCGGGCGCCCTTGCCGCCCCGCAGGCACGACTCGGTGACGGCCTGGATGAGGCCGCCGTCCGAGAGGTCGTGCGCGGCGTCGATCATGCCGTCGCGGGAGCCCGAGATGAGGATCTCGCCGAGCAGCCGCTCGCGCTCCAGGTCCACCTTGGGCGGCAGTCCGCCGAGATGACCGTGGATGACCTCGGACCAGGCCGAGCCGCCGAACTCCTCGGCCGTGTCGCCGAGGAGGTACAGGAGCTGTCCCTCTTCCGCGAACGCCATCGGCGTACGGCGGTTGACGTCGTCGATGACGCCGAGCACCGCGACCACGGGGGTCGGGTGGATGGCGACGTCGCCGGTCTGGTTGTAGAGCGAGACGTTGCCGCCGGTGACCGGGGTGCCCAGGATCAGGCAGCCGTCGGCGAGGCCGCGGGTGGCCTCGGCGAACTGCCACATGACGTCCGGGTCCTCGGGGGAGCCGAAGTTGAGGCAGTCCGAGATGGCGAGCGGCTTGGCGCCGGTGGCGGCGACGTTGCGGTACGCCTCCGCCAGCGCGAGCTGCGCGCCGGTGTACGGGTCGAGCTTGGCGAAGCGGCCGTTGCCGTCGGTGGCGATGGCCACGCCGAGGTTGGTGTCCTCGTCGATGCGGACCATGCCCGAGTCCTCGGGGTACGACAGCACCGTGTTGCCCTGCACGAACCGGTCGTACTGGTCGGTGATCCAGGACTTCGACGCCTGGTTCGGCGACGAGACGAGGGCCAGCACCTGGCGGCGCAGCTCGTCGCCGCTCGCCGGGCGGGGCAGCTTGTTCGCGTCGTCGGCCTGGAGGGCGTCCTGCCAGGACGGGCGGGCGAACGGCCGGTCGTAGACCGGGCCCTCGTGGGCGACGGTGCGCGGCGGGACGTCCACGATCTGCTCGCCGTGCCAGAAGATCTCCAGCCGCTCGCCTTCGGTCACCTCACCGATGACGGTGGCGATGACGTCCCACTTCTCGCAGATCTCCAGGAAGCGCGCGACCTTCTCCGGCTCGACGATCGCGCACATGCGCTCCTGGGACTCGCTCATGAGGATTTCCTCGGGCGAGAGGGAGGAGTCGCGCAGGTGGACGGTGTCGAGCTCGACGCGCATACCGCCGGAGCCGGCCGAGGCCAGCTCGGAGGTGGCGCAGGACAGGCCCGCGCCGCCGAGGTCCTGGATGCCGTCGACGAGGTCGGCCTTGAAGATCTCCAGGGTGCACTCGATGAGGAGCTTCTCCTGGAACGGGTCGCCGACCTGCACCGCGGGGCGCTTGCTGGGCTTCGCGTCGTCGAAGGTCTCCGAGGCGAGGACCGAGACGCCGCCGATGCCGTCGCCACCGGTGCGGGCACCGTAGAGGATGACCTTGTTGCCGGCGCCGGACGCCTTGGCGAGGTGGATGTCCTCGTGCTTCATGACGCCGACGCAGAGCGCGTTGACGAGCGGGTTGCCCTGGTAGCAGGCGTCGAAGACGACCTCGCCGCCGATGTTCGGCAGGCCGAGGCAGTTGCCGTAGCTGCCGATGCCGGACACCACGCCGGGCAGGACGCGCTTGGTGTCGGGGTGGTCCGCGGCACCGAAGCGCAGCGGGTCCATGACCGCGATCGGCCGCGCGCCCATCGCGAGGATGTCGCGGACGATGCCGCCGATGCCGGTGGCCGCGCCCTGGTGGGGCTCGATGTACGAGGGGTGGTTGTGCGACTCGACCTTGAAGGTGACCGCGTACCCCTGGCCGACGTCGACGACGCCGGCGTTCTCGCCGATGCCGACGAGCATGGCGTCGTTCTCGGGGGCCTTCTCGCCGAACTGCTTGAGGTGGACCTTGCTGCTCTTGTACGAACAGTGCTCGGACCACATGACGGAGTACATGGCGAGCTCGGCGCCGGTCGGGCGGCGGCCGAGGATCTCGCGGATGCGCGCGTACTCGTCGGGCTTGAGGCCGAGTTCGGCCCAGGGCTGCTCGGCCTCGGGGGTCTTCTCGGCGTTCGCAATGGTGTCGAGGGTCATGCGTTGACCAGCTTCTTCAGGATCGAGGTGAAGAATCCGAGACCGTCGGTGCGGCCGGTGCCGATCAGCGGCTCGACGGCGTGCTCGGGGTGCGGCATGAGGCCGACGACGTTGCCCGCGGCGTTGGAGATGCCGGCGATGTCGCGCAGCGAGCCGTTGGGGTTGACGTCGAGGTAGCGGAAGACCACGCGGCCCTCGGCTTCCAGCTCGTCCAGCGTCCGCTCGTCGGCCACGTAGCGGCCGTCGATGTTCTTCAGCGGGATGGAGATCTCCTGGCCGGCCGAGTAATCGGCGGTCCAGGCGGTGTCCGCGTTCTCCACCCGCAGCTTCTGGTCGCGGCAGATGAAGTGCAGGTGGTTGTTGCGGAGCATCGCGCCGGGCAGCAGGTGCGACTCGGTCAGCACCTGGAAACCGTTGCAGATGCCGAGGACCGGAAGGCCGTCCTTGGCGCCCGCGATGACCGACTCCATGACGGGGGAGAAACGCGAGATCGCGCCCGCCCGCAGGTAGTCGCCGTAGGAGAAGCCGCCGGGCAGGACGACCGCGTCGACCTGGTGGAGGTCCTTGTCGCGGTGCCACAGGGGCACCGGCTCCGCACCGGCGACGCGGATCGCGCGCTGGGTGTCGCGGTCGTCGAGCGTCCCGGGGAAGGTGACGACGCCGACGCGTGCCGTCACGACTCCACCTTCACGATGAAGTCCTCGATGACGGTGTTGGCAAGGAAGGTTTCGGCCATCTCCCGGATGCGGGCGAGGACGGCGTCGTCGACCGGCCCCTCCACTTCCAGTTCGAAGCGCTTTCCCTGGCGGACGTCCGCGATCCCTTCGAACCCGAGACGCGGCAGTGCGCGATGCACCGCCTGGCCCTGGGGGTCGAGGATCTCCGGCTTGAGCATGACGTCGACTACGACGCGTGCCACTGGCACTCCCGGTGTTGTGGTGGTGCGTGAAGTGACTTCAGCGTACCCGCCACAAAAATCTACGCGGGTAGATATACCGTTCTCCGACGGTTGACGCTCATCACGTTTAAGTATCGGCCGTCCGATTCCCTAGGGATTGCGTTTCAAGAAACGTAGGGTCCGATTGCGGCGGGACACGCGGAGGAATAATCCTCCGGCTTCCCGACGTAATGCATGGCATCGTACAAATGAAAACTTATTGTCCCCGACATGTCGGCTTCATCGCATCGGCCCAGCTCAACCGTTGATCAGTCGTTGATCAGTGGCAGCAAGGAAGCCGGTGGAAGCCGATTCCGCACGAAAGGACCGACACCCATGGCGCAGCGCGTAGTGGTCAGCCTCTCCGACGATCTGGACGGCGGCGAGGCAGCCGAGACGATCGTTTTCGGCATCGACGGAAAGTCCTTCGAGATCGACCTGTCGGCCGTCAATGCCGACAAGCTGCGGAGCGCCCTGTCGCCGTATGTCGGCGCCGGCCGGAAGCACGCCCGTTCGGGAAAGGTCTACCAGCGCACGGCCGTCGCGCCCGACCCGGCAGCGGTGCGCGCGTGGGCCCGGTCCAACGGTTTCGACGTGCCGCCGCGGGGCCGTATCCCGAAGAAGGTCTACGAGGCGTTCAACGAAGCGAGTTGAGCCGGCGGCCGGTCGCCCACGGGCCGGAGCCGATCTTCCACGAGCCGACGGACGACGCGCCGCGAGCTGCGGCCCTACCGACTGGACAGGCACCCCCTGTGTTCCGCTACTGTTTGGAGCACGCCGAGGGCAGGGTCGAAAGACCAGGTCTTCGATAGTCACGCGGGTGTAGCTCAGTAGTAGAGCGCCCCCCTTCCAGGGGGGAGGCGCAGTGTGCGATCCCTGTCACCCGCTCTGACTGTTCTGACCGGTCCAATGGATCGGGTAGAGTAGTCCTGCGCAACAGCGCGGTGCGGACGTAGCTCAGTTGGTAGAGCGCAACCTTGCCAAGGTTGAGGTCGCCAGTTCGAACCTGGTCGTCCGCTCAGTTCGATGAAGTCCCCGGTCGGATCCTCGACCGGGGACTTCATTGTTTTCACCTTCCCCCGCCACCCCCGGCCCCTCATGACATTCGTCATCAATGCCGATGACAGCGCGCACTGACGTCGCGTCCGGGCCGGCGGAACGCTGGATATATGGACACGTACAGCGGGGACACCCACGAGAAGGTGATCGATGTCGCCGGATTGCGCCGCCGATATGACGGTCAATTCGAGGCGGTACGGGGAGTGACGTTCACGGTGGCGCGCGGCGAGCTCTTCGCGCTGCTGGGGACCAACGGGGCGGGCAAGACCTCCACCGTCGAGGTGCTGGAGGGGCTGGCCCGGCCGAGCGGCGGCCAGGTCAGGGTGCTGGGGCACGATCCCTACCGGGAGCGGGCGCTGGTGCGGCCGCGGGTGGGCGTCATGCTCCAGGAGGGCGGTTTCCCCTCCGACCTGACGGTGGCCGAAACCGCGCGCATGTGGGCGGGGTGCACGAGCGGGGCCCGGCCCGTCGGGGAGGCACTGGACATGGTCGGCCTCGGCACCCGCCACAAGGTGCGCGTCAAGCAGCTGTCGGGCGGTGAACGGCGGCGCCTGGACCTGTCGATGGCGCTGCTCGGCCGCCCCGAAGTGCTCTTCCTGGACGAACCGACCACCGGGCTCGACGCGGAGGGCCGCCACGAGACCCAGCGACTGGTGCGCGAACTGCGGGACCAGGGCACGACCGTCCTGCTCACCACGCACTACCTGGAGGAGGCCGAAGACCTCGCCGACCGGCTGGCGATCATGCGCGACGGGCAGATCGTCGCGATCGGCACCCCCGCCGAGGTGACGGCGGCCCGCCCGGCCCGGATCCGCTTCACCCTGCCGGAGGGGGTGACCCCGGACCGGCTGCCGCTGTCCGTCCCGTCGGCCGCCGACGGGCGCCGGATCGAGGTGCGGACGGTGCGGCTCCAGGAGGACCTGCTGGAACTGCTGGCGTGGGCGCGCGACCGGGACGTACAACTCCTCGGACTCGACGCGCGGACCGCGACGCTGGAAGAGGCGTTCATGGACATCGCGAAGGGGGACGCACGATGAGCACGGGGACAGGGACAGGCACGGGCACGGGCACGCTGGAGGGGACGGAGGCGGTGCGCGCGGCGGGCGCCAGGACCGGGAGCGGTACACGGCTGCTGGCCCTCGGGCGGGCCGAACTCACCCTGCTCTGGCGCAACCGGACGGCGCTGTACACCGCGCTGCTGCTGCCGGTCGCCATGGTCTGGGCGACGCGCTCGGTGATCCCGGCCGACGACCTCAGGGAAGCCGGGCTGACCCGCAACGCCCAGACGATGAGCGGCGGCATCGGCGTCGTCCTGCTCTTCGTCGTCTACTACAACCTGGTGACCGCTTACGTGGCGCGGCGCGAGGAGCTGGTGCTCAAACGGCTGCGGACCGGGGAGGTGTCGGATCTGGAGATCCTGGCCGGGACGGCGCTCCCGGCGGCCGCCGTGGCGCTCGCGCAGTGCACGGCGCTGGTCGTGGCGGGTGCGGTGCTGCTGGACCTGCCGGCTCCCCGGCGGCCCGAACTGCTGGTCGCGGGTGTGCTGTCGGGAGTGCTGCTGCTGGCGGCGCTGGCGGCGGTCTCGACCGTCTTCACCCGGAGCGTGGAGGTGGCGCAGCTGACCACCCTGCCGCTGTTCATGGTGTCGATCATCGGGTCGGGGCTCTTCGTCCCGGTGAACCTGCTGCCCGACCACATCGCCGACCTGTGCCGGCTGCTGCCCGTCACCACCGTCACCGACCTCGTACGGTTCGGCTGGCTGGGTGGCGCGGGGGCGGGCGAGGTCCTGCGGACGCTGGGCCTGGCGGTGGCCTGGACGGTGCTCGCGGTGTTTGCTGTACGCCGGTGGTTCCGCTGGGAACCGCGCCGCTGACCAGGCCCAGGGAGACGACCGTGGCGAAGTTGACGGGATGGTGGGAGGGGCGCAGCGACCCGGCCCGCTTCGAGCTCTACACCCGGTGGTCGCTCTACTCCTTCGCCGCGATCGAGGTCTTCCTCGTCCTCGGCGCGGTGCAGCGCTCCGACAGCCCGACGGGTGCGCGCGTCGTCCTGTGGGCGCTGCTGGGGCAGGCCGTGCTGTGCGCGGTGCTGGTCTCGCGGGTGCTGGACTGGGCGCTGGGCCGCCGCGAGCGGCCGACCGGGCTGCTCGCCGCCCTCGGCGGTGTGACGGCCCTCGCCGTCCTGTTCGTCGTCGTCCTGCGGGCGCGCGGCACGCTGTCCCCGGGCGGCGAGGCGGTCCAGATCGTCATCGGCTTCACCAGCTTCGCGATCGGCCCCGCGGTGCTGAACATCCGCCGCCCGCGGTGGATCGTGCTGCTCGTCGCGGGCACGGCCGCGCTGGTGGCGGCGTTCTCCGCGGCGGCCGGACTGCCGGGAGGCGAGGCATTGGGCTACGCCATCGGCGTGGCGGCGGGAGGCGCGGGCATGGCGTTCACCTACCGCGGCTCCGCGTGGATCCTGGTCGTCGTGTGGGAGCTGGACACGGCGCGGGAGGCGCAGTCGCGGCTGGCGGTGGCGGAGGAACGGCTGCGGTTCGGACGGGATCTGCACGATGTGATGGGGCGCAACCTGTCGGTGATCGCGCTCAAGAGCGAGCTCGCCGTGCAACTCGCCCAGCGGGGGCGCCCGGAGGCCGTCGACCAGATGGTGGAGGTGCAGCGCATCGCGCGGGAGTCGCAGCGCGAGGTGCGCGAGGTCGTCCGCGGCTACCGTTCGGCGGATCTGCAGGTGGAGTTGGCGGGCGCGCTGTCGGTGCTGCGGGCCGCGGGCGTCGACTGCCGGGCGGAGGGCGACGACGGGGCGACGCTGGCACCCGCCGTCCAGTCCGTGATCGCCTGGGTGGTCCGCGAGGGCACCACCAACGTGCTGCGGCACGGCGACGCCCGCAGCTGCGTCATCCGGCTGCTGGCCCCGCCGTCCGGCCCCGCCGTGCTGACCATGGAGAACGACGGCGCGGCGGCCGTCCCCGCCGCGGCCGGTCCGAGGACGCCGGGGACCGGGCTGACCGGGCTGCGCGAGCGCGTCGGCGCGCTGGGCGGCACGCTCACCGCCGAGCCGGACGCGGGCGGGGTCTTCCGGCTGACGGCGCGGGTGCCGCTGCAACGCGGCGCCGGCACCCCGGCAACCCCGGGCACCCACGCCCTTGGTCCGCAGAGCGAGGAGGGCGCCGCATGACGCATCGACCCGGAACCGCCGCAGCCGCCGGGAGCGGCGAGGCGCGCGTGCGCGTGCTGCTCGCCGACGACGAGCACCTCATCCGCGGCGCGCTCGCCGCGCTGCTGTCCTACGAGGACGACATCATCGTCGTCGCCGAGGCCGCCTCGGGGCCCGAGGCGCTCGCCATGGCGCGGGCGCACCGGCCGGATGTCGCGGTCCTGGACCTCGAGATGCCGGGCGCCGACGGTGTGGCGGTCGCCACATCCCTGCGGGCCGAACTGCCCGGCTGCCGGACCATGATCGTGACCGGTCACGGGCGTCCTGGGCACCTGAAGCGGGCGCTCACCGCGGGCGTCAGGGGGTTCGTCCCCAAGACCGTCTCCGCACAGCGGCTCGCGGAGATCATCCGCACGGTGCACGCCGGAGGCCGTTACGTGGACCCGGAGTTGGCGGCCGACGCGATCAGCGCCGGGGACTCCCCGCTGACCGCCCGCGAGGCCGAGGTCCTCGACCTGGCCGCCGACGGCGCGCCGATCGCGGAGATCGCCCGGCGGGCCGCGCTGTCGCAGGGGACGGTGCGCAACTACCTCTCGTCCGCCGCCGCGAAACTCTCCGCGGAGAACCGTCACGAGGCCGCGCGCATCGCCCGGGAGCGCGGTTGGGTATAGTGGCTCTCGCGCAATGCACACAGCAAGCGCGATGCGGACGTAGCTCAGTTGGTAGAGCGCAACCTTGCCAAGGTTGAGGTCGCCAGTTCGAACCTGGTCGTCCGCTCAGCAGAACGAAGGCCCCGGTGGATTTCTCCACCGGGGCCTTCCTCGTTCCCGGCCACCGTGCACAGCCGCCGGATGCCCGGCCGCGGTTCGCGCGGCCGGGCCTTCCCGCGGGCTCAGGACCAGGTCGTGCCGGTGAGGCGCTCGTAGGCCTCGACGTACTTGGCGCGGGACTGCTCGATGATCTCCGGGGGCAGCGGCGGCGGGGGCAGTTCGCTGTTCTTGTCCCAGCCGGAGGCGGGGGACGTCAGCCAGTCGCGGATGAACTGCTTGTCGAAGGACGGCTGGGCGTGGCCGGGCTCCCACTGGTCGGCCGGCCAGAAGCGCGAGGAGTCCGGAGTCAGCACCTCGTCACCGATGACGAGCCCGTCACCGTCGAAGCCGAACTCGAACTTGGTGTCCGCCAGGATGATGCCGCGGTCGCGGGCGACATCGCGGGCCCGGCCGTAGACCGCCAGGGTCGTCTGCCGCAGCAGCGCCGCGGTCTCGGCGCCGACCTGGCGGGCCGCCTCCTCGTAGGAGACGTTCTCGTCGTGCTCACCGACCTCGGCCTTGGTGGCGGGCGTGAAGATCGGCGCGGGCAGCTCCGAGCCGTCGACGAGGCCCTCGGGCAGCGCGAGGCCGCAGACCGTGCGGTGCTTCTCGTACTCCACGAGGCCGGAGCCGGTGAGGTAACCGCGGGCCACGCACTCGACCGGGATCATCCGCAGCGACTTGCAGATCATGGTGCGCCCGGCCCAGTCGGCGGGGGCGCCGGGCGGCACGTTGGTGGAGATGACGTGGTTGGGGACCAGGTCGGCGAGCTGGTCGAACCACCACAGCGACAGCTGGGTGAGGATCCGGCCCTTGTCGGGGACCTCGGTGGGCACCACCCAGTCGTACACGGAGGTGCGGTCGCTGGCCACCATCACCAGCTCACCGGCCGCGTTCTGGTACAGGTCGCGGACCTTCCCGGTGTGCAGATGCACCAGTCCCGGTACCTGGACGGGTTCAGGTTTCTCGACGAATCCGGACATGGGTCCTCCCCACTCGGTGGCTCAGCTCCCGATTCTCCCGCACGGAAGGGGGTGCGATCCGACAGGGTGCGCGGCCGGAGCGGACCTACGGGTTGTGCCGGAACCTAGTCGCGCTTGCAGATCCGGTCCAGGAGGTTGGCCGTGGCGCGCTGGATCCGCGCGTCCACGTAGTGCGGCCGATCGAGCGCGGGTGACCACGCGAAGGTGCCGGAAGCGAAGACATAAGCGCCGCTCGGAGCCTGGTACAGCGAGGTCTCCTGGTGGCGGCGGCGCCCGTTGGCGTCCTCGTACGGCGAGTGCGCGAGCAGGATCCGGTCGGTGGATTCGGGCAGCGCGGTGCGCGGGAAGTACCGATCCGCCTCACCGGCGACCAGGTCCTCGATCTCCTCCCCGTCGGCCGCGCCGGTCGCCTCCCACAGCCAGTGGTCGGCGTTGCGGACGACGAGCGGGGCGGGTTCGGGGACGCGGCCGGCGTACTGCACGCCCAGCAGCAGCTGCTCCGGCTCGCCCAGGTCCCGCCACAGGGCGCTGCGGCCGCGGGCGTCGCCGCGGCGCTTGCGGCAGGTCAGCAGCCGGTCGGGCTCGCCGGCCGGGGAGGGGCCCAGTTCGACCTGCCAGTACATGGAGTTGGCGGAGAGGAAGACCAGCGAGGTGCCGCCGTCCCTGGCGGCCTCGGCGGCGCGGCGCATCGGGACCGACCAGTACTCGTCGTGCCCGGGGAAGACCAGGCCGCGGTACCGGGAGGGGTCGACGCGGCCGGCGTGCAGATCGCGGGCGTCCGCGTAGGCCAGGTCGTAGCCGTACCGCTCCGCCCAGCGGATGAAGTCGTAGGCGTGGCCGACGTGCAGCGGCAGCCCGGCTCCCGCGTACGGGCGGTCGAAGGAGACCGTGGCGGGCGCCTCCTCCTCGCCGAGCAGCCGGCCGTCGGCGTCCCAGGCGTGGTAGAGGCTGGCGCCGGTCCTGCCGTCCTCCGGGTACAGGTTGTACGCCTGCCAGGTCACGTCGGGCATCAGCAGCAGCAGGTCCGCGTCGAGCGCGGCGGCGCGGGGCGGTTCCTTGGAGGGGTAGCGGCGCGGGGCCGGCGGGCGCTCGTCACGCACAGTGAACGGAATGTGGCTGCGATAGCCGCCGGCGGTGGTGAGCACCGCCACATACGCGCCGGTCTTCCAGTACCCCGGCACCTGTAGCCGCCAGGACTGCCACCAGTGGTGACAGGAGACGGTGCGGCCGGCGGCGAGCGGGGCCGACTGGACGATGCCGGACAGCCGTGGACTGGCCGTCATGTGGCACGCGCCGTCACCGCCGTAGTGGCCGATGCGGTAGATGTCGACGGTGAACTGCTGGGGCGGGTCCACCGTCACCCTGAAGTCGATGGCCGCCCCCGGGGCGACCGCGCCGGCCGACGCGAAGCCCTTGACCTGGCAGTGCACGTCATCGGCGGTGCGCGGGCCCGGCACGTGAGGCCGGGCCGGTGCCTCCCCGCGGCTCGCGGAGAGGTCCACGTACCAGGGGACGACGTTTCCCTCGTCGTCCAGGTACTGCTCGGCTCCGCGCAACCATGGCAGAGGGCCCTGTCCGAACGGGTCGGTCACGCCATGTGCGAGCGCTCCCGACTGCCAGCGCCGGATCTGTTCCGTCCCCACGTGTGCCTCCCTTCTTCGCCACGCCCACGGGCAGAATCCTTCGCGCCCATACCCAGCACATCACATAACGCACTCTCATGGTTACTGTTCGTGGCGGATAATCGGAACAGTTTCGCTCCGAGTGAGGCAGAAACGGTCACACGCTGAAAGGGGCGGGGCCCCTGCGTCAGACGAGTCGGACGGGCTTCTCCAGCCGGACGCCGACGGCGGTGAGCCACGAGCGCAGCGGAGCCGCGTCGCCGTTCTCCACGAGACGGAGCACCGGCCACGCGAGATCGGCCCGGCGGGCGCCGTTGACGAGCAGGGCGGGGCCGTCCAGCCAGTCGAGACCGGCCGTCGCGCCCGCGGTGTCGACGGCGGCGCAGCAGACCATCGCCGTGACGTGTTCGGTGAGCAGCTCGCGGCCGGTGCGGGGCGGGAGCAGTTGGTAGACCGGGGCGAGGGGGGTGCCGGTGGCGGTTCTCCGGTTGGCCTCGCGGGCCGCTTCCTCGCGGGCGACATGGCCGGTGATCCTGGCCGCCAGCTCCTCGCTGCCGCCCCGGGAGAGCCGGTCGATCACCCGGGCGATGGTGGCCCGGCCGATCTCGTCGGGGAGCTCGGCGGCGCCGGCCACGGCTGCCTGGCGGGCGGCCTGGCCGCCCATCAGCAGCCCGGCGCCGGAGCGGCTCTCCGCGTTGGCGGTCTGCTCGGCGTTCTGCACGGTGATGACCGCGGGCCGGTCGCGCTCGGGGCGCGGCACGGCGCTGCCCGGCTCGTCCAGCACCCGGATGAGCAGGGCGGCCTCGGAACGCCATATGCGGTCCACGACCTCCTCGGGGTACGAGTCCCAGTCGACGGGCGACCAGTCGGGGCCGTGGTCCTCGGGGCCGCCGTGGAAGAGCCGGGCGGCCAGCAGCGAGGCCGCCTCGTCGACGGTGCCGGGCTCTTCGAGCAGGTCACAGGCGGGACGCTCGCCCAGCCGGGACTCGAAGCCCTCGGCCAGCCGGTCGCGGCGGGACAGATCGGTGAGCGCGGCCACCACTCCGGCGTCGAGCCGGGACGGCCAGCGGCCCATCCGCCAGGCGGGCAGCGCGACCCGCGTCAGCAGCCGGTCCCAGCCCGCGTAGGCGAGGCCGACCTGCTCCTGGGCGACGATCCGCAGCCCGTAGTCCACCGCCTGGGCGCGCTCGGAGGCGGACGCGGCCACCCCGCGCTCCATCTCGGCGGCGTGCGCCCGGCAGCCGCGCAGCAGCAGCCGGGCGACCCAGCCGAGGAACGCGTACGCGGGCCGGGCGAGACCGCCGGGCCGGGCCGCGGCGACGCCCGCCGCCGCGTCCAGACCCCGGATGAAGCGCCGGGCCGCGGCTATGTCGGGGTCGGCGGAGGGGCCGGTGCCGGCGACGACGGGGGCGAGCAGGGCGCGCAGCTCGGCGACCCGCATCCACCACATGAAGGGCGAGCCGATCACGAGCACGGGGGCCAGCGGCTCCTGGCGGCGGCCCCGGCGGCCGGCGGCCGCCCGCTCCGGGCGGCGGTCCTCCAGCCAGCTGTCGCAGTCGGGAGTGAGTTCTATCGCGGAGGGCGTGGGGACCTGGAGCCGCACCGCGAGGTCGTGGACCATCCGGTACAGGTCGGGGGCCGACGATTCGGCGACCGGCACCGTCGGGCTGACCGCAGGGCGGGCCCGGACGACAACGGCGGCGACAGCGCCCGCGAGCAGCAGCACCAGCAGGGCTCCGCCCACCACCGACCAGCGCAGCGCGTCCCAGCTGTCGCCGACGCGCCCGGTGGCGCCGCCCACGAGCAGGACCACGGCCGCGGCGGCGGGCAACAGCGCCACGGCGCTCGCGGTGCTGCGGATCCGCAGCACCGCGAGCGCACGGGAGCGTGCGACTCCCTCACCAGTTTCTCCGGCCATCGGGCGGCTCACCCCCGTCTCACTGTCACGACCGCCATCGGCGGCTTACCCCACTGTCGCACCGCCCACGGACAACGCAATGTCTGTACGGCTACTTGCCGCACAGCACCACACCGTCCGGCAGTGCGCTTCCGGGGCACAGTAGTTGGGGACCGCTGCCACGTCAGCCGGTTGGAGAAGCCATCACTCCTAGGGGTGGCTTTGGGTAAAGCCACCCCGGAGGCCGGCTCAGGACCGGTCGGTTTTCGCCGCCTCGGCCGCGATGTCGGTCCGGTGGTGCGAGCCGTCCAGCCGCACCCGGGCGACCGCCCGGTACGCCCGTTCCCGGGCCTCGGCCAGGTCAGCGCCGGTGGCGGTGACGGACAGCACCCGGCCGCCCGCGCTCACCACCCGGCCCTCGTCGTCCAGCTTGGTGCCGGCGTGCAGCACGTACGCGTGCTCGTCCTGCTCCACGACGTCGGCGAGACCCGTGATCTCGTCGCCGGTGCGCGGGGTGTCCGGATAGTTGTGCGAGGCGATGACGACGGTGACGGCGGCGTCGTCGGTCCAGCGCAGCGGCTCGACCTCGGAGAGCCGTCCGGTCGCGGCGGCCCGCAGCAGACCGGCCAGCGGGGTCCTGAGACGGGCGAGGACGACCTGTGTCTCCGGGTCGCCGAAGCGCGCGTTGAACTCGATCACGCGCACGCCCCGCGAGGTCATCGCGAGCCCCGCGTAGAGCAGCCCTGCGAACGGGGTGCCCCGGCGGCGCAGCTCGTCCACGGTGGGCTGCAGGACCGTCCGCTCGACCTCGTCGACCAGCTTGGGGTCGGCCCACGGGAGCGGGGAGTACGCGCCCATGCCGCCGGTGTTCGGGCCCTCGTCGGCGTCCAGCGCGCGCTTGAAGTCCTGGGCGGGCTGCAGCGGGACGACCGTCACACCGTCGGTGACGGCGAAGAGCGAGACCTCGGGGCCGTCCAGGAACTCCTCGATGACGACGCGGTCGCAGGCCAGCGCGTGCGCGCGGGCCTCGGCGAGGTCGTCGGTGACGACGACGCCCTTGCCCGCGGCCAGACCGTCGTCCTTGACGACGTACGGGGCGCCGAAGGCGTCCAGCGCCACGTCGATCTGCTCGGCGGTGCTGCAGACGTACGAGCGGGCGGTGGGCACCCCCGCGCCGGCCATGACCTCCTTGGCGAACGCCTTGGAGCCCTCCAGCTGCGCGGCTTCCGCGGACGGGCCGAAGCAGTCGACACCGCGGGCCCGGACCGCGTCGGCGACGCCCGCCACCAGCGGGGCCTCCGGACCGACGATCACGAGATCCGCGCCGATCGAGACGGCGAGGTCGGCGACGGCGGCGCCGTCGAGGGCGTCGACCGGGTGCAGCTCGGCGGCCTCCGCGATCCCGGCGTTGCCGGGGGCGCAGTGCAACGAGGTGACATCGGGGTCGAGGGACAGAGAGCGGCACAGGGCGTGTTCGCGGGCGCCGCCGCCGATGACAAGGACCTTCACGTGCCCAAGGGTAGTGGCCCCGTGCGGAGCCCCGTGCCGCGCGCCGCGGCTCACTCTTTCGAGTGGGACGAATGTTCGGCCTATACCTGACCACGAGGCATTTAAGGGCTGAAATCAAAAGATCCTGCCCCCACGGTCAGCCGTTCGGCGGTAAGAAGGGAGCTTCGTCGTGTCGGAGGACGAGCGGTGCCGGGAGACGAGCGCCGGAATGCGAGGGAGCGCGCAGTGAGCCAGCCGGACATGTATCCCGAGGAGGCTCCCCGGGAGGAGCCCGTTCAACGGGCTCTGCATAGCCAGGAGGACCTGCGGGCACTGCCTTTTCCGCTCGGCGACTGGGGCGAGCCCGCCGAACGCCTGGAGGAGCTCTACCGCTGGGCCGAGTCCGGGGCGCTGCAGACCACCGACTGGTACCTCGCCGACCGCGTCTGGAAGCGGCACGGCGCGCGCGGGCTGCGGCTCGCCACCGCGTTATTCGGCACGGTCGGGGCAGCGCTGCCGCTGATCGAACTGACCGGCGTCGCGGGCGGCGCCGCGCGCTGGGGTTATGTGGCGCTGCTCCTCGCCGCTGTCTGCGTCGGCCTCGACCGCCTCTTCGGGCTGACGTCCGGCTGGATGCGGGACGTCGCCACCGCCCAGGCGGTGCAGCGACGGCTGGAGGCGCTGCGCTTCGACTGGGCGGCGGAGTGCGTCCGCGAGGTGCTGGGCCCCACCGAGGGCACGGCTGCCGAGGCGGCCGAACGCTGTCTCGGGGTGCTGCGCCGGTTCTGCGAGGACGTCTCGGACCTGGTCAGGATGGAGACGGCGGACTGGATGACGGAGTTCGGGACGCGGAGCGCGCCGCTGCGCGCGCAGGCCACCGTGCCGTGGGCCGCGCGCACCGAGGGCGCGGCCCACGGCCGCTTCCCGATGGCGCCCGGCGGACGCCCGAACATGCCGCGCCAGCGGCCCCCGGAGGGGCCGACCCGCTAGGACCTGTCTTCAAACTGGCGCCTGCCCGGCGCAGGGCGCCGCCGTCAGCTGAAGACCACCATCGATCCCTGCGCCAGCGAGCGGGTCGCCGCCGCGTGCAGGCCGAGCCAGACGTGCCGTTCGCGGGCGAACGGGCTGGGATCGTACGACGGCTGGGCGGCCGGCTCCTCCAGTCCGGTGGGCCGGTCCGGCGGGGCCGGCGCCTGCGGCGGGTTGGCCGCGTCGATGCCGATCGCCGCCGCGACGGACTCGAGGTCGCGCAGCAGGCCGTGGCTCGAACCCAGCGGACCGCCGCCCTCCAGCAGTTCGTCGTTGACGACGGGGAACGGGAAGTCCAGCGGAACGTAGGCGCCCGCGTGGTCGTAGTGCCACACGAGGTGCGACTGCTGGGCGGTCGCCTCGAACATCTCCAGCAGCTGCTCGTAGTCGCCCCCGAGCGCGTCGACCGGGGTGACCTCCAGTCCCTGGAGGTTCAACAGGAAGGCCCGGCGCAGGAAGTGCAGTGCGTCGTAGTCGAAGCCGGCCACCGGGCCGACGTCGCCGGAGAGCCCCGGCATGTAGGTGTGCACGGGCACCGGCGGCAGGCCCGCGTCGTTCAACGCCTTGTCGTAGCGCGCCAGTTCCTCGGAGAAAGGGTTTTCGGGGCTGTGGCAGAGCACGTCCACAAGCGGAACCAGCCACAAGTCGCAGGCCACAGGCGCTCCAAGTCGTCTATGCGATCGTCGGGCCAGCGTAGTGCGAGGCGCGGTCGGCGTCAGGAGGTGGCGTCGTTTCCGGCTGTCGCGAAGCTACTGCCGTGCCAGTTCGACCATCAGCGCGAGGGCGTGCTCGTTGTAGCCGGCGATGATTCGGCGTGCCGCGGGCAGGTCGCGGTCCCGGACTGCGTCGACGAGTTCGACGTGGTCCGACCAGCAGACGCCCGCGAGCGTCGGATGGGCCCGCAGGTACGGGATCGAGTACATCCAGGTCTGGGTGCGGATCCGGTCGAGGAACTCACAGATGTGCGGATTGCCCGAAAGCGCCGCGACTTCGCGCCAGAAGCGGATGTCGCAGCCGATGAGCACGTCGAGCATCCCGGAGCGCGCGGCCCGTGCCGCGGCCTCGCCCCGGCGCCGCACCGACGCGATGACCTCGGCCGGCACCTCGCGCGGCCGGTCTCCCTCGACGCGCCGGAAGATCCCCTCGGTCACCAGGTTGCGGGCCTCGACCATGGAGACGAAGTCGTCGGGGGTGAAGCGCCGGACCTGGAAGCCGCGGTGCTGCTCGACGTCGAGCAGGCCCTGCGCCGCCAGGTCGACCAGCGCCTCGCGCACGGGCGTCGCGGAGACGCCGTACAGCTCCGCTATCTCCTTGACGGTGAAGTCCCGGCCGGCCGGGAGCCGGCCGGTGAGCACCTCGTCGCGGAGCGCGTCGGCGATCTGCTGCCGCAGGCTGTTGCGCTTCACCGGTGTGGTGTCCGCCAGCACTGCCGCCCCCTCGCCCGAACGTACGTTTCACTCCGATTACTCCGCACACGATAAGCGAAGGTTCGGGAATCAACGGCACGTCCGGGGAGGGAAGCGTGCGGGGGTTATGCGCGTTTCGTGATCATTTCCCACGCTGCCGGCGGCCGGTGGGGGCAAGCGCTATCCGCTGACGGCGTACCGGTCGGCCACGGTCAGCGCCTCGTCCAGCGCCGCCAGGCCCTCCTTGGCCTCGGCCTCGGTCACCGTGCAGGGCGGGACGACGTGCGTGCGGTTCATGTTGACGAAGGGCCACAGGCCGCCCTTCCTGCACGCCGCCGCGAACTCGGCCATCGGCGCGTTGTCCGCGCCCGCCGCGTTGTACGGCACCAGCGGCTCGTGCGTCGCCTTGTCCTTGACGAGGTCCAGGGCCCAGAAGACACCGAGGCCGCGCACCTCGCCGACCGAGGCGTGCCGGGCGGCGATGTCGCGCAGCGCGGGCCCGATGACCCGCTCGCCGATCGCGGCGGCGTTCTCCACGATCCGCTCCTCACGCATCGCGTTGATCGTCGCTACGGCGGAGGCGCAGGCCAGCGGGTGGCCAGAGTAGGTGAGTCCGCCCGGATAGGGGCGGGTGGCGAAGGTCGCGGCGATCTCCGGGGAGATGGCGACGCCGCCGAGCGGCACGTAGCCGGAGTTGACGCCCTTGGCGAAGGTCAGCAGGTCCGGGACGACGCCCCAGTGGTCGGCGGCGAACCACGCGCCGGTGCGGCCGAAGCCGGACATGACCTCGTCGAGGATGAAGACGATGCCGTACCGGTCGCAGATCTCCCGGACGCCGGCGAGGTAGCCGGCCGGCGGCACCAGGATGCCCGCGGTGCCGACCACCGACTCCAGGATGATCGCGGCGACGGACTGCGGGCCCTCGAAGGCGACGAGCTGCTCCAGGTGCTCCAGCGCGCGCTCGCACTCCTGCTCCTCGCTCGTCGCGTGGAACTGCGAGCGGTACAGGTACGGGCCCCAGAAGTGCACGACGCCCGCCGAGCCGGTGTCCGACGGCCAGCGGCGCGGGTCACCGGTGAGGTTGATCGCGGTGGAGGTGGCGCCGTGGTACGAGCGGTAGGCGCTGAACACCTTGTGCCGGCCGGTGTGCAGCCGGGCCATGCGGACGGCGTTCTCGACCGCCTCGGCGCCGCCGTTGGTGAAGAAGACCTGGTCCAGGTCGCCGGGGGTGACCTCGGCGATCAGCCGGGCCGCCTCCGACCGCACGTCGACGGCGAAGCCCGGCGCGATGGTGCAGAGCCTGGCCGCCTGCTCCTGGATGGCGGCGACGACCTTCGGGTGCTGGTGGCCGATGTTGGTGTTCACCAGCTGCGAGGAGAAGTCCAGATAGCGGTTGCCGTCGTAGTCCCAGAAGTACGAGCCCTCGGCCCCGGCCACGGCCATCGGGTCGATGACCGCCTGCGCGGACCACGAGTGGAAGACGTGCGCCCGGTCTGCGGCCTTGACGGCGGCTCCGGTCCCGGGATCGGCGGCGGCGGCGAAAGGAGGGGTCATGCGCTCAGGCTAAGGATCGCCGCCGGTCAGGGACACGGTCACCTTGTATGGCAGTCGGCACGTTCTCCGACAGGCTGTCATCGGCGGCGGCCCGCCGGGACTCCGTCCGGCGGGTCGCGCGGCCCCGGCCCGCCCCCGCCGGCAGTGCCGGGATCACCCCTCGAACGGTCAGACTATTCTTCGCCTACGGGGCGGCCGTCAGGCCGGGAGGAGGCGCGCGGCGTGGAAGAACTCAGATCCGACGATCCGCAGTGGATCGGCGCGTACCGGCTGTTGGGCCGGCTCGGCACGGGCGGCATGGGACGGGTCTTCCTGGCCCGTTCGGAACGCGGCAGGACCGTCGCGGTGAAGCTGGTGCGGGCCGAACTGGCCGCGCAGGACGAGTTCAGGGCCCGCTTCCGGCAGGAGGTCCAGGCCGCCCGCCGGGTCGGCGGCGCGTGGACCGCGCCGGTCCTCGACGCCGACACCGAGACCGAGATCCCCTGGGTCGCCACCGGCTACATCGCCGGGCCGACGCTGCAGCACGTCATCGCCAAGGAGCACGGCCCGCTGCCGGAGCGTTCGGTGTGGGTGCTGGCGGCCGGGCTGGCCCACGCGCTCAAGGACATCCACGCCGCCGGGCTCATCCACCGCGACCTGAAGCCGTCGAATGTCATGATCACGATCGATGGCCCACGGGTCATCGACTTCGGCATCGCCCGCGCCCTGGAGACCGTCACCGGCGGTCTGACCAACACCGGCGCGCTGGTCGGCTCCCCCGGCTTCATGTCGCCCGAGCAGGTGCGCGGCGACCGCGTCACCCCGGCCTGCGACATCTTCTGCCTGGGCTCGGTGCTGGCGTACGCGGCGACCGGGAAGCAGCCCTTCGGCGCCGCGAGCAGCGGGGTGCACGCCCAGATGTTCCGGATCGCGCAGGAGCCGCCGGAGCTGGACGAGCTGCCCCCGGCGCTACGCGAGCTGGTCGCGGAGTGCCTGGTCAAGGAGGCCGCTCTGCGGCCGGACCTGGACGCGGTGCTGGCGCGGATCGCCGCCCACTCGCCGCAGGACGGCAGGACGTGGCTGCCCAGCGCGATCGTGGCGCAGCTCGGCCGGCACGCCGTGCGGCTGCTGGAGGCCGAGAACCCGCACGAGGGGGACGCCACTCCGGCGCCCGCCCCCGCGGTGGTCCCCCAGCCGCTGCCCGCCCGGCCGACCATGGTCGAGGGGGCCGCCCCGGCGCCGCCCCCGTACCCGCAGGGCGGCTACGGCTACCCGCACCCGGGATACGCTCCCCCGCCGGGCTACACCGCACCGCCGGCGGGCCGGCGGCGGCAGGGGGTGCTGATCGGGGCCGCGGTGGCCGTCGCGGTGCTCGCGGGCGCCGGGGCGGCCGTCGTCGCGCTCGACTTCGGCAACGGCGGCACGACGGACGACAAGGGCCGCGAGGGCCTTCCGGGACCCTCGACGGCCCTCCCGTCCGGAAACGGCTTCGCCCAGTACCCGACGTCCCCCTCGCAGACCGGCACCACGGCTCCCGGCGAGGTGCCGGAACGGTTCGTCGGCACCTGGCAGGCGGGGTTCGACAGCAACGGCACCAACACCCGCACGCTGACGATCGGGCGGAACGGCAGCGTCACCCTGACCGGCACCGGAACCACCTATCAGTGCGAGTGGACGATGCACATGACGTCGGCCGGGCCGCCGCTGGCGCTGAGCCCCTCACTGCTGACCAGTGCGGTCCCCGCCGCCTCCTGCAACCCCGGGGTGGCCTCGACGCTCACCGTGATCGACGACGCCCATCTGGTGCGCGACTCCCGTGAGGCGGGCAAGGCGCCGCTCACCTACACGAAGCTCGACTGAGAGGCGTCGTCGTACGAGCGACCGTCAGATGAACGAGTTGATCTCGATCGTCTCGGTACGGCCGGGACCCACTCCGATCGCGGAGATCGGGGCGCCCGACATCTCCTCGAGCGCCTTGACGTACGCCCGCGCGTTCTTCGGCAGGTCGTCGAAGGTCTGCGCCTTCGTGATGTCCTCGGACCAGCCGGGGAGCATCTCGTAGATCGGCTTCGCGTGGTGGAAGTCGCTCTGGTTGTAGGGCAGCTCCTCGACGCGCTTGCCGTCGATCTCGTAGGCCACACAGACCGGGATCTGCTCCCAGCCGGTGAGGATGTCGAGCTTCGTGAGGAAGAAGTCCGTCAGGCCGTTGACGCGGGTCGCGTACCGCGCGATGACCGCGTCGAACCAGCCGCAGCGACGGTCGCGGCCGGTGGTGACCCCGCGCTCGTGGCCGATGATCCGCAGCTTCTCGCCGTCCTCGTCGAACAGCTCGGTCGGGAACGGACCGGCGCCGACACGCGTCGTATAGGCCTTGAGGATGCCGATCACGCGGCTGATCTTCGTCGGGCCGATGCCGGAGCCCGTGCAGGCACCGCCGGCGGTCGGGTTCGACGAGGTGACGAAGGGATAGGTGCCGTGGTCGACGTCGAGCAGAGTGCCCTGGCCGCCCTCCATCAGCACGACCTTGCCCTCGTCCAGCGCCTTGTTCAGGATCAGGCCGGTGTCGGCCACGAAGTCCTTGATCTGCTCCGCATAGCCGAGGTACTCCTCGACGACCTGGTCGACGCTGATCGCGCGCCGGTTGAAGAGCTTAACCAGGAGCTGGTTCTTCTCGTGGAGAGCGGCCTCCACCTTCTGGTGCAGGATCGACTCGTCGAAGAGGTCCTGAACGCGGATCCCGACGCGGTTGATCTTGTCGGCGTAGGCCGGGCCGATGCCGCGCCCGGTCGTGCCGATCTTGCGGCTGCCGAGGAACCGCTCCGTCACCTTGTCGATGGTCTGGTGATACGGCGTGATCAAATGAGCGTTACCGCTGATCAGGAGCTTGGACGTATCGACTCCGCGGTCGTTCAGCCCGCTCAGCTCGGAGAGCAGGACCGCCGGGTCCACGACGACACCGTTACCGATGACCGGGGTACACCCCGGCGACAGGATTCCGGAGGGGAGGAGATGCAGTGCGTACTTCTGGTCGCCGACGACGACCGTGTGGCCGGCATTGTTGCCGCCCTGGTAACGCACGACATAGTCCACGGAGCCACCGAGCAGGTCAGTGGCCTTCCCCTTGCCTTCGTCACCCCACTGAGCACCGAGCAGCACAAGTGCGGGCACAGGCGTACACCCCTTCCGGGCGGGGCATGTCCAACGTGCAGAGAGCCGTCGAACGCGGTGCCCCGGAATAGACGAAGCCCCTGACGCAACGGCGCAAGGGGCTCTTGCACCGAGATTTTACCTGAGGAAGGACCAAGGTGTCGGCTCAGCGACCTTCCGGGCAGCAATTGCTCGTGGTCATCGACCCCGCCGCACGTGCCGTCGACGGCGAATCCGTCCGCATCGCGAAGGATGTCCTGTGTGCGGGCGCGTCGTCCGTAAAAATCGCTCTACCGGATTCGGCCGAAGAGGTGGCGCGGGTGCTCGCGCACCGCGGCCGGCGCCGCCCGGTCGTGCTCGGCGACGATCGGAGTCTGCTGCGGGCGGTGCGGGCACTGCACCGTGAGCGGGCACTCGGCGAGGCCCCGCTGGCGCTGGTGCCGATCGGGCCGCACTCCTCACTCGCGCGGGCGCTGGGCGTGCCCGGCCAGGTGCTGCCCGCCGCGCGGGCGGTGCTCGACGGCACCGACCGCGAGCTGGACCTGCTGGTCGACGACAGCGGCGGCATCGTGCTGGGCAGTCTGCGCATCTCCTCCGACGGCCTCGGCCCCTCGGCGCACTGGTGGTCCGCGAACCGGGAGGCACACCGGGACGCGGAGCGGGGCGACGCGCCGAGGGGGTGGTGGCGGCCGACGGGCGGCTGGACCGCCCGGTCGCTGGTCCGCACCCTGAACATGCCGGCGCCGTCGCACACCCACGGGCCGGGGCACGGCCACGGGCACGCGCCGCGCCAGCGGCTGCGCATCGAGGCGGACGGCGTGGTGCTGGTTGACCTGGACCACCCCGTCCACGAGGTGTCGTTCCGGACGGTGGACCCGGGGCTCATCGAGGTCCGGGTGCACCATCCCGACAGCGCGGATCCGCTGTGCGTGCGGGCCGCCACCGTCACCGTCTCGGGCCGGGACTTCCGCTACCGCGCGGATTCCGCCGTCGCCGGCCCCGTCAGGACCCGCACCTGGACGGTCCAGCCGGGGGCCTGGCGGCTCACGGTGCCGCGGGTCGGAGGAGGAGGCCCGGGAGGGGCCGTCACCGGCGTCACCAGGTGACGAGCAGTTCCTCCAGGCCCCGGATGACGTAGCCGGGCTTCCAGCGCGGCCCGGCCGCGAGCCGCAGGCCCGGCCCGCGGCTCAGCAGGGTGCCGAAGGACGCGCCGAGTTCCAGGCGGGCCAGCGGTGCGCCCAGGCAGTAGTGGATGCCGGCCCCGAAGGTGACGTGCCGGTTCTCGGCGGCGGGCCGGCGCAGGTCCAGCCGGTCGGGATCGGGGAAGTGGGAAGGATCACGGTTGGCCGACCCGAAGAGCAGCGCGACCTCGGAACCCCGCGGGATCACCGTGTCGCCGACCTGGATGTCGTCCAGTACCCACCGCTCGAACATCTGCAGCGGCGTGTCGTGGCGCAGCAGCTCCTCGACGGCGTCGCGGAGCAGCCCGGGTTCCGCGCGGAGCAGAGCGAGCTGGTCGGGGTGACGGAAGAGGGTGAACCAGCCGTTCGCCGTGGTGTTCACCGTCGCCTCGTGCCCGGCGTTGAGCAGCAGCACGCAGGTGGAGACCATCTCCTGCTCGCTGAGGGTGTCCCCGTCCTCGTGCGCGGCGATCAGGGCGCTGATCAGGTCCTCGCCCGGCGCGCGGCGGCGCTCGGCGATCAGTCCGCGCAAGTAGGCCGAGAACTCCTCGCTCGCCCGCACGGCGCGCCGCGCGGTCTCCTCGTCCGGATTGAGTTCGAACATCCCGCAGATATCCGCCGACCAGGGCCGCAGCGGCTGCCGGTCGCCCGGCGGGATGCCCAGCATCTCCGCGATGACCGCGACGGGCAGCGGTTCCGCGACCCGGGCCAGCAGGTCGCCGCCGCCGTCCGCGTACAGGCCGTCGACCAGCTCGGCGGCCAGCCGCTCGACGGTCGGCGCGAGCCGCTCGACGGTGCGCGGGGTGAACGCCTTCGCGACCAGTCGGCGGATCCGCGTGTGGTCGGGGGCCTCCAGGTCGAGCAGGCCGTTGTCGTTGAGGACGTGGAAGGGCTCGTGACCGGCCGGGGGCGCCTCGCGGCCGAACTCCTCGTGGGTGAAGCGGTGCAGATACGTCCGCCCGAGACGGCGGTCGCGCAACAGCGCGCTCACGTCGTCGTAGTGCGGGATCAGCCACTGCCGGGTCGGCTCGAACCAGTGCGCGCGGCCCGCGGCACGCAGTCCCGCGTACACCGGATAGGGGTCCGCGACGAACGCGGCGGACCACGGGTCGAACTCCCCGGCCGCCGAGGCGGCCGTGCCCGGGTTCCCCATCAGTCGACCCGCCGGTCCTCGATCAGCCCGTGCTCCCGCAGATAGTCCAGCTGCGCCCGCACCGACAGCTCCGCCGCGGGCCACAGCGACCGGTCGACGTCGTGGTAGACGTGCGCGACCACCTGCGCGGGCGTCAGCCGGCCCGCCTCCACGGCGGTCTCCACCTGCGCCAGCCGGCTCGCGCGGTGCGCGAGGTAGTACTCGACGGCGCCGCGCGCGTCCTCCAGCACCGGGCCGTGGCCGGGCAGCACCGTGTCGACACCGCCGTCCATCGTCATGGCCTGCAGGCGGCGCAGGGAGTCGAGGTAGTCGCCGAGCCGGCCGTCCGGGTGCACCACGATCGTCGTGCCGCGCCCCAGCACCGTGTCGCCGGTCAGGACGGCGCCGTCGGCCGGCAGGTGGAAGGAGAGCGAGTCCGAGGTGTGACCGGGTGTGGCCACCACCCGCAGCTCCAGGCCGCCGGTGGTGATGACGTCACCCGCCGCCAGCCCCTCCTCGCCCAGCCGCAGCGCCGGGTCGAGCGCCCGGACGTCCGTCCCCGTCAGCTCCGCGAAGCGGGCGGCGCCCTCCGCGTGGTCGGGGTGGCCGTGCGTGAGGAGCGTCAGCGCCACGCGCTTGCCGGCCGCCTCGGCGGTCGCGACGACGTTGCGCAGGTGCGCTTCGTCGAGCGGGCCCGGGTCGACGACGACCGCGAGCTCGGATCCGGGCTCCGACAGCAGCCAGGTGTTGGTGCCGTCCAGGGTCATCGGCGACGGGTTCGGGGCCAGGACGCAGACGGCACGCGCCGTCGCGGGGCCGCCGACCGTCGCCTGCGGCCTGCCGGGCAACATCGCCGAGGTCATTCAGCAGCTCCTTGCGACGGGCCGGACCCCTGCGAAGAACCCGGTCCCTGCGGAATGTGCTTGGTGAACTCCTCGTGCCCCGGCCAGCTCAGCACAATCCGCCCTTCCTCCAGCACCGCCCGCGCCAGCACCGGCTCCAGGTCCCGGTCGGCCGCGGCCGCCAGGGCCGCCTCCACCGAGTCGTACGGGAGCAGCGCGCGCAGCGTCGCGATGGTCGGCGGCATCATCACCATCTCGCCGCGCCGGTACCCCTCCACGGCCTCGGCCGGACGCAGCCACACCGTGTGGTCGGCCTCGCCCGAGACGTCCAGCGTGCGCTGTCCCGCCGGCATCATCGCGACGAAGAACCAGGTGTCGTAGCGACGCTCCTCGAACTCCGGGGTGATCCAGCGGGCCCACGGGCCGAGCAGATCCGAACGCAGCACCAGCTCGCGCCTCGCCAGGAAGTCCGCGAACGACAGCTCACGGCTGACGAGCGCCTCCCGGTCGGCCTCCCAGCTCTCCCCGGTGGTGTCCGCCACGACGCTGTCGCCGTCCGGGCCGGCCAGCAGGACGCCGGCCTCCTCGAACGTCTCCCGCACCGCCGCGCAGACCACCGCCTGCGCCGACACCGGGTCCACGCCGAGGGCCGCCGACCACTGGTCGAGCGACGGTCCCGCCCACCGGACCGGCTTCTCGTCCCGGGGGTCCACACCGCCACCCGGATACGCGTACGCGCCCCCGGCGAAAGCCATGGAGGCGCGTCTGCGCAGCAGGTGGACGGCCGGCCCTTCGCCCGCGCCGTCCCGCAGGAGCAGGACGGTCGCGGCCCTGCGCGGGGTCACCGGGGTCAGCTCCCCGTTCGCCAACGCCCGGATCCGGTCGGGCCAGGAGGCCGGGAACCACTGTCCGTCACTCGTGCCGCCGCTGCTCGTGGTCATGGGCGGGATCGTACGGCCTGCCGCCCTGATGTTCGAGGGTCGGACTCCGCTGTTCGAGGGTGCGCCCCCGCAGCCGGGCACCCGGCCCCGCCTGCGGCGGACTCAGACCAGCTCGACCTGGATCTCGACCTCGACCGGGGCGTCCAGCGGCAGCACGGCCACGCCGACGGCACTGCGCGCGTGCACGCCCTTCTCGCCGAGCACCTCGCCGAGCAGCTCGCTCGCACCGTTGATCACGGCCGGCTGCCCGGTGAAGTCCGACGCCGAGGCGACGAAGCCGACGACCTTCACGACACGCTTGATGCGGTCCAGGTCACCGACGACCGACTTGACCGCCGCGAGCGCGTTCAGCGCGCACGTACGGGCCAGGTCCTTGGCCTCCTCCGGCGTCACCTCGGCGCCGACCTTGCCGGTCACCGTGAGCTTGCCGCCCACCATCGGCAGCTGGCCGGAGGTGTACACGTACACACCGGACTGCACGGCCGGCTGGTACGCGGCCAGCGGCGGCACCACGTCGGGCAGCGTCATCCCGAGCGAGGCGAGCTTGTCCTCGACCGCGCTCACGCCTGCTTCTCCCGCTTGAAGTAGGCCACCAACTGTTCCGCGTTGTTCCCATTGGGTACGACCTGGACCAGCTCCCAGCCGTCCTCGCCCCACGTGTCCAGAATCTGCTTCGTCGCGTGCACCAGAAGGGGCACGGTCGCGTATTCCCACTTAGCCATGGAGCCGACTGTAACGCCTGCTCCCACCCGCCCCGGCCAGCACCCGCCCGCACCGCCCGGACGGGTCGGGACGGGAGGATCGCGGGCCGTCCCCGCACGTTCCGGTCCGGATCCCGGCGGGAGATAGACGCCACACCTGGGTGGTGGGCTGCTTGAGCCGTACACCGAGTGGTTACGCTCGAAGTGTGAGCCCACAACAGTCCACTCCCACCAGGCTCCATATCGTCACGGGCAAGGGCGGCACGGGCAAGACCACGGTCGCCGCCGCCCTCGCGCTCGCCCTCGCCGCAGAAGGCCGCCGCACGCTGCTGGTCGAGGTCGAGGGGCGGCAGGGCATCGCCCAGCTCTTCGAGACCGGGGCGCTGCCCTACGAGGAGCGGAAGATCGCCGTCGCGCCGGGCGGCGGCGAGGTGCGCGCGCTCGCCATCGACCCGGAGCTCGCGCTCCTGGACTACCTGGACATGTTCTACAAGCTCGGCCGCGCGGGCCGCGCCCTCAAGAAGCTCGGCGCGATCGACTTCGCGACGACCGTCGCCCCCGGCCTGCGGGACGTCCTGCTGACCGGCAAGGCGTGCGAGGCCGTGCGCCGCAAGGACAGCGCGGGCTGGCGGGCGTACGACGCGGTCGTGATGGACGCCCCGCCGACCGGCCGCATCACCCGCTTCCTCAACGTCAACGACGAGGTCGCCGGCCTGGCCAGGATGGGCCCGATATACAACCAGGCGCAGGCCGTCATGCGGGTGCTGAAGTCCACCGAGACCGCCGTGCACCTGGTGACGCTGCTGGAGGAGATGCCGGTCCAGGAGACCGTGGACGGCGTCGCGGAACTGCGGGCCGCGGGACTGCCGGTGGGAGCCGTCGTGGTCAACATGCTGCGTCCGGTGCTGCTGGACGACGCGGACCTCGAATCGGCCGCCAACGGCCGGCGCACCGCCGTCGCCAAGGCGCTGTCCCAGGCCGGCCTGGGCGGTGCCCGCAAGGGCGGCCAGGCGGAGCGGCTCGTCGACCCGCTGCTCGAGCAGGCCCACGAGCACGCCCAGCGCGTCCTGCTGGAGCGCCGCGAGCGCGCCGAGATCGCCGACCTCGGCCTGCCGACGTACGAACTGGAACTGCGCGGCGAGGGCATCGACCTCGGCGGCCTCTACCGGCTGGCCGACAGCCTGCGCAAACAGGGCATGACGGGCAGGGAGAACTGACATGGGCTTGGGCAACGGCACGGGCACGAGCGGCGGCAGCGGCACGGTCCGGCGGGGAGAGCTGACATGAGCCTGGAGAATCCGGGGGATCTGGAGAGTCCGGTGCTGGCGATCGACCCGCTCCTCGACGATCCGAAGACCCGCATCATCGTCTGCTGCGGCTCCGGCGGCGTCGGAAAGACCACGACCGCCGCCGCCCTGGGCGTGCGCGCCGCCGAACGCGGGCGCAAGGCCGTCGTCCTGACCATCGACCCGGCGCGGCGGCTCGCGCAGTCGATGGGCCTCACCGAACTGGACAACACCCCGCGCCCGGTCACCGGGATCGACGAGTCCGCGGGCGGCACGCTGCACGCGATGATGCTCGACATGAAGCGGACCTTCGACGAGGTCGTGATGCAGCACTCCGACCCCGAGCGGGCCCGCGCGATCCTCGACAACCCCTTCTACCAGTCCCTGTCGGCCGGCTTCGCGGGCACGCAGGAGTACATGGCGATGGAGAAGCTGGGCCAGCTGCGCGCGCTGGACGCCTGGGACCTGATCATCGTCGACACCCCGCCGAGCCGTTCCGCGCTGGACTTCCTGGACGCCCCGCAGCGTCTCGGGTCGTTCCTGGACGGGAAGTTCATCAAGCTGCTGATGGCGCCGGCGAAGGTCGGCGGCCGGGCCGGGATGAAGTTCCTCAATGTCGGCATGTCGATGATGACGGGCGTGCTGAGCAAGGTGATGGGCACGCACCTGCTGGGTGACGTGCAGACCTTCATCGCCGCCATGGACACCATGTTCGGCGGCTTCCGCAAGCGCGCGGACGCCACGTACAAGCTGTTGCAGGCCCCCGGGACGGCGTTCCTCGTGGTGGCCGCTCCGGAACGGGACGCGCTGCGCGAGGCCGCGTACTTCGTCGAGCGGCTGGCCGCCGAGGACATGCCGCTGGCCGGCCTGGTGCTGAACCGGGTGCACGGCAGCGGCGCACCGCAGCTCACCGCGGA
Organism: Streptomyces sp. H39-S7; assembly: GCF_027158205.1. GTDB lineage: Bacteria > Actinomycetota > Actinomycetes > Streptomycetales > Streptomycetaceae > Actinacidiphila. The sequence continues at coordinate 58,354 of NZ_JAPVLU010000041.1, read as the reverse complement.
GCGGGCGCTGGCCGCCGCCCAGGCGCTCGAGGAGCCGCGGGAAAATCTTGGGGACGGCGGCATTGTGGATCAGGGGGCCGGGAAGACTGACTCCATTGCCGAGGGGGCCGAGGGCGCCCCTGCCGAGGGGGCTATTGCCGAAGGCGCCGAGAAAACGGACCCGAAGGCCCGGGCCGAAGCGGCCGACGACATGCCGAGCGACACGACGATTCCGCCCGAGCAGCGGCTCGCCGCCGGGCTGCTGAGACTGCACGCCGAGCGCATGCGCGTGGTCGCGCGCGAACGCCGCACCCGGGACCGTTTCGTCTCCGTGCACCCTGAGGTGCCGATGGTTGACGTAGCGGCCCTACCGGGCGACGTGCACGACCTGGACGGCTTGCGCTCGATCGGCGAACGGCTTGCCGGGGATCACCCCGCGGCGGCGTAGTCGTCCTCTTCGTCCAGCGGCAGGATGCCGGTGCTCCGCTCGTACTCGGTACGCGCGGTCTCGAGCAGCCTGCGCCACGAGGTGACAGTTGGTCGCCGGCGCAGCAATGCCCTGCGCTCGCGCTCGGTCATCCCGCCCCACACGCCGAACTCCACCCGGTTGTCGAGCGCGTCCGCCAGGCATTCGGTCCGCACCGGGCATCCGGTGCACACCGCCTTGGCCCTGTTCTGGGCCGCTCCCTGGACGAAAAGCTCGTCCGGATCAGTCGTCTTGCACGCTGCCTGCGTGCTCCAGTCGGTTACCCAGCTACTCATGCTGGCGCCGTCCTCTCCCGAATCGAGGCTCCCCCACGGCGGCAACCGGCATATTCACCGTTGCCAGTTGAGGACGTTACGGAAGGTAGGCGTGACGCAACAGCCCTTTCAGGCCCAATCTTCGATGGCCCGAATGGACTATGGGTGCGCGCCAGATCACCCAACGGAGTGAGCGGCACCTATTTCGGACTTATGCGACAGAACGGTCACTGCGCCTGGCATATCGCCCAAGTCACCCGGCATATGACAGGAATTCGGGCAGTTCTCATCACCCACAAGAGTGATGATGGAGGGCAGGCGCACGCTCAGCGATCGCGCCTGTCCGTTACAGACTAGGCGAACACCTGGGCGCACGTCCGGGGAATCGCAACGTAGGCTGCCTCCATGCCTCACAAGCGATCGGGCGGGGGTCTCTCGACGGCCCAGCAGGCCGCCAAGTTCCTCGGTGTCAGTGTCCTGTCCGGAGTGGTACTGGCGGGGATCGCCCTGCCGGCCGCCGGCGCCCTCGGCCTGTCGGCGAAGGGCACGGCCTCCGGGTTCCAGGACCTGCCGGGTGAGTTGAAGCGCCCGCCGCTCAGCCAGGCGTCGAAGATCCTCGACTCCAACGGCGGGCTGATCGCGACCGTCTACTCGCGCGACCGCACCGTCATCCCGATCCAGCAGATGAGCCCGAACATACTGAAGGCCATCGTCGCGATCGAGGACGCCCGCTACTTCGAGCACGGGGCGATCGACCTCAAGGGCATCCTGCGCGCGCTCAACAAGAACGCCCAGGACGGCGGGGTCTCCGAGGGCGCCTCCACCCTCACCCAGCAGTACGTGAAGAACGTCTTCATCGAGCAGGCCGGCGACGACCCGGACAAGGTGGCGCAGGCGGTCCAGCAGACCATCGGCCGCAAGATCAAGGAAATGAAGTACGCGATCCAGGTCGAGAAGGAACTCGGCAAGCAGCAGATCCTGGAGAACTACCTCAACATCACCTTCTTCGGCGAGCAGGCCTACGGCGTCGAGGCCGCGGCCAAGCGGTACTTCAGCAAGCACGCCAAGGACCTGACCGTCGGCGAGTCCGCGATGCTGGCCGGCATCGTCCAGTCACCCAGCCGCTTCGACCCGGTCAACGACGAGCAGGAATCGATCAAGCGCCGCAACCTCGTGGTCCAGCGGATGGCCGACCTGGGGGACATCACCCCGGCGCAGGCCGAGGCCACGAAGAAACTGCCGCTCGGCCTCAAGATCAGCAAGCCGAAGAACGGCTGCATCACCGCCGTGAACGGTGCCGGCTTCTTCTGCGACTACGTCCGCAACACGTTCCTGCAGAACGCGGCCTTCGGAAAGACGAAGGAAGCCCGCGCGAAGCGCTGGCGCCAGGGCGGCCTGACGATCAAGACGACGCTGGACCCGCAGGCCCAGGCGTCCGTGCAGAGTTCGATCAACAAGCACGTGTACAAGAGCGACAAGGTCGCCACCGCCGTGACGCTGGTCGAGCCCGGGAGCGGCAAGATCCGCGGCATGGGCCAGTCGAAGCCGTACGGCTTCGGGGCCGACCAGACGCAGATCAACCTCTCGGTCGAGAAGCGGATGGGCGGCTCCAACTTCGGCTACCAGGTCGGCTCCACCTTCAAGGCGTTCACCGCGGCCGCCGCCCTGGAGCAGGGCACACCGGTGACCCAGTCGTACCCGTCGCCGTACAAGATGGACTACCCGAGCCCGGTGCAGACCTGCAACGGCGAGTGGAAGAACAATGTCGACAAGCCCGACACAGTGCAGAACGAGCTGACCACCGAAGTCGGCCCGTTCTCCCTCAAGCAGGCCGCGGCCAAGTCCATCAACACCTACTTCGTGGCGATGATCAGTGACATCGGGGTCTGCCCGGTCACCACCCTCGCCAAGAGCATGGGCGTCGAGATGGGCAACGGCGCCCCGCTCCCGCAGGTGCCCGCCGTCACCCTCGGTGCCGCGACCATCGCCCCGCTGACGATGGCCAACGCGTACGCCACCTTCGCCAACCGCGGCACCTACTGCTCCCCGGTCGCCATCGAGTCGGCCACCGACCCGGCGGGCAAGGCCATCACGGTTCCCAAGACGCAGTGCACCCGGGTGATGTCCGAGCAGACGGCGGACACCATCAACACCCTGCTGCTGGGCGTGGTCGAGGACGGCACCGGCAGACAGGCCGGACTGGACGACCGGCAGAGCGCCGGCAAGACCGGTACGACCGACAACCGCGAGGCCGCCTGGTTCGTCGGCTACACCCCGAACCTCGCGGGCGCGGTCTGGGTCGGCGGCGGCCCCGGCACCAGCCACCTGTCGATGGAGGAAGTCACCATCGGCGGCGAGTACTACCCGAAGGTCTTCGGTGGCGGCGTCCCCGGCCCGATCTGGAAGGACGCCTTGGGCGGCGCCCTGGCGAACAAGCCGGCGCCCGGGTTCACCACCGTCTCGATCCCCGATCCGGTAGAGGCTCCGAAGCCGCCGGGCACCCCGGCGAACCCCGGCAAGCCCACCAAGCCCGGCCACACCACGGGCGCCACCACCACGGGCGCCACCACCACCGGCACGACGACCGGGGGGCCGGGCAAGCCGGGCTCGTGGCCGACGTTCACCCTCCCGCCGGGCATCATCGGCGGAAACGGCCACTCCGGCGGCGGGACGGGCGGCAACCGCTGACGGTTTCCGGAACGGCTGAGGGGCGCGACCCATTCCGGGTCGCGCCCCTCACGCATGTCCACGGGGTCAGCCGGCGAGCTGCTTCTTCACCTCGGCCGCGACGCGGCCGCCCTCGGCGAGGCCGGCGACCTTCGGGTTCACGATCTTCATGATCGCGCCCATGGCGCGCGGGCCCTCGGCGCCGCCCGCCTTCGCCTCGGCCACGGCGGCGGTGACGATGCCGACCAGCTCCTCGTCCGAGAGCTGCTTCGGCAGGTACGCGTCGAGCACCTCCCCCTCGGCCAGCTCGCGCTCGGCCTGGGCGGGACGATTGCCCTGGGCGAAGGCTTCGGCCGCCTCCCGGCGCTTCTTCGCCTCACCGGCGATCACCTTGAGCACCTCGTCGTCGGAGAGCTCACGGGCGGTCGTGCCCGCGACCTCCTTCTTGGTGATGGCGGTCAGCGTGAGGCGGAGCGTGGCGGAGCGAAGTTCGTCGCGGCCCTTCATGGCCGTGATGAGGTCGTCGTGCAGTCGCTGCTTGAGCGTGGTGGTCATGCCGTCGAGTCTCGCACCCGCACGGCGGTGCTGCCGCCCATTAACCCCCGGGGGACTACGGGGGGACTGTCCGGGGCTGTCCCGTACCGACCGGCGACGGCGCCGCACGGCCCCGCACGGCGCCGAAACCGTTCCGCCGGCGTTCCGGCCGAGCCACGTGGGGGCCCCGTCACCGCGCCGTCCACGGATCGTCCCGGCCGCCTCCCGGTCCCCTGCACGTATCGTCCAGGTCCCGGAGATGTCCCGGACCGGTCCCACGCGGCGGAACACCAGGCGTCCCGTGGCATCCTGTTCGGTCACAGCTCTGCCGGACTGATCGGCGGACGTCCGGGGGTCGAGGGGACCAGCAGATGAGGCTCTGTTTCCTCGTCGAGGAGCACTACCGTCATGACGGCATGCCTCTCGACGTGGTCGCTCAACTGACCGCCTGGGGACACCGGGTGGACGTCATCCGCCCCGGCAGCTCCCTCATCAGGCTGTCCGAGTTCTCCGAACTGTCCGGGCTCTCCGACGCGGTGCGCTCCGGCGCCCACGACGCCTGGGTGCTCAAGACCGTATCCGGCGGCCCCGGCCTGACCCTCCTCGAAGGCGCGGCGGCCCTCGGCCTGACCACGGTCAACGACGCCCGCGCGATCCGGACCGTCCGCGACAAGGCACTCACCGCGCTCGTCGCCCAGCAGCACGGCCTGCCGATGCCGGTGACGTACGCGGCGGCCCGGGCCGAACTCTTCGCGGAGGTCCCCGGGGAGCACTTCCCGCTCGTCGTGAAGCCCGCGGCGGGCAGCGCGGGCCGGGGGGTACGGCTGGTCCGCACGCCGGACCGGCTGACGGGAGGACCCGACGGCCACGAGGCTGCTTCCGCGCCCGCTCCTGAGGACGACGGCCTGCTCATCGCCCAGCCGTACGTGCCCAACTCCGGGACGGACCTGAAGGTGTACTGCGTCGGCGGTGAGGTGTTCGCGGCCGTCCGGGCCTCGCCGCTGCGCCCGGAACTCGCCGTGGACGAGCGGATCGTGCCGCTCCCCCGCGAGGTGGCGGAGCTGGCGGCCGAGATCGGCGCCGTCTTCGGCCTGGACCTGTACGGGTTCGACGTGCTGCTCGGGCCCGACGGCCCGGTCGTCGTCGACATCAACGACTTCCCGAGCTTCCGGAAGGTGCCCGACGCCGTCGCCCGGGTGGCGCGGGCCGTTCTCGAACTGGCCCGCACGGGCGGCGCGGCACAGCACCCCGGACGCGGCGCCCTGCGCCCGGAGACCGTGGCCTTCGTCCCCGCCCAGGCAGGCACATGACCACCGCGGACACCGCTCCGGCGCGGGTCTGCTTCCTGACGGACAAGCCGGACCACCCCCTACTGGCCTCCACCGCCGCCCTGCTGACGATTCATCACCACGCCGAGGTCTCGTTCACCGACCCGGCCGCCGTCCCGGAATCCGGACCGGCGTCGCTCGCCGACGTCTATCTCCTCAAATCGCACACGCCCCGCGCCATACGGCTCGCCCGAAGCCTGGAGCGGCGCGGCGCGCGCGTCGTCAATTCGGCCGCGGCGACCGAGGTGTGCCAGGACCGGGTCCGGATGGCGGAGACCGCGCGGGCCGCGGACCTGCCGTTCCCCGGGACCCGGGCCGTCGCGCCCCTGTCCCGGATCACCGGGCCGCCGCCGTCCGGCTACCCGTTCATCGTCAAGAGCCGGGCCAACCGGCGCGGGGACGTCGTCGCCAGGGTCGAGGACGCCGCCGGCCTGCGGGAACTCGCCCGCGAGTGGCCGGACGAACCGGTCGTCGTCCAGGACTTCACACCGGGCGACGGCTGGGACCACAAGCTCTGGGTGATCGCCGGCGAGGTCTTCACGGGCGTCCGCCCGACCCCGCTGGGAACCCAGGACGCCGCGCGAACCACCGCGGCCAAGCCCCCGCCTCCCCCCGGGGCGCACGGCCTGGCGCTGCGGGCGGGCAGGGCCTTCGCCCTCGACATCTACGGCGTGGACGTCATCGCGGACAGGGCCGGAACCCCTCTGATCGTCGATATCAACGCCTTTCCCGGCTTCCGTGGCGGCAACGGAGCGCCACACGCTCTGGCGACCCTCATCTCATCTGCGACGATGGACGCATGCGAGCGCGATACGGAGTTCCCCTCGGCGTGACGGCAGTCGGCGCGGCCTGCGTGGCCTATGCGGCCGGAATCGAACCGCGGGCCTTCCGGCTGCGCCGCTTCGACGTCCCGGTGCTGCCCGCCGGAATGCGGCCGATCCGGGTCCTGCAGGTGTCCGACATCCACATGGTCTCCGGCCAGAACGCCAAGCGCCGCTGGCTGCAGTCCCTGGCGGGCCTGCGCCCCGACCTGGTCGTCAACACCGGTGACAACCTCTCCGACCCGGAAGGCGTCCCCGAGGTCCTGGACGCGCTCGGGCCGCTGATGGAGTTCCCCGGCGCGTACGTCTTCGGCTCGAACGACTACTACGGGCCCCGCTTCCGCAACCCGGGCCGCTACCTCCTGGAGAAGTCCCGCCGGCAGCACGGGCTGAACGGCAAGACGGATCCGGTCACCCATGTGATCCGCAACCCGTGGGGCGACCTGCGCGACGCGTTCGACGCCGCCGGCTGGGTCGGCCTGAGCAACACCCGCGGCCACCTCAAGCTCGACGACGGCATCGAGATCGCCCTCACCGGCCTCGACGACCCGCACATCAAGCGCGACCGCTACGCGGAGGTCGCCGGCGGCCCGGACCCCGCCGCGGACCTCAGCCTCGCCATCGTCCACGCCCCGTACCTGCGGGTCCTGGACGCCTTCGCGGCCGACCGCTACCCCCTGATCCTCGCGGGCCACACCCACGGCGGCCAGCTCTGCATCCCCTTCTACGGCGCCCTCGTCACCAACTGCGACCTGGACACGAAGCGCGTGAAGGGCCTGTCGGCCCACACCGCGGGCCGCGAGCGCTCCTACCTCCACGTCTCCGCAGGCTGCGGCGCCAACCGCTACACCCCCATCCGCTTCGCCTGCCCCCCGGAAGCCACCCTCCTCACCCTCACCCCCCGAAAGACCCCCCACCCGGCCCGGTGAACCCCCCGGCGAACCCCCCGCCCGTGACCCCCGCCACACCCCCGCCCCACCACCGAAGAAACCGGATTTCGTCTCCGGCCCCCCGTCCGCTAAAGTAAATCTCGTTGCACCGGGGTGTGGCGCAGCTTGGTAGCGCGCTTCGTTCGGGACGAAGAGGCCGTGGGTTCAAATCCCGCCACCCCGACCCAGGTCAGAGGCCCTATCGGAGAGATCCGATAGGGCCTCTTTCGCGCTGTACCGCAGGAAAGTACAGCAACCACTCCGGCCGTCAGCGACCTTCACCGACCGCCAGGTCAGACGACCTCCTCTTCCAGCTCGGCCGCCGCCTGATCCGTCGGCCCACCGCCGAAGGACGCCCGGAGCTTGCGCAGGGCGCCGCGGATCTGCTCGGACAGCTCGCGGGGAACGAGCTGTGCGGGTCGCGCTTGGCGCGGCAGCAGCGCCGCCCGGCAGGACCAGGACAAGGGGAACGCAACGCGGTCCGCGGCGGCTGCACTGCAGCGCCCACGTGCCCGCCACACCCGAGAAGCCCCAGACCGCACAGTGCCGGGATGGCCGGCGGGCCTGACCGCCACACCGGCCGCACGGATCGAACCCCTCCAGCTGTCGGCATCGACCCGGGGAGGCTGGCGCAACATAGCCGACGATCGCCGGTTAGCCCAACCGGCGATTCTCCGAACCATTGGTGTTCCCCAACCAACGAGGAGCATCACCCCGCATGACCACGCCCACACCCCGACCTGACATCGTCGCCCTTCTCTGCAGCTCGGACTTCATTCGCCTGTCCAACACCGACATATGGACCCACCGTGACGGACGCCCGTTCAGCAGGGAGGAACAGGCTCGTGTCCTCGGGGCAACCCGTGCCGAACGTGAAGAAGTACGGATGCAGCACACCCGGTACCGGAATTACCTGCAGGAAGCGGTGGACGCGCCGGAGACCCTGCAGCGCTTCCTCGCCCCGTTCATGCAGCAGCTCACCGAGAAGAACCTCGGCAACGCCGTCGAGCTCATGAGCAAGGACGAGTACACCGAATTCGAGCGTCTGCTCGGCCTTGTAGCGGAACCGGTGCGCCCTTTCACCGCCAACACCTTCTGACGAAGGGCAGCGGTGTCCTGACCTAGGCCAGAGGCCCCATCGGAGATATCCGATGGGGCCTCTGGCGTGAGGTAACGCAGCGAGGTACAGCAACTACTCCGGCTGCTGGCGACCTTCCTCGGCTGCCGGATCGGGCACGCCCTCGTCCAGCTCAGCCTCCGCCAGATCCGCCAGGTCCGCCAGCCCACCTTCGAGCGTCGCCCCGAGCTTGCGCAGAGCGTCGCGGGTCTGCTCGGACGGAATGTGCGTGTAGACCTCCATGGTCACCGAGATCTGCGTGTGCCGGAGGATCTGCATCGCGATGCGCGGGTGGACGTCCAGGGCCGCCAGCAGCGAGCCGCAGGTGTGACGGGTGTCGTGGACGCGGATCAGCCGGACCCCGGCTTCGGCGCAGCGGAACGCGAAGCGCCGGTTGAAGTTCCGGGGCTCGACCGGCGTCCCGTAGCGGGTGGTGAAGACCATGTCCGACTCGGTCCACAGCTCGCGGGCGGCGAGCTTGTGGGCGTCGCGGCTCTTCTGCCGCAGCAGCAGCGCCGCCCTGCAGATGTCCGGCAGCGGGAGCAGTGCCTCCGAGGCGTCGGTCTTGGTCTCGGAGTGCAGCAGCTGGCGGCGTACCCGCTGGAGCTGCTTCTGGATGAGGACCTCGTTGCGGTCGAGCAGCACGTTCGACCATTCCAGCCCGAGCACCTCCCCTTTGCGGAGCCCCAGGACCAGGATCATCACGTACGCGCCGTAAAGCGGGTCGCGGGCGGTCCGCGCTGATTCGAGGAAGCGGCTGGCCTCCTCGACCGACCAGGGGATGACCTTGCGGCTGCGGGGCTTGGCCATTTTGACGAGCTGGGCGACGTTGCGGGAGATCATCTCCTCGCTCATTGCGTAGGTGAGGGCGCTGCGCAGCACGGTCCGGGCGTCGCCGACCGACCGCTTGGCCAGCACCTTGCCGCAACATTTGCCGATCGCGCAGCAGCGGCGTCGCTCCTCGGGTCGGGCCTCGTCCTTGCCCTGCGCGCAGCATTGGCAGGTGGCGGCGAGCTTGTTCAGCCACTCGCGCACGTCTCGGACGTTGAGCCGGTCAACGCGCTTGGCGCCGAGGAGGGGCGTTATGTAGAGGCGGACCACCGTCTCGTAGGTCGCGGCGGTGAGCGGCTTGAGGTTGACCTCCACCTCGGCCTTCAGCCAGTGGGCGAGGAAGCTCTCCAGCGTCGGTGTGCTGGTGGCCACCGGGCCGGCCTTGGCCGCCGTGTGGAGCTTGAGCCACTTGTCGTGGACCTCGGGGCGGGTCTTGCCGTAGACGTACTTGCGGGCGCGCTTGCCCATGGGCGTGGTCACCCAGGCGTAGGCGGCGAAGCCGTTCTTGTAGGGGTAGATGGACCCCTCGCCGTTACCGCGTTTGCCGCTCATGCCGTCAGCTCCATGTCGTCGGCGACGACCCGGGCAACGTACTCGTCGACCCAGACGGGCAGGATGCGGCGGCTGCGGCCGATGAGGACTGAGCGGATGGCGCCCGAGTGGACGAGTGCCTTGGTCTTGGACAGGCCGAAGTTGAGCATCTCGGCGACCTCGGCGGTGGTGAACCACTTCCGCTCGATGACGGTGGTGGCAGTGCTGGCGGGCATGGGAGGTTCCTCTTCTGGCTGACCGTGGGACGGCGAATCCCGGGGTCGGCCGGTGAAATCGTTCAGGGATGGGCGACTGGTTCGAACAGATGCCGCGCTGTTCGTAGCAGCGCGGCACCGTTTCAGTTGTTGTCGGTCGGGCCGTTCATACGGTCGCCGAGGAAACTGCGGAGCTTGGGCGGAGCGGCGTTGTGGTGATGGAACTCGCCGTTGGAGGCGACGGCCATCTCATGCGTGAGGAGCCCCTTGACCATGTCTTCCTGGTTCGGGTTGGCGTCGGTGTACGCCTTGAGGTCGTCCTGGATCCGGCGCATGTCCTTGCCCAGCGCCCGCCATTCCTTCCATCTGTCGACGTACTCGCCGATAAGACGGCGGACCAGCGGATTGGCTAGCTGGCCGGGCGGGCTGCTCAGCTCTTCGAGGGTGAGGTCGAAGACCTTGCAGAAGCCGAGCGCCTCGTCGAGGTTGACCCGCCGACGGGGCTTGCCGCTCTCGATGCGCCAGATCGCGGACTGGTTGACGACGTGCCCGGCCTCGGCCATCCGCTCGGCGAGCGTGACCGTGCTCCAGCCGCGCGCCTCGCGTTCGAGCTTGATGCGCTCGGCGACGTACTCCTCTGGCAGCGGCCGGTCCTGCCCTGCGCGAGACGCGCCTTCGTCGCTCACGGCTCCACCTCCTCGACCGGGCCCGGCGGACAGCCGGGGCGATGATGACAAGGAAACACCATTGCGGAGACGAATGCAAGCGTTGCAATGCGGAACGTTTCCGGTACCGTGGTCGTTGACCCCGGAGGGAGGTGAACGCAAAAAGCCCCCGGCGCTACGAACGCCGAGGGCCAAGCTCGCACACTCACAACCGCCCATCCCTGAACGATTTACCCGCGTGGCCTGGGATTCGCCGTCCCGTACGGCCCGCGAGCGAGGAGCTTCGTGTCCAGTATGGACGAACCCCGGTCGAACGCGCCACACCTCCGGGAGAACGGCAGCCACCCGCCATCTCCGGACATAACGGCGGTACCCCCGCACGACGTGGCCGCCGAGGCCGCTGTGCTCGGCGCCTGTATGCACCACCCGGACGTCATCGACGCCGTGCGCCACCTGCTCGACGGCGCCGACTTCTACCGCCCGGCCCACGAGTCGATCTGGCACGCCCTCCTCACCTTGCGCAGCGAGGACAAGCCCACAGATCCGATCGTCCTGTGCAACCAGCTGCGCGAGCAGGACGACCTGCAGCGGGTCGGCGGCGCCTCCTACCTGCACCAGATCGCCGGCGCCACACCCTCGGTCAGCGGCGCCGAGCACTACGCCGGCATCGTGCGCAAGCTCGCCGACCTGCGGCGCCTGCGCACCTCCAGCATCCGCACCGTCCAGCGCACGATGGAACCCGGAGCGGACCCGGACCTGATCCGCAGCGAGGTCGAGTCGGAGGTCCGGGCCGAGCGCGAACGCGCCCTGGCCTCAGGACAGGGACGGCTGTCGCGCTACATCGTCGACGGCTGGCGGTTCGTCACCGAGACCGGCGCCGACAAACAGCCCCTGTGGGGGACGAGCGCGCAGACGGTCTGGGCGTCCGGAGAGAGTCTGATGATCGTCGGAGCTCCTGGCGTCGGGAAGACGACCCTGGCCCATCAGGTGGTCATGGCCCGCCTGGGACTGGCAAGCGGTGTGCTGGACATGCCGGTCGCGCCGGGCAAGCGCGTGCTGTACCTGGCCATGGACCGGCCCCAGCAGATCGCCCGAGCCCTGGCCCGACGGATCGAGCCCGCTCACATGTCGCGCGTGCGCGACGGGCTGGCCGTCTGGCAGGGCCCACTGCCCGCCACCCTGGACAAGGAACCCGACCTCCTCGCCGACCTCGCCGCCGCCCACCAGGCCGACACGATCGTGATCGACAGCCTCAAGGACGCGGTCAGCACCCTGGTCGACGACGCCCTCGCCGTCGCCTACAACAACGCCCGCCAGCGAGCCATCCGTCAGGGCGTTGAGGTCATGGAGCTCCACCACCAGCGCAAGGCCACCGAAGGCGCACCCCGCGCCCAGCGGCCGACCCTCGACCGCGTCTACGGCTCCACCTGGCTCACTTCCGGGGCAGGCAGCATCCTGTTCATCGGAGGAGAGGCCGGTGACCCCGCCGTCACGCTCCACCACCTCAAGTGCCCGACCGGTGAAGTCGGCCCCCTCCAGGTCCTCCACGACCACGAACGCGGCACCTCGCAGGTCGACCCAGCCCTCGACCCGGTCGCGATCCTGCGCCAGCGCCCCGACGGCCTGACCGTCCGCGAGCTGGCCACCATTCAAAGCGGCGACAGCAACCCCGACCGCGCCGCCAGTGAGAAGGCCAGGCGCACCCTGGAGCGCCTGGCCAAAGCCGGTCTCGCGGTCAAGGCGGAAGGCACGGCAGGCGGCAGCGGGGGTGGCCAGCAGGCCCGCTACCGCGCCTCGGTACGCCACATCGGCGCCGTCTCCTAACCCCGCCCTACGGGCGTCAGGACCGTACACGGGGGCGTACACGCGCCCCTCCCGCGCACATGGGTCCACAGCGCGCCCAGAGCGTCCACGCTCGCCGCAAAACCGCAGGTCAAACGTTCACGCGACCGTACACGCCGTCCACGCACCCCAGCGTCCACGCGCGAGCCCCCCTTTAGAAGGGGGCTCGCGTGTACGCCCCTGCCGTGAACGCCGTGAACGCCCCTGAAACCACCCACGGAGAACTCCGCATGCCCCCGCTCGCCCTACGCACCAACACCGGCACCAGCCAACGCGCCACCGGCTGGGACCGAGCAGCGATCTTGACCCTAGGCGCCGCCGGATGCGCCTTGTCCTACGACGCCCTCCAGCAGATGGCCGTCGCCATCCACGTCCGTGGGATCCTCACCTACCTCTTCCCGCTCGTGATCGACGGCTTCATCGCCTATGGCGTCCGCGCCCTCCTGGTCCTACGCACCGCTCCCTTCCACGCCCGCCTGTACGTGTGGGCCCTGTTCGGCATCGCGACCACGGCTAGTGTCTGGGCCAACGCCCTCCACGCGGTGCGGCTCAATCAGCAAGGCGCCACCGGTGACCTTCACCTGGGTAACGTCCCCGTCGGCCTCCTGGCCATGCTCGCCCCGCTGGCCCTGGCCGGAGCCGTTCACCTCCACATCCTCATCGCCCGCCATACGACGGACGCTCCCCTGCACGGAATCCCTGCCGATCACTGCGAACCACACGACGCGGTGACCGGAATTCGACCCAGTGGGGACGAACCGACGCCGACCGCCAGCACCCCGCCCTTCGACGAAGCCGCCGCCGATCTCGTCGAAGACAGGGATGTGGATAGCCAGCCCCCTGCCTCGCCCAAAGACTTCTCAGTCCAGGAGGTGGCCGGACACTTCACTGTGGACGAACCCCAGAACGAGGTGACCTCAGCAGGTGACAGCCCGACCGGAAGTTCCGGTGGACTGACCGCCGGCAAGCCCGCCGGGCGTCCGCCGGGGGCGTCCCTGGACGATCTGCTCGCCATCGGCCGCCAAGCAGCGACCGACGCCGGGCTGCTGAGCCGGACCGTGGTCACCAAGGCCGTAAGGGCGCACGGAATCACCTTGTCCAGCGACCGGCTCACCGGCGTCATGGACCGCCTCCGCGCGGAAGAGAGCGCCGAGCAGCTCCCCCTCCGCTGACCAGGGACCGCGCGGGGCGGCTCCCAGCCGGCCGGGAGCCGCACCGCTCTCTATCCCATCGCTCCGGTCCCACCAAACCGCCGGACATCCGGACCATCACTCCGAGTTCACCCGTCCGAATCCGCCTCGTTCGCAGCACCGAACCATCCGCCAGGAGACCCCAACATGACGAAGGACCAACACATCGCAGATAGCGCCGGAGAAGGATCCGAGCAGGTCCCAAAGCCCCCTACGATGAAGGGACTCTGGCGGTGGGCGTTCGGGAAGACAGCCCCTGGCGGAGCCAGTAGTACCCCAACTCCGACTTATGGCCGGAGTGGGGGAGTCTCCGCCCCAGGGGTGGCGGAGGAAGCCTGGCGCGAGGGCGCGCCAGGCCAAGAGGACGGGCAGCTCGCCCTGGATAAGCTCCCCGCCGTCCAGCGCGAGATCCTCGCCGCCATACGCCCCAGCGCTCCCGTCGAGCAGAGCTCCCATCGATCCAATCGCCGCTTCAACGGCGTGAACCGCCAGGCCCGCGTCGGCCCGTTGCAGTTCCGGCCCGAGGAGCGTGAGCACCTGGACGTGTCGGCTGCCGCGAACGGTTACCGCAGCCCCGGCGGCTTCGCCGCGGACGTGACCCTGGCCTTCGTCGACGGCCGGTTCTTCGTCGACCTGCCGCTCGCGGAAGAACGCCGCAAGCTGCACCTGTTCCGCACCCAGGTCATCCGTCACCTCAGCAGGATCGGGCACAACATCAACCAGATCGCCCGCGCCCACAACGGCGGCTACGAAGCACCAGCCGACGCCTACCGAAGCCTGGACGAGCTGCAACACCTCCTGACGGAGATCGCCGAGGCTCTGCGTGAGCCCTCCGGTCAGGGGGTCTGACCGCCGTGATCGCCGCCATCAAGCCCTCCGGTGCCAACACCCGCGGTCTACTCGCCTACCTCTACGGGCCCGGCCGCCATGACGAACACCACGACCCCCACATCGTCGCCGGCTTTGAAAACTTCGCGATGCCCGACCCTGGCCGCGACCCCACGGCCACCCTCACCGAACTCGCCCACTACCTCGACGAACCCGTGAAACTCCGCAACGGCGAACCGGGCAAGCCCGTCGCCGACCACGTCTGGCACTGCCCCGTACGCGCCGCACCCGAAGACCGGCACCTGTCCGATGCCGAATGGGGAGAGATCGCCGAGCGCATCGTCCGCACCGCCGGCATCGCCCCACCAGGTGATGACCTGGCCTGCCGCTGGATCGCCGTGCGCCACGCCGACGATCACATCCACATCCTCGCCACCACCGTCCGCGAAGACGGCCGCCGCCCGAAGCGTCACAACAGCGGCCAGCGCGCCGGGCAGGAGTGCCGTCAGATCGAGAAGGATTACGGGCTGCGCCAGCTCGCCACCGGTGACGGCACCGCCACCCAGGCCCCCACCCAAGGCGAAATGCACAAGGCAGCCCGCCTGGGCTGGGAGGAGCCCGCCAAGCAATGGCTCCAGGACTGCATCCGCGCCGCCCTCCCCCACGCCGCGAACGTCGAGGAGCTCTTCGCCTACCTCCAGGCAGACGGTGTACAGATCAAGATCCGCCGGATGCCCTCCGGCGACCCGATCGGCTACGTCGCCGCCCGCCCCGGGGACCTGAAGGCCAACGGACAGCCCAACTACATCCCTGGCGGGAAGATCGCCACCGATCTGACCTTGCCCAAGCTCCAAGCCCGCCTCGACACCGGGAAGCCCGAAGAGCACCCCACCGCGCGCCGCAACCGGCCCGGCACCCCGTGGACCCGCGCCACCGAAATCCTCGACGCCACCACTGGCGAGGAAGGTGACGGCACCCTTGGTCAGGCCCACATCGCCGCGCTCGGCGAGCTCATCGAAGCCACCTCACAAACCACCCCCAAGGAGCTTCGGGCAGAACTACGAGCCGCCACCAGGACGTTCGCCCGCGCCCAGCGCTCCCAAATCCGTGCCGAGGACCAGGCCGCCGCGGATCTGCGGCGCGCCGCCCGCGACATCATCAACGCCACCGCCGGCCCCGACGGCAGCGCCCTCTCAGCCCTGCTCGCCACCCTGATATGGACGGCGATCCTCGCCGGACGCTGGCATGAGCGACGCGGCCACCAGCAACAGGCTGCTGCTGCCCATCAGGCAGTCCAGCACCTGCAGAGCGCCCATGACCAGGTCCTCACTCCCCACCTCGTCGGCCTCACCGCCCGCCAGCCCAAGGAAGCGGTGCGCAACACCCTCGCCGCCGACGTTCGCGCCGCCCTGCCCGACCACGCCGCGCGCATCCTCGCCGACCCCAACTGGCCCGCCCTCGCCACCGTCCTCGCCGACGCCGAATCCAGCGGCCACAAACCCCACCAGCTCCTGAAAGAGGCCGCCGCCCGCCGCGAACTGGCCACCGCCCGCCAACCCGCAACCGTCCTGCTCACCCGCATCCAACACACCGCCCGCAACCCCGCACCCAACCCACGAGCCGAAGCCGCCCGACGGCGATCCCCTGCCATCACAACCGCCTCGGCCCAGCAACCGAGCACCGTGCAGCCCACACCACCAGCCCCCGCGCCGGCCGACACGCACCGGCCGCACCGCCGATAGATAACGAAGGACCCGCTCACCCACCCGCCGACGTCGCTGAGGAACCCGGACCAGCCGGGTCCTTCAGCCGGCTTCGGGTGTCTGCGAGTCCTGCTCGTATGGTTGTCAGGCGCGGTGCTGCTTCCAGGCCAGGGCGATGGATCTCCAGCGGGCTCAGGCCGTGGCCGCCGACAGCGCATCCCGGATGCGTGCCTGGGGGTGGTGCTCCAACGCGCGGTCGATCTGCCCGGCGCAGAGTTCCTCGGAGACGTTGCAGGAACAACCGCGATCGTCGTGGGGGTGTACAGAACAGAGGTAAGGCTGGCCACGACCCCACCGACGAGAAGCCGGACACTAAAGCGCCTCCCGGTCAGGCTTCCGCTGCGGGCCGGAGTAATTCTGCTCTCTGTCGGAGGTCTTCTGCCTCGGGCACGTTCCTATAGCGGTCCAACCGGGCGTACATGTCCTCGACCGCCTCGCCAACTTTCACCGACCTGATGCCGTCCGCACAGTCGAGGAACGCCGTCCACGTGGACAGTGCCGCGTCGAGGTCGCCTTGCCGCACGTGGACCTGGCCGAGGTCGGCGAGGACAATCGCGCGGCTGCGGCGGCGGTCGAGACCGTGGATCTCCAGGGACTGGTGCAGGTGCTCGGTGGCCCCGTCGAGGTCGCCCAGCCTGGCGAGGATCATGCCCGAGTGGTGGGCCCACCGCCCGATGCTGAAGTGGGAGGCCCACGAATCCCCCGGCGGTGCGTCGGGGGATTTCTCAATCGCCGTCTGCGATGCCGCAAGCGCCCTGGTCGCAAGACGGCGGTCGCCGTCCAGCGCGGCGGCGTCGGCAAGGGTGGTCTGGTAGTACGAGACGGCTCGCGCGTCGTCCAATGTCTTCGCCGCGTCGACGCATCGCTCGGACAGCCGCAGGGCGACGGCATGGAACCTCGGGCCGAGGTCGATGGCCTGGACGGCCATGCCCCGCAGGGCGGTCGCGGACAGTTCGGGGTCGCCGGCTTCGGCCGCCAGGCGGTAGGCGTGCGCGTAGTAGCGCTGGGCCATTCCCTGATTGCCTTCGTCCTGGGCCATCCAGCCGGCGAGGTGGACGAGTTGGGAGGTCGCGGCGAACAGTTCCCGGCCGGTCTTCTCGGTGTAGTTGCCGTTGAGCCAGGGGCCGACGTCTTCGATGAGGTAGCGCACGGCCAGGTGCCGGGCGTGGCCGCCGCCGAGCTCGGCTGCCGCGTCGCCGAGGACCTGGGACATCTGCCGGACAGCGGCGACCTCGCCGGTGCCGACCCGTACGGCTCCGGCACGGTTGGTCCGGCGCACGATGCCCTCCGGGTCCGGGAGGTTGATGGCGCCAAGGGCGTATGCGCTCGTCGCGGCGAGGAAGTTCCGCCGTTGCACGTCGCTCCTTCCCAACTCGATGACTGACGCCACGGTATCGGCGACCGCTGATCCGGTCTCCGCGTATTCCGGTGCTGCAACTGAGTGATCGTCCAGTTCGAGAACGTCGACGATGTACGGCATCCAGTAATCCGGCTTCCGTTTGCCGACCATCCACCGGCGGACGGATTGCCGGTCGAGGCCGGCGGGTCCTCGCCCTTCGGCGATCCCGAGCTCTCGGGCGAGCTTGGCCGGACCCCAACCGCGTGCCGCACACGCCTGCTGGATCAGTAGGCCGATCTCCGGGCTGTCGGGCACCTCGCCCCTCCCTCCGCCTGGCACGGGAGGACTCATGTCCGCCCTGGGTTGGCCTACACGGGCCTACGACTGGCCTACAGCCTGGCACCTCCTCACCGTGCGTACCCACCCGTTGACTGAACAGCACAGAGAAGGTGCTCGCTCATCGAACGGAAAACGGTGATCACGCCCGTGCACACCACCGACAAATCCACCATTGAAGGCGCCTGTACCCCCGCAACCCACGCGGTGCTTCTGCCCGCGGAGTCCCGATGACGACCCCGGCCGGCGCCGCCGACATGGCCAGTGATGTCCGGCTCGCCCTGGCCCTGGCCGAAGGCAGGCCGACGGGGCCTGCCACCGATGTGCTGCGCGGACGCCTCCGTACCTACATCGGGGCCCTCCTGGACCCGGCCGACGCCTACGCCGCGAACCTCGCGGATTCCCGGGCGCGCGACATCGCGGTGAACACCGTCCGCCATGCGCGAGCCGTAGTGCAGGACCCCGTACAGGACCCTGCAGCGAACCTCCGTCTGCTGGCCAAGACCGTTGATCATCTGGCCCGCTACGCCGCAGCGTCGAAGGAAGGTGGCTGACGGTGAGCGGGGTGCACGCGGCTGCCCCACGATCCTCGAAGCCGGGGTGGCCGTGGCCCTGCTGGGCTTGTTGGGGCTGCTCCCGCCAGCCGTGATCCTCGCACCGCACGTAACGGAGGCGGCACGAGTCCCCGTGGCAGCCTCCCGCCCTGACGTGCCGCCCATCGCCGACGAAGCCGCCCACCTGCCGGTTTAACCCCGGGCCCCTGTGCTCCGGTGTTCTTCATGCTCCGTCACCTCCCGCCGCAGTCCCCGGCGGCCGCGCGGTGCCACTTCCCGCCCGGCCGCCGGATTCCACCTCCCGCCCATCCCTCCCGAAAGGACCCCTGTCCATGTCCCTCGACACAGGCACCAGGCTGCGAGAGATCCTCCGGCTGGCCGGATCACCCGACGACCAACACAGGTTGGCGGAACAGGACATCCACGGCCTGTCGATCGCCCCCGAAGCCCTGCGCTCAGCCCTCGCGTCCTGCCACACCGGGCGAGTCCACGTCACCGGCACACTCGAACGGCGCCTGGTCCTCCTGGAATGCTCCGACAGGCGATGGGTAGTCGCGGACCTGTCCGGACAGCCGCACGAGACGCGGGGCTGGCCGGCCTGGCTGGACGGGCACCTCCACCTCGACGACGCCGGATCCTGGCTGTCGCTGGCAGATCTGGACGAGCACGCCGTCGGCCGGTTCAACCGCCCCCGTGTGCTGCTCGCAGCCCTGTACCACCCGGAGTACTTCCCGCTCCCCCGCTTCCCGTTAGGCATCTCCGACGTGGCACGCGCCGCCCGCTCCACCCTCCTGGGCACCGTGTCCCTGGCAGACATGCAGCTCGGCGTGACGTTGAGGGATCTGATCACCCAGGTGCGGATCGAGGCCCCCGACATTCTGGGAGTGTCCGCAACCTTCGGCCAGCACGACCTCCTAATCACACTGCTGGACACGGTCTTCGCCCAGCCGGAGCCGCCCGTCATCGTGGTCGGTGGAAGCCTCACCGCACGCAACGAAGGCTTGCTCCTGGAGCGCTACCCGGACCTGCTGGTGGCCCGTGCTGGCGGGGAAGCCACGATCGAAGGGCTCCTCGGGCACTGGCACGGCGACCTTGAGCGCCAGCACATCCCGGCGCTCGGCTACAACGGAACCGCCAGAGGAGGCGGCATAGCCATCGCCCGGCGTCGCACAGCCAAGCCGATAGCGCGCGACGCGACGGCGGATATCTTCCCCGAACTTGATCTTCTCCCCGCCACGTTCGAGCACCACGGTGTGGCCCAGCTGGAGGCAAGCCGAGGGTGCACGAATTTCTGCTCGTTCTGCCCGCGCGGCCACAAGGGCACCTGGTCCGGAGCCGCCCCGGAGCGGCTGCCGTGGATGCTGGGCGAAATGCGGAAGGTCTACGACCGTTATCCGGATGTGTCGCGGACCCTGTACCTGGTCGACGAGGAGTTCATCGGCCGCGGTGACGATGCTGTCTCCCGGGCGCTGGACGTCGGCCGGGTACTGCACGAAGCCGGGTTCGCCTGGGAATCGAGCTGCCGGGTGGACCAGGTCGTACGGACCGACCGCGACGCTGCGTGGCACGTGGAGCGGGCCGACATGTGGCGCACGCTCGTGAACCGGGGCCTGCGCCGGATGCTGTTCGGCGTGGAATCGGGAGTCGACTCCATCCTGGCCCGGTTCAACAAGGAGACCGGCGGCGAGCAGAACGCCCTGGCCATTCGTACCTTGTCCGCGCTCGGCGTCCCCACGCGCTTCACGTACATCACCTTCGACCACCTGATGACGCTGGAGGAGCTGAAGGCCACCTACGCCTTCCAAGGCCGAACCGATCTCCTGCTGCTCCCGCAGCCCCACCTGGCGCCGGCCGACATCGTGCGCGGGGTACGGGACGAGGCGTTCGTAGCTCAGGCGGCGACCGGCAGCCCTCTGCACACGGGCATCTCCTACATGCTCGTCTCGATGGAATGCCTGATCGGAGCTGCTTACACCCGCAAAGCCCAGGAACACGGCCTGACCGGCGATATTCGGCCGTCGATGGGCCGTGTCGATGCCCGGTTCGCGGACTGGCGTATCGGCGTCGCCAGCACGTGGGCACAGCGCTGGGTCGACCGGAACTTCGCCCTGGACTACACGCTCAAGTCGCTGGAGAAGATCCTCGACGGCGACCAACGCGACGCGGTGCGCGCAGCCCGCGTCGTCCTCAAGGACGCAGCGTTCACCGTTCTTGGCGACATGATCGCCGTCATCGAGGCCCACCCCCTGATCCCGGTCGAGGAGCACGCCGAGCAGCAGCTCACCGTCCTCATCGGCACCTTGCTGGAGGCCCGGATCGACCGGCTGCGCGAGCGCATGGCGTCCACCGTCGAGCAGGTGGGAGCGCAACTGCGCGGGGAGCACGCCAAGATGCTCCGCCACGAACACGGCCGGTGGGAGTCCGCCACCGGCTGGCAGCTGATCAACGCCTCAGACCCCTGCGGAACCTAGGGAGGATCAGATGGACCACCACGACATGCCGGGCCTCGGCCGGAAGGTGTCACGGTTCGGCGCGGGCTGCTGGACCATCGGCGGTCCCGCCGTCAACAACGGGACACCGATCGGTTGGGACGGAGTGGACGAAGACGCCGCCTACGCTGGGCTGGTTCGCGCACACGAATTGGGCGTCACCGTCTTCGATACCGCAGACGTCTACGGGCTCGGCCGCTCCGAACGCCTCATCGGCCGCCTGCTGCGCGAGACCACCCGCAACAACCTCGTGATCTCCAGCAAAGTCGGGTACTTCGCCGGCACCGCCCGACACCCCTACCTCCCCAGCCAGATACACCGCCAGTTCGCCACCACCCTGGACAACCTGGGAACCGGCTACCTGGACCTCTACCATCTGCACAGCAGCGACTTCGGCGACCGCGACACCTACCTGCAACCAACGATCGACAGCGTCGTCCAGTTGCGCGATCGGGGTCTGATCCACGCCATCGGGATGCGCACACCCCACCGGTTCGCCCTGGAATGGGCAGACCGGCCCAGCCACCCCCACGCGGCCGAGACGCGCCGCTTCCTGCACCTGCTCCGATCCGTACGCCCGGACGTGCTCACCGTCCGCCACAACCTGATGAGCCCCCGGTACTCACCCGGCGAGACCGACATCTTCGCCTTCGCGCGCGCCGAAGGAATCGGCGTCATGATCAAGCAAGTCCTCGGACAGGGACTCCTCCTGGGCACCCGCCAGACCGGCTCCGAACGCACGTTCAGCGCCTCCGACCACCGCTCTGGTAAGCCGGTCGACGCCGATCTTCTGCGCCTGCTGGGAAACGCGGTGAACCAGATCGGACGACGGTTCGGCGCAGCCCGCCAGGACCTCGCCAGAGCTGCAGTGCAATATGCCCTGCACGACGCCCCTAAGGCGGTCGCCCTCATCGGATTCCGGGATGCCTCCCAGATCAGCACCACCCTGGCCCGCGCCAACGAACCGATCACCGACGGAGACATGGACTTCCTGCACGCCGTCATGTCACCCGTACGGGAGAAGATGACCGATTCCCAGCCCGGCACGAACGCCCATCGAAAGAATTGACCCACGCCCCCAGCGGCAAAGGAGACACCGTGGAGTACACCGAAGTCGAGCAGAAGTACCGGCTCGCTGTCCCGACCCAGTCCGTCAAGGACACCCTGACGCGGATGGAAGCCAAACCCGGCGAGGCGTCCCGGCAAATCGACACCTACTACAACGCTCCCCATCGGGACTTCCTCGCCCCCACGACGATCTCCGAATGGCTACGGGTCCGCGTCGAGGACAACACCGCGTCCCTGAACTTCAAGCGGTGGCACCCGATCGAGGCCCAACTGAAGACGCACTGCGACGAGTACGAGTCGGCCGTCACCGATCCGAAGGCCGTCACCATGCTCCTGGACGCACTCGACTACAAGGAGATCGCCACCGTCGACAAGGTCCGCGAGGAGTGGACCACCAGCGACGGGGACATCGCCGTCGCCTTCGACGAGGTGGCCGACCTCGGCACCTTCATCGAGTTCGAGTTCAAGGGCGAAGCCGCCAGCATCGAAGCTGCCACCACCCGCCTGGACGAGTTCATCGCCACCATCGGTGCCGAGCTCGGCGAGCGCATCCACGCCGGCTACCCGCACCTGGTCCTCGGCCGCCACACCGCATCCTGAGCGGTTGACCCACCGCAGGCTGTGCGAGCCTGAGGCAACATCGCAAGCTTGGTGACCCCTGTGCGCTTTCCGCCTCCGAAGCAGCGGCCTAAGCGACGATGAAGGCGCGCCAGAGAGACACATCAAGGGCACACGAGAGCCACAAACGTCGGTGATCGGCGGGAACTACTGAAGGTAGTTCCCGGCGATCACCGCGCCTGCGTCGAGGCCCGCCCAGATGGCGACCAAGTGGGGCCGGCTTCGTCGCAGGTTCGTACCAGCCACTGAAACTCGCGCCACGAAATCCCCGCTGCTGCGTCCAAGCCTTCCAAAGATCAACGTCTCGGCCACAAAGGTGCGAAAAGACTTCTGATCGGTCGGATCGAAAATCCGCCGATACGCCTTGCCATGCTTCGACGTGCGGGGTTCTAACCGGGCTAGATTTCGTTGCCAGGCCAGTCCAGGAGCCGGGCACCGATCACGGCGGTCTGAAGGGTGTAGCGGTGCATTGGCTCGGCGGGGTCGGAGCCGGTGAGCTGGTGAATGCGATGGAGACGGTAGGTCAAGGCCCGTACGCTCAGACTGAGGCGGCGCGCCGCCTCGGCCGAGACGCAGCCTGAGTCGAAGTAGGCGGTCAAGGTCTCCAAGAGCGGTTCAGCCCCGCCTCGGGCCTGCCGGAGCGGGCCCAAGGTACTGCTCACCAGGTCGGACATGGCTTGCCGGTCTCGGGTGAGGACTGGGAATACCAAGAGGTCGGCTGCGCGGAGAAGGGCATCGCCGAGGTTCATGCGCTCCGCGAGATCGAGTGCGCTGAGGGCTTCCTCATATGAATGGACCACACCGCCCGCTCCCGAGTGGGAGCGGCCGATCGCCGTCCTCCCCCCGCCGACCGCCGCGTATGCCTGCTGGGCGAAATGCGTCAGGACATCGGCCTGGTCGCCTGGGGCGACGCAGACCAGCCGGCCCTCCTTGGTGGTGAGCAGGATCCGGCGATCACCGAACCGGCTGATCAAGGCGCGCTCCACGCGCCGGGTGACCGGGTCGGTGTCGTCGTACGCCGCCGGGCCCTCCGCAACTGCGACGGCGTGCGCCTGGGACAGCAGCAACCCGAAGTGCTTGGCCCGCTCCGCGAGACGGCCCAGATCGCTGCGACCGTAAAGTAGATCATCAATGAACTCGCGCCGGGCCGCCTCTTCCTGGCGCACTGCGAGCCGCTGCGCACGCTCATGGCCCTCCGCGAAGGCGTCGACGGCCTGCTCGACGGCGGCCAGGACGCTGTCGACCCGGCCAGTGATCTTGGGGAGGTTCGGCAGAGCAGCCCGCGTGGCGGCCAGGTGGGCGCGGACGAGGGCTCGCAGGCCGTGCCCGTCCTCGGCCGCTTGTTCTCCCAGCGACCGGCGAGATTCGAGCTCGTCGCGGGTCAGTCGCCGCCCCGTCGAGGACACTT
Source organism: Streptomyces sp. H39-S7 (assembly GCF_027158205.1). Lineage (GTDB taxonomy): Bacteria > Actinomycetota > Actinomycetes > Streptomycetales > Streptomycetaceae > Actinacidiphila. The sequence goes on along the minus strand of NZ_JAPVLU010000041.1, from coordinate 34,561 downwards.
CGGCCAATATGTGGCCATATTCGTCTAGGTAGTGCTCGGGTATCTCCCGCTGCGCCACGTGGTCTCCTGGATCTTGACGGGCTTGTGACGGCTACTTGACGCACGAAGGGCAACAATGTCAGAACGCCAGACGAGCACGGCACCCGGCAGCGGGAGTCCATCAACATTGTCGGTGTGCCGCGGTGCAGCATCGGCGGCATTCGCAGGGGAACGAGGACGGACCCGGTGTCGGAAGCGGCCCTGCGCCGCACCCGAGAACGTGACCTGGGCCGCGGTGCACAAGGGATCGGAGCACCTGTCTCCTCTACGGGCCCTGTGAGCGGCCAGCGTTGCGGCGAGAAACATTCGGAAGGGCAAGGCGGCATCAAAGACGGGAAAAAATTGCCGGGAAGCGGCAATGTGTCTCTCCCCGCTCCGGTGGGACCATCCCCCGACCCGCGGATCAGCAGGGCAGAAGGGGTGGAACGGATGACCGTGTTTCTTTGTCTCGGAACGGCGGGAATCGTCCTGCTCGCGCTTTCGTTGATCTTCGATGGTGTAGCCGAGGGGCTCTTCGACGGCGTCCTGGACGGGGTGTTCGACGGCTTGCTGTCGCTCCCGGTCGTCGCGGGGTTCGTCTCCATGCTGGGCTTCGGCGGCGCCATCGTGCTGGGCACCACCTCACTCGGGCCCATCGGCGCCACTCTCACGGGCGCTCTCGCGGGTGTCGCGACCGGCTGGTTGACTTTGAAGCTCAGCCGCACGCTGATGCGCGGGCAGACGGCCGTTACTCCGCGCGGTAGCGATCTCGTGGGCATGGCTGGTTCGGTTGTCACCGCCATCCCGGCCGACGGCTATGGCGAGGTGCTGCTGCGTCGCGCGGGCCAGCTGGCGAAGTTCGCGGCCAAGAGCCCGGTTCCCGTCGAACGAGGTGCCGAGATCTGGGTGGAAGCAGTGCTGTCGACCACTTCGGTCGCGGTGCGCCCCGTCCACCCCTGACAGACGTTCCTGCATCACCTGAATCCGACCGCATCGATCTGCCGTCCCCCGGGAGGCAGGGGGGAACCATCATGAGTCCAGTCGCCGGCGCCGTCGTGGGAGTCGTCGTACTCCTCGTCCTGCTCGCCCTCGTCGTCATCACCCGCTACAAAGTCGCAGGCCCCAGCGAGGCATTCATCATTACCGGCCGCCGCGGGAAGTCGTCCACGAACCCCGAGACCGGCCAGATCAGCACCGACAACAGCGGCCAGAAGGTCGTCGTGGGTGGCGGCGTCTTCGTCGTCCCCTTCGTCCAGCAGAAGTTCACCCTGGACCTCTCCAGCCGGCACATCCCGATCGCAGTTCGCGGAGCCGTCACCCTGCGCGGCGTCAAGGCCAACCTCGAAGGCGTCGCGATCGTCAAGGTCGGCGGCAACGAGGACGCCATCCGGGCCGCCGCCCAACGCTTCCTGCAGCAGCAGGACGGCATCGTCGGCTTCACCCAGGAAGTACTCTCCGGCGCCCTGCGCGCCATCGTCGGCCGGATGTCCGTGGAGGACATCATCCGCGACCGCGCCGCCTTCGCCGGGCAGGTCGCCGAGGAGGCGGAGGCGAGCTTGTCCGGGCAGGGCCTGGTCCTGGACGCCTTCCAGATCCAGGACATCACCACCGAAGGCTCGTACCTGGAGGACCTCGGCCGCCCGGAGGCCGCCCGCGCCAAGCAGGAGGCCGACATCGCCGAGGCGATCGCCCGGCAGGCTTCCGAGCAAGCCCGGCTGAAGGCCGCTGAAGAGATCGCCATCGCGGAACGGACCTTCTACCTGAAGCAGGCCGAGATCAGGGTCGAGACAGAAGCCGCAGCCGCGAAGGCCAACGCGGCCGGACCGCTCGCCGACGCAGCCCGCCAGCAGGAGGTCCTCGCCGAACAGGAGAAGGTCGCCCAGCGACAGGCCGCACTGACCGACCGCCAACTGGACACCCAGGTCCGCAAGCCCGCGGACGCCGCCCGCTACCAGGCCGAGCAGGAAGCCGAAGCCCGCAAGATCGCCCTGGTCAAGCAGGCCGAAGCAGATGCCGAACGCGCCCGCCTGACCGGTCTCGGCGAGCAGCAGCACCGCGCCGCACTCGCGGACGCGGTACGGATCGAGGGCGAGGCCGAAGCCTCCGCGATCGCGGCGAAGGGCTCCGCCGAAGCCGAGGCCATGCAGAAGAAGGCCAACGCATTCGCCCAGTACGGCGATGCAGCGATGATCCAGATGTTGGTCGAGGTGCTGCCCCAGGTCGTCGCGAAAGCCGCCGAGCCGCTCAGCGCCATCGACAAGATGACGGTGATCTCCACCGACGGAGCAAGCCAGCTCTCCCGCACGGTCACCAACAACGTTGCCCAGGGCTTCGAACTACTCAGCTCCACCACCGGCGTCGACCTCGCAGAGCTGCTCCGGAGCATCACCCAGCGAGGCACCACAGCCTCGTCTCCCGCCCCCGCCGAATCATCCAACGGCAAGATCGAGATCTCCGAGTAGTGCGGCGGCGTCCGGTGATCCCGCGATACGGCTTGGCCGTAGCCTTCCCCGGTGAAACCGCGTGGATCGTCGCCCCGCGGGCCAGGAAGACAGCCCAGCCTCGTCGGATGGCCGGACTCTGTGCTGACCTCGCGACGAGGAAAGCTGCCGCGTCAATCCACGTTCACCCGGTCCCCGCCCCCCTTTGCCGGCGCTCGTACGAAAAATCGCAGGAGGGCAAGGAAAGACAGTTCACACGAAAACGGCTGGCTGGACGATATGCATGCGGGCGTTGAATTTGCGGTCGACGATACCGTCATGATGGCCGCACCGGGATCCTGGCGACGCGCTACGTCCCGGGGTCCTGGGCGCCGCATGAAAAGGGGGCCCGGCGTTGCGGCCATCGTCGCGTACTCCGGGCTCGCCAGGGGCTCGCACCTGATTTCAGGGACATTTCGGCCACTCCCTCGCGGAGGGCGAATCGGACCTAACTCGCCTGGGGCATCTAGGACTTTTCATCGAAGGAACGGGCCGCTCGGCGATATCGCCGAACAATCCAATCCATTACCTTCTCAGCGCTGCTCCTGCCCCATGACATAGGTCACAGCCTTCTCATGGGAGGCGTGGGCAACTTTCCCAAAAAGGTTGATTTGTACTTCGCTGAATGCATGGTCAACTGTCAGCCCGACACGAAATAGCTCGCACATGTAGCACAATTGGCAGTAAGATCAGCCGAGCCGTTCTGTGTGACCCTTCCCACGGCGGCTTCTCCCTTTCTTTCCTGGACCCGAGAGGTCTTGTCATGAAGCTTCGCCGCTCTTTGGTGACGGTCGCTGCGACCGCTGTTATAGCGCCCGCCGCGCTCCTGTCCGCTACCGCCGCCTTCGCCGACACCACGGTCCCCGGTGCCGACGTGTCCGCGACCACCTCGGCGTCCCCGAGCGCCTCCGCCTCGCCGTCGGCAACCGCCACCACGAAGGTCGCCCCCACCGCGTCCGCCACGACCTCTGCCTCTGCCTCCCCGACGGCCACGGCCTCCGCGTCAGCAACGGCGACCACCTCCACCAAGCCGACGGTCTCACCGACGCCGGCGAAGTGCACGGACACCAGTGACCCGGAATCCGACGGTCCGCCGGTGGACAAGACGTTTACCACGACTCTCACTGGTCTGCCCTCGAAGATTGTCGCAGGCAGCGGCTGGCACGGCCTCACGATCGACGTGTCGAACAACTCGGCCAGGAGCTACCAGCGCGTCGACTTCGGTGCGTTCGCCGTCGCGGTAGGCGGCAAGGACTTCTCGGACACCTCCCGGCACCTGAAGCTTCAGTTCAAGAACTCCGACACCGGTGCCTGGCAGAACGTCTCGCTCAACGAGGAGAACCCGGACTTCGGCGGCCTGGGCTGGACCGACGTCCGGGCTCACGAGAAGTTCAAGCTGAGCTTGCGGATCGCGGCCGATGCCTCGACCCCCGCAGGTTTCGGCGTCGTGATCGGCATCGGCGCCTACGCCGACGAAAAGGGCAACTGCGTCTTCTCCAGCGGTCAGAACTTCTACGAGTTCAACATCCTTAAGGCCAACACCAAGCCGGGTCACGTACCGGACTCCAAGCCGCAGACCGGTGGCACTAAGCCGCTGCCGACCGTGAAGCCCGCCAACACCATCCAGGTGACCCCGGAAGGCCGACTGGCCGAGACCGGTTCCTCCTCCGCCATGCCGCAGCTCGCCCTCGCAGGCGGCGCGGCCGTGGCGGTCGGTGTGGGCGCGATGTTCATCGTGCGCCGTCGCAAGGCCAGCTCCGCCGTCTGATTCAGCTGACCGGCTAGCAAACACCCACCGCTCGTTGCCCTCCCCCATTCCCGGTCGTGGGCCGCGGCACCGGTCGCTCGTGAGTCCCGTCGCCATCAGGCGGCGGGACGCTGTGCTCAGAGCGGATGATGGATACGTGCACGCCGACACGCAAGGCGTCCAACTCACGGCAGCGCCATCGACTCGATGCACCTGACGCGCGCCGACCCCGCATGGTCATGACCGCGGCCAGGCCGGTTCGTCGTCGTAGAACAGCGCTCGATCCAGGCCGAGGCCGCGGAGACTGGTGCGCAGGGCTGGGCTGGCGCGGTGGACGATAAGGGTGGTGCCCTGTTCGCGGGCGGTTGCCATGAGAGGGAAGAACAGCGAGCCTGCCGCCGTCCCCAGACCCGAGATTTCCGCAAAGTCCAGATGGGCCTCGTCAGGTGATGCTTGAAGGAGCTCGGCCAGGAGGCGTCCGATCGGCGCGGCGTTGTCGTGGTTGATGTCGCCGTGCAGGCTCACCACGACGCTCTCGTGATCACAGCGGTGGACATGCACGTTGCGGCGCAGGGCGCGCGCTGCGCGCCATGCTTTCCATCCTCGTTCCGGCACGGTGGTTTCCCTTGGCTACGTCAGGTCCCGCTGGCCTCGGCCCGATCAGGGCCGTGGACGGGCGGACCCAGGTTGTACGACGGCGGCGATGGTGGTGAGGGTCAGTGTCAGGAGCGCCATGGCTATGCCGATGCCGGTGCAGAGCATGAGAATGTCCACTTGGGCGTGGGCCAGTCGCGGAATGGTGTTGACGGCCACGACCCCGTTGTACAGCAGCGCGCACAGCCTGAGGATCCGGCGGTGGGTGAAGCGGGATGCCAGCTGTGGCAGCGGGGCGCCGAGGAGCGGCAGGATACTGAGGGGGAGCAGGACGGCGCTGCTGATGGCCAGGGCCGACCAGTTGATGGTGGGGTTCATCGGGGGCCTGTCGTGGTTGCGATGTGGTGAAGGGGGGCCGGCCGGGGTGCAGCGGTGGCTGCCGACCGGGTCGTTAGGCGAGGGCGAAGTAGCGGAGCCAGATGTAGAGGGCGGAGACGGTGATGGTGACGGCGGCGACGGGGGCTCCGTAGCGGGTGAAGGTCCAAAAGCTGATGGGGGTGCGGTTGCGCTCTGCGATGCCCAGGACGACGACGTTGGCGGAGGCGCCGATGGCGGTGGCGTTGCCGCCCAGGTCGGCGCCTGCGGCCAGGGCCCACCACAGGACGGGTCCGTGGGGGTCGCCGACGGTGTGGACGAGGTCGGCGGTGATGGGCGCCATGGTTGCGACGTAGGGGATGTTGTCGACGATGCCGGACAGGATCGCGGACGCGCCGAGCAGCAGCATGGTGGCGCCCAGCGGGTTGCCGCCGGTGGCGTCGGCCAGGGCGGTGGAGACTTCGGTGATGACGCCGGTTTCGATCAGGGCGCCGACCATGATGAACAGGCCGGCGAAGAACGCCAGGGTGGGCCATTCCACGTCCGCCAGGACGTCGTTGGTTTTGACCGGGCTGATGGCGACCAGCAGTCCGGCGCCGAGCAGGGCCACGACGCTGGGTTCGTAGTGCAGCACCGGGTGCAGGACGAACGCGGCGACCACCAGGCCGAGCACGATCAGGCCCTGGGCGAGCAGTCGGCGGTCGCGGATGGCTTCCCGTTCGCTGAGCGCCATCACCTCGGCGGCGCGGTGTTCGTCGTAGATGAACGCTTTGCGGAACATGAACCGGCACATGCCTACCAGTACGGCGGTCAGGATCACGGCCAGTGGGGCGAGGTGGACGAGGAAGTCGTTGAAGTTCAGGCCCGCGCGGCTGGCGATGATGATGTTGGGCGGGTCGCCGACGAGGGTGGCGATGCCGCCGATGTTGGAGGCCAGCACTTCGGCGATCAGGAACGGTGCCACCGGCAGATTGAGGCGCTCGCACACCAGGAGGGTGACGGGGGCGACGAGCAGCACGGTGGTGACGTTGTCCAGCAGCGCGGAGGCCACCGCGGTGATGACCACCAGCATCACCATGACGCGGAAGGGTTTGGCGTGGGCGCGTTTGACCGCCCAGATCGCCAGGAACTCGAACAGTCCCGTGCGGCGCAGCACACCGACGATCATCATCATGCCCAGCAGCAGGAAGATGACGTTCCAGTCGATGCCGGAATCGGTGGAGAAGAACGCGGCGTCCGCGTCCGTGGCGCGCAGCGCGAGCATGAGGGCGGCGCCGCCCAGGGCGGCAGCGACCCGGTGCACCCATTCGGTGATGATCAGAACGTAGGCGCCGGCGAAGACCGCCAGGGCTGCCCAGGCGTGCCAGTTGTTCATACCGCACCCAGCAGGCGCTCAAGGAGGCGGGAGGCGGTGATAACCCCCAGCAGCCGGCCCTGCCCGTGCCGGTCGGCGGCGTGTTCGACGACGGCGACCAGCGGGCTGCGGGAGGTCGCCATCAGTGCGGCAACCTCTACTGCCGTGTCGTCGGCATCGGCGACCGGTGGCGGCGTGGCGCCCGTGGGCAGAACCTGGCCGACCGTGCGACCGGCCAGCGCCTGACACAGCCGGTCGGCGTGGGCCTCATCGATCACCGCCGCCAAGGTGGGGTCCTCCAGGACGTAGTTCGGCACCAGCAGGCGTACCAACTGCGAGGCGGGCAGGATCGCCTTCGGCAGGCCGTAGGCGTCCAGGACCAGAACAGCGGGCAGGCGTTGCTCGGCCAAAAGCCGGGCTCCGGCCAGCGCGTCATCGCTCTCCCCGATGCTGGGGTAGGGCTCGGCGAGGTCACGTGCGCGCACGTCGGGACTCCTTGTCCTGTGAGGTGTCCGCCCCCGCGGGGCGGGGTGCAGGGTCAGCGGCCTGGGACGGCAGGGGTGGTTGCGGGTTGCGGCCTTCGACGACGTCGGCCGTGATGTCGTCCTCGTCGTCCGGGATGCCGATCAGGTCGTCGACGTGGAAGAGGCGGGCGATGGGGACATCGCTGCTGGAGTGCACCGCGATGGACACCGCGATACACACCGCGATCAGGGTGTATGCCTGTTCGCCGTGCGGGATTCCGGCCTGCAGCACCAGCAGCCCGTAGACCACTGACGCGAAGCCCTTGGGACCGAACCAGGCCGCCACCCACCGCTCCCGGCGGTCGATACGCGTGCCCAGCAGGGCGATCAGCAGCGAAGCCGGGCGGATCAACACGATCGCCAGGACCACCACCACATACCCGCCCACCGACAGGCTCCCGAACAGGGCCGGGGTCAGCAGCGCGCCGAAGACCAGCAGGGCGGCGAACTTGCTCAGCTCCGCGAGCGCCTCGCCCAGGGCTTCGAAGGCGTGGGTGGTCTGCGGGGCGGCGGAGGCCAGCACCGCTCCGGCGGCGAAAGCCGCCAGGTAAGGGTTCGCACCGGTCAGGTGGCAGGCCGCGTACAGGACGATGCCGATCGCCAGCGGCCCCAGCGGCTGCAGACGCGGCTCCGCACCCAACCCCGGCAGCCGCACCACGGCCGTGACCAGCAGCGGCACCACCACGCCCAGCGCCAGGCCACCGGCCAGCTCCAGGCCCACCACACCCAGCGACCCGCTGCCCTCGGCGTGCAACGGACCGGCTGCGGTGATCAGGACCAGCACCACCGGCAACGCCAGCCCGTCATTGAGGCCCGACTCCACGTTCAGCAACTGCCGCAACCGAGCCGGCACCTCTTTGCGGCCCACGATCGCCGAAGCGAACACCGGATCGGTCGGCGACAGCACCGCACCCACCAACAACGACGTCGTCCAGTCCAACCCCACCAGATAGTGCGTCAGCACCGCCACACCGCCGAACGCCAACGGCATCCCGATGCCCAGAGCGCGGGCGGGGTGACGCCACGCACTACGCAGGCTGGGGAACGAGACGTGCATGCCGTCGGTGAACAGCACCGTGAATAGCGCCAAATCCGCGGTCGCGGTCACCAACGAGCTGTCCGGGGCGATGTGCACCAAGCCCAACGCCCCATCACCCACCACGGCGCCGGCGAGCAAGAACAGCAAGGACGTGGAGAGAACGGAACGGGCGGCCAGGCCGGACACCAGCACCGCAACCAGCAGCGCAACACCGAACACCGCGACAAGTACCACAGGAAACTCCCTGGATCGGCAGAAGGATCGCCAAAGCGATCGCCGACCAGACTTCCCGGCACACCGTCACCGAACTTACACGATCTTTACGCGCCCGACGACGAATATCCGATGGCCACTCCCCGCGCCGGGTACCGCAGGTCCCCGCCGCGGTGAGCGCGAGCGGGCCACGCTGGACGTTGCGGCCGCGAATGGTGTGCCAACCTCCTCGATCTGCAAACCCCCGACGAAACGGACGTGACTCGGTGAGCGACTTCCCCAGCAACATCCTCGCTCTGTTTTGGATCGTGGGCTGTGCCCTCGGCCTCGACGACTTGGCGCTCGACGTCCATCACGTCGTCAACCACGCTGATTCCGCGACGCTCCCGCTCTCCGCCCCGGACAACGCCGTCACGTGATCAGCCGCCAGAACGCCGGTCCCGACCGGAGACAACTTCACCGCGCACTCCCCCGCGTCTGGATGCAGTCTTCGGGCGGGACCGGTTCTACGAACATCAGGCGCGCTCGCCGGCCACGTACCGACGATTAGCCATGGAGTACTGACTGCACTCCCGAGCCGGTACTCGACGTTCAGGCAGTGCCGGAAGTACAGCAGCGAAGTACAGCAACCAGGGCGGCCAGCGGCGACCTTTAACGACCCTTGCGCTGCCTCTGACGTGCGTAGATGACCTCACCGACCGCGGTGCCCGTGATTCGGGACGAAGAGGCCGTGGGTTCAAATCCCGCCACCCCGACCATGTAACACAGCACGTCAGAGGCCCTGCCGGAGAAATCCGGCAGGGCCTCTGACGCGTTTGGGGCGCTAAGGGGTACAGCAACCTTTTCGGCCCCTCATGGCCGTCATCAACCTTCGGTCCTATCGGCGAACCATCACAGGCAGGGCCCACCGCCGACTTCGCGTGGTCCGCGGTTCAGCGGGCGCGCCAGGCGCTGAGCAGTTCTTCCGGCCCGAATGTCGCCTGGAGTCCGGAGCAGCTGACGCCGTTTCGGGAGACGGCGACGAGTGGGATCGGATCGTCGGTGAGCGCGGCTCTGTGCTTGTGCAGGGCGGCCAGGTCGTGGGCGTCGAAGGGGGATGTCTCCAGCCACTTGACCGACCCCAGGAAGAGCAACTGCTTGGCTACGGGCTGCCGGTCGGCGCCCACGAGGTCGATCTCGATATCGTTGCTGCGGGTCCAGTAGCCGCCGACAACCGGGGCGGCGGGCAGTTCGCCGTCAGGTAGAAGGCGGGCGAGAGACTCGCGGATCAACGGCTCGACGGCGCGTCCCCGCCAACTGGACCACTGGTCCCTGACCCGGGCCAGGGTGAGGTCGCCGCGCATGCGCTCGATCTCCGCCATGTGCGGATCAAGGAATGCCAGCCAGAACCGCAGATACGGATCCGCCACCCGATAGCGCCGCTCTTTCGAGGGGTGCAGCGAGACCGGAAGTTCGGCCGCGACGACGCGCTTGTCGATCAGCAGATCCGCCGCCCTGCTGAGGGTGCTGTGGGCGATGCCGCCGGCAGCGCGCGCGATATTGGTGAAGGTCCGCTCGCCCGACCCGATCGCCCGCAGCACCTCTCTGCCCATCGCCTGCGGGGGAAACTCCGCAGCGAGCGACCGCTCGGCCGAGACCAGGAGAGCGGAGATCGGGTTCTCCAGCGCCGCTTCGAGGAACTCCCACATGGAGCTACCGGCCTGCCACTCCCGGCAGATCAGCGGCAACCCGCCGGTGATCAGTGCGGCGTCGAAGGCCGCGGCCGGCTCCAGGCCGAGCATCTCGCCGATGTCGGCCGGGTTCAGTGCACCCACGACCATCTCCCGCCCACGCTGATGGAACGGCCGGTCGTAGCTGTTGAGCGCCTCCATCATCGACAGATCCGAACCGACCAGCAGCAACAGGACCGGTTTACGGCTGAGCAACCGGTCCCAGGCCCGCTGGAGCATGCCCTCGAAGGCGTCGATGCGCTCCATGAGGTAGGGCACCTCATCGATCACCACCACGCTCGGGGTGTCATCCGGCAGGATCTCCGCCAGGAGCCGGAAGGCCGCGTTCCACTGGCTCGGCGTCTCCTCCGCGAAGAGCGAGCGACCCGGCAGGGTGGATCCCGCCGCAGCGTCGAGCAGTTCCGCCAGCTCGTCCTCGGCCGAGCCGCCGCTGGCGGTGAAGAAGAGGTGGGGAACCTCCGTCTGCCGGAGGAACTCCTCGACCAGCGTGGACTTCCCGACCCGCCGCCTGCCGCGCATGAGCACGCACTGGCCGGGCTGGGCCGCGCCGCCGGCTTCTCCGACCTCGGCGAGCGCATTTCGCAGCGTACGCAGTTCTCGGTCCCTGCCGATGAAGCGGTGCATGAGGAAGATCCCGTCGTGGCGACACGGCAATACTGGCGCTATAGATAGTAGCGCCTCAGATACTATCGTGAATGAAAGTATTAATGTGCTCGGATCTCACGGCCCGACCGGATCACGGAGGACGGCACGGCGGAAAAGCCCGGGCCCTTTCGTCGGGTCTCACCTACAGTCGCTGCGGCGGGGGCGGCAGGGCTGAGCAGGGAGATGTCGCGTGGACAGGGTTGAGATCATTGCGGGGGCCATGGCGGCTTCTGTGGGGCATCTCGGGGTGCAGCGGGATCAGACGCGGTTCCGGGTGGGGCTGGTGGACGGGTGGGGGATTCCGGCCGGGGCCTCGGTGCTCGAAGTCGGGTGCGGGCAGGGGGACATGACCGCGGTGCTCGCGGACGCGGTCGGGCCCGGTGGGCGGGTGGTCGGGGTGGACATCGCGGAGCCCTCGTACGGCAGCCCGGTCACGCTCGGGGAGTCGGCGGCGTTCCTGGCCGACGGGCCGCTCGGGTCGCGGATCGACATCCGGTTCGGCGTCGACGTGCTGGACGAGGCGGTCTCGTTCCCGGACGACGCGTTCGACTACGTGGTGCTGTCGCACTGCTCCTGGTACTTCGCCTCCCTCGACCAGCTGCTCCGGACGCTGACGCGCGTCCGGCCGTGGGCGCGGCGGCTGTGCTTCTCGGAGTGGGATCTGCGGCCGCGCGGGGTGGAGCAGCTGTCGCACCTGCTGGCCGTGCTCGTGCAGGGCCATGTCGAGGCGGTCGGGGCGCGGGGCGAGGGGAACGTGCGGACGCCGTTCTCGCACGAGGCGCTGCTGCGGATCCTCGCGGAGGCCGGATGGCGGGTGGCATCCGAGCTGGAGGTGGACACGACGGGTCTGCAGGACGCCGACTGGGAGGTGGACGCCGCGCGGCGGATGGCCGGCTCCGACCAGCGGTTCGCGGAGCTGACCCCGCTGGCGCGGGGCTTCCTCACCAGCCAGCTCGACGTGCTCGGCTCCCTCGCCAGGGACAAGGGGAACGCGCCGCTGCCGTCGTACGCCTTCACCGCGGACCGTGCCTGACGGGCCTCTCGCTCCCCTGGTTCCGGTGCGGCATGCTCGGGATATGGCCTTCCTCTTCTTCATGACGCTGCCGGGCCTGGTGGTCCTGCTGACGGTCGCCGCGTTGGTCGACCAGGTGATGCTGCGGGCCGGGATGGAGGGCGGGACCGGCGTGCTCCGGATTCCCGGCGCCGACAGCGCTCCCTGAGTCAGCCCCGCACCGCGCGCGATGCCCGGAGCGAGTACATCCCGTCGTGCTCGTGCAGGAACTCCAGCCGCAGGCCGGTGGCGGCGATCGCGGTGGCGACGTCGCCGAGCATGTGCTGCGTCTCCCAGACGTCGACGTCCGGGCCGCCGCCCGCGGCGTCGTCCGGCCAGTCGTCGGGGATCACGCGGGAGCCCGTCAGGGGATGGGTGTCGGTGAGGTACAGAAAGCCGCCCGGAGCGACGAGGAACGCGGCCGTCTCGGCCCAGCGGACCAGGTCCGGGAGCCGGGAGAGGGCGCCGGTGCCGGTGTACACGATGTCGTAGGCGGAGTCGGGGACGGCTTCGGCCGCGTCGTACACGTCGGCGGCGACGAAGGCGGCTCGGTCGGGCGGGAGGCCGAGGTCGGCGGCCAGGTCGCGGGCGGCCTCGACGGCGGACTCCGAGGAGTCCAGCCCGACGACCCGGGAAGCGCCGCGGCGTGCCCAGGCGAGGGCGTCGTGGCCGAGGTGGCACTGCAGGTGCAGCAGTGACTTGCCGGCGACGGAACCCATCTCCGCCGCCTCGAACCGGCGGATCACGTCCTCGCCGGCCGGGAAACCCGCGGTGTGGAACGGCACGCTCTCGCCCCACCTGGCACGTTTCGTCACTCGTCGGTCCGCCGGGGTCCCCGTGTCCATGGGGAGTGACCCTAGTCGGGGTGAAGGCGCCCGGCCATCGGGTTTGATGGAGCCATGAGTGAAGTCACGGCTGCCATGCCGGAATGGGAAAAGCGTTTCCGCGCGCCTCGGGTGGGGCTTCCGGAGTGGGCGGAGGACGCGCCGCAGCGCTGCCTCTTCGTATCGAACGCGACCGGCACGTTCGAGCTGTACGCCTGGGACCGGACCACCGGCGAACGCCGCCAGGCGACGGACCGGCCGAACGGGACGACGGAGGGCACGCTGTCCCGCGACGGCGAGTGGGTGTGGTGGTTCTCCGACACCGACGGTGACGAGTTCGGGGTGTGGATGCGCCAGCCGTTCGGCGGCGGTGAGGACGAACCGGCCACGCCCGGCCTCGCCCCCTCGTACCCGGCCGGCCTGGCGCTCGGCGCGGACGGGACCGTCGTGATCGGCCGGTCGACGGATGACGAGGGCACGTCCGTGCACGTCGCGCGGCCGGGCGCCGAGCCCGTCGAGATCTACCGGCACGCGGAGTCGGCCGGGATCGGCGACCTGTCGGAGGACGGCACGCTGCTCGTCATCGAGCACACCGAGCACGGCGACGCGATGCACGGCGCGCTGCGCGTGGTGCGGCTCGACGGCTCGACCGTCGCCGAGCTGGACGACTCCCGCGGCGGCACCGAGGAGCTCGGGCTCGACTGCCTCGGCTTCGCGCCGGTGGCCGGGGACACCCGGCTGCTCGTCGGGCACCAGCGCGCCGGGCGCTGGCTGCCGATGGTGTGGGACGTGCTGACCGGCGAGGAGACGCCGCTGGCGATCGACCTGCCGGGCGATGTCTCCGCCGAGTGGTACCCGGACGGTTCCGCGCTGCTCGTCGTGCACTCGTACCGGGCGCGCAGCGAGATGTTCCGGTACGAACTGGCGACGGGCGAACTCGCCCGGCTGGAGACCCCGCGGGGGACGGTGAGCAGCGCGACGGCCCGCCCCGACGGTTCGGTGGAGTACCTGTGGTCGTCGGCGGAGCAGCCGGCGGTCGTGCGGTCCACGGCGGGCGGGATCGTGCTGGAGGCGCCGGGGCTCAAGGCCCCGGCCTCGGTCCCGGTCGAGGACGTGTGGGTGGACGGCCCGGGCGGGCCGGTGCACGCCCTCGTCCAGAAGCCGGAGGGCGACGGGCCGTTCCCGACGGTCTTCGAGGTCCACGGCGGCCCCGCCTGGCACGACTCCGACGCTTTCGCGGCCGGGCCCGCCGCCTGGGTGGATCACGGCTTCGCCGTCGTCCGCCTCAACTACCGCGGCTCCACCGGCTACGGGCGCGAGTGGACGGACGCGCTCAAGCACCGCGTCGGGCTGATCGAGCTGGAGGACGTCGCGGCGGTCCGTGAGTGGGCCGTCGGCTCGGGGCTGGCCGACCCGGCGAAGCTGGTGCTCTCCGGCGGCTCGTGGGGCGGCTACCTGACGCTGCTGGGGCTCGGCACGCAGCCGGCCGCCTGGACGGCGGGGCTCGCGGCGGTTCCCGTCGCCGACTACGTCACCTCGTACAACGACGAGATGGAGGCGCTGAAGTCGCTGGACCGCACGCTCTTCGGCGGCTCGCCCGCCGAAGTCCCCGAGCGATACGAGGCATCGTCGCCGATCACGTACGTCGGGCAGGTGACCGCGCCGGTGTACCTCTCGGCGGGCATGAACGACCCGCGGTGCCCGATCCAGCAGATCGACAACTACGTCGAGCGGCTGGTGGCGCTGGGGAAGGTGCACGAGGTGTACCGGTACGACGCGGGGCACGGCTCGCTCGTCGTCGAGGAGCGGATCAAGCAGGTGCGTCTGGAGCTGGCCTTCGCGATGAAGCACGCGCTCTGACGCGTTTCTGACGAGTTTCTGACGAGTTCGGGTGGGGGGCCTCAGTCGCCGGGCAGGGCTTCTTCCAGCTTGCCCGGCGACTCGGTGCCGGTGTCCGTCCGGTCCGGGATGAGGCCCAGCGCGGTGTCCTCGCGCAGCTCCGCCTCGCGGCGGACCAGCCGGAACCACATGAAGACCACGAAGCCGGCGAAGACGAACCACTCGCCGGTGTAGCCCAGGTTCTGGAAGGCCTTGAGGTCGAGCCCGGAGTTGCCGGGGGCCGCCGGGGGCACCGCCTTGAGGGGCGCGGTGGCGTCGGTGACCGTGATCCACCCGCTGTAGACCTCGTACGGCAGCACGTTGACGAGCGACGCGGCGCTGATCATCCCGAGCTGCCCCTGCGGCAGACCGCCGGCGGACTGGACGCCCTGGGTGCCGGTGTTCTCGGGGGCCTGGAGGGCGCCGGAGACGGTGACGTCGCCCGCGGGTGCCGCCGGGATGCCGGCGGGGCTCGCGGACGAGACCTCGCCGGGCAGCCAGCCGCGGACGACGGGCAGCGCCGCGCCACCGGCCGTGCGCAGCGGGGTGAGGACGTAGTAGCCGGTGCGGTCGCCGAGGTCACGGCCGGGGACCAGGAGCTGGTGACCGGTGTCGTAACGGCCGGTCACGGTGACCGTGCGGCCGGTGGTGTCCTGGGTGACCTGCGCCCTGGCGTCCGGGAGGACGTCCGCGAGCGGGACCGGTGCGGCGGACGCGGCGGCCTCGGGCGCCTGCTCCGCGACGTGGTGGCTGTTCATCCGGTCCTCGAAGCGGCTCAGCTGCCAGCTGCCCATGAAGACGCAGAACGGCACGGCGAGCACGACGAAGAGGTGGACTCCCAGCCAGCGCGGGGTCAGCAGAAACCGGTACACGCCCCAACGGTACGGGGAGCGGGGCGGATGAACGCCACCGGGCCCGGGGCGCGGGCCTCCGCACCACGCCGGAGCGGGGTGCCGCGCTCTCGCGCCCCGGCGCCCCCGCCCGTCTCGGCTACCGCGGCGCTGCCGCGGCCTTACTGCGGCATTACCGCGGCGCGAGGGCCGTCGTCTTGTAGATCGTCCCCGCGCAGGCGTCCGGGATCGTCGTGTCGGCCACCGCCGGCGCGCCCGCCTCCGGGGTGTGGCTGACGGCGACGCTCGCCGGGCCGGGTGTCGGCGGTTCGTCGGCCGCCGCCGGGGTGTTGTCCGAGGCGCTGGTGCCGTTGTTGGAGCTGCTGCCGCTGGTGCTGCCACCGCCGGTGGTCGGGGTGGGCGTCGGAGTGGGCGGCGCCGGGCACCCGTTGGGGCCCGCCGCGTCCGGCACCCAGGCGAACCGGACCTCGTACGTGTCGCCCGGCTGGAGGACCAGCGGGGCGGCCGCCACGTCGGGCAGTCCGGTGGCCGGGTCGCCCAGCGTGTGGTCCAGCACCTGGATCTTCGACGCGTCGGCGCTGCCCTGCGCGATCACGGTGAGGGCTCCGCCGCCCTTGACCAGGCAGCCCTTCGCGGAGACGTTCGCGACGCGGAACCAGCCGTACACGTTGCCCTTGGCGTCCGGGGCGCCGGTCCTGCTCGCGCCGCTGCCCAACTGGGCGCGGTCGCAGGTCGGGGCGGTGCGGCCGGTCGAGCCGGAGGGCGTCGGGGCGACGGTGGCGCCGGGCGCGCTCGTGGGTGAGGGGTTCGGCGACGGGGTCGCCGACGGGGCGGGCGCGCTGCCCTCACTGGTCCCGGTGTCGGCCGGACCGCCCGTGTCGTCCTGGCTGCTCTCCCCCGCGCCGCCGGTGTCCTGCCGCGGCTCGTTGGGGTTGGAGACGCCGGCCGCGGTGGTGTCCTGCTGGTCCGCGGTGTTGGCGGCGTGCAGCAGGGCCGGCACGGCGGTACACGCGAGCAGGAACGCGGCGGCGGCGCCGGCCACGGCCTGACGGCGGCGCGTCCGGCGGGCCGGAACGGCGTGCCGCAGGTGGTCGAGCGCGTCGGGTGCGGGCTTGAGGCTCTTGACCGCGTCCTGCATCAACTGGCGCAGCGCCAACTCGTCGAAGCTCCCCCCGGAAACGGTTCCGGTACCGAAACCGGAATCGGGATCGGGGCGGGAAGTGGAACCGGCGGCGCCGAACGCCGACTCGGACCCAGACCCGGACTCAGACCCGGAGCCGGCTCCGGACCCTGGACCGGCTCCCGCAAGAGGGCTGGTTCTCGCCCCGAAGGGGCTTGATCCCGCCCCCTGGGGGCTGGTGCCGGCGGGCGCTTCGTCGCGTCCTGCGTTCGGTTCTTCGAGGATTTCGGGGTTCTCTGGATCCATGCCACGTGAGTCGTAGGGGGTGGTCATACGGTCGCCTCCATCGCGATGCGAAGCGCCGCGAGGCCACGGGAACCGTACGCCTTCACCGAGCCCAGGGAAATTCCGAGCGTCTCGGCGACCTGTGCCTCGGTCATGTCGGCAAAGTAGCGCAGCACGAGGACTTCGCGCTGACGGCGCTGGAGGGAACGCATTGCGGTCTTGAGCTGGTCGCGCTCCAGGATCTCGTAGGCGCCCTCTTCCGCACTCGCCATGTCGGGCATGGGCTTGGAGAGGAGCTTGAGGCCCAGGATGCGCCGCCGGAGCGCCGACCGGGAGAGATTGACCACCGTCTGCCGCAGGTAGGCGAGGGTCTTCTCGGGGTCGCGCACGCGGCTGCGCGCGGAGTGGACGCGGATGAAGGCCTCCTGGACGACGTCCTCGCAGGAGGCCGTGTCGTCCAGCAGCAGGGCGGCGAGGCCGAGCAGCGACCGGTAGTGGGCGCTGTAGGTCTCGGTGAGGTGGTCGACCGAGGTGCCGACGGACATCGCGGCGTCAGCGCCCAGCTCGGACGGCACGCGCACGATCGGCCAGGGCGCTATCACGGGCATCCCGCCCGGAGTGCGCGCCCGACCGGGCGTACGCGAGCGCGGCACGCGTGTCGGAGCGCCGCTCCGCCCCAGTGCCGTCTCGATACCCAGTGCCTCTGCCACGACTGTTGGACACGCGTCCCCCCGTCAGGGTTGTACGCGCAAGGCATCGCCTTTGATCTGGCGTCGAATATCCCCATGCGTACCAACTCTTCCCCAATGCGCCCATTTGCCCAGGCACGAACCGCGCCTGCCCGACACCCCCGGCACGCAGCACATTAGGGCAGTGCGCTGACACAAAGACGCCCCCCGTCTACTGCCGGTTGCAGTGGCCAGGGAGCGAATTGTCCATTGGCGGAGGAACCACGACAAGTGGTCCAGACCAAAGAGTTGATCACATCATGTGTGCGAACCGACGAACTCGGCCGCCACGACTTCGGCGATCTGTGCAGTGTTCAAGGCGGCGCCCTTGCGCAGGTTGTCACCGCACACGAAGAGTTCCAGCGCGTTCGGGTCGTCCATGGAGCGGCGTACCCGGCCGACCCACGTCGGGTCGGTGCCCACCACGTCCGCGGGGGTCGGGAACTCACCCTGGGCGGGATCGTCGGTCACGACGACCCCAGGGGCGCTCCGCAGGATCTCGTGCGCCTTCTCCACGGTCACCTCGTTCTCGAACCGCGCGTGCACCGACAGCGAGTGCGTCGTGATGACGGGCACCCGTACGCAGGTCGCGGTGACGCGCAGTTCCGGGAGGGCGAGGATCTTCCGCGACTCGTCCCGGACCTTGAGCTCCTCCGAGGACCAGCCGTCCTCGCGCAGCGAGCCCGCCCACGGCACCACGTTGAGCGCGAGCGGTGCCGGGAAGGGACCGAAGTCGCCGACCGTGCGCCGCACATCGCCCGGCTGGGTCCCCAGGTGGGTGCCGGCGATCTTGGAGAGCTGGTCGCGCAGGGTGTCCACGCCGGCCTGGCCCGCGCCGGAGGCCGCCTGGTACGAGGAGACGATCAGCTCGCTCAGCCCGAACTCGGCGTGCAGCGCGCCGATCGCCACGATCATCGACAGCGTCGTGCAGTTGGGATTGGCGATGATGCCGCGCGGACGCATCCGCACCGCGTGCGCGTTCACCTCCGGCACCACCAGCGGGACGTCGGGATCCATCCGGAAGGCTCCGGAGTTGTCCACGACGACCGCGCCCTTGGCGGCGGCGATCGGCGCCCACTGGGCGGCCACCTCGTCCGGGACGTCGAACATCGCGACGTCGACGCCCTCGAACGCCTCCTCGTTCAGCACGACGACCTCGGTCTCCACACCGCGCACCACGAGGCGGCGGCCGGCCGACCGCGCGGAGGCGATCAGCCGGATCTCACCCCACACGTCCTGCCGGGTGGAGAGCAGCTCCAGCATCACCGTGCCGACCGCGCCCGTCGCACCGACGACGGCCAGGGTCGGCTTGGACCGACCGCCGGCCACGGAGCCCGCGGCCGTGGCCGGGCCGTAGCTCATCGTCCCGTACCGCCGTAGACGACCGCTTCGTCGCTTTCGCTGTCGAGCCCGAACGCGGAGTGCACCGCCTGGACGGCCGGCTTCACGTCGTCGGCCCGGGTGACCACCGAGATCCGGATCTCGGATGTCGAGATCAGCTCGATGTTGACCCCGGCGTTCGACAGCGCCTCGAAGAAGGTCGCCGTGACGCCAGGGTTGGTCTTCATCCCCGCGCCGACCAGCGAGATCTTGCCGATCTGGTCGTCGTAGCGCAGCGAGTCGTACCCGATGCGGTCCTGCGCCCTGGTGAGCGCGTCCATCGCCTTGCGGCCCTCGGTCTTGGGGAGGGTGAAGGAGATGTCGGTGAGACCGGTGGCCGCGGCCGACACGTTCTGGACGACCATGTCGATGTTGACCTCGGCGTCCGCGATGGCCCGGAAGATCGTCGCCGCCTCGCCCGGCTTGTCCGGCACCCCTACGACCGTGATCTTGGCCTCGGACGTGTCGTGCGCAACCCCGGAGATGATCGCCTGCTCCATCGGCTTGCCTCCTTGCGGTGCTTCGTTGCTCACCCAGGTACCCGGCAGACCGGAGAAGGACGAGCGGACGTGGATCGGGATGTTGTAACGACGGGCGTACTCGACGCAGCGGTGCAGCAGCACCTTCGAACCGGAGCTGGCCAGTTCCAGCATGTCCTCGAAGGAGATCCAGTCCATCTTCTGGGCGCGCTTGACGACCCGCGGGTCGGCGGTGAACACCCCGTCGACGTCCGTGTAGATCTCGCACACCCCGGCGCCGAGCGCGGCGGCCAGCGCCACCGCGGTCGTGTCGGAGCCGCCGCGGCCCAGCGTGGTGATGTCCTTCTTGTCCTGGGACACGCCCTGGAAGCCGGCCACGATCGCGATGTTGCCCTCGTCGAGCGCGGTCCGGATCCGGCCCGGCGTCACGTCGATGATCCGCGCCTTGTTGTGGACGGAGTCGGTGATCACCCCGGCCTGGCTGCCGGTGAACGACTGCGCCTCATGACCGAGGTTTTTGATCGCCATCGCCAGCAGCGCCATGGAGATGCGCTCTCCGGCGGTCAGCAGCATGTCGAACTCCCGGCCGGCGGGAATCGGTGACACCTGCTCGGCGAGATCGATCAGCTCGTCCGTCGTATCGCCCATCGCGGACACCACGACAACGACCTGATGGCCGTTCTTCTTGGTGTCGACGATTCTCCGGGCGACCCGCTTGATGCCTTCGGCATCGGCGACGGAGGAGCCTCCGTACTTCTGCACGACAAGGCCCACGTGCGCTCCTCGGGAAGGTCTGGAACTGCGGTCGGCTCAGTCTAACGAGCGGGCCGGGGCGGCCTCCGCAGTACCGGATATTGAGACATGTGGCCCACTCGGTGGGCCCCCTGCCCAGGACGGAACGGAATAACCCCAGATCAGGGGCTGGATGCAGGCATGCCGTCCCGAACGCCGTCCCGGACCGTCGGCGGGCGTTGGCGGGGCGTTCCCGGGCCGTTACCGGGTCGTTCCGGCGCCGCTTCCGGACCGTTGGCGGGCCGTTCCCGCGCCGCTTCGCGGCCGCTGGCTCAGCCGGTGCCGGGCTGGGCGCTCAGCCGGTGCCGGACCGGCGCTCAGCCGGTGGCGGGCTGGGCGCGGGCGCTCAGTGGGGTGCCGAGCTCGGCCGCCATGACCTTGCCGGCCTCCTCGGCCAGCCGGTCCTCGTCGTCCGCCGAATCGTCCGTGTCCAGGCCGTCCAGCTCGTCCAGCGGGCTGTCCAGGCGGACGTGGGCGACCAGGGACTGCAGCGCGCGCAGCGAGGCGCTGGCCGTCGGTCCCCAGTTCGACAGGTACGAGAACTGCCACCACCACAGCGCCTCGCTCACCCGGCCCGCGCGGAAGTGCGCGAGTCCGTGCGTGAGATCCGTCACCACGTCGGCCAGATCATCCGAAATGCGGCAGGCGACGGGCGTGCTGCGCGGCACGTAGGGGTCGAAGACCTCCGAGTACACGTCGATCGGCTCCAGCAGCGCCGCGAGGTGCTGGCGCAGCTCGTCCGCGTCCGGCTCGGGGCCGATATCGGGCTCGTAGCGCTCGTCCGGGACGATGTCCTCGTGCGCGCCGAGCCGGCCGCCGGCCAGCAGCAGCTGGGAGACCTCGAGCAGCAGGTACGGGACCGCGCTGTCCGGGTCGTCGCCCTTGGCGACCTCGCGGACCGAGAGGATGAAACTCTCGATCTGATCGCAGATCTGAACGGCGAAGTCGTCGGGTTCCTGAACGTTCGGATCGCTGAGGTCGCGTCCCGGAGAGCCCGGCGCGCCCTTCGGGTCCTGTGCGGTTACCGCGGTGTCAGACATCGAGCAGTCGTCTCCCTTCGAAGGCACGACCCAGCGTGACCTCGTCGGCGTACTCCAGGTCTCCCCCCACGGGCAGACCACTGGCCAGTCGCGTCACCTTCAGCCCCATGGGTTTCACCATGCGGGCCAGGTACGTAGCGGTCGCTTCACCTTCAAGGTTGGGATCCGTGGCGAGGATCAGCTCGGTGACGGTGCCGTCCGCGAGCCGCGTCAGCAGCTCCCGGATCCGTAGATCGTCCGGACCGACGCCCTCGATGGGGCTGATCGCGCCGCCCAGTACGTGGTACCTGCCGCGGAACTCACGGGTGCGCTCGACCGCGACGACATCCTTGGGCTCCTCGACCACGCAGATCACCGCGAGATCGCGGCGCGGGTCACGGCAGACCCTGCACAGCTCGTCCTGCGCGACGTTCCCGCAGATGTTGCAGAACCGCACCTTGGCCTTGACCTCGGCCAGTACGTGCGCGAGGCGCCGCACGTCGGCGGGATCCGCCTGCAGGATGTGGAAGGCGATCCGCTGCGCGCTCTTGGGACCCACGCCGGGCAGCCTGCCCAGTTCGTCGATGAGGTCCTGAACCACGCCTTCGTACACGGGCGCCTTCCTTGGGTCGGAGCCGGCACGGGGTCGGCTCGGATGTCGTCGCCTGAGTCGGGCGAACGCCTAGAACGGCAGGCCGGGCATGCCGCCCAGCCCCTGGGCGAGCGGACCGAGCTTCTCCTGCTGGAGCTCCTGCGCGGTCGCGTTCGCGTTGTGCACGGCGGCGACGACCAGATCGGCCAACGTCTCCGTATCTTCAGGATCGACTGCCTTGGGGTCGATGACCAGCCCCCGGAGCTCACCGGCACCGGTCACCGTGGCCCTCACGAGACCGCCGCCCGCGGAACCCTCGACCTCCGCCTCGGCCAGCTCCTGCTGGGCTGCCGCAAGGTCCTGCTGCATCTTCTGGGCCTGCTGGAGCAGCTGCTGCATGTTGGGCTGACCACCGGGGATCACGGGTTCACTCCTGCCTCACGACAACGTTGCGGGGTAGGGCGAGCCTACGTGCTCGGACGGCCCTGCGCCCTACGCCGTACGGAGGATCGGACGACGTGACGCGGAACACCGGGTGACTTCAGTCGTTCGGAATCTCCTGGATCACTGTCGCACCCATTTCGCGCACGAACAGCTCGTATCCGGACAGCGGGGATTCGACCAGATCCACGTCGTCGTCCTCGGGAATGTCGTCCTCCAGGGGCGGCGGCGTCTCGTCCGACATCAGCGGCGGCGGGCCCTGGGGCCGGCCGGGGGCCGCCTGGGGCGCGGCATAGGAGGCCTGCTGGACGGGCCCGCCCTGGGGGTCGGACGACGTGGACGGCGCGGGCTGGGCCGGCGGGGCCGGGGCGGAGGGTGCGGGTGGGGCGGCCGGGGCAGGCGGGCGGGAGCCGCCGCCACCGGTTCCACCCCCGGTTCCGCCACCGCTTCCACCGCCGGTTCCGCCGAAGCCACCACCGGGGCCTCCTGACGTGCCTCCGCCACCCGACGGGTCCACGATCGCCTCGATGCGCCACTCCACCCCGAGCGCGTCGACGATCGCCTGCTTGAGCACGTCCTCGCTGCCGCTGTTGGCGAAGCTGTTGCGCGCCCCGGGGTTGTCGAAGCCGAGCTGCAGCGTCTGCCCGTCGAAGCCCGCGACCTGCGCGTTGTTCAGGAGGAGCATCCACGTCAGCCTGCGGCGGTTCTTGACCGCCTCCAGGATGTCCGGCCACATCTGCCGGACACGCGTCGAGTCACCGGCGAACCCGGACGCCGCAGGGGCGGCGGGCCCGGCGGGCGGCGGTGTCCGGACGGCCGGGGCAGCGGCCGGAGTGGCCGCGGCGGCCGGGGCGGACGTCGGCCAGGCGCCCGGGCGGGCGGCCTCGGCAGGGGCGGCCGGCTCGGCGGCGGGAGCCGCGGGGGCGGCCGTGGTCGGCCAGGCGCCGGGCCGCTGCCGGGCGCCGCCGTCCGAGGGCGCCGGAACGGCTGCGGCTGCGGGACTGGGACCGGTACTGGGTTCGCGCTGCTCAGGAGCCGGCTGCGGGGTCGCAACCGGGCGTCCGCCACCGGTACCACCGCCACCGCCCACAGCCGCACGGACCGAGGCCGCGCCACCGGGACCGCCGGAAGCGGGGGCGGGGGCGTGGTCGGCGTGCGCGGGCTGGTAGGCGAAATCCGGGACCTGGGGGGCGCCGGGGGCGAAGCCCCGCCGCTCCAGCTTGTCCAGCCGGGCCTGCACGGACCGCTCGTCGTCGTACGCCGCGGGCAGCAGCACCCGGGCGCAGATCAGCTCCAGCTGCAGCCGCGGCGACGTGGCACCACGCATCTCCGTCAGACCGGTGTTGACCAGGTCCGCAGCACGGCTCAGCTCGGCGGCGCCGAAGACGGACGTCTGGGCCCGCATCCGCTCCACGACGTCGCTCGGGGCGTCGATGAGCCCCTTGTCCACGGCGTCCGGAACCGCCGCGATGATCACGAGGTCGCGCAGCCGCTCCAGCAGGTCCGCCACAAAGCGCCGCGGATCGTGGCCGCCCTCGATGACGCGGTCGACCATCTCGAAGACCGCCGCCCCGTCACCGGCGGCGAACGCGTCCACCACCTCGTCGAGCAGCGCCGCGTCCGTGTAGCCGAGCAGCGCCGTCGCCATGGCGTACGTCACACCGTCGGCGCCCGCGCCCGCCAGCAGCTGGTCCATCACCGACATCGAGTCCCGCACCGAACCCGCGCCCGAGCGCACGACCAGCGGATACACGCCGTCCTCGACCGGAATGTCCTCCCGGGCGCAGACCTCGGCGAGGTAGTCCCGCAACGTGCCGGGCGGCACCAGCCGGAAGGGGTAGTGGTGGGTACGCGACCGGATCGTCCCGATGACCTTCTCGGGCTCGGTGGTCGCGAAGATGAACTTCAGATGCTCCGGGGGCTCCTCGACCACCTTCAGCAGGGCGTTGAAGCCCTGCGGGGTGACCATGTGCGCCTCGTCGATGATGTAGATCTTGTACCGGCTGCCCGCCGGCCCGAAGAACGCCTTCTCCCGAAGATCACGCGCATCGTCCACACCACCGTGCGACGCCGCGTCGATCTCGATCACGTCGATGGATCCCGGCCCGTTCCGCGCCAGGTCCTGGCACGACTGGCACTCCCCGCACGGCGTCGGCGTCGGCCCCTGAACACAGTTCAGACACCGCGCCAGGATGCGCGCGCTCGTCGTCTTCCCGCAGCCGCGAGGCCCACTGAACAGGTACGCGTGATTGACCCGGTTGTTGCGCAGCGCCTGCTGCAACGGGTCGGTTACGTGCTCCTGCCCGATGACCTCGGCGAAGGACTCGGGACGATAGCGGCGGTACAGAGCGAGGGACACGCCTACGAGGATATGGGGGCCCACCGACATCCGACGCCCCCGGAAAACGCAAAGACCCCTCACGCACCCGCCAGAGCCCACCTACCCTTGCTGCCTTCCGGCCCTGGGGGAGTTCAGCGAGATAGCGCCACGTGAGGGGCTGCACACAGCGTACCCGATCGGATCACCCACTTACGAGTTCGCGAGCACCCCTCCGAGTCTTGTAGTGTTCGTCGCGGAGGATTCGCCTAGTGGCCTAGGGCGCACGCTTGGAAAGCGTGTTGGGGGCAACCCCTCACGAGTTCGAATCTCGTATCCTCCGCACCCGCCCATCAGGGCAGACGGAAGCCCGGACCTGAACAAGGTCCGGGCTTCCGTCGTCTCTGGTCTCAGTTTTGGTCTCAGTTGCCGTTCTGGGCCCCGGACCCGGGCCCCTCCGGTCGTCCCCACAGGAGTCCGCTCACCTTGCTCGCGGTGTCCTTCAGGACGCGTCCGGTGAGGTGCTGGTACCGCGAGCGCATCCGTCCGGACTTCCCCGGCTCCCATCCCATGATCGCGTCAACGATCGTGTCGGAGACTCCGAGGATGAGCAGCACGGTCCCGGCGGTGTGCCGGGCGTCGTGCAAGCGCCCGTCCCGGACGCCGGCTGCCTTCAGCAGCTCCTTCCATTTGTGGAAGTCCGTGTTGGGGTTCAGCGGCTCCCCTGTCGGTGAGGTGAAGACGTAGCCCTTGTCGATCCACAGGTCTCGCGCGATCTTCCGTTCCCGGTCTTGCGACACCTTGTGCTCGCGCAGGAGTGCCGTCAGCTCCTCCGGGAGGCCGATCGGCCGCCTTCCCGCCCGCGACTTTGTGGCCTTGGTCTCACGGCGGACGCTCTCCCGCTGCGGGCAGTACCCCGCCTTCCGGCCGCAGGTCTCACCGCAGCCGTGCGCGTACCTCGGCCGCAGGCGTCCCCGGCGGACCCGGATGACTCCGGCATCCAGATCGACGTCCGACCACTGCAAGCCGAGTACTTCCCCCTGCCGCAGGCCCAACGCCAGGGCGATGACCCATCGGGCGGCGTTGCGCTGCTTCCCTGCCTGCAGCAGGAGTTGTTGCACTTCCTCGATCGTGTAGGGCTCGATCTCCTCCTCATCGAGCTTGGGAGCCTTCGCGATCGTCGCCGGATTCGGCTTGGTCAGGTGGCCGCGTCGCTTGGCCTCATTCAGCGCGGCCCGCACGGTGCGGTGCACCTGGTGCGCGGTCCCGGCCGCACTGCCATTGGCCTGCATCTTCTTGTAGAGGCGTTCGAGGTGTTCCGGCTCCAACTTGTCGAGTCGATGAGCGCCCAGTCCCGGGATGAGATGGACGTTGACGGCCACGCGGTATCCGTCGATGGTGTTCTCGCTCACGTGGGGAGCCGCGATCTCCTCCACCCAATGGGCAAGCCAGGTCTTCACGGTCCAGCGCTTACCAGGCTTGCGCACGGTGCCGGCGTCGCGCATCTTCTCCAGCTCGCGCACGGCGCTGTGGATCTCCGCTTTCGTCTTGCGGTTTACGTGTCGGCGGTCGGGTCGTCCGTCGTCCCTGACTCCGACCGTCACCCGGCCGTGCCAACGGCCGTCCTTGCCGAAGTAGATGGTCGATTCGCCGTTGGGATTCCGGGTGCGCTTGGCGTTCTCAGGCATGGCACAGCTCCTCAGGCAGCGGCGATGTGGCGGTGGGACCGGCGGAGACGTGCGACGTATTCAGGGACTGCTTCGGCCGGGACCCGGCGCAGCCTGCCGACCGGGACGGATTCCAACTCCCCGTTCCGGATGAGGCGGTAGCAGAGCGTCCGGCCGATGCGGAGGCGCCGGGCGGCTTCCTCGACCGTGAGCAGGACGAGGGTCGGGTCGTACGGGATGTCGTGGGCGGGGTTCACGTGGCTCCTCGGGACAGCTCTGGGTACCGGGGGGCGCCACAGAAACCACGAAATACACAGAAAGACCGGCTCAGCGGGCTGACCTGCGGAAACGGGGGCTGCGAGACGGCATGGCGAGCTCCCACAGAAATCGTCGGAAGTTCCACAGAAATAAGGGCAGGTATTTCTGTGGGACTTCCAGGGGTTTCTGTGGGAGCCGCCGGGCGGGCGGTCCGTCGCAGGTCAGAGCACAGGTGCGGTATTTCTGTGTATTCCGTGGTTTCTGTGGAGGGATTCAGGCGCTCAGGCGGCGGGGTCGTGCACTCGCGGGTGTACGAGGTAGCGCGGGGAGGGCGGCCGGCCACGTCCACCGGTCCGGGCGACGGGCAGACTCCGCACCCAGCCGTGGTCCTCCAGCAGACCGAGGACGGGTTCGAGGTCGGCGACGGTGGTGAACTCGGAGCGGGAGAGCTTCACCAGAAGATCCCGCTTGCTGATCTCCCCGACTTCAGCCGTCTTCAGCACGTCCAGGACCGTGCGGGCCCTGGCCACGGTGGGATCGGCTCCCATCCGGTCGAACACCGCCAGCGCGTGCGTGGCGAAGTACTGGCCCACCTCGATCGCGGCCTCCATCGTCGTGACGGTGATCGGGATGGTGTGAGCGTTGTCGGGGTGCTCGGCCAGGTGCAGCAGACCGGCGATGCGGGCGACGGCTCCGACCAGCTTTCCCGCCCAGTCGCTGATGTGTCCGAACGCGCCACCCCGTGCCGCCAACTTCGGCTCTACCAGGTCTTGAAAGGCCAGGAGCGCCGCGTCCGCGTCGGAAGTGGGCTGAAGTACCGCCGGATCCGTCCAGTCCGCCAGGGAGAGCGTCAGGGCGATGACGCGGCGGGTGTAGGTCGCCCGGACATCTGCCGGGATGGGTGCGGGGTTGGAGACGCGTCGGCCGACCAGGGATTCCGGCAGGGAGTACAGGAAGCGCCCCAGCAGGCCGCGCCCCCTGCCGCCCTTAATGCGTCCGATGTCGTCCAGTACTTGCGGCTGGACGCACAGGCCCATCGTCAGTGCGGGGTGGTCGATGTACTCCCGGCGGGTCTGTCGATCCACGCGCAGCCGGTCCCCCGCGTGGCCTTTGAGGAACGGCCCCATGTTGGGGGCGCCGCCCGTGTAGCGACCGGCGATGATGTCGAAGATCTCGCCTTCCGCCGACATGACGGAGATGCGTCCTTCCTGCTCTGCCATGCGGGTAATGACGGTCTCGGCCGTCGCGTCATCGGCGAGCAACTGCGGCAGTACCGGGACTTTGAGCGTGTCCGCGCTCTGTGCCATCGCCACGGCGGTAGCCACCAGTTCATCGCGCGACCCGTCGCCGCGGGCGAGGACGGCCGCTTCCTTGGCCGCTTCCCGCGCGAGATCCACGGTCAACTGCGCTTCGGCGATGAGCGGTTTCGTCGCGGCCTGGAGCTGCTTCTCCGCTTCGTACAGCGGGTCGGAGAGCAGGTCGAATACGGCGGACTTGCGGTTGGCAGGCGGGAGAGCCACGACCACGAACAGATTCGTGGGCTCTCGCCAGTTCCCCCGCACGTTCACCACCGCCCGTCCGCCGGCGGCGGTGGCCAGTACCGCCAGGGCGATGCATCCGGCGAGGTCGATCGGGGTTTGGGTCTCCTCGGCAACGGCTTCGGTGAACTCCCGCAGCCATCCGGGCAGGGCATGGGTGGGGAAGGCGCGAAGCTGGTGGTGGCCGGTGAGGGGTACGGGGTTGTCCCAGACCTGCGGTGCGGGTTCGTCCGGGTCGGACAAGGGCGCGTCCCACAGGTCGGGCAGGGATTCGCTGGGGGTGCTCATGCGGCCTGCCTCCCTTCGGCAGCGTTGCGGAGCGGGCATTGGGTGCGGTGCGCGATGTGCTGCTGAACCACCAGCAGGACACTGCGGCGGCCTCGGGCACGGCGCTCGAATCCGCAGGTGCACCACACATGTGCGGAGACCTGCTCCGTGTAGTAGTCCGGCGCCACGATGTGAATCCACGCGATCACCCATGCGGGTCCGACCGGCTGCGTCTGCGGCTCCGAGCGGACAGGCATGGAAGGACGGCCTCCGGCCGGCGTCTTTCGAGCAACGACCGCCCGCCCGGTGGCCTCCTTGGTCGGAGACGCGTCGGAAGGTCCGATCAGGGCGAGCTGTCGTCCGATGGGTGCTGCGGATTCACCATGAGCGTTCATGCCGCCCTCCCCGCGTAACCGTTCGCGACAGCGCGTCGGGCGTATTTCTCGGGGACGCCTACGGCGACGGCTGCGGCAACGATCTGGCGCTCAAGTACGTCCATGCCGCACGGACCCGGACACTGCGTGTGCTGGGCTGCCAGGAACCGGGCCACGCCGAACGTCTGCGACGCGGCGCCGGATTCGGTGCGGCTACGGATCAGGGCCAGGCCGCGATCCAAGCCGGTGCGCACGTACTTCTCGGTGTGGCGGCATCCGGCCGCTACCGCCCCGTTCCAGTCGGCCCGTTCGCGGTCAGAAGAGACCACCGGCCCCGGGGCGGGGGTGGTCTCTTCTGTCGCGACCAGCGCGCGGACGGAGGTCGGCAGAGCGACCATGAGGCCATGCCCGGGGCCGCGCCAGCGTGCGTAGGACATGAGGGATTTGATGTCGACGCCGGTCCGGACCGCGTTCGCAGACCGCAGGGCGCCCAGGTAGATCCAGTGCTCTCCGCGCGTTGTCGGCACTGTGCGCGTAGCGGGCAGGGTTTCCCGCGCCCACGTGACGGCCTGCACGTTGTCCAGGTCGACAACGGTGAGGCCGGCCCCTCCCGGGTGATAGGCGACGGCCACGGCGCGACGCCATGCCCTGGCCCATGCCGCAGACGCGATGACGTGAGGGTTGGTGGTGGCGGCAGCCCACGCGTGACAGACATCCGGGCACCGGCAGGGGCCGGGAACCTTCATGTTGGGCCGTCCTCCGCAGGCGCTATCAGAGCAGATACGGCAGTTCCCGAACGGCACCTTGCCTGCCCTCAACGGCAGAACCGGCACCCCGGCCGCAGCCAGCTCCAGGGCGGTGGTCACCAGCTCGTTCATGCCGCCACCTCCAGCGACAACGTGATGCTGGTCAGGAGCTGGGCGCCGATCCACGCGCTGTAGGCGGGTGGGATGCATTCGCGGATGCCGTCGCGGTTCATCCACGGCACGCCCATGACGCGGCGGGCCAGGTCGACGCCGGAGAAGTTCCCGACGAACTGCCCGTACCAGCCTGCCGGGACGGGGCGTCCCATCTTGGCCTGCGGCGCGGCGTGGGCCGGGTGGGAGGGTGCGGTGAGAGTGAAGCCGCCGCCGGTTTCGAAGTACCGGTGCCGGTAGGTCTGCAGCCCGAACATCGCCCCGCACAGCATCACCGGCTCGCGGAGCTTGGGCAGAGCGCCCTTGACGTTCTCCATCACCCACGGCCGCCCCGTGGACTCCAGGGCGGCGCGGGTGGGGGCGATTAGGTCGGGGTGGTCGCGTCCCTGGAGGCGCTGGCAGTCGCTGTCGTGCTGGCACGGCGGAGACGCGTGGATCGCGTCGAACTCCGCCCCGTGCTCGCGGATGAAGGCGACCGCGTCGCCCTGGATGCAGGTGAAGGGGTAGCGGGGCTGCGGGTGCAGGTCGAGACCGGTGACGTCGAACCCGGCGTCGTCATAGCCCTTGCCGGCGCCGCCCTGGCACCCGTAGGCGTCCAGCAAGCGGGGTCGGCGGGATCGCCGAAGGAACGCGTGGTGGGTCATGCTGGAGGTCTCCTGTTCCTTGGAACGGGGGGAAGAGCCGGGGCGGACGATTTCTTTGGCGAGAGGCGTCCGCCCCGGGCACAGTCAGGTGGTGGGCAGGCCGTTGGAGTACGCGGCGTACTGGTCACGGACGTAGTGGCGGGCCGCGATCCCGAGCAGGGTCGTCGTCAGTCCGCCGGTCGGCTCCGCCGGTCCGTGGTCCTGGCGCATCAGCTCTATGGCTGCGTCTCCGGCGACGTCGGCCGCGTCGGTGTCGTCCGGGGTCTTGAGGGCGATGCGGTCCAGCAGCGCGGCCTTGCGGAGCTGCAGCTCCCGCACCCGCTCCGGGGTCGATGAGACCCGGAGCGCGGCGACGAGGTGCAGGACGAGGTTGATTTCGCGGATTATCGGCGGGGCGTCGGTGTACGCGGCGGGTATGGGCACGGTCACCAGGTCCTGTCAGGGTCGGTGTCGGCGGCGGTCAGTTCGGGCAGTCCGGACGTGGCCAGGGCGGCGGGGTCAAAGCCCGGCAGGGCTGCGCGGGCGGTGAGGGCTGCGGCGAGCGCGGTGGCGTAGGTGCCCCCGGCTTGTGCGCTATTGACCTGGGCGCGGGCCCGGATGACTTCCACGGTTTCGACGTGCCGGTGGTCCTCGTGGCGTTCGATGGTGCGCCGGTCGTAGGCGAGGGTTTCGCGGCGGTCGGTGCGCCAGTAGCGGGCGGCCAGCGTGTAGGCGAGGACGGTGGCGATCGCCCACAGCAGGAGCGGGAGCGGCAGGTCGTCCGCGTAGGCGGCGACCCCGGCAAAGGCGAGGGTGCCGGCGGCGGTGAACGCCATCCCGGTCACGGTGCCGTCAGCGTTGCGGCCGGTTGCCGACGCGCCCCCGGCCATCGCGGCTCCGGTGGCCAGGACGCCGATGAGCCACGCGTCGCCGACGGAGTGTTCTGCGCCGTTGGCGTTCCAGATGCGCGCCAGGATCAGCACGGTGGAGGTGGCCAGGACCGGTGCCACTTTGGGCAGGGCCGCGATGAGCTGGTGACGCAAGGTGGGCGGGGGTGCGGTGGTCTCGTACACGGGGTTCTCCGTTCCGGTGGTCAGGGGCGCATGTCGCCGATGGTGTGGGCGGCTCCGGTGATGGCGTGGTTGATGGGGCCTGCCGCGCCGGTAGAAGCGAGCAGGAAGCCGAACATCACGGCGACGAAGCAGACGCCTGCCTTGATGGAGCCGACCTTGAGCAGGAAGGCGAGCAGGGCGCCGAACAGCAGGACGAGGGAGACGGTCACAGCCACGGGCGGGACTCCGTTCGGGTGCCGGCGGTCGGGGTGGGTCGGGTGCCGCGCTCGTGGGTGCGGCGCCACAGGTCCCACAGGTGCCGGCCGCGTCGTATGCGGGCGCCGGTGGCCTTGCAGCGGCGGCAGTCCTTGCCGCGCTTGGCCCGGCCCTTGCGGTCGGTCTTGGTTGCGAAGCCGAAGCCCCGGCACTTGCGGCAAGCCGCGAACGGCTGCGCGGCGCACAGTCCGGCGTAGCAGAGCGTGAACAGCAGGAGGAGGAAGCTAGCGAGCGCGGGCAGGGGCACGATGGGCCTCCAGGGCCGGATTCTGGGGTTTGCGCAGGTCGGTCGCTAGCCGCTAGCGACCTGATCAGGTGTTGTTTGGGTCGCTAGCGAGGTCGCTAGCGCTAGCGACGTGTGGTGCTAGCGCTAGCGACCCTGGGGACCTATGCGGCGGGGCGTTTGCGGTTGCGCTCGGTGATGGCGGCGGTGATGTGTTCGCGGACGATGCCGCGCCGGGTGACGGGCTTGCCGTCGATGCGGCGGCCGATCTGCTCGGTGCCGATGCCGTACGGCTTGAGCGCGTTGTTGAGCTGGTCCGCCTTCGCGCGGCCTTCCAGCGCGGCCCACATGCCGTACCGCTCGGGGTTCAGGTTCGCGAGCGCGTCGACCACGATCTCGGACCACTCCTTGGCCTGCGAGCGGGGCAGCACGGCGGCGATGTCGTCCAGCAGCGTGTCCGCCGCCGCGTCGTTGCCGGCGCTCTGACCGATCGCGTCGCCGGACAGGGTGCCTTCGGCCTCGCGCAGGGCTGCGGCGCGGGTGAGGATGCTCTCCGCGTCGCGGCCGTTGGCGAGGTAGGTGCGCACGATCCCCGACTCGTCGGACATGCCCTTGAGCAGCCCAACGCCCTTGTGGGAGCGCAGCAGCCGCGACGCGTCCAGCCCCTCGGTGTAGGAGCCCGCGCCCAGGATGACGTCCGAGACCTGCCAGGAGCCGACCATCAGCGCGAAGCGGGCCTGGTGCTGGTCGCGCAGGACCGACGGGCACGCCTTGTCGTCCGGCTTCTGCGTGGAGTTCATGACGGACACACCGACCGCCGGGGCGACGCGGGCGAGGTAGACCAGCAGGTCAAGGATGGTCTTGCCGTGCTCGGGGTGCTGCAGGTACTCCTGCACCTCGTCGATGACGACCATCGTGAGCGGCATGTTCATGGCCTTGTTCCGCGACAGCTCCGGGGTGAGCTTGCCCTCCGGGCACAGGTGCAACGGCAGCTCGGACAGCCGGTGGTAGCGGTCCTCCACATCGGCCTTCAGCTCGGTGAGCGCGTTGATCAGGTGCAGCACGGGGTCGATGCCGTTCTTCGGCACGATCCCGAACCCGATGCGGTGCGCGACCTTCGCGAAGTTGCGCCAGTCCGGCGACGCCTTCCCGTCGAACACGATCAGGCGCACGTACGGATCCAGCGCCGCCGCCAGCGCGATGGTCCGTGCGGAGAACGTCTTGCCCTGCCGGGGCACCGCCCCGACCAGGAGCGAGAGCCACAGCATCGTGACCGCCACCTCGTTGCCGCGCTCATCGCGGCCCCACGGGAACGGCTTCCAAAAGTCCACCCGTTCCGCCGTGATGAGCGGAGAGGGACCGGCAGGAACGGCCAGCGGGTCTTGGTTCGCGACCCACATCGACACCCGCCGCGCGCTCGTCACGTCCTTGTCCAAGAACACCTGCGTAGGCGCCACGTCGATACCCGAAGCCAGCGACTCATGGGCCTTGAGCGCGTGCGCGAACGTCTTGCCGTATGGGAGGTCGACGGTCACGCGGTAGCCGTCGCCATCGGGCACGATCGGGCGGGGGAACGCCACGCCCTGATCGGGCTTGGTGAGCCCGGCCGCGATGAACGCCCGCGAGACGATGTCGCTGGTCAGCTTGCGGTTGCGGAACTTGACCCGGGCGGACTCGATCAGCGGCCGGTCGGCGGGAATGCCCGCCCAACCGAACGTCGTGGTCACGATGACCGCCGCCAGTGCGAGCATCCACGTGGGCGCGAGCACCCACATCGCCAGCGTCGCGCCCAGACCGACCAGGCTCGCCAGCGAGGCGAGGATGCCGCGCAGTTTCACCCGTCCGTCCCGGATGCGGGCCAGGCGCAGGTACTCGGCCGCGTCCTCAGCGCGCACCGCCGCGAGACGGACGGGGCGGGATTCCGCGTCGGAGACCCATCGGCCGGCCGCTCCCGCCCAGCGGGCCAGCCCGTACGGGGCGTAGGCGGTCAGCTTGGCCCAGTACAGCGGGATCCGCACCGCGTGAAAGCCGGTCACCGCCGCATAGTGGCGCACCGCCCACCGGGCGACCTGCTTGCGCTGCTCCGGCGACTTCAGCCACGCCGGGATGACGCTGTGACGGGCCTTGTCCTTGGCCTTCATCGTCTCCGCGAGCGCGGTCGGATACTTCACCTGCGGCCGGTCGACGGCCTCGCCCTCGATCAGACCCTCGGCCTCGGGGTCCTCGTCGGGGAGGTCGATCTCCTGCTCACCGGTCGCGGGCTCATCGGGCGCCACGTCCGGGACGGTCTTGCCGCGCTTGGACAGGAACGGCAGCACCGAACCTTCGTTACGGTCGGCCGCATCGGTGTCGCGGCTGTCCGAGTCGTCGTCGTTGGTGTGGTTGATCAGCGGGTTTTCAGACACGGTGGGTCTGCTCCTTGGGTGGGGAGGTTCAGGCAACGCGCTGTTCTTCGGGGTAGGCGCAGGTCACGCACATGCCGAGCGAGGACGCGATGACGTATCCGGCGTCCTTGTGGCACTGCGGACACACGCGCCGGGCTGCGTTCGCAAGGGCGAGGGACGCCCACTTGGCCGGGGTCATCGGCCGGACCGGCACGGCCCGCTCGATCCGATACAGGTACGCGACACGGATGCGACGGCCGTAGCGGCGGGAGTGCCACATCACCTGTGCGGCGATGTCCTGCCCGCCCGGCCGCAGCCCATCGGCCCGTAACTGCCGGCGGGTCGCCAGACCATCGGGGGCAAGACGGAACGGAAAGGTGGAAAGCAGCGGGTTCGCAGATTCTGAGAGCTGTCTGAGCACGAACCCGCTGCTGGTTGGGGTGTTGGGGTGGGTGAAGCGGCGGGTTGCCGCTGTTATGCCTGGGTGGGGTCGATCGTGAAGCGTT
>NZ_JAPVLU010000040.1 GCF_027158205.1 Streptomyces sp. H39-S7 | reverse complement strand
CTTCCTTGACGATCAGCGGGAGTTGGTCGATCAGCATCCGGTCCAGTGCCACCCGGTCGTACGAGGCCGCGGCCTCGGCCTGGATCTTCATCCGTTCGGCCTCGGCCACCGCCAGGACCCGGATCCGCACGGCCTCGGCCTCGGCGGGCTTGACGATCTCGGCCCGCAGCTGCTGCTGCCGGAGCTCGGCCTGGCGCTGGGCCAGTTCGGTCTGGGCGATGAGGACTTCCTGCTGCGCGTGGGCCATCGCCAGCGGGCCGGCCTGTGCGGACTCCGCCTGCGCGCGGTCGACCTGGGCCGAGTACTCGGCCTTCACCACGGCGGTCTGCCGGGCGTACTCGGCCTGGTTCCGCGCGGCCAACTGCTTCGCCTCGACCGAGGCCTGGGTGGCCTGCGCCTGGGCGATCTGGGCCTGCCGTTGGATGGCGGCCTTGTGCGGTGCGGCCATCGCGGCGATGTATCCGGTGTTTCCGTCGTCGATCGACTGGATCTGCAGCGAGTCGACGGTCAGACCGATCTTGGCCATCTCGGTCTTGGAGGTCTCCAGGACACCTTCGGATGCCGATCTCACGCTGCACGGCCTCGAACGATGCCCCGGAGTTGATCACTCGGACGGTGGTTCGCCGGGCGGGGCCACGGCCTCGACTGATCGCGCGTTCCGACCAGGTGGCTGGGGTCCATCCCCGTGCGAGCGGGGGTTCTGCACCTCCGCAGGCCAGCAGCCTCACGGTGGTGCAGGGTCTTGGCCATCGTCTCGCTCACCCGCTCACGCTCCCACATCGCACAGCCCTCCCAGGAAGGGGGGCGGGACGCCTGTCAGCTCCGGCTTTCCGCCAACCGAGGAGGCCCCCGACACCCAGCTTCGGACTTGCGGGACGTCGGCGGCGCCGCTGGGCGGAACGTCGCCCGGCTCCCAGCGATTGGTGTACTGGCCCAGCGGTGACACGCGCTCGTGCCCGGCCCACCGTCACGGCTTACGGCAACACCCGCACCGGGCGACGGCTGACTGTTGGAGTACGTCCCGCCACACCTCAGGCCCGCACGACGCGGACCTTATCGGCTACGTTGCTCTATCGCTGAACCCGGATCCGGAAGGTAGCCGGGTTCGTCTTCCCGTTGGGGTTGCCCATCCGGGATGGGCAACCCCCCGACGCGTTCCTTCACGTGGCGTCGACAACTCGCCCGGCGGACGCCGCTAGTTGTGCCAGGGCTCGTAGTGCGGGTTGTTGACGCATTTGTCGAGAATCTCGGTCTTGGTGGGCTTGTCGACCGGGCATGCCTTGACGATGAACGTGCGGGCGACGCCGCCGGGAAAGGCGACTTCTACCTGGTCCGCCCACCGGTGGGTGTAACCGATGGTCTCGTTGACATCGATGCCGCCGGGGGCGTCGATGTAGTAGTTGTACGCGGACCGCCACTGCTTGTAGAGGTCATGGTCGTAACTCGTGGAGACGAAAGGCGAGGGCTGGTTCTTGTCAACGTACGCTGCCAGGTCGTACTGGCCGTTGAGTACGTCCTTGGGCCGGAAGCCCTCCTCGAAGATGACGCCGGGGTCGCGGCCGTCCGCGCGGTAGAGCGGAGCACAGTTGGTACGCAGCGAGGGCTGCGGGGTGATCCTGGCGAAGTTGACCCGGCTGTCCGCGGCGGCGAACAGCGGATGCGGCGCGACCAGGCACTGCACCGAGGTGCCGGCGGGCGCCGAGCGGGCGTCGGCCGGAGCGGCCACCGCAGTAGCGGAGGCGAGCAGGGCACCAAAGGTCAGTGCGGCTCCCGCCAGGCGTAGCCTGAAACGATTCGTGATCATGAAGTACAGGATTTCGGTACCGCCCGGCACGGGCCGGTACCGTCACCTGATCGGCGGCGTGTCGGATCGGAACGACACGCGATCGCGGTCCTCTTCGAGGCGCAGGGTCACAGGCCGGAGAGCTGACCCCTCACGGGGAGGTTATCCACCCTGCGCTTTGATGTGGTCCAGGACCACGGTGAACTCCTTCGTGGGCGAGAAGTCGATGTACTCGCAGTCGTCGAGTGCTTCCGGGGCGTGCCCCGGCGCCCAGTAGAAGGCCTGCCCGGCCTCGTAGATGTCGTCCCCGTGCGGCGTGCGCATCTTCAACCGCCCCTTGAGCAGGTACCCCCAGTGCGGGCACTGGCAGAGATCGCCCGGCAGACCCTTGAGGGTCGGCGCCATGTCCGCACCCTGCGGAAGCCGCACGAACGCGACCGACATGTCTCCCCCGAGATCCTGCTTGCGCAGCTCCACGCCGCCGCCTTCGATGACGACAGGAGCCTCGTTCCGCGTCGTCGCCGTCATTGTTCCTCCTTGTCGGGGCCGCCGTTGGCGCCGGAAAGCGCTCCTTCCAGTTTGGGCCTTACGACTGCTCTCCGCGACATGGGAGCGACCACGCGGTTCCTCGGCCCGGGGCGGAGCGCCGGGAGTGTCCCGGGGCCCGCCCCTCGGCCGGTCTGTGCCCGTCAGGCGAACTTCGGCATATCGCCGACCGTCTTCGACACGTCGATCACGGCGAACGCCGCGCCCTGCGGGTCCGCCACGGCCGCGAAACGGCCGAAGGGGCTGTCCATCGGACCGAAGTGGAGCTTGCCGCCGTGCTTCGTCGTCTTCGCGATCGCCTCGTCGCAGTCCGGGACGGCGAAGTAGACCTGGACGTACGAGGGGATCTCCGGCGGGAAGTCGGTGCCCATGTTCATCCGGCCCAGCACCGGGTTCTCCGGGCCGCCCAGGCTGAAGACCTTGAAGTCCATCCCGGCCGCCTCCGGGGAGTCGCCGAGGTCCATTTGCTGGGTCCCGTACGGGAAGACCTGCGGAAGGAACGCGTCCGGCTTGGCCACGTCGCGCGAGAAGAACTCGGCCCAGCAGTACGCGCCCGGCTCGCCGACCTTCTCGAAGCCCTTGTGGTCGCCAGGCTGCCAGACGCCGAACACCGCGCCGCTCGGCTCCTTCGCGATCGCCATCGTGCCGAAGGAGCCCACCTGCATCGGCTCCATCAGCAGCTCACCGCCCGCCGCCTTGATCTTCTCGGCGGTGGCCGCCGCGTCGGGCGAGGCGAGGTAGAGACACCACTGCGAATGGCCCTCCTGCCCCGGCATGGGCGGCACGACGGCCGCGACGGCCTTGCCGTCGGAGTAGGCCTGCGTGTAGTTGCCGTACTCGCTGCTGGCCTCGCTGAAGGTCCAGCCCAGTACGTCGGCGTAGAAGGCCTTCGCGCCCTCCAGATCGGAGAACATCGCGTCCACCCAGCAGGGTGCGCCTTCGGAAAACTCAGCCATGATCGATCGACTCCTTTGTCGCGCACGAGATGACCCGTCTCGGTTCTCACGCTAGGCGCGGGGTCTGACAATCGCGCGGGGAGCGCCGTCGCGCGGGCGTCGCCGTCCTTCCACGGGTGGATGTCGACGGGGTCGGGGCGTCAGATGCGGTCGTGCGGGGTGTCGGTGAGCATGCCTTCGCGCAGCCCGCTCAGGACGCGGGTCAGCAGGCGGGAGACCTGCATCTGGGACACGCCCAGTCGCGCGCCGATCTGGGTCTGGGTCAGGCCGTGGCCGAAGCGCAGCCGCACCAGGGCCTGCTCCTGGGCGTTGAGGCGGCCGAGGAGGTCCTTCAGGGCGTGGACGTTCTCGATGTTCTCCAGCGCCGGATCGCTTACGCCCAACCGGGCGGTGAGGGCCAGGGCGTGATCGTCGGAGTGGCCGGTGCCGGTGGGGGTGTCCAGGCACTCCGTGGTGTAGCCGTTGCTGGCCACCATGACCTCGGTGACCTGCTCCACCGACCGCTCCATGTGCGCGGCCAGCTCCGCGATCGTGGGGTCGCGGCCCTGGCGGCCGGTGAGGGTGTCGCGGGCGCGGGCCAGGTCGATCCGCTGCTCCTGCAGGCTGCGCGGTACGTGGACGGCCCAGCTGGTGTCACGGAAGAACCGTTTGATCTCCCCACCGATGTAGGGGATGGCGAAGGTGCTGAACTCGACGTTGCGCCCGACGTCGAAGCGGTCCACGGCCTTGATCAGGCCGATCGTGCCGACCTGCACGATGTCGTCCCACTCCTCGGGGCGGCCCCGGAACCGGCGGGCGATGAACCGCACCAGGGAGAGGTTCATCTCGATCAGCGCCGTCCGCACCTGCTGGTGCCGGGCGGTGCCCTCCTCCTCGGCCCGCAGACGGGTGAACAGCTCCCGCGACAGGGCCTTCGCCGCGTGGGGGGCCACCGCGCCGGACTGCCCGGTGCGTGCGGGCGGCTCACCGGATCGCAGGAGGTCATCGGTGGGGGCACGCGTCACCATCGGTCCCGCCCTCGTCTGTCGTCACCGCCGATGGGAGGGCCACTCCTTCGTCACGAGGAAACAGTGCACCCCGATCTTCACTCGTGAGGGGGCCGCACACCCGCGTGACCGGCGCGTGGAAACGGTTCTTCACCCGATCAGACGGCAGGCCGTTCCCGTGGCTCCGGCACGGGGGCGGGAGCCACGGGAACCGGCGTCAGACGGCCGGGGTGAAGCGGTCCCAGGCGCGGTGACGGGCCAGCAGTTCGATGACACCCTCCAGCGCCGCGCCGGCTTCGGCCGCGGTCACCACGCCGGGCGCGTCGGGGGCGATGCCGGCGGTCTCCAGGACGTCGGCGCCGTCGGTCCACGTACCCAGCGCCTTGCCGTGGCGGTACGCCTCCGTGAGCATGACCAGGACGCGCGGGTCGATCCCCGCGGCCGCCGCCAGGTCGTCGTCCACCTTGGCGTCGCGGGCTCCGTAGGCGTCGGCGCCCGGCGCGGGGACCCCGGCCACCAGGATCGCGTCGAACTCGGTGGAACGGGCGGTGGCGAAGGTGCGCTGCACGGTGACGGGCTCGCCGTCGGTGTCCAGCACGCCGCCGGTCGGCGCGATGACCAGCGGCACCATGCCCGCGTCCAGCACCGCCTGACGAGCCGTCCGTACGGCGGTCAGGTCCTGGTCGCCCGCGGTGACGATGCCGATGACGCGGCCGTCCACCGGCCAGCGGCCGCCCAGCTGCGACAGGGCGGGGCTGGGAGCGGGCTCGGCCAGGGCGACGGTCGCGGCGGGGGCGGGCAGTCCGAGTCCGGCGGCGACCTGCGCACACAGCACGGGGTCGATGTTCGCGAGGACCGTCAGCGCGCGTTCCTTGATGGCCGCCTCGTAGCACTTGTTGAGCTCGAAGGTGTACGCCGCCACGATGTGCTCGCGCTCGGTCGACGTCATGCTGAGCCAGAACAGCCGCGCCTGGCTGTAGTGGTCGTCGAAGGACGCGGCCGCGTCGCGGACCTTGCGCCCGGCGGGCACCTCCACGGGGACCTCGATGAAGGCGCCGGTGTCGGCACCCGCGAGGAACGGGCAGCCGCCGTCGAGGGAGTTCGGCCGGTAGGGGGCCACGCCGCGGTGGACGGCGGTCTGGTGCATGCCGTCGCGCAGCATGTCGTTGACCGGCGCGTGGGTGCGGTTGATGGGCAGCTGGTTGAAGTTCGGACCGCCCAGGCGGGTGAGCTGGGTGTCGAGGTACGAGAACAGCCGGCCCTGCAGCAGCGGGTCGTTGGTGACGTCGATGCCGGGGACGAGGTTGCCGACGTGGAAGGCGACCTGCTCGGTCTCGGCGAAGTAGTTCGACGGGTTGGCGTTCAGGGTCAGCAGGCCGATCGGCTGCACCGGGGCCAGTTCCTCGGGGACGATCTTCGTCGGGTCGAGCAGGTCGATCCCCTCGAACATCTGGTCCTCGGTGTCGGGGAAGGTCTGCACGCCCAGTTCCCACTGCGGGAAGGCGCCGGCCTCGATCGCGTCGGCCAGGTCCCGGCGGTGGAAGTCGGGGTCCATTCCGGCGGTGATCTGCGCTTCCTCCCAGACCAGGGAGTGCACGCCCAGCTTGGGCTTCCAGTGGAACTTCACCAGCGTCGTCGTGCCCTTGTCGTTCACCAGCCGGAAGGTGTGGACACCGAAGCCCTCCATCATCCGGTACGAGCGGGGGATACCGCGGTCGGACATGTTCCACAGCGTGTGGTGGGTGGCTTCGGTGTGGAGCGTCACGAAGTCCCAGAACGTGTCGTGGGCGCTCTGCGCCTGCGGGATCTCCCGGTCCGGGTGCGGCTTGCCTGCGTGGATCACGTCGGGGAACTTGATCGCGTCCTGGATGAAGAACACCGGGATGTTGTTGCCGACGAGGTCGAAGATGCCCTCGTCGGTGTAGAACTTCGTGGCGAAACCACGGGTGTCGCGGACGGTGTCGGCCGAGCCGCGCGACCCCAGGACCGTCGAGAAGCGCACGAAGACGGGCGTCTCCACGTCCTTGGCCAGGAACGCCGCCTTGCTGATCTTCGCGGCGGCCCCGTAGCCCTGGAAGATCCCGTGCGCGGCGGCGCCGCGCGCGTGCACGACCCGCTCCGGGATGCGCTCGTGGTCGAAATGGGTGATCTTCTCGCGCAGGTGGTGGTCCTGGAGCAGCACCGGCCCGCGCGGGCCGGCCTTCAGCGAGTGGTCGGTGTCGTACAGCCGGGCACCCTGGGCGGTGGTGAGCCGGTCGCCGCCCTGCGCGACGTCCTTGCGCGAGGTGCCCGTCGGCCGGCCGGTCGGGCTGTACGTATCCGGGCCGGTCTGGTCGGGCTTGGGCGGCAGCGGGCCGACCGGCTCCGTCGGCTCGTCCACCGTCGGCGGCACCGAGTTCGGCACACCCGGGATCTCGTTGCGGGGGTGGACGGCGTCCTGGACCTTCTCGACGACCTTTTCAGTGGCTGCCGCCACGGGGTTCTTCTTCTTGGCGCTCACGGGGTTCCGATCGTTGAGTGGGAGGCAGGGTGGCGGTTCCGTGGCCTCAGTGGCCGAGGGCCTTCGCGAGCTGGGCCTTGTTCATCGTGGAGCGGCCCTGGATGTTGCGCCGGCGCGCCTCGTTGTAGAGCTGGTCGCGGGTGGGCCCGCCGGAGCCGGAGTGGGAGCGCAGGCCTCCGCGCCGGGAGGACGACATGTCCTGGAGGGAGCTGCGGCTCGCGGTGCGGGACTCACCGGCCCGGGCCCGTTCCTTGTTCACCGTCCTGGCGGCGATCTCCTCCGCCCGCTCGGTGCTCCTGCCCTGGCTCTTCGCGCTGTCCTTGATGTGCTCGTACTGCCGCTCCCGCTTCGCGTTCGATCCCCTGGGCACAGTGGTCACCTCTCGTGTCCGTCTTCGTCCGGTTGGCGCCCATCGCCTACCCCGCCATCCTCGGCACGCACTCCCCGCCCGGCGCGCGCATACGCCCATACGGCGGGGTCCTCCTCAGCCCGTCGCCATCACCCCTCCCTCGTCGGGTCTACGAGGATTTGCGGTGAAACCCGAGGGATATACACATAGAGGCGGGGCAGGCGCTCGCGCGACGGGGGTTGACCAGGGGACCCAGGAGCACGGAGGGCCGTTCGCCCTCGACGGGCCCAGCCCGTTCGGCATCAGGATCTTCGGAGGAGGGCGTCATGTCCGCACACCCAGGTTTCGATCTGATATTCGCCGATCCGGACTCCTCGCCCTTGAGGGGAGCCGGAAAGCGGGGGCAGCACACCGTCCACGTCGCGTGGACGTCGGCCGGCGGGCCGGGCGGGCACCCGATCTACGTCGACTCGACCGGGATCATCCGGGCCGAGATCAGCGCGCGCGGTGAGGTACGGATGCTGGCGACGGGCTTCGGGCAGAAACCGCAGCAACCCGTCCGGTGCGTCCCCTCCCAGGAGCGCGACGTGGTGTCGGAACCGTCGGCGACGGCCTGAAACCACCGGACGTGGACGCCCGCCTCCCGGAAGGAGCGGTTGATCTCGCCGATGACGGTGGGGACGGGCGAAGGCCGTGAATCCGACCTCGCGCGATCAGAAGTCGATCGTCGAAACGATGTACACGATGGGATGAGCCAGGTCGCTGAGGTCGACGGTGATGTCGTGGTCCGGCTTGTCGCCGTGCTGGGTCGTCGTCACCCCTGCCCAGTCGTGACCGGTCCCGAAGCGCCAGCCGGGCACCTTCGACTGCGCGGGACTGATGGTGATGTCGCCCGGCTTCAGCGCGGAGCGGCTGGTGCCCACCTGCGCGAGGAAGGTGTCGAGTCCGCCCGCGGTGGGCGCGAACTGGACGTAGAGCGCGCTGGTGTTCCAGTTGTTGGTCTCCATGTAGGCGATCTCGCGCGTCCAGTCCAGCGGGATGGGCACCTGGTAGATCCGGCGCTGCACCTGGGAGGGCCAGTCCCACGTCAGGTGCTTGGCGGCGGCCGACTCCTCCTTGTCCTGGCCGCTGTTGCGGCTCTGCTCGGCGGAGACGATCACATACCCGACGGGCACCAGGATCAGCAGCGGGACGACGGTCCACTGGACCCAGCGGGGCACCTGGCGCAGCGGCCTGCTGTGCGGGCGGTCGACGCTCATCGGCCCGCCGCCCGGCCGAAGCGCTCATAGCGCTCGACGCGGCGCCGGTTGGCGCGGCGGAAGCGGCGGGCGACCAGCCGGGCGAGGTCGGCGGCACCGACCAGCCCGGCCTCGTTGCCCAGTTCGGCCTGGACGATGCGGGCCTC
The DNA here is from genome assembly GCF_027158205.1 of Streptomyces sp. H39-S7. Taxonomy (GTDB): domain Bacteria; phylum Actinomycetota; class Actinomycetes; order Streptomycetales; family Streptomycetaceae; genus Actinacidiphila. Next base: position 84,655 of record NZ_JAPVLU010000040.1, on the reverse strand, counting down.
GGGGCGGTAGCCGCGCCCGGTGAGATTGCGGCGGAAGGCGTCCCGGGCCGGCCCGATGAGCAGGTCGTCGGCTGCGCTGACGCCGCCGCCGATGACGAAGCAGGAGGGGTCGAGCGCGGCGGCGAGGTTGGCGATGCCGACGCCCAGCCACTGGCCGATGTCCTGGAGCAGCTCGACGCACATGGCGTCGCCCTCCCGGGCCAGCTGGGTGATCAGCGGCCCGGTGATGTCGCCGATGTTGCCGCCGACCTTCTCGATGATCCCGTACGCGACGGGCGATTCGGCGGCGGCCATCTCGCGGGCCTCGCGGACCAGCGCGTTGCCCGAGCTGTACTGCTCCCAGCAGCCGCGGTTGCCGCAGGGGCAGCGGTGGCCGCCGGGGACGACCTGCATGTGGCCGAACTCGCCGGCCACCCCGTAGCGGCCGCGCTTGACGTGGCCGTCCTCCAGGATGGCGCCGCCGATGCCGGTGCCGAGGGTGATCATGACGAGGTCGTCCTGGCCGCGGCCGGCGCCGAAGCGCCATTCGGCCCACGCCGCGGTGTTGGCGTCGTTGTCGACCATGACCGGCACCAGCAGCCGCTCCTCCAGCCGGTCGCGCAGCGGTTCGTCGCGCCAGGACAGGTGCGGGGCGAAGAGCACCCGCGAGCGCTCGGCGTCGACCCAGCCGGCCGCGCCGATGCCGACCGCGTGCACGTCGTGCCGCTCCGACAGGTCCAGGACCAGTTCGACGATGGTGTCCTCGACGACCTTGGGGCTCTTGCTCCGGTCGGGCGTCTCGGTACGGAGCTGCTCGAGGATGTTGCCGTCCGGGTCCACGACCCCGGCCGCCACCTTCGTGCCGCCGATGTCGATGCCGACCGTCGGCACCCTCGGCGCCGTCAGGTGGGAGCGGCGCTCCCGGCGGCCGACGGTCTGCAGCACCGTCGCCCGGGCGGCGCCCTTGCGCTGGAATGCTGATCGGTCGCTGCGTGACGCTGCTGGCAAGGGTCGTCTCCGGATCGGTGGCTGTCGTGCCGATTGTGCCGCACCGAGGGCGTGCCCCGCACAGCGCGGGCTGGGTCAGCCTTCGCGGGCGAGCTCGTGGCTGAGCTGCTCCAGTTCGCTGCCGCCCGCCATCTGGCGGGTCAGTTCCTCCAGCGTAATGCCCGTTTTGGGATAGCTCCCGGCCATCGCGCCGCGCTTCAGCAGGATGAACCGGTCGCCGACCAGAAACGCGTGGTGCGGGTTGTGGGTGATCAGGACCACACCGAGTCCGGCGTCGCGTGCGGCGGCGACGTACTTCAGGACGACGCCGGACTGCTTGACGCCGAGCGCGGCCGTCGGTTCGTCGAGGACCAGGACCTTCGCCCCGAAGTGGACGGCGCGGGCGATGGCGACGCACTGCCGTTCGCCGCCGGACAGGGTGCCGATGGGCTGGTCCACGTCGCGCAGGTCGATGCCCATCCGCAGCAGCTCGCTGCGGGTGGTCTCGCGCATGGTGCGCACGTCGAGCCGGCGGAGCGGTCCGCGGCCCCTGGTGGGCTCGGAGCCGAGGAAGAAGTTCCGCCACACCGGCATCAGGGGCACCACGGCGAGGTCCTGGTAGACCGTCGCGATGCCGTGGTCGAGGGCCTCGCGCGGCGAGGTGTGCCGGACCGGCTCGCCGTCGACCTCGTAGGTGCCCGCGTCGTGCTGGTGCAGACCCGAGATGATCTTGATGAGGGTGGACTTGCCCGCACCGTTGTCCCCCAGGACACAGGTGATCTCACCCGCGTGCACTTCGAGGGAGACCCCTTCCAGGGCCTTGATGTTGCCGTAGTACTTGCTCACGTCGGTGAGCTTCACCAGCGCGCTCATGCGGTCGCCTCCGCCCGCTTGCGGACCCATGCGTTCAACAGCGTGGCCAGCAGCAGCATGGCCCCGAGGAAGAACTTGAACCAGTCCGGATTCCACTGGGCGTACACGATGCCCTTGCTCGTCATGCCGAAGATGAACGCGCCGACCGCGGAGCCGATGGCCGACCCGTAGCCGCCGGTCATCAGACAGCCGCCGATGACGGCCGCGATGATGTAGAGGAACTCGTTGCCGACGCCCTCGCCCGACTGCACCACGTCGAACGAGAAGAGCAGGTGCTGGCCGGAGATCCAGGCGCAGAACGCGACCGCCATGTACAGGCCGATCTTGGTGCGGGCCACCGGGACGCCGACCGCGCGGGCGGCGTCCGCGCCGCCGCCGGCAGCGAAGATCCAGTTCCCGGCCCGGGTGCGCAGCAGCACCCAGGTGGCGACGGCGACCAGCACCGCCCACCACAGGATGGTGACCTTCAGATCGATGTCACCGATGGTCAGCTGCGAGGCGAAGAGCACCCGTGCCGACTCGAAGCCCTCCATGTCGGCGATGGACTTGGTGCTGACCGTGCCGCTGATGAGCTTGGTGAAGCCCAGGTTCAGCCCGGTGAGCATCAGGAAGGTGCCGAGCGTGATGATGAAACTGGGCAGTTTGGTGCGGGTCAGCAGGAACCCGTTGAAGAAGCCGATGGCCAGCATGACCAGCAGCGACACCGCCACGCCCGCCCAGACGTTCGCCGTCATCTGGTAGCTGAACATCGAGGCGACCAGCGCGGAGCTGGTGACCATCACGCCGGCGGACAGGTCGAACTCGCCGCCGATCATCAGCAGGGCGACGGGCACCGCCATGATGCCGATGGTCGAGGCGGCGTACAGCACGGTCCCGAAGCTGGACCACTGCAGGAAGGAGTCGGCGGCGACGGAGAAGAAGATGAAGACGGCTGCGGCGCCGACGACCGAGCCCAGTTCCGGGCGGCCCATCAGCCGGCGCGCCAGCGAGCGGTGCACCAGCCGGGCGTCCGGGGCCTTGCTTCCGGGGTCCGGCCCGTCCTGGCCTGCGGGCTTCTCCAGTGTGGTGGCCGGTGTCATCGCGTCCCCCGTTCGGTGTACTTCGCCAGCGCGGCGGCGTCCTTCTGCGTCAGGATCTGCGGGCCGGTGAGCACCGGCTTCCCGCCGCCGAGGACGTCGGCGTTGTAGCGGTAGAGCCAGAGCAGGTCGACGGCCTCGTAGCCCTGCAGATAGGGCTGCTGGTCGACGGCGAAGCCGATGGTGCCGGCGGCCAGCGACTTGGCGACCTGCGCGTTGAGGTCGAAGGTGTCGACCTCGGCGGGGCTCGCCGCCTGCTGCTTGGCCTTGACGGCGGTGGCGGCGAAGGGCGCGCCCAGGGTGACCACCGCGTCGATGGACTTGTCGGCCTGGAGCTTGGCCTGGATCGTGGACTGCACGTCGGGCATGTTGGTGCCGTCGACGTAGAGGTTGTCCATCGTCCCGGCGAACGTGCCCTTCGCCCCGGCGCAGCGCTCCTCGTGGCCGACGTTGCCCTGCTCGTGCAGGACGCAGATGGCGTGCTTCTTTCCGCGCTTGCCCAGCTCCTCGCCGACGGCCTGGCCGGCGATCTTCTCGTCCTGGCCGATATGGCTGAGCGCTCCGAAGGCCTTGGACTGGTCGGAGCCGGAGTTGATGGTGATGACGGGGATGCCGGCCTTGACCGCCTTGGCCACGGCGTCCTTCATCGCGTCGGGCTTGGCGAGGGTGACCACCAGGCCGTCGACGTGCTGGTCGATGGCGGCCTGGACGAGCTGCGCCTGCTCGTTCGCCTGGTTGCTGCTGGAGTAGACGAACTTGATGTTGTCCTTGCGGGCCGCCTGCTTGGCACCGTTCTGGACGATGTCCCAGAAGGTGTCGCCGGCGCCCGAGTGGGTGACCATGGCCACCGTCCATTCGGGAGTGTCGACGCCCGAGCCGCCGCCCGCGGACTGCGCGGCCCGTTCCTCCGCCCGCTTGCCGCCCGTGCTGCTGCAGCCCGCCAGCGAGGCTCCGAGCACCGCCGCCAGCAGTGCGCCGATCGCGCGTGTCCCCGTCTTAGCCATCGCCACGAAGCCTTGCCCTTCCCTGCGGATCCTGGTGCCGCCGGGGGCTCGATGATCGGCCCCGGCGGCCCAAGTATCTGTCAAGGGGAACGTCAGCGCTGTCATCGGGTACCGCGCTGGGTGTACTTCTCCAGCTGCGGCACGTCCTTGTCCGTGACGAGGGCGGGGCCGGTCAGCACCGGGCGGCCGCCGCCGATGACGTCGCCGTTGGTCTTGTAGAGCCACAGCTCGTCCACCGCGAGGTAGCCCTGGAGGTAGGGCTGCTGGTCGACGGCGAAGCCGACCTCCTTGCTCTTGAGCTGCTTGACCACGGCCGCGTTGAGGTCGAACGTGTCGACCTCGACCTTGCCGCCGGTCGCCTTGACGGCCTGCACGGAGGTGGCGGCGAAGGGCGCGCCCAGGGTCAGGATGGCGTCGACCGACTTGTCCGCCTGGAGCTTGGAGGTGACGGAGGAGAGCACGTCGGGCATGTTCGTGCCGGTGACGTAGAGCTTCTGCATCGAGCCCTTGAACGTCTTCGCGGCGCCGTCGCAGCGCTGTTCCAGCGAGACGTTGCCCTGTTCGTGGATGACGCACAGCGCCTTCTTCAGGCTCCGCTTGGTCATCTCGTCGCCGACCGCCTCGCCGGCCACCGCCTCGTCCTGGCCGATGTGGCTCAGGGCGCCGTAGGCGGCGGAGAACTGGGAGCCGGAGTTGATGCTGATGACGGGGATGCCGGCCTGGACGGCCTTCTGCAGGACCGCCTTGAGCGCGTCGGGCTTGGCCAGCGTCACGATGATGCCGTCGACCTTCTGGTCGATCGCGGTCTGGACGAGCTGGGCCTGCTCGTTCCCCTCCTTGTTGTTGGAGTAGAGGAACTTCACGTTGTCCTTCGCCGCGGCCTGCTTCGCGCCCTTCTGGACGATGTCCCAGAAGGTGTCGCCCTCACCCGAATGGGTGACCATGGCGATGGTGAGTTGCGGGGTCCCGGCGCCGTTCACCGCGCCGGTGGTGTCCTTCTCCTCGGTCTTCTTCCCCCCGGAGCTGCTGCATCCGGTGGCGGCGAGCGATATCGCCAGGGCGAGTGCCGCCGCGGACAGAGCCGTACGCCTGCGTGCCATCGTGGGTCCGCCTTCTCCTCCGGCCGCCCGGGTCCGGTCCGGTGTACGGCACGGGTGGTTTCTAGCGGCGGCCGCGGTGCAGCGTCAAGGCTTTGTACAGACATTCTTACGTATGACGCTAGGTACGGACCAGCAACCGGAACTCGAACGCGTAGCGGGAAGCCCGGTAGGTATGGGATCCGTACTCCACCGCCCGCCCCAGGGCGTCGTACGTGGTGCGCTCCATCGTCAGCAGCGGAGCGCCCTCCGGCTCGGCCAGCAGCCGGCCCTCCTCGGCGGTCGCCGCCCGCGCGCCGACCGTCTGCTGGGCGCTGTGCAGGGTGATCCCGGAGTCGCGCATCAGCCGGTACAGGCCGGTGGCCTCCAGGTCCGCGGTGGTCAGCGGCAGCAGGTCGGGCGGGAGGTGGTTCACCAGGTGCGCCATGGGCTCGCCGTGGGCCAGCCGCAGCCGCTCCACCACCACGACGTCGCTGCCCTCCGGCACCCCGAGCGCGGCCGCGGCCCGCGCGGAGGCGGGCGCGACGGCGTTGCGCAGCACCCGGGTGGCGGGACGCTGGCCCGCGGCGAGAAGGTCGTCGTAGAGGCTGCTCAGCTCCAGCGGGCGCTTGACCTGGCTGTGCACCACCTGCGTGCCGATACCGCGGCGGCGCACCATCAGTCCCTTGTCGACCAGGGACTGGATGGCCTGGCGCACGGTAGGGCGGGACAGTCCGAGCCGGCCGGCCAGCTCGATCTCGTTCCCCAGCAGGCTGCCGGGGGCGAGCCCGCCGGTCTCGATGGCGCTCTCCAGTTGCTGGGCAAGCTGGAAGTACAGCGGGACCGGGCTCGAACGGTCGACGCCGAGACGGAGCGGAGCGGGGTCGGGATTGGGCACGATGGGAGCGTATCGGCAGGCTGCCATGACGGGAAGTCCGTATGTCCGGACAAACTATTGACAGGCGGTGAGGGCGCGCGGGAGGTTGGTCCCGCAGGGCACGCAAACCGCACGCAAGCCGTATCGGCCGGAGGCATCGAATCCGTGCCGAGGCGGCCTCCGGAGGATCACCTCCCTGGAAGGGGCAGGACCAGGTATGCGAATGGGACTTCTCGGCGCCGGTCGGATCGGGGCCTTCCACGCCGTGGCGCTACGGGCGCACCCGGACGTCGGTGAACTGCTCGTCGCCGACGCCGACCCGGGCCGCGCCGCCGAGGTCGCCGCACGGACCGGCGCCACCGCCGCCGACTCCGTGGACGCCGTCTTCACCTCCGGGGTCGACGCGGTGGTCATCGCCTCCGCGACCGCCGCGCACGCCTCGCTCATCGAACGGGCAGCACGGGCCGGCCTGCCGGTCTTCTGCGAGAAGCCGATCGCCCTGGACCTGGCCGGCACCATGGCCGCGCTGCGCTCGGTCGAGGCGGCCGGCACGACGTTGCAGATGGGCTTCCAGCGGCGCTTCGACGCCGGATACCTGGCGGCCCGCGAGGCCGTACGGTCCGGCCGGCTCGGCCGGCTGCACACCGTGCGGGCCGTCACCTCCGACCCCGCCCCGCCGCCCGCCGCGTACATCCCGCTCTCCGGCGGCCTGTACCGCGACTGCCTGATCCACGACTTCGACGTCCTTCGCTGGGTCACCGGACGCGAGATCCTGGAGGTCTACGCGACCGGCGCCAACGGCGGCGCGGACTTCTTCCGCGCGGCGGGTGACGCCGACACCGCCGCGACCCTGCTCACCCTGGAGGGCGGAGTGCTCGCCACCGCGACCGCGACCCGCTACAACGGCGCCGGCTACGACGTACGGATGGAGCTGGCCGGCACCGACGACCAGATCGCCGTCGGCGTCGACGCCCGCACCCCCGTCACCTCCGTCGAGCCCGGCGCCGCGAGCGGTGTCCCGGACCCCTGGCCCGGCTTCCTGGAGCGCTTCGCCCCCGCCTACCGCGCCGAGCTGGACACCTTCGTGCGGGTGGCGCGCGGCGAGAGCGCCAACCCCTGTCCCGGCAGCGAGGCGCTGCGCGCCCTGCTCGTCGCCGAGGCGTGCGAGGTCTCGCGGCGCGAGCGGCGGCCGGTCGAGGTCGCCGAGATCGCGGCCTGCGCCGAGCTGCTGACCGGCGCCCCGGCACGCACCGCGGAGGTCAGCGCATGAGGCTCGACCGGGTGGCCGCGGCGCCGATCTCCTGGGGTGTGTGCGAAGTGCCGGGCTGGGGATACCAGTTGACGCCCGAGCGGGTGCTGGACGAGATGGCGGCGCTCGGGATCACGGCGACCGAGTTCGGGCCCGACGGCTTCCTGCCGGGCCCCCTGCTCGCGGCGCGCGGGATGACGGCGGTCGGCGGCTTCGTACCGGCCGTGCTGCACGATCCGGCCACCGATCCGCTGCCCGCGATCCGTGACGCGCTGGCCGGCTTCACCGCGGCGGGCGCCGGGACGCTGGTACTCGCCGCGGCCACCGGGCAGGACGGCTACGACGCCCGGCCCGAACTGGACGCGCTCGGCTGGAAGACGCTGCTGGCCAACCTCGACCGGGTCGCGGCGCTCGCCGCCGCCTCCGGGATCACCGCCGCCCTGCATCCGCACGTCGGCACCATGGTCGAGACGCCGGACGACGTCGACCGGGTGCTGGCGGGCAGCTGGACCGGGCTGTGCCTGGACACCGGGCACCTGCTCGTCGGCGGCACCGACCCGGTGGCGCTGGCCCGCCGGGCGGCCGGGCGGGTCGTCCACGTCCACCTCAAGGACGTGAACGAGGGCGCGGCGGCGGCCGTGCGCGACGGCCGCACCCCCTACGCCGAGGCCGCGGACCGAAATCTCTACCAGCCGCTGGGGCAGGGCGACATCGACGTGGCCGCCCTCATCGACACGCTGGAGGAGGCGGGTTACGAGGGCTGGTACGTCATGGAGCAGGACGCCGTGCTCAGCGCGGAGCCGCCGCCGGGCGGCGGTCCCATCGCCGACGTACGGGCCTCGCTGGACTGGCTGGCCGCGCTGTGACCGCCCCGGAAGCGCCCGGTACGCCGTACGACGTGGTCACCGTCGGCCGGGTGGGCGTGGACCTGTACCCCGAGCAGACCGGCGGCGGCCTCGCCGACGTCCGCACGTTCGCCAAGTACCTCGGCGGCACCGCGACCAACGTCGCGGTCGCCGCCGCCCGCTACGGCCTGCGGACGGCGGTCCTCACCGGCGTCGGGGACGACCCGTTCGGCGCGTACGTGCGGGGCGCGCTGCGCGGCTTCGGGGTGGACGACGCGCTGGTGACGACGGTGCCGGGGCTGCAGACCCCCGTCGTGTTCTGCGAGATCTTCCCGCCCGACGACTTCCCGCTCTACTTCTACCGCCGGCCCGTCGCCCCGGACCAGTGCCTGGAACCGGCGCGGCTGGACCGCGCGGCCGTCCGCGATGCGCGGGTGCTGTGGATCACCGGCTCCGCGCTCGCCGTGGAACCGACCCGCTCCACCCTCTTCGCGGCGCTGGAGGAACGGGCCGGCCGCGAGGTGTACTTCGACCTCGACTGGCGGCCCGGCTTCTGGGCCGACCCCGCCGAGGCGCCGGAGCTGTACGCGCGGGCCCTGCGGTACGCGACGGTCGCGGTCGGCAACCGCGACGAGGCGGAGGTCACCGTCGGCACCGGCGACCCGGAGCAGGCCGCCGGGCTGCTGCTGGAGCGCGGGGTGCGCCTCGCGGTCATCAAGCAGGGACCGGACGGGGTGCTGGCCCGCACCGCGGCCGAGAGCGTCTCCTTCCCGCCGGTGCCGGTCGAGGTGGTCAACGGCCTCGGGGCCGGTGACGCCTTCGGCGGCGCCCTCTGCGCCGGCCTGCTGGCCGGCCGGCCGCTGTCCCGGGTGATCAGCACCGCCAACGCGGCGGGCGCGCTGGTCGCCTCGCGGCACGCCTGCGCCGACGCCATGCCGACCCTCGCCGAGGTGGAGGACCTGCTCGCGCGGCAGGCACGGCACGAGACCCCCGCGGCCGTCGACGCCGACACGGAGAGGTCCCCCGTATGACCGCGAACTCCCGCCCTCTCCGGCCCTGCCCGCCCGCCTCCGAGGCCCCCGCGGCCGCGGACCCGCGCCCCGCGCCGCTCGCTTCCTCCATCGACGGGATCACCCGGCTGCGGGCCGCCGCGCCCGACGCGATCCGGCTGGCCTGCGCGCAGCGCACCCCCTTCGACACGGCCCGGCTCGCCCACCCGCTGTTCGTGCTGGCCGCCGACCACCCGGCGCGCGGCGCGGTCGCGGCGGGCGGCGACCCGACTGCGATGGGCGACCGGCACGAGCTGCTGGCGCGGTGCGTCACGGCGTTGGCGCGCCCCGGCGTGGACGGCTTCCTCGGCACCGCCGACCTCGTCGAGGACCTGATGCTGCTCGGCGCCCTCGACGGCAAACTCGTCCTGGGGTCGATGAACCGCGGCGGGCTGCCGGGCGCCTCCTTCGAGCTCGACGACCGCTTCACCGGCTACGACGCGCCCGGTGTCGCCGCGGCCGGTCTGGACGGCGGCAAGGTGCTGCTGCGCATCGACCCCGAGGACCCCGGCACCGCCGACACGCTGGCCGGCTGCTCGCACGCCGTGCAGACGCTCGCCGCGCGCCGCCTGCTGGCGCTCGTGGAGCCGTTCCGCACCCACCGGGTGGCCGGGCGGGTCGTCAACATCCTGGAGCCCGACGCGCAGATCTACGCCAACAACATCGCCCAGGGTCTGGGCAGCACCTCCGCCTACACCTGGCTGAAGGTCCCGGTCGTCGACGAGATGGAACGCATGATGGCCTCGACCACGCTGCCCACCCTGCTGCTCGGCGGCGAGGGCGCCGACGGACCCGACGAGCGGTACGCGGCATGGCAGAAGGCGCTGCGCATACCGCAGGTGCGCGGCCTGATCCTCGGCCGCACCATGCTCTTCCCGGACGACGGCGACGTGGCGGCCGCCGTCGACACCGCAGCCTCGCTCCTCGACCGCGGCCCGTCCGCGCCCGCGGACGCCCGATGACGGCGGGCGGACCGGGCGGCGGTGCCGCGCGGCCGAGCGGGCACGTACCGGCGGGGAGCGCCGCCCGGGACGGCTACGACCTGCGGGTGGACCCGGCGGACGCCGGCTGGGGGTACAGCTCCCTGCGGGTGCTGACGCTCGCGGCCGGGGACTCGCACACCCTGGACAGCGGCGACAGCGAGTGGATCGTGCTGCCGCTGGCCGGCGGCTGCTCGGTCGCCGTCGACGGCGAGGTCTTCGAACTGCGCGGCAGGCGCGACGTGTTCAGCGGCGTCAGCGACTTCGCGTACGTGCCGCGCGACGCGCGCGCGGTGCTCACCAGCCGGGCCGGCGGCCGCTTCGCGCTCACCGGGGCCCGCTGCGAGCGCCGGCTCCCGGCCCGCTACGGGCCCGCCTCCGGCGTGCCGGTGGAGCTGCGCGGAGCGGGCGGCGCGAGCCGCCAGGTCAACAACTTCGCGGCGGCCGGGGTCTTCGCGTGCGACCGGCTCATCGCGGTCGAAGTGCTCACCCCCGGCGGCAACTGGTCGTCCTTCCCACCGCACAAGCACGACGAGGCGACCGCGACGGAGTCCGAGCTGGAGGAGATCTACTACTTCGAGCTGGCGGGCGGCCCGGACGCGATGGGCTACCAGCGGGTCTACCCCTCCGCCGCCGGACGCACCGACGTACTGGCCGAGGTGCGCGGCGGCGACGCCGTGCTGATCCCCGACGGCTGGCACGGCCCGAGCATGGCCGTCCCCGGCTACGACATGTACTACCTGAACGTGATGGCCGGCCCGGGCGCGGAGCGGGCCTGGCTGATCTGTGACGACCCCGCGCACGCCTGGGTACGCGGCAGTTGGGCCGCACAGCCCGTGGACCCGCGACTGCCGCTGTACACCGCACCCGTGGAGACCGCATCACCGGAGGAACCGCACCCATGACGACCACCGTCCGGCTCACCGTCGCCCAGGCCCTCGTCCGCTTCCTCACCGTCCAGCACACCGAGCGGGACGGCGTACGGCACCGGCTCATCGCCGGCACCTGGGGCATCTTCGGCCACGGCAACGTCGCCGGGATCGGCCAGGCCCTGCTGCAGGCCGGTCACACACCTTCCGACGCGACGCCTGGCATGCCGTACTACCAGGGCCGCAACGAGCAGGCCATGGTGCACGCGTCGGTCGGCTTCGCCCGGATGAACAACCGGCTGTCCACGATGGCCTGCACCACCTCCATCGGGCCCGGCGCCACCAACCTCGTCACCGGCGCGGCGCTGGCCACCATCAACCGCGTGCCGGTGCTGCTGCTGCCGGGCGACGTGTTCGCGACCCGCCCGGCCGATCCGGTGCTGCAGCAGCTGGAGGTGCCGTGGGCGTACGACGTCTCCGTCAACGACACGCTGCGGCCGGTCTCCCGCTACTTCGACCGGATCTGGCGCCCGGAGATGCTCGCGCCCTCCCTGCTGCAGGCCATGCGGGTGCTGACCGACCCGGTGGACACCGGAGCGGTCACCTTGGCGCTGCCCCAGGACGTCCAGGCCGAGGCGTACGACTGGCCGGCCGAGCTGTTCGAGGAGCGGATCTGGCAGGTACGCCGTCCGCAGCCGGACGCGGACGCGCTGCACGAGGCCGCGGAGCTGCTGCGCTCCGCGGAACGCCCGCTGATCGTGGCGGGCGGCGGCGTGATCGGCTCCGAGGCCACCGACGCGCTGCGCGAGTTCGCCGCCGCCACCGGGATCCCGGTCGCCGAGACCCAGGCCGGCAAGGGCTCGCTGCGCTTCGACCACCCGCAGGCGCTGGGCGGGATCGGCCACACGGGCACCGCACCGGCCAACGCCGCCGCCCGGGGAGCCGATGTCGTGCTCGGGATCGGCACCCGCTGGACGGACTTCACCACCGCGTCCAACTCCCTGTTCGCCCATCCGGGCGTGCGCTTCGTCAACCTCAACATCACCGCGTTCGACGCGCACAAGATGGCGGGCACGGCGCTGGTCGCCGACGCCAGGGCCGGCATCGAAGCGCTCACCACCGCCCTGACCGGCCACCGGGTCGACCTGTCGCGGCACGACCGGGGCGTCGCGGAGTGGCAGCGGGCCACCGACGCCGTCTTCCGGCCGGGCGGCGACGCGGGCGACAGCCTCCCCTCGCAGACCCAGGTGCTCGGCGCGCTGGAGGAGGTGCTCCAGGACCGCGACGTGATCATCAACGCGGCCGGCTCGCTCCCCGGTGACCTGCACAAGTTCTGGCGCTCCCGCGACCCGAAGCAGTACCACGTCGAGTACGGCTACTCCTGCATGGGCTACGAGATCCCCGCCGCGATCGGGGTGAAGCTCGCCGCGCCCGACCGCGAGGTGTTCGCCCTCGTCGGCGACGGCACGTACCTGATGATGCCCACCGAGATCGTCACCGCGGTCCAGGAGGGCGTCAACATCAACCTCGTGATCGTGCAGAACCACGGCTACGCCTCCATCGGCGGCCTGTCGGACGCGGTCGGCGCCGAGCGCTACGGCACCGCGTACCGGTTCCGGGCCCCGGACGGCACGTTCACCGGCGATCCGCTCCCGATCGACCTGGCCGCCAACGCCGCCAGCCTCGGCCTGGACGTCCTGACCGCCCGCACCGTCAAGGAGCTGCGCGAGGCGCTGGCCACGGCCCGCGCCTCGCACCGCGCGACGGCGGTGTACGTCGAGACCGGGCCGGGCACCGGCGGCGAACCGGGCTCCGGCGCCTGGTGGGACGTGGCCGTCGCCGAGGTCTCCGACCGGCCGCCGGCGCGCCGGGCCCGCGCGGAGTACGAGCGGGCCAAGCGGGACCAGCGGCACCACCTGTGAGCGGCCGGGCCGATTCCGTTTGGCGCCCGGCGGATCTCTGAGGCATAACTGCGTCATGGACGCATCACAGGCCGACGCCTACCTCTCGCGCATCGGGGCGGTACGCCCCGCCGTCACCGACGCCGCCGCGCTGCGCGAGCTGCAGCTGCGCCATCTGCTCGCCGTGCCGTTCGAGAACCTCTCGATCCATCTCGGCGAGGAGATCGCGCTGTCGGAGGAGGCGCTCCTCGCCAAGGTCGTCGAGGCCCGCCGCGGCGGCTTCTGCTACGAACTCAACGGCCTGTTCGGCGCGCTCCTGACGCGGCTCGGCTACCCGGTGAGCCTGCTGGCCGCCCGGGTCCTCGATGAGGACGGCGTGCCGGGGCCGCCCTTCGACCACCTGGCGCTGCGCGTCGAGGCGTCCGGACCCTGGCTGGTGGACGTCGGCTTCGGCCGGTTCACCCACCACCCGCTGCGGCTGGACAGCCGGGAGGACCAGTCGGACCCCAGCGGTGTCTTCCGCGTCGTCGACGCGCCGGGCGGCGACCTCGACGTCCTCAAGGACGGCGAGCCGGAGTACCGGCTGGAGCAACGACCGCGCGACCTGGTCGACTTCGTGCCCACCTGCTGGTGGCAGAGCACCTCCCCCGCGTCCCACTTCACCCGGTCCCCGGTCTGCTCGCTGCTCACCCCGGCCGGGCGGATCACCCTCAGCGGCGATTCCCTCATCAGCACGGAGGACGGGGAGCGGCGGGAACGGGAGGTGGCGCGGGACGAACTGCTCTCCGTCTACCGCGAGTCGTTCGGCATCGTCCTCGACCGGCTCCCGGCGCAGCCGGCGGCACCGACGGAATCGCACTGACGGCCGGACCGTCACACCTTCGCGGGATATCCGGCGGCCGGAGCACCCGGCTCACCGGCCCCCGTACGGCTCACGGCCCTCCCCGGCTCCGCAAAGAGCCCTCCGCGCACGGCAGTTGTCCTGCGGACACGGCGGACCCGCCGGTCCGGCCGGCTCGCATACGATGACGCCGTCGAGCAGCGAGCGTCCGCGCTGCGACCTCCGTCACCGCTGGAACTGGATAGTGATGAATCCCGACAGGTTCGACCGCCTGGTGCAGATCCGCCGCCACATCCACGCGCACCCGGAAACGGCGCGCAAGGAGTTCGGCACCACCGCCTTCATCGCCGAGCAGCTCACCGCCGCCGGCCTCGCCCCGCAGATCTTCCCCGGCGGCACCGGCCTGTCCTGCGACATCGGCGACGGCCGCGGCCCGCTCGTGGCGCTGCGCGCCGACATCGACGCGCTGCCCGTCGCGGACGAGAAGGAGGTCCCCTACCGGTCGACCCGGCCCGGGACCTGTCACGCCTGCGGGCACGACGTGCACACCACGATCATGCTCGGGCTGGCGCTGGAACTGGCCGAGGCGCCGGAGCAGATCGCGGGGCGGGTCCGGTTCGTCTTCCAGCCCGCCGAGGAGGCCGTGCCCAGCGGCGCCCACGAGGCCATCGCGGCCGGGGTGCTCAAGGACGTGGCCGTCATCTACGCCCTGCACTGCGACCCCGCGGGCGAGGTGGGCCGGGTCGGGATCCGCACCGGCCCGATCACCTCCAGCCTGACCGCCTTCGACATCCGGATCACCCAGCCGGCGGCCGGCACCGCGCCCGGAGCCCACCCCGCGGACCTGGTGATGGTGATGGCCAAGCTCATCACCGACCTCCCGACCGCCCTGCAGAACGCACTGCCGGCCGGGGCCGCCATGGTGGCCTCCGCGGTCTTCGGGACCGTCAACAGCGTCCCGGGTGCCGACGGCCGGCCGGAGAGCGTCACGTCCCTGGGGACGGTGCGGTCGCTGAGCCGGGAGGCGTGGGCGGCGGTACCGGAACTGTTCGAGCGCCTGGCCGGCGCGATCGTCTCCCCGTACGGAGTGACCTTCCACGCCGAGTTCAACCAGGTGGCGCCCGCGGTGACCAACCACCCGGACGCGATGCGGGTGTTCGACGCGGCCGTCACGTCGGCGCTCGCGCCCGGGGCACGGTACGAGACCCCGCAGAGCCTGGGCGGCGAGGACTTCGCCTGGTACCTGGAGTCCGTTCCCGGCGGCCTGGCCCGGCTGGGGGTCCGGCCCCGCGGCCGCGAGACCGCCTACGACCTGCACAGCGGACGGTTCGACGTCGACGAGGAGTGCATCGCCGTCGGGGTGGACCTCATGCGCGAGACCCTGCGGCTGGCGCTCGTCGAGTACAGCGCGCGCTGAAGCGAAGTGCCCCGGGGCTCAGACGCCCCACGCGCGGCGCTGCGCCGCGAACGCCTCGTGGAATTCGGGGAAGGTCTTCTTCACGCATCCCGGGTCGTCGAACGTGACGCCCGGGGTGCGCAGCCCGGCGACGGCGAAGCTCATCGCGATGCGGTGGTCGCCGCGGCAGGCGATCTCGGTGGCGACGGGCGTGCCGGGGTGGATCTCGATCCAGTCGCGTCCGGTCTCGACCCTGATGCCCTGGCGCCGGAGGTTCTCCGCGCACGCGTCCAGCCGGTCGCACTCCTTGACCCGGGTGTTGTAGACGTCCTCGATCCGCACCGGGCCGTCGGCGAACGGCGCGATGGCCGCGAGCGTCGGCATGGTGTCGGAGATGTCGCGCATGTTGACCGTGAGACCGGACAGCCGCCCGGTGCCGGTGACCGTGGTGGCGTCCGCGCCGGTCTCCACCCGCGCGCCCATCCGCCGCAGGACGTCGACGAAGCGCAGATCGCCCTGGAGCGCGTCCGCACCCAGACCGGGAACGGTCGCCGAGGCGCCGGTCAGCGCGGCGGCGGCGAAGAAGTAGCTCGCGGTGGACGCGTCGGGCTCGATGTCGTAGTCGGTGGCGCGGTAGCCGCCGGGCGGGACGGTGAGTGTGTCGCCCTCGCGCAGCACCTCGACGCCGAAGCTGCGCATCATCGCCAGGGTGATCTCCACGTAGGGCGCGGAGACGAGCCCGGTGACGCGGATCCGCAGCCCCTCGGCCGTGAGCGGCGCGACGAGCAGCATCGCGGTGAGGAACTGGGACGACAGGCTCGCGTCGAGTTCGAGGTCGCCGCCCTTGATGCCGTGCGCGGTGACGGTGAGCGGCAGGTGGCCCTCCGCCTCCTCGTGCCGCAGGTCGACCCCGAGCCGGCGCAGGGCGTCGGTGAGCGGGGCGACCGGGCGGCGGCGCATCTGGGCGGAGGCGTCGAAGCGGTACGTGCCGTGTCCGGCGGCGGCTAGCGCGGGCAGGAAACGGGCGGCGGTGGCCGCGTCACGGCAGTACACGTCCGCCTGCCCGACCGCCGGCCCGGCCGGGCGGCCCTCGATGCGCCAGCGGTCCGCCGCGCGCTCGACCGCGTAGCCCAGCTTCACCAGGCCCTCGGCGAACCCGTCGGTGTCGTCGGAGAGCAGCGGCCGGCGGAGCGTGGTGGTGCCTTCCGCGGCGGCTGCCAGGAACAGCGCTCTGGCGGTGACCGACTTCGAACCCGGCACGGCGACAACGGACACTTCTGGGCCTCCCGATACGACTCGGACGCGCGTCAGCAGCGCTGCTGATGCCTTGATCGGGACCGATTCTAGGTCAGCCCTCAGTACCGCACGGGCAGCCGGTGGACGCCGCGGATCAGCATGCCGGGCCGCCAGGTCAGCGTGGCCGGGTCCGCGTCGAGCGCCAGCTCCGGGCAGCGGTCGAGCAGGGTGCGGATCGCGGTCCGGCCCTCGATGCGGGCCAGCGGGGCGCCGAGGCAGTAGTGGATGCCGTGGCCGAACGCCAGATGGCCCTGGGCGGAGCGGTGGATGTCGAAGGTGTCCGGCTGCTCGAAGCGCGCCGGGTCGCGGTCCGCGGAGGCCAGTGCCACCAACACCGGCTGCCCGGCCGGTATGACGGTGCCGCCGATGTCGACGGGCTCGGAGGTGAACCGCCAGGTGGACGTCTCGACGGGCCCGTCGTAGCGCAGCATCTCCTCGACGGCGCCGTCCAGCAGCGACGGGTCGGCGCGCAGCTCGGCGAGCTGGGCGGGGTGCCGCAGCAGTGCCAGCACGCCGTTGGAGATCAGGTTGACGGTCGTCTCGTGCCCGGCGACCAGCAGCAGGAAGGCCATCCCGACGAGCTCCTCGGCCGACAGCTGGTCGCCGTCCTCGTCCCGGGCCCGGAGCAGCGCGCTCATCAGGTCGTCCGCGGGAGCGCTGCACCGTTTGTCCTCGATGAGCTGCACCAGGTAGGCGCCCATGGCCTCGACGGCGGCTTGCTCCACCTCGTCGCCCGTCTGGCCGACGATCACGTTGGACCAGTGGCGGAACGCGTCGCGGTCCAGCGACGGGACGCCCAGCAGCTCGCAGATGACCGTCATCGGGAGCGGGAACGCGAGCGCGTCCACGAGATCGGCGCGGCCCAGCGGCAGCATCGCGTCCAGCAGCTCATCGGTGATCTGCTGGATCCGCGGCTGCAGCGCCTCGACGCGGCGGCCGGTGAACTCCCTGGCCACGAGCTTGCGGAGCCGGGTGTGGTGCGGCGGGTCGGCCTCCAGCATGTTGGCGCTGATGCTGTTGAGTTCGGTGAGCGGGTCCAGGATGCGCCAGTTCTTGCTGAACCGCGGGTCCGCGAGCGCCGAGCGCACCGCCTCATGGCCGACGACGAGCCACAGCTCGCCGTTGTCGACGGTGCGGACCCGGTGGACCGGGCCCTGCTCGCGCAACTTGGCGTAGATCGGGTACGGATCGGCGGTGAACTCCTCGCCGTAGACGGTCAGATCGACGATCTCGGACATACCCAGAACCCCCTGGCCACACTGGTTTGCCGTGCTTCGCACCGTAACCGGCCGTGGGCGGGGCGCGCGTCCCCCTCACGGAGGAGCTTGGTGAGGGGCCGGCGGGTGGGGTCAGCGGGCGTCCGCCAGGCGGGCGAGCAGTTCCGTGACGCGCTTGGCGACGGTGTCCCGGTCGCCGTCGGTGAGCTCCGCTCCCATGCCGCAGGCGACGGCGCCCGCGGCGATCCAGTCCGGCGCGGTGTCGATCGAGATGCCGCCGGCGGGCAGCAGGGCGGCCTGCGGCAGGGCGGCGCGCACGTCCGTGATCCAGCCGGGGGCGTAGCCGGAGGCGGGGAAGAGCTTGAGCGCGTCGGCGCCGAGTTCCATGGCGCGGACCATCTCGGTGGGCGTCGCCACGCCGGGGAAGACCGGGACGCCGTAACGGTGGCCGGTCCGCACGACTCCCGCGTCCAGGCAGGGCGAGGAGAGGAAGCGGGCGCCGGCGTCGACGGCCATCCGCGCGGAGGTGGCGTCCAGCACGGCGCCCGCGCCGATGATCGCGTCCTCGCCGACCTCGCGGACAAGGGTGGTCACCGCTTCGAGCGCGAAGGGCGTGGTGAGCGAGATCTCCAGGGTGGTCAGCCCGGCGGAGAGCAACGTGTCGGCCACCGCGGCGGCCTGGTCGTAGCTCTCGCTGCGGACGATGGCGAAAAGCCGCTGGGCCAGCGCGGCCCGGGTGATCTCCCAGCGGTACACGGCGGATCGCCGTCCTTCCTCGGTGCTGTGGAACGGGGCGAAGCATCGTCTGCCGAAACGCTATCGGGTGACTCCGACATCGAGGCACGCGGTTCGCGGGGACGTGTCCGGTCCGTAACACGCGAAAGCGCGGGGCGTGCGCCGTAGAGAACTCCGGCGCACGCTCCGCGCCCTGCGGTCGGGAAGGCGGTGGGCAGGGTGGTCAGCAGCCGAAGTTGACCCGCTTGAACGATGCGTAGTGGTCGGCGGTGTAGTAGTCCTCGGCGACCGCCTGGCCGGTGATGATCCGGCGGGCGCCGCGGGTCGGCGAGCCGGGGGTGACGACGGTGTACTCGTGGTAGTAGCCGCTGGTGTGACTGGGCAGCAGCTGTTCCTGGTTCCGGAACACGACGCCGTCCTGCGAGTACGGGAACGGCCCGCCCGCGTCGATGAGGTCGAGGGTGTGGTGGGCCTGCGACGGCAGCGCCGAGTAGCAGATGCTGCCGACCGCGTTGACCGTCACCGTCGTGGACGAACCGACGGAAGCGGAAGCTGTGGCGGGGGCGGGGGCGAGGGTGGCCGGAGAGGCGGCGACCGCCGGTCCGCCGACGAGGAGGGTGCCCGCGAGGACGGCGAGCGCGCCGATACGAGTGAGACGTGGGGTTCTCATGCGAACCACCATGACGCGCGTAGACCGGGGTGCGTCAATCCCAACGACACACTGTTTTCCAGGAGTTAACCGGCCGCCGCCACTCCCCGGGCGCCCGCTTCGGTCCCGCGCCGGCCCCCTCCGGTCAGCCCGAGTGGGTGGAGAACAGCCCGCCCGTCGGACCCTGCTTGTCGGCGCCCTGGGCCTTCTTCAGCGCGTTGGCCAGGCCTTCGATCGTCATCGACTGCAGGATGACCCGGCCGTTGCCCTCCAGGGTGGCCAGCGACAGCCCCTCGCCGCCGAAGACCGCGTTCATCAGCCCCTGCCGGTCGAGGCCGCCGATCCGCTGCACGCCGTACTCGATGCCCTCCTCGAAGGCCACGATGCAGCCGGTGTCGACCTCGATGCGGCCGCCGAAGTCCGCCGGGTTCAGGTCGATGAAGTTCCCGGCGCCCGCGATGATCACCGTGCCCTGGCCGGTGAACTTCTCCAGGACGAAGCCCTCGCCGCCGCTGCGGCCGGCCCGTCCGCCCTGGAAGGCGATACCGAAGTGGACGGTCGACTCGGCGGCCACGAACGCGTCCTTCTCGGCGTACCAGGCCCGCGTCCCGTCCAGCTCCAGAGCCCGCATCTCGCCCGGCAGCACACCGGCGAAGCCCACGGTGCCCTCGCCGCCGGTCGCGGAGAAGTACTGGAAGGCGAGGCTCTCGCCCGCGAGCGCCCGCTGCCCCGCCTGCATGGCGGTGCCCATGGCCTGGCGCAGCATGCCGCCCATGCCGCCGGCCGCGCCGCCGCCGGGCTGGCCGCCGGCCGGCCCGGACAGCCGGGTCTCCATGGTCACGTTCGACGTCTTGAACAGGAACTTCCCCGCCTCGCAGTACACCGTCTGACCAGGCTGAAGGGTGCATACGGCCATCTGCATGGCAGTGCCGACGATCTGGTGCTGCAGGGCCACGGCGGGACTCCTCGGCGGGGCGCGGTACGACGGGGCGGGCGCGGCCGGAATGGCGCCCGCTTTGTCAACGTACCTCCAGTCGAGCCTCCCGGACGGTTGGGTTCCGGTTCCATGGCGCGCCGCCCGAGTCGAGGAGCCTGGCCAGCGGCAGGGTGGCCGCGCCGACCGTGACCGCGTCGGGTCCGAGCCGTCCCATCTCGATGGAGGTCTGGGCGCAGGGGTGGTGCAGCGCGTAGGCCACCGCCGCCTCGCGGACGGCCGGCAGCAGCCGGGGGCCGATCATGAGCCCGGCCCAGCCGCCGATCACGATGCGCTCGGGGTTGAAGAGGTTGATCAGGTCGGCGATGCCCGCGCCCAGGTACTCGGCGGTCTCCGCCAGGAGCGCGGCCGCCGAGGGATCCTGGTCGGCGGCGGCCAGCAGGGCCGTGAGGCCCGCTTCCTCGCTCTGCCCCTCGGGAGCCCTCCCCCAGCGCTCCAGCAGCGCCTCCGCGCCGACGTAGGCCTCCAGGCAGCCCCGGGCCCCGCAGCGGCAGAGCCGGCCGCCCACCTGGAGGGTGGTGTGGCCCCACTCGCCCGCGCTGCTGGTGGCCCCGCGGTACGGCTTGCCGTCGGCGACCACGCAGGCGCCGACGCCCGAGCCGAGCAGGGCGATGACGGCGCTGCCCGCGCCGCGTCCGGCGCCGAACCACATCTCGGCCTGGCCGAGCGTCTTCGCGCCGTTGTCGATGTAGAGCGGCAGGTCGGTGCCGGCCCGCAGCAGGCGGCCGAACGGGACCGCGTCCCAGCCGATGGTCTGGCCGTGCACGACGATGCCCTCGCCGCTGCCGAGGTCGACGCCGGAGCCGTTCGTTCCGCCGGGGGCGTTGGCACCGTCACCCTGCTCGACGATGCCGGGGACCCCGACGCCGACCCCGAGCACATCGCTCTCGGAGATGCCCGCGTCGCGGACGACGGCGGACAGGCCGTCGAGAATCAGCCGTACGACGTGGTCGACGTCATGGCCGCTGTCGGACAACGGCAGGTCCGCCGCGGCCAGTTCGGTGAGGGCGAGGTCGAAGAGCTCGACCCGGACCCGGGTCTCGCCGACGTCCACCCCCACGACGCAGCCGTACCCGGCGGCGACCCTGAGCAGGATCCGCGGCCGTCCGCCGTCGGAGTCGACGGAGCCGGCCTCCTCGACCAGCCCGTCGGCGATCAGGTCGCCGACGACGTTGCTGATGGATCCGGCGCTCAGGCCGGAGTCCCGCCCCAACTCCTGGCGACTCAGCGGCCCCTCGAAATACAGGTGGCGCAGCAGCGCCGACCGGTTGCCGCGCCGCAGGTCACGCACGGTTCGTTTGCCTCGATCTGCCATCCGGTCCTCCTCCCCTGACTCCCCGGCTGAAATCTATCGGTGCGCGAACTCTTGACGCCACCTTTTCTCACAAGTTAAATCACGCCCTGAAATAAGACACGGCGCTCGTTCACTTCTTGAACGGACCCGGACCTGTTCCAGACCTGTTCCAGACCTGTTCCAGACCCTTCGCGACCCGTTCCTGACGTTTTCCGGAGTCGTCCCCGTCAGGTTCCGCACCAGAGCCAGACCCGTTCTCGTTCCGTAGCGATCCCACCCCTGAGAGGGGACCGTCATGCGTACCTACCACCGGGCAGTAGCGGCAACAGCCATCGCCGCAGCGATGGCACTCACCGCTTCCGCCTGCGGCGGCGGCTCCAGCAACAACGACAGCGGCGGCAACACCAGCCCCAAGACGCTGACGTACTGGGCGAGCAACCAGGGCACCAGCCTGGAGAACGACAAGCAGGTCCTGGAGCCCGAGCTGAAGAAGTTCGAGCAGCAGACCGGGATCAAGGTCAAGCTGGAGGTCGTCCCCTGGTCCGACCTGCTCAACAGAATCCTGGCCGCGGCCACTTCGGGCCAGGGGCCGGACGTCCTGAACATCGGCAACACCTGGTCCGCCTCGCTGCAGGCCACCGGAGCGCTGCTCCCCTTCGACGCCGCCACCTTCGGCAAGATCGGCGGCAAGGACCGCTTCGTCAGCGCCGCCCTCGCCGCCGCCGGCGCGCAGGGCAAGGACCCGGCCGCCGTGCCGCTGTACTCGCTGGCCTACGGGCTCTACTACAACAAGAAGATGTTCGCCGACGCCGGCATAGCCGCCCCGCCCACGACGTGGGACGAGCTGGTCGCCGACGGCAAGAAGCTCACCAAGGACGGCAAGTACGGCCTCGCCGTCGAGGGCGGCAACGGCTCGGAGAACATCCACCACGCCTTCGTCCTCGCCAAGCAGCACGGCTCGGACTTCTTCGACGCCTCCGGCAAGGCCACGTTCGACACCCCGGAGAACGTCGCCGCCGTCAAGCAGTACATCGACTTCATCGGCAAGGACAAGATCGCGGCACCCGGCAACGCCGAGTACTCCGCCAACCAGTCCCTCACCGACTTCGCGACCGGCAAGGCCGGCATGCTGATGTGGCAGGCCGCCGCCTCCTCGCTGAAGTCCCACGGCATGAAGCCCGAAGACTACGGCGTGGCCCCGGTGCCGTTCCAGACCGCGGGCGCCACGGGTGCGACCGCCATCAACTCGATGGTCGCCGGCATCAACCTCGCCGTCTTCAAGAACACCAAGAACCTCGACGGCTCCCTGAAGTTCGTCAACTTCATGACCAGCCCGGCCGAGCAGAAGATCCTCAACGCCACCTACGGCTCGCTGCCGCCCGTCAAGGAGGCGCAGAGTGACCCGGCGTTCTCCGCGCCCGACCTGAAGACCCTCGCCGAGGTCCTCGCCAAGAGCGCCGCCCCGCTGCCGCAGGTCCCCAACGAGAGCCAGTTCGAAACGCTCGTCGGCACCGCGATGAAGGAGCTCTTCGCGCAGGCCGCCTCAGGCAAGGACGTCACCACCGAGTCCGTGAAGACCGCCCTCACCAAGGCCCAGCAGCAGATGCCGGCCTCGTGATCGCGCGACTGCGCCGGATCGGCCTGCCTTACCTGCTCCTGCTTCCCGCGCTCCTGCTCGAATTGCTGATCCACCTCATCCCGATGATCGTCGGCATCGTGATGAGCTTCAAACAGCTCACTCAGTTCTTCATCCGCGACTGGGGCGCCGCGCCCTGGGCCGGCCTGGACAACTACCGCATCGCGGTGGACTTCGACGCCCCGGTCGGCGAGGCACTGCTGCACTCGTTCTGGGTCACCCTCTGCTTCACCCTCCTCGCCGTGGGGCTCTCCTGGCTCCTCGGCACCGCGGCGGCGATCCTCATGCAGGACGCCTTCCGCGGCCGGGGGTTCCTGCGGGCGATCTTCCTGGTGCCGTACGCGCTGCCGGTCTACGCGGCCGTCATCACCTGGTCGTTCATGTTCCAGCGCGACACAGGAATGATCAACCACGTCATCCACGACCAACTGCACCTCACCTCCGAGCGGTCGTTCTGGCTGATCGGCGACAACAGCTTCACCGCCCTCGTCACCGTCTCCGTGTGGCGCTCGTGGCCGTTCGCCTTCCTGTGCCTGATGGCAGGACTGCAGAACATCCCGCGGGAGCTGTACGAGGCGGCGTCGATGGACGGCGCGGGCGTCTGGCAGCAGATCCGCCGGATCACCCTGCCCTCGCTGCGGCCCGTCAACCAGGTGCTGGTGCTGGTGCTCTTCCTGTGGACGTTCAACGACTTCAACACGCCGTACGTGCTGTTCGGCAGATCGGCGCCGGAGGCCGCCGACCTGATCTCCATCCACATCTACCAGTCCTCCTTCGTCACCTGGAACTTCGGCGCCGGCTCGGCCATGTCCGTACTCCTGCTGCTGTTCCTGCTGTTCATCACGGCGATCTATCTGCTCATCACGTCACGAAGGAGGGATCCGGCCGATGCGTAACGCCCCTCCCCCGTCACCGATGGCGCAGCCCAGATCGTTCCACTGGACCCGGCGGATCTTCCTCACCCTGCTCACGGTCTTCACGCTCGCCCCGGTGTACGTGATGCTCAGCAGCTCGCTGAAGCCGCTGCAGGACGTGCAGGGCTCGTTCCGCTGGATCCCGAGCGGCTTCACGTTCCGGCCGTACATCGACATCTGGCACACGGTCCCGCTCGCCAAGTACTTCGTGAACTCGGTGATCGTCTCCGTCAGCGCGACCGTGGCCTCGGTGGCGGTGGCGATCTTCGCCGCCTACGCCGTCAGCCGCTACCGCTTCCGTGGCCGCAAGTTCTTCACGGTGACGGTGCTGTCCACCCAGATGTTCCCCGGCATCCTCTTCCTCCTCCCGCTCTTCCTGATCTTCGTGAACATCGGGAACTCGACGGGGATCGCCCTGTACGGCAGCCGCGGCGGCCTCATCCTCACCTATCTGACGTTCTCGCTCCCCTTTTCCATCTGGATGCTCGTCGGCTACTTCGACTCCATCCCGCGCGACCTCGACGAGGCCGCGATGGTGGACGGCTGCGGCCCGCTCGGCGCACTGTTCCGCGTCGTCGTACCGGCAGCGGTTCCCGGCATCGTCGCGGTGTCGGTGTACGCCTTCATGACGGCCTGGGGCGAGGTGCTCTTCGCGTCGGTCATGACGAACGACACCACGCGCACCCTCGCCGTCGGCCTGCAGGGATACGCCACCCAGACCGACGTGTACTGGAACCAGGTCATGGCAGCCTCACTCGTCGTGAGCGTGCCCGTGGTCGCCGGCTTCCTGCTGCTCCAGCGCTACTTGGTCGTCGGACTCACCGCCGGCGCCGTCAAGTGACCACCACCGAAAGGCTGCTCGTGAACGACCTCAGCGCTCTCCCCGCCGACTTCATCTGGGGCGCGGCCACCGCCGCCTACCAGATAGAAGGAGCGGTGGACGAGGACGGCCGGTCCCCCTCGATCTGGGACACCTTCTCCCACACCCCGGGCAAGGTGGCGGCCGGTGACACCGGCGACGTGGCCTGCGACCACTACCACCGGGTACCCGAGGACATCTCCCTCATGGGCGACCTCGGCCTGGACGCCTACCGGTTCTCCATCGCCTGGCCCCGCGTCATGCCGCAGGGCGGCGGAGCGGTCAACGCGGCCGGACTCGGCTTCTACGACCGCCTCACCGACTCCCTCCTCGAAGCGGGCATCACCCCCTTCCCGACCCTCTACCACTGGGACCTCCCGCAGGCCCAGCAGGACCGGGGCGGCTGGCCGGAGCGGGAGACCGCGGAGCGGTTCGGCGAGTACGCGTCGGTCGTCGCCGAGGCCCTCGGCGACCGCATCCACGACTGGGCGACCCTCAACGAGCCGCTCTGCTCGGCCTGGATCGGCCACCTCGAAGGCAAGATGGCACCGGGCCTCACCGACATCACGGCCGCCGTCCGCGCCTCGTACCACCTGCACCTGGGGCACGGCCTCGCCGTCCAGGCGATCCGCGCCGCCAGCCCCGGCGCCCGCGTCGGCATCGTCAACAACCTCAGCCCCTGCGAGCCCGCCACCGACCGCGAGGCCGACCGGGCCGCCGCGATCCGGGCCGACGGCCACACCAACCGCTGGTGGCTCGACCCGATCCACGGCCGCGGCTATCCGCAGGACATGGTGGACCTGTACGGCGTCGACCTCCCGATCCAGAACGGCGACCTCGACACCATCGCGGCCCCGCTCGACTGGCTCGGTGTCAACTACTACTTCCGCAACGTCATCGCCGACGACCCGACCGGTCTCGCACCGCGCGCCAAGCAGGTCTACCTGCCCGGCGTCCGGCGCACGGCGATGGACTGGGAGGTCTACGGCGACGGCCTGGAGCAACTGCTCATCCGCGTCTCCGAGGAGTACGGCGCCCAGCGGATCTTCGTCACCGAGAACGGCTCCGCGTACCCCGACACCGTCGGCCCGGACGGCCAGGTCGACGACCCGGAGCGGCAGGCCTACCTGGAGGAGCACCTCGCGGCCTGCACCCGAGCGGTGCGCCGCGGCGCACCGCTGGCCGGCTACTTCGCGTGGTCGCTGCTGGACAACTTCGAGTGGGCCTACGGCTACGACAAGCGGTTCGGTCTGATCCACGTCGACTACCCGACGCAGAAGCGCACCATCAAGGGCAGCGGCCGCCGCTACGCGGACATCATCGCCGCCCACCACCGCCGCGCCCGCCGCGCGGCCTGATGGCCTGACGGCCTAACGCCTGAACCACGGCCCGGCGTCCGTCCCCAACGGGGGAGGACGGCTGCCGGGCCCTCACCCTGCCGGCGCCGGATCCAGCCGGCAGCGGACCTGCTTCCCGACCGGCGACCGCGCCACCCGCCACCCCGACGTGAGCAGCTCCACGAGCGCGAGCCCCCGCCCGGACTCGGCCTCGGCATCATCCATCGCCACCGCCCGCCGACGCGGCACCCCGGCCGGATCCGGATCATGCACCCCCACCAGCACCGCCCCGCGCATGACCGACACCTCCACCACCAGGGGCACCCACTCCCCACAGGCGCGCACGGAGTTCCCGACCAGCTCGGACAGGACGAGCTGCGCGCTCTCGGCGGTGCTGACGTCGACCCCGGCGGACGCGAGCGCCTTCCCCGTCAACTCCCTCACGGCACGCAGGTGCTCGCCTGGAGGCGAGCAGGTGGACGACGAACCCGCGGGGTCTGGTGCGCAGGTAGAAGCCGGGGGTTGGGGGGCCGTGCGATTCCGCCATGTTGCACATGGCACCTCCACAGGCAGTGTCGGATCATGTCGCGCCGCGCACCGGGTCGTTGACTCTGCGTTACGGCAACTCGATGGTCGTCTCTTTCTAATCTGAGCGCAAGTTTTCTACCTAGTTCGGGTGACGTCCGGTCACGGAGGGTTTCCAGCAACCTTGTTCACGGTGTAGGACTCCGGTATGCCCAACTCTCCGCTCGTTCCGACCGTCAGGCGCCGTCGTCTCGGCGCCACCCTCAAAGGCCTTCGCAACGAAGCCGGGCTGACCCTCGACGAGGCCGCGGCAAGCATGGGCTGGAAGGGCCCGAAGCTGTCGAAGATCGAGAACGCGACACAAGCCATCCGTCCGGCGGAAGTGGGCTCACTGCTTCTGGCTTACAGGGTCGACGACGGCGAAGTGCACACCGCACTGGAGAACTTGGCCCGGGACGCCGGCAAGAAGGGCTGGTGGCAGACGTACAGCGGTATCGTGGCGCCCGCGTACGCGGATTACATCTCGCTGGAGTCCGACGCCGATCAGATCTGCGAGTGGGCACCCCTGGTGGTTCCGGGGCTGTTGCAAACGGCCGCCTACGCGCGCGAGAACATCGCGGGCATCACGACATCGCGGACCCCGGACGACATCGCCGCGTTGGCCGAAGTCCGCCTGGCGCGCCAGTCCGTACTCACCCGCCCGGGCAAGCCGCTGGAGTTGTGGGTCATCATCCACGAGGCGGCACTGCATCAGCGGTTCGTGGTCCGCCCAGCGACCATGCGCGAGCAGTTGCGCCGCCTGCTCGACGCCGCCGAAATGCCGAACGTGACCATCCAGTTGATGCCGTTGGACTGCGCTACCCACCCGGGCGTCGTCGGTGGGTTCTCCATCGTCTCGTTTCCGGGACCCATCCCCGACGTAGTCCTGCTGGAAAACCTGAGCGGGGCGACATACGTTGAGGGCGAGGAAGCTGTGCCCTTCACCAAAGCGTTCGAGCGGATCCGCGCGACAGCGCTCCCGGTGGAGGACTCACTCGCCCGAATCGCACAGATGGAAGAAGGCCACAGACAGTGAACGGACCCAAGGCGGGGCTGTACGCGCACGACCTCTCCGTCGCTGCCTGGCGCAAATCTTCCGCCAGCGGAGCCGAGAACAACTGCGTGGAGATCGCCGATCTCCCCAACGGCGCCGTCGCCGTCCGCGACTCCAAGAACCCCGGGCGGGAGCCCCTGCGGTTCGACGCGGGCGAGTGGGCCGCGTTCCGGGCAGGCGTCATCGCCGGGGAGCTCTGACCGGGCGGCCTTGTTGCATGGCTTAGGTTCCGACAGTGCGAAGTGGTGCGTCTGCGGCGCTGCGCACCGCCTGAACCCGCGCTACGCCATGTTCAGTTGGAGCGACCGGCGAAACACCACGGCCGGCCGCCAGCTGCTCTCTCCGGATGCGGTGGTGAGTCAGTCGGCGTGTGGGGAGTGGGAAGTGGGTCGAGACATCAGGCCGTGGCCGCGGCGTCTCGGTAGAGCGCGGTGCGGAAGATGCCAGAGACGGTGGCGCCGACCAGGAGGGCGCCCAGCAGCATCACGACGGCGAACGCACCGCCCGCTACGGCGGGGCCCAGATCGTTCGACTCGACGCCGAGCATGAAGGCCACGAATCCGACGATCACCGAGAGGACCATGGGCAACGCGATCCACAGCGAGCCCCACACCTGCCGCGAGAACGTCTCGCGCACCATCCGCGCCGACCGGCGGGTGCCCTCGGCCACCCCGAGGCCGTCGACCACCATGGCCGGCAGAGCCAGGTAGGTGGCGACCGCCCATCCGTTGCTGAAGAGTGCGCTCAACATCCAGCCGACGACCGGTATCCGCTCCAGCTGCCGAACGAGCAGCAGCACCGTCGTGTTGAGCAGGCTCCACGCCAGCAGCCGCGGCCAGTGCCGCAGGGCCCGCCGGAAACTCGCGCCGATCCGGGCCGACTCGCCCCGCAGCACGTCGTCGACCGCGCAGATCATCGCGGCGGTGCAGATGGTGAAGGCGAATCCCAGCAGGAGATAGCAGGCGCCGGAGGCGACGACGTCCACGGTGGACGGCGACGACTCGGCCCCGTCCAGCAGGAACGCCGACACCGCCAGCGCCCCGAGTATCAGCACCAGCGCGGTAGCGCTGAGCAGCGGGAACACCAGCAGACGGCGGTTGTTCCGCAACACCCCGAAGGACATGCGAACAGGCGTGACGGTGCTCACGAAAGGGTCCCCCACGGGTGGTCGAGCTTCGGCGACGCGCCACAGGTTATGTCACTCGCCAGTGCCCCTCACCACGGAGGTGTCTCGGCCGGTCAGGGAGCCGTGCCGCGCGGGTGGGAGATGCCGCCGCCATCAGACCGCCCGGGGAACCGGCCCGCTTCGCCATCCCGGGCCGCGCAGCGGGCCGCCCCACTGGCAGGCGCGCAGCGCCGGGGCCTCCCCCCTCCGCGCGGTCAAGGCGCGCAGGCAGCGCCGCAGACGCACCACTTCGCCTCGCCTGAACCCGCACCTGCCTCTGACCGAGCACCTCAGCCGACTGGCGACTGCGGTCAGCTGATTTCTTCGGTGCGGGCCGTGAGTTGTTCGGCGCCTCGGGCGGTCAGGGAGCCGTGCAGGCGCAGGCGGGAGATACCGCCGTCGGGGAAGATGTCGATCCGCACCCGCGTCGCCGGGATGGGGTTGACCAGGAAACGGTGGACCGTGTCCGGCTGGAGCTTTGTGCGCGGCAGCAACTGCGTCCACGCATCTGAGCCCTCATCCTGCACGAACAACGCAGCCCAGCCCGCCGCGTTCCCCTTCAAATACGCGGTATCGATCTCCACCGCCCGGATCGCACCCTGCGCCACCAACCGGTACTGCACCCAGTCATTGCCCTTGTCACGACGACGGCGCGTCTCCCACCCGTCATCCATCTTCCGCGAACGCCCCGGCAGAATCGTGTTCACCGGCGAGGAGTAGAAACGGTCCGACGCATCCTCCACCGTCCCACCGTTCTCCAACGCCACCAGATCGAACGTGCCCAGCTCCGCCAGCCACCCCGGATCCGGCGCCACCTCCCCATACACCCGCAACCGCGCCACACCGCCGTCCGGGTGCTGCTTCAACCGCAGATGCGTGAACCGCCGATCCACCTCCACAGTGAACCCGTTCGCCGCGTGGCCGCCGACCGCGGTGCGCGGCACGATCGTCGTCCACTCCACCCCCTCCGCCAGCAGATCCTCCGCCGACGCCGACAACGCATGCGCCGTCGCCTCCACCGACACCGACTGCGGGTAATTGCCCCGGAAGTGCGCGGTGTCCACCACGACCCCCCGGATCACCCCGGGCGCACCCAACCGGATCAGCGCCCAGTCATGGTCCGCATCCACCGGGTGCGGGGCGTCGGTGCCCGCACCCCGACGACGACGGGTCTCCCACCCATCCATGATCTTGCCCTTGTGCCCGAAATGCTCCGGATCGAAATGCGCCGGCTCCGGGACCAGCAGATTCTCCCGCTCCGCGAAGAACTCATCATTCGCCGCAATCACCCCCGCACCCAACCGCCGATCCGCCAGATCCACCAGACCCGTGAACGGCAACTCCGCACACCGGTAATCCGCATACGGATCACCCCCACCGAACGGCCGAGCATCGCCAGTGAAAGAAGTGGAGGTCACGCGTTCTCCCGAGTGATGAGGCGGCCGGTGGGCTCGTTGGGTACGCCGTTCTCGGCGATGAGTTCGCCGCGCAGCCAGGTCTGCCGGACGACGCCGTGCAGGGTCTTGCCCGCGTAGGCGGTGATGCGGTTGCGGTGGTGGAGCTCGGCGGGGTCGACGGTGAAGGTCTCGTCCGGCGCGAGGACCGCGAAGTCGGCGTCGTAGCCGACGGCGATGGCGCCCTTCGTCGAGAGCCCGACGAGCGCGGCGGGTGCCTGGGACATCCAGCGGGCGACGTCCTCGACGCTGTGGCCGCGGCGGCGGGCCTCGGTCCAGATGGCGGGCAGGCCGAGCTGGAGGGAGGAGATGCCGCCCCAGGCGGCGGCGAAGTCGCCGGTCTCCTTGACCTTGAGCTCGATGGTGGACGGCGAGTGGTCGGAGACGATGCAGTCGATCGTGCCGTCGGCCAGGCCCTCCCAGAGGGCGTCCTGGTTGGCGGCCTCACGGATCGGCGGGCAGCACTTGAACTCCGTTGCGCCGTCCGGGACTTCCTCGGCGGTGAGGGTGAGGAAGTGCGGGCACGTCTCGACGGTGAGCTTGACGCCCTCACGCTTCGCCGCCGCGATGAGCGGGAGCGCGTCGCTCGACGACAGGTGCAGCACGTGCACCCGGGCGTCGAGTCGCCTGGCGAGGGCGATGAGCCCCTCGATGGCGGCGTTCTCGGCGGCGCGGGGGCGGGACGCGAGGAAGTCCGCGTAGTGCGGGCCGCTGCGCTGCGGGGCGCCGTCGATGAGCTGGGGGTCCTCGGCATGGACGATCAGCAGCCCGTCGAAGCGGGCGAGCTCGGTGAGGGCGTCCTCCAGCTCCTCCGGGGAGAGCTGCGGGAATTCGTCGACGCCGGAGTGCAGCAGGAAGCACTTGAAGCCGAAGACGCCGGCCTCGTGCAGGGGCCTGAGGTCCTTGACGTTGCCGGGGACGGCGCCGCCCCAGAAGCCGACGTCGGTGTGCACCTTGCCGCGCGCGGTGTCCTGCTTGACGGCGAGGTTCTCGACGGTCGTGGTCGGCGGGATGCTGTTGAGCGGCATGTCGACCAGCGTCGTGATGCCGCCTGCCGCGGCGGCGCGGGTGGCGGAGGCGAAGCCCTCCCACTCGGTGCGTCCGGGGTCATTGATGTGCACATGGGTGTCGACCAGGCCCGGGAGCAGCGCGTCGTCGCCGAGGTCGACGAGCCGGGCCCCCTCCGGGACGTCGGCGTCGTACGCCCGCACAGCGGTGATCGTGCCGCCGCTGACCGCGACCGCGGCAGGGCGGCTGCCTTCGGGGGTGACGACCCGAGTCGAGCGCAGGACCAGTTCCACCACGTGCGGCCTCCAAATTTCAACGTTCTGTTGAACGAATGTGCAGGACAGGGCGGCGGCCCGTCAAGGGCATGTAAGATTCCACAAAGCGGAATTCGCATTTCGCCACATGCTCCGTAGCTAGCTACAGGAGACGGGCCCGGAGAGATCAATGAGCGGGGGTCGGCCGGTAGGCTTCCCCAATCATCCACCGCTCGCCCACCGCCCAGAGGAGATCGCACGTGTCGTCAGACCGCGCAGGAGGCGTCCAGTCGCTCGAACGCGCCTTCGACCTGCTTGAGCGGATGGCCGACGCGGGCGGCGAGGTCGGCCTGAGCGAGCTCTCCGCCAGCAGCGGGCTCCCGCTGCCCACCATCCACCGGCTGATGCGCACCCTGGTCGACTGCGGCTACGTACGGCAGCAGCCGAACCGCCGGTACGCGCTCGGTCCGCGGCTGATCCGGCTCGGCGAGAGTTCCGCCAAACTGCTCGGCACCTGGGCCCGCCCCTTCCTCGCCGAGCTGGTCGAGAC
This sequence comes from Streptomyces sp. H39-S7, assembly GCF_027158205.1. Taxonomy (GTDB): domain Bacteria; phylum Actinomycetota; class Actinomycetes; order Streptomycetales; family Streptomycetaceae; genus Actinacidiphila. The sequence goes on along the minus strand of NZ_JAPVLU010000040.1, from coordinate 52,673 downwards.
GACCGGCGAGACGGCGAACATGGCGCTGCTCGACGGGGACGAGATCGTCTACGTCGCCCAGGTGCCGTCCCGCCACTCCATGCGGATGTTCACCGAGGTGGGACGGCGGGTGCTGCCGCACTCCACCGGCGTGGGCAAGGCGCTGCTGGCGCACGTGCCGCCGGACGAGGTCCGCGCGCTGCTCGCCCGCACCGGGATGCCCGCTGCGACCGAGAAGACGATCACCAACGCGGACGACTTCATAAGCGAACTGGAGCGGATCCGCGAGGCCGGCTACGCGGTCGACGACAACGAGCAGGAGATCGGGGTCCGCTGTCTGGCGGTCACGGTCCCCGACTCCCCCACCGCCGCGGCCATCTCCATCTCCGGGCCCGCGGGCCGGGTGACCGAGGTCGCCACGGAGAAGATCATCCCCATCCTCCAGGACATCGCCCGGCAGCTGTCACACGCCCTCGCCAGCGCCGGGGCCGGCACCGGCGCCTGACCCGAAGAGGTCGACGGCCCTGCGCAACTCGGCCAGGGCCACCGCCAGCGCGCTCACCGAACCCAGCACAGCCGCGACCAGCAGCAGCGAGTGCCGCATCCGGTCGATCTCCAGGATCCCGGCGTCCGCGGCGTTGGCCAGTGCCCCCAGCTCGTCCTCGGCTATCGCCCGGTCCGGCAGCTCCGCCCGCAGGGCGGCCAGCTCCCGGCGCACCCGGGCGACCGACAGCCGTAACGCGGTCACCCGCGGATCGTCCTCGCCGGACGCCGCCGCCCGGACGTCCGCGGCCATATGTGCGGCCGCACCGCTTTCGTCGTCCACAGACCTCACCCCCACCTCCGCCATCTCCCGCACCTCGGCGGGCGCGCCCCCCAGCGCGCCGCCCGCGCGCCCCGGTACCCTCCGGGGCGCGCTCAGTTAACGCGCAACGATGCGCAGGACGCCATACGGACGACGAAATCCACGCCAACTTCCTTGTGCGGCAGGTGACTTGGCGGCCAATGCGGAACCGTTCACTCGCCTGCGGGGACCGCGTTGCGCCAGACGGTCAGGTCCACGGAGACGTACCCGGTCCCCGAGCCCGAGGACCCGAAACTGCGGATGGTCACCAGTCCGATGTGCCCCGCCTTGGTCGTCACGCAGATCTTCGTTCCCTTGGAGATCGTGTCCTGCTTGATGGTCTCGGTGTACCGCGTGTTGGCGCGGCAGCCGGCCAGGGTCGCGGGCTCGCCGGGCTGCACCAGCGCCAGAGTGTTCTTGCCGTTGTGGGTGGAGACGTTGGCGCCCTCGATGAAGTCCGTCGAGTAGCCGAAGTCCCCCTCGTAGTGCGTGCCCACTTCCGCCTTCTTCGGACGCGGCGGTTCGTCGGCGAGGTACAGCGTGTAGCTGCCGGGGATGTTGATGCCGGTGTACGAGACGGGCTTCGGGTCCGCCGGCGCCGTGCTCTGCCCGGTCTCGTTCCCGGTCGTACCGCCGCTGGTGGACGGCGTCTTGGTGTTCTGGTCGCTCGACGCCTTCTTGTCGTCCCCCTTGTGCGTGGCCGTGTACACGGCGGAGCCGACCACGAGGGCGACGACGACCCCCGCGATGACGAGACCCGTCCGCTTCTTCTTCTTCGGAGGCAGCGGCAGAAAGCCTCCCGGCCTGCCGGGGCCGCCGGTGGGCGGGTACGCATAGCCGCCCACCGGGGGCCTGGGCTGCTGCGGGTGCATCGCCTGCGGGTGCACCGGCTGCGTCTGCTGCGGGAACTGCGGCTGTCCGCCGGGCTGGTGGTGGGCCTGCTGCGGGTGGACCGGCTGATGGTTCACCGGCTGGGTCGGCGGGTGGAGCGGGGGCGCGGTCGACGGCGCCGCCTGTGTGGGCGGATGACCGGGCTGCGGGACCACCGGCGGGGCGGGGGGATGGTTCGGCTGCGGCGCCGGTGCGGCCGCCTGCGTCAGGTCGGCGGCGTACGACTGCGGCAGCCAGCCGTCCGGGCGGCGCAGCGCCGGATCCTTGGACGCCTGGCCGCACATGGCGATGATCTGGGCGGTGGAGGGCCGCAGCGTCGGGTCCTTGATGAGGCAGCGGGTGACGATCTCGCGCAGTTCGCCCGGCAGTTCGGACAGGTCCGGCTCCTCGTGCACGATCCGGTAGAGGACCGCGTGCGAGGGGCCGTTGCCGAACGCCGCGCCGCCCATCGCCGCGAAGGCGGCGATCTGGCCCAGCGCGAAGATGTCGGTGGCCGGCGTGCAACTGGTGCCGGCCGCCTGCTCCGGGGACATGAAGGCCGGCGTGCCGACGCTGACGCCGGTGCCGGTGAGCGCGGTGGTGTCGGCGGCCCGCGCGATGCCGAAGTCGATGACGCGCGGCCCGTCCACGGCGAGCAGCACGTTGGACGGCTTGAGGTCCCGGTGCACGATGCCGGCGTGGTGGATCACCTGCAGTGCCTCGGCGATCCCGGCGACGAGCAGCAGGACCGACGCCACCGGCATCGCCCCGTGGTCGGCGACGGCCGCGTGCAGCGAGGGCCCCGCCACGTAGGCGGTGGCCAGCCACGGGCGCGGGCCGTCGGTGTCGCTGTCGATCACCGGCGCCGTGTAGAGGCCCTGCACGCGCTGGGCGGCCTGCACCTCCTGGCGGAAGCGGCGGCGGAACTCGGGGTCCTCGGCGAACTCGGGGCGGATCACCTTGATCGCGACCGGTCGGCCGCCGGGTGTGTAGGACAGGTACACCTTGCCCATGCCGCCGGCGCCGAGGCGGGCGCTGAGCAGGTATCCGGCGACGGTTTTCGGGTCGTCGTCCGTCAGCGGCTGGAAAACCTCAGGATCCGGGACCGAGGTGTCCGCCACGGTGGCGGGCACCGGGTCCTGCTGATGATTCGTCACGTCTGCCCCTTGGCCTGCGGATACCCGTCCCTTACGGCGCCGAGCCTATCGAAGCCCGCACTCCGCCCGCCGCCATGAGCCCAAACGCCCCATGTGCCCCTCTTCGCCTCCGGCCGCCGTGTCCTGTAGGCAGGAGTCATGAAACCCATCGCACCGAGCGATTCCGCCACTCTTCCCTCCATCGCCGGTCTGCTGCTCGCGGCGGGGGGCGGGCGGCGCCTGGGCGGCCGTCCGAAGGCGCTGCTGGAGTACGCGGGCCGCCCGCTCGTCGAGCACGCGCTGCGCGGGCTGCACGAGGCGGGCTGCGGGCCGGTGCACATCGTGCTCGGTGCGGCGGCCGGCGAGGTCCGCGAGCGGGCCGACCTGGAGGGGTGCGTCCTGGTCGACAACCCGGACTGGGCGGGCGGCATGGGCTCATCGTTGCGCGCGGGCCTGCGGTCGCTGGCGGAGACGGAGGCGCAGCGCGCCGGTACGGGCGCGCGGGCGGTCGTCGTGGCGCTGGTGGACCAGCCCGGGATCGGCGCGGGGGCGGTCGCCCGGGTGATCCACGCGTACCGGGACCCGGCGAGCCTGGCGGCGGCCGCGTACGAGGGGCGGCGCGGCCACCCGGTGCTGTTCGGCGCGGACCGCTGGGCGGACATCGCGGACCTGGCGACCGGCGATCAGGGCGCCCGGGAGTACCTGAGGCTGCACCAGGAGGCGATCACCCTCGTCGAGTGTGGTGACATCGCCGACCCCGCCGATATCGACACCCCTGATGACCTGCACCTTCTGCGGGCCGCGAGCGAGCCGCGGAACGAACCCGCTGCACGGCGTGCCACAAAACGTTGATCTTCCGCAATGCGGATACTATGCTCCACCTCGCAGAAGCGCCCGTATTCCGGTACGGCCCGGCACCCCGTGCCACGGGCCACGACCCAGCGGGCGCCCGGCACCCTTTGTCCCCTGGAGGAGTCAGCCATGTCCGCAGCAGTGCCGTCCTCGGCGGCCGTCGTCGCCGACGACGCGCCCCCCGTCCCCCGCGCGGAGGAGGTGCTGACGCAGCAGGCTCTGACCTTCATCGCCGAGCTGCACCGACGCTTCACCCCGCGCCGATCCGAACTGCTCGCGCTGCGCAAGGAGCGCCGCGCCGAGATCGCCCGTACGGGCACCCTGGACTTCCTCGCGGACACCGCACATGTCCGCGCGGCGGAGTGGCGGGTGGCCCCGGCCCCGGCCGCGCTCGACGACCGCCGCGTCGAGATCACCGGTCCCACCGACCGCAAGATGACGATCAACGCGCTGAACTCCGGCGCCAAGGTCTGGCTCGCCGACTTCGAGGACGCCTCGGCCCCCACCTGGGAGAACGTCGTCAGCGGCCAGATCAACCTGATCGACGCCTATGAGCGCCGGATCGACTTCTCCACCGAGCAGGGCAAGTCGTACGCGCTGAAGGACGAGGCGGAGCTCGCCACCGTCGTCATGCGCCCGCGCGGCTGGCACCTGGAGGAGCGGCACCTGACGGTCGACGGCGAGCCCGTCCCCGGCGCCTTCGTCGACTTCGGGCTGTACTTCTTCCACAACGCGACGCGGCTGATCGCCAAGGGCAAGGGCCCGTACTTCTACCTGCCCAAGACCGAGTCGCACCTCGAAGCGCGGCTGTGGAACGAGGTCTTCGTCTTCGCGCAGGAGTACGTGGGCGTCCCGCAGGGCAGCGTCCGCGCGACCGTCCTCATCGAGACGATCACCGCCGCGTTCGAGATGGAGGAGATCCTCTACGAGCTGCGCGACCACGCCGCGGGCCTGAACGCCGGCCGCTGGGACTACCTCTTCTCGATCGTGAAGAACTTCCGCGACGGCGGCGCGAAGTTCGTGCTGCCGGACCGCAACGCGGTGACGATGACGGCGCCCTTCATGCGCGCGTACACCGAACTGCTGGTGCGCACCTGCCACAAGCGCGGCGCGCACGCGATCGGCGGCATGGCCGCGTTCATCCCCTCGCGCCGCGACGCCGAGGTCAACAAGGTCGCCTTCGAGAAGGTCAAGGCCGACAAGGACCGCGAGGCCGCCGACGGCTTCGACGGCTCCTGGGTCGCCCACCCCGACCTGGTGCCGATCGCCCGCGCCTCGTTCGACGCGGTCCTCGGCGACCGGCCGAACCAGAAGGAGCGGCTGCGCGAGGACGTCCACGTCACCGCCGACCAGCTGCTGGCCATCGACTCGCTGGACGCCAAGCCGACCTACGACGGCCTGGTGAGCGCGGTCCAGGTCGGCACCCGCTACATCGAGGCGTGGCTGCGCGGCCTGGGCGCCGTCGCCATCTTCAACCTGATGGAGGACGCCGCCACCGCGGAGATCTCCCGCTCGCAGATCTGGCAGTGGATCAACGCGGGCGTCGTGTTCGAGAACGGCGAGAAGGCCACCCACGACCTGGTCCGGCGCGTCGCCGCGCGGGAACTGGCCGCGATCCGCGCCGAGGTCGGCGAGGAGGCCTTCGCGGCGGGCAAGTGGACCGAGGCGCACGACCTGCTGCTGCGGACCGCGCTCGACGAGGAGTACGTCGACTTCCTCACCCTCCCGGCCTACGAACTACTGGGCTGACCTCCCGTTTCCCAGGTTTTCGCACGCCTGAGCGGGTCCCGGTCCACAGGGTCGGGGCCCGCTTCGTTATCCGGTGGAGCTGTGCCATCGTGCCGGTATGTGACAACGTGGGAGTTCCTGTTACGTCCCTTCTGCCCTTGCTGAGGCATGATGATCCGCTGCACCATCGCTGGAGTCTCCTTCTATCTGCAGGCAAGCGAGGTGGAGCAGAAGATGAGCGGGATCAAGCCCGAACCCATCACCGGCGAGTCTGTGAAGATCGGTAACAAGACCTACCCCGTCAAGCAGGTGGGCGCGATCATCACCCGTCAGGATCCGCGCGATTTCAGCGCCGCCCAGATGGTCCGCGCGCTGGAGAAGCTCGAGTTCAAGTGCTTCCCGAAGCCCGCGCCCGCACCGCCCGCAGAGGTTCCGGACGTACTCCCGCAATCCCCTCCGTACTGGACCTGACGTCACCGGCGCGAGTTCCTCAGGACGCCCCTTCCCGGTCGTCCGGAGTTCTTGACGCGTGTGCCGCGGGCCGACTGAATAGCTCAAGTTGTTCAGCCAACTTGTGCAGCCCGGTCGGCCCGTGAGGCTGGCGTGCCCCCGGGCGGAGAGGAACCTCCCCCGTGCCACCCAGTACTCTCGCGCTCGCTTCCCCGTCCGACCCCCATGAGGGCGACCGCCTCACCTTCCACTGGGCCACCGACACGCCGGACGCCAAGAACTGGATCGGCGTCTACGACGGTGCCCGTCGGCCCGGCACCGGATCCTCCCTCGTGTGGAAGTACGTATCCGGGTCCTCCGGGGATGTCGTGCTCGACACCTCGACGCTGACCGGCGGCCCCTACACCGCGTACCTGCTGGCCAAGGACGGCTACGGCGTGCTGGCGCAGACCGCCGCCTTCTCCTTCCGCCCCAAGCCGGCCGCCCCGCGCCCGCACGCCGTCGTCGACGCGCTGACCACCGGGCCCGTCACCGCCGGCGGCGCCGTCCCCGTCCAGCTCGCCGGGCTGTGGATACGGCCGCCGGGCACCCCCGCCGGGAGCGCCGTGTTCAGCCGGACGGGCGGGGACTCCTGGCTGTCCGTCAGCGCCGCCGGCGTCGTGACGGGCACCGCCCCGGCCACCGCCCCCGCGCGGCCCGGTGTGCTGACCGTCGCCGTCAAGGACAGCGCGGGCGGCTCCGACACCCTCAGCGTCCAGGTCCCGGTGCGCGCCGCCATGGCCGCCCGGCGGCTGAAGGTGGCGTCCTGGAACCTGTGGGACGCGGGCACCCACATCGACGGCGCGCTGGAGAAGCAGTTGCGCACCGTCCTCACCCAGGGCCTGGACGTGCTGGCCCTGCAGGAGACCGGCGGCACCGCCGCCAGGGCGCTCGCGGACGCGCTGGGCTGGTTCGCGTACCAGTCCCCCGGCAGCCTCGGGGTCGTCAGCCGCTATCCGCTGTCCGCCGTGACGGCGCCGACCACCGCCCTCCCGGCCGCCGGCGTGACCGTGCAGCTCGCCGCGGGCCGCACCGTACGGCTGTGGGCCGCGCAGCTCGACGAGGGCGGTTACGGCCCCTACGCGGCGCAGGACGGAAAGACCGCCGCACAGATCGAGGCCGCGGAACAGGCGGGGGTCCGCTTCCGGCAGGCGCAGGCGCTGACCGCCGCGATGAAGGCCGATCTGGCCTCCGGAACCCCGGTGGTGCTGGCCGCCGGGCTCGCCTCCCCCTCGCACCTGGACTGGACGGTGGCCACCGCCGCGGCGCACAGCGGGGTGGGGCCGGTCGCCTGGCCGGTCACGGTGGCCCTGCAGCAGGCGGGCCTCACCGACGCCTACCGCTACGCGCACCCGAATCCGCTGACCTCGCCCGGAAACACCTGGTCGCCGGTGCGCAAGGTGCGCGGCAGCGGCCAGGAGCCGCAGGACCGTATCGACCAGGTCCGGTTCGCCGGCCCGCTGACCCTCGTCGAGGCGCACACCCTCGTCACCGGCTGGCCGCGGCCCGTTCCCGACACCGCCGCCAACGGCTGGCCCTCCGACTGCGCCGCCGCCGTCGCCACCTTCACCCTGGAGGCTTCCTCATGACGCCGCTGAGCCGCCGCTCCTTCGTCGGAGCCACCGCCGCCGCGGGCGCGGCCGCCACCGTCGGGCTGACCGGCGGCGCCGGAACGGCCGCGGCCTCCGCAGCAGCCGGGACCGCCCCCACCGGCACTCCCGCCGACGTCAAGCACGTGGTGATCCTGATGCAGGAGAACCGCAGCTTTGACCACTACTTCGGTGCCCTGAAGGGGGTCCGCGGCTTCGACGACAAGCAGGGGCTGCAGTTCCCCGGCGGCGGGGACGTCTTCCGCCAGCCCGACCCCGGCCGCAGCGACGGCAACGTGATGCTGCCCTTCCGGATGGACAGCACCAAGTACAACGCCCAGAACGCGGGCGGGCTCCCCCACGACTGGAGCAGCGGCCACCAGGCCATCAACGGCGGCGCCATGAACAAGTGGGTGGCCGCCAAGGGCGAGCGCTCGATGGGCTACTTCACCCGCGAGGACCTGCCCTACCAGTACGCCCTCGCCGACGCTTTCACCCTCTGCGACGCGTACTTCTGCTCGATGGCCGGGCCCACCGACCCCAACCGGCTCTACCTGTGGTCGGGAACGGCCGGCCCCGGCAAGGACGGCACGACCGGCCCCTGGATCGACAACACCCCGCTGCCCGAGAACCCGGTCGCGGACTGGACGACGTACGCCGAGCGGCTCTCCGCGCACGCGGTGAGCTGGCGCGTCTACCACAACCCGAGTCTCGACGAGCGGTACGGCGACTACGACGACAACGCGCTCGCCTACTTCGCGCAGTTCCACACGTTCGCGGCGGACGACCCCCGTTACGTCAACGCCATGACCAAGTGGGACCTGACCGCCTTCGACCAGCACTGCAAGGACGGCTCCCTGCCGACCGTCTCCTGGCTCGTCGCGCCCTACCTGTTCTGCGAACACCCCAATGCCAGCCCCGACTACGGCGCGCACTACGTCAACACGGCGCTGCAGTCGCTGATGTCGAACCCCGCGCTGTGGAGGAACACCGTCTTCCTCGTGATGTACGACGAGAACGACGGCTACTTCGACCACGTCGTCCCGCCGTCCCCCGAGCCGGGCACCGCCGAGGAGTTCGCCCAGGGCCGCCCGATCGGCCTCGGGAACCGGGTACCGCTGTGGGCCGCCTCGCCCTGGTCGCGCGGCGGATACGTCAACTCGCAGGTCTTCGACCACACGTCCGTACTGCGGTTCCTCGAAGTCGTCACCGGCGTCCAGGAACCGAACATCTCGGCCTGGCGGCGCTCGGTCTGCGGCGACCTGACGAGCTGCTTCGACTTCGCCCACCCCGACTACTCCGTACCGGCGCTGCCCGACACGGTCGCGCTGATGGCCAAGGCCGACGCCAACAAGTCACTGCCCGCGGTCAAGCTGCCCGCCACCGGCGCGCAGAGCATGCCGTCCCAGGAGCCGGGCACCCGCCCGCACCGGCCGCTGCCCTACCGCCCGTGGGCGGACGCCGTGGTCGACCGCGCCACCGGCAAGGTCGTCTGCACCCTGTCCAACACCGGCTCCACCGGCTTCCATTACACGGTCTATCCCAACATCGAGCTGGCGTTCTCCGGCACACCGTTCACCGTCGCGCCCGGCGCCTCGGCCGCCTACACCTGGGACGCGTCGCGCACCGACGGCCGCTACGACTTCACCGTGCACGGCGCCGACGGCTTCGTCCGCCGTTTCGCGGGCGCCGTCGTCCCGGCCGGGCAGGACGACGTGGCCGTTCCCGCCGTGCGGGCGGCCCTGCGCGGCACCTCCGTCGCGCTGACCCTGTCCAACGACGGCAAGGAGCCCGTCCTGTTCACCGTCGCCCCGAACGACTTCGGCGGCGCCGCCCGCACCGCCTGGGTGGACCCCGGCGCCACCGGCGAGATCGTGTGGCCCACCAGCGGGGGCCGCTACGACCTCACCGCCACGGCGGGCACCGGCACGCGCTTCGCCCAGCGCTACGCCGGGACGGTGCACCCGGTCTGACGTCGACCGGCCCGGGGCGGCCGAAAGTGACTGGCATTCGGCCGCCCCGTGCCCGCATGATGTCCGTCATGCTCATCCGAGATGTGACTCCTGACGACTGGCCCGAGATCTGGCCGTTCCTGCACGGCATCGTGGAGCGGGGGGACACCTTCACCTACCCCCGCGACCTGGACGAGGCCACCGCGCGCGACATGTGGATGCTGTCGGCTCCCTCGCGCACGGTGGTCGCCGTCGACACCGATGGGAGCGTGCTCGGGACGGCGAAGATGAACCGCAACCACATGGGCGGCTCCTCCCACATCTCCAGCGCCAGCTTCATGGTCGCCCCCGAGCACACGGGGCGCGGCGCCGGTCGGGCGCTCGCCGAGGAGGCGCTGCGCTGGGCGCGCGCCGAGGGGTACCGCGGGATGCAGTTCAACGCGGTCGTCGCGTCGAACGTCCGGGCCGTGGGCCTGTACGAGTCGCTCGGCTTCACCGTCCTCGGCACCGTCCCGGAGGGCTTCCTGCATCCGGACGAGGGCTACGTCGGACTGCACATCATGTACCGGGGGCTTTGACGATGGCCATCGGCGAACGCGCCCTCGCGTACCGCGACTCGTACGACGGGCAGCTCCGGGCCCGCGGGGTCCGGCGCGAGGCGGCGGAGCGGTCCGGCCCCGTCGTCCGGCAGGTCCTGGCGGGGCACGGCGGGCTCATCACCTACCGCGACCTCGGCGGGCTGGAGGGCGCGGAACTCGACGCGTTCATCGCCGCGCAGCGCGACCACTTCGCCGCGCTGGGCGAGTCCGTGGAGTGGAAGTACCACGGCCACGACCTGCCCGCCGACCTCCCCGAGCGCCTGACGGCCGCCGGGTTCACCGCCGAGGAGCGGGAGACGGTTCTGGTGGGCGAGGCCGCCGAGCTGGCCGCGGAACCCGCGCCGCCGCAGGGCGTGACGCTGCGCGAGGTCACCTCCCGGGCGGATCTGGAGCGGATCCAGGCCATGGAGGAGGCGGTCTGGGGCTTCGACCACACCTGGCTGCCGGACGCCCTGGAGCGGGAGTTGAACGGCGAGGGCGACCCGGCCGTGGTGGTCGTCGCCGAGGCGGGTGACGAGGTCGTCTCCGCCGCCTGGATGCGACTGCACACCGACACGGAGTTCGCGTCGCTGTGGGGCGGCTCCACCCTCGTCGCCTGGCGCGGCCGGGGCATCTACCGCGCGCTCGTCGCCCACCGCGCCCGACTCGCCGTGACGCGGGGGGTGCGCTACCTCCAGGTCGACGCGTCCGACGACAGCCGCCCGATCCTGGCCCGGCTCGGCCTGCTGCCGGTCACCACCACGACCCCGTACGTCTGGAAGCCGCCCGTCGCCCGTCCCTGACCTCTGCTGAGCCGACCGCGATCGGGGACCGCTGGAACGTCCTTGAGCCGTCCCCGATCGGACGCTGGCAACCTCACCGGACACACTGGCCGCGCTCCCGCCCGGCCCTGCCCGGAGGAGGTCCCATGGCGGCTCCCACCACGACGGCCACTGCGGGAGAGGAATCCGCCGCGCCCCCCGGCGGTACTTTCCTGGGCCGGCCCCGCTGGTTCACCACGCTCTTCGGCCTGGACATGTGGGAGCGCTTCAGCTTCTACGGGATGGCCGCGATCCTCTTCCTCTACGCCTCCGCCAGCAAGGCCGAGGGCGGCCTCGGCCTGTCCGAGGACACCGCCACCGCGCTGTTCGGCGTCTACCTGGCGACGGTCTTCCTCGCCTCGGTCCCCGGCGGCTGGCTCGGCGACCGAATCCTCGGCGCCCGCAAGGCCACCCTCTACGGCGGCGTCCTCATCGCGCTGGGGCACTGCTCGATGGCACTGCCCGCGGTGCCGACCGTCTACGTCGGCATGGGCCTGATCGCCGCCGGCACCGGACTGCTCAAGCCGAACCTGGCCACGGTGCTGGCCGCCTGCTACGCCCGCGACTCCCGGGCGGAACGGGACGCCGGATTCGCGATCTTCTACATGAGCATCCAGGTCAGCGCGGTCGCCGCGCCCATCGTGTGCGGCGCGCTCGGTGAGTCCGTCGACTGGCACCTCGGCTTCGGCGCCGCCGCCGTGGGGATGCTCCTGGGGCTGGCCCAGTTCCTGCGCGGCACCAAGTACTTCGGGGAGATCGGTCAGCACCCGGAACGGCCCGCGAGCCCGGAGGTGTGGCGCCGGGTGAAGCGCCGCACCGCCGTCGTCCTGACGGTACTGACCGTGGTGTACGGCGCGGACGGTGCCGCCGGCACGTTCGAACTGCGCCACGCGCTGGCGCTGGGCGGCCTGCTGTCCATCGTCCTGCCGGTGGTCTGCTTCCGCCGGCTGCTGCGCAATCCGGTGGTGACCGCACGCGAGCGGGAGCGGATCAGGTCCTACATCTGGCTCTTCCTGTCGGCCGCGTTCTTCTGGATGCTCTACATCCAGGGCAGCACCGTACTCAGCCTCTTCGCGAAGGTCGGCACGGACCGGACCATCGGCGGCTTCACCGTGCCGGCCAGCTGGTTCCAGTCGCTGGTGCCGCTGTTCATCCTCGCCGCCGCACCGGTCTCCGCCTGGCTGTGGGTCCGGCTGGGCGACCGGCTCGGCGCGCCCGCGAAGTTCGGCATCGGGCTGGGGCTGATGGGCGTGAGCCTGCTGCTGATGGCGGTGGCCACGGTGGTCGGCTCCGACGGCCACCTGGTGTCGCCGCTCTGGCTGATCGTGGCGTACGCGCTCCAGGCGTGCGGCGAGGTGGCGCTCGCCCCGGTGGGCATGAGCGTCACCACCGAGGTGGCGCCCAGGACGTTCGTCAGCCAGATGATCGGCCTGTTCTGGCTGGCGGCGGCCCTCGGCGCGGGCGTCGGCGGGCACGCCGTGCAGCTGTCCAAGACCAGCACCCCGGGCGCGGGTTACTACCTGGCGCTGGGCATCCCGGCGCTGCTCGCCGGCGCCGCGCTCATCCTCGGCAGCCGGAAGCTGCGCGGCCGCCTGGGGGTGTGACGGCCGGCCGGGGCCGCCTCACCCGTCGGCCCCGGCCACCGCCGGCTCCTGCTCACGCGTCGGGACGGGCACCTGGTTGAACGCGTAGTACACGGCGAGCGCGCCGTGCACCGCCAGCGTCAGCGGGGCCGAGACGAACGCCAGGCCGACCGTGACGGGGTAGACCACGGACCCGACGGCGAACCGCCGCCGGGTGGCCCGGGCTGCGGCGATGTCGACCCGGCCGTCAAACAGGTGACCGGTCCGTGTCAGGTGCCACCACAGCGCCTGGTAGGCCACCGCGTGGGCGACCATGAAGAGGCTGTAGACAGCGGCGGCCACGTGCGAGGCATGGCCGTCCCGCAGGTACTCGGCCATCAGCCCGGCCGGCCACGGCAGCGCGGCCACGCACATCAGCAACAGCAGGTTGAGGAAGAGCAGCGTGCGGTCGACGCGGGCGATGTACTGGAAGATCGTGTGGTGGTTGATCCACATGATGCCGATGATCAGAAACGTGACGGCGTAGGCGGCGTACGACGGCCACATCTCGCCGAGCGAGGACCACAGGTGGTCCCCCGCGTGCGGCGGGACCTTGATCTCCAGTACGAGCAGTGTGATCGCGATGGCGAACACCCCGTCGCTGAACGCCTCGACCCGACCCGACTCATTCATTCCCGTCCCCCTCCGAGTGCCGTGATCGGCACATCCTGACACGCGGAGGGGCGGCTCGGGATCGAGCTGCCCCTCCGTTCGCGGAGAGCTCAGTGAACGGTCAACGACCTTTCTGCTACGGCCTGTTGATCATCGGAGTCGGAGGCGGCGCCGACATCGATCCGCTCGTCCGGGTCCTCGGCGGCGGGCTTGCGGCCCAGGTGGTTGAAGGCGAGGTTGAGGACGACCGCGACCAGGCATCCGGTGCTGATGCCGGAGTCGAGGATGATCTTCAGGTGGTCGTTGAAGTGCGCGTAGAAGGTGTGTGAGACGACCGGGATGACGCCGACGCCGACCGAGGTGGCGACGATGAGCAGGTTGTTGCCGTCGGAGAGGTCCGCCTCGGTGAGGGTCTTGATGCCGCTGGCCGCGACCGAGCCGAAGAGCACGATGCCGGCGCCGCCCAGTACCGGCTGCGGTACGAGGGCGATGACGGAGGCCAGCGCGGGACACAGGCCGAGCAGGATGAGGATGCCGCCCGCGGCAGCGACGACGAAGCGGCTGCGGACCTTGGTGATGGCGACGAGGCCGATGTTCTGGGCGAAGGCACTGGCCATGAAGCCGTTGAAGACCGGGCTCAGGGCCGAGCCGAGGGCGTCGGCCCGGATGCCGGCGGCCAGCATCTTCTCGTCGGCCGGCTTGTCCACGATCTTGCCGAGGGCCAGGATGTCGGCGGTCGACTCCGTCATGCAGACGAGCATGACGACACACATCGAGATGATGGCCGCGATCTGGAACTCGGGCGCTCCGAAGTGGAACGGGTCGGGGAAGCCGACGAGACCCGCGTCCTTGATGGGGCTGAAGTCCGACTTTCCCATCGGGATGGCGAGCAGGGTGCCGAGCACCAGGCCGATGAGGATGACGATCTGCTGCAGGAAGCCGGTGAGCACCCGGCGCAGGACCAGGACGATGGCGAGCGTCGCGGCGGCGAGTGCGATGTTGGACACCGACGCGTAGTCGGGGGCGGTCGCCACCCCGCCCTGCGACCAGTTGATGGCGACCGGCAGCAGGGAGATCCCGATCAGGGTGATCACCGAGCCGGTGACGACGGGCGGGAAGAAGCGGACGAGTTTGCAGAAGTAGGGGGCGAGGACGAAGCCCAGTACCCCCGCGACGATGACCGCGCCGTAGATGACGGGCAGGGCGTGGCCGGGCTCCGCCGACTTGCCGATGGCGAGCATCGGGGCGACCCCGGCGAACGAGACACCGTTGACGAAGGGCAGCCGGGCGCCGATCTTCCAGATGCCGAGGGTCTGCAGGAGGGTGGCGAGGCCCGCGGTGAAGAGGCTGGCCCCCATGAGGAACGTGATGTCGGCGGTGGACAGGCCTATGCCCGCTCCGACGACAAGGGGCGGCGCCACCACCCCCGCGTACATCGCGGCCACGTGCTGCAGGCCGCTGGTGAGGAGCTTGCCCGGGGGCAGCGTCTGGTCCACGGGATGTACCGAATCCGAGTCCACGGATTGAGCGACCACGGTTCCTCCTGTCGGTTACGCGAAGCGCACTGCGGGTTTCAGGGAGGTGCATGTACGGGCCTGACATCAAGCAGAGGGGTGGTGGCGGCGGTGGTGGTACTTCGTCATGTGCGGGTACACAAAACGCCGCCCCCGGCGATCCGGGACCGACCGTGGTCCACGGGCCGGGGGCGGCGCTGCCGGGTCCGCGCGAACGCGGGACCGGCGGCCGGTCAGGGGCCGTCCCTCCCTGACCGGTTGCTCTGGGGAAACCTGGGCCGTGGGGCCTAGGCGAGGCCCGCGATCCTGGCCAGGCGCTGGGCCTGGACGCGGGTCAGCCGCGCGATGGCGTCCTCGTCGACCGTGGTGAGGTGGTTGTTCTCCACCACCGGCTTGCCGTTGATGAGCGACAGGGTGACCGGGGCGGCCGCTCCCATCACCAGCGCGGCGACCGGGTCGGCGATGGACGAGTGGCCGATGCCGTCCAGCTTCCACAGCACCAGGTCGGCGAGTTTGCCGGCCTCGATGGAGCCGATCTGGTCGGCGCGGCCGAGGACCTGCGCACCGCCGTACGTGCCCAGGCGCAGCGCCTGGCGGGCGTTGAGCGCCCGCTCCCCGCCGCCGAGGCGGTTGATCAGGAGCGCGTTGCGCAGTTCGGTGTGCAGCTCACCGGACTCATTGGAGGCCGTGCCGTCCACGCCGAGGCCGACCGGCACGCCGGAGGCGAGCATGTCCGGGACGCGGGCGATACCGGCCGCGAGGCGGGCGTTGGAGGAGGGGCAGTGCGCGACGCCGGTCTTCGTGCGGGCGAACGCGGCGATGTCGGAGTCGTTCATGTGGACGCAGTGCGCCATCCACACGTCGTCGCCGAGCCAGCCGGTGGACTCGAAGTAGTCGGTGGGGCCCATGCCGAAGAGTTCGTGGCAGAACTTCTCCTCCTCGACGGTCTCCGAGCCGTGGGTGTGCAGGCGGACGCCCTTGCGGCGGGCGAGCAGCGCACCCTCGCGCATCAGGTCGGTGGAGACGGAGAAGGGGGAGCACGGGGCGACGGCGATGTGCAGCATCGAGTCGAACGAGGCGTCGTGGTGCGTGTCGATGGCCTCCTCGGTCGCGGCGAGCGCGCCTTCGAGGGTCTCGACGGCGAAGTCCGGCGGCAGGCCGCCGTCCGACGCGCCGCGGTCCATGGAGCCGCGGGCGGCGGTGAAGCGGACGCCCATCTCCCTGGCGGCGCGGATCTCGGCGCCCAGCAGGTCGCCGGAGCCCTTGGGGAAGACGTAGTGGTGGTCCATCGCGGTGGTCACGCCGCCGCGGGCCATCATCGCCAGGGAGCCCTGGGCGGCCGCGTAGACCATCTCCTCGTCGATGCGTGCCCAGGTCGGGTACAGCTCGACGAGCCAGTTGAAGAGGTTGCTGTCCTGGGCGAGGCCCCGGGTCAGCCACTGGTAGAAGTGGTGGTGGGTGTTGACGAGGCCGGGGGTGACCAGATGGCCGGTGCCGTCGACGCGGCGGACGACGTTCTCCAGTCCCTGGGGGGCAGCGCCGGCGCCTACCGACTCGATGCGGTTGCCCGCGATGACGACATGGCCCGAGGCGTACTCGGTGTCGTTCGCGTCCACGGTGGCGATAGCGCAGTTCTCGATGACGATGCGCGGTGCTGCCATGGCAGTTCCTCGTGCTTCCTTCTCGATGGACGGGCCCGGGGGTCGAGCGGGGTGACGACCGGGCCCGCGGTGCTTCGTTGCGCAGATGCCCCCGCTCTCCCCCTGGTCCCCGCACCGGGGTGCGGGGACCGTGACGCCGGCGCGCGCGTCGGGGGACGAGGCAGACGTACTAGAGGTTGGTGAGATCCACCGGGATGCGGGCCTCGACACCGTCACGGAGGACGGTGCCCTCGATCAGGCCGTAGGGCCGGTCGGCGGCGAAGTACACCTCGTTGTCGTTCTTCAGGCCGAACGGTTCGAGGTCCACCAGGAAGTGGTGGCTGTTCGGGAGCGAGAAGCGGATCTCGTCGATCTCCGAACGGCTGTTGATGATGCGCGCGCCCATTTGGTAGAGCGTCTGCTGCAGCGAGAGGCTGTAGGTCTCGGCGAACGCCTGGAGCATGTGCTTGCGCGCCTGCTCGTAGGACTTCTCCCAGTTGGGCATGCGCTCGTCGTCACTGGTCCAGTTGTAGCGCCACTTCGCCGACACCTCGGTGCACAGGATGCGGTCGTACGCTTCCTTGAGCGTCGTGTACCTGTCCTTGACGAACCCCCAGAACTCCGAGTTGGTGGAGTTCATGACCTTCAGGTCCTTCAGGCCGGAGATGACCTCCCACTTCTCACCGTCGTAGGTGATCTGGGTGGTCCGCAGTTCCTGGTTGGTGCGGGCGAAGGAGTGGTTGACCTCATCGGCACCGATGAAGCGGGAGTTGCCGTCGCTGGTCGCGATGCGCTCCCAGCTGTACTCCTCGATCCGGATCCGCGCGACCTTGATCGGCTCCTGGCTGGTCACGAAGTGCCGGGCCAGGTGGATGCCGAACTGCTCGGCCGACTCGATGCCGTGTTCCTTCGCGAAGGCGTACACGGTGTTCTTGGTCGTGTCGGTCGGCAGCACGTTCGCGTTGCTGCCGGAGTAGTGGACCTCCTCCATGTCGCCGGAGAGGGCGACGGAGACGTTGAGGTCCTTGATGTGGTGGGTGTCGCCGTCCCGCGTGATCTTGACGACGCGGTTTTCCGCTTTGCCGTACTGGTTCTGGCCGAGAATCGTGGGCATGTCGGTGCTAGCTCCCTCGGTATACGGAGTAGCCGAACGGGTTGAGCAGCAGCGGTACGTGGTAGTGCTCACCCGGCTTGACGGCGAACGTGATCGCCACCTCCGGGAAGAACGCGCCGCTGTCCCTTGCGCGGGGGGCGTCCTGCTGTTCCTCGGCTGAGATGGTTGGTGCCGTGAAGTACTGCTCGACCGCGAAGTCGAGCCGTACGTGTGTGGTGCCTTCCGGCAGGGGCGGCAGGTCCTTGCAGCGGCCGTCGGCGTCCGTCGTGGACGCGCCGTGCGGCGCCCAGAGGTCGTCGACGCCGGTGCGGACCGACAGCTCCACGGGGACGGCCCCGGCGGGGCGGCCGACGCTGGTGTCCAGGATGTGGGTGGACACGGAGGTCTCCGTCATGACGGGTCTCCCTCTTCTGCGAGTTCTGCTGCGGGTTCATCCGCGGGTTCTTCCGCGAGTTCCTCCGCGAGGCGATTCAGCCGAATACGGTTGATCTTGCCCAGTTCGGCACGGACGATCTCGCGTTCGGTGTCCGTGTCGTTGCCGATCCGCTCCTTGAGGGCGGCCAGCATCTGGTCGCCGGTGCGTCCGGTGGCGCAGATCAGGAAGACGTGTCCGTGGGCGTCCTGGTAGGCGAGGTTCAGTTTCAGGAGCTCCTCGCGCACCGATTCCTGGACGCCGGCCTGCTCCCGCTCGGAGGTCGGGTCGCCCGGCTTGGGGCGGCCGATGGGCGGATGTCCGGCCATCGCCTCGCCGAGGTCGTCGGCGGTCAGTCCCGCCATGGCCGCGTCGCTCGCGGCGAAGAGCGCGTCGAGGTCCGGGTACGGCCGGCCGGCGGTCACCGCCGCGCCCCACGACCGGCTGGCGCACACCTCGTGCAGCAGTCCGGCCGCGTCGGACGCGGTGGCTGAGTTGAGCCGGGCGAGGCCCGGCGAAGCGCTGGAAGTCACAGCCGCAAGCTAAGAGCCGGGATCGGGCCACGTCAACACTTTGTTGAAAACTTCCCGTAACAAAGGTGGCCGCGAAGTTACGGGAGAGTCCGCTCGGCGGTCACTCGGCGGCCTTCGCCGCGTTCTCCCTGTTCAGGTAGTTGTAGACGGTGAAACGGCTCACGCCCAGGGCGGAAGCGACCGTCTCGACCCCGTGCCGCACGGAAAACGCGCCGCGCTCCTCCAGGATCCGGACGACGCCCTGCTTGTCCTTGCGGTTCAGCTCGGACAGCGTGCCGTGCCGGCGCTGGAGGTCGGCAAGAATGTGATCGAGCGAATCGGCCAGATGGGGCAGCCTGACGGCGAGCACCGCCTCGCCCTCCCAGCTGAGCACCACATCGTCGCCACGCGCCTGGTCCGGCGCGACGAGCTCGGCCCCCATGGCGTCCACCAGCGGCTTGACCGCATCGGCGAACGCGTGCCCCCCGGTCCCGGTCACTGATCACCCTCCCCGATGACACTCACCTGCAGCGAGACCCGGGTGGCGCCCGCGTCGACGGTGCGCCGCAGCAGCTCCGCCACCGCGGCCACCACCGCCTCGGGAGAGCCCTCGGCGGTGTTGCCGAACGGTCCGACGTCCACCGCGTCCAGGTCCGCCGCCCCGACGACCTCCCGGGCGACCAGCGCGTGGGCGGGAGCCTCGTCCAGGTCGAACGGTTCCGTGGTGAATTCCAGCCTCAGTTTCACGGGCCCAACCTAACCGGTCGGCCTCAGGTGGCGACATCCGCACTTGACAGCTGACATGGGGTTCGTTCAGTCTTCCGTTAAGCAGAAACTAACTTCCGCAATACGGAAGGAGCGCAACGCTAGTGAGCCTCTCCGAAGCGCGCTTCGATGTGAACCTCTCGATCCTCTTCACGGAACTCCCGCTCCTGGAGCGCCCCGCGGCAGCCGCCGCGGCCGGCTTCACGGCGGTCGAGCTGTGGTGGCCCTGGATCGAAACACCCACCCCCGCCCAGGCCGAACTCGACGCACTGCGCGACGCGCTGAACGACGCCGGCACCCAGCTGGTGGGCCTGAACTTCTACGCCGGGCAGCTGCCAGGCCCCGACCGGGGCGCGCTGTCGATCCCCGGCGAGGAGTCGGACCGCTTCCGCGCGAACATCGAGGTCGCCGCGGAATTCGCCCGGTCGCTCGGATGCAAGGCACTCAACGCGCTCTACGGCAACCGGGTCGAGGGCGTCGCCCCCGAGGTCCAGGACGCCCTGGCGCTGGAGAACCTGGTGCTGGCGGCCCGCGCCGCCGACCGGGTCGGCGCCATCCTCCTGGTGGAGGCGCTGAACAAGCCCGAGTCGCCGCTGTGCCCGATCGTCAGCGCACCGCGGGCGATCGAGGTCGTCGACCAGGTCAACGCGGCCACCGGACTGGGCAACGCCAAGTTCCTGATGGACCTGTACCACCTGTCGATGAACGGCGAGGACCTCGACGAGGTCATCGACCGCTACGCCGACAGGACCGGCCACGTGCAGATCGCCGACAACCCGGGCCGCGGCGCTCCGGGCACCGGCACGCTGCCGCTGGACGACCTCGTGGGCCGGCTGCGGAAGGCCGGTTACGACGGCTACGTCGGCCTCGAGTACAAGCCCACCGGCCCGAGCGCCGACAACTTCCAGTGGCTCTCCGCCCACTGATCCGAAAGGTCGCAGATCATGAGCTCCTCCCTTCCCAAGGTCGCTTGGATCGGCCTCGGCATCATGGGCTCCCCCATGGCCGAGAACCTGGTCAAGGCGGGCTACTCCGTCACCGGCTACACCCTTGAGCAGGACAAGCTGGACCGCCTGGCGGCCGCCGGCGGCACCGCCGCGGCCTCCATCGCCGAGGCCGTCAAGGACGCCGACGTCATCATCACGATGGTGCCGGCCTCCCCGCAGGTCGAGGCCATCGCCTACGGCGAGAACGGCATCCTGGAGAACGCCAAGTCCGGCGCGCTCCTGATCGACACCTCCTCGATCACCCCGCAGACCTCCGTCGACCTGGCGAAGGCCGCGGCCGCCAAGGGCATCCGCGTGCTGGACGCCCCGGTCTCCGGCGGCGAGGCCGGCGCCATCGAGGCCGTGCTGTCGATCATGGTCGGCGGCGACAAGGCCGACTTCGACATCGCCAAGCCGATCCTCGACAAGCTCGGCAGGACCATCGTCCTGTGCGGGCCGCACGGCTCCGGTCAGACGGTCAAGGCCGCCAACCAGCTCATCGTCGCGGTCAACATCCAGGCCTGCGCCGAGGCCGTGGTCTTCCTGGAGAAGTCCGGCGTGGACCTGGAGGCCGCGCTGGAGGTCCTCAACGGCGGGCTGGCCGGTTCCACCGTGCTGACCCGCAAGAAGGACAACTTCCTCAAGCGCGACTTCGCCCCGGGCTTCCGGATCGACCTGCACCACAAGGACATGGGCATCGTCACCGACGCCGCCCGCAACGTCGGCGCGGCCCTGCCCGTCGGCTCCGTCGTCGCCAACCTGGTCGCCTCGCTGCGCGCCCAGGGTGACGGTGGCCTGGACCACTCGGCGCTGCTGCGCGGCGTCGAGCGGCTGTCCGGCCTGCCCGTCAACGACTGACGCGTTCCCCGCCGGCTCCGGCCGGCCCGCGAGGCCCCGCCTCGCCCCCGATTCCGCCCGGCGGTGCGTGACCTGTCCTGTCGCGCCCAAACGCACCGCCGGGCGGCACCACACCTTGACCAAGCCTTTCACCACACCTTGGCCAAGCCCTGCGCCGAACCTCGCGCCAAACCTTGCGCCACCAGGAACTTCAACAAACTGTTGACATCCCTCGGGGCCGGTCCTTACTGTCCGGTCTACCGACCCACACGCTTTCGCTTCCCTTGGTAGTTACGGAAGGCCGCCATGCCCAAGCACACGCTGACAACCGAGTCCGGCGCCCCAGTCGCCGACAACCAGAACTCCGCCTCGGCCGGCGCCGGCGGCCCTCTGCTGATCCAGGACCAGCAGCTCATCGAGAAGCTGGCCCGTTTCAACCGTGAGCGCATCCCGGAGCGCGTCGTGCACGCCCGCGGCTCCGGCGCCTACGGCTACTTCGAGGTCACCGACGACGTCACCGGCTTCACCCGCGCGGACTTCCTCAACACGGTCGGCAAGCGCACCGAGACATTCATCCGCTTCTCGACCGTCGCGGACAGCCTCGGTGGCGCCGACGCCGTGCGCGACCCGCGCGGCTTCGCGCTGAAGTTCTACACCGAAGAGGGCAACTACGACCTCGTCGGCAACAACACCCCGGTGTTCTTCATCAAGGACCCGATCAAATTCCCGGACTTCATCCACTCGCAGAAGCGCGACCCGTTCACGGGCATCCAGGAAGCCGACAACGTCTGGGACTTCTGGTCGCACTCCCCCGAGGCGACCCACCAGATCACCTGGCTCTTCGGCGACCGCGGCATCCCGGCCTCGTACCGCCACATGAACGGCTTCGGCTCGCACACGTACCAGTGGACGAACGCGCAGGGCGAGGCGTTCTTCGTCAAGTACCACTTCAAGACCAACCAGGGCGTGCGCTCGCTCTCCTCGGAGCAGGCCGCCGAGCAGGTCGGCGCGGACGCCAACAGCCACCAGCGCGACCTCGTGCAGGCCATCGAGCGCGGGGTGAACCCGTCCTGGACGCTGCACGTGCAGATCATGCCCGCGGCCGAGGCGGCGGAGTACCGCTTCAACCCGTTCGACGTCACCAAGGTGTGGCCGCACGCGGACTACCCGCTGCAGCGCGTGGGCCGGCTCGTGCTGGACCGGAACCCGGACAACGTGTTCCAGGAGGTCGAGCAGGCCGCGTTCTCCCCGAACAACTTCGTGCCCGGCATCGGCCCGTCCCCGGACAAGATGCTCCAGGGCCGGCTCTTCGCCTACGCCGACGCGCAGCGCTACCGCCTGGGCGTCAACCACACCCTGCTGCCGGTCAACGCGCCGAAGGCGACCGAGGCCGTCAACTACGGCCGCGACGGCCTGGCGGCCACCCGCAACGGCAAGCGCGGCCCGAAGAACTACGAGCCCAACTCGTACGACGGCCCGGCGCAGACAGACCTGGCGCTGGCCGCCCCGCAGGCGGTGTCCGGACACACCGGCACCCACGAGGCCCCGCTGCACGTCAAGGACGACCACTTCTTCCAGGCCGGCGAACTCTACCGGCTGATGTCGGAGGACGAGAAGTCCCGGCTGATCGCGAACATCTCCGGGTTCCTCGCCCAGGTCACCCGCGACGACGTGATCGACCGCAACCTGGCCCACTTCCACGCCGCGGACACCGAGTACGGTGCGCGCGTGGAAGCGGCGGTCCGCGCGATCCGCGAGGGCTGACCCACAGACCGGCCCGCGCCACCGTGAACTTCTGAGGGGTAGGTCACGGTGGCGCGGGCTCTGGAATCCGCCCGGCGGCGCGACGACTGTCCTGTCGCGCCAACTGCGTCGCCGGGCGGCTCCAATCTCCTGCAAGATGGGGTAATACCCATTGCCGGAGCCCGCCTTGGAGTACGAACCATGGCAGAGAGTGTGCCCGTGCGCTGCCCGGCCTGCCGCCGCGAGCACGCGTTCAGCACCACCACCTACCCCTGCGCCTGTGGCACGCCGCTGACGCTCCCGCTGCTGCGCGGCGGAATCCCGGTCGAGATACGGCACCGTTCGTGGGACGACTCCTGGGTGAGCATGCGCTGCCCCGACTGCGGCCGGCAGGACCAGTGGCCGCAGCCCGAGTTCGGCTGCGACTGCGGCTCGGTGATCCGGATGCCGGTCGACACCGCGGCGCTCGCTCCCCCCGGTCCGGCCACGGCCGCCCTGCGCCCGCTGACCGCGGTCGCCGGGCCGCCACCGCCCGTCCGCCGGCCGCCGTTCCGCCCGGTCACCATCCGCACCGCCCGTGACGCGCTCACCGCCGCCGCCCAGTACCTGAAGTGGCTCGGCTTCGCCGGCGTCCGGGTGGCCGGCGACCACGCCGCCAACGGCATCGACCTGCGCGGCGACGACCTCGTGGCCCAGATCGACCCCACCACCGAGCCCACCGCGCTGCGCGACATCGAGTGCCTGTGGCTCAACTGCCTCAACGAGGACGCCGTCGGCGCCTTCTTCTCGCTGGCCGGCTACGCGCACGACGCGCGCCTGCGCGCCGACCAGTTGGGCGTCCCGCTGTTCGTGATGGACCTGACCGGCACCCCCCAGCCGGTCAACGACGCGGCCGACAGCCTCATGCGAACAGGGCCCGCCATCACCTGACCTTCCGCGAATGCACGTGTCACGAGAGCGGGTTGCCGGTCGGCAGCCCGCTTTTTGGTGTTCGGGACGGGTCGGAGGGCGGCTCCGCCTTGACGGGTTGCGGGCCTCGTTCTAGATTACTTCCATATAGCAGAACTAGACTTCCACATTACGGAAACTAGTACGACGGAAACCGGGCGCCCTGGCCTCGCAGCAAGAGCCCATCCCGACAGTCCGACCCAGGAGTACTCGATGCCTCGTATGACTGCCGCCCGTGCGGCCGTGGAGATCCTCAAGCTCGAGGGCGTCACCGACGCGTTCGGTGTGCCGGGCGCCGCGATCAACCCCTTCTACGCCGCGCTCAAGGCCGGCGGGGGCATCGACCACACGCTCGCCCGCCACGTCGAGGGCGCGTCCCACATGGCCGAGGGGTACACCCGCGCCAGCCCGGGCAACATCGGCGTCTGCATCGGCACGTCGGGCCCCGCCGGTACCGACATGATCACCGGGCTCTACTCGGCGATCGCCGACTCGATCCCGATCCTGTGCATCACCGGCCAGGCCCCGGTCGCGATGCTCCATAAGGAAGACTTCCAGGCCGTCGACATCGCCTCGATCGCCAAGCCGGTCACCAAGGCCGCCACCACGGTCCTGGAGGCCGCGCAGGTCCCCGGTGTCTTCCAGCAGGCGTTCCACCTGATGCGTTCGGGACGGCCGGGACCGGTCCTTATCGACCTGCCGATCGATGTGCAGCTGACCGAGATCGAGTTCGACCCCGAGACGTACCAGCCGCTGCCCGTCTACAAGCCGACCGCGTCCCGTGCCCAGATCGAGAAGGCGATCTCGCTGCTGCTCGCGTCCGAGCGCCCGCTGATCGTCGCCGGTGGCGGCATCATCAACGCCGACGCCTCCGAGCTGCTGGTCGAGTTCGCCGAGCTGACCGGCACGCCGGTCATCCCCACCCTGATGGGCTGGGGCATCATCGCCGACGACCACCCGCTGAACGCCGGCATGGTCGGCCTGCAGACCTCGCACCGCTACGGCAACGCGACGATGCTGGAGTCGGACTTCGTCCTCGGTATCGGCAACCGCTGGGCCAACCGCCACACCGGCAAGCTCGACGTCTACACCAAGGGCCGGAAGTTCGTCCACGTCGACATCGAGCCCACCCAGATCGGCAAGATCTTCCCGCCCGAGTACGGGATCGCCTCGGACGCCAAGGCCGCGCTGGAGCTCTTCGTCGAGGTCGCGAAGGAGCTCAAGGCCGCGGGCCGGCTGCCCGACCGCGCCGAGTGGGCCGCGTCCACCCAGCACCGCAAGGCCACCCTCCAGCGCCGTACGCACTTCGACAACGTGCCGATCAAGCCGCAGCGCGTCTACGAGGAGATGAACCGCGCCTTCGGCCCGGAGACCCGGTACGTCACCACCATCGGCCTCTCCCAGATCGCCGGCGCGCAGATGCTGCACGTCTACAAGCCGCGGCACTGGATCAACTGCGGCCAGGCCGGCCCGCTCGGCTGGACCATCCCGGCCGCGCTGGGTGTCGCCAAGGCCGACCCCGAGGGAACGGTCGTCGCGCTCTCCGGCGACTACGACTTCCAGTTCATGCTCGAAGAGCTGGCCGTCGGCGCGCAGCACAAGATCCCGTACGTCCACGTCCTGGTGAACAACGCGTACCTGGGCCTGATCCGCCAGGCGCAGCGCAACCTCGACATCAACTTCCAGGTCAACCTCGAGTTCGAGAACATCAACTCCCCGGAGCTGGGCGTCTACGGCGTCGACCACGTCAAGGTCGTCGAGGGCCTGGGCTGCAAGGCGATCCGGGTCACCGAGCCGGACCAGTTGCTGCCCGCCTTCGAGCTGGCCAAGAAGCTGGCCGCGGAGTACCGCGTCCCGGTGGTCGTCGAGGCGATCCTGGAGCGCATCACCAACATCTCGATGAGCGGCAGCGACATCGCCAGCGTCAACGAGTGGGAAGACGTCGCCACCGAGCCGGGCCACGCCCCGACCGCGGTCCTGCCGCTCGTCTGATCCCGCCGCACTCGTCGTGCCCGACCGCGCCCCCCGGCGACCTGACCACCCGGGGGGCGCGGTCGTGTCGCGCTCTAACCCCGCAGCGATCCGAGGTAGTCGTGTACGGCCCGCGCGTCGCCCGCCCGGGCGGTGAGCGCTATGTGGCCGTCCGGGCGGACGAGCACCAGGGCGTCGCCGGTGACGCCGTACTCCCGGGCCGCGTGCCCCTCGAAGTCGTCCAGGGCGCCGGGGCCCGATCCGATCAGGTAGCTCCACACCGAGTCGCCGTGCCGCTCCGTGCTCTCCCGGAGCGCCGCCGCGCTGGCGGCGCCGAAGCCGAGCAGCGTGAAGTGCGTGCCGCTGAAGATTTCGAAAAGCCGGACGGCGGCGCCGTCGGCGTCCCGCAGCGGGGCGTCGGGCGCGCGGTCCCCGGCGCGCAGCGGGGCGTCGTCGGTCCGCGCGTCGCGCTCCACGGCCAGCGAACCCCAGCGGTAGCCCAGTCGCAGGCCGAGGATGTCGGGCGTGATCACACCTTCCGTTCCGCTGCCCGCGGTCCTGATCGACCGGGAGACCGCCCGCCACAGCTCACCGCTGGTGTCGATCGTCCAGGCCGCGATCGGCAGCCGCTCCTCCTCGTAGGTGTCGACCAGTCCGTCGCCGGCCCGGCCCGCGGCCGCCAGCGCGAGTTTCCAGCCGAGGTTGTACGCGTCCTGGATACCGGTGTTCATGCCGAGGCCGCCCGCTATGGAGTGCACATGGGCGGCATCCCCGGCGAGCAGGACCCGGCCGACGCGGAACCGGTCGGCGATGCGCTCGTTGACGTGGTAGGTGGAGATCCAGGCGGGGTTGGTGAGCTTGATGCCGGGGATCCGCGCGTGCCGGTCGAACAGGCGCTGGAAGCTCTCCAGCGATGCCTCCACCCGCAGTCCCGCCGCGTCCCGCTCGGGGGACGCCTGGAGCTGGAACACCGAGCTGCCGGGCAGCGGGCAGAGCATGATGCCGCCGTCCGCGTCGATCCACTGGTGCCAGAGCTCCTGACTCAGGCCCTCGGCCTCGACATCACCGATGACCATCGTCTGCTCCTGCAGTGTCCGGCCCTCGAAGGTGATCGGCAGCGCCTTGCGAATCCCGCTGCGGCCGCCGTCACACCCCACCAGGTAGGACACCTCGATCCGCTCACCATCCGCGAGCGTGGCCGTCACCACGTCGCCGGCCTGCTCGAACCCGGTCAGCTCGGTGCCGAACTCGACGCGCACGCCCCACTCGGCGAGCCGGTCCCGCAGCACCCGCTCGACGTTCCACTGCGCGATCAGCAGCCCGCGGACATACGGGGTGCCGGGCGCCGGCGCGAACTTCTCGAAGGGGTCGGTGTCGGAGACCGCCTCGCCGTCACGGTACTTGCGGAAGAACAGGTCGTCGCGCCCGAACGCCTGGAGGCGGTCGAGGATCCCCATGCCCTCGAAGACCTCCAGGCTGCGCGCGTTGAGCCCCTTTCCCCGTGAACCCCTCTGCGGCTCCGGGGACCGCTCCACGATCCGGACGGCGGTTCCGCGCCGGGCCAGTTCACAGGCCAGCGTCAGCCCGGTCGGTCCCGCTCCCACGATCAGCACGCTGCTCATCGGCTGTCCTCTCCTCAACGCTCGGTCGCTGTCCGTAGCAACAGCGACACGACGATATAAACATGACCGAGTCACAAATACAACCCAGTAACGTTTCTGACTTCGTTGCACTTCAGCTAGGATCGGCGCCATGGACGAGAACCGGCCCGGGCCGCCGAGCGGACTGCGGGAACTGAAGAAGGCCCGAACCCGGCAGAACATCTCCGACACCGCCATCGAGCTGTTCCTCAGGCGCGGGTTCGACCAGGTACCGGTCGCCGAGATCGCCGCCGCGGCCGAGGTGTCCAAACCGACACTCTTCCGGTACTTCCCCGCCAAGGAGGACCTGGCGCTGCACCGGTTCGCCGATCACGAGGGCGAGTTCGCCCGGGTGGTGCGGGAGCGCCCCGCGGACCGGGCACCGCTCACTGCGCTGCGCCTGCACTGGGCGGCGGGGCTCGACGCCCGCGATCCGGTGACCGGGCTCAACGACACCCCCGGCGTGCTGGCGTACCTCGCGATGCTCTACTCGGCGCCCAGCCTGGTGGCCCGGATGACCGAGTACAGCGGCCGGGACCAGGAAGCGCTGGCCGGGGCGCTGCGGGAGGCCTCGTCGGCGCCCGACGACCTGGTGCCGCACCTGGCGGCTGCGCAGATCATCGCCGTGCGCCAGGTCCTGGCTCTGGCGAACTCGCGGAAGCTGGCGGACGGCCGCAGCGCCGACGAGGTGTATCCCGAGGCGGTCACGGAGCTCGACCGGGCCTTCGGTCTACTGGGGCAGGGGCTGGCCGCCCGCTTCGGATGACATCCGGCGGACCGCCTCCTCGCGCAGCTCGATCTTGCGTATCTTGCCGCTGACCGTCATCGGGAAGGCGTCCAGCAGGCGCAGCAGGCGCGGGATCTTGTAGTGCGCGAGCCGGCCCCGGCAGAAGGCGTCGAGCTCCTGCAGCGTGAGCGGTTCCGCGGTGTCGCGAAGGACCACACAGGCCAGGATCTCCTCGCCGTACCGCTCGTCCGGCACCCCGACGACCTGCACGTCGGCAATCTTCGGGTGGGTGTACAGAAACTCCTCGATCTCCCGCGGATAGACGTTCTCCCCACCCCGGATGATCATGTCCTTGATGCGGCCGACGATGGACAGATAGCCATCGGGCCGCATCACCGCGAGGTCGCCGGTGTGCATCCAGCGCGCGGCGTCGATCGCCTCCGCGGTCCGCTCCGGCTCCTCCCAGTACCCCAGCATCACCGAATAGCCGCGGGTGCACAGCTCACCCGCCGTGCCGCGCGGCACGGTCGCGCCGGTCGCCGGATCGGCGACCTTCACCTCCAGATGCGGCAGGACGCGGCCGACGGTGGCGGTGCGGCGCTCCAGATCGTCCTCACGCCGGGTCTGGGTGGAGACGGGCGACGTCTCCGTCATGCCGTAGGCGATGGACACCTCGGCCATGTGCATCTCGGCGACCACCCGCTTCATCAC
Source organism: Streptomyces sp. H39-S7 (assembly GCF_027158205.1). GTDB lineage: Bacteria > Actinomycetota > Actinomycetes > Streptomycetales > Streptomycetaceae > Actinacidiphila. Next base: position 24,081 of record NZ_JAPVLU010000040.1, on the reverse strand, counting down.
CTCGACGGGGCAGGGCGACCCGGCCATGATCCCGGTGCGCAGCGAGGACAGGTCGAAGGTCGCGAAGTCCGGCAGGTCCAGCTCGGCGATGAACATCGTCGGCACGCCGTAGAGCGAGGTACAGCGCTCCCGCTCGACCGCATGCAGGGTGGCGACCGGGTCGAACGCGGGGGCCGGGATGACGATGCAGGCACCGTGACTGGTGGCGCCCAGGTTCCCCATCACCATGCCGAAGCAGTGGTAGAAGGGGACGGGCAGGCACACCCGGTCGTGCTCCGTGTAGCCGACCATCTCACCCACGAAGTACCCGTTGTTGAGGATGTTGTGGTGCGAGAGCGTGGCGCCCTTGGGGAAGCCGGTGGTGCCCGAGGTGTACTGGATGTTGACCGGGTCGTCGCAGCTGTTCGCCGCCTCGCACGCCGCCAGGTGCCCGGCGGGCGTCACCGACCCGCCCGCCAGCAGCTCGTCCCAGCTCGGGTCGCCGATGTACACGACCTCCCGCAGCAGCGGACAGCCGCCGCGCACCTGCTCCGTCATCGCCCGGTAGTCGCTGGCCTTGTAAACGGTCGAGGCGATCAGCACCCCGATGCCGGCCTGCCGGAGGACGAACTCCAGCTCGTGCACCCGGTAGGCCGGGTTGATGTTGACCATGACCGCGCCGAGCCGGGCCGTCGCGTACTGGACGAGCACCCACTCCGGACAGTTCACCGCCCAGATGCCGACCCGGTCGCCGCGGGCCACGCCCTTGGCCGCCAGCCCCAGCGCCACCTCGTCGACCGCCCGGCCGAACTCGGCGTAGGTCCAGCGGCGGCCGGTCGGCACGTCCACCAGGGCCTCGCGCCCGGGGTGGGCGGCGACGGCCCGGTCCAGGTTGCGGCCGATGGTGTCTCCGAGCAGCGGGGTGGTGCCGGTGCCGCTCGCGTAGGACAGTTCGGCCGGGGGTATCCGCTCGGTCGCCGTCATCGGTGGTCCTCCTCGCGGTACTCGGCGCCGCCGTCCCGGGCGGTGGCCTCGCGCAGCTCGATCCGGCGGATCTTGCCGGAGACGGTCTTGGGCAGATCCGCGAACTCCAGGCGGCGGATGCGCTGGTACGGGGCGAGCGCCGCGCGGGAGTGCGCGAAGATCGCCTTCGCGGTCTCCGCGCCCGGCTCCCAGCCCGCCGCGAGCACGACGTACGCCTTCGGCACGGCCAGCCGCAGCGGGTCGGGCGCCGGGACGACGGCGGCCTCGGCGACCGCCTCGTGCTCCAGCAGCACGCTCTCCAGCTCGAACGGGGAGATCTTGTAGTCCGACGCCTTGAACACGTCGTCGGAGCGGCCGACGTAGGTGATGTAGCCGTCGGCGTCGCGCGAACCGATGTCGCCCGTGCGGTAGTAGCCGTCCGCCATCGCCGCCGCGGTGCGATCGGGGTCGCCCGCGTAGCCGGTCATCAGCCCCACCGGGCGCTGGGTGAGGTCCAGGCAGATCTCGCCCTCGTCGCCCGGCTCTCCGGTGACGGGGTCGACGAGCGCGACCACGTAACCGGGGCTCGGGCGGCCCATCGAGCCGGTCTTCAGCGGCTGGCCGGGGCTGTTGGCGACCTGCACCGCCGTCTCCGTCTGGCCGAAACCGTCCCGGATGGTGACGCCCCAGGACCTGCGGACGTGCTCGATGACCTCGGGGTTCAGCGGCTCACCCGCCGCGACCACCTCGCGCGGCGGGGTGCGCAGCGCGCTCAGGTCCGCCTGGATCAGCATCCGCCACACGGTCGGCGGGGCGCAGAAGCTGGTCACCTCGCAGCGGTCCATCTCCGCCATCAGCCGGGCCGCGTCGAAGCGGGTGTAGTTGTGGATGAAGACCGTCGCCTCGGCGTTCCACGGCGCGAAGAGGTTGCTCCAGGCGTGCTTGGCCCACCCGGGCGAGGAGATGTTGAGGTGGACGTCCCCGGGCTGGAGGCCGATCCAGTACATGGTGGCCAGATGCCCGGCGGGGTACGAGAGGTGGGTCTGCTCGACGAGCTTGGGCCGGGCGGTGGTGCCGGAGGTGAAGTAGAGCATCAGCGGGTCGGAGCCCCGGGTGGGGCCGTCGGGCTCGAAGGAGGCGGGGCTCGCGTACGCCTCCTCGTAGGGGTGCCAGTCCAGGGCCTCGCCGCCGACGACCACGCGGGTGTAGTCCCCCGGCACCTCGTCGAACTTGGCGGCGTCCCCGGCCCTGACCACGACATGCTGGGCGCCGCCGCGCTCGATGCGGTCCAGCAGGTCGCCAGGACCGAGCAGCGGGGTAGCGGGGATGACGACGGCACGCAGCTTCATCGCGGCGAGCGCGGTCTCCCACAGCTCGACCTGATTGCCGAGCATGACGACGATCCGGTCGCCGGCCCGCACCCCCAGGCCCCTGAGGTGGTTCGCGACGCGGTTCGACCGGTCGGCCAGCTCCGCGAAGGAGTAGACGCCCTCGGAGCCGTCCTCCTCCACGATCCACAGCGCCGTGCGGTCGTTGTCCCGGGCGATGTGGTCGAACCAGTCCAGCGCCCAGTTGAAGTACTCGGGCTCGGGCCAGCGGAACCCCGCGTAGGCCGTCGCGTACTCCTCGCGGTGCCGCAGCAGGAAGTCCCGGGCCGCCCGGAACTCCCCCGTCGGCCCCTCGGCCCCTCCGGTCGTCGCACCGATCGCCGCCATGTGCCCTCCTCCGTGCTTGACCGCTGAGTAGCATCGTCCATCCAGTGACCCGGGTCTCACCACCCCCGGACGGGGGTGTCGGGCTGAAGGAGTGACGTGAGCGAATCCGGCGAAGCCGTCGACGTACGGGCGGCCCTGCTGCGCATGCGGCGGTCCGGCGGGCTGCCGGTCGCCTTCGGCGGCCTGCTCTCGGCCGGGCGCCAACTGCGGATCTCGGAGCTGGCGGGCACGGAGACCTCCGCCCTGCGCACCCTGGCCATCACCCCGGGCAACGGCCTGGGCGGAAAGGCCATCGCCCTGTCCCGGCCGTTCTCCGTGACCGACTACCACGCGTCGCGGGTGATCAGCCACGAGTACGACCAGGCCGTCGCCGCCGAGGGCCTGCGGTCCGTCCTGGCGGTGCCGGTGGTGGTCCGCAGCAGGGTCCGGGGCGTGCTGTACGGCGCGCTGCGCCAGCCGATGACGCTCGGGGACCGGCCGCTGACCGCCGCCGTGGACGCGGCGCGGGAGCTGGAGCAGTCCCTCGCCGTCCGTGACGAGGCGCACCGGCTGCTGGCCCTCTTCCACCAGCCGGTCTCCGTCGACCCGCAGGCCTGGGAGGAGGTCCGCGAGGCACACGGCGAACTGCGCGCGCTCGCCCCGCTGATCACCGACCCCCGGCTGCGGCAGGCGCTGCTGACCGCCTGCGGGCGGATCGCCGCCGCGTCGGGGGCGGCCGGGCGGGACGCCCAGGTCTCCGAGGTCTCCGAGTACCTGCCGCCGACGGCACCCGTCTCCCCGCTCACGCCGCGCGAGATCGACGTGCTCGCGGCGGTGGCCTCGGGCGCGACGAACGCGGCCGCCGGGCGGCGGCTGGGGCTGCGGCCGGAAACCGTCAAGAGCTATCTGCGCTCGGCGATGCGAAAACTGGGTGCCCACACCCGGCTGGAGGCGGTAGTGTCCGCGCGCCGGGCGGGGCTGCTGCCCTGACCCGATCGGGCTGAGCCGATCGGGCCGACCCGATCGGGTCGCTGCAGCCCGGCACGGCTCGTCCCGGAGGTGATGGTGATGGTGTCGACCGACCGCCTGCTGGCGTTCGCCGCGATGTCCCTGCTGCTGGTCCTGATACCGGGCCCCAGCGTGTTGTTCGTCCTCGGCCGGGCCCTCGCCCACGGCCGCCGCACGGCCCTGGAGAGCGTGCTCGGCAACACGGTGGGCTCCTACGTCCTCGTCGTCGCGGTCTCCCTCGGGCTCGGCTCGCTCGTGGCAGGCTCCGCGGCGGTGTTCCTGGCGCTGAAGCTGGGAGGCGCCGCGTATCTGGTCTTCCTCGGGGTGAAGGCGCTGCGGCACCGCCGCGACCTGGCCATGGAGCAGGACGTCCCCGGCAGCGCCGCGCGCGGCGGCCTGCGGACCCTGTGGGAGGGGTTCGTGGTGGGCGTGACGAACCCCAAGACGATGGTGTTCTTCGCCGCCGTGCTCCCGCAGTTCGTGGACCGGTCGGCGGGCCGCGTGCACCTGCAACTGCTCATCCTGGGGATGGTGTTCAGCCTGACCGCGCTGGTCTTCGACAGCCTGTGGGCGCTCACCGCCTCCGCCGCCCGCACCTGGTTCGCCCGCTCCCCGCGCCGCCTCGCCGCCATCGGCGGAACGGGCGGACTGGCGATGATCGGCCTCGGCGTCACGGTCGCGGTGACGGGCCGGAGCGACTGACCGCGGCCCGCGCCGGGTCCGTCCAGGGCGATACCTCGCGTGTCCGCCCATACCTCGCGCGCCGCGTACTTCAATCCTCAACTTCCCTATGCCACAGGGATGTTGACGCCTACTCTTGCCCGCAGCACCAGACGCCAAGGAGTCGCGGTGGGCAAGCGCCAATTAGGACAATATCCTCAGTCCCGCTACACACATCTGCTCTCCTCCGAACGCAGCGGCAACTACACGGAGCACCGGCCGGCGACCTTCGAGATCCCCGTCGAACGGCCCACCAAAGGGTGCCAGTCGTGCACCCTCGCCTGCGAGACCTGCCGGACATCCCTCACATACACGGTCTTCTCCATCCCCGCGACGAGGGCGCGCCGTTGGGCGTGGCTGCTGACCACGCTGATGGGAAGCGCCTCGATGCTCGTCTCGGGGCTCACGATCCACCACCTCGGCGGCCGCCTCGGCGAGCCGGGCGAGAGCCTCACCGGACTGCTCGCCCTGGGCTCCGTCGGCGGCTTCATCGTCGCCGCCGTCGGGCTGAGCTTCTGGTGGTACGAGGACGGCGTCCGCGGCCCCGGCCGGCTGATGGGCATCGGCGGCCACACGATCAAGCGCTGACGGCGCGCCGTCTGTTCCGGGTGGGCGAAGGAGGATTCGAACCTCCACAGCCGAAGCGGGGGCTTTACAAGCCCTTGGGATCACCGATTCCCGGTTCGCCCGGAGCGGAGGAGGTGGGGGTCGAACCCACACGGGTGCTCACGCACCCCAACGGTTTTCGGGACCGCGGCCGGCGCCACCTATCGGCTGGCTCCTCCAGGACATACGCGGAGAGTGCGCGGATCGAACGCGCGCGGGCTCGCACCCGACTACGGCTTAGCAAGCCGCTGCCTTACCACTCGGCCAACTCTCCTCGGCCGCGCCCGGCGGACACGGCCAAGCTGCCGGACGAGGACTCGAACCTCGACTTCCTGATCCAGAATCAGGCGTGCTGCCATTGCACCATCCGGCACGGACGTCGGGCGGCGACAGAAAAGCCGCCCTGTCGGGGGTTTCCCGCGGGCGGCTCGGCGACTTCCGTCAGCGACGGCTACGTGGCCTGCCCGGGGCTCCCCTGCTGGGAACGGGTACTCGAAGAGCGCTGATACGCCTGTGACAGACCGGCCTGGATGTTCATCCTGCGCTCCCCTCTCGCCTCGTCGGTGGTGTCACCACTGTGCCGGGCGGCGCCCGTTGGGGCAACGGATTATCCGACGGACTGCCCCTGGCCCAGCACGGCCGCGATGGCCGGGGCGTAGGAGTCCTCGATCTCGTCCGGGGTGAGGGCGGTGACGGCCGGCAGGCGCACGAGGTAGCGGGTGAGGGCGAGGCCGAGGAGCTGGGCGGAGACCAGACCCGCCCGGCGGGCGGTCCCGGGGCCCGCCGCGGCCAGGGCCGGGACGAGCGCGGGGGCCACCTGGCGGGCGAAGATGTCGCGCATGCGGGCGGCGGCCTGGTCGTTGGTGACGGCCGAGCGCAGCAGGACCAGGAGCGCGTCGCCGGTGGGGTTGCCCTCCCAGCGGTCGAGGAAGTGGCGGACCAGCACCCGCGGCAGCTCGGCGGGGGGAACGGCCGTGAGGTCCGGCAGGTGCAGGTCGATGGCGAGGGCCGCTTCGAACAGGCCCTCCTTGCTGCCGAAGTAGCGCATGACCATGGATGGGTCGATGTCCGCGTCGGCCGCGACCGCCCGGATGGTGGTGCGCTCGTAACCGTGGCCGGCGAAGCGATCCCGGGCGGCGGCGAGGATGGCGGATTTCGTCTGGTCCGAGCGGCGCGGCTTCTCTGGTTCGGTCACATCAACGAGCGTAGGCCAACAAGCGTTGACAAGCCAGCGGCGTCCGGCGCATCATGTCAACAGACGTTGGCCAACGCGTGTTGGCATCGCAGTCGAAGGGGGCTCCACATGAACGCCGCCGCACTCCCCGCCACCACCCGGGTCGCGATCGTGGGCGCCGGGCCGACCGGGCTCGCACTGGCCGTCGCACTGGCCGAGGCCGGTGTCGGCTCTGTCCTGCTGGACAAGCTCGCCGAGGGCGCCAACACCTCCCGCGCCGGGGTGGTGCACGCCCGGACGCTCGAGGTGCTGGACGAACTGGGAGCCTCGGCGGCCCTGATCGAGCGCGGACTGGTCATCGACCGGTTCCGTGTCCGCGACGGTGCGCGCAAGCTCGCCGCGCTGGACTTCAGCCGGCTGCCGACCCCGCACCCGTACACCCTGATGGTGCCGCAGTACGACACCGAGGCCGTCCTCCTGGCGCGGCTGCGTGAACTCGGCGGTGACGTGCACCGCCCCTACGAGGTCGTCAAGGCCGAGCAGGACGACGACGGGGTGACCCTGACGATGGCCACCGGCGAGACGCTGCGCGCCGAGTACGCGGTCGGCGCGGACGGCATGCACAGCATCGTCCGTGAGGCGGCCGGCATCGGGTTCTCGGGCAGCGCGTACGAGCAGTCGTTCGTGCTCGCCGACGTGACGATGGAGTGGGCCCCGGGCCGCGACGCGGTGTCGCTGCAGTTCCACGCGGCGGGGCTGATCGTCATCGCCCCGCTGCCGCAGGACCGCTACCGCGTCGTCGCCACCGTCGACGACGCCCCGCGCGAGCCGGACGCCGACTACGTCCAGCGCATCCTCGACGAGCGGGCGCCCGGCCAGGCGAAGATCACCGGGATGGTGTGGAGTTCACGCTTCCGGGTGCACCACCGGATCGCCGACTCCTACCGCAACGGCCGGCTGCTGCTCGCCGGGGACGCCGCGCACGTGCACAGCCCGGCCGGCGGCCAGGGGATGAACACCGGCATCCAGGACGCCTTCGCGCTCGGCCGGGCCATCGCACGGGACCGGCTGGACGGCTACGAGGCGCAGCGCCGCCCGGTCGCCGAGCGGGTCGTGGCGTTCACCGACCGGATGACCCGGATCGCCACCACCCGCAGCCGCGTGCTGCGCACCGTGCGCAATCTGGTGCTGCCGGTGGTCAGCCGGATCCCGGCCTTCCGTACCCGGCTCACCACCGAGCTGTCCGAGCTGAACTACCGCTGAGCTGAACTACCGCTGAGCCGAATTACCTTTGAGGGGAAGCCCGTTCACGCCCTTTCACACCGCGGGCTGCACGTCGCCCACCATCGAGGAAGGGACGTCGCCGCGGCTCGCCAGGTCGCCCGGCGGGATGCCGGGGTGGTGCCGGGCGGCGGCGTCCGGGCCCGGGGCTCCGGCCTCGCCGAGGGCGAGCCGGGAGACGATGCGGTAGCGGTCGCCGCGGTAGAGCGAGTGGACGTACTCGACCGGGCGGCCGGTGTCGTCCTTGGTGAGACGTTCGAAGAGCAGCGCCGGGGAGAGCAGCGGCACGCCCAGCAGCCGGGCCTCGACCTCGTTGGTGACGGTCGGCTCGATGGACTGGACCGCCTCGTGGATGCGCACCCGGTGCCGGTCGCGCAGGAACTGGTAGAAGTCCCCGGCCTCCATGTCCGCCGGGCGCAGCCCCGGCACGAGCACGGCGGGCACGTGCAGGTACTCGATGGCCATCGGCTCGCCGTCGACGAGCCGCAGCCGGGCGATGTAGGTGATCTCCGCCGCCGGTGAGATGTGCAGCTTGCGGCCCACCCGTGCCCCCGCCTGCACGGTGGTCAGCTCCAGCACCCGGCTGGACCAGGCGCCGGCCGCCTTCGGCACCGAGAACGAGTGCTCGTCCGCCACCAGCTCCTGGGTGATCTTGGTGGGGGCGACGAACATCCCGCGCCCGTGTTCGCGGACGATCAGCCCGGTGTTGACCAGTTCGTCGACCGCGGAGCGCAGCGTCGGCCGGGAGACCGACAGCTGCTCGCACAGTGTCCGCTCCGAGGGGATCGGGTCGCCGGGCAGCTGGGATTCGACGAGCTCCAACAGGTAGTCGCGCACCCGTTCTCGCTTGAGCGCCGACCGTGGCGACTCGCTTCCCATGCTCACTCCTTCGTGCCGTCCGGGTTTCGCCCCGGCGCGTCCGGGCCGCCGTCCTGTCCAGTCCCTCCCCTGGAGGCTATCCAGATCCTGACCAGTACGCCAGGCCAGTCCCTTCCCGGTGGGCTGGATCCATCGTATACAGCCCCACATGCCTTTGCCTGCGCGACCTCTTGACGGCTCCACTGGTCTATGCCACCTTCTCCAACCAGCACCAGACCAGTTGTGAAGTGGTAAGTTCCGCCGCTCCTATTCGAGGTGACAGACCCCGTGAGAACCAGACTCCTTGCAGGCACCGCGGCACTCGCGATCGCCGTAGCCGGCCTGAGCGCCTGTAGCTCCTCCGACTCGTCGGACACCGCAGGCGACGGCAAGAGCCCCGCCGAGCTCACCGTATGGATCATGAAGGGCAGCGTCTCCGACCCCTTCCTCCAGCGGTTCAAGACCGACTTCGAGACGACCCACTCCGGCACCACCCTGAAGATCCAGATCCAGGAGTGGGACGGCATCGGCGCGAAGATCACCAGTGCTCTGGCGAGCAAGGACGCGCCGGACGTGATCGAGGTCGGCAACACCCAGGTCGCGCAGTACGCCGCCAGCGGCGGGGTCAAGGATCTGACCGCGAAGATCACCGACCTCAAGGGTACGGACTGGATACCGGGCCTCGCCGAGCCCGGCAAGATCGACGGCAAGCAGTTCGGCATCCCCTGGTACGCCGCCAACCGCGTGGTGGTCTACAACAAGGACCTCTTCACCCAGGCCGGCATCACCACCCCGCCCAAGACCCGCGACGAGTGGATCGCCGACACCACCAAGCTCAACACCGGCGGCAACGACGGGATCTACCTGACCGGGCAGACCTGGTACGCGCTGGCCGGCTTCGTCTGGGACGAGGGCGGTGAGTTCGCCGTCAAGGACGGCGACAAGTGGAAGGGCACCCTCGACACCCCGCAGGCCCAGGCGGGCATGGCGTTCTACAAGAAGCTCCAGGCACTGGGCAAGGGCCCGAAGGACTCCGACGAGGCCAAGCCGCTCCAGGCCGAGGTCTTCGCCAAGGGCAAGAGCGCGCAGATCATCTCCGTCCCCGGTGGCGCGGCCGCGATCATCAAGGCCAACCCGGCGATGAAGGACAAGATCGGCTTCTTCCCGATCCCCGGCAAGACCGCCGACAAACCCGGCGCGGTCTTCACCGGCGGCTCCGACCTCATCATCCCGGAGGCCTCGCAGCACCAGGACGCGGCCTACGAGGTCGTCAAGGCGCTGGCCGGTGAGAAGTGGCAGACGGACATGGCCAAGGAGATGAGCTACGTCCCCAACCGGACGTCGCTGGCCGGCGTGCTGGCGGGCAACGAGGGCGGCGCCGTGATGGCGGTCGGCGCGGCCAACGGCCACGGCACCCCCAACTCCCCGAACTGGGCGGCCGTCGAGGCCAACAACCCGATCAAGCAGTACATGACGCAGTACCTCACCGGAGCCGACCCGGCCTCGGCCGCCCGTACCGCGTCCGAAGCCATCACCAAGGCCCTCAACACCGCTTCCTGAACCGGGGACCGGTCCGCGCGAGCCCACGTGGCCGCCCCCGCCTGACGAGACAGACACCACCAGGACAACAGGAGAAGTGCCGTGCCCGCTGCACCCCCCGCCGCCCGTCGGCGCCCCCCTCAACAGGCCCTCGTGGATCCGCCTCCGGCACCCCGCCGCCGGCGGCGGCCCGTACTCGGCGCCGTCTGGCCGTATCTGTTGATCGCTCCCACCGTGGTGGGCACGGCCTTCCTCCTGCTCTACCCGCTCATCCGCAACACCGTGATGTCCTTCCAGCACTTCCGGCTGGGCGAACTGATCCGCGGCGGCGCCGCGTTCGTCGGGTTCGACAACTACTCGGAGGTGCTGAACGACCCCGAGTTCTGGACGGTGGTGCGCCGCACCCTGTGGTGGACCACGCTCAACGTCGTACTCATCATGGTGATCGGCACCCTGGTCGCCCTGATGCTGGCGCGGCTCGGCAAGCGGATGCGGCTGGCCGTGATGAGCGGGCTCGTCCTGACCTGGGCCACGCCGGTGATCGCCGCCACCACCGTCTTCCAGTGGCTCTTCCAGTCCCGCTTCGGGGTCGTCAACTGGGTGCTGGTGGAGCTCGGGTTCGAGTCCTACCGCGACTACTCCTGGTTCGCCGACGGGAACTCGACCTTCTTCATCCTGGTCACCCTGATCGTCTGGCAGTCGGTGCCCTTCGCGGCGCTGACCCTCTACGGCGGCCTCACCACCATCTCCGCCGAGCTGTACGAGTCGGCCCGGCTGGACGGCGCCGGCGGCTTCCAGGTCTTCCGCCACGTCACGTTCCCCATGCTCCGGCCGCTGTTCGCGCTGATCACCTCGCTGGAGGTGATCTGGTGCTTCAAGTGCTTCGCCCAGATCTGGGTGATCAGCGGCGGCGGCCCGAACGGGGCGACCACCACCCTGCCCGTCTACGCCTTCCAGATCGCGCAGTCACTGCACAAGTACGACGTCGGCTCGGCGGTCTCCACGCTCACCGTGCTGATCCTCCTCGTGGCCCTCGTCTTCAATCTGCGCCGGATGTTCCAGCAGGAAGGGGAGAACCTGTGACCCGGTCACTGCGCAGGATCCCGCTCAACCTCGCCGCGCTCTTCGTCCTGGCGGTGTCGGTCTTCCCCGTCTACTGGATGGTGCTGACCGCCTTCAAGCCGACCGTGGACATCCAGGCCGACACCCCGTCGTTCTGGCCCCGGCACCTCACCCTCGACCACTTCTCCGCCGCCGTGCACGCCGACGGCTTCGGCACCTTCTGGCGCAACAGCCTCACCGTCACCCTCGGCGCGGTGCTGCTCTCGCTGATCGTCGCGCTGCTGGCCGCCTTCGCGGTCGGCCGGATGCGCTGGCGCGGCCGGCGGGCCTTCATCCTGATGGTCTTCACCGCGCAGATGGCGCCCTGGGAGGCGCTGCTGATCCCGATGTACGTCATCGCCCGGGACACCGACATGCTCGACAAGCTGTCGATGCTCACCCTGGTCTACTTCATCACCACGCTGCCGTTCACCATCGTGACGCTGCGCGGGTTCCTCGCCGCGATCCCGGTGGAGCTGGAGGAGGCGGCGCTGGTCGACGGCTGCACCCGGCCGCAGGCGTTCCGCCGGGTGACGTTCCCGCTGCTCGCCCCCGGGCTGCTCTCCACCTCGCTGTTCGGGTTCATCACCGCCTGGAACGAGTTCGCGTTCGCCAACACGCTGATCATCAAGAACCAGGACGCCAGGACGCTGCCGGTGTGGCTCTCCTCGTTCAGCAATGTCTTCGGTACCGACTGGGGCGCCACCATGGCCGCCTCCTCGCTCTTCATGCTCCCCGTCCTGGTGGTCTTCCTCGCCCTGCAGAACCGCGTCACCTCCGGGATGACCGCGGGCGCGGTCAAGGGCTGACGCGTGCTGAACGGACCGACCCGATTCCCGTACGGGCCTGGAGGCCGACCTGTGATCATTCCCCACCCCAGCCATCTGGTCCGCATCCCGGGCCACTTCACCTTCACCGACGACACGACCATCCGCGCCACCGAGGGCGCGGAGGACGCCGCCCGGCTGCTGCGCACCCTGCTGCGCCCCGCCACCGGGCTCCCGCTGCGCTCCTCACCCGACGGCCACGTCATCCTCGCCCTGGACCCGCAGCTCGGCGGGCTGGGCGCGGAGGGGTACGGGCTGACCGTCGGCCCCGACGCGATCCTGCTGCGGGCCGGGACGGCGGCCGGACTGCTGAACGGCGTGCAGACGCTCCGTCAACTGCTGCCGCCCGAGGCGCTGTCGGCGGTGCCGGTCGCCGGAGTGCCGTGGCGGCTGCCGTGCGTGCAGGCCACGGACGTGCCGCGGTACCCGTGGCGCGGGGCGATGCTCGACGTGGCCCGGCACTTCCAGCCGGTGTCGTTCCTGCGGCGCTTCGTGGACCTGCTCGCCTTCCACAAGCTCAACGTCCTGCACCTGCACCTCACGGACGACCAGGGCTGGCGGATGCCGGTTCCCGGGTACCCCCTGCTGACGGAGACCGGTGGCCGGCGGGCGCGCAGCATGACCGGCCGGGCCGGCAGCACCAGCTACGACGACACCCCGCACGGCGGCGCCTACACCGCGGCCGAACTGCGCGCGCTTGTCGGGTACGCCGCCGAGCGCGGCGTCACCGTCGTGCCCGAGATCGAGATGCCGGGCCACGCACGGGCAGCGCTCGCCGCCTACCCGCACCTGGGCAACGTCCCCGGCCGGCAGCTGGACGTGTGGACCCAGTGGGGGGTGTGCGAGAACGTGCTCGGTGTGCACGACGAGGTGCTGGAGTTCTGCCGCACGGTGCTCGGCGAGGTGCTGGACGTCTTCCCGTCCCCGTACATCCACGTCGGCGGCGACGAGTGCCCCACCGTCGAGTGGGAGGACAGCCCCCGGGCCCGGCAGCGGGCCGTCGAGGAGGGACTGGCGGGGCCGAAGGCGTTGCACGGCTGGTTCCTCGGACGGATCGGCGAGTTCCTGCTGCGGGAGGGGCGCAAGCCGCTGTGCTGGGCGGAGGACGGCGGGATCCTGCCGCCGGAGTTCACCGTCATGCCGTGGCGGGACTCCGGCCACGGGCTGGCCGCCGCGCGCCGGGGCCACGACGTCGTGATGGCGCCGTTCCGCTCCACGTACCTCGACTACCCGCAGACCGACCGGCCGGGCGAGCCGCTCGGGCAGTCCGGCGCCGTGGTCGACCTGCGGGCCGTGCACGGCAACGATCCGGCGCCGCCGGAGTGGGACCCGGCGGCCGCGGCCCGGGTGCTGGGCACCCAGGGGCAGCTGTGGACGGAGTTCGCCGCCACGCCGGCCCAGATCGAGTACCTGGCCTTCCCCCGGCTGTCGGCGCTCGCCGACAGCGCGTGGAACCCGCGCAGCGACTGGAGCACCGACTTCCTGCCCGCCATGCGCCACCACGAGGCCCGCCTCGCGGCACTCGGCACCCGCCGCTAGGGCCCGCCCCTCAGATGTTCCACCTGTAGTTCCTTCCAGCTCCTCCCCCTGTGTCACCCCCCACCTGGAAAGGGATCAACCGTGTCCGAAAGATCACGTATACCCGTCCGCGTGCGTACGGCGATGGCCCTGTGCGCCTCCGCCGGGCTCGCCTGTGCCGCGCTGACGGCGATGCCGGCCTCAGCGGCGCAGGACTCCCTCAGCGCGCAGTACCGCACCAGCGCGACCGGGGCCACCGCCGACCAGTCGGAGCCGTGGCTGAAGGTCACCAACACCGGCAGCACGACCGTGCCGCTCAGTGGTGTGACAGTGCGCTACTACTTCAAGGCCGACACCGCCGACTCCTCGTACCGCTTCGCCTGCTCCTGGGCGGTGAAGGGCTGCGCCAACATCACCGGCACGTTCGGCACCCTGGCGCACCCCACCGCCACCGCCGACCGCTACCTGGAGGTCGGCTTCACCGCGGGCGCCGGCTCGCTCGCCCCCGGCGCCGACACCAGCGACATGCAGCTGCGGTTCTACCGGTCCAACTGGGCGACGCTGCGGCAGAGCGACGACTACTCGTTCAACGGCGCCCAGACGTCGTACGCCAACTGGTCGAAGGTGACCGTGCAGCGGGGCGCGACGGTCCTGTGGGGCACCGCGCCCGCCGGGAACGACCCCACCCAGCCGCCGACCGACCCGCCGACGACGCCCCCCACCACCCCGCCGAACCCGAACGGCGCGGCGCTCTTCGACGACTTCAACTACACCAGCAGCAGCGACCCGCTGGTGCAGCAGCACGGCTGGACGGTGAAGTCCGGACAGGGCGGGCCCGGTGTGCCGGGGGCGACCTGGTCACCGCAGGACGTCACGTTCGCGCCGGAGAACGGCAACAGCATCATGAACCTCAAGCTCACCACCGACGGGACGGCCGCCGGCACCAAGGAGACGGAGATCCAGACCACCGCGCGCAAGTTCCGCAACGGGACGTACGCGGCGCGCGTGAAGTTCAACGACACCCCCGCCAGCGGCCCCGACGGGGACCACGTCAACCAGACGTTCTTCGCCTTCACACCGCTCGCCCACGACATGGACCCCGACTACGGGGAGCTGGACTTCGAGTACCTGCCCAACGGCGGCTGGGGCGAGACCGGCAACATCATGTACACCACCTCGTGGGAGACCTACCAGAACGACCCCTGGAACGCGGTCAACGCCCACACCGAGAGCCGGCAGAGCTACGAGGGCTGGCACGACCTGGTCGTCACCGTCGACAGCACCAGCATCAAGTACTACATCGACGGGCAGCTGTTCGGGACGCACGGCGAGCCGTACCTCCCCGAGACGCCGATGTTCATCGACTTCAACCACTGGCTCATCGACCTCGCCGGGCAGACCGGCAGCACGCCCCGCTCGTACAACCAGAAGGTCGACTACGTCTACTTCGCCAAGGACCAGGTGCTGAGCCCGGCCCAGGTGCAGGCCCAGGTGGCCGCCTACCGGGCGGCGCACACCACGCACGTGGACACCGTCCCGGGAAGCTGAGGAGGGGCGGCGTCAGTCCACGGGTCCGATCCGGACCTCGTGGCTCGCCGCCGCCGGATCGCTGACGGCCAGCAGCCGCGCGCCCTCCTCCAGGAGGGCGTCGCGGTCGCCGGCCGTCAGCGGCGCGAAGGGTGTGACGCTCACCGCGGTGCCGGCCTTCGTACGGTCGAACCGCCAGGTGCCGCCGACGAAGCCGTCGACGAGGATCGTGCCGCGGATGATGCCGTTGACGGTCATCACCCGGCTCCGGTGCTCGTCGGCGACGATCCGCGTCCGGTCGGCGTGCGACAGCAGCAGGTTGTCGAAGTCGGCGACGAACCGGGCCGGGACCGGGATGTCGCGGTCGGGGAGCGTCGCGCCGGGCAGGTCGTAGAGCTCCCGGCCCTCCTCGTCGCGGTAGGGACGCAGGTCCAGGCCCGCCACCACCGAGCGCAGCCCGGTCAGACCCGACCACTTCTGGATGTCGGCGACGCTCGCGGGACCGAACGCCGCCAGGTAGCGCTCGACGACCGGCCCGGGGTCGGGGGCGGCGAGCGGCGCGCCGAGGTACTCCTCGACGGTGGCGTACATGGGCTGCCCGCTCTCGCCCCACAGCCCGCGCGGCGGCAGTTGCACCAGCGGTGCCCACAGGCGCAGGGCCTTCTCCAGCGCTTCGGGCGTGGTGTCCGGCCAGCGGACGGCGAGCAGCTCGCGCAGTTCCCGGGGGTTGCGCGGGCGTTCGGCGAGCAGCTCGCGCCCGGCGGCCACCAGCTCGTCGCGGTCCACGCCGTTCAGCGCCGCGCCGCCCCAGGCCGCGCTCCTGACCATCCGGTCGAACACCGGCTGCAGCAGGGGCCGCAGCGTCAGCGCGTCGGCCGCGCTCACCAGGTGCACGGTGCCGCGCATCAGCGTCAGCCGCACCGCGCCCCGGTCCTTCATCAACTGCGCGAGCTCGTCGAAGGAGAAGTCCCGCAGCCGGGTCCACAGGCCGATGTACGGGGCGTTGGACGCCTGGGACTGCATGCCGAGCAGGCGCTCGATCACCTCGATGGCGGGCGTCTTCGCCCGTTCGAGGAGGAGTTGGCGTTCCAGCAGAGCGCGGTTGAGCGCGCGGCGGTCCAGCGTCGTCGTCGGCATACCGCCTACGCTACGACGCCTCGCGGACGGTTTCGGTCCGCAAAGGCCTACGCGGCCGAGAAGCCGGCCCGCCGGGCTATCGGCGGTTCTGCCTCGTGGTGGATCGGCGTGTGCGCGCCGGTCAGCGGCACTCCGCTGCCGCCGCGCCGGTGGGCGACGATCTCCGCGGCGATGGACAGCGCGGTCTCCTCGGGGGTGCGTGCGCCGAGGTCCAGGCCGATCGGCGAGCGCAGCCTGGCCAGTTCGAGTTCGGTGACGCCGACCTCCCGCAGCCGCTCCAGGCGGTCCAGGTGGGTGCGGCGCGATCCCATGGCGCCGACGAAGGCGACGGGAAGCCGCAGCGCCCGCTCCAGCAGCGGTACGTCGAACTTCGCGTCGTGGGTTAGTACGCAGACCACCGTACGTCCGTCGATGCGGCCCGCCGCGGTGGTCTCGTCGAGGTAGCGGTGCGGCCAGTCGACGATGACCTCGTCGGCCTCCGGGAAGCGCGCGCGGGTGGCGAAGACGGGGCGCGCGTCGCAGAGCGTCACCTCGTAGCCGAGGAACTTGCCGACCTTCACGACGGCGCCCGCGAAGTCGATCGCACCGAAGACGATCATGCGGGGGGCCGGCACGCTGCACTCCACGAGCAGCGTCAGCGGTTCGCCGCAGCGGCTGCCGTCCGCGCCGACGGAGACGGTGCCGGTGCGGCCCGTCTCCAGCAGGCCGCGGGCCTCGGCCGCCGCCGTGCGGTCCCGCCCGGGGTCGCCGAGGCCGCCCTCCAGGCCGCCGTCGGCCCGCAGGGTCAGGGCCCGGCCGAGCAGCTCGGCCGGTCCCTCGACGATCCTGGCCACCGCGGCCGTCTCCCCCGCGGCCGCGGCGGCCAGCGCCGCCGTGAACTCCGGCCGCACGCCGGGGTCCACGCGCTGGACGAAGATGTCGATGACGCCGCCGCAGGTGAGACCCACGGCGAACGCGTCCTCGTCCGAGTAGCCGAAGCGCTGGAGCACCGGCTCCGCCGAGTCCCCCGACTCCAGCGCTTCCCTGCAGAGCTCGTAGACGGCTCCTTCGACGCACCCTCCGGACACGCTGCCGATCGCGGTGCCGTCGGAGTCGACGGCGAGCGCGGCACCGGGCTGCCGGGGCGCGCTCCCGCCCACCGCGACCACGGTCGCGACGGCGAACGGGCGCCCTTGCCGGCACCAGCGGTGCAGCTCGTCAGCGATGTCCAGCATGGTGAACAGCTCCTCTACTTGACGCCGAGCCAGCTCTCGATGGGGTGGAGAGCGAAGAACACGAAGAACACCGCCGTGAGGACCCACATGAAGATGCCGGGCTCACGCCACTTGCCCTGCGCCGCCTTGATGGCGGTGTAGGAGATGACGCCCGCGGCGACACCTGCGGTGATGGAGTACGTGAAGGGCATGAGGACCACGGTCAGGAAGACCGGGACCGAGACCGCGCGGTCCGACCAGTCGACGTGCCGGGCGTTGCTCATCATCATCGCGCCGATGACGACCAGCGCCGCCGCCGCGACCTGGCCCGGGACGATCTGGGCCAGCGGGGTGAAGAACAGGCCGGCCGCGAAGAGCAGTCCGGTGACGACGCTGGACAGACCCGTACGGGCGCCCTCCCCGACTCCGGTGGCCGACTCGATGAAGACCGTCTGGCCGGAGGCACCGGCGACGCCGCCGATCGCACCGCCCGCGCCGTCGATGAACAGCGCCTTGCTGAGGCCGGGCATGCGGCCCTGCTCGTCGGCGAGCTTGGCCTCGGTGCCGACGCCGATGATGGTGGCCATCGCGTCGAAGAAGCCGGCCAGCACCAGGGTGAAGACGATGACGCCGACGGTCATACCGCCGATGGAGCCCCAGCCGCCGAACTCGACGTGCCCGAAGAGTCCGAAGTCGGGCATGGAGACCGCGCTGCCGTTCAGCTCCGGGGACGCACCGCCCCAGTCCTTGTCGGTCAGGCCGCCGACGGAGTTCACGATGACCGCCAGGACCGTGCCGACGACGATGCCGATGAGGATCGCGCCGGGGATGTTGCGGGCCTGCAGCATGAAGATCAGCAGCAGCGTGACGCAGAAGAGCAGGACCGGCCAGCCGGAGAGCTGTCCGCCGATGCCGAGGGTGACCGGGGCGGTGCCCTTGGCGTCGCCCTTGCCCACGAACCCGGCGTTCACCAGGCCGATGAGGGCGATGAACATCCCGATGCCGATGGTGATGCCGTGCTTGAGGGCCAGCGGTATCGCGTTCATGACGATCTCACGGAGCCCGGTCACCACCAGCAGCACGATGATGGCGCCGTAGATCACGCACATGCCCATGGCCTGCGGCCACGTCATGTTGGGGGCCACCTGGGTGGCCAGCACGCCGGAGACGCTCAGTCCCGCGGCGAGTGCGAGCGGTACCTTGCCGAGGAATCCCATCAGCAGGGTGGAGACCGCCGCGGCGAGGGCGGTGGCGGTGATCAGTCCCGCGTGGCTGAGCTTGTGCCCGGCGGCGTCCGGCCCTGACAGCAGGAGCGGGTTGAGCAGCAGGATGTAGCACATCGCCATGAAGGTCGTGATGCCGCCGCGGACCTCGCGGGGAATCGTCGACTCTCTTTCGGAGATGTGGAAGTACCGGTCGAGCCAGGAACGGCCGGCCGGCGGGCGCGAGCCCGCGCCCGCGTCCTCCGCCGTGGTCTTCAGCTCTACAGGGGTTTGGGTCATGGTGCCGACTCCCAAGGTTCAATGGGACACCCGCACGTGGTGCGCGAGTTTTGGGATGGTGCGTGGGCTGCACGACCCGGGGGACGGCCCGAGGCGAACGGGGTGGAGCGGTTGGCCGGTGCGCGGCGGGAGCCGGGCACGGGCCGGGACGGCGACCGGTCGGCGGCCGCGGGTGCGGCCGGTCCGGGCGGGTGCCGTTGCCACGCAGGCCGGTGGTGGCGCCTGGTGGCCCCGGACGGGGTGGGGATCGTCATTTCCCGCCCCGCCCGGAGGTCATCACGTGCCGGTGAGGTGTTCGGGCCTGACCGGTACGCGCTTGAGTGCCAGACCGGTGGCCGCGCGGATGGCGGCCACGACGGCGGGCGTGGAGGAGAGCGTCGGGGCCTCACCGATGCCGCGCAGCCCGTACGGGGCGTGCTCGTCGGCGAGTTCCAGCACGTCGACCGGGATGGTCGGCGTGTCGAGGATGGTGGGGATCAGGTAGTCGGTGAAGGACGGGTTCCGCACCTTCGCGTTCTTGTCGACGATGATCTCTTCCATGACGGCCAGGCCGAGGCCCTGGGTGGTGCCGCCCTGGATCTGGCCGACGACCGACAGCGGGTTGAGCGCCTTGCCGACGTCCTGGGCCGCGGCCAGTTCGATGACCTTGACCAGGCCCAGCTCGGTGTCGACCTCGACGACCGCGCGGTGGGCGCAGAAGGAGTACTGGACGTGGCCGTGGCCCTGTCCGGTGACCAGGTCGAACGCCTGGGTCGGGCGGTGCCGCCACTCCAGCTCGACGTCGATGGCCTCGCCCTCGATGACGTCCACCAGGTCGGCGAGCACCTCGCCGCCGTCGGTGACGACCTTGCCGCCCTCCAGGAGGAGTTCGGCGGTGGCCCACGCGGGGTGGTAGCTGCCGAACCGGGCGCGGCCGAGCTCCAGGACCTTCTCGCGGACGGCCTCGCAGGAGTTCTTCACCGCACCGCCGGTCACGTACGTCTGCCGGGAGGCGGACGTGGAGCCGGCGGAGCCGACCTGCGTGTCGGCGGGGCGGATCGTCACCTGCGCGACGCCCAGCTCGGTGCGGGCGATCTGGGCGTGCACGGTGACGCCGCCCTGACCGACCTCGGCCATCGCGGTGTGCACCATGGCGACGGGCTCGCCGTTGATGACCTCCAGCCGCACGCGGGCGGTGGAGTAGTCGTCGAAGCCCTCGGAGAAGCCGACGTTCTTGATGCCGACCGCGTAGCCGACCCCGCGCACGACACCTTCGCCGTGGGTGGTGTTGGACAGACCGCCGGGCAGCGCGCGGACGTCGGTGCTGCGGCCGGCGGAGTCGCCGGCCAGCCACTGCTGCTCGGGCGGCATCGGCAGCGCCTTGACGCGGCGCAGCAGTTCGGCGACCGGGGCCGGGGAGTCGACGGGCTGGCCCGTCGGCATGATCGTGCCCTGGGTCATCGCGTTGAGCTGGCGGAACTCGACCGGGTCCATGTCGAGCGCGGCGGCGAGCTTGTCCATCTGCGCCTCGTAGGCGAAGCACGCCTGGACCGCGCCGAAGCCGCGCATCGCGCCGCAGGGCGGGTTGTTGGTGTAGAGCGCGACGGCCTCGATCTCGACGTCGTCGATCACGTACGGGCCGACGGACAGCGAGGAGGCGTTGCCGACGACGGCCGGGGAGGCCGAGGCGTAGGCGCCGCCGTCCAGCACGATCCGGCACCTCATGTGCGTGATCTTGCCTTCGTTGGTGACGCCGTGCTCATACCAGAGCTTCGCCGGGTGCCGGTGCACATGGCCGAAGAACGACTCGAAGCGGTTGTAGACGATCTTGACCGGCTTGCCGGTGCGGAGCGCCAGCAGGCAGGCGTGGGCCTGCATCGACAGGTCCTCGCGGCCGCCGAACGCGCCGCCGACGCCGGAGAGCGTCATCCGGATCTTCTCCTCGGGCAGGCCGAGGACCGGGGAGAGCTGGCCGAGGTCGGAGTGCAGCCACTGGGTGGCGATGTAGAGGTCGACGCCGCCGTCCTCGGCGGGCACGGCCAGGCCGGACTCCGGGCCGAGGAAGGCCTGGTCCTGCATCCCGACCTCGTACTCGCCGCTGATGACGATGTCGGCGCGCTTGGCGGCCTCGTTCGCGTCGCCGCGGATGATCGGCTGGCGGTGCACGATGTTGGGGTGCGTGACGTGGCCCGCGTGGTGGTCGTCGCGGTGGGGGTGCAGGATCGGCGCACCGTCGGCGAGCGCCGTCTCCTCGTCGATGACCAGCGGCAGCAGCTCGTACTCGACCTTGATCTTGGCGGCCGCGCGGCGCGCGGTCTCCGGGTGGTCGGCGGCCACGAGGGCGACCGGCTCACCGTGGTAGCGCACGACGCCGTCGGCCAGGACCGGGGTGTCCTTGTACTCCAGCCCGTACTTGGTGAAGGCGGGCAGGTCGTCATGGGTCATGACGGCGTAGACGCCGGCCGTCTTGAGCGCCTCGCCGGTGTCGATCGACAGGATCTTCGCGTGGGCGTGCGGGCTGCGGAGCGTGAAGCCCCACAGCATGTCCTCGTGCCACATGTCCGAGGAGTACGCGAACTCACCGGTGACCTTGAGGGTGCCGTCCGGGCGCAGCGTGGACTCGCCGAGGCCGCCCTTGGTCTTGCTGCCCTGCGTGATGTTGGTGGGATTGCGCGTAACGCCCATGTCAGACGCCCTCTCCGGCAGTGGCGGACTCGCCGCGTGCCGCCGCGAGGCGGACTGCGTCGAGGATCTTCTCGTAGCCGGTGCAGCGACACAGGTTGCCCGAGAGCGCCTCGCGGATGTCCTGGTCGGACGGGGACGGGTTGCGCTCCAGCAGCTCGTCGGCCGCGACGAGGAGGCCGGGGGTGCAGAAACCGCACTGCACGGCGCCGGCGTCGATGAACGCCTCCTGGATCGGGGACAGGTCCCCGGCCTCGGTGCTCTCACCGGTCTGCCCGTCGGCCGGCTTGGCGGCCCACTTCTGGGCCTCGCCGAGCGGAGTGCCGCAGGCGCCGGTCCCGCAGCGGCCGGCCGCGCGGTCCTTGGCGAAGTCCGCCAGGCCCTCCACGGTCACCACGTCGCGGTCCTGGACCTGGGCGGCGGCCACCAGGCACGCACACACCGGAACACCGTCGAGGCGGACCGTGCAGGAACCGCACTCGCCCTGCTCACAAGCGTTCTTGGAGCCCGGAAGACCCATGCGCTCGCGCAGCACGTACAGAAGGCTCTCGCCTTCCCATACGTCGTCGGCCTCCTGCGGGCGGCCGTTGACATTGAAGGTCACGCGCATGACTGCGTCCTCTCGTTCCCACGGTACTCGTCCCAGGTCCAGCCGAGCGTGCGGCGGGCCATGAC
Organism: Streptomyces sp. H39-S7; assembly: GCF_027158205.1. Lineage (GTDB taxonomy): Bacteria > Actinomycetota > Actinomycetes > Streptomycetales > Streptomycetaceae > Actinacidiphila. The sequence goes on along the minus strand of NZ_JAPVLU010000040.1, from coordinate 2,118 downwards.
GCCCAGCGCGTGACGGCGGTACGAGGCGGTGCCGCGTACGTCGTCGATGGGGTTGGCGGCCCCGGAGACCAGCTCGGCGAACTGCTGGGCGATGGACGGGGTGATGATCTTGCCGTTCTCCCAGAAACCGCCCTCGTCGAGCGCGGCCGTGAGGAAGTCCTCGGCGGCGCGGGCCCGGAGCGGGGTGGGCGCGGCCGAGCCGATGCCGGTCTTGACCGTCCTGGTCTCGGGGTGCAGCGCCAGGCCGAACGCGCAGACCGCGATGACCATCGCGTTGCGGGTGCCGACCTTGGAGAACTGCTGCGGCCCGTCGGCCTTCTTGATGTGCACGGCGCGGATCAGCTCATCGGCGGCGAGCGAGTTCCGCTTCACGCCGGTGTAGAACTCCTCGACGGGGATCAGCCGGGTGCCGCGGACGGAGACGGCCTCGACCTCGGCTCCCGCGGCCAGCAGGGCCGGGTGCGAGTCGCCGGCCGGGGAGGCGGCGCCGAGGTTGCCGCCGACGCTGCCGCGGTTGCGGATCTGCGGGGAGCCGACGGTGTGGGCGGCGAGCGCGAGACCGGGCAGTTCGGCGCGCAGGTGCTCCATGATCCGGGTGTACGGGACCGAGGCACCCAGGCGGACGGTCTCCTCGGTCACCTCCCACTCCTGCAGCTCACCGATCCGGTTCAGGTCCAGCATCACGTCGGGCCGGCGGTGGTCGAAGTTGATCTCGACCATCACGTCGGTGCCGCCCGCGATGGGCACAGCTGTGGGGTGCTCGGCCTTTGCGGCGAGCGCCTCCTCCCAGCTTGCGGGGCGCAGGAAGTCCATGGGGGTTCTCTTCTCGAATCTCGAGCGGGGCTGTTCACGTGTTGTTAACGCTGCGTGGGGCCCAGTACACGGCCCACCACCCTTCCGGGTGCAGTCACTGAAAACATGAAGGACTTGGCTGGCCAGTACTCATGTCTTGTAGATTCCTATGAAAGGCCGCCGTCCGAAACCTCGCGGCATCGGACCGGCAACACCGGTGGAACGAACCACGCGCCATCCTGGTAGCTCTCTGACCAGGCAAGCGTTCGAGACAAGGCGATTGACGATGCGGCTGCGCGCACTGCTGGACACCGACGTTCTGGGGCTGCGGCTGCTCGGCGGTGACGACGAGCTCGATCGCACGGTCCGTGGCGTGATGACCACGGATCTTCGCGATCCGAGCCGTTATCTCACGGGCGGTGAGCTGGTGCTCACAGGACTCGCCTGGCGACACGAAGCGGAGGACTCCGAGCGATTCGTACGAATCCTCGCCTCCGCCGGTGTGGCGGGACTCGCGGCGGGGGAAGCGGAGCTGGGCTCCATCCCGGACGATCTGGTGGCCGCGTGCTTCCGGCACCGGCTGCCGCTGTTCGCCGTGGACGAGAACGTCGCCTTCGCGTCGATCACCGAGCACGTCGTCCGGCAGGTGTCCACGGAGCGGGCCGGCGACCTGGCCGCGGTCGTCGACCGGCACCGGCGGCTGATGTCGTCGGGCCCCGCGGGCGGCGGCCCCGACGCCGTGCTCGACCTGCTCGGCACCGACCTGGACCTGCGCGCCTGGGTGCTGTCCGCCACCGGGCGGCAGATCGCCGGATCCGAGCACCCGCTGCCGACCGCCGTCCGCGCCGAGCTGGCCGGCGCCCATCTGGCCGCCATGCGCACCGCCCGGCCCTCCCCGCACCGCACCACGATCACGGCCGGCGGCGCGAGCAACACGTACTCGCTCTTCCCGATCCGCACCGGCGGCGGCGTCCCCGGGGCCGATGTGCGGGCCACCCTGCTCTCCGACTGGTTCCTCACCGTCGACGCCGACGCCGGGGACTGGGCCGCGGAGCGGCTGGACCTCCTCCAGGGCGTCACCCAGCTGATCGCCGTCGAGCGCGACCGGCACGACGCCGCGCGCACCGTGCGCCGCCGCCTCGCCCACGAGGTGCTGGAACTGGTCCAGGCCGGCTCACCGCCGGCCGAGATCGCCGCCCGGCTGCGGGTCGCCGCCCCCGTCCTGGTCCCCGGCCTCAACTCCGCGCCGCACTGGCAGGTCGTCGTCGCCCGCGTGGACTGGGCGGACGGCGAGGTGGCGGCAGGTCCGGCCGCCCAGGCCCTGCT
>NZ_JAPVLU010000003.1 GCF_027158205.1 Streptomyces sp. H39-S7 | reverse complement strand
CCCCGGCCCGCCCCGACCACCACCCCCACCCGCGCCCGGGCCGGGGGGCGTCGGTGGCCGGGGCGGAAGTGGGGGTGGGGGTCGGCTTGGCGCTCGCTTCGGCCGCGAACGCCCCGGTGGCCGGCAGCAGCACCGTGCCGGCGATGACTGCGGTGACGGCTGCGGTGCGCAAGGTGCGGAGGTAGGACATGGTGGGGCCTTCCGTTGACGGTCGATCGGGTCACGCGGCGATCGGGGGTACGGCCGATCGGGGGCGGAGCGGCTGTCGCGCCCGGCGGACGCCGCGTCCGGCGGTCGCCGCGCGACAGCCGGCATGATCGACAGGCTGGCAGGCACCTGTGAGGAAGTTGTCAGAGTGCTGTGGTCGCCGGATCAGTGTCCCGGACGGCCCCGCCCGGCGTGCGGAAGACGGTTCGGGCACGCAGGCTGGGCGCATGGCGATCAATCGGATGAATGCGTACGGAATCGACGTCGACACGCGGATGCTCGCGGTGGGCGTGGCCGTCACCGGCGTCGCGGCGGTGCTGGGGCTGGCCGGGACGGTCATGATCGGCGTCACGCTGCTGAACGCGGGGCGGGGGTTCGTCCGTCGTATGGAGGTGGCGCCGGCCGAACTCGCCGCGCGCGCCTTCCGGCAGGCGAAGGTCGCCTCGCAGGCCGCCACCCATGCGGGCGCGGACGCCTGGCGGACCGGCGACGCCTGAGGGGGCGCCTGAGGGGGGCGCCCCCTCAGCGGTCGATCGGCGTGATGACCTTCCGCTCGACGGGGGAGGACAGCACGATCGACGTCGTGGTGCGGCCCAGGGCCGAGATCTGTTCGAGCATCTCCTCGAGGTGCGAGGTGTCGGCCACGGCGACCTTGAGGATCCAGCAGTCCTCGCCGACGACGTGATGCACCTCCAGGATCTCGGGGCGCTCCATCAGTTCCAGCGTCCTGGGGTGTCGCAGCGTGTAGCCGCCGTGCGGGGACACCCGGACGAACGCGAGCATGCCGTAGCCCAGCCGGTCCGGGGCGACCACGGCGGAGTACCCGGTGATGGTGCCGTTGCCCTCCAGCCGCCGGATCCGTTCCGCCACGGCTGCCGGGCTGAGGCTCACCCGCCGGCCCAGCTCACTGAGAGTGATCCGGCCCTCGGTCTGGACGAGTTCGAGCAGCCGCGTATCGACGCTGTCGAGGGCCACTGAGGAATCGTGGGCGAGACCGCGCAGATGGCGCGGTTCTTTTGGCAGCGCCGTTGAATGTCCCATGATCTCCCCTTCAGATGCCGGTTCGGGACAGTAACACTTGGTACCGGAGGCGGGGGCGTCCTGCCTGGTGGGGGAAGGTGCGGGGCATGGGGGACGACGTGCGCGAGGTCTGCGTCATCGGTGGCAGCCGGTACTTCGGCAAGCGGCTGATCCTGCGGCTGCGCGACGAGGGTGTCAACGTCACGGTCGTCAACCGCGGTTCGGCACCGCCCCCACCAGGCGTCACCCATCTCGTCGCGGACCGCGACGACGAGGCGGCGCTCGAAGCCGCCCTGGGCGACCGCCGGTTCGATGTCGTCATCGATCAGGTCTGCTACACGCCGCGCCAGGCGGCCATCGCCAAGCGCGTCTTCCGTCATCGCACCTCGCGCTACGTCATGACGTCCACGATGGAGGTCTACGACCCGGCGACGTTCGACCCCGCCCCCCTTCACCAGCGCCCGGTCGGCGAGGACGCGGTGGATCCCGGCACCTGGCCGGTCGACCTCGAACTCCCCTGGGAGGAAGCGGCGTTCAAGGAGCTGGTCGGCGAGGACTGGCACTACGCCGAGGGCAAGCGGCAGGCGGAGGCCGTGTTCAGTCAGGATCCGGCCTTCGCGTTCGTCTCCGTGCGCAGCGCGCACGTGCTGGGCGGGGGCGCGGAGGAGTTCACCGGGCGGCTGGACCACTACGTGGACCGGGTCCGCGCGGGACGGTCCGTCGTGGTGCACGCCGAGGAGTACCCGTCCACGTTCATCCACGACCGTGAGATCGCCGAGTTCCTGTACTGGGCGGCCGGCGCCGACTTCACCGGACCGGTCAACGCCAACTCGCACGGTGAGCTGAGCGCGGCGGAGCTGAGCGAGCTGGTCGCGACGGGGATCGGGGCGGCGCGACCGGCGTTCCTCCGCGCGGGCCAGGGCGATGACGTGTCGCCGTTCTCGTTCGACCGCTACTACGCGATGGACAACTCGCGCGCCACCGGTCTGGGGTTTCCCTTCTCCGCCGTCACGGAGTGGCTGCCCGGCGCCATCGCCGAGACGGGGGTCCGGGCATGAGGACGGCCATGGGGACGGGCACGAGTGCGGGTGTGAGCGGCGCCGGGGCGCGGCGGATCCGTGACGTTCCCGTCAGCGCGATCGGCCTCGGCGCCATGCCGCTGTCCATCGAACGGCGGCCGGACGAGGCCAGGGCCTTCGCCACGGTCCATGCGGCGCTCGACGCGGGGGTGACGCTCATCGACACGGCCGACTCCTACCACTGGCACGCGGACGAGCGGGGTCACAACGAGACGCTGATCGCCCGCGCCCTCGCCGCCTACGGCGGTGACACGTCGGCCGTTCTCGTCGCGACCAAGGGTGGCCGCGGCCGGCCCGGGGACGGTTCGTGGACCGTCGACGGCGATCCGGAGCGGCTGAAGCGGGCCTGCGAGGAGTCGCTGCGGCGGCTCGGCGGTGCCGCGATCGGGCTGTACCAGCTGCACAAGCCGGATCCCCGGGTTCCGTTCGCCGAATCGGTGGGTGCGCTGCGGGAGTTGCTGGACGCGGGCACGATCAGGATGGCGGGCGTCTCCAACGTGGACGCCGACCAGATCCGGGAGGCGGACGCGATCCTCGGCGGGCGGCTGGCCTCGGTGCAGAACGAGTACTCGCCCGCCGTCCGCGACAGTGCGGCCGAGCTGCGGCTGTGCGACGAGCTCGGGATCGCCTTCCTGCCGTGGAGCCCGCTCGGCGGCATCTCCCGCAGCTCGCTCGACGGCCCGCCGGCGCCGACCACCGCCGCCCCCACGACTCCCTTCGCCGCCTTCCACGAGGTCGCACGGGATCGCGGGATCGGTCCGCAGCGGATCGCTCTCGCCTGGCTGCTGGCGAAGTCCCCGGTCGTCGTGCCCATCCCCGGCGCCAGCAGGCCCGCGACGATCCGCGACTCGGCCGCGGCCGACGGCGTCACTCTCACCGCCGCCGACCTCGCGCGCCTCGACGCGGCCTGACGGGACCGCATCCCCTCCTGATCCCCTCCTTGACATGAACCTTGGTTCAAGTCCGAGACTTCCTCGTGGAAGAAGCAGCAGGTGGCGACCACGAGGAGTGTGGGACATGCGGGCGATTCAGGTGACGCGGTTCGGGGGACCCGAGGTTCTGGTGGCGACGCGACTGCCGGATCCGGTGGCCGGACCCGGTCAGGTGGTCGTGCGGGTCGAGGCCGCCGACGTGATCCTCTTCGAGGCGCGGATCCGGGCGGGCCTGGCCCAGGACTTCATGCCGGTGCGGCCGCCGTACGTGCCGGGCGGCGCGGTCGCCGGGCGGGTGCTCTCCGTGGGCGAGGGCGTCGGGTCCGACTGGGTCGGCCGAGCCGTCGCCGCCCGCCTGGGTGACCGCGGTGGGTACGCCGAGCTCGCTCTGGCGCCCGTCGAAGCGTTGGTGGCCGTACCCGACGGGCTCGGCCCGCGCGAGGCCGCCGCCCTGCTGCACGACGGCACCACCGCCCTGGGCCTGGCCGACGCCGCCCGGACGAAGCCGGGGGAGTGGGTGCTGGTCACGGGGGCCGGCGGCGGGCTGGGCATCCTCATGGTGCAGTTGGCGCTGGCGGCCGGGGAACGCGTCGTCGCCGCTGCCCGGGGCAAGCGGAAGCTGGACCTGCTGGCGGAGCTGGGCGCCCACGCCGTCGTCGACTACTCGCTGCCGGGCTGGGAGGAGCGGGTGCGCGAGGCGACCGGCGGCGCCGGGCCGGACATGGTCTACGACGGCGTCGGCGGGGAGATCGGGCGGTCCGCGTTCGAACTGACGGCCCGGGGCGGGCAGTTCTCCGCGCACGGCGCGGCCGCGGGTGGCTTCGCGTCCATCGACCCCGAGGAGGCGCGCCGGCGCGAGGTGGCCGTACGCGGCATCGAGCAGGCGCAGTTCACGCCCGACACCGCCCACCGGCTGCTGCGGCGCGTGCTGGCGGAGGCCGCGGCGGGACGGATCAGGCCCGTCATCGGGCAGACGTTCCCGCTGGAACGCGCCGCCGACGCGCACCGGGCGATGGAGGGCCGCGACGTCGTCGGGAAGACCCTGCTGCTGCCGTGAGGACCGTGAGGACCGTGAGGACGGGCCGCGGCGCGGGAACCCCTCCCACGCCGCCCAGGCCCTTCCCACCGCCCGCGGCTCCGTCAATCCGCGAGGCTGCGGCCCCACGATTCCAGCACCGACAACATGTGGTCCTGCCGGCGCCGGACCTCGCCGTTCTTCGACCAGCCCCACTCCCGGTACGCGGCCAGCGCCGGCGCGTTCGGCGTCTCGACCAGCACGGACGCGACGGCCGCGTCGCTGCGCGACAGCAGCATGTCCTGCAGCCGGCCCGCGACCCCGAGGCGGCGGTGGGAGGGGAGGACGAGCAGTTCGACGACGGCGAAGACCTGACCGGAGGCGGTGTGCTCCTCGAGATCCTGCGGGACCCCGCCGACGAACCCCTGCCACCACTCGCCTCCGCGATCGGGAGGAAAGCCGTATGCGAAGCCCACGAGCGCCGGGTCGCCTGCGATCGTCATATCGAATCCGGGGTGCTGGACATGGTCCTCGAAGCGCTCCAGAAAACTCTGCCGGCTGTGGAACTCCTCGCCCTGGGCGCCACGGTAGGCCTCGACGTAGAGGTCTGCGAAGGCCTCTCTTTGCGCCTCGGCCTGCCAGCGGCTCAGACGCCGTAGAAACACCTCTGTCATGCATTCCTCCTGCGATCTCACCCATCGTGACAGCTCGGCGGGCCCCGTGTCAGCGGGCGGTCAGCGACCGGACAGTTAAAGTCAGCGCGCTGTCAGTGGGTTACGGGATCCTAGGGGACATGGAGACCACGGGGAGCATCGAGCGGAGCACCGACCACCCACGAGGCGGGACCGGGCCGATAGCGGCCTTCGTGCGGTTCGTCGTGTGCGGCGGGGGCGTGGGGCTGCTGTCCAGCGCCGTCCTGCTGCTCCTGACGGACCGGCTGCCCCTGGCACTCGCCAACGCCCTGGTGACCGTCGCCTCCACCCTGCTCGCCACCGAGCTCCACGGCCGCTTCACCTTCCAGGCCGGGCGGGCCCGGCTGAGCGACCACGTCAAGTCCGGTCTGACGGCAGCGATCTGCTACCTGTTCACCACCGCCGCGCTGCTCGGGCTGCACGCGGTGCACCCGAACCCGGGTGCGCTCCTGGAGCAGGGCGTGTACCTGTCGGCCTCCGGGCTCGCCGGTGTCGGCCGCTTCATCGTCCTGCGGGTCATCGTCTTCGCCAAGGGCGGCGGCAAGCCGGTCGACGCGTCCCCCGTTCCCGTCACGGGGCCGGCCGTCGTCTCCGCTCTCGGTCAGGGGTCGGTCACCGTCGCCGCCTGACGTCGGAAGCTTGCGGAAATCCTTCCGGGCCGTGAAACATTCAGGCACCTCTGGCGCGTCAATGAGGTGTACACGGCGATCGGGGGGTGAATGCGGCAGACGCACGAGGACGGCTATCTGGAGTTCGCCGCGAACCGCGCCGGACATCTCTTCCGTTCGGCATGCCTGCTGACCAGCGGTGACACTCATCTCGCCGAGGATCTCGTCCAGGAGACCCTCGGCCGGATGTATGTGGTCTGGGGGCGGGCCTCCAAGATCGACAACCCGGCCGGCTACGCGCAGACCGTCCTGGTGCGGGTCTTCCTCTCGCACCAGCGACGGCGCAGCAGCCGCGAACGCCCCATCGCCGATCTGCCGGACGTGATGGGCGAAGCGGGCGTCGACACGACGCTGCGCCTGACGCTCCTCGACGCGCTCGGCCGGCTGGCACCCAAGGACCGCGCGGTGCTGGTGCTGCGGTACTGGGAGGACCGCAGCATCGAGGAGACCGCCGACGCGATGCGGGCGTCGTCCAGCTCCGTGCGGACGCGCTCCGTCCGGGCGTTGGCGAAACTGCGCGAACTGCTCGGTGGCACGCTGGCCGAATTCGCCGCGAACTGATTCCTGGTCCTCCCCACAGGCAACATCACCGACAACACCCCGACGCCCCCCGCACCAAACGCCCCACGCCCCCTCGCCACCCACCCCCAAGCCATACGCCATACGAAACGGTGGTCCCCGTGCCCTTCGACCCCTTCGCGCCCTCGGACCCCTTCGAGGACGACCTCGGCCACGCCATACGCGGGGCGGCCGACGCCTTCTCCACCGACAACAGGGCGCTGGTGGACGGTGGTGCGGCGCGTGGGCGGGTCATGCGGCTGCGCCGCAGGGCCGCCGTCGCGGGCGGTGCCGCGACGCTCACGCTGGTCGCCGTCGGGGGGCTCATGGCGGGCGGGCTGTCGGGCTCGGTCGGGCACCACGTCGACGAGAGCCCCGTCGGGAAGGGCGGACCGAAGACCGTCGCTCTCGCGTCGGGTGAGCCGGTCACCGCGCAGCGCATGATCGCCCTGCTCAAGTCGGCGCTGCCACCCGGCACGACCACCGGTGAGCAGGGGCGCGGCAGCGGCGGGAAGGGGACCGGCGACCCGATCGGAGCCCCGTACGCGCAGGTCGTCTTCGACGACGGACACGGGCCGGGGCTGGTCAGTGTCAGCCTGAACCACGCCCCTGTCGGAAAGGGCACGGATCCCGGCACCCGCTGCCCGGACCGGGTGTACGCGCAGTACGACTCGTGCGACCGCTCCGTGCTCGCCGACGGCTCCGTACTCGTCCTGGTCAAGGGGTACGAGTACCCGGACCACCGGGTGAGCACCAAGAACTGGCAGGCCACCCTGACCACCCCGGACGGCCATGTCGTCGACGCGCTGGAGTGGAACTCGGCGGCGGAGAAGGGCGCACCGGACACCCGCCCGGACCCGCCGCTGACCGCCGCGCAGTTGACCGTGCTGGTGAGCGTGGAGCACTGGAAGCCCGTCTTCGACGCCCTCGGCCCGGCCGGTACCCCGACGGACCAGCCGCTGCCCGGCACCACCACCGCCCCGGCCGCCACCACCGCCCCCACCGCCACCGGCGAGGCGAGTTCCACCGTGCGGGGACCTGCGATCAGTGGCGTTCTGAAAGGGCTGATCCCGGCCGGCATGCACCGCGCCGACGCGGACGACTCGGGGGACTTCGCGCAGGTGGCCGTGGACGACGGCCACGGCCAGTCGCTGATCGAGGTGAACGTGGAGCACTGGTCGCCCACGAGCCCCGACACCCTGACGTTCTTCTCGGGCGCCGAGACGCTCGCCGACGGCACCCGCGTGAAGGTCTCCCAGGGGTCGGCGGAGAAGGGCGGTACCGGGACCGTGCAGTGGATCGTCCAGATCCTGCGCCCCAACGGCCGGCGGATCGTCATCTCCGAGCTGAACGCGAGCGGCTACCACCGGCCGGCCACCCGGCCCGCGCCGGTGTTCACCATCGCCCGTCTCAGGGCCATGGCGCTCAGCCCCGAGTGGAAGAAGCTGGACCAGGGCCAGGGGTGAGGGCCGGGAGTGGGAGCGGGGGCCGAGGGCCGGGCTGCGGGCCGGGACCGCGGCATGCACAGCCTTTGCCGATGTTTGGGGAGCTCAGGGGCTGATGGGACGTACGTCCGGGTGACAATGCGACAGTCGACGCATATCCCTCCGGGCTCTCCAGGCGCACCCCTGGGCCCGCTCCAAGCGAAGCGAGGATCCCCGTGTTGCGTAACGGGCTGGAACCGTGGCACCTGATCGTGGTGGCGCTGGTTCTGATCATGCTGTTCGGTTCCAAGAAGCTGCCCGACGCCGCCCGCGGCCTGGGCAAGTCGCTGCGCATTCTGAAGTCGGAGGCGCGTGCGCTGAAGGCCGACGGCGCCGACGGGACCGTGACCGCGTCCGCCGCTTCCGCGGACGCGGAGCCGGCCCCGGCACCCGCGGCGCGGACTCACACCTCGTAGTCGGCGCACCCGTCCGGTCGGTCGATCCCGGAGTTCACAGGCTCTCCGGCGCGTCGGCGCCGGGACCCGCCGGGGAACCGGCGTCGGTTCCCGCGCCGGCCGCCTTGACGCGGGCCCGTGAGCGGTACAGCTCCAGGGCGAGCGGGGTGAGCGAGACGATGACGATGAGCGCGACCATCGGCAGCAGGTACTTGTCCACGTGCGGGACCGAGGAGCCGAGCGCGTAGCCGCCGAGCACGAGGCCGACGGACCAGACGAGGCCGCCGATGACCTGCCAGACGGCGAAGGTGCGCGCGGGCACGTTCAGCACGCCGGCCATCGGGTTGAGCACGGTCCGCACCACCGGGACGAAGCGCGCGAGCACGATGGCCTTGGCGTGCCCGTACCGCTCCAGCAGCTCGGCGGCGCGGCCGACGCCGTCGTGCAGGTGCGGATTGCGGATCCGGGCGAGCAGCGGCGGGCCGCCCCGCCTGCCGATCCAGTAGCCGGTCTGCGCACCGAGCAGTGCCCCGGCGGACGCCGCGAGGAGGACCTGCCAGAGCGAGAGATGCACCACGTCCGACGCGCCGGGGACGCAGAGCAGGCCGGCGGTGAACAGCAGTGAGTCGCCGGGCAGGAAGAAGCCGATCAGCAGGCCGGTCTCCGCGAACAGCACGACGGCGATGCCGATCGCGCCGAACGTCGCCAGCAGGTCGTGGGCGTCCAGGAGGTTGACCGCCAGCGGTACTGCCTGATGAACAGCGTCCGGCAGGGGCGTGGCCAGGGGCAGGGGCATTGTCGGAGGGCCCTCCCATAATGGGCTGCGGGGGGCGATCAGCGCCGCACCCGGCCGACTACAGTCGCGTAGACGGTCTACAGCACTGTAGACGAATCAGGTGGAAGGGGCGTTCATGCCAGAGACACATCCGGCGCGCCGCCCGCCGGGCGAACTGGAGGCGAGCGTCCTGGCGGCGCTGTGGGCCGCCGAAGGACCGCTCACCCCCGCCGACGTCCAGCGCGGCCTGGGGAGCGCCCTCGCCCGCACCACGGTCACCACCATCCTGGCGCGGCTGCACGACAAGGGCGCCGTCGCCAGGACCAGGTCGGGGCGCGGCTACGCCTACACCCCGACGCAGGACTCCCCGGGCCTCGCCGCCCTCCGGATGCGCACCGAGCTGGACAAGGAGGAGGACCGGGAGACCGTGCTGGCCCGCTTCGTGTCGCAGTTGAGCACCGACGACGAGCAGCTGCTGCGCGCCCTCCTGGACGACGCGGACTCCGCCGTCGACAGCGGCGGGGAACCGGGTGCGCGGGCCCAGGGCGGGGAGAGCGGACCGGGGCTCCCCCGGTGAACCCGGACCTGCTCCCACCGCTGCTGATGCCGCTGCTCGCGGTCCCCGTCGCCCGCAGGCTCGCGGCCTCCCTCGCACCGCGCGCCGCCGCCTGGCTGCTCGCCTGCACCGCCGCCGTCCTCGCCGCGAGCAGCACCCTGGCCCTCGCCCTGCTGGCCGCCCAGGGCGCCCTGCTGCTGCCGCCGGTCGCCGCCCTGGGCCACCTCACCCTGCCGCTGCTGCGCGCGGGCTCCGGCGGTCTCGGCGGCTTCGCCGGCCTCGGCGGCGCGGAGCTGACCGCCCCCGCCGCCTGCGTCGCCGCGCTGCTGCTCGCCGTCTGCGCGGCGGCGGTGACCCTCACCGGCCGCCGTTACCGCGCCGAGCTGGTCCGTGCGCGCGCCGCCACCGGCGGCTGCGCGCCCTCGGGCGAGCTCGCCGTCCTGCGGGACAGCGAGCCCGACGCGTACGCCCTGCCGGGGCGGCCCGGCAGGATCGTCGTCACCACCGGCATGCTGCGGGCCCTGCGGCCCGGCGAGCGCGAGGCGCTGCTCGCCCACGAGCGCGCCCATCTCGCCGGCCACCACCACCGCTTCCTCGTCGTCGCCGCGCTCGCCGCCACCTGCCATCCGCTGCTGCGCGGGCTGCGGGCGCCGCTGTCGTACGCGCTGGAGCGCTGGGCCGACGAGTCCGCCGCGTCCGCCGTCGGCGACCGCCGCCTCGCGGCGCGCGCGGTGGGCCGCGCCGCCCGCGCCTCGGCGACGACCGGCCCGCGGGCCCGGCCCCGGGCCGCGCTCGGCGCCACCGCCGGCCCCGTGCGGCGCCGCGTCGCGGCCCTCCTGCACGCCGCACCGCCGGCCGGACCGCGGCGGGCCCGCGGGCCGCGCCTGGTGGCCGCCCTCCTCGCCTGCTGCCTCCTGCTGTCCGCGGCGGCGGCCGTGGAGGCCGCGACCGACCTCCACGAGAGCGTGGAGACCGCCCAGGGCGAGTAGCGCGGCGGCCCTCCCGCAGAATTGACCGGGTGGGGAGCAGGGTGCGGGTCGTCGGTCAGCGCCCGGATGTGGTGGCAGAGCGAGTCGAAGGGCGAAGCGGCGGACGTGGCGGAGAACGACGTGCAGGACGTGATCGAGCGGGCGTACCTCGGTGCGCTCAACGCGGCGGACGCCGACGCCGAGGACGCCGTCGACCTGAGCGCCTCGGCCCTGGCCGCCGCCGGCGGCGCCGGCCCGGATGCCGCGCACGCCGCGAACAGCGCGCTGCTCGCGCTCACCGACCGGCTCGTCCGGTCCTGCTGGACGCGCGGCTGGCAACCCGCCGACGTGGTGCGCATCGCGCGCCGCCGGCTCACCGACGGACACGCCCGCCTCGCCGCCGGCCTGATCACCGCCGAGGCCCGCACGGCCCCCGCGGACGCCGCGACGAAGGACCCGCGCTGGGCCGCCCAGCTCGCGGAGCTGCGGGCGGCGGCCCCGTGGGACGGCACCGGCACCCTCCTCGCCGCCCACGGCCGCCGCGAACGGCTCGACGGTTTCTCCGCCGCCGTCTCCGTCCTCGAACTCCTGCGCCTGCTCGGACGGCTGCCCCGCATCACCCCGGTGACGGTGCCCGCCGCGGCGCCGGGTCCCGCCGCCGACCGCCACGCGGCCCCGCTGCTCGGCCGGATCCGCGCCCTGCTCGCCAAGGCCGAGTCCACCGAGTTCCCCGAGGAGGCCGAGGCGCTCAGCTCGAAGGCCCAGCAGCTGATGGCCCGGCACAGCATCGACGAAGCGCTCATCGCCGCGGAACCGGGCGCCGGCGGCGCAGGCTGCCCCGGCGCCTGCCGGATCGGCATCGACCAGCCCTACGAGGGCGCCAAGGCGCTGCTGCTCGACGCCGTGGCCGCCGCCAACCGCTGCCAGGCGGTGTGGGCGGGCGACTTCGGCTTCTCGACGGTCGTCGGCTTCGAGCCCGACCTGGAGGCCGTCGAACTGCTCTACACCTCGCTGCTCGTCCAGGCGGACGCCGCCATGCTGCGCACCCCGCGGGCGGCGGCCGGGGGCGGCGCCGCGAAGGGCCGCAACGGCAAGGCGCGGAAGGGCGGTTCGCTCTCCAAGGACTTCCGGCAGTCCTTCCTCATCGCCTACGCGGGCCGCATCCGCGAACGCCTCGCGGACGCCACCGAGCAGGCCGTCCACGCCCCCGACCTCCCGGCGGAGCGCCTGCTGCCCGCGCTCGCCGCGCGGGACGTCGCGGTCCGCGACACCACCACCCGCATGTTCCCCACCACGACCTCCCACCGGCTCAAGGGCCGTGACCACGAGGGCTGGACGCACGGCACCGCGGCGGCCGACCGGGCCGTGCTCGGCGGCCCGTAGACCACGGCGGCCCGTGGACCACGGCGGCCCGTGGACCACGGCGGCCCGTGGACCACGGAGGCCCAGGTCCGTCAGCCCGCCAGCCGGCGCGCCTGCGACACCGCCTGGGAGAGGTCACGGACGGCCGGGTCCTCGGTGCTGCCCGCCAGGCTGGTGGCGTGCTCGGCGAGGGCCGGGAGGCCGGGGGCACCGGGGATGCGTCCGGCGGAGCCCCGGCCGCGCAGCCAGTCGGCGAAGTAGGCCGCCACGGCGTCGACCTGGAGACGCTTGGGGGCGGCGGTCCAGAGCGGGGACGTGAGCGCGGAGGCCTCGACCGTGCCGGACCGCTCGTGGGGTGCGCGGGTGGACGGGTCGAGCCACCGGACGGTGGCGGTGGCCACGTGGCCGGAGGCTCCCGCCTTGAGGCGGACCGAGTACAGGGCCGTGACGGTGTGCCCGGGGCCGACCTCACCGCCGTCCACCGTGTCGTCCCGGAAGTCGTCGTCGGCGACGGCCCGGTCGTCGAAGCCGATGAGCCGGTACTCGCTCACGGTCCGCGGGTCGAAGGCGACCTGCGCCTTCGCGTCGCGGGCCCTGAGGTCCACGTTGGCGGGCAGTTGCTCGGAGAAGAGCTTGCGGGCGGCTTCGGGCTCGGAGACGTAGGACGTGTGCCCGTCGCCCTTGTCGGCGAGCTGTTCCATCAGCTTGTCGCCGTACTGGCTGCCCACGCCCACCCCGAACAGGGTGATGCCGTGGTCGCGCCGGGCCGAGCCGACGCGGTCCAGGATCGCGGCGGCGGTGGTGTCGCCGGAGTTGGCGAGGCCGTCGGAGAGCAGCACGACGCGGTTGGTGACGCCGGGCCGGGCGGCCTTGACGGCCTCGTTGTAGCCCGCCTGCACGCCCGCGGCCAGATTGGTCTCGTCGCGCGGCTCCAGGCCGTCGACGACCGAGTGGATCCGGCCGCGGCTCCCGACGGCGCCCAGCCGGGTCATCGGCAGTTCCACCCGTGCCGTGCCGCTGAAGGTGACGATCGCGAGGGAGTCCTCCGCGCGCAGCGCGTCGATCGAGCTGCCGAGGGCCTGTTTCACCAGGTCGAGCCTGCCGGGCTCGGCCATCGAGCCGGAGACGTCCACGACGAACGTCAGGGCGGCGGGCGCCCGGTCCGTACTCTGCGCGGCGCGCGTGGCGAGACCGACGCGCAGCAGCGACCAGCCGCCCTCGCCGTCGACCGAGGTGCTGTCGGCGGAGGAGCCGTCGGCCGCGGAACCGTCGGTACGCACGTCGTCGGTCGGGGCGCCGTCGATGCGGGCGCCGTCGGTCGTGACCGAGAACCCGTCGCCCTCGGGCTGCGGGTAGTCCTGCCGGAAGCTGTTGACGAACTCCTCCGGGCGCACGGTGGCGGGGGCGGGCAGCCGGCCGCCGGTCAGGGTGCGCCTGGCGTACCCGTACGAGGCGGTGTCGACGTCCAGCGCGAAGGTGGACAGGTAGCTGGGCGCCGCCGCCAGGTCGCGCTTCTGCGCACCGGCATCGCCCGAGCTGTCCTTGGCCGCACCCTCCGGGGCGGCCGACGCGGCCGGCCCGTTGAACGGAGCCGCGGGGGCCGGGCGCACCGGAGCCTTGTCGGAGCTGCCGTTCCGCGACGCGTCGGGGGTTCCGCCGCTGCACCCGGCGAGCAGCAGCCCGCCCGCGACGGCCGCCGCCACCGCGGCCCGGCGCGCGTTCCTCGTGCGCGTCCCGGACACCTGCCGCTCGTCACGGTGCTCGTACCGATCCTCGTACCGCTTCATGCGATTCCCCCACGCGCTCGTCGGCCTTTGCAGGTGTGACGAACGCGGGCCCGTGCCGGAGGCATCGGAGGAATTGCGGAAGCGTCTCGATGGGGCAACGGCCGGGCGGTATGCACCCGGCCGTCCCGTCCCGTCCCGGCGACCGGGCGGAACATTGCCCGCCTCCCACTAGTAGACACGGCGTCAACAAGCTGCCATCGTGACCGCCATGTCGCAGCGATGGGTCACGGCCTCGGACGGCGTCCGGCTGGCCGTTCACGAACACGGCGAACCGACCGCACCGACGGTCGTGTGCGTGCACGGCTTCCCCGACGACCACGGTGTCTGGGACGGCGTCGTGCGGCGCCTCGCCGACCGCTTCCACGTCGTGACGTACGACGTGCGCGGCTCCGGCGCCTCCGGCGTACCGCGCCGGAACCGGGACTACCGGCTCCCGCAGCTCGCCGCCGACCTCACCGCCGTCGCCGACGCCGTCAGCCCGGACGCGCCCGTGCACGTCCTGGCGCACGACTGGGGCTCCGTGCAGAGCTGGCACACGGTGACCGTGCCCGGGACCGCCCACCGCTTCGCGTCCCTGACGTCGATCTCCGGCCCGGACCTGGACCACACCGGCCGCTGGTTCCGGGCGCAACTGCGCCCCAGCCCGCGCAGGCTCCGGCACTTCGCCCTGCAGTCGCTCGCCTCCGGCTACGTGGGCTTCTTCCACCTGCCCGGCATCGCGGAACTCGCCTGCCGCGCGGGCGTGCTCGACGCGGTGACGAAGGCCGCCCGGCGGCTGGAGACCGGGGAGCCGCCCGCCGGCTACGGCCGGGGACTCGCGTCCCGCAACCGTGCGGGACTCAAGCTCTACCGGGCCAACGTGCTGCCGCGCACGCTGCGGCCCCGGACCCGGCGCGCCGAGCTGCCCGCACAGGTCCTCGCGCCCCGGCGGGACCTGTTCGTGCTCGCGCCGTGGCAGACCGAGATCACCGACTGGGCGCCGAACACCGAGATCCACCTCGTGGACGGCGGGCACTGGCTGCCCGCGTTCCGTCCCGACCTGGTCGCGGAGTTCACGGCGCGACTCATCGACCGCACCGACCGGACGCGGGGCGCGGCGGCGCCCGGGACGTCCGCCGCACGGAAGGCAGGACGGGAATGACCGCGACCGAGC
Source organism: Streptomyces sp. H39-S7 (assembly GCF_027158205.1). Lineage (GTDB taxonomy): Bacteria > Actinomycetota > Actinomycetes > Streptomycetales > Streptomycetaceae > Actinacidiphila. The sequence goes on along the minus strand of NZ_JAPVLU010000003.1, from coordinate 318,206 downwards.
CGGACAACCTGGTGCTCACCCCCCGCGACGTCCGGTGGGACTGGACGGGCCTGCCGATGCACTACATCGACGGCGACCCGTTCACCACGCACTTCGCGAACGTGCTGAACATCCTGCTGCCCGAGGGCGAGGACTGGTTCATCACCGTCTTCCAGCAGGCCGTCCCGATGATCAGGGACGACCGGCTGCGCGAGGACGTCATCGGTTTCATCGGCCAGGAGGCGACGCACTCCGCGTCGCACCAGACCGTCCTCACGCACTTCAGGAAGGTCGGCTTCGACACCCACCCGTACACCGAGCAACTGCGCTGGTTCTTCAGCAAGATGCTCGGCGACCGGGAGCTGACCGGGAAGAAGGCGCAGGGCTGGATCATCGACCGGGTCGCGATCATCGCGGCGATCGAGCACGTCACCGCGTACCTCGGCGACTGGATCCTGAACGCCGACGCGATCGACCGCACCGACCACAACCCCGAGATCCTCGACCTGTACCGCTGGCACGGCGCGGAGGAGGTCGAGCACCGGGCGGTCGCCTACGACCTGTTCACGCACCTCGACGGCCGCTACCGCAACCGGGTCCGCGCCCATGTCGTGGCCTTCCCCGTCCTCCTCTACTGGTGGGTCCGGGGCCTGCGCTACCTGATGGCCGCCGACCCCGAACGCATCCCGGGCCGCGACAAGCCGCGCTTCCGCGACTGGTTCCGGGCCTCGCGCAAGGGCGTGCTGCCGAGCCCGGCGAGCCTGGTGCGGCTGTACTTCGGCTATCTGCGGCCCGGTTACCACCCCTCGCACTACGGCTCGACGACCCAGGCCGTCGCCTACCTCGCGGCTTCGCCCGCCGCGCGTGCCGCCCACCGCTGATCCGCCGGACCGGTCGAAGGATGTCGAAGGACCGAACGTGAGCACCGAGACCGAGTACGACCTGCGGACGCCGCCGCCGCGCAGCGCCACCGACCCGCGCCCGGACGCGATCCTCGCCCTGCTGGCGCGCGTCACGCCCTTCCTGCTGTGGCAGAGCGCCCGCCGCAAGCGCCGCGAGCCGCGGCCGGTCGACCGCTCCCTGCGGCTCGTCGTCACCGAGGTGCGGCGGGAGGCGGAGGACGTCGTCAGCCTGCGCTTCGCGGCGGTGGACGGCGGGCCGCTGCCCGGCTGGCACCCGGGCGCGCACCTGGACCTCGACCTGCCGTCGGGACGCCGCCGCCAGTACTCCCTCTGCGGGGATCCCGCCGACCCGGCCACCTACCGGATCGCCGTGCGGCGCATCGGGAACGGCGACGGCGGCTCCCGCGAGATCCACGAGACGCTGGCGCCCGGCACGGAAGTGCGCGCCCACGGCCCGCGCAACGCCTTCGCCTACGCGCCGGGCGGCGCCTGCCTGTTCATCGCGGGCGGCATCGGCATCACCCCGATCCTGCCCATGGTCCGGGCCGCCGCGGCGGCGGGCGTGGACTGGCGGCTCGTCTACACGGGGCGCAGCCGCGCGACCCTGCCGTTCCTCGACGAGGTGGCCGCGCTGGACGGCGGCTCCGGCCGGGTGACCGTCCGCACCGACGACACGGACGGCGTCCCCACCCCCCAACTGCTGCTGGCCGGAGCGGGACCGGGCACCTCCGTCCACCTCTGCGGCCCCCCGCCCCTCATCACCGCCGTGCGCGACGCGTTCCCCGCGACCGGCGCCGGCGGGCTGCACTTCGAGCGCTTCGCGGCGGCCCCGGTCGTCGACGGCACCCCGTTCGAGCTGCAACTCGGCCCGGACGGGCCGGTCCTCGCGGTCCCCGCCGACCGCTCCGCCCTCTCCGTCCTCGTCGAACAGCGCCCGGAGACCGGCTACTCCTGCCGCCAGGGCTTCTGCGGCACCTGCCGGCTCCCGGTCCTCACGGGCGACGTCGCCCACGCGGGCAGCGCGGCGGCCCGCCGCACGGACACGAACATGCTGGTCTGCGTCTCCCGGGCGGCGGCCGACGGCGGCAGGATCACCCTGGACGTGCGGCCGCCGGTGCGGGCGCCGCGGGGGAGTGGTAGCTGACGGCGAGCACGGCCATGTCGTCCGTACCGCTGCCGCCGGTCCACTCCTCGACGTCGCCCACCAGGGCGTCGATCACCTCACGCGGGCCCTGGAACCCGCGGCCCGCCAGCCGTACGGCGGGGTCGTAGAACACCCCGGACCTGTCGCGGGCCTCCGTCACCCCGTCGGTGATCAGGAGCAGGCTGCCGCCGGGCGGCAGTACGTGGGTGTCGGGCGCCGAGCGGTGGCCGTTGAGCTGGCCCATACCGAGCGGCAGATCGGGTTCGACGGCGTTCAGGGCCACGACCGTGCCGCCGACCAGCAGGTACGGGGCCGGGTGGCCGCGGTTCAGCAGCCGCAGGGTGCGGCAGTCCGCGGAGAACTCGGCGACCAGCGCCGTCGTGAAGCCCTCCGTCTGGTCCTCGCCCGACCGGCGGGCGCCCTCGCGGGCCAGGGCGTGCTCCAGCCGGCCGGCCAGTTCCGGCAGGTCGGGCGCCCACTCGGCGGCCTCCCGGAAGGCGCCGAGCAGCACTGACACCGCCGCGACCGCGCCGAGCCCCTTGCCGCGCACATCGCCGATCAGCAGCCGGGTGCCGTACGGGGAGTCCTCGACGGCGTAGACGTCCCCGCCGATCCGCGCCTCGCTCTGCGCGGCGCGGTAACGGACCGCGATGTCCAGCGGTCCCATCCGTTCCGGCGGGGTGGGCAGGATCGCCCGCTGGGCGGCCTCCGACACCGTCCGCACGGTGGCCAGGCTGCGGCCGTAGCGGGCGACGAGGCGGTTCACCGCGAGGCCGATGAGGCCGGCCAGCAGGACGTTGCCGATCTCGGCGGCGCCCAGGACGTGTCCGAAGGACTCGTGCCGCACCGTCAGTCCGACTATCGCCCCGAGGGCGCCGGTGGTGAGCAGCAGGGCGGCCAGGAACGAGAGCACCGCCCCTGCCGTCACGCAGGCCGCGGCGAGCAGCGGGCCGCCGTGGTAGTCGATGGGGGTGAAGAGGTCGAACAGGACGGCCGTCAGAACGAGGACCGGCGGGATGCAGCGGACGGGGAGGGGCCAGGGGCTGGACAGGCGGTCCACGCGCTTCCTCTCCTCCGGCGGAAGACGGTCGAGTACAAGAGCTTATGTCCGGTTTTGCGGGAATGCGGAGCGGCGGCCCTTCGGGCACCGTGGTCAGAGGGCCGTCATCCGCACGCCGACCGCCCCAGCACCGACCGCCTCGTAGACCGACTGAACCGACCCCACTACGCCGGGAGAACGCCATGACCGACCGCACGTACCGGGTGACCGAGATCGTGGGCACCTCGCACGAAGGCATCGACGCCGCGATCCGCAACGGGATCCACCGGGCGTCGCAGACTCTCCGGGGTCTCGACTGGTTCGAGATCACCCAGATGCGCGGCCACATCGTGGACGGCGAGGTCGAGCACTACCAGGTGGGGCTGAAGGTCGGATTCCGGCTGGACGACGCCGAATAGCGCGGACGGGCAGGACGACTGGCCCGTGACCGCCGCCGGGAGACCGTCCCGGGGTCCGGTGGCGGTCACGGAGACCCCAGTCTGTCGGCAACGACCACGGAAAGTGACCATCCGCGGGAACGCGCCTACACGGTAGGGCCGAACGGCGGAGAGCCGGCGGCACGCCGCGTGTCCCGCGCGCTGGCGGCGGGTGCGGCGCGATGATCCTCCGATGTCAGGAACCGTCACCGTCCGCGGGTCGGCCGTCCGGTCGCTCGTCGTGCTGCTCTGCGCCGGACTGCTGACGGCGCTGCCGGTCCTGCCGGCCCTCCCGCTCCTCCCGGTTCCCCCCGGTGGCGGGCAGCAGGCGCGCGCCGACGACCGCTACGGCGACGTGTCCGCCGAGGTGGACGCCACGTACCGGCAGGCCGCCGACGCCACCACCGCGTACGTCGACGCCCGGCGGGCCGCGGACCGGCAGCGCGCCACGGCCGCCCGGCTGCGGCGGTCCGTCACGCTCGGTCAGCGCAGGATGGACGGGCTGCACGAGAGCATCGGCCTGCTGGCCCGGATGCAGTACCGCTCCGCGGGGCTGCCGGCCGCCGCCGCGCTGATGCTCTCCCCTTCGCCCGAGGACCTGCTCGACCAGATGGGGCGGCTGCGCAAGAGCGACGAGGCGGTTACCAGCCTGCTCGACACCGTGGCGACGACGACCGAACGTCTGCGGCGGGACAGGACCGCGGCCGACCGGGCGCTCGGGGAACTGGACGAGCAGACCACGCGCGCGGCCGGGCTGCGGGAGGAGATCACGGCCAAGCTGCGGCGGGCCCGCGAGCTGCTGCGGCGGCTGGAGGCCGCCAGATCCGCCCGGCTGGCCTCCCCGCAGGAGTGCGCGTTCGCCATCCCCGAGGAGATGCCGCGGCCCGGCACCGGCCTCCCGGTGCGCGCCCCCTGGACCGCGCCCGTCGACCGCTACACCCTGTCCGCCGGCTTCGCCGCGTCCGGCGACCGCTGGGCCAACCGGCACACCGGCCAGGACTTCGCCGTGCCGGAGGGCACGGCGGTACGGGCGGTCGGCGCCGGCACGGTCGTCCGGGCCACCTGCGGCGACGGGTTCGGCAACCAGCTCGTCCTGGCGCACGGCAACGGGTACTTCTCGCAGTACGCGCACCTGTCGCTGCTGCAGGTCAAGGTCGGCGAGCGGGTTCCGGCGGGCCGGCAGATCGCGCTGTCGGGCACCACCGGCAACTCCACCGGTCCGCATCTGCACTTCGAGGTGCGGGTGACGCCCGAGATGGGTTCGGCGGTCGATCCCGTGCCGTGGCTGCGCGAGCACGGCGTGCGCCTGCTGCCCGTCGCCCCGCCCGCCCCGGCCCCCGCCACCGGCGGGCTGCCCACGGCGCCCGTGATCGCCGGGCCGCCGACGCCGCCCGTCCCCGGACGCGTCCCCTGACGGGTCCGCCGACGCCTAAGGCGCGACCACCCGGGCCACCAGGACCGCCACGTCGTCATCGACGGCCTGTTCGACGAGGCGCGCCAGCACCTGGTCGAGGAGTTCCTCCAGGCTGCCCTGGGGGGTCAGCCGCAGCGCGGCGAGCCGGGCGAGGGACACGTCGATGTCCTCGCCCCGGCGCTCGACGAGGCCGTCGGTGTAGAGCAGCAGCACCCAGCCGGGGCGGCACCGGCCCCTGGCCAGCTGGTAGCCGCCGAGCCCGGTCCCCAGCGGCGGCCCGGTGGGGATGCGGATCAGGCCCGCGCTGCCGTCCGGGCCGAAGGCGGCGGGCGGCAGATGCCCGGCGCTGGCGTACCAGGTGCGGCCGCGCCGCGGATCCACCAGGACCAGCAGACAGGTGGCGGGGCGGCCCGTCTCCTTCGCGGCGATGAGGGCGTCGAGTCGCTCCAGGACGCGGTTCGGCGGTTCGTCATCGGCGGCGACGACCCGCAGCATCGCGCGGTAGTGGCTCATGTCGACGGCCGCCTCCACGCCGTGCCCCATCACGTCACCCATCGCCAGCAGCGTCCTGCCGCCCGGCAGTCGCACCGCGTCGAACCAGTCGCCGCCGACCAGCGCACTGCTGCCGGCGGGCAGGTAGCGGGACGCCACCTCGATGTTCGGGTGCGGGCTGCTGGGCTCCGACAGCAGGGCGCTCTGCAGGCCGAGCGCGATGTCGTGCTCCCGGGTGAAGCGGCGGGCGTTGTCGAGGCTGATGGCCGCCCGTCCTGCCAGGTCCTGGGCGACGACGACGTCCCTGGCGGTGAAACCGGGGGAGTCCCCGGCCCGCACCAGGGTCACGGTCCCGATCGGCTGGCCGCGCGCGGAGAGCGGTACGACGAGCGCGGAGTGGATGCCCGCCGCCCGGTACGCGGCGAGGCGTTCGGTGTTGGGGGCCGCCCGGACGAGCTCCTCGTCGGACAGCAGGTTCTGCATCAGCGGCTTGCCGGTCTCCAGGCAGCGCGGGATGGCGGAGCCGATCTGGTAGTCCACGTACTCGCCCGCCACGCCGAACACCCGCGCGCGCTCGCGCAGTCTCGGCACGGACGACAGCGCGGTCCTGCGCATCCGCAGCGAGCCGCGCGCCGGGCGCCCGCTGCCCTCGTCCTGCGTGACCGGCAGTACCTCGACGGAGGCGACATCGGCGAGCAGCGGCACCAGGAAGTCCGCCAGTTCCCCGCAGGTGGCGTCCATTTCGAGCGTCGTGCCGATCCGGGTCGCGGCGGCGTCCAGCAGGGTGAGCCGTTCCCGGGCCTGCTCCAGGTCGCGCTGCTGCTGCCGCGAGGCGGTCACCTCCAGCACGATGCCGACGATGCCGATCACCGCGCCTTCGGCCTCCAGCCGGTGGTACGCGCCGTGCCAGTACCGCCGCTCCAGTCCCGACGGTGCCTGCGTGTGGCCGCTGGACGTCACCTCGCGCGGCAGCCCGTCGGCGAGTACGGCGCGCAGCACGTCCTCGCGGCCGTCGATGCCGGGCAGCACCTCGGCGATGGTCCGGCCGAGATGTGCCTCGGCGGGCACGCCGTTGATCCTGGCCAGTGCCGGGTTGACGTACACGTAGCGCATGCCGGGGTCGAGGATGCCCACGCCGGCCGACGTGCCCTCAAGGATGCCCCGCAGGATGACGTTCGAGTCCGCGTCGGCGTCAGGGTGCACGCGTCCGCCTCCCTCGCCGTCAGTGCGTCGCCGCAGGCAGGCCCCTGACCACAGCGGCCACCACTCATCGTCGGCCGCCGGGCCGGAAAGCGCATCCGTTGGCGGCCCGGTTCCGGCCCCGCCCCCCGAACGGCCCATCTCCGGTGGCGGGATCGTTCCGGACAGTTGATCCTTTTGTCCGTAAGACGGGAATATCATGATCAATGCTCCCGTCGTGCTGGTCGTCGCGAACTCGGGAGCCCGTTGTGAGCCAGGATTCACCCACCGCGTCCACTCCGCCATCCACCCCGCAGGGGGGTTCCTGGAGCGGTGACCGCCCTCCGGCCGACCGCCACGCGAGCGGCTGGGCCGCCGGGGGCACCGTCTTCGCCGGCGTCATGCTGCTCGTCTCCGGTGTGCTGGCGATCCTCCAGGGCATCATCGCCATCGCCGAGGACGACGTGTACCTCACCACCCCGGGGTACGCCTTCCGCTTCGACCTGACGACCTGGGGCTGGATCCACCTCATCCTCGGCATCATCGCGGCCGTCGTCGGCTACAGCGTGCTCAAGGGCGCCCCGTGGGGGCGGATCGCCGGTATCGGCCTGGCCGCGCTCCACATCTTCGCGAACTTCATGTTCATGCCCTACCAGCCCATCTGGGCGATCACGATCATCGCGATCGACGTCTTCGTGATCTGGTCCCTCGCCAACTACCGCCCCACCGCCGACGCGGAGCCGCTGCTGTGAACCCCACCCTGGACCAGATCCGCCGCTGCTCGGTCGCCTTCGACATCGGGGCCACCAGGACCCGTGTCCACCTGAAGGACGTCGGCCTGGTCGTCGACGAGCCGAGCGTGGTCGCCGTCGACATCACGACCGGCCTGCTGATCGCGGTCGGCGCCCGCGCCGAGCAGATGGAAGGGCGCACCCCGGAGCACATCCGCGTGGTGCGGCCGGTGAGCAACGGCAGCGTCGTCGACATCGCCATGGCCCAGCGGATGCTGCGCCACCTCCTCCGCGACAAACTGCGCACGTCCTGGCGCCGCGCGCCGATGGCCCGCGCCGCCGTCTGCATGCCGCACGGCAGTGACCCGCTCGCGCAGCGCGCGGCGACCGAGACCCTCTTCGGGCTCGGCGCCCGCAGGGTCGAACTCGTCGACACGCTGATCTGCGCGGCGGCCGGCTGTGGACTGCCCGTCGAGCACCCCGAGGCCACCATGATCGTGCTGTGCGGGGCGGCCACGACGCAGATCGCGGTCCTGTCGCTCGGCTCGATCGTCTCGGCGGAGACCGTGCCGGTGGGCGGCGACGCCATCGACCACGCGGTCGTGCAGCACCTGCGCAACCAGCACGAGCTGATGCTCCCCAGCCAGTCCGTGCGCCCGCTGCACCACGTGTTCAGCAGCGTGGGGTCGGCCGTCGGGAGCACCGAGGTCTACGGCCGCGACGTCGTCAGCGGCCTCGGCCGTACCGTCCTCGTCGAGGCCGACGGCGTGCGGCACGCGATGCGCACCCCGCTCACGGCGGTCCTCGACGCCATCGGCACCGTCCTGCGCCGCTGCCCTCCGGACCTGGTCGCCGATCTCGCCGACCGGGGCATCACGCTCGCGGGCGGCAGCGCCCTGATGCCCGGCCTCGACGTCATGCTGCGGCACGCGACCGGCGTCCCGGTCTCCCTCGCCGAACGCCCCGACGTCTGCGCGGTCCAGGGCCTCGGCGCCATGATCGAGGGCCGCGTCCGCCCCATCGCCCTGGCGCCGCTGAGCGCGTAGCAGCCCACGACGCCGCTGATCGCGCGACCGTCCACGACACCGCGTCCTCAGTGGTGGAACGCCGTCGCCACCGTTCCCGGGCGGTCCAGTGGCTCGCTCTGGCGGCGGAGTTCGGGCAGCAGCCGGGCGAGCTCCTCGATGAGCAGGTCCGCCAGGTCGTCGGAGAAGCCGTTGCGGCAGACCACCCGCAGGACCGCGAGGTCCTCGCGATCGGCCGGATAGGTGTACGCGGGGACCAGCCAGCCGTGTTCGCGGAGCCGGCGCGACACGTCGAAGACGTCGTAGTTCTTGATCCCGTCGACGGTGGTGAAGGCGAAGACCGGCAACTGGTCGCCCCTGGTGACCAGCCGGAAGTCGCCGAGTTCCTCGATCCGCGAGGCCAGCGACATCGCCACGTCCCTGCTGCTCTGCTGGACGGTGCGGTAGCCGTCACGCCCCAGCCGCAGGAACGTGTAGTACTGCGCCACGACCTGCGCGCCCGGCCGGGAGAAGTTGAGGGCGAAGGTCGGCATGTCGCCGCCGAGGTAGTTGACGCGGAAGACCAGCTCCTCGGGGAGGGCGTCGCGGTCACGCCACAGCGCCCAGCCGACGCCGGGGTAGACCAGCCCGTACTTGTGGCCCGAGGTGTTGATCGAGGCGACGCGGGGGAGCCGGAAGTCCCAGACGAGGTCCTCGTCGAGGAAGGGGGCGACCATCGCGCCGGACGCGCCGTCCACATGGACCGGTACGTCCAGGCCGGTGCGCTCCTGGAGCGCGTCGAGGGCCGCGCAGATCTCCGCGACCGGTTCGTACGATCCGTCGAAGGTCGATCCGAGCACGGCGACTACGCCGATCGTGTTCTCGTCGCACAGCGCCACGGCCGACTCGGCGTCCAGGTGCAGCCGGTCGCCGCTGACGGGCACCAGCCGCGCCTCGACCTCCCAGAACGCGCAGAACTTCTCCCAGCACACCTGCACGTTGGCGCCCATGACCAGATTGGGTCTGGCCGTCGCCGGATAGCGGTCCGCGTTCCGTTTCGCCCAGCGCCGCTTGAGGGCCATGCCGGCGAGCATGCAGGCCTCGGAGGAGCCCGTTGTCGAGCAGCCGATGACGGCCTCCGGATCGGGCGCGTTCCACAGGTCGGCGAGGATCGCCACGCAGCGCCGCTCCAGCTCGGCGGTACGCGGGTACTCGTCCTTGTCGATCATGTTCTTGTCGCGGCACTCGGCCATCAGTACGTCGGCCTGCGGTTCCATCCACGTGGTGACGAACGTCGCCAGGTTGAGCCGTGAGTTCCCGTCGAGCATCAGCTCGTCGTGGACCAGCTGGTAAGCGACGTGCGGCGCCATGGGGCCGTCCGGCAGCCGGTGCTTGGGCGGCGCGGCGCGCATGCTGCCGACAGGGTCGGCGTCGCCCGAGTAGAAGGGGTTGACCGCGAGTGGACGGGAGTCGCCGGCTCCCTTGTGCAGCCCCATCAGACGGTGGCCGGGCAGCGGACGGCGACGGTGACGGTGACATGCAGCGTGCTCATGATGGTGCCTCCTCTAGGGGTCCCCATCGGGACGATACGACGCCCCCGGCCGTGCCGCCCGTCAGGAGTTCAGCCCCCGCCGCCCCCGTGGGTCACGCCGTGCCGGCCAGCGACAGCTTCGCGGCGAAGCCCAGGAAGAGCGCCCCCGCCCCCGCCGACAGTCCCGCCGTCAGCCGCCGGCGCCGCCGGAAGGCCGCCGCCAGGTAGGTGCCGCTGAAGATGAGCACCGTCAGATAGGTGAAGCTGAACAGTTGCGCCCAGGCGCCGAGCGCGAGGAACGACAGCCCGGGGTGCGCGTACGCCGGGTCGACGAACTGCACGAAGAACGCGACGAAGAACAGGATCGCCTTCGGGTTGAACAGGCTGACCACCAGCGCCCGGCGGAACGGCCGCTCCGCCTTCTCCTGGGGTGCGCCCTCCCCGCCGCGGGCCGCCGCGTTCCGCTCGGCCCGCCCGCGCCACAGCGCCACCGCCCCGCGCAGCATGCCCGCCGCGAGCCAGGTCAGATAGCCCGCGCCGGCGAGCTTGACCACGGTGAACGCCACCGGGCTGGCCTGCAGCAGCGACGCCACCCCGCCCGCCGACAGCATCATCAGCACGGCGTCCCCGCACAGCACCCCGGCCGCCGCCCGGTAGCCGGTGCGCGGCCCGAGCCGGGCCGCCACCGACACCACGTACAGCGAGTTCGGGCCGGGCAGCAGGATGATCAGGGCCAGCCCCGCCAGGTACGTGGAAAGATCAGTTATCCCGAGCATGCGAACAAGTGTGTCACTTGCGCCGCGCGGGACGTCGGCGTTCGCCCGGAAGGACGGCCGGGCGGCGGCTACTCCCGCACCAGCACCACCGCGGTGCCGTACGCGCACACCTCCGTGCCCACGTCGGCCGCCTCGGTCACGTCGAAGCGCATCATGAGCACGGCGTTCGCCCCGCGGGCCTGGGCCTGCTCGACCAGCCGCTCCATCGCCTGGTTGCGGGTCTGCACCAGGGTCTTCGTCAGACCCTTCAGCTCACCGCCGACCATCGACTTGAGCCCGGCGCCGATCTGGCTCCCGATGTGCCGGGAGCGCACGGTCAGCCCGAAGACCTCGCCGATCACCTTCTCGACCCGGTAGCCGGGCGCCTCGTTCGTGGTCACCACCAGGACGTCGGACCGCTCGGACTGGCCGCCGCCGAAATCGTCGATACCCATGAGGGAACGGTGGCTCCTGACGGCTGCCTCCGCACGCCGGACTACTCCAGGCGCGGCTGTTCCGCCGGAGCGGGGCAGATCCGGCGGCCGGTGTTGTCGAAGATGTAGAGGTGCGCCAGGTCCACCAGGAGCGGCACCCGGTCCCCGGGCCGGACCCGGATGTCGGGGCCCGTGCGGACCACCAGGTCGCCGGTCGGCTGCTCCGCGCGGTCGGCCTGCGGCGGGTCGAGCACCTTGACCGCGCCGGACGTGTCGGGCTCCTGGAGCAGCCCCGGGAACCGCCCGGCCGCCTTGCGCGCCAGCTTGCCCAGCCCGCCCGGTCCGGCGGCCGCCCGCCGCGCCGCGGAACGGGTGCGCTGCACGGGCAGCCGGGGCGCCTCGAGCTCCGGCACGACCGCCGGCTTCGCTCCGGTGTTCAGATGCACCAGGCACTCGTGCCCCTGGTACTCCACGTGCTCGACGATGCCGCTGAGCACCACCTCGCCCGCGTGCGCGCCGCTCGGCGCCGCGATCCGCACCGCCTCCGAGCGCAGCCCGACGATGATGTCGCGGCCCTGCTGGATGCGGAGCATCTGGTGGTCCAGGCTCAGCGGCTCCGGCAGCCCCAGGCGCTGCCGCCCGAAGTCGATCCACATGCCGCCGCCCAGCGGCGCCAGCACCGTGGCCTGCAGCAGATTGATCCGCGGCGTTCCGATGAACGCGGCGACGAACACGTTCACCGGCAGGTGGTAGGTGTCGCGCGGCGTCCCGACCTGCTGCAGCACCCCGCCGCGCATGACCGCGACGCGGTCGCCGAGCGACATGGCCTCGGCCTGATCGTGCGTCACATACACGGTGGTGACGCCCATTCCGCGGGTCAGCCGGGCGATCTCGGCGCGCAGGTGCGAGCGCAGCTTGGCGTCCAGGTTCGACAGCGGCTCGTCCATCAGGAAGACCGACGGATGCCGCGAGATGGCGCGGCCCATCGCGACCCGCTGCCGCTCACCGCCGGACAGCTGTCCGGGGTAGCGGTCCAGGATCTCCTCGATGCCCAGGATCCGCGCGGTCTCCTCGACCCGCGGGTTCTGGTCCTCACCCGGCATCTCGAAGCGCAGCGGGAACCCGATGTTCTGCCGGCTGGTCATGCTCGGATACAGCGCGAAGTTCTGGAACACCATCGCCATCCGGCGGTCACCGGGCGCGAGGTTGTTCGCGTACTCGCCGTCCAGCAGCAGCTCCCCGGAGCTGATGTCCTCCAGCCCCGCGATCATGCGCAGCACAGTGGATTTGCCGCAGCCCGAAGGGCCGAGCATCACCAGGAACTCGCCGGGGGCGATGTCCAAGCTAAACCGGTCGACCGCCGGGGCGGCCTGCTTCGGATAGAACTTCGAGAGTTCGTGCATGGAGATGGCGCGCGTCATAACAGGATCCGCCAGAAAGTTCAGATGCTGTGACAGGAGATGTACCCATGGTGCACGCGGTGGCGTTGCGGAGAACGTAATGCACCACCACCGCGTTGGGGAACGTTTCGGCCAACTCGACTGGCGCGAATTCCGCCGCGCTGATACCTCACCGAACCGTCACGGGTCGCGCACGGATCGGGCCCGGCCGCCGCCCACAGGGGGCGCAACGATTCGATTGGTACGTTTGAACGGTGACGAACCTCGCCCTGGGCCCCAGCTGGCTCGATCCCGACCACCTGATCAACTCGTTCGGCCTGTGGGGCGTGCTGTTGATCGTCTTCGCCGAGTCGGGCCTGCTGATCGGATTCTTCCTGCCCGGGGACTCGCTCCTCTTCACGACCGGACTCCTGGTCGCGGGTGGCACTCTCAAGACCCCGCTGTGGCTGGTGACGCTGCTCATCGTCGTCGCCGCGATCGTCGGTGACCAGGTCGGCTTCCTCTTCGGCCGCAAGGTCGGGCCCTCGCTCTTCCGGCGGCCGGACTCCCGGCTCTTCAAGCAGGAGAACATCGAGAAGGCCCACGCCTTCTTCGAGAAGCACGGCCCCAAGTCGATCGTGCTGGCCCGCTTCGTGCCCATCGTCCGCACGTTCACGCCGATCATCGCCGGCGTCAGCCGGATGAACTACCGGACGTTCGTCACCTACAACATCATCGGCGGAACGCTCTGGGGCGGCGGCGTCACCCTCCTCGGTTACTGGCTCGGCCAGATCGCGTTCGTCCACAAGAACATCGAGCTGATCCTGGTCGCGATCGTGCTCGTCTCGGTCGTCCCGATCGCGATCGAGTTCCTCCGGGCCCGCGCGAAGTCGAAGAAGGAGGGCCCCCGGCCCCCCGCGGACGTGCCCCCGCCGCCCGTCGGCTCCGCCGGCCGGGGCGGCCGCCACCGGGCGCGGTAGCGCGGAGCCGGCACCGGCCGGCGGTGCGGTGGGCGGGGCGGGAATCGCGGTCGACGCGGTGCGCCCTGCACACTGATCATCGGAGGTGGTCGGTCAACGTGTCGGACGAAGAGAAGCCGGACTCGGACGAGTCGCGGTCGGAGTTCACCCCACCCGTGGGCGTACCGATGCCACCGGTCCCGGAACCCGATGGCTCGACGACGTCGGAGTTCGCCGCACCGACCGGGGTGGAGCTGCCGGCCGGACCGGAGGCGGAAGGCTCCGCCTTCACCGCGCCCGCCTCGTCCGCCGCCTACGGCGCCGGCGCCGGGAACGCGTTCACACCCCCCGACGGCATCCCCGTCATACGGCTCACCAAGGGCGTCGTCCCCTGGCAGGACCGCATGCGCGAGCTGGTCCGGATGCCGGTCACCGAACGCCCGGTGCCCGAGCTGCCCGCGGACAAGCCCGAGGCCGGCCCGCCGGTGCCCCGCGTGCTCGACCTCACGCTGCGCATCGGCGAGCTGCTGCTCGCGGGCGGCGAGGGGGCCGAGGACGTCGAAGCGGCGATGTTCGGCGTCGCGCACGCCTACGGTCTGGCCCGGGTGGAACCCACCGTCACGTTCACGCTGCTCGGCATCTCGTACCAGCCGTCCCTCGTCGAGCCGCCGCTCACCGCGAGCCGTACCGTCCGCCGCCGGGTCGCCGACTACACGCGGCTGGCGGCGGTCTTCCAGCTCGTCGACGACATCACCGCGCACGAGGCGACGCTGGAGGACTCCTACGGCCGGCTCGCCGCCATCCGACGCAACCGGCACCCGTACAGCGGCTGGGTGCTGACCGGCGCCGCCGGGCTGCTGGCCGGCTCGGCGAGCATCCTGGTCGGCGGTGGTCCGCTGATCTTCTTCGCGGCGGCGCTGGCCGCGATGCTCGGCGACCGGCTGGCCTGGCTGTGCGCCGGGCGCGGGCTGCCGGAGTTCTACCAGTTCGCCGCCGCCGCGATGCCGGCCGCCGCGATGGGCATCGTCGTCAACCTCTACGCCGACCACCTGCCGGGCGCCACCGACCTCCAGGCGTCCGCGGTGATCACCGGCGGACTCTTCACCCTGCTGCCGGGCCGTGCCCTGGTGGCAGGGGTCCAGGACGGCCTGACCGGCTTCTACATCACCGCGTCCGCCCGCCTGCTGGAGGTCATGTACCTCGTCGTCGGCATCGTCTTCGGCGTCACGATCGTGCTCTACGCGGGGGTGCGGCTCGGCGCCGACTTCGACCCGGAGCAGGCGCTGCGCGCCTACGACCACCCCTGGGTGCAGCTGCTGTCCGCGATGTCCCTCACCCTCGCCTTCGCGGTGCTGCTGCAGTGCGAGCGCGGGGTGCTGCTGCTCGCCACGCTCAACGGCGGCGTCGCCTGGACGGTCTACGGGGTGCTCCACCAGCAGCTCGGCGCCAACCCGGTCGTCGCCACCGCGGCCGCGGCGGGCCTGGTCGGCCTCTTCGGCCAGCTGATGGCCCGCTACCGGTACGCGTCGGTCCTGCCGTACGTCACGGCCGCGATCGGCCCGCTGCTGCCCGGCTCGGCGACGTACTTCGGGCTGCTCGCCTTCACCCAGAACCACACGGCGGAGGGGTTCACCTCCCTGACGAAGGCCGCGGCACTCGCCCTCGCCGTCGCGATCGGGGTGAACCTCGGCGGGGAGATCGCCCGCATGTTCCTCAAGACCCCGGGCTCCGCCGACCCGGCCCGGCGCCGCGCGGCCAAGCGCACCAGGGGCTTCTGAGCGGCGGAACGCGCGAACGCCGGGCCGGCCCGCGAAGGGCCCGCCCGGCGTTCCCGGTACTCCAGCACTTCGACACTGCAACGGCCGTCGGCCAGGTGTCAGTGGCTGTGGAAGACCTGGCCCGAGTCCTTCAGGCGCTTGTAGGACGCCTCGATCTCGGCCTCGGCCTCGATGCGGCCGACCCAGTTGGCGCCCTCGACGGACTTGCCGGGCTCCAGGTCCTTGTAGACCTCGAAGAAGTGCTGGATCTCCAGGCGGTCGAACTCCGACACGTGATGGATGTCACGCAGGTGCTCCACCCGCGGGTCCGAAGCCGGGACGCACAGCAGCTTGTCGTCGCCGCCCGCCTCGTCGGTCATACGGAACATGCCGACGGCGCGGCACTTGATGAGGCAGCCGGGGAACGTCGGCTCATCAAGGATGACCAGGGCGTCCAGCGGGTCGCCGTCCTCCCCCAGGGTGTTCTCGACGAAGCCGTAGTCGGCCGGGTAACTGGTCGAGGTGAAGAGCCGGCGGTCCAAGCGGATACGACCGGTCTCGTGGTCCACCTCGTACTTGTTCCGGGAACCCTTCGGGATCTCGATCGTGACGTCGAACTCCAAGGCCCTACTCCTCCATGATCAGCACATACTTCTGGTGGTTAAGTGTCTCCCACGCAGGTGTGTGGTCGCGAAAGGGGCTGGTCGGGGGTGCCGGACGCCAGAACATGGCAGGTAGTGGCGGGGTCGGCCGCAGTCGGGCTGACCATTTCCTTCGCGGCGGTGGCCGTGGCCGGACCGTGGGAGTCGGGCCAGCGTACGGCGGAACGGGCGGCGGCCGCCTCCCGGGCCCACCTGGCGGACGGCCGCCCCGCCCCCGGGCCCCGGACGACGCCGCCCGTCGAGGCGGCGGCCCCGCCCGCCGCCCGGGTGCTCACCGCGCCCGCCACGGACCCGGGCACGCTGCCCGCCCAGCAGGCGCTCGCCGCCCGGCTCGCCCCGCTGCTGCGCGACCCGGCCCTCGGCCCGCTGCGCACCGGAGCCGTCATCGACGCGGCCACCGGCAGGCTGCTGTACGGCTCCGGCGCCGCGACCCCGTCCGTGCCGGCCTCGACCATAAAGATCGCGACGGCCGCCGCCGCCCTCTCCGTACTCGGCCCCGACCACCGGATATCCACGGCCGTGCTGGCCGCCGGGCCGCACAGCACCGTCCTCGTGGGCGGCGGGGACCCCACCCTCACCGCCGCCGCGCTGCGCACCCTGGCCGACGACACCGCCCGCGCGCTGGCCGCCCGCGGCACCACCGCCACCTCGCTCGGCTACGACCTGTCGCTCTACTCGGGTCCCGTCCTGCATCCCATCGGCCGCAACGAGAACATCGCGCCGGTCACCCCGCTGATGCTCAACGAGGGGCGCCTCGGCAAGAGCGACCGCGGCCCCGCCGACCGCTCCACCGACCCGGCCGGCGACACCGCCACCGCCTTCGCGAAGCTGCTCAAGGCGCGCGGCATCAAGGTGACGGGCACCCCGGCGAGAACGCCCGCCGCCGCGTCCGGCACCCGGCTCGCCGCGGCCCGGTCGGCGCCGCTGTCCGCGCTCGTCGAGCGGATGCTGACCAACAGCGACAACGACATCGCGGAGGCCCTGGCCCGGCAGACCGCGATCGCCGCGCACCTGCCCGCGAGCTTCGACGGCGCCCAGCAGGCCGTCACCGCCGCCCTGGCCCGGCTCGGACTGCCGTCGGGCGGGGCGAAGTTCACCGACGGCAGCGGCCTCAACCGCGCCGACGCGCTGTCCGCGGAACAGCTCGCGCGGCTCCTCGCCCTGGCCGCGTCGCCCCAACACCCCCAGCTGCGGCCGATCCTCACCGGTCTGCCCGTCGCCGGCTTCTCCGGCACCCTCTCCGACCGGTTCCGCGGCGGCCCCGCCTCCGGCGCCGGCCTGATCCGCGCCAAGACCGGCACCCTCACCGGCGTCCACGCCATCACCGGAACCGTCGTCACCGCCGGCGGCCGGCTGCTCACCTTCGCCTTCCTCACGCAGGGCGCCACATCGGCGACAGCCGCCCAAACCGCCCTCGACCGGCTGGCGTCCGCCCTCGCCGCCTGCGGCTGCTGAACCCCCACCCCAGCCCCGCCTGGGGCCCCACCCCGGCCCCGTCCCCGGAACCCGGGCGTTATCCGACCCCCAAAGCGGGAGCGGCAACGTACCGTGAAGGCATGACGAGCATCGGTGGTGCCGACATGGTCGACTGGAATCTCGCAGTGGCGACCGCACAGCGGTTGATGCGGCCGGGCCCGGAGGTCAGCGGGGACGAGGCGCGCGAGATCGTGGCCGAGTTGCGCAAGCACGCGCGCTCCTCGGAGGAGCACGTGCACGCGTTCACCCGCATGTACGGCGACGCGGTGTCTCCGCCGAACGGGACGCCCGTGCTGATCGTGGACCGGGTGGGCTGGGTGAAGGCGAACGTCGCCGGCTTCCGCGAGATCCTCAAGCCGCTGCTGGGCAAGATGCAGGACCGCCGCCCCGGCGGCCTCGGCGGCATGGCGCTGGGCACGGTCGGCGGCAAGGTCACCGGCGTCGAGGTCGGGATGCTGCTGTCGTTCCTGGCGTCCCGGGTGCTCGGCCAGTACGAGACGTTCGCCCCCGCCACCCGCGAGCTGCCCGCCGGCCCCGTCGTCCCCGGCCCGGGAGCGCCGCGCGCCGGCCGCCTGCTGCTCGTCGCGCCGAACATCGTGCACGTCGAGCGGGAACTCGACGTGGACCCGCACGACTTCCGGCTGTGGGTGTGCCTGCACGAGGAGACGCACCGCACGCAGTTCACCGCCGTGCCATGGCTGCGCGACCACATCGAGGGCGAGATCCAGTCCTTCCTCGGCGAGACCGAGATGGACGCCTCCACCGTCATCGAACGGATCCGCGAGGCCGCCCAGTCCTTCGCGGGCGGCGGCGGCGCCAAGGACGCCGACGACGAGCCCGACGAGGGCCGCAGCATCGTGGACTTCGTGCAGACCCCCGTCCAGCGGGAGATCCTCGCCCGGCTGACCGCCGTCATGTCGCTGCTGGAGGGCCACGCGGACTACGTGATGGACGGTGTGGGACCCGACGTCGTGCCGTCCGTCGCGGAGATCCGGGAGAAGTTCCAGCAGCGCAGGGCCAGCGGCGCGGGCCGGCTGGACCAGGTGCTGCGCAAGGTGCTGGGACTGGACGCGAAGCTGCGCCAGTACAAGGACGGCGAGCGCTTCGTGCGCACCGTCGTCGACGAGGTGGGCATGGACGGCTTCAACCGCGTGTGGACGTCGCCCAACACGCTGCCGACGAAGGCGGAGATCGCCAAACCGGCGGACTGGGTCGCAAGGGTGCACCGGCGCAGCGATTCGTGACCACCCGACGCCCTCCGGTTCACCCGTCCGAGGGACCGTAAGCGCAGGGTAAGCCGTGCGATGCTCGGGTAGAGCCCCGACTTCTGTCACCATCTAGCTACTTTGCGTTATCACCCTCACAGCCTCCATAGGAGGGAACCGGACATGGGTCCCCACCCCACGGTCGCCGCGATACGCCTGGCGGTCCGCCGCGTACTTCACGACGTCCTCATCGCCACCCCCGCCCCCAACCCCCTCGTCCTCGCCGCCTGCAGCGGAGGCGCCGACTCCATGGCGCTCGCCGCGGCCCTCGCGTTCGAGGCCCCCAAACTCGGCGTGCGCGCCGGGGCCGTCACCGTCGACCACGGGCTGCAGCCCGGCTCGACCGGCCGCGCCCTCGAAGTCGCCGCGCGCCTGCGCTGCCTCGGGCTGGACCCCGTGGACGCCGTCGGGGTCACCGTCGGCCGCCAGGGCGGGCCCGAAGCCGCCGCCCGCGACGCCCGCTACGGCGCGCTGGACGCCACCGCCGAAGCGCGCGGCGCCGCCGCCGTCCTGCTCGGCCACACCCGGGACGACCAGGCGGAAACGGTGCTGCTGGGCCTCGCCCGCGGCTCCGGCACCCGCTCGCTGTCCGGGATGGCCGCCGTGTCGGGCGCGGGCGGCCGCTACCGCCGGCCGTTCCTGCTGCTCGACCGCGACACCGTCCGCAAGGGCTGCCTGGCCCAGGGCATCGACGTGTGGGAGGACCCGCACAACCACGACCCGGCGTACACCCGCTCCCGGGTCCGCCACGAGGCGCTGCCGGTGCTGGAGAAGTCCCTCGGCAAGGGCGTCATCGAGGCGCTGGCCCGGACCGCCCAGCTCTCCCGTGACGACGCCGACGCCCTGGACCAGTGGGCGGCCACCGCCGAACGTGATGTTGCCGACGGCGACGGCTCCCTGGACGCGCTCCGGCTGCGCTCCCTGCCGGCCGCCGTCCGCCGCCGGGTACTGCGCCGGGCGGTCATCGCGGCCGGTTCCCCGCCCGGATTCCTCTTCGCCCGCCACATCGAGGAGATCGACCGGCTGGTCACCGACTGGCGGGGGCAGAAGGGTCTCAACCTGCCGGGCGGCGTCGAGGCCCGTCGGCGCAATGGCAGACTGTTCTTCTCACCGTCGTAGACCTTGAGGAACCAACACAGGTGAACGAGAACGACATGGGCACCGATCTCGAAAAGGTGCTCATCACCAAGGAAGAGATCGACGCCAAGCTGATCGAGCTTGCCGCGAAGATCGACAAGGACTACGCGGGCAAGGACCTGCTGATCGTCGGCGTGCTCAAGGGCGCGGTGATGGTCATGGCGGACCTGGCGCGCGCGCTCTCCACCAACGTGACGATGGACTGGATGGCGGTGTCCTCCTACGGCGCCGGCACCAAGTCGTCGGGCGTCGTCCGCATCCTCAAGGACCTCGACACCGATATCGCAGGCCGCGACGTGCTCATCGTCGAGGACATCATCGACTCCGGTCTGACGCTGTCCTGGCTGATCAGCAACCTCGGCTCGCGCGGCCCGGCCTCCCTGGAGGTCTGCACGCTGCTGCGCAAGCCGGAGGCGGCCAAGGTCGAGATCGATGTGAAGTACACCGGCTTCGACATCCCGAATGAATTCGTCGTCGGCTACGGACTCGATTTCAACGAGAAGTACCGCAATCTCCCCTTTGTCGGAACACTCGCCCCGCACGTATACGGCGGCTGACGCCCCCGTTCGTCCGAGGATGTCCCCGTTCGGCGCAGCCCGTGCCGACAATGGGGAACCCCGCACCCTTTCCCGCCGTTGGAGCAGGGGAAGCCGGGATTGTTAACGGTTGGCGGACGCCTCGGTGGACAATGCTGAGGTACCGTCCGAAGGTCGGGTCATACACCGGATGTGCGCGCGGCCATCGAGCCGCGCTGCCTCACTGTGGCAGGAGGGACGGGGCGTCCGCGCCCCGCATGGATGGACGTCAAGCGCTATTTCCGTGGGCCAGTCATGTGGATCGTGCTGGCTGTCATCGCCGTGGTCGTCCTCATGCAGGTCGTCGGCTCCTCCGGCGGCTACAAGACGGTGGACACCGGCCAGGTCGTGCAAGCGATCCACAGCAAGGACAACATTCTCAAGTCGGCGGAGATCACCACCGGCGATGAGCAGATGATCAAGATCGAGCTCGTCGACGGCGCGAAGGTCGGCGGCAAGGATCTGGGCACCAAGCTCAAGGCGAGCTACGTCAGCGCCGACCAGAGCACTGCCATCGCCGCGGATCTCCAGAAGAAGATCGACGGCACGGCGGACGCGGGCGGCACGCTGCCCGACGGGTACACCGTCTCGCCGTCCAAGCAGAACGCGTTCGTCAGCATCCTGTTGTCGCTGCTGCCGTTCGTGCTGATCGTCGTGGTCTTCCTGTTCCTGATGAACCAGATGCAGGGCGGCGGATCCCGCGTCATGCAGTTCGGGAAGTCCAAGGCCAAGCTGATCACCAAGGACACCCCCAAGACCACGTTCGCGGATGTGGCGGGGGCGGACGAGGCGGTCGAGGAACTCCACGAGATCAAGGAGTTCCTCCAGGAGCCGGCGAAGTTCCAGGCCGTCGGCGCCAAGATCCCCAAGGGCGTGCTGCTCTACGGCCCGCCCGGCACCGGCAAGACCCTGCTGGCCCGCGCCGTCGCGGGTGAGGCGGGCGTGCCGTTCTACTCGATCTCGGGCTCCGACTTCGTCGAGATGTTCGTGGGTGTCGGCGCCTCGCGTGTCCGGGACCTGTTCGAGCAGGCCAAGGCGAACGCTCCGGCGATCGTCTTCGTCGACGAGATCGACGCCGTCGGCCGGCACCGCGGTGCCGGTATGGGCGGCGGTCACGACGAGCGCGAGCAGACGCTCAACCAGCTGCTCGTCGAGATGGACGGCTTCGACGTGAAGGGCGGCGTCATCCTGATCGCCGCCACCAACCGGCCGGACATCCTGGACCCGGCGCTGCTGCGTCCGGGCCGCTTCGACCGCCAGATCGCCGTGGACCGCCCCGACCTGATGGGCCGGCTGGAGATCCTCAACGTCCACGCCAAGGGCAAGCCGGTCGCTCCGAACGTCGACCTCCGGGCCGTCGCTCGCCGCACCCCCGGTTTCACCGGCGCGGATCTGGCGAACGTGCTCAACGAGGCCGCGCTCCTGACGGCCCGTGGGGACCGCAAGCTGCTCGACAACGAGACCCTCGACGAGGCGATCGACCGGGTCGTGGCCGGACCGCAGAAGCGGACCCGGATCATGTCCGAGAAGGAGAAGAAGATCACCGCGTACCACGAGGGCGGACACGCCCTGGTCGCGGCTGCTTCTCCGAACAGCGACCCGGTGCACAAGATCACGATCCTCTCCCGCGGCCGGGCCCTCGGTTACACGATGGTCCTGCCGGACGAGGACAAGTACTCGACGACGCGCAACGAGATGCTCGACCAGCTCGCCTACATGATGGGCGGCCGGGCGGCGGAGGAACTGGTCTTCCACGACCCGACCACCGGCGCCTCGAACGACATCGAGAAGGCGACCGCGACGGCCCGCGCGATGGTCACCCAGTACGGGATGACCGAGCGGCTCGGCGCGATCAAGTTCGGCTCGGACAACGCGGAGCCGTTCCTGGGCCGTGACATGGGTCACCAGCGCGACTACTCGGAAGAGGTCGCCGGGCTGGTCGACGAAGAGGTCAAGAAGCTCATCGAGACCGCGCACAACGAGGCGTGGGAGATCCTGGTCGAGAACCGCGACGTTCTCGACAACCTGGTTCTGGCGCTCCTGGAGAGGGAGACGCTGAACAAGGAGGAGATCGCCGAGATCTTCAAGGCCATCGTCAGGCGCCCGCCGCGTCCGGCCTGGACCGGGTCCTCGCGCCGTACGCCGTCGACCCGCCCGCCGGTGCTCTCGCCCAAGGAGCTGGCGCTCACCAACGGCAGCCAGTCCGCCAACGGCAGCAGCACCGCCACCCCGGCCATCGAGAAGCCCACCGAGACGGTGCAGCTCCCCGAGGACTCGGGGAGCGGAACCGACAGCTGACCACCGGAAACCGGTCGGCGACAGCCGGCCGGCGAAGGTGATCCCGGAATGAAGACCGCGCCCCCAGGGTTTTAACCTTGGGGGCGCGGTCTTTCCGCTGGTGCAACCCCCTGCAGTCTCCGCAGGTCCGTACGAGGAACGAGGCACAGATGACCGACCCGGTGACGCTGGATGGTGAGGGGACCATCGGCGTGTTCGACGAGAAGCGCGCCGAGGCCGCCGTGCGGGAGCTCCTCATCGCGGTCGGCGAGGATCCGGACCGGGAGGGGCTGCGGGAGACGCCGGGCCGGGTGGCCCGTGCGTACAAGGAAATATTCGCCGGCCTGTGGCAGGAGCCGGAGGACGTCCTGACCACGACGTTCGACCTCGGGCACGACGAGATGGTGCTGGTGAAGGACATCGAGGTGATGTCGAGCTGCGAGCACCACCTGGTCCCGTTCATAGGTGTCGCCCACGTCGGCTACATCCCGGCCTCCAACGGCAAGATCACCGGGCTGTCGAAGCTCGCCCGGCTGGTCGACGTCTACGCCCGCCGCCCGCAGGTCCAGGAGCGGCTCACCACGCAGATCGCCGACTCGCTGATGCGCATCCTGGAGCCGCGCGGCGTGATCGTCGTCATCGAGTGCGAGCACATGTGCATGTCGATGCGCGGGGTGCGCAAGCAGGGCGCGAAGACCATCACGTCGGCCGTCCGCGGCCAGCTGCGCGACCCCGCGACCCGCTCCGAGGCGATGAGCCTCATCATCGCCCGCTGAGCCCGCTGAGCCCTCGGAGGACTCCCGCAACAGACGGAACCGCCGGACCCCTGCGTGGGATCCGGCGGTTCCGTCGTACGGGTGGCGCGGTGGTTCAGGCGACGCTTCTGACCGCCCGCTCCGGCTCCGAGCTGTTGGCGTAGCAGGGCGCGGTGTGCGCGGCCCGCTTGGCCCGGCCCGGCAGGAACCGCTGGAGCGCGTCCGGCAGCGGCAGCGACAGGGTGACGAAGCCCTCCGCCTGCATGGCGGCGAAACCGATCCGGGGGAGGTCACGGGAGTTGCGGAACACCAGGAACCGCGGCACCCACTCCGGCTGGAACTTCGCGTTGAACTTGTACAGCGACTCGATCTGGAACCAGCGCGACAGGAAGACCAGCAGTCCCCGCCAGCCGCGCAGCACCGGCCCCGCCCCGATCCGCTCGCCGCGGGCGAGCGCCGAGCGGAACATCGCGAAGTTGAGCGAGACGTTCTCGACGCCGAGCTCCGGGGCGTGCTGCAGCGCCTCGACGATCAGCAGCTCGTTGAGCCCCGGATCGGCGCTGCGGTCGCGCCGCATGAGTTCCAGGGACATGCCGTCCTTGCCCCAGGGGACGAAGTGCAGCACGGCCCGCAGGTCGCCCAGCGGCGACTCGACGCCGTCCTCCCGCTCCTTGTGGGCGGTGACGACCACGCAGTCGCCGTCCTCGACGTCACCGAACCGGCCCAGCGCCATGGAGAAGCCGCGCTCGGTGTCGGTGCCGCGCCAGGCGTCGGCGGCCAGCCGGACCTGCTCGCGCTCGCCGTCCGACAGCTCGCGGACCCGGCGCACCTTGCAGACGTAGCCGGACCGCTCGATGCGCTTGACCATCTGCCGGACGTTCCGCATCGCCCGGCCCTGCATCGTGAAGGCGCTGGTGCGCACGATGGCCTCGTCGCCCAACTCCAGCGCGTCCAGGCCCGTCTCGCGGGTCCAGACCTCGCCGCCGGTCTCGCTGCAGCCCATGACCGCGGGGATCCAGGCGTGCGCGCGGGCCAGTTCCATGAAGCGCTCGATGGCGCCCGGCCAGGCCTCGACGTCCCCGATGGGGTCGCCGCTGGCGAGCATCACCCCGGACACCACCCGGTAGCAGACAGCGGCCTTGCCGCTCGGTGAGAACACCACGCTCTTGTCGCGGCGCAGCGCGAAGTGGCCGAGCGAGTCGCGGGCACCGTGCTTGGCCAGCAGCTCGCGCAGCTGGTCCTCGTCGGCGCCGCTGAGCTCGGCGACCGGTCGCGCCGGACGCAGGATCAGATACGCGGTGGTGCCGGCGATCAGGAAGCCGAGGCCGCCGAGCGAGTAGGCCACGACATCCGAGGCCCGGTCACTCGTATAGCTCACCGGGCCCTCGAAACCGAAAAGCCCGTACAGCACGTGCTGCAGGCGCTCGATCAGGCTGGGATCGCCCATCTCGACGCGCGGGTGGGCGCTGACGATCAGGAGTCCGAGACCGAGCCCGACGATGCTGAGCAGCACGAAGTTGGCCGCCGCCCGCCAGCGGGTGCGCGGGTCCGAAAGGGCGTTGAACTGGCCCCGGTGGACGATCAGCAGCGCGAGCAGGAACAGCGAGACGGTCGCGCCGACGTACGAGTGCCGGTAGACCAACTGGGTCGCGGCGCCGGTCGGCAGCAGCAGCACCGCCGCCCACCAGGCGCGCACCTTCCCGCGTTTGAGGCCGTGGGCCAGCATCAGCAGCAGGATGCCGGTGACCACCGACCCGGCCGCCGCGAGCGAACTCATGGTGCCGGGGAAGACCATCGCCATGTGGTGCATCCGGCCGTTGCGGAAACCGGGGAACACGCCGGAGACGACGTCGAGCAGCCCCACCACGGCCCCGGCGGTACCGACGACCGACGGGACGGAGGAGGAGCGGAGGAACCGCGGACGCCGGGTACCGGCGTTGGCGCGATCAGTAGACACGGGCACCTGCCCAGGGAACCCGGAAGCCGAGTTCTCCATCTACCTGTACAGACATGGGTCACCAAGCCCCAACATTGCGGGATATGTTCCGCAAACAGCTCTCGTAACGAACAATTTGCGCCCTCTAGGACGCGAAGAAAGGCCCCTAGGTTCCGTCAGAAGGAGCCGGAACCGGGCCGCGGACAGGAAAGTACGTCATCCGACATGGGTCTCACCAGTAAGAAGGTTCTACTGCTGGCGGTCATAGCCGCGGTAGTGCTGTTCGTGGCCACCGTATGGCTCTGGCCCCGGCTGTCCAAGCGCGGTCTCCCGGCGGTGCTGGGGCGGGTCGGCATGATGCTCTTCACCCAGTTGTCGATGATCGCGGCGCTGGGGCTCGCCGCCAACTACTCGTTCGGCTTCTACGCGTCCTGGGCCGACCTGTTCGGACAGGAGTCCGAGCCGGGCGTCGTCGTCAACCACTCGGCGGCGGCCAACCAGCTACAGGTGGTCGGCCACAAGTACGTCAACGTGCCCGGGGGTTCGGTGCCGGCGACCGGCGGCCAGATCCAGAAGGTGGTGTTCCAGGGCGGCGCGTCCGACATCACCACCCAGGCCTATGTCTACCTGCCGCCCGAGTACTTCCAGGACGCCAGGCGCAGGTTCCCGGCGTCGGTGATCCTCACCGGCTACCCGGGCACCGCCGAGGCGCTCTTCAAGAAGATGAAGTACCCGTCGATCGCCCACCAGCAGGTCCTGGAGGGCAAGGCCAGGCCGACCATACTGATCATGATGCGGCCGACGGTCGCCCCGCCGCGGGACACCGAGTGCATGGACATCCCCGGCGGCCCCCAGACGGAGACGTTCTTCACCAAGGACCTGCGCGCTGCCGTGTCCGGCCACTTCCGGGTCGGCACCAACGCCCGGAACTGGGGGATCATGGGCGACTCCACGGGCGGCTACTGCGCTCTGAAGCTGACGATGCGGCACCCCGAGGCGTACTCGGCCGCGGTCGGCCTGTCCGCCGACTACAAGGCGCCGCGCGACCGGACGACCGGCGACCTGTTCGGCGGCGACAAGAAGCTCGAACTCCAGAACAACCTGGCGTGGCGGCTGAAGAACCTGCCGCACCCGCCGGTGAACCTCCTGGTGACCAGCAGCAAGAAGGGTGAGCCGAACTACCGGGAGACGATGAGGCTGATCGGCGCCGCGAAGGCGCCCACGCACATGTCGTCGATCATCCTGGAGAGCGGCGGCCACAACTTCAACACCTGGGGCCGGGAGATCCCGCCCGCCCTGGAGTGGTTGAGCAGCCGGCTGAGCGACCGGTAGTCGACCGCCCAGCGCCTACGCTGGGCGTATGAATACGCTGCGGGGCTTCGTGGACGGTCTTCCTGAGTGGGACCGCTGCGCGGTCATGGGCGTGGTCAACGTCACGCCCGACTCCTTCTCCGACGGCGGCCAGTGGTTCGACCCGGAGCTGGCCGTCAAGCACGGCATGGACCTCGTCGCCTCCGGCGCGGACATCGTGGACGTCGGCGGGGAGTCGACGCGCCCGGGCGCGGCCCGGGTCTCGGAGGCCGAGGAGCTGCGCCGGGTGATCCCGGTGGTGCGGGAGCTGGCCGCTTCGGGCGTCCTGGTCAGTGTGGACACGATGCGGGCGGCGGTCGCCGAGCAGGCGGTCATGGCCGGCGCGCGGCTGGTCAACGACGTGAGCGGCGGCGGCGCCGACCCCGCGATGATCCCGGTGGTCGCCGCGGCGGGGGTGCCGTTCGTCGTCATGCACTGGCGCGGGCAGAGCATCGACATGAACAACAGGGCGGTCTACGGGGACGTGGTCGCCGAGGTCGTCGCCGAGCTGCGGGAGGGGTGCGAGCGGGCGGTCGCCGGCGGTATCGACCCGGCCCGGATCATCGTCGACCCCGGCCTGGGCTTCGCGAAGAACGCCGAGCACGACCTCGCACTGATGGCGCACCTGGGCCGGCTGCGCGAACTGGGCCGCCCGCTGCTGGTGGCCGCGTCCAGGAAGCGGTTCCTGGGGCGGGTGCTGGCCGGGACGGCCGGCGACCCTCCGCCGCCGGCCAGGGAGCGCGACGCGGCGACCGCCGCGGTGTCGGCGATCGCCGCCCGCGAGGGCGCCTGGGCGGTGCGGGTGCACGAGGTGCACGCGAGCGCGGACGCGGTCCGGGTCTCGCGGGCCATCGAGGGCGCCGCGCGTACGGAGGGTGCCGCATGACGCCCCGTACCGCGGAGGCCGCGAAGGTCGAGGAGGCGAACCAGGCGTTCTACGACGCGGTCGAGACCTCGGACCTGGACGCGCTGGAGGAGATCGTCCTGACCGGCCCGCTGGCCGAGACCGTCTCCGTGGTGCACCCGGGGTGGCCGGTGCTGCGCGGGCGCGGCGAGGTGATGCGCTCCTACGCGCTGATCATGGCGAACACCGAGTACATCCAGTTCTTCCTGACCGACGTCGAGGTCGCGGTCGACGGCGACACGGCCCTGGTCACCTGCACCGAGAACATCCTGACCGGGGGACCGGCCGAGGAGGACGGCTCGGCGGGCACCCTGGTCGGGGCCCTGGTGGTCGCCACCAATGTGTTCCGGCGCACACCGGAGGGCTGGCGGCTGTGGGTGCACCACGGGTCTCCGGTGCTCGCCGACGGTGATGATGATGACAACGACGACGCCGCCGCGGGACCCGGCGCCTGAAACACGCCGTCCGACCATCCCGCGTTCACCCGGCCGACCCGGGATTGCGCCGGGTTGGCGACCTCGTCACCCGTTCGCGCCAAGAATCCGCCGGTGGACGGGTAGCGGCCCGGCTGGTGGGTAAAGGGCCGGAGTCCGACCGCCCCTGACCTGGGCGGGACCCGCCCCCGGACAACCCGTCGGCACGCGTTGTCGGTGATCGCGGGTAGATTCGATTCCGGGCGGGCCCGTACACATGCCGGGACCCGGCCCGTCCGTCCGAACCATCAGCAGGAGTGATCTCGTGGATCGTGTCACGCTGCGCGGCCTCAAGGCCCGCGGTAATCACGGCGTGTTTCCCAGGGAGCGCGAGGAGGGCCAGACCTTCGTCGTGGACCTGGTGCTCGGCCTGGACACAGCTCCTGCCGCGGCCGGGGACGACCTGACCAAGACCGTCCACTACGGCGTGGTGGCCGAAGAGGTCGTGGATGTCGTGAAGGGCGAACCGGTCGACCTGATCGAGACCCTCGCGCAGCGCATCGCCGACCAGTGCCTCAAGCACGAGGCGGTCCAGGAGGTCGAGGTCACGGTGCACAAGCCGGACGCCCCGATCACCGTTCCGTTCGACGACGTGACCATCACCATCACCCGGAGGCGCCCGTGAGTCCCGACCCCACCGTGCAGCCCGTGCACCCGTCCGTGGTGGCGCAGGTCGACGCCGCCGACACGACGCTGCACAACCCCCAGCGGGCCGTGATCGCGCTGGGCAGCAACCTGGGCAACCGGCTGGAGACCCTGCAGGGCGCCATCGACGCCCTGGAGGACACCCCGGGCGTGCGCGTCAAGGCGATCTCGCCGGTCTACGAGACCGAGCCGTGGGGCGTCGAGCCCGGCAGCCAGGCCAACTACTTCAACGCGGTGGTGCTGGTGAAGACCACGCTGCCGCCGTCCTCCCTGCTGGAGCGCGGCCAGGCGATCGAGGAGGCGTTCCTGCGGGTGCGCAGCGAGCGCTGGGGCCCGCGCACCATCGACGTGGACATCGTTGCCTACCAGGGCATCGTCTCGGAGGACCCCGACCTGACGCTGCCGCACCCGCGGGCGCACCAGCGGGCCTTCGTCCTCGCCCCCTGGCACGACGTGGACCCGTCGGCGGAGCTCCCGGGCCACGGCGAGGTGGCAGAGTTGCTGGCAGCGGTCGGCAACGCGGGAGTGCAGGCCCGCGGTGACGTGGAACTCCGGCTGCCCGAATAAGCGTTAGACGGTCGGGCAGGCGGGCCTCACCGGCACCGGCCGCACCACTGGCAGGACGACAACGGCAGATGAACCATGTGAGGGGCGAACACTCGGTGAAGGCGCTGCGCATCAGAACGCTGCTGGGACTGTTCGCGGTGGCGGGGGTGCTCTCCTGGGCCGGGGCCAAGCTGTGGGACTCGCTCGGCACGCTGCCGAGCGTCCCGCTGGCCGCGCCCATCGTGCTCGCGCTGATCGCGGTGGTGCTCACCGCGACCGCGCTGTCGCTGCGCGTCCGGCTGCGCGCCCAGCGCGACCGTGTCCCCGGCGCCAAGGGCGTCGACCCGCTGCTGGCGGCGCGCGCGGTGGTCTTCGGCCAGGCGAGCGCGCTGGTCGCCTCCCTGGTCGCGGGGATGTACGGCGGCACCGGCGTCTTCCTGCTGCTCTACCAGTGGGACGTCCCGCCACGCCGGGACCAGGCCATCTACGCGGGCTTCGCGGTCCTGGCCGGCCTCGCGGTCGTCGCCGCGGCGATCTTCCTGGAGCGGGTCTGCAAGCTCCCCGAAGATCCCGAGGGCACCGCGACCGGTATCTGAGACTCCGTGTTGACCGCCTCGAGGGTGGCGTGATTCAGTCCTCGATGTGAGTGGTATCGGTCGGCGACTTCACCGGCGAGTGCACCTGGACCTCGTCCGGTACGCGGGCTGCGTGTGTCCGGGTTCACGTTGAACCCCGCCGTCCCGCTCACCTCCGCGCCCTAGCCCGCCGCCTCCGTCCGTTTCCGGACCGCCGCGGCGCCGTGCCGGCGCCTCCCTCCAGGGTGGTCCCCGTTGTCCGCACCAGCGCTTGTCTCCGCGTCCCCGGCCGCATCCCCGGCCACCTCTTCTGCCGCGGCCCCTTCCACGGCCCCCGCTCCCGGCCCGGCGCACACCGCCGCGCCCACGGCGGCCGAGCTGCTCGACTTCGTCCGCTCCATCGCCGCCGACCCGGAGAAGGTCGCCCAGCTCGCGCTCGACCCGCTGGACCGCACCTGGATCCGGCTGGAGGGGCCCGGCGGCGCCGAGGCCTGGCTGC
The DNA here is from genome assembly GCF_027158205.1 of Streptomyces sp. H39-S7. GTDB lineage: Bacteria > Actinomycetota > Actinomycetes > Streptomycetales > Streptomycetaceae > Actinacidiphila. Next base: position 287,995 of record NZ_JAPVLU010000003.1, on the reverse strand, counting down.
TGGGCTGGCCGCCCGGCACCGAGACCGGCTGGCACGACCACGGCGGCTCGTACGGTGCCTTCGTGACCGCGGGCGGCGAGCTGACCGAGGAGTCCCTGTCGGTGCCGCTGCCGTCCGAGGGCTGGAGCTCACTCGAACTGGCGGAGGGCCTGGACAGGACGCGCGCCCTGCCGGCCGGCAAAGGCCGCGCTTTTGGCCGCAACCACGTCCACCAGGTCGTCAACCGCTCCGACGAGCGGCACGCCATCTCCGTGCACGCCTACTACCCGCCCCTCCCGCTGATCCGCCGCTACCTCCGCGACGGCCGCACCCTGCGGCTCGACGTCGTGGAACACCCGGAGACCTGGTGACCCAGCCCGCTGCCCGCAGCATCGACGACCATCTGGCCCGCGTCAGGACCCGGCTGGAGCGCCTCGACGCGCCGGCCGCCGCCGAGGCCGCCGCGAACGGCGCCGTCCTCGTCGACATCCGCTACGCGGCGCTGCGCGACCGGGACGGGCTCATCCCCGGCGCCCTCGTCGTGGAGCGCAACGAACTGGAGTGGCGGCTCGACCCGCTCGGCGACCACCGGCTGCCGGAGGCGACCGGTCACGACCTGACGGTCGTGGTGATCTGCAACGAGGGGTACGCCAGCAGCCTCGCCGCGGCGTCCCTGCAGGACCTGGGCCTGCACCGCGCCACCGACCTCGACGGCGGATTCCAGGCGTGGCGCGCGGCGGGACTCCCGGTGACCCCGCCGCTGACGCCCTCGGGCAGCCTGGAGCGGCCCTAGCCGGCCCGCTCGATCGACTCGATCGTGACGTCGGCGCGGTCCGCGCCGTGCGCGTCCGCGTCGATCGAGCGGCGCAGCGCCTCGTGCAGCCGCGCCGGCGTCAGCACGCCGAGGAAGTGATCGCCGTCGACGACGGCTATCCACCCCGCGTCGTACTGCAGCATGGCGCTGAACGCCTGCTTGAGCGTCGCGCCGATCGGCACCCACGCCTCCATGCGGCGGGCGTGGTCCCGGACCGTGGAGCCCTTGCCGAGCAGCGCCTCGACGGTGATCCAGCCGTGCAGCGCGCCGTCCGTGCCCAGGACGACCGCCCAGCGGGAGCCCTCCTTGCGCATCCGCGCGGCGGCGGTCTCCACCGGGTCGTCGAGCCGGACGGTGGGCGGCTGCTCCAGGTCGGCCGGCTCGATCTGCGTCACCGACAGCCGCTTGAGCCCCCGGTCGGCGCCGACGAAGTCGGCCACGTACGGCGTGGCGGGCGCGCCCAGCACCGTGGCGGGCGTGTCGTACTGCTCGATACGGCCCTCGCCGTAGACCGCGATGCGGTCGCCGAGCCGGACCGCCTCCTCGATGTCGTGCGTCACGAACAGCACGGTCTTGCGGACGGTGGCCTGCAGCTTCAGGAACTCCGACTGCAGCCGTTCGCGTACCACGGGGTCGACGGCGCCGAAGGGCTCGTCCATCAGCAGCACCGGCGGGTCCGCGGCCAGCGCGCGCGCCACCCCGACGCGCTGCCGCTGCCCGCCGGAGAGCTGGTCGGGGTAGCGGTTGCCGTAGACGGAGGGGTCGAGGCCGACCAGGTCCAGGAGTTCGGCGGCGCGCTCCCGGGCCTTCCCGCGCTTCCAGCCCAGCAGCGCGGGCACGGTCGCGGTGTTCTCCAGCACGCTCTTGTGCGGGAACAGGCCGACCTGCTGGATGACGTAGCCGATGCGGCGGCGCAGCATCACCGGGTCGATGGAGGCGATGTCCTCGCCCTCCACCAGGATCCGTCCCGAGGTCGGTTCGATGAGCCGGTTGACCATCTTCATGGTCGTCGTCTTGCCGCAGCCGGACGGCCCCACCAGCGTGACCAGTTCCCCTTCCGCGACCTCGAACGACAGGTCGTCGACGGCGGTCGTGCCGTCGGGGTACCGCTTGGTGACGTTCTCGAAACGGATCATCGGGGCCTGAAATCCTCACTGACGGGTTCTCAAGACCGTACTCTCCCCGACTTTCCGCCGGGAATTGTGGCGGGAGTATTGCAGCTGCGGGGCGGGCCGACCGGATTGTCAGAGGTGCCGGATAGGGTCGGGCCACGCGGCGACCGCAAGGTGGTTGTCGGCCAAGTGTTCGACGAGTGTACGGACCGGGTGGGGGGAGGTGAGGGGCATGGCGAAGCAGAACTGTCTGATATCCAACGACTGGATCTGCGGTGAGTACCTGCGCACCCGCAGCCATGAGCTGACCGATGCCACCGTCCAGCACCTGTGGATCACGGCGGTGTCGGTGGCCCTCGGGCTGCTCATCGCGTTCCCGGTGGCCTTGGTCGCGCGGCGCTGGCGGCCCCTGGCGGGCCCCGTGCTCGGGCTGGCCACCGTCCTGTACACGGTGCCGTCGCTGGCCATGTTCTCGCTGCTGCTGCCGGTCTTCGGCATCTCCCCGGCGGTCGTCGTCACCGGTCTGGTGCTCTACTCCCTGACGATCCTGGTGCGCAACATCATGGCCGGCCTGGAATCCGTGCCGGAGGACGTCAGAGAAGCCGCCCGCGGGATGGGGTACGGGCCGCTGCGGCTGCTGTTCGCCGTGGAGCTGCCGCTGTCGCTGCCCGCGCTGATGGCCGGCCTGCGGATCGCCACCGTCTCGACGGTCGCGCTGACCACGGTCGGCGCGATCATCAACTACGGCGGCCTCGGCAACCTCATCTACACCGGCATCGACACCATCTTCAAGGCGCAGGTGCTCACCGCCTCGGTGATCTGCGTGGTCATCGCCATCGCGGCCGACGTGCTGCTGCTGGGTGTGCAGTGGCTGCTCACCCCGTGGGCGCGGAGCAGGAAGGCGGCCTGATGAACGCGGTATCCGGAGCCTGGGACTGGCTGAACGACAGCGCCAACTGGAATGGTGCGGACGGGGTGTGGCACCGGCTGGGCGAGCATGTGTACTTCACCGTCGTCTGCCTGGCGCTGGCCTGCCTGATCGCCCTGCCGGTCGCGATCGTCCTCGGCCACCTCGGCAAGGGCGGCGCGCTCGCGGTGAACATCTCGAACGTGGGCCGCGCGGTGCCCACGTTCGCGATCCTCGTCCTGCTGATGTTCTCGATGGGCTCGGACACCGACTGGCCGACCATCATCGCGCTGGTGCTCTTCGCCGTGCCGCCGCTGATGACCAACGCCTACGTCGGCATGCGCGAGGCCGACCGCGATGTCGTCGAGGCCGCCCGCGGCATGGGGATGACGGGCGGGCAACTGCTGTTCCGCATCGAGCTGCCGCTGGCCTTTCCGCTGATCTGGACGGGTGTGCGGTCCGCCGCGGTCCAGGTGGTGGCCACCGCGACCATCGCGGCCATGGCGGGCGGCGGCGGCCTCGGCCGCATCATCACGGCCGGCTTCAACCGGCAGATCACCGCGCAGGTGGTGGCCGGCGCGGTCCTGGTGGCAGGACTGGCGCTGCTGATCGAGGGAATCTTCATCGCGTTGCAGTGGTTGCTCGACCCGATGCGGCGCCGTCGCCGCCCCCGGTCCGGCAGCCTCGCCCCCGCCTCGACCCCCGCGACCCCCTGAACGTCATGACGTCTCGTGCCCTTTGGATGGAGAACCGATGAACCCGACGCTGCGCGTCACGATGGTGGCCGCTGCCGCCGCACTGCTCCTCACCGGCGTCACCGGCTGCGGCGGCGACAGCCTGGAGAAGGGCGCCTCCGACAGCGCGCCCCCGTCCTCCGGGGAGAAGAAGGGCGCCCTGGTGATCGGCTCCGCCGGATTCACCGAGAGCACGGTGCTCGCCGAGCTCTACGCGCAGATCCTCAAGGACGCCGGCTACTCCACCTCGGTGCAGACGCTCAAGAACCGCGAGCTCTACGAACCGGCCCTGGAGAAGGGGCAGATCGACATCGTGCCCGAGTACGCGGCGACGCTCGCCGAGTACTTCAACACCAAGAAGAACGGCTCCACGGCGGCTCCGGTGGCCTCCGCCGACGTGGCGGCCACGGTGGCGGCGCTCAAGACCTTCGCCGAGCCCAAGGGCCTGAAGGTTCTCGACGCCGGTCCCGCCATCGACCAGAACGCCTTCGCCGTCAGCAAGGACTTCGCCGCGGAGCACAAGCTGAAGACCCTCAGCGACCTCGGTGCCGCCAAGATCCCGGTCAAGCTGGCCGCCGGCGACGAATGCCCGGACCGGCCCTTCTGCTCGCCGGGCCTGAAGTCCAAGTACGGCATCAACATCACCGGCATCGACCCCAAGGGCGTCGGCACCGTCCAGTCCAAGCAGGCCGTCAAGGACGGCACCGACCAGCTGGTGCTGACCACGACCACGGACGCCACCCTCGACCAGTTCAACCTGGTGCTCCTGGAGGACGACAAGAAGCTGCAGAACGCGGACAACCTGCTTCCCGTGGTGAATGCCAAGGAGGCCGGCGCGGCCGATATCGCCACCGTTCTCGGAAAGCTCACCGCGGCGCTCACGACCGCCGATCTCACCGACCTCAACGCGAAGGTCGACGCGGAGCGCCAGAAGCCGGCCGACGTCGCCGCCGCCTACCTGAAGTCGAAGGGTCTCCTCAAGAGCTGAGGCCCGCGGGGCCCGGCGCGACCGGCCGGTCGCGCAAAGATCCATAAAGGGTCCGGGCGGGATACGGAGGGCATTGCGGACACACATGGTGTCGATCCGAATGCCCTCCGTATTCACCGTCTCCCGCAATGCCGGAGAGAGCGCGCTAAATCGGGCCCCGTGGCCCCACGCGTCCCATTCGCACGCTAGTTTCGAGCCATGCCACGAGGACGCCACCGCCATTCACCCCCACTGCACCGGCTGCTGCCCCCGATGACGCTGGCCGGGTCAGCGGCGGCCTGTGTCGCCGCCGCCTGGCTCAGCTCCGATCCGATGGTGCTGCGCGCGGTCGTCGCGGCGGCGGCGGTGGCCGCCTGCGGCGGCGCGGTCATGGCGCGCACGTGGGACCGGGCCGCCGGCCGCCGGGTCGCCGACCTCACCACGGCCCGCGCCCGTGACGAATGGCACGCGGACGAGCGCATAGCCGAGCTCGAGACGGACCTCGACGAGTCCCGTGAGCTGCGCGTGCGGCTGGACACCAGGCTGAGCGCCAAGCGCGCCGAGCTGGCCCGGCTGCGCACCGAACACGCCGATCTGCTCCGCCGCTACGCCACGGCCGAGAGTGAGCGCGCCCGTGCCCTCGAAGGCCGCCGCCAGCTCGCGCTGGAAGCCGCCAAGGCGCCGCTGGCCATCGCCGCCTCGCTCGTCGGCCCGGCCGCCTACAAGAGGGCGGACGAGGCGCTGCTGAACCTCAACCGCAACGCCGCCCGCCAGCAGGCCCTGCGCACCGTCGAGGAGGCCAGGCGCCGTGACGCCGCGGCCGCCGGCAGCACGGCCGACGGCGACGACGAACCCCAGGGACGGCACGCGGCGGCCGAGGCCGCGGAGCCGGCCGAGTCCGCCGAGACGCACAGCCGCCCGGAACCCGAGGCGGCCCCCCGCTCCACCGGCGGCCTGCCGGTCCGTGAGCACCGCCTCGTGCCCGCCGTGGCTGCCGCCGTACTGCCCTACGCGCAGCCGCACCGCGCCGGATCGGCCAGCCGGGCGCTCGGCGGCTTCGACTTCTTCGGCACCCAGACGCCCGGCGGCGCGCACGAGGACCTCGCCGACGTCGTCGGCGAGGAGGCGTACGCGGAGCACGAGGCGCAGCTCGCGGCGGCCGAGGTGATCGACCTCACCGAGCACGACGAGACCGAGCAGATCGACGTCAGCGGCCTGCGCGCGCACTCGTCCTGAACGGAGGCCGGTCCGGCTACTTGTCGACGTCCCCGACGACGAAGAACATCGAGCCCAGGATCGCCACCATGTCCGCGATCAGGGTCCCGGGCAGCAGCACCGTCAGCGCCTGGATGTTGTTGTACGACGCCGACCGCAGCTTGAGCCGGTACGGGGTCTTCTCGCCCTTGGAGACCAGGTAGTAGCCGTTGAGCCCCAGCGGGTTCTCGGTCCACGCGTACGTGTGGCCCTCCGGCGCCTTCAGCACCTTCGGCAGCCGCTGGTTGATCGGGCCCTGCGGCAGCTCGCCGATCCGGTCGAGGCAGGCGTCCGCGAGGTCCAGCGCGTTGTGGGTCTGCGCGAGCAGCACCTCGAAGCGGGCCAGGCAGTCGCCCTCGGTGCGGGTGACGACCCGCAGGGTGTCCTGCAGCTCCCCGTACGCCAGGTACGGCTCGTCGCGGCGCAGGTCGAAGTCCACGCCGGACGCGCGCGCGATCGGCCCGCTGACGCCGAAGCCGTGCACCGCCTCGGCCGACAGCGTGCCGACCCCGCGGGTACGGCCGCGGAAGATCTCGTTGCCGAGCACCAGGTCGTCGAAGCGGCCCATCCGCGACCTGACCTGCGCGACGGCGTGCCGGGCGCGGCCGAGCCAGCCGTTCGGCAGGTCCTCCTTGAGGCCGCCGACCCGGTTGAACATGTAGTGCATCCGGCCGCCGGAGATCTCCTCCATGACGTTCTGCAGTTCCTCGCGCTCCCGGAACGCGTAGAACACCGCGGTGATGCCGCCCAGCTCCAGGGGGTACGAGCCGAGGAACATCAGGTGGTTGAGCACCCGGTTCAGCTCGGCGAGGAGCGTACGGGTCCACACCGCGCGCTCGGGGACCTCCATGCCCAGCATCCGCTCGACGGCCATCACGACGCCCAGCTCGTTGGAGAACGCCGACAGCCAGTCATGGCGGTTGGCGAGCATGATGATCTGGCGGTAGTCCCGCGCCTCGAACAGCTTCTCCGCGCCGCGGTGCATGTATCCGACGACGGGTTCCGCGGTGATGATCCGCTCGCCGTCCAGCACGATCCGCAACCGCAGCACTCCGTGCGTGGAGGGGTGCTGGGGGCCGATGTTCAGCACCATGTCGGTGCCCTCGGCCTGGCCGCCGATGCCGATCGTGGTCTCCGTCATGGACGGCATTCTGTCAGCCCGCCCTCCGGCCGCGCTTGCGGGCGGCGATCTCCGTCACACCCGCAGCAGACCGTCGCAGGCGTCGCCGACGGGCGTCGCGAGCCAGCGGAAGGCGCCGAGGCCGCCGGGATCGATGAGTTCGGCGGCCTCGCCCGCGGTGGCGAGACCGCGCAGATAGCCGCGGGGATCGGTGGAGGCCAGGGCGAGCGGCGGGCGGGCCCCGGAGACGCCCAGGGCCCGCAGGGCGGCGCGCTGGGTGACGAGGGGGGCACCGCCCCCGGCGGCGTCCAGCGCGACGTGCGAGGTGAGGTCGCAGGAGCCGTCGGGCACCGGAGGCACCTCGCGGCCGTCGCGGAAGCCGGTGAGCGTGCCGTACGGGGGGCGGGCGGCCCGCTCGTGGGAGTAGTCGACGGCGACGGCGAGCCCGGCGTCCAGCGAACCGGCGGCCGCCGCCCAGGCGGCGTCGCGGGGGAGCCCGATCTCGGCGCGGGCACCGGGCGTCCCGGCAATCGGCCACCAGCGGCGCAGCCAGGCCGCGTCCTCGGCGCTCAGCGGCCCGCCGGGGCGCTCCCGGCCGTCGGCGGGGTCGACAAGGACGTAGCGGGGCTCGCCCGCCCCGTCGGCCTCGGCGATGTCGACGGGGATGTTGTCGAGCCATTCGTTGGCGAACAGCAGGCCCCGCACGCCCCGCGGCGGGGCGGCGGTCCAGGTGATGCGCCCGTCGAGCCCGGCGGGGCGCTCGGACCGCTCGACGGCGTACGGCGCCACCCGCGCGGCCGTCCCGTCCGGCAGGGCCTCCAGGACGCCGGTCAGCAGCTCGCCGGAGCCGGCGCCGACGTCGACCAGCGCCAGCGCGTCCGGCCGGCCCAGCGCCTCGTCCACCCGCAGCAGCAGCTCGGCGACGGCCCGCGCGAAGAGCGGGGAGGCGTGTACGGAGGTGCGGAAGTGCGCGGCGGGCCGTTCCCGCACGAAGAAGCCCCCGGGCCCGTAGAGGGCGTGTTCTGTGGCGTCCCGCCAGCCGGGCCACGCGCGGCCGTCGTCGTCGCCGTCTTCGTTGATCACCGGACCACCGTAGGTCGTCCCGCGGACGTGCGTCCCGTCACAGCGGAACCGGAACCACCTGGGGATGCGTCGAAGGCCAGAGCGGGCAGTCCCTCGACCCGGGTAGGGTTCCGTGGGTCAAACATGTCCGCCCGCGATGCCGCGGAAGCGAGAGCGCAGGCCTTGTGACCGCGCCGCGGACTCATCGATCATGAGCCATGGGTGCACCGCGCCGCGATGGGCATGTGCCATTAGGGAGTGAACAGCGGATGACGGCCGGCAACAACGGCGCCTCAGAGAACGACGACCCCTTCGCGTACCTCTATCGCTCCGAGGGCGGCGAGGGCGACGGTTCCGGGGCGGCCACCGACGGCGCGCCGGTGGCGCAGCCGGGCGTGCCACGCACGTCGTACAACCAGGTCCAGCGGGTCGGCGAGCGCCGCCCGCCGCAGCAGGGCGGTTACGGCTACCCGCAGCAGCAGCCCCAGCAGCCCCAGCAGCAGCCGGGCTACGACCAGGGCCACGCGCAGCAGCAGTCCCAGCAGCCCCAGTCGTCCCAGTACGCGCAGCAGACCCAGCAGACGCAGCAGACCCCGTACGCGCCGCATGGCGGCAGCGGCGGCGGATCGCAGGGTCCGAACCGCAAGGGGCTGCTCATCGGCGCCATCGCGGTGGTCGTCGCGGTCGCCATCGGCATCGGCTTCGCCATGACGGGCGGCGACGGCAAGAAGGACGCCGCGCAGGACAAGCCGTCCACCCCGCCGGTCACCAGCGCCCCGGTCACGCCGAGCCCGTCCGCCAGCACCTCGGAGAAGTTCGCCTCGAAGGTCGTGGACGCCGCCGCGCTGGCCCTGTCCGGCGGAGCCGCGCAGTCCAACGCGCAGCCGGGCGCCAAGGCCGCGGGCGGCACGTCCGTGGGTAACTTCGCCGTCGGCGCGACCGCCTCGTACACCTTCGACGTGCCGAAGGACGGTACGTACACGCTGTTCATCAGCTTCGGCAACGTCGGTGAGGACGCCGGTCTCACGCTCAGTGAGAACGGCAAGCTCCGCACCAACCCGGTGAACATGCACAACTACATGAAGACCGCCGACTGGACGAAGGCGTGGGCCACCACCTACGTCTGGGTGGAGCTCAAGAAGGGCTCCAACACCCTGGCCCTCACCTGCGCGCCGGGCAACAAGTGCGGCGTCAACCTCGACCAGGTGTGGATGAAGGAAGGCCAGGTCAAGAAGTAACGGGCCGGGCGGCAGGCTGCCGCCGGCGGCCCGCCCGGTCGGGGCGGACCGCCGTCAGGAAGCCGTCGCCGAGGGCCTCAGCGGGCTTCTGCGAGGCCTCCGGACGCCTCAGCGGGTCTCGGGGGGCCGGACGATCCACTCGCCCTTGCGCATCACGCCGACCAGGTCGTACGAGGCGTCGAGCACCACCAGGTCCGCGTCCTTGCCGGGCTCCAGCGAGCCGATGCGGTCGTACTGGCCGAGCAGCCGGGCCGGGTTGACCGAGATGGCCCGCACCGTGTCGGCCAGCGACAGCCGGTCGACGGTGACGGCGCGCTTGAACGCGGTGTCCAGGGTGAGGGTGGACCCGGCGATGGAACCGTTCTCCACGAGCCGGGCGACACCGTCCTTGACCTCGACGGCCATCGGGCCGAGGTCGTAGTGCCCGTCCCCGAAGCCGGCCGCGTCCATCGCGTCGGTGATGAACGCGACCCGGTCGGCGCCCGCGCTGCCGAAGGCGAGTTCCAGCACGGCGGGGTGCAGATGGGTGCCGTCGTTGATCAGCTCGACGGTGACCCGCTCGTCCTCCAGCAGCGCCGCGATCGGCCCGGGGGCACGGTGGTTGAGCGTCGGCATGGCGTTGAACAGGTGTGTGGCGACGGTCGCGCCCGCCTCGATGGCCTCGATCGTCTGCTCGTACGTCGCGTCGGTGTGGCCGATGGCGGCGATCACGCCGTTCTCGACGAGCAGCCGCACCGAGTCGAGCCCGCCGGGCAGTTCGGTGGCGAGGGTGACCATCTTGGCGGTGCCGCGGGCGGCGTCGATGAGCTTGCGGACCTCGGCCGGGTCGGGGTCGCGCAGCAGCGACTCCATGTGCGCGCCCTTGCGGCACGGCGAGATGAACGGGCCCTCGAAGTGGATGCCGGCCAGGTCGCCCTGCTCGACGAGCTCCGACAGCAGCGCGGCGCGCTGGGCCAGCACGTCCATCTCACCGGTGACGGTCGACGCGACGACGGTGGTCGTGCCGTGCTCGCGGTGGGTGCGGACGCCGGTGAGGATCTCGTCCGCGGTTCCCGACGTGAAGGACGCCCCGCCGCCGCCGTGGTTGTGGATGTCGACGAAACCGGGGACGACCGTGAGGCCGCTGAGATCGAGGGAGTTCGCCTCGGCGGCCTCGTCGGCCACGATCCGGCCGCCGTCGACGGTCACCCGGCCGTTCTCCACCACGCCTGACGGCAGCACCACACGGGCACCGGTCAGCACCGTGCGCTGCGTTGTCGTTACGGGGGCCATCAGGCGGTTACCTCCACGGAGAGAAGATCCCAGGCGAGCAGACCCGCGCCCAGGCATCCTGCGGTGTCCCCGAGGGCGGCGGGGACGATGAGCGGGAGCTTCTGGAACGTGATGCGCTCCTCGACCGCCGCACGCAGCGGGCCGAAGAGTGTGTCCCCAGCTTCGGCAAGACCACCGCCGATGATGAGGACCCGGGGGTCCAGAAGAGTGATGCCGGTGACCAGGCCGTCGGCGAGCGCGTCGATCGCCTCGCGCCACACGGCCAGGGCGCGCGGGTCGCCGGACTCGACGGCCTTGGCGCAGTCCGCGGCGTCCGCCTCGGGATCGCCACTGGCCTCCGCCCAGGCGCGGGAGACGGCGGAGGCGGAGGCCAGCGTCTCCAGACAGCCCCGCTGCCCGCAGCCGCACAGCGGGCCGCCCGGCCGGACGACGATGTGGCCGATCTCGCCCGCGGAGTTGTGCGCGCCCGCCTCGATGCGGCCGTCGATGCCGATGGCGCCCGCGATGCCGGTGCCCAGCGGGAGGAAGAGGAACCGGTCGGCCCCGTTGCCCGCCCCGATGCGGCCCTCGGCGAGGCCGCCGGTGCGCACGTCGTGCCCGAGGGCGACGGGGATGCCGCCGAGCCGCTCGGATACCAGCGCGCGCAGCGGCAGGTCGCGCCAGCCGAGGTTGGCCGCGTAGACGGCGATGCCGGCCTCGGCGTCCACGATCCCGGGCACGGCGACGCCGGCCGCGGCGGCGGGTTCGCCGTACTCGCGGATCCCGTGGTCCCGCAGATCGGCGGCGAAGCCGAGGATGGTGGCGGCGACTGCCTCGGGGCCGCGTTCCCGTCCGGTCGGACGGCGGGCCTCGTGCAGAAGCGTGCCGTCCTCCCCGATCAGGGCAGCCTTCATTCCTGTACCGCCCACATCGAGCGCGATGACGTGTCTCACGGGGGACAGTGTCCCCTCTGCGCAAAGAAAGGTCTAGTCCACTTACGCCATGAAGATCACCGTTCGGGAGGAGGTGAATCGCCAGGTCTGCGCGCTTCCATCCCTTCTGTCCTCACCTTTGGGGAAGGGTGTTGCCGAAGCGAAACCCCCGTGGTGTAGACCTTGGGTGGGCAGCGCGGGCAGACTCGGGCACTTGACGCCCCCGACAACGTGCGGGGACGGGCGGATGAAGGCGGTAGGACAACGGTGCACCGGCGACGGCTCCTGGGCACGGCGGCAGCGGGTATCGCGGCGGCGCTGGCTCTGACGACACTCAGTGGATGCGGCGGCAGCAGCGGCCTCGGGGGCGACGTCACGCTCCACATGGTCGCGGCCGACTACGGCACCGACGCGGCCACCAGTTCCAAGAAGTACTGGGACGAGATCGCCCGCGCCTTCGAGGCCAAGAACTCCGGGATCAAGATCGACATCCAGGTCATCGACTGGGACCACGTCGACACCAAGGTCGCCGAGATGGTCGCGGCCGGGAAGGCCCCGGACATAGCGCAGATCGGCTCCTACGCCGCGTACGCGTCCAAGAGCCAGCTGTACGCCGCCGACGAGCTGTTCCCGATCAGCGCGCAGGCCGACTTCATCCCCTCCCTGGCCGCCGCGGGAGAGCAGAACCGCACCCAGTACGGCATCCCCTTCGTCTCCAGCTCCCGGATGTTCTTCTACAACCAGACGCTGTTCGACGACGCGGGCATCAAGGACGCGCCCACGACCTGGGCCGACATCAAGGCCGACGCGAAGAAGCTGAAGGCCAAGGGCGTCAAGATGCCCTTCGGTCTGCCGCTCGGTCCCGAGGAGCCGCAGGCCGAGTCCCTGATGTGGATGCTCGGCAACCAGGGCGCCTACACCGACACCGTCGGCAGCTACACCATCGACTCCCAGGCGAACGTCGAAGCCTTCCAGTGGCTCAAGGACGAGCTCGTCGCACCCGGCCTCACCGGCGGCGACCCCGCCAAGACCAACCGCCGCACCGTCTTCGACGCCTTCCTGGCCGGCAAGGCGGGCATGATCAACGGCCACCCGACGCTGCTCAAGCAGGCGCTCGCCAAGGGCATCAAGGTCAAGGCCGTGCAGATCCCCGGCAAGGGCGGCAAGATCACCGAGACCCTCGGCGTCGCCGACTGGATGATGGCCTTCAAGCAGAACGGCCACCGCGGCGAGATCGGCAAGTTCCTCCAGTTCGCCTACAGCGCGGAGAACTCGGTCAAGTTCCTCGACGAGTACGGGCTGCTGCCGGTGACCAACTCGGCGATGCAGGCGATGCGCAAGGACCCGAAGGACAAGGACCTCATCGAGTTCATCGACCTGCTGCCGTCCGCCCAGTTCTACCCTGTGGACAAGACCTCCTGGGGACCGGTCAACGACCAGCTGAAGAAGGTCATCGGCAACGCGGTCCACGCCGACCCCAAGACGGTCCTCAGCGACCTGCAGCGCTTCGCCGAGACGCAGGACGCCGCGCAGAAGGTGAAGTAGTCCGGTGGTCACGAGTCACGCCGAGGGGACGCGGGTGGAGAGCGAGAGCGGGGGCCTGACCGGCCAGGACCGGGCCGTCCTCGACCTCGCCGCCCGCACCTGGGCGGGGCCCGGGGCGAAGGAACGCGCCATCCGGGAGCGGCTCGGCATGTCCGCCACCCGCTACTACCAGCTCCTCAACGCGCTCCTCGACGACCCCAGGGCGCTCGCCCACGACCCGGTGACCGTCAACCGGCTGCGCCGGGCGCGGGACACCCGCCGCGAGTCGCGCTGACACGCGGACACGCTGGCGGCAGATGCTGCCGCCCGTCGCCCGTCACCACCCTTCCGGAGAACTGCTTCGCACGCCCCCTGCTCCACCCCCTCCCCGCCTGGGTAGGGTCGGAGCATGAGCAGTCACCTGCTGACCTCGTCCACGTCCGACGGCAAGGAAGGGCTCGCGGCGTTCCTCGCGAACCCCGAACGCGCCGTGGTCGCTCTGGACTTCGACGGCACCCTCGCGCCGATCGTCCCCGACCCCGAGAGCGCCCGCGCCCACCCCGGCGCCGCGCCCGCCCTCGCCCGGCTCGCCCCGCACCTCGCGGCGGTCGCCGTGATCACCGGCCGCCCGGCGGGCGTGGCGGTCCGGTACGGCGGCTTCGCCGGCGTACCCGGGCTGGAGCGGCTCGTCGTCCTCGGCCACTACGGCGCCGAGCGCTGGGACGCGGTCAGCGGCGAGGTGAAGTCCGCCGGTGACCACTCCGGCGTCGAGGCCGTGCGCGCCGAGCTGCCGGGCTTCCTCGACCGGATCGGCGCCTGGCGCGGCACGTGGATAGAGGACAAGGGACGCGCGGTCGCCGTCCACACCCGCCGCACCGAGGACCCGGAAGCCGCGTTCGAAGCCCTCCGCGGCCCTCTGGACGAACTCGCCGCCCGCCACGGCCTCATCGTCGAGCCCGGCCGCCTGGTCCTCGAACTGCGGCCCCCCGGCATGGACAAGGGCGTCGCCCTCGCCTCCTACCTCCGCGAGGCCGGCGCCGGCTCGGTGCTCTACGCGGGCGACGACCTCGGCGACCTCGCCGCGTTCGGCGCGGTCGAACGCCTCCGCGGCGAGGGCCTCCCGGGCATCCTCGTCTGCAGCGGCACCACCTCCGGCGAGGTCCCCCCGGAACTCGTGGCCCGCTCCGACCTCGTCGTCGACGGCCCGCAGGGCGTGGTCGACCTGCTCAACGCCCTTGCGGACGCGCTGGGCTGACCCGCACGGCGGCGTGCTCCCCGCATCGGGGGAGCCACGCCGCCCCGGGCCGGAGCCGGGCTCAGCGCCCGGTCCGCTCGGCGTCGTCACGCCGGCGTCCCGGTCACGGGCGTTCCAGTTCCGAGAGCTGCGCCAGGAACCACTGCGCCGGCGGCAGCGCCGTCGCCGAGGCCGCGAGGCGTTTCGTGCGCTCCGCGCGCTCGTCGACAGCCATCGTGAGCGCCTCGTGCAGGGCGTGCGCCGTCGCCCGCAGGTCGTACGGGTTCACGACCAGGGAATCGTCGCCGAGCTCCTCGAAGGCCCCCGCCTCACGGGACAGCACCAGTGCCACGCCGTCGTCCGAGACGACCGGGACCTCCTTCGCGACGAGGTTCATGCCGTCGCGGATCGGGTTGACCAGCGCCACGTCGGCGAGCCGGTATGCCGCGAGCGACCGCGCGAAGTCGTCCTTGACGTGCAGGAGCAGCGGCTGCCAGCCGTCCGTGCCGAACTCCGCGTTGATCTCGTCGGCGACCCGCTGCACCTCCGCGGTGTACTCGCGGTACACCGCGAGGTCGTGGCGGGACGGGTACGCGAAGGCGATGTGCACGACGCGCTCACGCCACTCCGGGTGCTCGGTGAGCAGCTGCCGGTACGCGAGGAAGCCGCGCACGATGTTCTTGGAGAGCTCGGTGCGGTCGACGCGGACGATCGTGCGCCGGCCGGGGCCGATCTCGGAGCGCAGCGCGGCCAGCCGCTCCTCGACGTCGTCCTGGCGCGAGCGCTCCCGCAGGAAGTCGGCGTCGGCGCCGAGCCCGTGCACGCCGATCCGCGTGGTGCGGCCCTCGTGGGTGACGGTCAGCTCTCCGGCGTCGTCCTGGCCGACCTCCGCACCGAGCACGTCGGCGCAGCAGGCGGCGAAGGCCTCAGCCCACCGCCGGGTGAGGAACGCGGCGCGGTCGGCGCCGAGGATGCCGGTGAGGAGCTCCGCCCCGATGTCGTCGGGCAGCAGCCGGAAGTAGTCCGGCGGCGCCCACGGGGTGTGCGAGAAGTGCCCGATCCGCAGGTCGGGCCGGCGCTCGCGCAGCATCGCGGGGGCCAGCGACAGGTGGTAGTCCTGCACCAGGACGGTGGCGCCTTCCGCCGCCTCCTCGGCGAGCGCGTCCGCGAAGGCGGCGTTGTACGTCTCGTAGGCGGCCCAGTCCTGCCGGAAGTTCTCGTCGAAGAGGGGTTCCAGGTGGGTCTGGAAGAGCAGGTGGTGGACGAACCACAGCACGGAGTTGGCGATCGAGTTGTAGGCGGCGGCGAAGACGTCCGGCTCGATGCCGAGCATGCGCGTCTGCGTGTCGCCCTCACCGCGGCGGACCGCTTCGCGGTCGCCCTCGCTCATGGCGGCGCACACCCAGACGGCGCCGGCGTCGGGTCCGATCGCGCTGAGCCCGGACACCAGGCCGCCGCCGCCGCGCTTGGCGGTGAGGGTGTTGTCCTCCCCGAGGGTGTACGAGACGGGCCCGCGGTTGGAGGCGACGAGGATCGGGGCTGCGCGATGAGCGACCATGCCGCCAGCCTAGCCAGGTGTCCTGCGACGCAAACGTGCCGGCGGCTCCGCCGCGGGGGCACGCCCCCCGCGCGGGTGAGCGCACTAACCCGTGCGACGGGTCGCGCGGTGGTCGAGGTATTCGGGGATGGTGATCATGGGAGGTCGCTCCTCGGCCGCCACCTCGTGGGTCGAGGGTTCGAAGCCGCCGCCGGGGCCCCGGTGGAACTGGGTGAGGACGGGACGGACCAGCTGCCCGCGGGCGAGGCGTACCTGGGCGGTGCGGTAGATCGTGGCGGCCATCCGGCCGAGCGCCTGGCCGTCCTGGTGGCGGTGGTGGCGTACTCCTACGTCCACCTGGGCCAGGGCGTCCAGGCCGACGGTGTTCAGCGCGTCGATGAGCATGCCGAGCTCCACGCCGTAGCCGACGGGGAAGGGCAGCCGTTCCAGCAGGGAGCGGCGGGCCGCGTACTCGCCGCCGAGGGGCTGGACGAAGCCCGCCAGGAGCGGCCAGTGGAGGTTGAGGAGGGGGCGGGCGACGAGTTCGGTGACGCGGCCGCCGCCGGCCGGCACGATCGTGTCGCCGGTTTCGAGCGGGCGGTCGTACATGGCCTTGACCAGCTGGACGCCGGGCTCGGTCAGCAGGGGGCCGATGATGCCGTGGACGAAGCGGGCGTCGAAGTCGCGCAGGTCGGCGTCGATGAAGCAGACGATCTCGCCGCTCGTCACCAGCAGTGACCGCCACAGCACCTCGCCCTTGCCGGGCGCGGCGGGCAGGTCGGGGAGTATCTCGTCGCGGTGCACGACCCGGGCTCCGGCGCGTGCCGAGATCTCCGCCGTACGGTCCGTGGAGCCGGAGTCGAGCACGATCAGCTCGTCCACGAGAGGGACGGGACCGCTCATCAGCTCGTCGCGGATGGTGCGCACGATCGCACCGACCGTGGCCTCCTCGTCGAGCGCGGGCAGCACCACGCTGACCGTGCCCCGGTCGCCCGCGGAACGCTTGGCCGCGAGCAGCCGGTCGAGGGGCCGGTCGGCGGCGGACCAGGACCGTCGATCGAGCCAGCGCTCCACCTCTTCCAGCACGTGCGTGACTCCCTGATCGTGTGGGGGCGGGGATGGATTTCACCCCGCGAGGGGACCCCTGGGACCCATCTCGCGGTACGGACGACCCTCTCAAGTGTCGGGCTCGTCGGTTACAGTCTTGAACAACGCGAGTGACCACGGCATGCCGGGGTCACCACGGAAAACAAATGCCCGGGCGAGAGCCCGGTGCCACAGCGCTCATCCAGAGGGACTGAGGGAACGGCCCGCAGAAGTCCCGGCAACCCTCCCGCCGCATCTCGTCGTCGACGACGCGAGGCCAGGTGGGGAAGGTGCCAATTCCGTCTCGTGGCGATCGTCGTCGCGGGGAAGATGAGGAGAAAGGGCCTCGCCGTCATGGCTGTGCAGACCATCGACACCACTGGAACCACCCCGGACACCCGAGCCGACTTCGGTCCTGCCGTCGCGCTCTCCTGCCGCGAGTGCGGAGAACGCGTTCCGCTCGGTCCGGTCTTCGCGTGCCAGGAGTGTTTCGGGCCGCTCGAAGTGGCCTACGACCTCCCCACCGGTGACCCGGAAGCGCTGCGCCAGCAGATCGAGTCCGGCCCGGCGAACATCTGGCGCTACGCGCCGCTGCTGCCCGTACCGGCCGACGTGGTCGACAAGCCCAATCTGAACCCGGGCTGGACCAAGCTGGTCAAGGCCGACAACCTGGCCCGTGAGCTGGGTCTCACCGGTGGCCTGTACGTCAAGGACGACTCCGGCAACCCGACGCACTCCTTCAAGGACCGCGTCGTCGCCATCGCCCTGGAGGCCGCGCGCACCTTCGGCCTCACCACGCTCTCCTGCTCCTCCACGGGCAACCTGGCGGGCGCCGTCGGCGCCGCCGCCGCCCGTGCCGGTTTCCGCTCCTGTGTGTTCATCCCGCACGACCTGGAGGCCGGCAAGGTCGTCATGGCCGCGGTGTACGGCGGCGAGCTGGTCGGCATCGAGGGCAACTACGACGATGTGAACCGGTTCTGCTCCGAGCTGATCGGCGACCCGATCGGCGAGGACTGGGGCTTCGTCAACGTCAATCTGCGGCCGTACTACGGCGAGGGCTCCAAGACCCTGGCGTACGAGATCTGTGAGCAGCTGGGCTGGCGGCTGCCGGACCAGATCGTCATCCCGATCGCGTCCGGGTCGCAGCTCACGAAGATCGACAAGGGGCTGCAGGAGCTGATCAAGCTCGGGCTGGTCGAGGAGAAGCCCTACAAGATCTACGGCGCGCAGGCCGAGGGCTGCTCCCCGGTCTCCGCGGCCTTCAAGGCCGGGCACGACGTCGTGCGCCCGGTGAAGCCGGACACCATCGCCAAGTCGCTGGCGATCGGCAACCCGGCCGACGGCCCGTACGTGCTCGACATCGCCCGCCGCACCGGCGGAGCGGTCGAGGACGTCACCGACGAGGAGTGCGTGGCCGCGATCAAGCTGCTGGCCCGCACCGAGGGCATCTTCGCCGAGACCGCGGGCGGGGTGACGGTCGGCGTGCTGAAGAAGCTCATCGAGACCGGTCAGCTCGACCCGGCCCTGGAGACCGTCGTCCTCAACACCGGTGACGGCCTGAAGACCCTGGACGCGGTCGCTCCGACCACCGGCCCGACCGCCGTCATCCGCCCGACCGTTGCCGCGTTCCGAGAGGCTGGCCTCGCATGAGTGCTTCTGTTCGTATTCCGACCATTCTCCGCACCTATACAGGCGGCCAGTCAGAAGTTCCGGCAGAGGGTTCGACGCTCTCCGAGATCCTTGCGTCGCTGGAGAAGAACCACACAGGTATTTCGGCGCGTGTTCTCGATGACACGGGCAAGCTGCGGCGCTTTGTGAACATCTATGTGAATGACGACGACGTGCGCTTTTCCGAAGGTCTCCAGACCTCGGTCCCGGACGGCGCGAATGTCTCGATCATTCCGGCGGTGGCCGGAGGCTGACCTCCGTCCCTACCCAGCGCGGCGTGAAATCATGCCCCGCCCACCCTGTGGTGGGCGGGGCCTTTGCGTGGGGGCGGTAGTTGAACCGGGGTACAGTTGCGCTGGACTCCCGCCCCGCCCCCTCGCTCGGTTCGGCGATTTATCGCCAAATTCGCGAGGTGATTGTCGTGTAGGCGAAGTATGTCCAGTCCGAGTTGCCCCGGATCTCTATTGTTCCTCCCTGTATTTCCGATCGGTCGTGCCCAGAATTCTCGTCTGATTGACCTGTTGCAGAGGGCATCCGTACGGATACATTCGGCCGCGGTCGACGCGTTCCGGCGCACGCCCCCGACCTTGGCGGGGGTGAGGTCTGACCCGGGTCCGCGAAGTGCGGATTCGCGATAGGGCCAGCAATAGGGGAGTTAGGGATGGCTCAGGGCACCGTCAAGTGGTTCAACGCGGAGAAGGGCTACGGCTTCATCGCGGTCGACGGTGGTGCGGATGTCTTCGTCCACTACAGCGCGATCCAGATGGACGGCTACCGCACCCTCGAAGAAGGCCAGCGGGTCGAGTTCGAGATCTCGCAAGGCCAGAAGGGGCCGCAGGCTGACATGGTCCGCCTGGCCGGCTGAAGCTCCGGAGCGTCGCCGACGACGCTACGCACTCACGCCGAAGGGTCCGCGTCCCGACAGGGGCGCGGGCCCTTCGTGCGTCCCGGTGCCGGGGGCGTCCGGGGGTGCTCCGGGCGGTGGGCGAGAGGGGCGCGCGGCGCCCCTCCGGGACCCCGAGTTATCCACAGTCGCTTGCACTCGACTAGGGCGAGTGCTAATCATTGGCGTTAGCACTCTGACAGTGAGAGTGACAGAAGGACCGGGTTGGCGAGGCCCGTTCGACCGCCGGGAAGAGCCCGGCGATCGGCAGGCCGTCCGTCGCGGGCGCCACGCGGTCCACTGAAATCCACCCCTGTCCGGGAGGACCACTTCTATGGCCAAGATCATCGCGTTCAACGAGGAAGCTCGGCGCGGCCTCGAGCGCGGGATGAACCAGCTCGCCGACGCCGTCAAGGTCACCCTCGGCCCGAAGGGCCGCAACGTCGTCCTCGAGAAGAAGTGGGGCGCCCCCACGATCACCAACGATGGTGTTTCCATCGCCAAGGAGATCGAGCTCGAGGACCCGTACGAGAAGATCGGCGCCGAGCTGGTCAAGGAAGTCGCGAAGAAGACCGACGACGTTGCCGGTGACGGCACGACGACCGCGACCGTTCTCGCTCAGGCCCTCGTCAAGGAAGGCCTCCGCAACGTAGCCGCGGGCGCCAACCCGATGGCTCTCAAGCGCGGCATCGAGAAGGCCGTCGAGGCCGTCTCCGCCCAGCTGCTCGAGCAGGCCAAGGACGTGGAGACCAAGGAGCAGATCGCTTCGACGGCCTCCATCTCCGCCGCCGACACCCAGATCGGCGAGCTCATCGCCGAGGCGATGGACAAGGTCGGCAAGGAAGGCGTCATCACTGTCGAGGAGTCGCAGACCTTCGGGCTCGAGCTTGAGCTCACCGAGGGCATGCGCTTCGACAAGGGCTTCATCTCCGCCTACTTCGCGACCGACCTGGAGCGTATGGAGTCGTCGCTCGACGACCCGTACATCCTGATCGTCAACTCGAAGATCGGGTCCGTCAAGGACCTGCTCCCGCTCCTCGAGAAGGTCATGCAGTCCGGCAAGCCGCTGCTGATCATCGCCGAGGACGTCGAGGGCGAGGCGCTCTCCACCCTCGTCGTCAACAAGATCCGTGGCACCTTCAAGTCCGTCGCCGTCAAGGCTCCGGGCTTCGGTGACCGCCGCAAGGCCATGCTCGGCGACATCGCCATCCTCACCGGTGGCACCGTCATCTCCGAGGAGGTCGGCCTCAAGCTGGAGAACGCCGGTCTCGACCTGCTCGGCCGTGCCCGCAAGGTCGTCATCACCAAGGACGAGACCACGATCGTGGACGGATCCGGCGAGGCCGACCAGGTCGCCGGTCGCGTCAACCAGATCCGTGCCGAGATCGAGAACTCGGACTCGGACTACGACCGCGAGAAGCTCCAGGAGCGCCTGGCGAAGCTCGCGGGCGGCGTGGCCGTCATCAAGGCCGGTGCCGCGACGGAGGTTGAGCTCAAGGAGCGCAAGCACCGCATCGAGGACGCCGTTCGCAACGCGAAGGCCGCCGTCGAAGAGGGCATCGTCGCCGGTGGTGGCGTCGCTCTCATCCAGGCCGCCGTCGCGTTCGAGAAGCTCGAGCTCGAAGGTGACGAGGCGACCGGCGCCGCGATCGTGAAGCTGGCCCTCGAGGCCCCGCTGAAGCAGATCGCCGTCAACGGTGGCCTCGAAGGTGGCGTCGTTGTGGAGAAGGTCCGCAACCTGCCCATCGGTCACGGCCTGAACGCCGCGACCGGCGAGTACGTCGACATGATCGCCGAAGGCATCATCGACCCCGCCAAGGTCACGCGCTCCGCGCTGCAGAACGCGGCCTCCATCGCCGCGCTCTTCCTCACCACGGAAGCCGTCATCGCCGACAAGCCCGAGAAGGCCGGAGCCGGCGCCGGCGCCGGTGGCGGCATGCCCGGCGGCGACATGGACTTCTGACCTTCTGGTCAGAAATCCGGGGTTGTTCACGCAACCTGCGCGGTTGAATTGACAGAACCCCCGGCCTGGATTGCTCCAGACCGGGGGTTCTGGCGTGTGTTCAGACGGTTGTTTTGCTCGGCGATGCCACGATGCCGTGAGGTTATTTCTACCTATTTGTCACACTGCTCTGAGCGGGCAGGTGCAGGTTTCAAGCTGTCGGGATAGATGGCTCGCCTCTGTGCGGGCATGACGGAGTGCCGCTCGGCGCTGGGGTGAGGGTGGTGGGGGCGACGACCGGTTAGCCCGGTGGTGCATCGCCGGCGAGGGTCGCCAGAGTGTTGGGGCGCCGTTTGGCACGGGTGCGTTTGGCCTTGCCCCCGGTCGCGGGTTGGGGTTCGCCGGTGAGGGTGGCCCAGGGGTCGGGCAGGGTGCGCTTGGCGTACCAGGCGCGCAGGAGGATGACGTTGAGGCCGGCAAGCGCGAAGGCCAGCAGGACGCTGTTCTTGACGGTGCCCATCACGCGGGTGAAGCCGCGGTCGATGTGGAGCCGGTGGGTCTTGATCTCGGCGTTGCTGGACTCCACCGCCGAGCGGCGCCCGTAGTCCGCCGCCCACAGTGTGGTGCCCCACAGGTTGCGTTGCCGGGTCCACGCCATCGCCTCCGGCGGGAGGGTGAGGGTCTGCCCGCAGGCACAGTCCGCGCCCGGGGTGCAGCGTGTCTGGGGCCGGGTCTGCGGCAGGCGCATCGAGCGGGGGAAGTTGGGGCAGCGGACCTTGCCCGCGACTGCCGGGCCTTTGAACCGCTGGTAGCCGTCGCCGTCGGGTCGGCTGTGCCGGGTGAAGGCGTACTGCGCCCGCTGGTCGTACTGGGCGCGCAGTGCGGCCTTGGCGGCGGAGGGCATGCCGATGGGAAAGCCCGGCAGGTCGTGCAGCGGTGGGGGCAGGGCGTCACTGAACAGGCAGCCGTCAATGAACTTCGTCCCGGGAGGGCCGGGGTGGGTGCCGCGCTGGCGGGGATGCAGGTCGATGACGGCTTCCAGGCCCCGGGCGCGGACTTGGTAGGCCCAGCGGGCGGGGGTGCAGAAGGAGTAGCCGCGGTCGGCGAGGACTTCCGTCAGCTGGGGCCGGCGGTGGCCGGTGCCGGCTGGGAACTGGTCGAGGACAGTGAGGCCGGCCGTGCCTTTGTGGGCGCCGGCCGGGGCCAGGTGCATGCCGGTGATGACGAAGGGCACCTCGGGGCCGCCCACCGCGCGGGCGTTGACGGCTAGGTGGAGGTCGTGGCCGCAGAAGACGCCGCCGGGGCTGAGGTTGGTGCCCGAGCGGTAGCCGTCGCGGGCGTCGTGGTCGTGGGTGTGCTGGTCCCGTCCGTCGCGGCCGGCGCGTGGCCAGCCCGGTTCGTTCACGGCGCGCACTTTCCTGGTCGGGGCGGCGGGGGTGCCGTCTGGGACCGGGAGGTGGTCAGGGTCGACGTCGGGGTGACCGCTCCAGGACCGGCGCCGGGCCCAGGTCTCGTAGTCGGTGGAGTCCACTGCCACCGCCCCGGTCAGCGGCATGGTCTCGGGAAGCGAGGCGTCCAGCAGCCGTGCGATGAACACCGTGGTGGTGATCGCCTCGTACGGGCATGCCTTAGGACAGGGGGACAGCTCCCCGGTGGTGCGGTTGACCCACGGGTGATTGTGCGCGGTGGCGAGGGTTCCCGCCTGAAGGGCGTCGATGAGGCGGGTGAAGGCGTGCCAGACCATGCGGTAGGTGGCCTCCCCGGACAGCCCCAGTGCCTTCTGCGCGTGGCCTGGGAGTTCGGTGAGGGTGTCGAGGACCTTCGTCAGATGCATGTCCTCCAGTCGCAGCGCGTGCACGGCCAGGCCCACCAGCAGGGCGCGGGCGGTGAACTCGCGCGGGGCGCCCACCTCGCAGTGCAGGGCGTCGCGGACGGCGGGCAGCAGCCCGCACCGGTCCACCAGCAGCGTCGCGCGGCGGTAGGCCTGCTCGATCGTCAGCCGCCGGTGCAGGCCGGTGCGGTGCCAGGGCAGCGGCCCGCTCACTGAGTGCGCCCCCGCCCCGGTGGATCGGACAGCGCGTGGGCGATGACCTGCTGGGCGTCGGCGGCGGACAGTTGCGGCAGGTGGGGGACGAGTTCGATGAGGTTGCCGGTGCTGGCCAGTCCCGCGGCGGCCAGGAATGCGGGCAGCGGAACGCGTGCGGCAAGGAGCGTGACCATCCACGTGGTGCGCAGGCGCGCCGCACTGAGCGGCGGAAGCCACCCCGGCACTTCGACGTAGGCGACCAGACGGCTCAGGCGGCTCTGGTCGGTGCGTCCGGACCGCCCGACGAGCGGCTCGTCGGGAAACCGGGCCGCCAGCGACCGCATCAGGCAGGCGTAGGCGTCCAGCACCGGCACAGGGCGGGCCTTGGCGCCGGGCAGGTGGACCGTGGTGCCCTCGCCGTCCTGGTGGACACACCGGCCGGTGATGACCAGATGCTCGCCCGGCGTCAGACCGGCGCCCAAGCCTCCGGCCAGCAGACCGTACGCAATGCGGGTGCGGTTGTGGGTGGACTGCTTCGCGGCGATCTCCAGGAACCCGGCGACCTCGTCGCAGGTATAGGGCAGGGCGAGGTGGCTGCGCGGCAGGGCTTTGGGAACTGGCGGCCACGGCGCGCGCTGGGTGACGGCCCGGCCCACCGCCGACAGCCGGGAGCGGTGAGTTCCCCGCGAGACGGGCGAGAGGGTGGGCATGCCGACCTGGGCGTAGCGCTCGACGAGGTCGGGGGTGAACAGGGCCTCGGTCTCCAGCGGCAGGTACTGCGACGCCGCCCAGGCGCAGAACCGCGCAACCGCGCTGAGGTGCCGCACGGCCATCCACGGGTCACCGGGGCCGAAGGCCGTGACCGTAGAGCGCACCAAGGTTGCGACTTCGCCCCAGGCGGTGGGGTGCAGGCTGGTGGGCTGGTAGAGGGCGATGGCGGTGGGCACATCGCTCACCGGCACGCCGCCCATGACGAGCGGACGCGGCATGGGCGTCTCCCCGAAACGACTGGTCTTGTAAGACCAGTCTTCCAGATTCGAACGCCGTTCGGATGAAAATCCCCTGATGGACAGGGATTTCCTCGCCTGGTCGCGGTTACCGTGGGAGCGTGCCGCGCAGCAACCGAGACGACGCCCCCGCCAGCTACCTGGCCGCCGGGTCCTGGCCCGACGGGCCGCTGCGCGCGGACGCGCCCGTCAGCGCCCGCTACGCGCAGGTCTTCGCCCGCCGGCTGCGGGACGTCATCGCCGAGCGGGCGCTCAATCCGTTCGCGGTGGAGCGGATCACCGGCGTCAACCGCCGTACCGTCGAGCGCGCGCTGCGGGGCCTGGTGCTGCCCGACTTCGGGGCGGTCGCCCGCCTGGAGACGGAATTGGACGTGGATCTGTGGCCGCGCCGGGAATCCGCCCGGGTGACAGGAATAGGAACGCAAGCACGATGACCGCCCAACACCCCGGGAATGGGGCACACCTTCGGGTGATCGGCCACGGCGCGTGAATACAATGCTGCGAGAGTGTTGCTAAGCTCGCCCCGCGACTTGAACCCGGATTTGAGACCTTGGTGACGTCGTATATGGGGCACCTCCGGGCCGTAATCCCGGAGGTGCCTGCTTTTTGGGCGCTACCCCCCGACCACCGTTTCCTCCGCGCCGGCGACTACGGGCGCGAGACGGTAGTAGACGTTCCTCTGGCCGGCCTTCTTGCTCTTGAGGAGCACCCCGCCGCGCACCATCTCGCTCAGTACCCCGCGCAGATTGCGGTAGGAGCCGGCATCGATCGCAGCGGCCAGGTCCTGGGAGGAGAACCACTTGAGCGGGGTCGGCGTCACCACCGCCAGGATCCGGTCCCGGCGCGGCGGCCGCCTCGTGGCGGGTGGCGGCTGGTCGGCCGGTTCGGCCCGCTGCGGCGGGACGAACCCCGCGTCGTCGAAGCCAGAGAACATCTCCTCGGCCTGGTCGGCCAGATCCTCAGCCCCGCCACTTTCGCCCTCGGTGTCCGCAGTCGATTCCGCGGCGGGGCCGTCGGCGGGATGCGGGCCGGCGGGGGGTGGCTCGGTGGGGTCGGGGCCGGACGTCGCCTGGTCGGGGATCGTGACCGTGTGCCACAACTCGTCGCTGCCGACGATGCCTTCCAGTGTGGTAATCATCTGGCCGTATGCGTGAACACTTTCCTCGGCCTGAATCCTCTTTTCCCGTAAAAGGAGAAGGAGTTCGCCGGGAGAATGCAGTGCCAGGGCGTCGGCCCAGGAAGTCATGGAGCGCACAATGCGTGACCCTAGTGGCCCCGAAGTGCACAATGCCAATCCCTGACGTGCAGAGTCACCTGCGCGAGTGAAAAGATGCCATCGCACCTCCCGAGGCAATGCGGCCGACGCGGTTCGAACGTCGTTGGTCAGTGAGGTTTCCTGGTCGGGGACCAGGGACACGATGAGGTGGCACGCACCGTAACTTCTCGGCGCCCAGCGCACGTGCAGCCGGTGCACCGATGGAGTGCACAAGGGGCGCCCGGTGCGGTGCGTGGGATTCACGGCGTCCTCCGTGCAGCTCTTGGCACTGTGGCGGTGGTGTCGGTGCTCTCTGGCACGATGACCGCGACGGTTCGGCCTCACTAACCCTGAGGCCGAACCGTCGCCTGTCACCCGCCGGTTGCCGCGATTGCGGCCGGTGGCGGCGGGTGGGTTACCCGAGGTGGTCGAAGGCGCCGGCCTTGGCGCCCGCGATCAGGGCGGCGATCTCGCCCCTGGTGTACAGGTGCGGGGTCTGCTCGGGCCGCTTGGAGTCGCGCAGGGCGATCAGGTCGCCGATGACGCCGAGTTCCACGCAGTTGTCGTTGCCCCCGCTGAACGGGCTCTTCTCCCAGGTCACAGCGGAGTAGTCCAGTTCGTCGGGGTGGGGCTTGGCGGTGCTCACTCACAACTCCTTGATCATGGTGCTCAGACGGGCACGGGTCTCCGGCGGACCCAGCGCACGGGCCCGCAGGTGATCGAACACCTCGGTGTACCGCTCCACGTCCGCGGAGCTGTCGAAGTACACCGAGTTGGTCAGATTCTCTACCCACACCACGTCCGGATTGGGCTCGGGAAAGCCCATGAGCATGAACGACCCGTACAGCCCCGGATGGAACCCCGCCGCGAACTCCAGCAGCTGCACGGTGATGTTGGGGCGCTTCGCGAGGGTGAGCAGGTGCTCGAGCTGGCCCTTGAGCACCGCCGGGGAGCCGGCGATGCGTCGTAGGGCTGCCTCGTCGATCACCGCCCACAGCTTCGGGGCGCCTTCGCCCTCGAGGATCGCCTGGCGTCCCAGCCGTACGGTGACCAGGGCCTCGATCTGCTTGGCGTCGAGGTCGACGCGCATCGCGGTGATGACCTCGCGGGCGTAGTCGCCGGTCTGCAGCAGGCCGGGCACCAGCTGGGGTTCGTAGTTGCGGAAGGTGTTGGCGCTGGATTCCAGCGCGAGGTAGCCGCCGTACTGGGTGGTGTTGATGACGGCCGAGTACTTGCGCCACCACGGCTTGCTCTGCGCCTGGTCGGCGCGCACCAGGTCCAAGATGTCCTCGCGCGTCTCGGCGTCGCTGACGCCGTAGGCGTCCAGGAGTGCTTTGACCAGGACCGGGGTGGTGCCCCGCTCGCCGGTCTCGATGCGGCTCAGCGAGCCCTGGTTGACCTCGACCGTCTTGGCCACCTCGGTCAGCGTCAGAGCCGCCTGGTCTCTCAACTCCCGTAGCCGGGACGAGAGCTGACGGCGGTACACGGACTGCGGTGCCGGATTCCTCTTCCACGCCATGGTGTCAGTGTGACCCGCCGAACGAGCCGGGACAACCGATCTGAGGAAATTTCGCTGGGCATATTGCCCAATCGAGTTTGGTGGGGGCATGCTGGCTCACGGTAGCGGCGCGTAACGGCCCACTGGCTGATCGTGTTCCTGTGCTGCTGCCGTGCACCGGCCCCCGCGAACCTCACCGCGGCCGCCGATGTGCCTGCCGACCCGCTGCACGACCCCCGGGACCGGATCATCTCGATTGACCTGGGGGCGTGCTTTCGACTGGGGAGCACACCACATGCACCACAGCGCCGCCCATCCCGGGCCGCACGCATCACCGCCTTCGCCCGCCGCGTGCGGGTACTACCTCCTGCCGCGTCCCGGCGGCTTCGTTCTCCACATGGCGACCAGCCCCGAGCATCTGCGGCGCATGCGCGCCCAGGTCTTTCAGTCCGTCACCGCCACCTGTCACGACGAACAGGTGGCTTCGGATGCCCAGTTGGTGGCCTCGGAACTCGTCGGCAATGCCGCGGCCCTGTGCGGGCCGTGGGCGCCGGTGGTCGTCACCGTCCGCCGAAGCGAGCACAACGTGCACGTGCGGGTCCACGACCCATTGGATGACCGCGCCCCAGCCCGGACGGGCGCCTTACCGGACAACGCGCAGGCCGAGTCCGGGCGGGGCCTGTGGATCGTGGACGCCCTCGCTCCGGGCTGGACCGTCCAGCGGACCCCGCTGGGCAAGCAGATCAGCTGCACCCTTCCCTGCCCCGCTGCCTGACCACCCCTCGAGGAGCTCTGTGATGACCTGCGTCCCCGCCCCGTTAACGGGCCTCGATGCCGTCACTGTCCGCCCTGGCCCGCCGCTGGCCGGCACGGTGCGGGTGGACGGTTCGAAGAACGCCGCCCTGCCGCTGCTGGCAACCGCCGCCACGATGCGCCGGACCGTGCACCTGAGCAATGTCCCCGCCAGCACCGATGTCCAGGGCCTGCTCACGCTCCTGCAGTCGTGCGGGGTGCGCATCGCCCGGCCGGTCACCGACCCGGCCACCGTCATCGTCCTGCCCGCCACCGCCACCGCCACCGCCACCATCCCCGTCCCGGACCTGCCCGGGGCAGGGCGGCTGCGGGCCTCGTACTACCTGGTGCCCGCTCTGTTGGCGGCGTGCGGGCAGGCGGTGCTGCCGTGGCCGGGCGGCTGCCCGGTCGGGGACCGCGGCATGGACGTGCACTTCGCCGTGTACCGGGTCTTCGGCGACACCGTCGCCCTGACCGACACCCACTACACCGTCACCGCGACCAGCAACCCGCGCGCCGCGGTGTCCCTGACACTGCCATTCCGCTCACGCGGCGCCACGGCGGCCGCGCTGTTGCGCGCGGTGGCGGGCGGGGTGCGGCTGCGACTGGGCAACCCGAGCCTGTGCCCGGAGGTGCTGGCCGTCCTCGATGCGCTCAGTGGCGCCGGGTGGGCGGTGGAGATCGGCGAGGACCGGGTCGTCCTGGAACCGGCAGCCCACTCGCAGGCCGAGGCGGTCACTCTCACGGTGCCCGGCGACAAGATCGAGGCGGGAACCCTGGCGTGCGCGGTGGCCGCCACCGGCGGCAGCGGCCGCATCGAAGGGATCGACGGCCGCGACGTCACCGCCGTAGTGGAGGCCCTGACCTGGCTGGGGATACCGGCCACCGCCGAACCCGACGCGGTTACCGTCCGCGCGGACGCGCCCCAGCTGACCGGGCGCCCGCTGCGCATCGCCGCCTCCCTGGCCCCCGACGGGGTCGACGCCGACTTCGAGCCCGCACTGCTCACCCTGGCCCTGGGCATGCCCGGCACGCACCTGTTCGCCGACGCCATCAACCCCGGCCGCCACCACAACCTGCTGCCCCAGCTCGGCCTGCTCGGGGCCCGTATCGACGCGCTCTCGCCTACCCAGTGCCGGCTGGCCGGACCCCAGCGCCTGACGGGCGCGACGGTGCGGGCCACCGATATCCGCACCGGGTCCGCCCTACTGCTCGCCGCTCTCACCGCCGACGGCACCACCACGGTGACCGGGCTGGAGCAACTGCGACGCGGCCACGCGGACCTGCCGGCCAAACTGCGGGCGCTGGGCGCCGACATCACCGAGGTGCCCCGATGACCGGCACCCGGCCGCTGGCGCGGATCGTGGCCACCACCGACGTGCACTCCGCCCTCGACAACGCCCGCCCGCTCCTCGCCCACCTGCACGCTGCCCGTGCCGATTGCCTGGTGGTGGACTGCGGGGACTTCTTCGAAGGCACTGGCTACTACCGCCTCGGCGCCGGTGCCACCGAGCGCCAGATCCTCTTGTCGTTGTACGACGTGATCGCGCCGGGCAACCACGGCTGGCCCCACCACCGCGAACCCGAACTGCAAGCGCTCACGGTGTGTGCGAACGTCGTTCACGACCGCACCGGCGACCTGCTGTTCCGCCCCCTGCACCGGGCCCGGATCGGCGGCCGCACCGTGGCGATCACCGCGGTGCTGGGGGTGCAGGCCTTCGATGCGATTCCCGCTCACCAGCGCGCCGGGGACCGCGTCATCGACCCGGCCCGCGCCCTGGCCGAGCTGTTCCTGGCCCACCAGCACGAGGTCGACGCCTGGATGCTGCTATCCCACTCCGGCTTCGCCCACGATCTCGAACTCGCCCGAGCCTGCCCGTTCCTGGACGTGATCTTCGCCGGGCACTGCCACAGCGAGCACTACGCCCCGCAGGCCGTCGGGGACACCCTGGTCGTCAAAGGCCGTGAACTGGGCCTGGGGTATGCGACCGCCGAGCCGGTGGGAGCGGGCTGGGCCGCCCACACCCACCTGTTCGCCCCGACCACCAGCATCCCCCCGGGCTTGACCGCGCCCGTGAGGGAGATCGACCGGTTGCGCCGGCGCCTGGCAGCACCCCTTGGACCTATCACCCAGCGCTGGCGCGGCAGCGGCGTGGACCGCCGGCCCCTGGCCGCGGCGACCGCCGCCCGATTACAGGCCGGGCTGGGGGTCGACGCGGTGATCCTGAACGAGACCGCGCTGCGGGCTACCTCCCTCGGCGAGGTGCTGACGCTGGGGGACCTGATGGCCCTCGAGCCGTTCGCAGGCGAGCTTGTCCACGCCCCCGTCCCTCCGTTCCTCGCCGGTGATGTGCCCGGTCTGCTGGCTCACCTCACCGCTCACGCGGGACCGCTGGCCACCGCCCCCGACCCGCTCCCGGGCCAGATCCACACGGTCCTGACGACCCGATACCTGGCCGACAGCTACCTGGGCGCACCTGGCCGCAGCGCCGGCGTCCGCCTGGGCCACGCGGTCCGCCACGTCCTGACCACCGAACCGCTCGAACTCGACCAGGGAGCCACGCGATGATCCTCACCGGCCCGGAGATCACCGCCGCCACTCACGACGGGCGCCTGCGCATTGCCCCGTTCGAGCCCGCCCAGGTCAACCCCAACAGCTACAACATCCGCCTCGGGCCCACCCTGCTGACCTATACCGAACCGGTCCTGGACGCCCACCGCCCCAACCCGACCCGCGCTCACGACATCACCGACGGCGGGTTCGTGCTGCAGCCCGGCCAGCTCTACCTGGGCCACACCCTGGAACAGGTCGGCTCCGACACCTTCGTGCCGCTGCTGTTCGGCCGCTCCTCCGTCGGCCGGCTCGGGTTGTTCGTCGAGATCACCGCCCCCATCGGCGACCTGGGCTTTTTCGGGCAGTGGACCCTGATGCTCACCCCGGTGCGCCGGTTGCGCGTGTATGCGGGCATGAAGATCGGGCAGATCATGTTCTTCGTCGCCGCCGGCCCCGTCGACCTCTACGACGGCAAGTACCAGGACGCGGTCGGCCCGCAGCCCTCCCGAGCCTGGCGTGACGACCGCACCCTGGGAGTGGTCGCGTCATGATCCTGACCGGCCCCGCCATCGCCGCCGCCCGCACCGCGGGCGACCTCACCATCGACCCCTACGACCCGGCCCGGCTCTCGCCGAACGCCTACGACTGGCGCCTCGGGCACCGGATCCGGATCTGCGAAACCGACCTCGACGCCGCCGCGCCCACTGCCTTCACCGAAATCACCCTGCCCTGCAACGGGTTCGTCCTCGAGCCCGGAATCCTGTATCTCGGCCACACCCTGGAGCACACCGGCTCCGACCGGTACGCCCAACTCCTCAACGGGGACCGCACTACCGGCACCCTTGGCATCTGGGTGCACGTCTCCGCGCCGCTGGGGCATGCCGGGCACGCGATCCGCTGGACGCTGGAGATTCGCGCCGCCAAAGCCGTGCGGGTCTATCCGGGGATGACGTTCGGGAAGCTGGTCTTCCTGCGCACCTACGGGGCCCCGGCCAGCTACCAGCGGCACGGGCTGAAATACACGCACAGCGAGGGCATCGACACCTCCCGGCTGTATGAGGAACTGCCCGGCGGTCCCCGATGACCCCCGACAGCACGCCCCGGCCGGCGCCGGTGGTAGCCACCGTCCTGGACCTGCTGGCCGGCAGTCCCGGCGGCAGTGTGGAGCTGTTCCTCGACCTCTACACCGGGCCCCGCCCGCTCATCCCCGCACGCGCGTTCATGCTCCAGCCCGCCGGCCCCCGCCCTGACGGTCCGGCCGGTCTGGAACTGCTGTCCGTGGGCGGCAAGGCATTGGACGAGCCGGACTTCACGGCCTACGTCCACCGTCTGCGCCGGGCCCTGGCCGTCGCCTTGGATCCGGATCAGGTTGCGGTGGTGCATCTGCAGCATCTGACGTTCGGCGCGACCCCCGCCCTGATCCGCGCCCTTCCCCACCATCCACGGATCGCGCTGGTGCACGGCACGGACCTGCTGTTCGCCGCCGCCCACCGCACCCAACTACGGGTCCTGCGCAACACCACCGCCGCGGCCGACGCCATCGTGGTGCCGACCGCTGCGATGGCCGACCACCTGCGCGAGCTCGCCCCCGCCCTCGACACCACGAAGGTCGCCGAGATCCCCTGGGGCATCCCCGACCACCTGATCACCACCCCGCCACCCCGCCCACCCCGAGACCCCGACGGGGTCCTGCGGCTGCTGTACGCCGGACGGCTGACCGCCGAGAAAGGCGTCCAAACCCTGCTGCGCACCCTCACCGGCACCACAGGCGCCGAACTGAGCATCGCCGCACCGGCACACGAGTTCAGCGGATTGGCCCCACTGCTGCGCACCGCCGCCGTCCCGGTCCGGTACCTGGGCTGGCTGGACCGGCAGGAGCTGTGGCGGGCCTTCGCCGACCACGACGCCCTGCTCATGCCGTCCACCACTCTGGAGGCCATGGGCCTGGTCGCCCTCGAAGCCCAGGCATGCGGCTTGCCGGTCATGTTCCAGCCCGTTCCCGGGCTCAACCAGAGCCTGGGGGCGGCTGGGCTGCCCACCGACTTCACCGACCCCACTGCGCTGGCCGCCGCCGTGCAGCGCCTACGGACCGATTCCACTGTCCTGGACGATCTGCGGGCCGCCGGGCTCGCCAACGCGGCCCGCTTCCCGCTCAGCGCTACCGCCACAGCTTTGGCCCACCTCGGTCGGACACTGACCTGACCGGGTTCCGGGCGCGCTGCCCGGCCCCCGGACGGTGACCTCACTACGCTGGTTGGCGGGACGGCCACCACTGACCGGGGGAGACCATGACGCTCACCACCGACCGCATCGGGCAGCTCCTGCACGACGGAGTCCGCGACCGCGTCTACCCCGGCGCGGTGTGGGCCGTCGGCGACGCGAGTGGCGTCCAGGACACCGGCGCCGCCGGGGTCCTGGACCCGGCTCGGCCCGAGGAGCCGATGCGCGCCGACACCGTCTTCGACGTCGCCAGCCTCACCAAGATCCTCGCCGTCTGGTCCGTGGTCGGCTCTCTGTGGCAGGAGGGCAGGCTGGCGCTGGACGCCCCGTTGGGCAGCTACTGGCCGCAGGTGACGGGGCAGCCGTTGGCCGCTGTCACCGCTCACCAGTTGCTGACCCACACCGCCGGGCTGCCGCTGCGGGCCAATCTCAAGGGCCTGTACGGCACCGACCCGGATCATGTGCGGGCCGGCGTCCTCGCCGAGGCCCTGCACCGGCCACCCGGGCAGGCGGTGCAGTACACCGACCGGGCCGCCCTGATCCTGGGCTACCTCGCCGAACACTTCACCGGCCACAGTCTCGACCAGCTCGCCTGCGCACGGGTCTGGGAACCGCTCGGCATGAACCAGACACAGTTCGGCCCACTGCCGCAGACCGTCGCGGCCCGATGCGCGCCCACCGAATACGACCCCGACGCCGGCGCCCACCTCAAGGGCACCGCCCACGACTTCTCCGCCCGGCTGCTGGGCGGGGTGTGCGGCATCGCCGGGGTGTTCTCCGTGCTGGACGACCTCACCGTGTTCCTGCGCCACCTGCTGGAGCCGGCAGCCACCGCGACACAGGACGGCTTCGGGACCCCCTGGGTCCACCAGTCGTTGCAGGTGTACACCGGGGATCTCGAGCCCGCCCGGGGCCTGTTCTGGCACCCCGCCCCCGGCTCACAGGCGGCCGACGACATCTGGGTGCACTACGGCTTCACCGGCACCGGGATGTGGCTCTGCCCGAAACAAGGACGCTGGGCTGTCCTGCTCACCAACAAGCTCTACTACACCCGCGACCGCGGACCCCTCACCACCCTCCGCGACGCTTTCCGCATCCTCGCCTTCCGCTGAACCCCGGCCCGCCGCGTGCCCGCAGCGGACCCCGGTCAGACGGGACCGCTCGTGCCGTGGCCGGACGTGGCCCCGTTGGGGCGGCCGCGCGCCTGCGGGTGCCAGGGCGCGTCCCGGCAGGTGCGGTGGGCGTGTGAGGTCAGTTGGAGGGCGTACACGTCCCGGTCGTCGGAGTCGGGGACGGGGCCGAGGTAGGTGTGGCCGGTCATGTGGCACCAGGCGGGCAGGTCCAGGGGGGCGGCCGGGTCGGTGGCGATCACGTGGACGACGGTGCCTGCCGCGGCGTCCTCGATCTGGCCGCGCATCAGCAGCAGGAGCTGGACGCACAGCAGCCCGGTGCCGTCCACGGTGATGTCGGCGGCCGGACTTGCCGTGGGGCGGGCGGTCACCGGGGTACCGCCTGGGTGACGCGCCACAGGCGGCGGGGCAGGTCGCCTTCCTCGAAGGCGTGGACTTCGTTGAGGTCCCAGCCGGTAGCGAGGGCGTCGACCAGGCTGTGGGGGAAGAAGTGCACGGCGAAGCCGCCGTGTTCGAAGATGTCGTCGCCGTGGGCGGTGCCGGCCCCGTAGTGGGCGTCGCCGGTGTGCCGCACGGTGTAGACGAAGACTCCGCCCGGCCGCAGTACCCGGCGCACCTCGCCGGCCAGCGCCTCGATCTCCTTGGTGGACAGCGCCATGCACAGCAGCATGTGCGCGAAGACCGCGTCCACCGAAGCGTCCGCCATCGGCAGGGGTTCACGCACGTCGTGCACGACGGTGGACACCCGCCCGGCCAGGCCCTGGTTACGGGCTGCATCGCGGAGCTGGTCCAGGCCGGTGGGGCTGAAGTCGGTGGCCTGGACGGTGAAACCGGTGCGGGCGAAGTACAGGGCGTCGCGCCCGTGTCCGGCTCCCAGTTCCAGCACGCTCACGGCTCCGGCGGCGCGGAAGGTCTCGGCGGCATGCACGGCCGGGGCCGAGGGCTGGCGGCCGTACATGCCCGGATGCGCGGTGTACGTGGACTGCCAGTGGGCGCGCTGGCCCTCGGCCAGGTCCTGGTCGTGATCGGGCATGAGGGCAGCGTAGATCCGCTGCCGTGTGTCAGTGATGTCCACGCCTCCTCAGTGCGCGGCCGATCGCCGGGAGAGCTGATCCGGCCAGCAGGGCTGCCAGTGGGAGGACCACGTCGGTCCAGGGGTCGCGGATCGGCTTGTAGGTGGCCTTGCCGCCGGTGATTTCGATGAAGCCCAGAGGTTGCGTTCCGGCGCCGCCCCCGCCGCCCCCGCCTTCGGCGGACTTGGCGGCCCCCACCTCCCGTCCGGTGCCACCGCCGAAGCCGAAGCCACCGCGGGCGACGGGGATGACGGTGACGCCGTCGCGGGTGACCGGCTCGCCGAAGACGGCGGTTACCGAGGCCCGTGCGCCGAGGGAATCGGCGAGGCGTTCCAGCAGGGTAGCGGAGGCATGGGCGGCGCCCAGGTCCGCCACCGCGGCGGACGGCGGCGTGTCGTGTGGTGCGGTCATCTGGATCCTCCTACGGCCGGGCGGTGGTGCAGGCGGCGTCGGTCAGCAGCTTGACTGCCTGGTCGATGTCGCCGGTGGTGCTCCAGCGTCCCAGGGACAGCCGCAGGGCCGACAGGCCGCGGTCGTCGTCCAGGCCCATGGCGCTCAGGACCGGTGAGGGCCGGTGGTCGCCGCTGTGGCAGGCCGAGCCGGTGGAGGCGGCGATCTCGGGTACAGCGGCGAGGAGTTCATGGCCCCGAATGCCGTCGATGCTGATGTTCAGTGTGTTGGGCAGGCGGTTGTTGGTGGGGCCGTTGAGGTGGACGCGGCCGGGCAGTGCTTGGTTCAGGCGGGTGTGGAGGTCGTCGCGCAGTGCGGCGAGGCGGTGGTCGGCGCCATCGGCCAGTTCTTCGGCGGCGAGGCCGGCTGCGGTGCCCAGGGCGACGGCGAGAGCGACGTTCTCGGTGCCGGCGCGCAGGCCGTACTCCTGGCCGCCGCCGTATACCAGCGGTTCGAGCACTACCCCTTCACGGACATACAACGCTGCGGTGCCCTTGGGCGCGTACATCTTGTGCCCGACGACCGCCAGCAGGTCCACACCCAACACCCCGACGTCCAGCGGGATCTTTCCGGCGGCCTGGGCGGCATCGCAGTGGAAGAGTGCGCCGTGCTCGCGGGTGATGCGGGCCAGTTCGGCGATGGGCTGGAGCGCGCCGGTCTCGTTGTTCGCGGCCATGACCGTCACGAGGACGGTGCATGGGGTGAGCGCGGCCTGAAGGTCCGCCGGAGCGACGAGGCCGTGCCGGTCCACGGGCAGGTAGGTCACGTCGGCGCCGTGCAGGCGCTCCAGCGCGCGGCAGGTCTCCAGTACGGCGGGGTGCTCGGTGACCTGGGTGATGACATGCGGCCGGTCGGCCTTGGCGGCGAGAACCGCGCCACGGATGGCGAGGTTGTCGGCCTCCGAGCCCGAGCCGGCGAACACCATCTCCCCGGCCTCGGCGCCGAGAAGCGCGGCGACCTGTGCGCGGGCGCGGGCCAGGGCACGCTGCGGCTCGGCCGCGTAGGCGTGGCCACTCGACGGGTTGCCGAACCACCGTGCCAAGTACGGCTGCGCCGCCTCGGCGACGCGGGGGTCGACGGGGGTGGTGGCGTTGTAGTCCAGATAGACCGGCCCGCCGTCGAGGGCGCGATGGGCGGCGGTCACGCGGTGGCTCCAGTGGCCACGGGCAGCTCGGCGAGCCGCCATTCCAGCATCCCGTCGGTCAGCCGGACCGCGCGACGGCCGCGCGCGTGCAGCAGGCGGACGGCCTCGTAGGCGAGCACGCAGTAGGCGCCGCGGCAGTACGCGACCACTTCCACGTCGTCCGGCAGTTCCGCGATTCGGTCGGCGAGCTGATCGACGGGGATGGACAGCGCGCCGGGGACGTGACCTGCGGCGTACTCCTCGGCCGGGCGTACGTCCAGGACGACGACCGCACCCGACTCCACGCGGGCCAGCAGTTCCTCCCGCCCCACCTCCACCTCGGGCGCGTCATCGCTCCCCAGATAGGCCGTGCGCGCGGCCTCAACCCCGGCCTGGTGGCGCTGGGCGACCTGGCGCAGCAGGGCGTACAGGGCGGCGACGTCGTCTCCTGCCAGCCGGTAGTGGATGCGCACCCCCTCGCGGCGGGTCGCGACCAGCCCGGCCTGCTTGAGGGCCTGCAGATGCGCCGAGGCGGTGGTCAGGTTCAGCCCGGCCGCCTTGGCGAGCGCGTCGACGGGGCGCTCGCCCTGGGCGAGCAGGTCGAGCAGTTCCAGGCGCTTGCCGCTGCCCAGCGCCTTGCCGGTGGCAGCGAAGGCGTCGTACAGCGCCGCCTTGTTCGCGGGGTCTCCCATTTCATCCTCCATAAATCTATGGAATATTGTAGGAGAAGTGGGAGGGTGACGCCACCCCGTCCTCGGCGCCACTGCCGCGCGCTACGACCACTCCTCCGTTAGGAAGAAGACCATGGGCTTCGCCGACGACCACCTGATACCCCTGGTCGACGAGGGGCTGGGCAACAGCGCCTACCTCGTCGACCTCGGCGACGGCCGCGCCCTGGCCGTCGACGCCAGCCGCGATCTGCGCACCCTGCGAACAGCGGCCGACCGACGCGCACTGACGATCGCGTTCGCCGCCGACACCCACCTGCACGCCGACTTCCTGTCCGGCGCGGTCCAGCTCGCGGCCGACGACCAGGCCACCGTGCTGGCCTCCTCGGCAGGTGACCGCGCCTTCGCGCACACCGGGCTGGGCGACGGCGATGAGACCGATCTCGGCGGGCTGACGCTGCGGGCACTGGCCACCCCCGGCCACACCGAGGAGCACCTGTCTTTCCTGCTCCTGGACGGTGTCCGCGAACTGGGCGTCTTCACCGGCGGCTCACTGATCGTCGGCTCGGCCGCCCGCACCGACCTCCTGGGCGCCGACCGCGCCGAGGAGCTTGCCCGTGCCCAGTACCATTCGCTGCGCCGGTTGGCTGAGCTGCCCGATGCGACGGCGGTCTGGCCCACCCACGGCGCGGGCTCCTTCTGCTCCGCCCCACCCGGCGCCGAGCGCACCACCACCATCGGCGCCCAGAAGCAGGCCAATGCACTGCTGGCCGCACCGGATGAAGACACCTTCGTACGCGAGCTGCTGGCCAGCCTCGGCTCCTACCCGGCGTACTTCGACCGCCTGGGCGAGCGCAACCGGCACGGCCCCGCCATCCTCGGCGATACCCCCGCCCTCCCTGTCCTCACTCCTGCCGAGGTGCGGTCCTTGCTCGGCCAGGGCGGGCAGCTCGTCGACGCCCGCCCAGTGGCCGACTTCGCTGCCGGGCACATTCCCGGAGCGGTCTCCATCCCGCTGCGGGACCAGTTCGCCACCTGGCTGGGCTGGCTGCTGCCCGACGACGCACCGCTCGTCGTCGTCACCGCTCCGGGTCAGGACCTCACCGAGATCACCTGGCAGGCGTTGAAGATCGGCTACGAACACCTGGCGGGCCACCTGGAGATGGCGGCCTGGACCGCCGGCGGCGGCCAGGAGCAGACCATCGAACTCCTCACCGCCGACCGCATCGCCGACCGGCCGGTCCTCGACATCCGGCAGCACGCCGAACATGCCGCCGGGCACATCCCCGGCGCGGTCGGCATCGAACTCGGCGACCTCGCCGCGCGCGCCGACGAAGCCCCGGACAGTGCCGTGGTCGCCTGCGGGCACGGCGAGCGCGCCATGACCGCCGCCAGCCTGCTGCAACGCGCCGGACAACACGGACTCGCCGTCCTCGACGGCGGCCCCTCCGACTGGGCTGCGGCCACCGGTCGTTCGCTACAGGAGGGCGAGTGACCACCACCGCCCCCCATCACGGCGGCATCCGGCTCGGACTGCGCGCCAACCTCGCCCAGTTCACCCTGCTCGTCGCCGTCAACGCCCTGGTCGGCGGCATGCTCGGCCAGGAACGCACCGTCCTGTCACCGCTGGCCGAGCAGGTCTTCGGCCTCGACGGCTACACCGCCGCACTCACCTACATCCTGGCCTTCGGCGCCACCAAGGCCGTCACCAACTTCTTCGCCGGCACCCTGTCCGACCGCTATGGCCGCAAGCCCGTCCTGATCTCCGGGTGGCTGCTGGCCCTGCCGGTCCCCGCCATGCTCGCGTGGGGCCCCACCTGGGGCTGGATTATCGCCGCGAACATCCTGCTCGGCGCCTCCCAGGGCCTGGCCTGGTCCACCACCGTCATCATGAAGATCGACCTCGCCGGGCCCGAACGCCGCGGCCTGGCCATGGGCCTGAACGAAGCCGCCGGATACGGCGCCCTCGCCGCCACCGCCATGGCCACCGGCGCCATCGCCTCCCACTACGGCCTGCGCCCCGAACCCTTCCTGCTCGGCGCCGCCTACGCCGCCCTCGGCCTGGGCCTGTCCACCCTCGTCGTCCGCGAGACCCGCGACCACGCCCGCGCAGAGGCCGCACGCCACCCCGTACAGGACGCCGCCGTAACCGGGTTGACCACCGCCCAGATCGCCCGGCGCACCAGCTTCACCGACAAAGCCCTGTCCGCCGCCAGCCAGGCCGGCCTGGTCAACAACCTCAACGACGCCCTCGCCTGGGGCATCTTCCCCCTGCTCTTCGCCACCCACGGCCTGTCCATCGGACAGATCGGCGCCCTCGCTGCCATCTACCCCGCCGTATGGGGCGCGGGTCAGCTCCTCACCGGCTGGTGGTCCGACCGGATCGGGCGCAAACACCTCATCACCGCGGGCATGCTGATCCAGGCCGTCGCCATCGCCCTGGTCGCCACCGGCACCACCTTCGGCGTCTGGGCAGCCGCCCAGGTCCTGCTCGGTCTCGGCACCGCCCTGGTCTATCCCACCCTGCTCGCCGTCATCGGCGACGTCGCCCACCCCGCCTGGCGTGCTCGGTCCGTGGGCGTCTACCGGCTGTGGCGCGACGGCGGCTTCGCCGTCGGCGCCCTCCTCGCCGGTACCCTCGCCGACGCCTACGGCCTGACCACCGCCATCTGGGCCGTCGCCGCCCTCACCGCCGCCTCCGGCCTGACAGTCGCCGTGCGGATGTACGAGACCCACCCGCGACACTCCGGCACAGCAGAAGTCCGCGGCCGATAGAGGCTCTTCCAGGATTGCTCAAGACCGGTCACCGGCGGCTGTCGCCGGGGGCGAGCAGGGTGGTCACCTCAGCGATTGCCTTTGCCGACGGCTTGAAGTAGCGGCGGAGGTTCTCCGGCTTCTTGTGCCGGGACTTCGCCATCAGCATCAGCAGACTCGCCCTCGCCTCGCCGAGGTGGGTCAAGGAGGAGGGGCGGTATTCGTGCAGGTCCCAGCCGGTGCCGGGCCCGCGCACGGCGGTGTGCTCATCCAGCAGGGCGCGGGCCGTGTACGCCGACAGCAGGTGGTCAACGCAGGCGAAGGGGAGCAGACGGACATCTCCCTGTCGGCGGCGCAGCGCCCCTCACCCTGTCAGTCGTGGGGCGGGAGGTTGCCGAGCTGATGGTCGGCGGACCTGAGCACCTCGTCGACCAGGCGCTTGATGTGTCCGTGCGGCAGGGCGTAGATGACCCGGCGTCCTTCCTTGCGGGTGGTGACCAGCCCGGCCAGGCGCAGCCGGGCCAGGTGCTGGCTGACCGACGGCCGGGCCACGCCGCACGCCTCGGTGAGCGTCGTCACATCCGCCTCGCCCTCGGTCAGGTGATGCACGAGGGCCAGGCGGGTGCGGTCGGCCAGCAGCCCCAGGACCTCTGCGGCCACGGCATACCGCTCGCCTGCGGTGCGCTCCTGCGGGCCATGCGCACCTGATAGGTGCATGCGTGCAGTCATACGCACATGATGGTTGGATGGGCGGCCGGTGTCCAACCGGTCTGCTGTACGACCCCCTGAACCGGAAGGCGTGAGTTGCCGTGAGCGAGACGTGCCCGACCCCCGATCCTCACCGCGAGGACAAGCGTGCAGGCGCCTACGGGGGCGAGCACGCCACGGCGCACGGCGGCAACGGTCATGGACCGGCTGGCGGCCACAGCCACAGTCACGAAGACCACGGGCACCGCCACGACCATGGGCCTGGCCATGATCACGGGGAGGACGGGTCGGGCCGGTGGTCGCGGCTCAAGCACCGTCTCGCGCACGTGGTCACGCCGCACTCCCATGAGGCGGCGGACAAGGTCGATTCGGCGATGGAGTCCTCTGCCGAGGGCATGCGGACACTGTGGATCTCGCTGGCCGTGCTCGGTATCACCACGGTGCTCCAGGCCTTGGTGTTCGCGCTGTCCGGATCGGTGGCACTGCTCGGCGACACGATCCACAACGGCGCCGACGCGCTGACCGCCGTGCCACTGGGTATTGCGTTCATCCTCGGCCGTAGGGCGGCGACCCGCCGCTTCACCTACGGCTTCGGCCGCGCCGAGGACCTGGCCGGCATCGCCATCCTGCTCACCATCACCGCGTCGTCCGCCCTGGCCGCCTATACCGCCATCGACCGGCTGCTGAACCCGCAGGAGATCACCCACCTGCCGTGGGTCGCCGCTGCCGCGGTCGTCGGCTTCATCGGCAACGAATGGGTGGCCCGCTACCGCATCACCACCGGACGCAGAATCGGCTCCGCCGCTCTCGTCGCCGACGGCCTGCACGCCCGCACCGACGGCTTCACCTCGCTGGCCGTCCTGCTCGGCGCCGGCGGCGCCGCGATCGGCTGGCGGCTCGCTGACCCGATCGTCGGCCTCCTGATCACCGCCGCGATCCTGATGGTCCTCAAGGACGCCGCCAGGGAGGTCTTCCGCCGACTGATGGACGCCGTCGACCCCGCCCTGATCGACGCCGCCGAAGGCGCCCTGCGGGCCGTGGACGGCGTCCGCGATGTCGGGCAGGTGCGGATGCGGTGGATCGGCCACGCCTTGCGCGGCGAGGCCGACATCGTCGTCGACCCGCACCTGACCGTGGTGCAGGCACACGCCCTGGCGGTTGCCGCCGAGCACGCCCTGATCCACGCCGTTCCCCGGCTGACCGCCGCCACCGTACACACCGACCACACCACCGGCAGCGGCGACCCGCACGCCCTCCTGGCGCACCATGCGGGCTGACGCCCGAACAGGCCCGGGCTCTGGCCGCCGGGACGCGATCCCCGACACCAAGTACCCACCCGGGGTATGGTCGGAAGGTCGCGCCCCTCGGGGGCGCTCCACATGGTGAGAGAAGGGAACCGGCAGTGGCAGGCACCGGACAGGCGCGCAGACGGAGCATCGCCCGA
Organism: Streptomyces sp. H39-S7; assembly: GCF_027158205.1. Classification (GTDB taxonomy): domain Bacteria; phylum Actinomycetota; class Actinomycetes; order Streptomycetales; family Streptomycetaceae; genus Actinacidiphila. The sequence continues at coordinate 246,049 of NZ_JAPVLU010000003.1, read as the reverse complement.
CTGCTGACCCTGTGCGCGGTGCTGCTCGGCCTGTTCCTCATGCACGGCGCACCGGCCACCGCGGCTGACGGCTGCCACGGCGCGATGTCCACCGCCTCGCCAACGGCGCACGGCCATGCCACCACCGCGATGAACTCCACGGCCCCCGAGGCCATGACGCCTGCACCGTCTACGGTGATGACACCTCCCGGCGCGCAGCAGCACGTTGCGGATGCGTCGGCGATGCGCGGCGCGATGTGCGTCTCGACTCCCGCTCGGGACCGGACCCCGCTGCCCGCTGGCAGCGCCCTCATGGTCGTCGTCGCAGTGCTGGCGGCCGGCCTTCTCGCGCACCGGCCGGTGCCCCTGGGCCGGCCGACGCGGCGCGGACCACCGCCACCAGGCGGGCGAAGTCTGCTCCTGACGGTGTGTATCGCGCGGACCTGAGCGGACCGCGCCGGAACCCGGATCTTCGACCGGGCCCGGCGACGTGTCCTGCCAGCTTCGCGCGCCCGCCCGGCGTGGTGCGCCCACCCGGAAAGACCACCATCATGTTCGCTGCCTCTCGTCCCACCGCCCGCCGCCACACCCTTGCGGCGACCGGCACCACAGCCGCCCTCGCGCTGGCCCTCGTGGCCTGTGGCTCCTCCGGCACCTCCACGTCACACAGTTCATCCATGCCCGGCATGAAACACAGCCAGGGCAGCAACACCTCCGCCCCGGCCACCCCGGGCGATGCGTTCAACGATGCGGACATCGCGTTCGCCCAGCAGATGATCCCGCACCACCAGCAGGCCATCGAGATGGCCAAGCTCGCCGACGGCCGCGCCGCCGACCCCGAGATCAAGGACCTGGCCACCGCGATCGAGAAAGCCCAGGACCCCGAGATCAAGACGATGACGCTCTGGCTGAAGTCCTGGGGAAAGCCGCAGCCCTCGGCCTCGTCGTCGATGGGTGACATGCCCGGCATGAATCACAGCTCCGGCGACTCGTCCGGCATGCCCGGGATGATGTCCGACAAGGACATGGCGGCTCTCACGGCCTCCCGGGGCAAAGACTTCGACAAGAAGTTCGCCCAGCTGATGATCGGCCACCACCAAGGCGCGGTCACCATGGCCAAGAACGAGCAGAGGCACGGCAACAACGCCGACGCGAAGAAGCTCGCCGACGCCGTCATCACGGCCCAGACCGCCGAGATCGAGAAGATGAACACCATCCTCGACCGGCTCTAACCACCGTACGGGGCCCGGGCCTTCCTCTACGTGAAGGCCCGGGGCCCGTCGACCTCCCTCCGCCCGGAAGGCATATGCGTGGACGCCGTCCTGCACGCCCTGTCGATCGCCGGTTCCATGACCTGGGAGATCACCTGGGCCCTCATCCTGGGCTTCGCCCTGTCCGCCGTGGTCCAGGCGGTCATTCGCAAGTCCACGGTTGTCACCCTGCTCGGGGACGACCGCCCCCGCACCCTGGCCATCGCTGCCGGCCTCGGCGCGTCCTCCTCCTCGTGCTCCTATGCCGCGGTGGCCCTGGCCCGGTCGCTGTTTCGCAAGGGCGCGAACTTCACCGCCGCGATGGCCTTCGAGATCGCCTCCACCAACCTCGTCGTCGAGCTCGGCGTCATCCTGGCGCTGCTGATGGGCTGGGAGTTCACCGCGGCGGAGTTCGTCGGTGGGCCCATCATGATCGTCGTACTCGCGGTGCTGTTCCGCCTGTTCCTGCGCGACAAGCTGCTGCGCCAGGCACGCGAGCAGGCCGACCGCGGACTGGCCGGGTCCATGGAGGGCCACGCCGCGATGGACATGTCCGTGCAGCGGGAAGGCTCCTTCGCCCGCCGTCTGCTGTCCGGTGAGGGCTTCACCTCGACAAGCCATGTCTTCGTCATGGAATGGGCGGCGATCCTGCGGGACCTGGTGATCGGCCTGCTCATCGCCGGGGCCATCGCCGCCTGGGTGCCCGACTCGTTCTGGAGCACGTTCTTCTTCGAGGGCCACCCGCTGGCGTCCAAACTGTGGGGGCCGGTCATCGGCCCGCTGGTGGCAATCGCGTCGTTCGTCTGCTCGATCGGCAATGTGCCGCTGGCGGTGGTGTTGTGGAAGGGCGGTATCAGCTTCGGCGGAGTCGTCTCGTTCATCTTCGCCGACCTGCTGATCCTGCCGATCCTCAATATCTACCGGAAGTACTACGGGGCGAAGATGGCCCTGTTTCTCCTCGGCACCTTCTACGTGGCCACCGTCATCGCCGGATACATCGTGGAGTTCACCTTCGGCGGCCTCGGCCTCATCCCCGACCAGGCCGACGCAAAACTCCCCACGGAAGGCATCACCTGGAACTACACCACCTTCCTCAACATCGCCTTCCTCTTCCTGGCCGCCGCCCTCCTTATCCGATTCCTGCGCACCGGCGGACGCGACATGCTCCGCATGATGGGCGGCGCACCCGCCACCAACGACGACCACCACGGGCACGACGACACCCACACCCAGGCACCACACAGCGGGAACCACCAAGGACACACCAACCATGGCTAACCCCTCAGCAACACCACCCGGGAATGGAGCCCAGCAACCCACCCCCGAGCCGCTCCCCGCACCGCCCCGCCGGTGCTCGACTGGACCCATGGGCCGCACCCTGCCGCGCGTCCTGCCCAGCCCGGACGGGAAACCGCTGCCACCGAGGGACACAGCGGATGCCTTCCGCTCCTTCGCCCGTGACCTGGCCACCGGCCGACGCCCCTGGACCGCTGCAGAAGCCACCTTTCTCGGCGGACTTTTCGACCAGCTCGCCGCAGACTGGGACAGCACCCAAGCCACCGGCCGCGACGACCCGCTCCGCGACGCCCTCACCCGCGGCGGACCCCTTCCGAACGGCCCCTGCCTGGAAATCGGTTCCGGCACGGGCCAGTTCACCCCGCTCCTCGAGACCGCCTTCCCTGCCGTGATCAGCCTCGACCTGTCCGAGCAGATGCTCCACCAGGCCGCCGGCCGCTCTCCGGCCCGCGTACGCGCCGACGCCGGCGCACTGCCCGTGCCCAACGCGTCGATTGCCGCTGTCGCGGCAATCGACATGCTCCTGTTCCCCGGCGAACTCGCACGGGTCCTGGCCCCGGACGGCCTGCTGTTGTGGATCAACCAGCTCGGTCAGGACGGGCCGCTGTACCTGCCCGCCGAAGACGTCGCCGCCGCACTCCCCGGCCACTGGCACACCACCGAAGCCGCCGCAGGATGGGGCAGCTGGGCCGTCATCCGACGCACCGGCTGATCACATGACAGCTACTTCCTGCAGAAGCCGTGACGGGCGATCCCTCTACGCATTTCGGGAGGGCTCGAAAGAGGACAAAAGGCTGTGCTGAAGGCGGTGCTTAAGCTGTGCACCGCACTGGCATAGCCAGTCATCAGGCCTGGTCAAAGGGTTGTGAAAACAACCCATCCGGTCGGCCGTAGCGGTAATCGCCTGAGGGCGGCATCCCCCACCGGGGGTGCCGCCCTCAGGCGTTTCCGTGCGTGCCGGGGAGCGGGCGTCAGGCGCCGGCCGACTCCAGGGCCGCGCGCAGATGGCCGTTGCTCTTCGCCAGCAGCCGCGCCGCCGTGGAAGCGTCCACCCCGGCCAGGATTGCCAGGACGGCGTGCTTGACCTCGCCGTCCGCCGCGGTCAGCGCCGCCTCGATCGTGGCGTCCGGCGCTCCCGTCGCCAGGGCGACGATCCGCCGGGACCGAGCCCGCAGCTTCTCGTTCGACGCCCGGACGTCGACCATCAGGTTCCCGTACGTCTTGCCGAGCCGGATCATCGTGATCGTCGAGAGCATGTTCAGCACGAGCTTCTGCGCCGTACCGGACTTCAGCCGGGTCGAACCGGTGAGCAGCTCCGGGCCGACCACGACCTCGATGCCGTGCGCGGCGGCCGCCGCGAGCGGCGAGGGCGAATTGCAGGACAGTCCGACGGTGAGCGCCCCCAGCGAGCGGGCGTGCTCGACGGCGCCGATCGCGTACGGGGTGCGGCCGGACGCCGAGACGCCCACGACGGTGTCGTCCGGGCCCAGCGCCAGGGCGTCCAGGTCGGCGGCGGCCAGCGCCTTGCTGTCCTCCGCACCTTCCACCGCGGTGACCATCGCGGCCGGGCCGCCCGCGATCAGGCCGACGACCTGCCCGGGTTCGGTGTTGAACGTCGGCGGGCACTCGCTCGCGTCGAGCACGCCGAGCCGCCCGGCGGTGCCCGCCCCGGCGTAGAGCAGCCGCCCGCCGCGCGCCATCCGCTCGGCGATGTCGTCGATGGCCGCGGCGATGGCCGGCAGCTGCGCGGCGACCGCGGCCGGGACGGTGCTGTCCTCGGCGTTCATCGTCCGGGCGATCTCCAGGGTGGACTGCCGGTCGATCTCGGCGAGCTCGGGCCGGAACGCCTCGGTGGTGAGGGTTTCCAGTTCCCGGCGCAGCTCGGTGTAATCGGAGTCGGTGGAGGGGGACATGCGGTTCGTACGTCCTTACGTGAAGCGGTGAGCCGCGGCGCCACGTCATCGCGTCACGGCATGGTGCTGCGTTCTGGGTGCTGTCTGCTAGGAGCTGTCTGCCACGTCCCGCGTTCCCTCGCGGGAGGGATTCCGGCGCCGCCGTTCCGTCAGGAGCGGGTGGCGCGCGGGCTGTGCCGGTGGGCCAGCGCCTCGTACGAAGCGGACAGGGCGGGTGCGGCGGTCTCGTAGGTGCGCTGCATGACGCCTATGAAGAGGAAGTCCACCACGAGGAGCTGGCTGGTCCTGCTGGACATCGCCGCAGGCCGCAGCTCGCTCTCCCGCGAGGTGGACGTGGTCAGCACGTGGTCGGCGTACTGGGTGACCGACCCGTCGGGACGGCCGGTGATCGCCACCGTCGTCGCACCCCGGTCGAAGGCGACCCGCAGCGGTTCGATGACGTCATGGGTGTTCCCCGAGTGCGTGATCGCGATCGCCACATCGCCGGGCCGCAGCTGGACCGCGTTGGTGATGGCCAGGTGCGGGTCGCCGTGCGCGTGGGCGATCAGTCCGATCCGCAGCAGTTTCTGGACCAGGTCCTGGCCCACCAGGCTGGACGCGCCGATGCCGAAGACCTCGATGCGGCGTGCCGCGGCGAGCGCCCCGACGACCGCTTCCAGCTGCGCCACGTCGAGCTGCGCGGCGGTGTCGGCGAGCGTCTGCTGCTCCTCGCGCGCCAGCTTCGCCACCACGTCGGTCAGCGGATCGTCGACGGCGATGTCCGCCGTCACGGCGGGCGGGACGCCTGCCGCCTGCTGGGCGGCGAGGGCGGCCAGCGCCAGCCGCAGATCGCGGTAGCCGGGGTAGCCGAGCAGGCGCGCGGTGCGGACGACGGTGGCCTCGCTGGTGCCCGTGCGCTGCGCGAGCGCGGTCACCGTGAGGTGCGCGCAGGCCGCGGGGTCGTTGGCCACGGCCTCCGCCACCCGCTGCATCGAGCGCGTCATCGACGGCCCGACCGTACGGACGATTGCCGCCAGCGTCCCGGGGTCGGGGCTCTTGGCGGGCACGGCGGCGGGGGCGGCGGACGCGTCACGCGATGGCCGTGCCCGCGGGGGGAAAGTTTCCTTCACGCTGTACGTCACATCGTGAAAGATATTTTCAGTCCGGTGGGGCGTCAAGGGGACAGCAGGCAGAATGGACGGATGGATCGTGATCTCGAAGGGGCCCTGCACGGTGCGCGGGCGCTCATCCTCGCCGACCTCGCCGCCCGGGACGTCGCCGGCCCGGACGTCGTCTCCCTGGTCGAGAACGCCGTCGCGCAGCGGCGCTGGTGGGTGGAGCAGTGGCCCGAGGGCTGCGAGTTCCTCGCGGGGCTCGTCGCCCAGGACGTCCAGGACGCGCTGCTGTCGCGCTTCGGACGCTGGCCCCTGTGCCCGCTGTGCGAGGAGCCGCACGGACTCGCCGTGGAGCCCGAGCTCGGGCCCGATCCGCACTGGGTCTGCGAGACCGCGGGGGCGGTCGTCGCCCCGGTCGGCGGGCTGAGCTGACGATGGTGGCCACCGGAGATCCCGAGGCGGTCGGTCGATGACCGTCTACATAGACCCGCCGACGTGGCCGGGGCACGGACGCATGTGGTCGCACCTGGTGAGCGACGTGTCCTACGACGAGCTCCACGCGTTCGCCGCCCGCATCGGCTGCCCGCCGCGCGCGTTCGAGCGGGACCACTACGACGTTCCGGCCGCGCGTTACGCCGCGGCCGTCGAGCTGGGCGCGGTGGAGGTCGGCAGCAAGGAGATCGTGCGGCGGCTCATCGGCGCGGGGCTGCGCCGTCGCAAGGCCCCGCCGGGTGACGCGTCAGTGTGAGGCTTCCGCGGGGGCCGGGACGTGGGTCGCCGCACTGCCGGTGACGACGCTGCCCGTGACGACGCGGCTCGCGCCGTGCCGGCGCAGCGAGACGACCACGAGGCCGATGGCGACGGCGGTCATGGCGGCGCCCGCCCAGGCGGTGGCCGCGAACCCGAAGCCACCGCTGATGACGAGTCCGCCGAGCCAGGGACCGGCCGTGTTGCCGGTGTTGAAGGCGGATGTGGTGGTGGCGCCGGCGAGTGTGGGCGCGGCGCCCGCCACGTTGAAGATGCGGGCGTTGAGCGCGGGCGCGGTGAAGAACGCCGAGAGGCCCAGCAGGAACGAGAGCGCGATCACGGCGACCTGGTTCTGCGCGGTGAGCGCCAGCAGCGCGAGGAAGGCCGTGGACGCGGTGATGCCGCTGAGCATCACACCGAACAGGTGGGCGTCCGCGAACCGGCCGCCGATGGCGGTGCCGATCAGCGCGCCGACCCCGAAGAGGCCCAGGACCGCGGGGACCGAACCCTCCGGCAGTCCGGCGACATCGGTGAGCAGCGGCGCGAGGTAGCTGAAGGCGCAGAACACGCCGCCCGCCGCGAGGGCCGTGATGGCGATGGCCAGCCATACGTTGCCGTCGCGGTAGATGCGCAGCTCCTCGCGGAGCCGGGGGCGGGAGTCCGGGATCGGTATGCGGGGGATGAGCGCGATCACCCCGACGAGCGCCACCGCCGACATCAGGGCCACCGACCAGAACGCGGAGCGCCAGCCGAACTGGTCGCCCAGGAAGGCTCCGGCCGGGACGCCCAGCACGTTCGCGATGCTCAGTCCGCCGATCATGACGGCCATCGCGCGGGCCCGCGCGTTCACCGGGACCATCGAGATCGCCACGGCCGCACCGACCGCCCAGAAGCCCGCGCAGGCCAGCGCGCTGATCACCCGGGAGGCGAACAGCAGCTCGTAGTTCGGCGCCAGGGCCCCGGCGACCTGCCCGAGGCCGAAGAGCGTGATCAGCGCGATCAGGGTGGTGCGGCGCGGCAGCCGGAGCGTGGCCACGGCGAGCAGCGGAGCCCCGACGACCATGCCGATCGCGAACGCCGAGATGAGCAGTCCGGCCTGCGGGATGCTGACGCCGAGGTCGTCGGCGATCGGCGGCAGCAGGCCGGAGAGCATGAATTCCGAGGTGCCGAGCGCGAACACGCTGAGGCCGAGGACATAGACGGCTATGGGCATGCGGGAGCGGCTGGCGTCGGCGGGGGGCATAACCGTTGTCAGCGCCTCGGGTGGCCCGCGTATTCCCGGTCAGGCGGTGGGGCCTGCGGCAACGAGCAGCTCCAGCTCCGTGCCGAGGTTGCGGCGGGCGATGTGCTCCCAGCGCTCGTGGCCGACGGGGGTACGGAAGAGCCGGGGGAGATCCAGCAGTTGCCGCAGCACGGCGGCGCGGCCGGACCGGAAGTCGTCGTCGGGCACGAAGCCGTACTCCTGGCGGACGGCGGCGGCGTAGGTGGCGTACGCGGCGGGCTCGCCGGCCAGCACCGCGAGATCCGCGTCACACAGGACCTCGCCGTTGTGGTCCTCGGGCGCCGGGTCGTGGCTGGTCGTGAGCCGCACGAGCCGGACCACCTCGGCGGTGCGCGCGGGGTCGACCCCCGCCTCGGTCAGCGCCCGCTCGGCGAGGTGGGCGCTGCGCTCCTCGTTCTCGGAGCGGTCCGGGCGGTAGACGGCGTCGTGGAACCAGGCGGCGAGCAGTACGGCGTCCGGGTCGTCGGCGTACGCGGCCAGCTCGACGGTGTGGTGGAGAACGGCGACCAGGTGATCCGTGGTGTGATACCGCCGCTGCTCCTCGGCCCAGCGGCCCAGGAGGTCCTCGCCGTAGACCTCGGGGGCGAACGGGTGTGTGTCCGAAATCGGGGCGACCCGGGTGCGCCGCAGCAGGTCACACCATTGGGTGAGCAATGCCTCATGCTGCGGGTGCGTCGTCGCGGGGGTGTCAGCCATGGTGGCTATTGTGCGCCTGAGGGCTCGCGCGGGGGTGCTGATTGTGGCACTCTTGCTCATATGTCTAGACCAATTTTCGAGGTGATCGCCCTCGGCGTCGACGATGCCGTAGCGGCCCAGACCGGCGGTGCCGACCGCCTCGAGCTGGTCACCGACATGGCCGCGGACGGTCTCACCCCGTCCCGCGAGACCTTCGCCGCGATCCGCGCCGCCGTGCACATTCCGCTGCGCGTCATGCTCCGGCTCTCCGACGGCTTCGCCGCGGGCGACATCGACGCGCTCTGCGCGGCGGCCGAGGGGCTGCGCCGCGAGGGCGCGGACGAGTTCGTCCTCGGCTTCCTCGACGCGCGCGGCGGGGCCGACCTCGAAGCGGTCTACGCGGTCACCGACGTCATCGACGGCTGCCGGTGGACGTTCCACCGCGCCATCGACCGCGCGGCGGACCGTGACGCGGTGCGCTTGCAGCTGGCGGGTCTGCCGGGACTGGACACATACCTGACGGCCGGGTCGCCGACGGGCGTCGACGACGGGCTCGCGGTGCTGGTCGCGGAGGCGTCGCGGACGCTCAGCCCGGCCTCGGAGCCGGGCTACGAACCCCGCATCCTGGTAGGCGGCGGCCTGACCCGCGACCACCTCCCGGCGCTGCGGGCGGCGGGGATCGACGGCTTCCACGTCGGCGGAGCGGTCCGCCCCGCGGGCTGGGCCTCCCCGGTCGACGTCGCCGCGACGAGAGAGTGGCGAGCACTGCTGGACGCACCGGTGCCGGTGGGCTGACCGCCCCACCCCCCTCGCGCCCCACAGGTCAGGCCCCGGCGGGGAGGTGGAGGGTGAAGGTCGAGCCCTGGTTCCGGCCGCGGGACGCGGCGGTGGCCTGGCCGCCGTGGGATTCCGCCAGCTGGCGGACTATGGACAGGCCCAGGCCGCTGCCCCCCGTGGAGCGGTTGCGGGATTTCTCGGCCCGCCAGAAGCGGTCGAAGACGTGGGGGATGTCCTCGGGGGCGATGCCGGCGCCGGTGTCGGTGATGTCGATGACGATGTGGTCGTCGGCGGGGTAGCCCCGCAGGGAGACGCTGCCGCCCGGTGGGGTGTGACGGATGGCGTTCGAGACGAGGTTGCCGACGGCCTGGCGCAGGCGGACCGGGTCGGCCCGGAGGCCGAGGTCGGCGGGGGTGACGGTGAGGGCGACCCCGGCGGCCGCGGCGCGGGCGCGGTGGGCCGAGGCGACCTGGTCCAGGATGTCGCCGAGGCGCACCGCCTCGGGATGCACGCGCAGCGTCCCGGCGTCGGCGGCGGCCAGGTCCTGGAGGTCGTCGATGATGTGCTGGAGCTGCAGCGCCTCTTCGAGGAGCGAGGAGTTGAGGGCGTCGTCGGGTTCCGCCACGCCGTCCTCCACCGCTTCGAGCCAGCCCCGGATGTTGCTGACCGGGGTACGCAGTTCGTGGGCGACGTCGCTGACCATGGCCTTGCGCTGCTCGGCGAGGCGCTGACGCTCCTGGGACATGTCGTTGAACGCGGCCGAGAGCCGGCCGATCTCGTCGCCGGTGGCGACGGTGACGCGCGCCGAGTCGTCGCCGTCCCGCATGCGCTGCGCGGCGTCGGTGAGGGCGCGCAGGGGTCGGACGAGGCGGGCGGCGAGCAGGAGGGTGACCGCGGCGGCGAGGGCGAGGACGAGGCCCGCGACGCCGGCGATCCGCAGGGTGTTGGAGCGGGAGAGGGCGAAGCGGGGGGTGGTGGCGCCGCTCGGGTCCGTCACGAAGAGGTACGCGGCGGGCGCGACGAAGCCGCCGAGCTGCTCGCGTCGCGCGGTGTCGACGCAGTCGGCGGTCTTGCGCTCGGTGACGCCGCCGCTCTTCGGATCGCGGACCACGGGGGTCGGCGTCGGGGTTGGGGTCGGGATCGGCATCGCGCTCGGCGCCGGTCCGTCGGAATCCTGGGCCGGGGCCCGGGGGGCGGGCGACTGGACGGCCGTGGGCCCCGAACGGCCCCAGGTGAGGTCGGGGTTGAGCTCGAGCGGCGGCAGCTTCTCGCCGGTCAGGCACTTCTTGAGCCGGGCGTTGAGGTCGGCGACGGCCGAGCTCTCGGTGGCCGTCGCGGCGGCCAGCCGCCGGCCGTCGCAGTAATCGTCGAGCATGCCGGCGGGGTCGCCGCCGACGACCTTGATGTACGGGCGGCCGCTGGGGCCCTCGGCGATCTCGCCGGCGATCGAGTATTCGGCGAGGCAGGTGACGCTGCGCCGGGCGAGGTCGTGCAGCTTCCTGCGCTCGGCGGGGAGCAGCCGGAACGGGCCGACGGCGCGCGGGTCGATGTCGCCGGCGGTGGAGCCGGGGACCATGGTGGCGTCGACGTGCAGCGGGTCGAGGGCCGCCGACTGGGTCTGCGGGAGCGGGGAGCCCGCCGGCGCGGAGTCGGCGACCGGCCGCCGGTCCTGGGTGGTGACGGCGATGCGGCGCTGGGTGGTGGCGGCCAGCTGGCGGACGGTGGGGGCGACGCCGTCCCAGTTCGCGTGGGTGGCCGCGTACTCGGCGAGCTTGCCGTAGATCAGGGCGTCGTTGGCGAGGTAGCGGCTCTGCTCCCGCTGGATGGAGCCGGACGTCGTCTGCACGGCGAGCCAGGTGGTGGCCGCGACCGAGCACGTCGCGACCAGGACGAAGGAGAGCAGCAGCCGTCCGAGCAGGCTCTTGCGGAACGGGACCTTGCCCCGGGCCTGCCGGGGTTCACGGGCCATCGTGCCCGCCGTCCGTCAGCTTGTAGCCGACGCCGAAGACCGTCACCAGGTAGCGGGGGCGGCGGGGGTCCGGTTCTATCTTCTTGCGCAGGTTCATGATGTGCACGTCCACCGTCCTGGTGGTGATGTACCGGTCGAAGCCGTGGACGCTGTCGAGGAGCTGGGCCCGGCTGAAGACCCGTCCCGGCAGGGCGGCCAGGGCCGCGAGGATGTGGAACTCGCCGGGGGTGCAGTCGGCGGGCTTCCCGTCGACGGTCACCTCGTGCCGGGCCGGGTCCACGGTGAGCCCGCCGACCCGCAGCACGGGGTCGGGGGCGGCGTCCGGGACGCGGGGGCGGCTGCGCCGCAGCAGGGTGCGGATCCGGGCCATCAGTTCGCGGGGGCTGTACGGCTTGGTCATGTAGTCGTCGGCGCCCAGATCGAGGCCGAGCAGCAGGTCGTCCTCGGTGGAGCGGGCGGTGAGCATCAGGATCGGCAGGTCGGACTCGGCCCGCAGGACCCGGGCCACGTCCAGCCCGTCCACCCTCGGCATCTGGATGTCGAGCACGAGCAGGTCGGGCTCCCGGCGGCGCGCCTCCTCGATGGCGGCGCGCCCGTCGTGGACGACGGTGACCGTGTGGCCCTCCCGCCGCAGATAGCGGCGGACCAGTTCGGCCTGCTTCTCGTCGTCCTCGGCGACCAGCACGTGTGCGCACATGAGGGCGAGCGTAAGCGCAGACGGCGGCCCGAACACGATCGCTACGGCGCCCTGACAACTTCCTCATATCTGCTGGTCACGGTCAGGGCGCGGCAGGGCCTATCCGGCCAGCTCCGGCGGCAGCGGTTTGGCGTGCAGCACGGCGAGGCCCGAGACGGCGCGGGTGAGGGCGACGTACAGGCGGCGCAGGCCGGTGCGCTCGTCCGGTTCGCCCGCGACGATCGCGGCGGGCTCGTCGAGGACCACGTAGTCGTACTCCAGGCCCTTCGCGAGCGTTGCCGGGACCAGGGTGAGACGGGCCTGCGCCGAGGTCTCCTCGCCGGGGGCGAGGCAGGGCAGGCCGGCCGAGTCCAGGGCGGCGGCGAGCGCCGCGATGCGGTCGTCGGCGGCGATGAGGCCGACGGAGCCCTCGTGGCCGAGGGCGGTGCGGCAGGCCGCGAGCACGGCGGAGTCCAGCTCCTCCGCGCTCGTCCGGCGGATCACGAGGTCGCCGGGCGACTCGCGGACCGAGGTGGCGGGGGCCAGCCCCGGGGCGATCGTGGGCAGCAGCAGCGACGCGTAGGCGATCACCCCGCGCGGCACGCGGAAGCCGCGGGTCAGCTCCTCGACCGGGGCGCCGGGCTTGCCCAGGTGCGCGAGGGCTTCCTCCCAGCTCGCGGTCGCCCACGGCGTGGTGCCCTGCGCGATGTCGCCGAGCACCGTCGCGGACCCGGTGGAGCAGCGCCGTCCGACGGCCCGGTACTGCATGGGGGACAGGTCCTGGGCTTCGTCCAGCACCACGTGGCCGAGCGAGTGGGTGCGCTGTACGAGGTCCAGCGCCTCGTCGATCAGCACCGCGTCCGCCGGGGCCCACCTGGCGGAGGCCAGGCTGCGGGGCGGCTTCTCCCACAGCACGGTCGCCTGCTCCTCCGGCGTCAGGATGCCCTCCGCGCACTCCGCGAGGAACTCCGCGTCGGACAGCAGCCGCAGCACCGTCTTCGCCGGGTCGGCCTTCGGCCAGACCTCCTTCACCGCGGCCTTGACGGCGGGGGTGCGGGCGACCGCGTCCTGGACGCGGTCGTCCGGCGCCTCCCCGGCCTCCTCCATGCGGACCAGGACGTTGTGCGCGATCCGCTGCGGCAGCGCCTCGTGGGCGGCGCCGTAGCGGATGTCACGCTCCATCAGCTCCCGTACCAGCTCTTCGAGTTCGTACGCGGGGATCCGCCAGCGCCGCGACCCGCGGACCACGACGACCGGTTCCTTCGGCATCCGGATGCCGCTGCGCACCGCGCGCCGCAGCACCTGCGCCATCCGGGCGTCGCCCTTGATCCGGGCGCGCTCCGCCGGGTCCGTGCCGCGCACCGTGACGTGCGCGACCAGGTCGTCGACCGTCGCCTGCTTGACCTGCAACTCGCCCAGCGCCGGCAGCACCTGCTCGATGTACCGCAGGAAGGACTGGTTGGGCCCGATGACGAGCGTGCCGGTGCGGGCGAGCCGGTCGCGGTGCGCGTAGAGCAGGTACGCGACGCGGTGCAGGCCCACGGCGGTCTTCCCGGTGCCGGGGGCGCCCTGCACACACACCGTGCCGCCGATGCCGGCGCGGACGATCTCGTCCTGCTCCGGCTGGATCGTGGCGACGATGTCCCGCATGGGGCCGACGCGCGGCCGCTCGATCTCGGTCTGCAGCAGCTTGCTGGAGGTGGCGGCCTCCGCCGGGTCGGTGAGGTGCTCGTCCTCGTACGCGGTCAGCTGCCCGCCGGTGTAGCCGAAGCGCCTGCGCAGCCGGACGTCCATCGGCTCGACGCGCGACGCCCGGTAGAAGGGCTGCGAGACCGGCGCCCGCCAGTCGATGACCATCGGGTCGCCGTGCGCGTCGTGCACATGGCGGCGGCCGATGTAGAACTGCTCGCCCTCGGCGCCCTCTTCCCGCCCGTCTCCCACCACCGCCCTTGCACCGGAGCGCTGCGCGCTGCCCCTCTCGCTTTCCCTACCGGGCGCGTGCAGGTAGTCCAGCCGGCCGAAGAACAGCGGGGTGTGCGAGAGGTCGGCCAGGGCCTTGATCCGGTTGTCGATCTCGGCGGCGAGGATCTTGGCGTTCACCCAGTTGCCGGTCACGTCGGTGATGTCCAGCGCCTCCACGTCGGCGCGCATCGCGGTCAGCGCGGAACGGGATTCGGCGAGGTGGGTCTGCTCGGTCAGGAGCGGGTTCGCGTCAGGGGACTGGTCACGGGACTGGTCGTGGTCGTGCAAGGGCACGGCGTTGCCTCCGGCTTGTGCGTACGCAGGGAAGAAGAGAGAAGCCGGCCGGTTTCCGTCCGGGCGGCGGCGCTCCCATCGGGAGGCGGCAAGACGGTGGATCATACGCTCCCGCCCGCAGCGCCGCGAATGCTTTTCGCGGCACCCCGAACGGCCCTCAGGGTCGATCCCCGGCACGACCTAGGGGACGGATGTCAACCCTGAGGCGTACGTGACACGGGAGAGTTCAGACTTCCGCCCGATGTACTGCAAACGGCGGATTTCCTACCCTTGGGACATGACCACACAGACCTTCGCCCCAGGCCCCTCCGCCGCCGGCAGCACCGCCCTCGGCACCAGCCACGAACACCCCCGCCACCTGCTGGGGAGCACGTTGCGCGCCGTCCGCGTCTTCGCGCAGACCGCCGTCGAGGTGGTCCTCCTCGGCAGCGAGGGCAAGCACCGCTGACCCCGTAGGGAGCACGGCCCCCACCCGGCGGTCCACTAACGTCGCGGCGGTGACCGCTCTCAGCGAGGTGCATCCGGCGCCACCGACCGTACGCGCCGCATCCCGCCGCCGTCTGCTGCTCGTCCTGGCATCCCTGCTGGCCCTGGCGCTCGCCCTCGCCGGATACGCGCTCTTCTTCTCGACGTATCCGGTCCCGATGGCGGACATGCTCGTCTACCGCGCGGAAGGCGCCGCCGTCGCCTCCGGACAGGACCTCTACGGCTTCCGCGTCACCCGGTGGAACCTCCCGGCCACCTACCCGCCCTTCGCGGCGCTGCTCTTCGTGCCCACCACATGGCTGCCCCTCGGCGTTCTGCGCGGCGGCTTCGTCCTCGGCAACCTCGGGCTGCTCGCCGCCCTGACCTACCTGTCGCTGCGCTGCACGGGCCGCGGCGGCGCCGTCCCCCAGCCTTCGGCCGGGGGTGCCCCCGGCCCGGCCGCCCTGATCGCGCTCCCGGCCGGCGCCCTGTGCCTGGAACCGGTCTTCCAGACCTTCGTCTACGGCCAGATCAACCTGGCGCTCGCGGTCCTCGTCCTGTGGGACCTGTCCCGGCCCGACGGCGCCCGGGGCAAGGGCCTCGCCGTCGGCATCGCCGCGGGGATCAAGCTCACCCCCGCGATCTTCGCCGTCTATCTCGCCCTGACCGGCCGCACCCGCGAGGCCACCACCGCGGCCTGCGCGTTCGCCGGTACCGTCCTGGTCGGGGTCGCCGTCCTGCCCGCCGCGTCCGTCGACTTCTGGACCACGCGCCTGTACGAGACCGACCGCGTCGGCAAGGGCTGGATCGTCGACAACCAGTCCCTCCAGGGGCTGCTCGCCCGGCTGCTGCACACCCCGCACCCCGGCCTCGTCTGGGTGGCGGCGGCCGCCCTCACCGCCGCCGCGGGCCTGGCCGTCGCCGTCCGCGCCTCCCGCCGCGGGCTCGAAGCGTGGGGCGTGCTCTGCGCGGCCGTCACCGCGCTCCTCGTCTCGCCGATCAGCTGGTCGCACCACTGGGTGTGGTGCGTCCCCCTGATCGCTCTCCTCGCCGCTCACACCCGCGGCCGCCCGCTGCGCCGCGCCGCGGTCCTCGCGACCGCGGCCGCTTTCGCCTGCCGCAGCATGTGGCTCACCCCCCACGACGGCGATCTCGACCTCCACCTCGCCTGGTGGCAGCAACCGCTCGCGTCCCCATACCCGCTGATGGGCCTGGCGTTCCTGGCGGCCGTGGCCGTCACCCTCCGGCGGGGCGGATCCGCGCGGGCTACGTCAGCAGCTCGTCCGCGTCCATGATCCGGTACGCGTACCCCTGCTCCGCGAGGAACCGCTGCCGGTGCGCCGCGAAGTCCTGGTCGATGGTGTCCCGCGCCACCACCGAGTAGAAGCGCGCCTCGTGCCCGTCCGCCTTCGGCCGCAGCACCCGTCCGAGCCGCTGCGCCTCCTCCTGGCGGGAGCCGAACGTGCCGGAGACCTGGATCGCGACCGTCGCCTCCGGCAGGTCGATCGAGAAGTTCGCGACCTTGGAGACCACGAGCACGCTGATCTCACCCTGCCGGAAGGCCTCGAAAAGCTTCTCGCGCTGGGCGTTGGACGTCTCGCCCTTGATCACCGGAGCGTCGAGGTGCTCGCCCAGCTCGTCGAGCTGGTCGATGTACTGCCCGATCACCAGCGTCTGCTCGCCCGCGTGCTTCGCGACGAGCGCCTCCGTGACCCGCCGCTTCGAGGCGGTCGTCGCGCAGTAGCGGTACTTCTCCTCCGGCTCGGCCGTCGCGTAGGCGAGCCGCTCCGTGTCGGTGAGGTTGACGCGGACCTCGACGCAGTCGGCCGGCGCGATGTAGCCCTGCGCCTCGATCTCCTTCCAGGGCGCGTCGAATCGTTTCGGCCCGATGAGGGAGAAGACGTCGGACTCGCGCCCGTCCTCCCGGACGAGGGTGGCCGTCAGGCCCAGCCGGCGCCGCGCCTGCAGGTCGGCGGTGAACTTGAAGACCGGCGCGGGCAGCAGGTGCACCTCGTCGTAGACGATCAGGCCCCAGTCGCGCGAGTCGAAGAGCTCCAGGTGCGCGTAGACGCCCTTCCGCTTGGTCGTCAGGACCTGGTACGTCGCGATGGTGACCGGGCGGATCTCCTTGCGGGTGCCGCTGTACTCGCCGATCTCCTCCTCGGTGAGCGAGGTCCGCTTGATCAGCTCGTGCTTCCACTGCCGGGCCGAGACGGTGTTGGTGACGAGGATCAGCGTCGTCGCCTTGGCGGTCGCCATGGCACCGGCCCCGACCAGGGTCTTCCCCGCTCCACAGGGCAGCACCACGACGCCGGAGCCGCCGTGCCAGAACCCCTCGATGGCCTGCTGCTGGTACGGGCGCAGCGCCCAGCCGTCCTCCTTGAGGTCGATCTGGTGCGCCTCGCCGTCGACGTACCCCGCGAGGTCCTCGGCGGGCCAGCCCAGCTTCAGCAGCGTCTGCTTGATCTGGCCGCGCTCCGACGGGTGCACGACGACGGTGTCCGGGTCGAGCCGGGCGCCGACCAGCGGCTGGACCTTCTTCGAGCGGAGGATCTCCTCCAGCACCGGCCGGTCCGTGCTGGTCAGGACCAGCCCGTGGACGGGGTGCTTGCTGAGGGTGAGACGGCCGTAACGGTCCATCGTCTCGGCCACGTCGACGAGCAGCGCGTGCGGGACGGGGTAGCGGGAGAACGCGACGAGCGCGTCCACGACCTGCTCCGCGTCGTGTCCGGCGGCCCGGGCGTTCCACAGGCCGAGCGGGGTCAGCCGGTAGGTGTGGATGTGCTCGGGAGCGCGCTCCAGTTCCGCGAACGGGGCGATGGCGCGGCGGCACGCGTCCGCGCGCTCGTGGTCGACCTCGAGGAGCAGCGTCTTGTCGCTCTGGACGATGAGAGGCCCGTTGTTCAAGTGCCACACCCTTCGGTTCGTGATGGAGGCAAGCCTCCAGTGTCGCGCATCCCGGTCATCGGCAGCGGCGGCACCGCGTACGGCGGCGGGGAAGGGGTATACGCCACCTCGACCTTGATGGGGGGAACACATGACCCGCACGGATCTGTTCCGGACGGCCCGAGACCGTCAGCAGGCCAAGCGCCCGCAGAAGCCACGTTCGAAGGTGGCGGCCCGCTGGAAGCCCGCGTCGTGGAAGCCCGTGTGGAACACCACACGGAAGCCGGCGTCGAAACCGAGGGTGAAACCGGAATCGCGGCCCATTCGCGAGGCACGGGACGACGCACGTCCGCCGCGTTCCTTCGGCGCCGGGCTGGTCCGTGCGCTGGTGATGCTGCTGGCCTTCGTCTGCATGGTCGGCTTCGCCGTGGTGCTGGCGAAGCTGACGCTCCAGCCGTCGCCGGGGTCGGTCGCGCTCATCCACACGAACCTGAAGCCCGGCGACTCCATCCGCCAGTACGTCGACCAGCCGGCGTTCCGCGACACGGTGAAGCAGATCGGCGGCAACCTGCTGCTGGGCGTGCCGTTCGGGGTCCTGCTGCCCGTCCTGTTCCCGAAGACGCGCGGCCTGCTGCGGGTGGTCCTCGTGACCGCGTTCGTGATGGTGCTGGTCGAGGTGGCGCAGGGCATGATCGTCGAGGGCCGGGCGTTCGACGTCGACGACGTCATCCTCAACACCACCGGCGCACTGATCGGTTACCTGCTGCTCGGCCGGCGGCTGGGCCGGGCCCTGCATCCCCGGCGCCACCACTGGTGGCAGCGGCGGCGGCCGTCCGAGTCCGACGGGGAACGCGGTGGGCGGCGGCGTCTGCGCGGGCGCGAGGCCGCCTGACCGCTGCGGTCAGGCCGGGTCCTCGGCCAGTTCCGAGACGCCGGTGATGCGGTGCAGGGCGAACGTGCGGACCTCGTCGGCGGTGTGGTCGTAGGCGGTGACGAAGCCGCCCTCGACGCGCACCGGGCCGATGACGCGCTGGCTCGCCGCACCGTCCGCGTTCACATAGCCGATCCACAGCGAGTCGCCGGTCAGCACCGCGGCCTGCATGGTGGCGAGGGTCTCCGCCGCGGCCGTCCTGGGCAGCCCGCCGTTGGCCACGGGGGCCGGGACGCTCTCGCGGTGCACGGCGGTGGAGGCCCGGTCGCCGGCCCGGATCGCCTTGACCGCGGCGCCGAGCAGCGTGCCGTCCGGGACCGGCGGCCCGTCGGTGACGGGGGTGGGCGCGGCCCTTCGCGGGGTGCGGACGGCGTCGGCGCGGGTGATGACGACATCGCCGTCGGCGGATTCCGCGGCCGGCGCGAAGCCCATCGCGCGCAGCCGCTCCAGCAGCGTCTCCGGCGCGGACTGCGCCGCGAGCACGGTCGGTGCGAGGCGGCGCAGGCCGAGGCCGGAGGCCCGGCGGTCCGCCAGCAGCTCGGTGAGCAGCGCGTCGTCGTCGCAGCGCAGATACGCGGAGGCCGCGCCGACCCGCAGCCGGCCGTGCCGGCGGGCCACATCGTCGATCAGATAGCTGAGCGGCTGCGGTACGGGCGTCCGTGAGTGCTCGGCGAGAAAGGCGTGCAGGTCGGCGGCGGTCCGCCCGGCGTCGAGCGCCCTTCGCACGGACTCCGGCGTGAACCGGTACACCGTCGCCCCGCCCTTGGACTCGACGTCGGCCAGCACGCCGATCATCTCCGCGAGCGGCGCCTCCAGCGGGCCGGGCGCCACCGCGGTGAGGTCCGCCTGCAGCAGCACGTGGTCGAGCGGCTCGGGGAGGAGCGGCGCGAGGCGGTTCGCGGCTTCGGTATCGGGTGCGGTCGTGCTGGTGCGGCGGCCGCGCGGCACCGCCGGGGACGTTTCCACGAACGGGCGGGCGTGGGCGGCCAGGGCGCCGCGGCCGGTGACGCCGATGAGCTCGGCCTCCGTGACCGTCCAGCGCAGCAGCTCCGCGCGCAGCGCGTCCGTGCCCCCGCCGCCGCGCAGCGGCCGGTCCCAGCGCAGCCGGTCGAGCAGCTGCGCGGGGGCGGCGGAGGCCCCCTCGGGGAGCGCGGCGAGCAGTTCGAGAACGCGCCGCCGGACCTCGGGCGCGAGGGAGCGGTCGAGGTCGGGCCCGAGCGCGGACAGTGCCCGGCCCTTGGCGTCGCGGCTGCCGACCAGGCCCGCGGTGCGGGTGGCGGAGAGCCAGGCCGTGGCGAGCGCCGTCCAGCGGTCCTGCGAGGGCAGCCGGAGCCAGTCGTCCGACGCGGGCGTCGGCGCGTACGCCTCGTCCAGCTCGCCGTCGGAGGCCAGCAGCCCCGCCGCGTACGCCAACTCCAGCCAGAACGCGGCCAGCGTCTCGGACACGTCCAGCTCCGTCGCGACCCGCTTCAGCTCACGGACGCTGATGCCGCCCGCCCGCATCACGGACGGGCCGCCGGTCTCCCACGCCTTGAGCAGTTCCTCGACGGTGCGGACGGCGTTGAACGCCTGGCCGGCCGCGGTGCCGTCCACAGCCTGTGGAGAGTGCTCGACGGGCGTGACGGCCGGCGGCGCCGGCTCGACGGTGCGGTGCGCGCGGCCCGCCCGCAGGTGGAGGGCCGCTTCGCGGGGGAGCACGACGTTGTGCTGCCCGGCGGGCAGCAGCAGGCCCCTGGCCAGCAGCCACTGCACGGGCGTGGTGGCGGTCGCGGCCCGTACCGGCGCGATGGCGTCGCCGACCTCGCCGTACGGCGGGCCCCACGCCAGCTTGCCGAGCGCGGCGGTGGCGCCCTCCGGCGCCGTGGCCAGCAGCTTCTTCATCCGCTTGCGGTCGCTGAACAGCCCGGCCAGGGCCGCCACCGCGCTCATCGGGTCGTGCGTCGCGGGCAGCCCCACGTCGGCGAGGATCTCCTGCAGCCGCGCCGGCGACATGCCGGACGTCGCTTCCGCGACGGACGGCCCCAGGCCGGTGGGCGACGGTACGGACGCCGACGGCGCGAGCAGGTCACGTGCCGTGCGCACCAGCCGCAGCCGGTCCTCGCCGCCCCACACCAGCCCCTGGGCGCGCAGGCTCCCGACGGCGTGCGGGAGGGCCGCGTCGGTGGCCCTGTCCGCGGCGTCGCCCGTCATCAGCGCCCGGAGTACGGCGTAGGCGCCGCCGTCGGGCATGACGGCGAGGGCTTCGACGGTCTGCAGGGTGAAGCGGTCCAGGCGCTCCAGCGCGCGCACGACCGACGCGCGGGTCGCCGCCCGGGTCGCTAGCTGCGTCAGGTCGTTCGGAACCGGGCTGAGCAGGTCGGGCCGGGCGCGGAGGAGCGCGGCCAGCGCTTCGTCGCCGCGGGCCCGCAGATCCTCCGCCAGCGTGCGCGGCGGCGTGCGAGGCGGCGTGCCGCCGGGCTTGCCGGGCTGCTCAGTGGTCATCCGTCCCACATTACCGGTCCCCGGGGCGGGTGGTGGGGGTGCGGGGGCCGGTAAGGGGACGGCGCTCAGTTCCCCGCAGCGGCACGCCCACGGTGGGTGAGGGGAACCAGCCCGCCGCAGGCGTGACGGTGCCCCCATCCGGCTCGCGTGCCCCGAGCCCCCGCCGGTAGGCGATGAGGGCGGGCGGGTGGGAGGAAGCCCGGCGGCCGCGGGGCCGTACACCCGTGGGGGTCGGCGCCGTTGATATGCGGACCTCCGCCGGAGGCGGCACGGTACCGTCGACTGAGCGGTGGCGCACGGCGTTTGGGCGGGTGGGGTGGATGGGTGTCGAGAGCGATCAGCTCGTGTTCGACTACTTGAGCCGGGTGGGTGACCTGGCGCAGAGGACGTTGCCCGCTGCCCAACGGATGCGGCTCGTGGCGCGGTTGCGGAGTGACATCGACCGGGAGCGCGTCAGCGGGTCGGGGGCCGGGGCCGGGGACAGTCCGGCGGCGGTGCGGCGGATTCTGGGGCGGCTGGGGTCGCCCGACGAGGTGGTGGAGGCCGCGGCCGGGAGGCCGCAGGCGCAGCCGGCGTCGTTCCGGAAGATCCCGCAGCAGCGGGCGGACATCCCGGGCGGGCCCCCGGTCGCAGCGGGGGACGAGCTGGCGGGGCTGCCCGGGATGACGGGCCGGGTGTACTTCGACTTCGACCTCGACGAGGAGGACGAGGAGGAGGAACCCGAGGCGGAGGCGGAGGCGCCGGAGGAGGCGCCGGCGGAGGAGGCCGAGGAGGCCGCGCCGCGCAGGCGGCTGCTGCGGCGGCGCCGGGTCGCGGCGGAGCCGCTCGGGCGGGCCAGCCCGATGCTGCTGGTGGCCGGGGCCCTGCTGGTGACGGGCGCGGTGCTGGGCTCGTGGGTCCCGCTGGGGCTGGGCTGGCTGGTCGCGTACTTCGCGCGGCGGCTGTCCCGCAATCAGGCGAAGTTCGCCGTGTTCGGCATTCCCGGCACGGCCGCGGCCGGCCTGCTCGTCTGGCTGTGGGGGCGGACCGCGGGGAAGTGGGGCGAGCCGGTCCCGCAGGGGACGATGGGGCAGGCGCTCCGGGACGGCCTTCCGGTGGTCGTCAGAGTGGCGGCCGTCGGCTCCGCGCTGTACCTGTTCTGGCGGGGCCGCCGGGCCTGACCGCCGGGCTCGGGCCCGCCGGGAGCACGGGCCGCGCGGGGCGAGAATGGCGGTATGACTACCGCTTCCCCCGCTCCCGGCATCCCCACGATCACGGTCGGATTCGATCTCGACATGACCCTCATCGACTCCCGGCCCGGCATCAAGGCCGCCTACGACCGGCTGTCCGCGGAGACCGGCGTCCACATCGACTCGGAGCTGGCCGTCACCCGGCTCGGGCCGCCGCTCGACGAGGAACTGGCCCACTGGTTCCCGGCCGCCGCCATCGCGGAGACCGCCGACCGCTACCGCGCCCTCTACCCGGACTACGCGATCGCGCCGACGCCCGCACTGCCCGGTGCCCGGGCCTCCGTCGACGCGGTGCGCGCGGTGGGCGGCCGGGCGGTCGTCGTCACGGCCAAGCACGAGCCCAACGCCAAGCTGCACCTGGCCCACCTGGGCATCGACGCCGAGGTGCGCGGCTGGCTGTGGGCCGAGGCCAAGGCGGCGGCGCTGCTGGAGTACGGCGCCTCGGTCTACGTGGGCGACCACACGGGCGATGTGCGCGGCGCCCGCGCCGCCGGCGCGCTCTCGGTCGCCGTCGCCACCGGGCCGTGCGACGCGGCGGAGCTGCGGGCGGCCGGCGCGGACGTGGTGCTGGACAGCCTGACCGAGTTCCCCGCCTGGTTCGCGGGCTACGCGCCCGTGGCCGCCTGAGCCTCCCGCACCGCGCGCTTCTGCGCGAGGGCGGAGCGCAGCAGCCCGCCGAGCGCGAGCGCCAGACCGGCGCCCATCAGCATCGAGACGAAGTACGCGGGCGTCGGCAGCGGGTCGGTACCGAGGAGGAGCGGAACCATGGTGGCCATCGTGCTCACGGCGCCCACGAAGAAGACGATCGCGCCGACGCGCACGAGGACGTCGCCCGCCCCGCGGGTTTCGGACGTTGCGGGGGCCGTCCCCCGGGAGTGAGGTGTGTTGGTCACCCGACCAGGGTAGATCGGTCCGGAGAGATGGGGGACCACGGCGTCTTGTCACCGGCCACCGGGCCAATAGGCTGGTAGCACGAGCAGGTCTGGTCAGAACGGGCCTGCCGCACTGCTATCCAGGGCCCTTCCCAGGGCTTTACGAGCGATGAGGACGAGGTCGGACGTGCCTACCGGCAAGGTCAAGTGGTTCAACAGCGAGAAGGGCTTCGGCTTCCTCTCCCGCGACGACGGCGGCGACGTCTTCGTGCACTCGTCGGTACTGCCCGACGGGGTGGCCGCGCTCAAGCCCGGCCAGCGTGTGGAGTTCGGAGTCGTCAACGGCCAGCGCGGTGAACAGGCGCTCTCCGTGACCCTCCTCGAACCCGCACCGTCCGTCGCGGCCGCGCAGCGCCGCAAACCGGACGAACTGCTGCCCATCGTCCAGGACCTCACCACGCTCCTGGAGGAGGTGGCCCGCTCGCTGCAGCGCGGCCGGTACCCGGAGAAGACCCACGGCCACAAGATCGCGGGCGTGCTGCGCGCGGTGGCCGACCAGTTGGACGTCTGAGAGCCCGTAACGGTCAGTACGTCAGCGCGTTGGGGCCGAGGGGCGGTACCAGTCCCTCGGCCGCCGCGCGGGTGAGCAGTCCGCGGACCGCCGCGTAGCCGTCCTCGCCGAGATCGGCCGTGAACTCGTTCACGTAGAGCCCGATGTGCTGGTCGGCGACGGCCGGATCCATCTCCTGGGAGTGCGCGAGCACGTAGTCGCGTGAGGCCGCGGGGTCGTCCCACGCCGCGCGCACCGACGTGCGGATCGCGTCCGTGAGTGCGCCCAGCTTCTCGGCCCCCAGCGACCGCTTGGCGATGATCGCGCCGAGCGGGATCGGCAGGCCCGTGGTGGCCTCCCAGTGCTCGCCCATGTCGGCGAGCTTGTGCAGCCCGTACTCCTGGTACGTGAAGCGCGCCTCGTGGATGACCAGGCCCGCGTCGACCCGGCCGTCCCGCACCGCGGGCATGATCTCGTGGAACGGCATGACCACGACCTTGACGGGGGCACCTCCCGGCACCTCGGCCGCCGCCCACAGCCGGAACAGCAGGTACGCCGTCGAGCGCTCGCTCGGCACCGCGACGGTCTTCCCCGCCAGGCTCATGGGCTCGCGGGTCAGCACCAGCGGGCCGCAGCCGCGGCCCAGGGCGCCGCCGCAGGGCAGCAGCGCGTACTCGTCCAGCACCCACGGCAGCACGGCGTACGACACCTTCAGCACGTCGTAGGGGCACTCCGCGCCCTGCTCGGCCAGGGTGTTGGTGATGTCGATGTCCGCGAACGTCACGTCCAGGGCGGGCGCGCCCGGCACCAG
This sequence comes from Streptomyces sp. H39-S7, assembly GCF_027158205.1. Taxonomy (GTDB): domain Bacteria; phylum Actinomycetota; class Actinomycetes; order Streptomycetales; family Streptomycetaceae; genus Actinacidiphila. Next base: position 221,910 of record NZ_JAPVLU010000003.1, on the reverse strand, counting down.
GCCGTGCGCCCACGCGTGGAACACGAAGGTGTCGTTCGGGCAGGGCGAATACGCGATCTTCATGTCAGGTCCTCAGATCCCCAGGTCCTCGGGTCTTCGCTGTCGAGCGCCGCCGGAAGTTTCCCGAACGCCTCGGTCAGCGCTGCCAGCGCTTCCCCGATCCGCCAGGCCGCGCGGTCGCGCGGGCCCACCGGATTGGACACCGTACGGATCTCCAGCACGGGCACGCGGTGCGCCGCCGCTGCCTCCGCTACGCCGGACCCCTCCATCGCCTCGACGACGGCGCCGGGGTGGCGGTCCGCCAGTTCGGCGGCGCGCGCGGCGCTTCCGGTCACCGTGGACACCGTCAGCACCGGTCCGTGGACCGCGCCGAGCGCCCGTGCCACGGCCGCGCCCAGCGCGGCGGGCGGGCGGTGCTCGTTCACCCCGAAGCCCAGTTCCGCGACGGGCAGGAACCCTTCGGGCGTCTGCGCGCCCAGGTCCGCCGCCACGATCGTCCGCGCGACGGCCACCGACCCCAGGGGGGCGGCGGGCTGGAAGCCGCCGCCGATCCCGGCGGAGACCACCAGGTCGTACGGCGGCTCCGCGCGGGCCAGGGCGGTGGCCGTGCCGGCCGCCGCGGCGGCCGGGCCGACCCCCGCGGCGATCACGTCGCAGTGCACCGCGGGGTGCGCGGCCGTGTTCAGCCCGGCGGAGACGGCATCCCGCTCCGCCGCCACCGCGGTCACCACCAGCACGCGCATGTCCGCAGACCCGTTACGCGGCCTTCACCAGCTTGAACTGCCAGACACCGAAGACGTTGTCGGAACTGGCGTCCGGGCTGCCGACGATGTTCAGCGTGGCGTTCTTCAGCGGCATCGAGGAGCCGGTCTGCGGGTCGCTCGCCGTGAAGATGCCGGCGGACTCGGTGATCGTCCAGTACGTCTCGTCCTTCAGGACGTCCGTCTTCTGGTTCACGCCCGAGGCGATCAGCCAGCCCTTCTCACCGATGGACGGGTCGACGCCGACCCGCACCTTCTCACCCGGCTTGACCGTGATCGTGTGCTTGGGGGCGGCGCTGAGGCACGCGATGAAGATCGCGCTCGGCAGCTTCTTGCCGTCGGCGTAGCACTTGTCAGTGGCCTCGGTGGTCACGGTCTTGGTGCCCACGGTCACGGTCGCCAGCGGGGTCGGCTTCTCACAAGCGGTGAGGAGGACCAGCCCGAGGGACACGGCACCGAGGGCGGCGGCAGCGCGGCGAATGCTCATGAAGGTGAGGCTACCGGGCGGTCGGCTTCCCGCCGCGCGGGGGTACGGCGTGGCGTCGTGCCGTGGTGCGGGCGTCGTCCGTGGTGCGGGCGTCACGCCACGCGCGCGCGGGCCGTTCCGCCGCGAGCCGCGCCCAGCAGGCCGCGCACCGACAGGAGGAAGCCCACCATCACCAGCCCGGCCGCCACCGCCATCCCCAGCGAACCGATCAGCGGCAGCACTATCCCCAGCCCGCCGCCGACCACCCACGACAACTGCAGGGCGGTCTCCGAACGGGCGAACGCCGACGTGCGCACCACTTCGGGGACGTCGCGCTGGATGAGGGCGTCGAGCGACAGCTTGCCCAGCGCCTGGGAGATACCGGCCACCGCCGCGACCACCGCGAGCGTCACGGTGCCGTACATGAGCGCGGCCACCGTCGCCGCCGTGACCGCGGCGATCAGCGCCATCACGATGATGATCTCCGGGCCGCGGGACTTCAGCCACGACCCGAGCGCGGTCCCCAGCGCGTTGCCGCCGCCCGCCGCGACCGCCACCATGCCCAGCGAGAACGCCGGGGTCAGCCCTTCCAGCGGGTGCTCGCGCAGCAGGAACGCGAGGAACATCGTCAGGAAGCCGGAGAGCGCCCGGAGCCCGGAATTGGCCTGCAGCGCGTGCAGCACGGACGATCCGACACCCAGCAGCCCCGGTTTGCGGCCCGATTCGCGCACGCCGTCACCCGGCAGGCCGGCCCCGGGCGGGTCGACGCCGTCGCCCGTACCGCCCCGGTCGGCGGCCCTCAGCTCGGCGAACCGCGCTTTCGCCTCGCCCTTCGCCGAGTCCACCTTGTGCGGCAGCGACATCGACAGCAGCGCACCGCCCGCGAACACCACGAACGCCCCGTACAGCGGCCACTGCGGCCCGATCATGTGCAGCCCGGCGCCGATCGGCGCCGCGATCGCCGTGGCCAGCAGCCCGGCGAGCGTGACCCGCGAATTCGCCTTCACGAGCGTGGTCCGCCCCGGCAGGAGTCTCGGCACGACGGCGCTGCGCACCACGCCGTACGCCTTCGACGCCACGAGCACGCCCAGCGCCGCCGGATACAGGCCGAGGCCCGCCGTCGTCACGACCGACGCCATCGTCCAGGCGAGCACGGCCCGCGCCAGCATCGCCATCGCCATGGCGGCCCGGCGGCCGTGCGTCATCCGGTCGAGCAGCGGGCCGATCACCGGCGCGAGCAACGCGAATGGCGCCATGGTGACCAGAAGATAGAGCGCCACCCGGCCGCGCGCCTCGCCGGTCGGTACCGAAAAGAACACAGTGCTGGCGAGAGCGATCGTGATCAGCATGTCGCCCGCAGAATTCACCGCGTGCAGTTCGATCAGTTTCGCGAGTCCGGACTCGCCCGCCCCATGGGCGTGCGTGGACCGCCGAATGCGGCGGCGCACGGCCCCACCGGACCGTTGCGCCGCGCTCACCAGGGCGCGTCCTGCCCTGCGAAGGGTCCCCGGACCGGACGTCACTGCGCTTGCCACGAGGGCCATCCTGCCCCAAATGAGCTGCCTCTCACCCCCTCCTTTGCGCACGCGGTGCGCACGGGTAGCGTGCGATCGCGCAGAATGGGTGCCAACAGGTGCGCCCGAGGTCGTTCGGGTAGGGAAAGAAGCGTTGACGCGGTCCGCAGGTCCGCTCCGTTTCGGCCCCCGCCCGCCTCCGGCGGCGCACACGTGAGACGGCGTAACGGAGAGAATCGATTCTTGTGAGTGCTGCGATGCGAAGCCGTACCCCAGACCGCCTGTGCGCCGAGGCGGTCGATGTCGCGCTGGCTGTGACAGAGGAGGCCGCCGGGCCGCAATCGGTCGGCGAGCATCTTGGCGTCGTCGCCGAGGGCGACCGCGTCGTCACCCACTATTTCGCCTGCAAGGAGCCCGCCTACCGCGGGTGGCGCTGGGCGACGACGCTCACCAGGGCGTCGCGCGCCAAGAACATCACGATCGACGAGACCGTGCTGCTGCCCGGCGACGACTCGATCCTGGCCCCCGAGTGGGTGCCGTGGAGCGAGCGGCTCCGACCGGGTGACATGGGTCCGGGGGACCTCCTGCCCACGGAGTCCGACGATCTCCGGCTCGAACCCGGTTGGAGCGGCGAGGACGCGCCGCTGCCGAACTCCGTGGTGTCGGAGGAGCTGGCGGACGTCGTCGAGGCCGAGGACGCCGAGCTGTCCGGCCCGGCGGCCGCGCTTCCCGCGATCGGCAGCATCGGTGCGATCGCCGGGGAAATCGGGATGGGCCGTCGGCGTGTCCTCTCGCGCTACGGGCTGCACGGCGCGGCCGACCGCTGGGAGGAAGAGTTCGGCCCCAAGACGCCGATGGCCCAGGCCGCCCCGGCCAACTGCCTCAGCTGCGGCTTCTTCGTCCCGATCGCGGGCTCGCTGCGGCAGGCGTTCGGGATCTGCGCGAACGAGTTCTCGCCGGCGGACGGGCGTGTCGTCTCGCTTGGGTACGGGTGCGGGGGCCACTCGGAGGCGGCAGTGATGCCGAAGCCGCCGGTGCCGGCGCCGATGACGCTGGACGAGATCAACGAGGTCGACCCGCTGGTGCTGCATCCGGACCGGCAGGGGTCGGTGGAGGAGTCGACGCCGGCGGAGGAGCTGGGTCACTCCTAGGCCGTTGGGGGCACCGGACGTCGGCCCGCACGGGCCGACACACCCCACCCCTCCGGACCCGTCCCCACGCGTCCCAGCCCCGCGGGGCCGGGCCCCGTCCCCAGCCCGCCGGTAGGCGAAAGAGTCGGGCTCACCCATCCCGCCGGTAGGCGAGAAGGGCTGGGCCCCATCCACCCCGCCGGTAGGCGAAAAGGGCGGGCGGGTGGGGGAAGGCCCGCCGCAGGCGTGACGGCGCTGCGGGTGCCGACGTATCCGGACCCGCGGTGAGCGCGCCCACCCCGCCGGTAGGCGACGAGCGCGCCGCAGGCGTCGTCGTGTCCGCCTCGCGGCGGCGAATTTCCCGTACCTCCTCCGGAGGCGGGACACTTCCCCAGGCAGGGGATTTCGCGAGGCGAGGGAGACACCGACGTGAGCGGCGCAGCGGCGGTACGGGAAACCGGTGGGGCGACGGATCCGTTCGGGACGGGGCGGCTGCGCCGCGGAGTGCTGGACGCGTGGGGGACGTCGGCCGCGCGGTTCCGGGAGGACGCCAACGCCGAGGAGGACCTGGCGCTCGGCGGCTACCGGGACCGGCTCGTCGTCGAGCTGGCGCAGAACGCGGCGGACGCCGCGGTGCGGGCCGGGGTGCGGGGCCGGCTGCGGCTGACGCTGCACGCGGCGGAGGGCGACAGCCCCGCCGTGCTGGCGGCGGCGAACACCGGGGCACCGCTGGACGCGGCCGGTGTGGAGTCGTTGTCGACGCTGCGGGCGAGTGCGAAGCGGGAGGACGCGGAGACCGCCGTCGGCCGGTTCGGCGTGGGGTTCGCGTCGGTGCTTGCGGTGAGTGACGAGCCGGCGGTGGTCGGGCGCACCGGGGGTGTGCGGTGGTCGTTGGCCGAGGCCAGGGCGCTGGCGACGGAGACACCGGGGCTCGCGGACGAGCTGCGGCGCAGGGACGGGCACGTGCCGCTGCTGCGGCTGCCGTTCCCGGCGGAGGGTTCGGCGCCGGACGGGTACGACACGGTCGTGGTGCTGCCGCTGCGGGACGGGGCCGCCGCGGATCTCGCGGAGCGCCTGCTGGCCGGGATCGACGACGCGCTGCTGCTGACGCTGCCGGGGCTGTCCGAGGTCGTGGTCGACACGCCGGACGGCGTAAGGACTTTGACGCAACGTCAGGATGACGGAACGGTCCTCGTGGAGGACAGCGCGGCGGCCGCCGCGACCCGGTGGCGGGTGGCGTCCGCGGCGGGCCCGCTGGAGGCGGGGCTGCTGGCGGACCGGCCGGTGGAGGAGCGGCTCCGGCCGGTGTGGTCGGTGACCTGGGCGGTGCCGGTGGACGGGGACGGTTCGCCGGGCCGGCCGCGCACGGCGGGCGTGGTGCACGCCCCGACGCCGACGGACGAGCCGCTGGGGCTGCCGGCGCTGCTGATCGCGTCGTTCCCGATGGATCCGAGCCGGCGGCACGCGGCGCCGGGTCCGCTGACGGACTTCCTGGTCGCGCGGGCGGCCGAGACGTATGTGGGGCTGCTGCGGGACTGGCAGCCGGTCGGCGTGGGCATCGTGGACCTGGTGCCGGGGCCGCTGGGCAAGGGGGAGCTGGACGCGGAGCTGCGCCGGCAGGTGCTGGACGGCCTGCCGCGTACGGCGTTCCTGCCGCGCGCGGTGGCGGTGGCGGTGGGTCGCGACGCCCCCGAGGTGGCGGAGGGCCGGTGGGACGGCGGGGTCGGCGGCCCGGTGGTCGAGGGCGAGGCGCTGCGGCCGGTGGACGCCGAGGTCGTGGAGGGTGCGCAGGCGGAGGCCGTCGACGTGCTCGCCGAGGTGTTCCCGACGCTGCTGCCGGCAGGTCTGGAGCGCCGCCCCGAGCTGCGCGCGCTGGGCGTGGCGCGGTTGTCGCTGGCCGACGCCATCGACCGGCTGGCGGGCGCCGAGCGCCCGGCGGCCTGGTGGCGCAGGCTGTACGACGCGCTGGCCGGGACGGATCCCGACCGGTTGACGGGGCTGCCGGTGCCGCTGGCGGACGGCCGGACGGTCGTCGGCCCGCGCCAGGTGCTGCTGCCGCTGCCCGACGGCGAGGTGGACCTCGCGCCGCTGGCCCGGCTGGGTCTGAAGGTGGCCGACCCGGAGGCGGTGCATCCGCTGCTGGAGAAGCTGGGCGCGCTGTCCGCGACGCCGAACGCCGTGCTGACGACCCCGCAGGTGCGGGCGGCCGTCGCCGGGTCGCTGGATTCCGGGGAGATCTGGGACGAGGACGGCCTGGACGCCGAGGAGCTGGCGGAGGTCGTCCTCGGGCTGGTGAAGGCGGCGGGTCTCGCGCCGGGGGAGGAGCCGTGGCTCGGGGCGCTCGCGCTGCCGGACGACGAGGGCGAGCTGGCCCCGGCGGGCGAGTTGGTGCTGCCGGGCAGCGCGCTGGAGCAGGTGCTGCGGGAGGGCGAACTCGCCCCCGTGGACCAGGAGCTGGCCGACCGCTGGGGGGAGCAGCCGCTGACGGCCGTGGGCGTGCTGGCGACGTTCGCGCTGGTGCGGGCGGCCGACGTGGTGCTGGATCCGGACGAGCTGGAGCCGCGCGAGAGCGACTGGGCCGAGCCGGACGACGTCGGCCTGCTGGACGCCGTCGACGTGTGGTGCGAGGACGTGCTCGACCGGCTGCCGGAGACGGATGTCCCGCCGGTCGCCACGGAGATCGTCGCGGTCCGGGACCTTGACCTCGTCGACGACGACGCGTGGCCGCAGGCGCTGGCCATGCTGTCCCGGCCGCCGCTGCGGGACGCGATCACCGCGCCCGTGCGGGTGCTGCTGCCGGACGGTACGACCGATTCGGTCCGCGCCTACTCGGCCTGGTGGCTGCGCGACCACCCGGTGCTGGACGGCCGCCGCCCGGTGGGCCTGCGGTCCGCCGGCGGCGATCCGCTGCTGGCGGGGCTGTACGACGAGGCCGACGTCGATGTGGACGAGCAGGTGCTGCGGGCGCTGGGTGTCCGTACGACGGTGTCCGCGCTGCTCGACGAGCCGGGCGGTGGCGCCGAGCTGCTGGCGCGGCTGGCCGACCCGGACCGGCCGGTGACCGCCGCCCAGCTGCTGCGGCTGTACGCGGCGCTGGCCGCGCTCGACCCGGAGCAGGTGACGCTGCCGGACGAGCTGCGGGCGGTCGTCGACGGTGAGGTGCGCGTCGTGGAGGCGGGTGACGCGCTGGTCGCGGACGCCCCGGACCTGCTGCCGCTGGCCGCGGGGCAGCCGCTGCTGCCGGTGCCGCCGTACCGGGCGGGCGATCTGGCGGAGCTGTTCCAGGTCCGCCGGCTGAGCGAGGCGTTCGACGCGCGGGTGGTCTCCGAGGGGGAGGTCCATGAGGTCCCGGCGGCCGTGCGCGAGCTGCTGCCGACGGCTCCCCGGTCGTACGTCGAGCACGAGGAGCTCGTGGTGGCGGGCGGCACGGAGCTGGACTGGCGCTACGTGGACGGCGTCCTGCACGCCGCGACCGTCGAGGGGGTCGCGGCCGGGCTGGCGTGGGCCGCGGGGCAGTGGCAGCGCCGCTTCGAACTCGCGGCGCTGCTGGAGGACTCGTCGCGCACGGAGGAGCTGGCCCGCGCACGCTGGTTCGATTAGGGATTACGGAGGGCTCACCGGCCTGCGCTGAGTCTGGCCGCCTGGGTCCGCCCCACTTCGGTGGCGCGGCCCAGGAAGTCGGCGATGACGTCGAGGTCGCGGTCGCTGTACCCGTCGAGCAGCTCGGTGAAGGCCTCCCCGGGCTCGTCCCAGGCTTCCGCGAACCTGGGCAGCGCCTCCGGCGCGAGGGCGACCAGGGCGCGCCTGCGGTCGCCGGGGTCGGCGGTCCTGACGACGAGGCCGGCCTTCTCCAGGCGGTCGACGAGCCGGGTCGCGGAACCGGCCGTGAGGCCGGTCAGGGTGGCGATCCGCCCGGTGCTGAGCGGCTCCGGCTCCATGCCGAGCAGCCCCAGGCACTGGAGGTCGGTGGGGTGCAGGCCGAGGTGGTCGGCCATGGCCTGGTTGAAGAGCGTCCAGGCGGCGTAATGGCGCTGGCTCTCGTCGGCGATTCGGGCGAGCAGTTCTTTTCGGCTTGACATCGGGTCCTTCATGCTCCAAATTTATGTGTGTGACGCAACATCTGCGCGGCGCAATCTGATCGCCGCGGTTGCATCCTACGCGGCAACGACCGCGCCCTTCTCTCCGAAAGACCAGCTCTGATGTCCACTCTCACAGTTCCCCCTGCCACGGCCGCCGAGGCCGTCTCCCCGAACCGGCGCTGGGCCATCCTCGCCGTCATCCTCATCGCCGACGTCCTGGACCTCCTGGACGCGACGATCACCAACATCGCCGCACCCACCATCAGCAAGGACCTCAACGGGGGCGCGGCCCTCATCCAGTGGCTCGGCGCCGCCTACGCCCTCTCCCTGGGCGTCCTCCTCGTCGTCGGCGGACGCCTCGGCGACAAGTTCGGCCGCCGCCGCGTCTTCCTCGTCGGCCTCATCGGCTTCACCGTCGCCTCCGTCGCCTGCGGACTGTCCTTCAGCCCCGCCTCGATCATCGTCGCCCGCCTCGTCCAGGGTGCCTTCGGCGCCCTGCTGATCCCGCAGGGCTTCGGCATCCTCGGTGCCGTCTTCCCGCGTGACCAGATCGGCAAGGCGTTCAGCGCCTTCGGCCCGACCCTCGGCATCTCCGCCGTCGGCGGCCCGATCCTCGCCGGCTTCCTCATCGACGCCGACCTCTTCGGCGCCGGCTGGCGCTCCATGTTCCTCATCAACATCCTGCTCGGCGGCTTCGCGATCATCGCCGCCGTCAAGCTCCTGCCGAAGGACACCGGCGACCCCACCACCGCCGTCGACGGCATCGGCTCCGGCCTGCTCGCCGGCACCATGCTCGGGCTGCTCTACGGCCTGATCGAGGGCTCCTCCAACGGCTGGACCCTCGTCCCGTTCGCCTCCCTCGCCGCCGGCCTCGTCTTCTTCGGCCTGTTCTGCCACCGCCAGCGCACCGCCGCCAGCCCGCTCATCCAGCCGTCGCTGCTCAAGAACCGCGGCTTCACCTCCGGCCTCATCCTCGGCATCGTCTTCTTCGCCGCCAACGCGGGCCTGCTCTTCGTCCTCTCGCTCTTCCTGCAGAACGGTCTCGGCTACTCCCCGATGCGCGCCGCGCTCGGCCTCGCCCCCGTCGCCGCGGGCATCGTGGTCGCCTCCATCGCCTGCTACCAGCTCGTCGGCAAGCTCGGACGCAACCTCGTCCTCATCGGCCTGGTGATCACCCTGATCGGCACCGGCTGGCTGCTCGCCCTGGTCCACGCCTACGGCACCGACCTCGGCACCTGGACGCTCCTCGCCCCGATCCTGATCATCGGCGTCGGCATGGGCACCTGCTTCGGCACCATCTACGACGTCACCATCGGCGACATCGACCCCTCGGAAGCCGGCAGCGCCAGCGGCTCCCTCAGCGCCGTCCAGCAGCTCGCCAACGCCATCGGCGCCGCCGTCGTCACCACGGTCTACTTCAAGACCCTCGCCTCCGACGACGAGGCCCACGCCATGACCTACAGCCTGATCGTCGTCGCCGGCGTCGCGCTCCTCAGCATCGGCCTCGTGTGGCTCATGCCGCGCAACGCCCAGCCCGACGACCACCACTGACCCACCGTCTCCGCACCCCACCACCACCAGGGGCGCCCGCACCGGGCGCCCGAACCGGAAGGACCACGACATGACCATCCTCGTCACCGGAAGCCGCGGACGCGTCGGCACTACGCTCATCAGCCTGCTGCACGAACAGGGCTACAAAGTCCGGGCCGCGTCCGGCGAACCCGACGAGCTCGTCCTGCCGGACGGCGTACCCGACGTGAAGCTGAGCCTCGCGGAACCACATACGTTCCCCGGCGCCCTGGCCGGCGTCGACTCCGTCTTCCTGTACGCCAGCTCCTCGCACATCGAGGAGTTCATCAAGACCGCCAACGACGCCGGCGTGCAGCACGTGGTGCTGCTCTCCTCGTCCGCCGTGCTCAACCCCGACGCGAAGAACGACCCCATCGCCCGCCAGCACGTGGAGGTCGAGGACGCCCTCTCCTCCTCCGCCCTGCCGTGCACGTTCCTGCGGCCCAGCGCTTTCGCGAGCAACACGCTCTACTGGTCCTGGCCGCTGAAGAACACCGGCACGGTGAGCCTGCCGTACCCCGGCGCGCACACCGACGCCATCCACGAGTCGGACATCGCCGAAGCGGCGGTCGCCGTCCTGAAGGATCCGGCGCTGCGCGGTGGGGCGTACACCCTGACCGGTGCCGCCTCGTTCACCTTCGCCGAGCAGATCGATCTGCTCGCCCGTGCCACCGGCCGGCCCTTCACGTTCGACGCCGTCACCCCCGAGGTCTGGAAGGCGGAGATGGCGAACCACGTGCCCGCGAGCTTCGCCGACGGCCTGCTCGCGTACTGGCGGTCCTGCGACGGCAAGCCCGTCGACCTCACCACCGGGGTCGACGAGCTGACCGGCCACCCGGCGCGCGGCTTCGCGGTGTGGGCCGCCGAGAACGCCGCCGCCTTCATCGAGTAGAACCCCTGGCGGGGGGCCGGTCGGTGGGTGGGGGTGTCAGTCGGTGTCGCGGACGCGGAGCGTTCTCCAGACCAGTTCCAGAACGAGCCCGGCCGCGAGGGCGACGCCCACCCCCACCCACGGGCCCTCCGTCCCCACCAGCTTGAGCGCGAAGAAATCCTGCAACCACGGCGTGACCAGCACGATCAGGAAGCCCGCGGCCATCGCCAGCACCAGGCAGACCCGCCACAGCGTGTACGGGCGGGCGACGATGGCCAGCACCCACAGGGAGATCAGGAACAGGGTGAGGGTCGCGCTGCTCGTCTCGGCGTCCAGCGCCCCGTCGCCCGTGTAGTGGTGGCGGGCCAGCAGGTACTCCCCGAACGTCGCCGCCGCGCAGATGACGCCCGCCGGCGCCGAGTACCGCATCACCCGCCGTACGAAGTGCGGTTTGGCCCGCTCCTTGTTGGGGGCGAGCGCCAGGAAGAACGCCGGGACGCCGATGGTCAGGGTGGACAGCAGCGTCAGATGGCGGGGCAGGAACGGATACGGCACCTGCCAGAAGACGACCAGCAGCGCCAGCAGCACCGAATAGACGGTCTTGGTGAGGAAGAGCGTCGCCACCCGGGTGATGTTCCCGATGACGCGCCGGCCCTCGGCGACCACCGAAGGCAGCGTGGCGAAGCTGTTGTTGAGCAGCACGATCTGCGCGACGGCCCGGGTCGCCTCGGACCCGGAGCCCATGGAGACGCCGATGTCGGCGTCCTTCAGGGCCAGTACGTCGTTGACGCCGTCGCCCGTCATCGCGACGTTGTGGCCCCGGGACTGGAGCGCGGCGACCATGTCGCGCTTCTGCTGCGGGGTGACCCGGCCGAAGACCGTGCCGTTCTCCAGGACCTCCGCCATCGCGTCCCGGTCGGTGGGCAGCCGGCGGGCGTCGACCGGGTGCTCCGCGCCGGGCAGCCCGAGCTTGCTTGCGACCGCGCCCACCGAGATCGCGTTGTCGCCGGAGATGACCTTGGCCTGGACGCCCTGCTCCGCGAAGTAGCGCAGGGTGTCGGCCGCGTCGGGGCGCAGCCGCTGTTCGAGGACGACCAGCCCTTGCGGGACGACGTCGGAGGCGAGGGACGGATCGTCCAGCGCGCGGTGGGTGCGTGCGAGCAGCAGCACCCGCAGGCCCTGGTTGTTGAGTTCGTCGATGTCGGCGAGGGCGGTGTGGCCGTCGGGCAGCAGGACGTCGGGTGCGCCGAGCAGCCAGGTGCTGCTGTCGCCGCCGGGCTCGGCGAAGGCGGCGCCGCTGTACTTGCGCGCGGAGGAAAAGGGCAGCGCGTCGTTGCAGTGCCAGCCGTCCCCGTTCGCCGAGGCCGGGTAGGCGTCGATGATGGCCTGGAGGCTGGCGTTGGGCCGCGGGTCGGAGGCGCCGAGCGCGCCGAGCGCCTGCTGGATGTACGGCTCCGGGGCGCCGTCGAGCAGCCGCAGCCCGGTGACATCCATGCCGCCCTCGGTGAGCGTGCCGGTCTTGTCCAGGCAGACGACGTCGACGCGGGCCAGGCCCTCGATGGCGGGGAGTTCCTGCACCAGGCACTGCTTGCGGGCGAGCCGGACGACGCCGATCGCGAAGGCGACGGAGGTGAGCAGCACCAGGCCCTCGGGAACCATGGGGACGATGCCGCCGACCGTGCGGCGCACCGCCTCGCGCCAGTCGTTCCGTTCGAGCACCAGCTGGCTGATGATCAGCCCGATCGCGGTCGGAATCATCATCCACGTCACGTACTTGAGGATCTGGCTGATGCCGTTGCGCAGTTCCGAGTCGACGAGGGTGAAGCGGGACGCCTCCTCGGCGAGCTGCGCGGCGTACGCCTCCCGGCCGACCTTGGTGGCCGTGAACGCGCCACCGCCCGCGACGACGAAGCTGCCGGACATGACGGGGTCCCCCGCCTTCTTCAGCACCGGGTCGGCCTCGCCGGTGAGCAGGGACTCGTCGATCTCCAGCCCCTCGGCCTCCACGACCTCGCCGTCGACGACGGCCTTGTCGCCCGGGCCCAGCTCGATGAAATCGCCGAGCACGATCGCGGAGGTGTGGATCTCGACGGCCGCGCCGTCACGTCGCACGGTGGGCCTGGACTCGCCGATGACGGCGAGGTTGTCGAGGGTCCGCTTCGCGCGCATCTCCTGGAAGATGCCGATCGCCGTGTTGGCGACGATGACGAATCCGAAGAGGCCGTCCTGGATGGGGCCGACCACGAGGATGACGAGGAAGAGCACGCCGATGATGGCGTTGAACCGGGTGAAGACGTTGGCCTTGACGATCTCGGTGGTCGAGCGGGACGACCGCACCGGAACGTCGTTCACCTCGCCCCGGGCCACCCGCTCGGCGACCTCACCGCTGGTCAGTCCAGCGTTGCGGGCAACGGCCTGGGTGTCGGTGCGATCCGTCATGGCACAGACGCTACGTGCGCGCCGTCCGCTTCACCCCCCGGAGGGAGCATTCCGGGTGAGCAGGGCCGCGTTCCGTCCCCGGACGTACCAGAGGCCGAAGAGGCCGAGCAGGGCGCCGGCGAGGCAGGTCCAGATCCACCAGGCGTGGCCGTGGTCGGAGTACCAGCCGTAGAAGGGGAGCTGCCCGAGGAAGAGCGCGAACCAGACGGCCGTGCCGACCAGGACGGTCGCGACGTCGTTCGCTTCCAGTGGCTCGGGCGTCTCGTGGGTGGCTTTCCACTTGCTCATGCGGCCAGGGTACGGGGTGCCGGTGGCTGCCCTCTGATGGGGTGCAGCCGGTCGCCGCAAGGGTCTACGCGCGGAGATAGCGCTTGATTACTTGTTTGTTCATACTGAAACCGTCCCCCCGGTGACTGGTTTCAGTCGTACGAACGCACAAATAGAGGACCCACATGTCCCCCTCGGCCACCGCTTCGGTCGACGCCCAGAACCCGTCCCCCGCGCCGCCCCAGAACGGTCTCGACCGCTTCTTCCGGATCTCCGAGCGCGGTTCCTCGATCTCGCGCGAGGTCCGGGGAGGGCTCGCCACCTTCTTCGCGATGGCCTACATCATCGTGCTGAACCCGATCATCCTCAGCTCAGGTGTGGACAAGTACGGCCACCACCTGGACGGCGGCCAACTGGTCACCGCCACCGTGCTGACCGCCGCCTTCACCACCCTCCTGATGGGCGTCATCGGCAATGTGCCGATCGCGCTCGCTGCCGGCCTCGGCGTGAACACCGTCGTCGCCCTGCAGCTCGCACCCAGGATGAGCTGGGCGGACGCGATGGGCATGGTCGTCCTCGCCGGCTTCGCGATCATGCTGCTGGTCGCCACCGGGCTGCGGGAGCGCGTGATGAGCGCGGTGCCGCTGGGGCTGCGCAAGGGCATCGCGATCGGCATCGGCCTGTTCATCCTGCTGATCGGCCTGGTCGACTCGGGCTTCGTCACCCGCATCCCGGACGCCGCCCACACGACGGTCCCGCTCCAGCTGGGCTCGGACGGCCACCTCAACGGCTGGCCGGTGCTCGTCTTCATCCTGGGCGTGCTGCTCACGCTGGCCCTGATCATCCGCAAGGTGCCGGGCGCGATCCTGATCAGCATCGTCGCGATGACGGTGCTGGCCCTGATCATCGACGCGGTCGCGGACATCCCCGGCCAGGCCTGGGGGCTGACCGTCCCCGAGTGGCCCGGCAACCCGGTGGCCAGCCCGGACTTCGGCCTCATCGGCAACGTGAGCCTCTTCGGCGGCTTCGGCGAGGTCGGCATCCTGACGGGGGTGCTCTTCGTCTTCACCGTGCTGCTGTCCTGCTTCTTCGACGCGATGGGCACGATCCTCGGCGTCAGCGACGAGGCGCACCTGCTGGACGAGAAGGGCGACCTGCCCGGCATGAACAAGGTGCTGATGGTCGACGGCATCGCCACCGCCCTCGGCGGCGCCACCTCCAGCTCCGCCAACACCTGCTTCGTGGAGTCCACGGCCGGAGTCGGCGAGGGTGCGAGGACCGGCCTCGCCAGCATCGTCACCGGCCTGATGTTCGTGCTTGCGCTGTTCTTCACGCCGCTCGCCACGATGGTCCCGGCCCAGGCGGCCACTCCCGCGCTGATCGCGGTCGGCTTCCTGATCCTGGCGAACAGCGTGCGGGACATCGACTGGGACGACTTCACGATCGCCGTCCCGGCGTTCCTGACCATGGTGATGATGCCGTTCACCTACTCCATCACCAACGGCATCGGCATCGGCTTCATCAGCTTCTGCGTGCTGCGGCTGGCCGCGGGGCGCGGCCGTGAGGTGCCGGTGGCCCTCTACGCGGTCGCGGCGGTCTTCGGCTTCTACTACCTGATGCCGGCCCTCGGCCTGACCTGAGCCGGCCTGGCCTGCCCTGATGCGGGGCGGTGTCACCCCGGCGGAGCCGCGTAGAAGCGCTCCGTCTCGTCGACGGCGGTTTTGAACCGCTCGTCGAAGTCGTCGCGAACGAGCGTCCGGACCACGTAGTCCTGGACGCTCGTTCCGCATTTGGCGGCGTGGTCACGGAGCCGATCCAGCAGGTCGGCGTCTATACGCAGGCTGAGCACTCGCGATGCCATGTGCCCAAGGTCCTCGGCGAGGGCGGTTCCGCGTGTCGTTTTCCGGCGCTAACTCACTCATATGGGTGAGTTTTACTTAGCCTAGGTAATGAGCTACGCTAATGAATGTGACCGAACTGTCCGAGGACGACCGCGCTGCGGTGAACTCTCTGCGCTCCGCAGTGATGCGACTGTCGCGGCGACTGCGCCACCAGCGGGTGGACGAGTCGCTCAGCCCGACCGAGATGTCCGTGCTGGGCACCCTCGCCCGCTGCGGCTCCGCCACCCCCGGGGAGCTGGCGCGCAAGGAGCACGTGCAGCCGCCCTCCATGACGCGCATCGTCGCGATGCTGGAGGCCAAGGACCTCGTCCGCCGGGACCCGCACCCCGACGACCGCCGACAGGTGGTCGTCAGCCAGACGGAGCAGGCCGAGGCGATGCTCGAGGAGAGCCGCCGCAAGCGCAACGTGTGGCTGGCGCAGCTCACGGAAGGACTGAGCGACGACGAGCGCGCCGTGCTGCGCGCCGCGGCGCCGGTCCTGGAGAAGCTCGCTCAGCTGTAGTGAAGCCCGACTGTAGTGAGGCCCGACCGGCGGACGTCGGGTGGGGACGACCGTGTGACATCGCGGGCAAAACCGTGTGACACCGCAGGAAAACCTGGAACACCGTAAGTGAAACGCAACGCCACACAGGGGAGGCGAACCTAGATTGAGTTCGGCAGCCGGATCGGACACCGCACCCGGACAAGAACCCGATACGACCACGCAGCGCGGCGGCATGTTCAGCTCGCTCAGGGTTCGTAACTACCGGCTCTTCGCGACCGGCGCCGTCGTGTCCAACACCGGCACCTGGATGTCGCGGATCGCCCAGGACTGGCTGGTGCTCAGCATCACCGGTTCCTCTTTCGCGGTGGGCATCACCACCGCGCTGCAGTTCCTGCCGATGCTGCTCTTCGGCCTGTTCGGCGGTGTGATCGCCGACCGCTACCCCAAGCGGCAGATCCTGCTGTGCACCCAGGCCGCGCTCGGCGCGCTCGGGCTGCTGCTCGCCGCGCTGACGCTCAGCGGACACGTCCAGGTCTGGCACGTGTACGTCATCGCCTTCGCCCTCGGCATGGTGACCGTCGTCGACAACCCGGCCCGTCAGACCTTCGTGGTCGAGATGGTCGGCCCCGGCGAGATCCGCAACGCGGTCTCGCTGAACTCCGCGAACTTCCAGGCCGCCCGGCTGATCGGCCCCGCCGTCGCCGGTGTCCTGATCACCGCGGTCGGCAGCGGCTGGGCGTTCCTGCTCAACGGGCTGTCGTTCCTCGCCCCGCTCGCCGGCCTGCTGCTGATGCGCACCGCCGAGCTGCACAAGGTCGAACGCGTACCGCGCGGCAAGGGCCAGCTGCGGGAGGGCCTGCACTACGTCGCCGGGCGCCCCGAGCTGATCTGGCCGATCGTGCTGGTCGGGTTCATCGGGACCTTCGGCTTCAACTTCCCGATCATCCTCACCGGCTTCGTCAACCACGTGTACCACTCCGGTGCGAGCACCTATGGGCTGCTGAACACCATCATCGCGCTGGGCTCCCTCGGCGGCGCGCTGCTCGCGGCCCGGCGCGGACGGACCCGGCTGAGGCTGCTGGTGGCCGCCGCGTTCGCCTTCGGCATGCTGGAGGTGCTGGCAGCGCTGGCGCCGTCCTTCTGGATGTTCGCGCTCCTGCTGCTGCCGATCGGCGTCTTCGGGATGACGTTCAACACCTCGGCCAACGCGTCGGTGCAGCTCGCCTCGGACCCCGCCATGCGGGGCCGCGTCATGAGCCTGTACATGATGGTCTTCGTCGGCGGCACCCCCATAGGCGGCCCGCTCGTCGGCTGGGTGACGGACACCTACGGGGCCCGTGTCGGGTTCCTGTCCGGCGGCCTCGTCGCGGCCCTGGCGGCGGTCGGCGTCGGCCTGGTGCTGGCCCGGATCGGCGGGCTGCGGCTCAAGGTGGACCTGCACCGGGGAAAAGACCACCGGCTGATCGAGTTCGTACCCCGTGAGGGCGCGGCCGCCCCACTGGTGACGGCCGCGTGAGGCCTTCGGCATGAGACTGTTCGCCGCGGTACTGCCGCCCCCCGGGGCGGCGGACGAACTCGCCCCGGCCGTCTCCGCGCTGCGCCGGCTCCCCGGAGCCGGCCGGCTGCGCTGGACCGAACGCGCCGGATGGCACTTCACGCTCGCCTTCCTCGGCGAGGTCGACGACCGGACCCGCCCCGCCCTGCGGGACCGCCTCGCGGCCGCCGCGCGCCTGCACGAGCCCTGCGAGCTGCGGCTGTCCGGCGGCGGCCGGTTCGGCGACCGGGCGCTGTGGGCCGGCGCCGCGGGCGAGACCGGCCGGCTCGCGGAACTCGCGGACTCCGTGCAGAGCGCCGCCCGGCAGGCCGGCGTCGATCCGGCGCAGGAGCACGCGTACACCCCGCACCTCACGCTGGCCCGCAGCCGGGGCGGCGTGGCTCTCGCCCCGTACGCCGCCGCGCTCGACGGTTTCCTGGGGACACCCTGGTCCGCCGGCACCCTCGCGCTGGTGCGCAGCCACCCGGCGCCGGACGCCCGCTACGAGACGGTGGAGACCTGGCCGCTGGGTCGATGACCCCGGCCGGTTAACCTCGACACGTGGACCCCAAGACCCGAAGCCGTGTAGTGACCGCCGCCCTCGTCCTGATGCTCGTCGTGGTGGTCGCGGGCGCGCTGCTGCGCTGAGCGCCCGCGACCACCGGCCCCGCCCGCGGGCCCCGGAACCTACCGGGCCCGACTCCGGCCGGGTACTACCAGGCGAAGGCCTCCGGGGACGGCCCCGGGCCGGGGAAGACCTCGTCCAGTGCGGACAGGAACTCCTCCGACAGCTTCACCTCGACCGCGTTGAGCGCGGAGTCCAGCTGCGCCTGCGTCCGCGGGCCGACGATCGGGCCGGTCACGCCGGGCCGGGTCAGCAGCCATGCCAGACCGACGTCACCGGGCGCCAGGTCGTGCTTGTCGCACAGGTCCTCGTACGCCTGGATCTGCTCGCGCTGCTTCGCGCTCTTCAGCGCGTCCGCGCTGCGACCGGACGTCGAGCGCGCCCCGCCGCCCTCGCGCTCCTTGCGGAGCGCCCCGCCGAGCAGCCCGCCGTGCAGCGGCGACCACGGGATGACCCCGAGGCCGTACGCCTGCGCCGCCGGGATGACCTCCATCTCGGCACGCCGCTCGGCCAGGTTGTACAGGCACTGCTCGCTGGTCAGGCCCAGCGAACCGCGACGGGCGGCCGCCTCGTTGGCCTGCGCGATGTTCCAGCCCGCGAAGTTCGACGAGCCGGCGTACAGGATCTTTCCCTGCTGGACGAGGACGTCGATGGCCTGCCAGATCTCGTCCCAGGGCGTGTTCCGGTCGATGTGGTGGAACTGGTAGAGGTCGATGTAGTCCGTGCCGAGCCGCTTCAGGCTCGCGTCGGCGGCGCGGCGGATGTTGAGGGCGGAGAGCCGGTCCGCGTTCGGCCAGGCGTCGCCCTCGGCGGCCATGTTGCCGTAGACCTTCGTCGCGAGAACGGTCTTCTCGCGGCGCCCGCCTCCCTTGGCGAACCAGGAGCCGACGATCTCCTCCGTGCGGCCCTTGTTCTCACCCCACCCGTACACGTTGGCGGTGTCGAAGAAGTTGACGCCCGCGCCGAGCGCGGAGTCCATGATCGCGTGACTGTCGTTCTCATCGGTCTGGGGACCGAAGTTCATGGTGCCGAGCACCAGGCGGCTGACTTTGAGACCCGTGCGTCCGAGCTGCGTGTACTCCATGACACCCAAGCCAAGCTCTTCGAGTGCGCTCGAAGCAAGGGGCGGCTCGCCCGCTGGGACGGCGGTGCCGGCGGGCGCCGCCGCTACCGCCGCGTATACGGGCCGCCGACCCCCCAGGCCTGGTGCGTCGCGTCGGCGAACGCGGCCGCGAGGCGGTGCTCGCCGGAGGGGTTGGGGTGCGTGCCGTCGTACGTGTCGGACAGCAGCTCGTAGCCGTCCGGCCGGGAGGCGAGCAGCAGCGGCGATGCGCCGGTGTCGAGGTCGGCGACGGCCTTGGACATCCGGACGTTGAGGTCCGCGCACTGCTCGGCGAAGGGGAGGTCGTGCTCGGCCCGGACGTTGGGTATCACCGGCAGCAGCACCATGCGGATCCGCGGGTTGGCGGCCCGTGCCTCGCCGACGAAGCCGCGCAGGTTCTCCGCGGTCTGCTCGGCGGTCGTGTAGAAGCCGAGGTCGATCAGACCGAGCGAGATCAGCAGGAGGTCGGGTCGGTGCGCGCGCACCGCGTCCCCGATCAGCGGGGCCATGTGCAGCCAGCCTTCGCCCCAGCCGGCCAGGTGCCGCCGGGCGTCCGGTGGGAAGTCCGGGCCGGCGTACGCGTGCGAGACGGGCCCGCCGCTCTCCTTGTCGTAGAGCGCGGTGCGCGGGCCGACCACCGCGAACGGCTCGCCGAGCGCGCACAGGTGCTGCCACATGCGGTAACGCCAGGTGAAGTCGCCCGCGCTGCCGATGGTCATGGAATCGCCGACGAACATATAACGCACGCAGAGATCATCGCGGATACCCGGCCCCGGCCGCGATGCCCGGAGGCGTGAAGCCCGACACATGGCGGGATGGCAGGCTTGGGGCATGCCGCGCTTCCGTACCGCCCTCGCCGCCGCAGTCACCGCCGCGGCGTTCGCCGTTCTCGGACCGGTGCCGGGGGCCGCCGCCGACGACGGGACCGCCGTCGCGTTCACCATCGGCGACCCGCGGATCACCGAGTCCAGCGGGCTGGCCGCCAGCCGCCTCCACAAGGGCGTGTACTGGACCCACAACGACAGCGACGACGGCCCGTACGTCTACGGGGTGGACTCCGCGACCGGCAAGACCGTCGCCCGGGTCACGATGCGCGGCATCGACCCCCGGGACGTCGAGGCGATCTCCCTCGGCCCCGACGGCGACATCTACGTCGGTGACATCGGCGACAACCTCGGCGGGACCTGGCCGCATGTGTGGATCTACCGGTTCGCCGAGCCCAAGCGGCTGGGGAACTCGACGGTGGACGTCGTCCGCTACACCGTCCAGTACGAGGGCGGCCCGCGGAACGCGGAGGCGCTGATGGTCCACCCCAAGACCGGGCGGGTCTACATCGCCAGCAAGAGCGAGGACGGCGGCGGTCTGTACGCGGGCCCGAAGAAGCTCAGCTCCAAGGGGGTGAACGTCTTCCGGCGGATAGCCGAGGTGCCGTGGGTGACCGACGGTTCGTTCTCGCCCGACGGCACCCGGCTGGTGCTGCGCGGCTACTTCTGGGCGACCGCGTGGCGGTGGGCCGGCGACGCCCCCACGAAGATCGGCAGCCTCGACGTGCCCATGCAGCGGCAGGGCGAGTCGGTGGCCTTCACCCCGGACGGCCGGGCGCTGATGTACGGCAGCGAGGGCAGGAACAGCGAGGTCTGGAAGGCGCCGCTCAAGGGCGAGGACCTGCCGGACTCCGCCCGGGAAGCCACCGGATCCCCGGGCGCGGGAACGTCCGGCGGCAGGGGGCCGGCCGCCGGTGCGGACACCGCCAAGGACGGTTCGTCCGGCCACGGCACGGTCCTCGTCGGATTCGCCGTGCTCGCCGCGATCTTCGTCGCGGCCACCGGCCTGCGCCGGGTCCTGCGCCGCCGCCGCTGACTGACGAGGGGCCCGGCCGTCACCGGCCGGACCCCTCTCGTCATGCGTGCGCCGCTGCCTCGCGGCGCCGTCTCGTGTGCTGCCGCAGCAGCTGGGTCAGAGTTTGTCGATGACGTAGTCGATGCAGACCGTCAGCGCCTCGACGTCGGCCGGGTCGACCGCCGGGAACATCGCGACGCGCAGCTGGTTGCGGCCCAGCTTGCGGTACGGCTCGGTGTCCACGATGCCGTTGGCGCGCAGCGCCTTCGAGATCTGGGTGGCGTCGATCGCGTCGTCGAAGTCGATGGTGCCGATGACCTGCGAGCGCTGCTCCGGGTCGGCCACGAACGGCGAGGCGTACGACGACTTCTCGGCCCAGCCGTACAGCCGCGACGACGAGTCGGCGGTGCGGGCGACCGCCCAGTCCAGCCCGCCCTGGCCGTTGATCCAGTCGAGCTGGTTCGCGAGCAGGAAGAGCGTGGAGAGCGCCGGGGTGTTGTACGTCTGGTTCTTCGTCGAGTTGTCGATCGCGGTCGGCAGGTCGAAGAACGCGGGGATGTGCCGGCCGGACCCGGCGATCTCGGCGGCGCGCTCCAGGGCGGCCGGGGAGAACGCGGCCAGCCACAGGCCGCCGTCCGCCGCGAAGGACTTCTGCGGGGCGAAGTAGTAGACGTCCGTCTCGGTGATGTCGACCGGCAGGCCGCCCGCACCGGAGGTGGCGTCCACCAGAACGAGTGAACCGGCGTCGGCACCCTGTACGCGCTTGATGGGCGCCGCGACACCCGTCGAGGTCTCGTTGTGCGTGAACGCGTAGACGTCCACACCGGCCTCGGCGACCGGCACCGGGTGCGTGCCCGGGTCGGACTTGACGACCGACGGGTCGTCCAGCCACGGCGCGAGCTTGGCCGCGGTCGCGAACTTGGAGGAGAACTCGCCGAACGACAGGTGCTGGGACTTCTGCCGGATCAGGCCGTGGGTGGCGATGTCCCAGAACGCGGTGGACCCGCCGTTGCCGAGGACGACCTCGTACCCCTCGGGCAGGGAGAACAGCTGTCGGACACCTTCACGGACCTGGCCCACCAGGTTCTTCACCGGAGCCTGCCGGTGAGAGGTGCCGAGCAGGGACGTGCCGGTCGCGGCCAGCGCTTCGACCGCCTCCGTCCGTACCTTGGAGGGGCCCGCGCCGAAACGGCCGTCGGCGGGCTTGATGTCAGCGGGAATCTGGATATCAGCCACGGGCGAAGCGTAATCCGTCCTGAAGCCGGTCTCGCTACCGGTCCACCCGGTGAGACAAGGTGAGATGCATGGATCTTGAGCAGGCGATGCGGGCGGCGGTACGGGGCACGGTCGCCTTCGACGCCGGCGCGCGGGCGCTGGTGACGATGGACGCGTCGAACTACCGGCGGGTCCCGCTGGGTGTGGTGGCGCCCCGCGACGCGGACGACGTGGCGGCGGCACTGGCGGTATGCCGGGAGCACGGCGTGCCGGTGGTGCCGCGCGGCGGCGGCACCTCGATCGCCGGGCAGGCGACAGGGGTCGGAGTGGTGCTGGACTTCACCCGCCACATGCGGGCGATCGAGCACATCGACCCCCAGGCGCGTACCGCGGTCGTGCAGCCCGGTGTGGTCCTCGACGATCTGCGGGCGGCCGCCGCGGAGCACGGGCTGACGTTCGGCCCCGACCCGTCCACCCACAGCCGCTGCACGCTCGGCGGCATGATCGGCAACAACGCGTGCGGGTCGCATTCGGTCGCCTGGGGGACGACCGCCGACAACGTGCACGAGCTGGACGTGGTGACGTACGGCGGGGAGCGGGCCACACTCGGCCGCGGCCTGCCGGGACCGCTCCACGACCGGACCGCCGCCTTCGCCGACGAGCGGCTGTCCGTGCTCCGCACCGGGTTCCCCGACCTGCCGCGCCGGATCTCCGGCTACGCCCTGGACCGGCTCCTCCCCGAGCACGGCCGGGATCTGGCGCGTGCCTTCACCGGCAGCGAGGGCACCCTCGGCGTGCTGACGCGCGCGACCGTACGGCTGGTGGAGCCGCCGGCGGCCCGAGCACTGGCTGTGCTCGGCTACGGGGACGAGAGCGCCGCCGCCGACGCCGCGCACCTGCTGCTGCCCCTCCGCCCGCTGACCGTCGAGGGCATGGCGGCCGACCTGGTGGGCGCCGCCCGGGACTCGTTGCCGCGCGGTGCCGCGTGGCTGTTCGTGGAGGTGGGTGGCGCCACCGCGGCCGAGGCGCGGGCCCGCGCCTCGGAGCTGTGCCGCCACGCCGCCGACGGCGCCCTGGACCACGCCGTCCTGTCGGAGCCGGCCGGGCAGCGTGCCCTGTGGCGGATCCGTGAGGACGCCGCCGGGACCGCGACCCGGATGCCCGACGGCAGTGAGGCGTGGCCGGGCTGGGAGGACTGCGCCGTGCCGCCCGCCCGGCTCGGCGCGTACCTGCGGGAGTTCAGGGCTCTGCTCCGGGAGCACGGCCTGCGCGGCTCCCCGTACGGACACTTCGGCGACGGCTGCGTGCACGTCCGTATCGACTTCGACCTGCTGACGCTGGCGGGCATCGCCCGCTTCCGGCGCTTCTCCGAGGAGACCGCCGACCTGGTCGTCGCCCACGGTGGCTCGCTGTCGGGCGAGCATGGCGACGGCCAGGCGCGGGCGGAACTCCTGCCGAAGATGTACGGCCCCGAACTCGTGGCTCTCTTTGGAGTTTTCAAGGAACTGTGGGACCCGGCGGGCGGAATGAACCCCGGGATGCTCGTCCGCCCCGCTCCTATGGATAGCAACCTCCGCTTCGATGTGCTGCCGTCCCGCACGGCACATCCGGTCGACGTCGAATTCACCTATCCGGGTGACGGCGGCGATTTCACGGCGGCCGTGCGGCGCTGCGTCGGCGTCGGAAAATGCCGTACGTCCGCGACCACCTCGTCCGGCGGGGACAGCGTGATGTGCCCGTCCTACCGCGTGACGGGGGAGGAGCGGCACTCCACGCGCGGACGGGCCCGGCTGCTGCACGAAATGCTCGCCGGCGAGATCATCGAGGACGGCTGGCGGTCCGCGGAGGTCCGGGACGCACTCGACCTGTGCCTTTCCTGCAAGGGGTGCCGCAGCGACTGCCCGGTCGAGGTGGACATGGCAACGTACAAGGCCGAATTCCTGCACCACCACTACGCCGGGCGGCTGCGCCCCCGGTCGCACTACTCGATGGGATGGCTCCCGGTCTGGCTGAGGGCCGCCGCACCGTACGCGCGCCTCCTGAACGCCCTGGCCCGCGGGCCACTGGCCGGGGTCGCCAAGCGGGTCGCCGGGATCGCTCCGGAACGCGGCATCCCCCCGCTCGCGCGGGAACCCTTCCGCCGCTGGTGGAACCGCCGCGCCCGCACCAGCACGATGGGAACGACCGTCGTGCTGTGGCCCGACACCTTCACGAACCATCTGTCACCGCAGGTCGGACAGGCCGCGGTGAAGGTTCTGGAAGCGGCCGGCCTGCGGGTGGTCCTGCCGCCGAAGGCGGTCTGCTGCGGCCTGACGTGGGTGTCCACCGGGCAGCTCGGCCGGGCCCGTACGGTCATGCGCCGCACCGTCGACGCCCTCACGCCCGCGCTCGACGCCGGACTGCCGATCGTCGTCCTCGAACCCAGCTGCGGGGCGGCGCTCCGCGCCGACCTGCCGGAACTGCTCGGCAGCGGCGATCCCCGCGCGGCACGGCTGGCCGCCTCCGTCCGGACGTTCGCCCAGGCGCTGGAAGAACTGGCGCCCGGCTGGGCGCCGCCCCGTCTCGACCGTCCCGTCGTCGGGCAGACGCACTGCCACCAGCACGCCGTGCTCGGCGACACCGCCGAACGGCGGCTGCGCGAGCGCGCCGGCCTCACCGGCTCCCTCGCCGGCGGCTGCTGCGGTCTGGCCGGCAACTTCGGCTTCGAGCGGGGCCACCACGACGTGTCGGTGGCCTGCGCCGAGGAGCAGCTGCTCCCGGCGGTCCGGGAGGCACCCGCCGGGGCCGCGGTCCTGGCGGACGGGTACTCCTGCCGCACCCAGCTCGCACAGCTGGCCGGCACGGCGGGCCGGCACCTGGCCGAGCTCCTGGCGGAGGCACTTCCCGACGCCTGAAGCCAGGGGGACTGAAGCCGGGGGAACACTGAACCCGGGGGACGGCAGGCCGCGTACGGCGGTGGCCCGCTCCCACCCGTTACGGGGTGGGAGCGGGCCACAGGACCAACGATTCAGCAGCCGCTGTTCAGCGGGTCCGCCTCAGTGCCCGATGCCCGCGAACCCGTCGACGTCGCGCGGGTCGCGCGGCCCGGGGCCCATGTAGCGGGCGGAGGGGCGGACGAGCCGGCCGGTGCGCTTCTGCTCCAGGATGTGGGCCGACCAGCCCGCCGTCCGGGCACAGGTGAACATCGACGTGAACATGTGCGCGGGAACCTCGGCGAAGTCCAGGACGATCGCCGCCCAGAACTCCACGTTGGTGGCGAGCACCCGGTCGGGGCGCCGTGCGTGCAGCTCCGCGAGGGCGGCCTTCTCCAGCGCCTCCGCGACCTCGAAGCGGGGGGCGCCCAGCTCCTTCGCCGTACGCCGCAGCACGCGCGCACGCGGGTCCTCGGCGCGGTAGACGCGGTGGCCGAAGCCCATCAGGCGCTCGCCCTTGTCCAGCGCCCGCTTGACGTAGGCGCTCGCGTCGCCGGTGCGCTCGATCTCCTCGATCATGCCGAGGACGCGCGAGGGGGCACCGCCGTGCAGCGGGCCCGACATGGCACCGACGGCACCGGACAGGGCCGCGGCCACGTCGGCACCCGTGGAGGCGATGACGCGGGCGGTGAACGTGGAGGCGTTCATGCCGTGCTCCGCGGCGGACGTCCAGTACGCGTCGACGGCGGCAATGTGCTTGGGGTCGGGCTCGCCGCGCCAGCGGATCATGAAGCGCTCGACGACCGTCTGCGCCTTGTCGATCTCCTTCTGCGGCACCATGGGCAGGCCCTGGCCGCGCGCCGACTGGGCGACGTAGGAGAGCGCCATGACAGCGGCGCGGGCGAGGTCGTCACGGGCCTCGTCGACGTCGATGTCCAGCAGCGGTTTCAGTCCCCAGACGGGGGCGAGCATGGCCAGCGCCGACTGGACGTCGACGCGGATGTCGCCGGAGTGCACCGGGATCGGGAACGGCTCGGCAGGCGGCAGGCCCGGATTGAACTTGCCGTCGACCAGCAGGCCCCAAACGTTTCCGAATGAGACGTGGCTGACGAGATCTTCGATGTCGACGCCTCGGTAACGGAGAGAGCCGCCTTCCTTGTCAGGTTCGGCGATCTCCGTCTCGAACGCGACTACTCCTTCGAGTCCGGGTACGAAGTCGGACATCAGGCGGCTCCTCGTGATGTGGTCGACAGGTGCTTGGCCGGCCGACTGCTTGGACGGCCATTCCGGTAATGCCCCGCTCGGGTGATGGTCACCCTGCTCCATCGGAGACCCGATGCCGGAGTCAGAAACGGTATCTCTTGATGTCAAGAGGCCACAGTCGTCCGACCCGCAATTCTGTCGGTTCTGGCACATGACGGGAAGCGTGAGGTGCGGCACACTCTTCGGTCCGTGGCGGCCCCGCACCGGCGCGGACCCCTGCCGGACCCCGCGCCGACCCCTCATACCTTCGGTGGGACGGGCCGCGTCTGCCCGCCCCCGGGACGTACGGGTCCCGAGGGATGCAAGATGTCTGCGTGCAGCATCATGTCGATCCCGCCGTCATGCGCGAGCAGTACCGCGCCCAGGGTCTCTCCGAGGCCGAGCTGGCCGCCGATCCCTACTCGCAGTTCACCCGCTGGTTCGCGGACACCGTAACCGCCGGCCTCGCCGAGCCGAACGCGATGATCGTCTCGACCGCCGACGCCGAGGGCCGCCCCAGCTCGCGGACCGTGCTCCTCAAGGGCTTCGACCCGCGCGGCTTCGTCTTCTACACGAACTACGGGTCCCGCAAGGGCCGCGATCTGGTCGAGAACCCGCAGATCTCGCTGCTCTTCCCCTGGCATCCCATCGCCCGCCAGGTCATCGTCTCGGGCACGGTCGAACGCGTCTCGCCCGACGAGACCGCCAGGTACTTCCGCAGCCGTCCGCACGGCTCACGGCTGGGCGCGTGGGCCAGCGCGCAGTCCTCGGTGGTGGACTCCCGGGAGGAGTTCGAACGGCGTTACGCCGAACTGGAGGCGCGGTACCCGGAGGGCACCGACGTCCCCGTGCCGACGTACTGGGGAGGCATTCGGGTGCGCGCCCGGAGCGTGGAATTCTGGCAGGGGCGCGAAAACCGGCTGCACGACCGGCTGCGCTACGAACGCGCCGACGGGGAGAGCGGTGAGACGGGCGCCTGGAACGTCGTACGGCTGGCCCCGTAAGGATTGCCTGCCAAGAGCCGCACCACTTACCGCACCGCCGCGGGTCCACTCCCGGAAACGCGAACGACCCGCGGGCTGCTCCCTGGAGTTTCCTCCAGGCACCGGCCGGACAAGTCCGACGAGCCCGCGGGTCGGGTGACTGCGTGGAATTGGCCCGCCCCTCGACCCCGTGCACGGAGTCTGCGCGACGAGCGTGACGCGCGGGACTAGCCCGCAGTCACCTCACGTGTCCGACTGCACATCATGCTGCGAACCACCTCCCTTCATGTGTGACCGCAACATTAGGAACCGGCCTCGGGAGGCACAACCGATTTATCGAAACGCCGTGTGGGCTGGGTCACACCGGGGTTGAATGATTCGACGTGCAGCCATTCGATGCGAAGCCGCTCAGTGATGGCGACGAGCAGCTACTCGCCGCTCTGCTCGACGGTATGGAGGCGGGCCTGTGCGCCTTCGACCGCGAGGGTGTCATCACCCATTGGAATTCAGAAGCCGTACGGATCCTCGGCTGGTCGGCGGACGATGCGATCGGCCGCCGCGGCTTTTCGGGCTGGGCGGCCCGTAGTGCCGACGCGCCCGACGTACAGACGAGACTGCTCGGCGCCATGGAGGCGCCCGGCCGGCAGGTGCACGAATTCGCGCTTCTGACCAAGGACGGCCACCGGGTGCTCGTCCGTACCCAGTCCGCGGCCGTGCAGGGGCAGGACGGCCGGCCCGCCGGGGTCTACTGCGCCTTCTCCGAGGTGCACGCCCAGATCGACCTGGAGCGCTCCATCGCGCTCAGTGAGGCGCTCTTCGACGACGCCTCCTGGGGCGTCGTGCTCATAGACGCGGATCTGCGGCCCGCCGTGGTGAACGCGCACGCCGCCCGCCTGCTGCGCACCGGCAGGGACACCCTGCTCGGCCGGCCGCTCGGGGATCTGCTCGAGCAGGGCCTGGAGGAGCTGGAGACGGCCCTGCAGCACGTGCTCGCGGAGGGCAGCCCGCCGGTCCCGTCCGAGCTGTGGGTGAGCCTGCGCGGCGACGAGAGCGCCAAGCGGCAGTGCTGGCGCAGCGGATTCGTCCGCCTGGGGTCGCCGCTCGGCGAGGAACCGGTGCCGCTCGGCGTCGGCTGGCTGTTCCTGGACGTGACGGAGGCCAAACTCGCGGAGCAAGAAGGATCGTTGCTGCGCTTCCGCCACAACCAGCTGCACCGGGCGGGGCGCTCGGCGGCCGAGTGCGAGGACCCGGTGGAGGCCGCGACCACCTATCTGGACTTCGCCCTGCCGGGGTTCGCCGACCACGCGCTCGTCGACCTCGTGGGTGACGACGGCAGGCTGGTGCGCGCCGCCTCGACCCCGGTGGGGTCCTCGGGGCCGTGTCTGCCCATCCTGGTCGGCACGATCCCGGTGGCGTACGGGGCGGCGCACCCCGTGCTGCAGGCCGTGGAGCGGATCGGCACCGTACGCGCCAGCTTCGGCGCCCTCGCGGCGGCCGAGCCCGCCTCGCGGGCCAGGATCGACGAGTGGGCCGCGGCCCGCCGTTGGCCCGAGGGGACCGTCCACGGCCTCTCCACGGTCCTGCGGAGCCGCGGACGCACTCTGGGCGCAGTCACGTTCCTGCGGGGCGGGGGGCGCCGTCTCTTCGACCGGGCGGACGCGGCGTACGCGGAGGACGTGGCGGTGCGGGTGGCCGCGGCGCTGGATCTGGCGCAGCAGTTGGGCTGAGGCGCCCCCGGACGCGCGGTTTCAGTGGCGGAAGAAGATCCGCGAGCCGTACTCCTCGAAGATGCGGCCGTTCCAGTCGTGTCCGCCGTCCACGTTCCCCGAGCGCAGCAGCGGCGGCGTGATGCCGCGCCTGGCGAGCTCCGCGACCGCGGTGGCGACGACGGCCTGCATGAGGGCGCTGGTCACCACGGTCGAGGCCGGGGCGAAGGGCGCCGGGACGTCGTCGCGGACGAGTTCCGCGTCGCCGACGGCGATCTTCGAGTCGAGCACGATGTCGCAGTGGTCCTTGAGGAAAGTGCCCGAGACGTGCCGGGACTTGGTCTCCTTGGTGTAGGCCACGGAGGTGACGCCGATGACCGTGAGGCCGAGGGCGCGGGCGTTCTGCGCCATCTCGACCGGCAGGGCGTTGCGCCCGGACAGCGAGATGACGATGAGGACGTCACCGGGTTTGGCCGGGCTGGTGTCGAGCACGGCGCCCGCGAGGCCGTCGACCCGCTCCAGGGCGCTGCCCAGGGTCGCGGGCATGACGTCGATACCGACGGTGCCGGGTACGACGAGGAGGTTGACGACCGCGAGACCGCCGGCGCGGTAGACGACGTCCTGGGCGGCGAGCGAGGAGTGCCCGGCGCCGAAGGCGAAGATGCGGTTGCCCGCGGCGACGGCATCGGCGATGGCCCTGCCCGCCGCTGTGATACCTGCGGACTCCTCGTCCCGTACCCTCCGGAGGAGGGCGATGGCCGCATCGAAGTATTCGTCGGCCAGATCGTCGCGGGGCTCACTCATGCGGATCACCGTGCGGCCAGGCTGCCGTCGCTGTCAAGAATCCCGCGCCGGGGCCGGTTGTCGGTGGGATGCGTCAGAATTGGTGCAGGGCCACGCACTAGCTATTGAGGGGCGCGCATGTCCGGACTCATCGACACGACGGAGATGTATCTCCGCACCATCCTGGAGCTGGAAGAGGAGGGTGTGGTCCCCATGCGCGCCCGAATCGCCGAGCGGCTCGATCAGAGCGGCCCGACGGTCAGCCAGACCGTGGCGCGCATGGAACGCGACGGCCTGGTGCACGTCGCGGGCGACCGCCACCTGGAACTGACCGACGAGGGCCGGCGGACGGCGACGCGCGTGATGCGCAAGCACCGGATCGCCGAATGCCTGCTCGTCGACGTGATCGGCCTGGAGTGGGAGCAGGTGCACGCCGAGGCCTGCCGCTGGGAGCACGTCATGAGCGAGGCGGTGGAGCGCAAGGTGCTGGAGCTGCTGCGGCACCCGACCGAGTCGCCGTACGGGAACCCGATCCCGGGTCTCGAGGAGCTGGGCGAGAAGGCCGAGGCCGACCCCTTCCTCGAGGAGGGCATGGTCAGTCTGGCGGAGCTGTCGCCGGGCCCGGCCGGGGCCAGCGTCGTGATCAAGCGGATCGGCGAGCCGATCCAGACCGACGCCCAGCTGATGTACACGCTGCGGCGGGCCGGTGTGCAGCCGGGCGCGGTGGTGAGCGTGACGTCCTCAGCGGGCGGGGTGCTCGTGGGCAGCGGCGGCGAGGCCGCCGAGCTGGGCGCCGAGGTCGCTTCGCACGTCTTCGTGGCCAAGCGGTAGGACCCGCGGTTTGTCCTGGTGGGAAAGGGCGGGGCCCCGGCGCCTGATGGCGCCGGGGCCCTCCTCCCCTTGTCCCTCCCCTGGTGGTGCTCCCCTCGGAGGACCCGGAACCCCGAGCTTCCCGAGTACTCCGCGCGACCGCTTCCCCTTCACATCGCGCCCCGCAGGAGATCTCCCCTCGGCTGCGGCGGTCAATCCTTGAGTGATGTCACTCGAAAGAGCGATGTTGTGAGTTCCGACCGTCTTATCGAATGAAAGTTCGATAACGTAGGCACCTGAACGACCCGACCAGTTCGTCAGGGGGGTGCGGCACATGATCCGACGTATCGAGGTGACCGGAGCGGGCTCCGTCCGGCTCGCGGCCTGGGATTATGCCGCCGACGCCAAGGAGGACGGCCCCGCCGGGCCCGGCGTCCTGCTGCTCCACGGGCTCATGGGCCGGGCCTCCCACTGGGCCGGCACCGCCCGCCGGCTCGCCCCCCGCTACCGTGCCATCGCCCTGGACCAGCGCGGCCACGGGCGCAGCGACAAACCCGAGGGTCCTTACAGCCGCGAGGCGTACCTCGCCGACGCCGAGGCGGCCGTGGAACAGCTCGGCCTCGCCCCCGTCACGCTCGTCGGGCACTCCATGGGCGGTCTCACCGCCTGGCAGCTCGCCGCCCGCCGCCCGGACCTCGTACGGGCCGTCATCGTCTGCGACATGCGTGCCGCGGCCCTCGGGGAGGCGAGCCAGCACGACTGGGAGTCGTGGTTCGAATCCTGGCCGCTGCCCTTCGCCAGCCTCGCCGACGTGCGCAAATGGTTCGGTGAGGACGACCCCTGGGTCGATCCTCCGCGCCCCGCCAGGGGCGACTTCTACACCGAGATCATGGAAGAGCGCGGTGACGGCTGGCGGCCCGTCTTCGCCCGCCGCCACATGCTCCGCTCCCGTGCCCCGTGGATCCTGGACGCCCACTGGGAGGAGCTCACCCAGGTCCGCTGCCCCGCCCTCGTCGTCCGCGGTCTGGAGGGCGAACTGGGGCGTGCCGAGGCCCAGGAGATGGTCCGCGTCCTGCCCCGCGGCAGCTACGCCGAGATCCCGGACGCCGGCCATCTCCTCCACTGGGAGCAGCCCGCCGCCTGGTACGAGACGGTCGAGCGCTTCCTGGAGGAGTCCGCGATACCCCGGCAGCGGACCGGGACGACCTGACGGGGTCGACGGTCGGCAGAGGGGCTGGAGACGTCAGGAGCCCTCCGCCACCCGCTCCTCCGTCACCCGCTCCTCCGCCGCCCGCTCCTCCGGCGGTGTGAAGCTCACCGTGCGCAGGATCGCGACCGTCATGTCGCTGATCTCGCCCCAGTAGTCCACGGCGGCCGTGTCGAGCGTGAAGACGGCGGTGAACGGGCCGGTGGGGAACGGCACCCAGACCTGGATCTGGCCGGTGAGCAGCGAGGCGTCCTCGCCGGTCGCGGTCATCTCGCCGCCGATGGTGATCTCGCGCATGGAGACGGCGGAGACGGCCGGACCGCACGGGAGGTCCAGCCAGCGCGCGTCGTTGAGCGGGTCGCGGGTCATGATCTCGCGCAGTCCCAGCGCCGCGACCTCGACCGACGGGTGGTCGGACGCGACGGCGGAGACGGTGAACGAGCAGTGCGCGATGCCGCCGTCGTCGATTCCGAACAGGCCCATCGCCGAGAAGGCCAGGCCTCCTTCGGTCATCAGCTCGGCGAGGCCCGCGTAGAAGAGCGCGGCCGGCGTCCACAGGTCGTCGTCGCCGTTGGGGAACAGCTCGCGTACGAAGTCGGCCGCGCCCGCGGCGCGTTCCTCGGGGGTGGCGGCGATCGGGAGGGGGTGGAAGCCGTCGGGGACGACGAACCACAGGGGAGGGATGTCCGGGCCGTCGAGAGCGGTCGGGACGGAGGGAGATATGTCGGAGATGCTCATGGAGTCGTGTCGCTCACAGGTCGCCGGGTCGGGGAGGCGCGGGCGCGCCCGCGTCGTCCATCAGGATCGTGTGGGTTTCGAACAGGCCCTTGCCGAGCTTCGCCGGGACGCGCGCCTCGACCTGGACGATGCCGCTCGGGAGCACGGTGAGGACCGGGGCTTCGGCGTTCGGCGGGAGTTCGCCGAGGAAACGGGCGACGCGCTCGCGCTGCCCGCCGGTCAGCTGCTCGTCCGTCAGCGTGCGGACCGTGCCGTTCAGATGCTGGACCACCTTGGCGGCGTTGTCGGCCGATCCGGCGGACACCCGGACCCAGGATCCGTCCGCGAAGGTGATCACCAGGTCGGCCTTCGTCTCGGCGTACTCACGGCGTTCCGCTTTCGCGATCCGCTCGCGCGGCGCCTCCCAGAGCACGTCCGCCGGAGCCGTGACGGACGCGATGCCGAGGACGACCAGCCGCCGGTCGGTCACCACCGCGTCGGTGCGGTAGCCCTTGGCCTGCCGGGCCGGGTCGAGCTGCCACGGCAGCGTACGGGCGGCCGTGCCGGGCGCCGCCCACAGGACGGGGAAGTCCTCGACCTCGTTCTCCGGGTCCTGCGGGTCGCCGCGCAGGGCGACGTCTCCGAAGGGCGAGCCCGGCGCGCCGCCCGCGTTGGAGATGAGGTTGAGCAGCAGCGGGATGCCCAGCCAGGCGGCGCGGCCGGCGCGCCGCGTCGCCTGATCGGTGCCGCTCCGGAGGGTGAACTCCGGTCCGGGCGGCCAGCCGGCGGCCACGAGCTCGGGCTGGATGTCGTGCCGGCCGGTGTCGCGGTACCACCGCGAGCCGGAGACGGGCGGGGCCATCCCAGTCGCGAAGCGCAGTGTGGTGCGGAACAGCGAGGCCTCGCCCGCGTCCGGATACCAGTCCATCGTCTCGCCGTCCTCAGTGCTTTCGCGCTTGCCGGTCAGTGGGGGGGGTGCTGCCGGTCAGTGCGCGGTGGGGGGGCTGTGCTGTCGGTCAGTGCGCGGTGGCCGCCTGGTTGAACCGGTCGCCCGGGTGGAGCGCCTCGCCGATGTGCTGCGGCACCGACCACAGCTTCGGCGCGATCTTGATGCCTGCGTCGATCCCGCGCCCGAGACCGGACATCGGGTTGATCGCCCACTTGCCCTTGCTGATGAGATCCAGGCCGCGGGTGCCGAGCCACTGGCCCTTGGCGTAGTTCTGCTCGGCGACGAGGCCGAGCCGGCCCATCGTGCCCTCGGCCTTGATCAGACCGCCGCTCTTGAAGCCCCACAGCCCGATCGTCTTCCCCTTGACGGTGAAGCTGAGGGCGCCGGCCACCCGGTCGCCCACACCGACGATGTTGCGGCTGATCGTCGTCACACCGCGGAAGCCCTCGCCGAGTTCGGCCGCGCGCCCGGCCGCCACGGCTCCGTCGGCGACCTTGACGCCCTTGGAGAACGCGCCGAGGCCGGGGACCGCGCCGAGCGCGTCCAGCCCGATGGACATCCAGCTGACGTCCGCGCCGGCCGCCTTGGCGACGAGATGCGCCACCAGGGCGAGGGCGCTGGTGGCCACCGCCGCGCCCGCGAAGATCGCGCCCAGCGGTTCGAACGGGGCGGTGATGATGGCGAGCATCCCGAGGATGCCGCTGAGGTCGCCGAGGATGTCACCGATCAGCTTGATCATGTCTGCGTGGTCCTGGACCCACTTGACCGTGTCGTTCCACGCGCCCTCGACACCGCTGACCATGCGGTGGAAGAGGCCCGGCTTGTCGGGCGCCATGTCGCCGGCCTTGTCGAGGTCATGGCTGACGGCCTGGGCGGCCCGGGTGAAACGATTGTGCAGTTCCTCGGCCCGGTGCCGGACACCCTGCAGGGCGGTGTCGGCGTCGGTGACGTCCTTGTGCTTCTTCTTGTTCTCGTCGGCGGCCGTGGGGGTGGGGGACGCGCCCGGCTGGGGGTGCGGGGTCTCGGTGCCGCTCGGGGTGGCCGTGGGGGCGGAGCCCAGGGCCCTCTTGGCGCCGTCGAGGGTCTCCTGCTTGGTCGAGGCCTCGCGCTCCAGCGCGGCGGCCTCGTCCTGGAAGCCATGCAGTTGCTCGGCCCAGTTGCCGATCGAGGTGGCGGCCCGGCCGAAGGAGTCGTGCGCCTTCTTGATCAACGGGGTGACGTCCTGGGATATGTGCCGGCTGAAGGCCTTGGCCGCCTCGCCCTTCCAGTAGCCGCACTCGATCTGCTGCAACTCGTTGACCGTCGTCGACAACTCGGTCGTCAGATCGCCCAACTGCCGGGACAGGGAGCGTGTCTGCCCGACGTCACCCGGTGTCGGATCGAACCCGAGGTGGGGGAAACTACGGGTCACGAGCACTTGCCTTCCGGCTTGAGGGAGTTGGCGAGCTGCAGATCGGCGTCGTCGAAGGTCTTGCCGATCTGATCGATCATCTGGACCGCGGTGTCGGCGTGCTCGCCGATCTGCTTGACGCCGTACTTCCACTCGTCCGCGAAGTCGTGCACGTCGTCGATGAGTTTGGGCGCTCCGACACCCTCGCCGTTGGCGTTGCCCATGGTCCGGCTGACGGCTTCCATACGATGCGCGATGGTGGAGAACGTTCTGCGCAGATCCCCCATCACGGTTCCGTTGATCTGCAGATCACCCATGGTTCACCCCGTTGCTCCATTGCCTCGCACGCATCTGCCGATGGGTGCGACGTCACCTGTGTGGCTGATGGTTCCCCACCCTACGCACGGGCCGCGAGGGGAAGGGGACCACATCGGCCGCGAGAAAACCGGCGCAATAGGCTGCCACGTCGGGGTGACCCGACGTCACGGATGTGCACACAGGAGACGGGGGTGGCTGTTGATGCAGCCATTGGAGCCGGAAGACCCGCAGAACCTAGGGGCATACCGCCTGTTGGGACGACTCGGCGCAGGCGGCATGGGGCGGGTCTACCTCGCCCGGTCGCCGGGCGGCCGGACGGTCGCCGTGAAGGTGGTCCGGCCCGAACTGGCCGAGGACCAGCAGTTCCGTACGCGGTTCCGGCACGAGGTGGAGATCGCGCGGGCGGTTTCCGGGGCCTACACGGCGCCCGTCGTCGACGCCGACACCGAGGGCCGGCTGCCGTGGCTGGCGACCGCGTACGTGCTGGGCCCGCCGCTCGACGAGGTGATCGAGCAGCACGGCCCGCTGCCCGAGGCGTCCGTGCGCGCGCTGGGTGCAGGGCTGGCGGAGGCGCTCGTGGTGATCCACGGCGCGGGACTCGTGCACCGGGACCTGAAGCCGTCCAATGTGCTGCTGGCCGCGGACGGGCCACGGGTGATCGACTTCGGTATCGCACGTGCCGTCGACGGCGACCGGATGACGAGCACGGGAGTGGTCGTCGGCTCACCAGGTTTCATACCGCCCGAGCAGGCGGTCGGCGAGGTGGCCGGG
The DNA here is from genome assembly GCF_027158205.1 of Streptomyces sp. H39-S7. Taxonomy (GTDB): domain Bacteria; phylum Actinomycetota; class Actinomycetes; order Streptomycetales; family Streptomycetaceae; genus Actinacidiphila. Next base: position 186,326 of record NZ_JAPVLU010000003.1, on the reverse strand, counting down.
CCGCCGGGGGACGTCTTCTCGCTGGGCGTGGTGCTGGCGTACGCGGCCACCGGCCAGCAGCCGTTCGGGATCGGTACGGCTGCCTCGCTCCTCTATCAGGTGGTGCACGGCACCCCGAACCTGACCGAGATGCCCTCCTCGCTGCGGCCGTTGGTGCTGGCCTGCCTGCAGAAGGACCCGGCGCAGCGGCCGACTCCGCAGCAGATCAGCGAGGCACTGGCCCCCGCCGGAGCCGCTGCCGTGCTGCACAACTGGCTGCCGGGGCCGGTCTCCTCGACCATCGCGCAGCACGCCTCGCGGATCCTGGACCTGGAGACTCCCGCTCACGGGACGCCCGGAGAAACGGTTCCGCACCGTACTCCGACCACCTTGGACGGGGCGGCGCTGGAGCCGGCGGCGGGTGGTGCGGGCACTGCTGGTGGTGCGGGTACTTCCGGCGCTACGCGGGTGTCCGGTGCTTCCGGTTCTTCCGGGATGCGCTCCCGCCGGGGGTTCCTCGCGCTCGGCGCGGGCGTCGCGGTCGCGGCTGCGGGCGGCGGGGCCGTGTGGGCGTTCGGCGGGAAGGACGGCGGTGGTACGCCGAAGCCGCCGCCCACGACCGGCGGTACGAAGACCTCGGCCAAGGCGTCCGGGGCGGCGCAGTGGCCGGGCGGCGCGGCGCAGGCCCTGTGGTCGTACACCGGCACCGCGTTGAACTCGGATGCGCCGCTCGTCGTCGAGGGCTCCGTGGTGGTGCCCGCCGACCCGGTCGTCGCCCTGCTCGAACAGGGCGGGAAGCAGCGGTGGTCGGGGGACAAGGTCATCGACAGGTACGCGCGTCTCGTCGTCAGCGGCGGCTCGGTCATCGGCCTCGACGAGTCCTCGGACATGCTCGCGGTGGACGCCCGAAGCGGCCAGGAGGCCTGGCGCTACACGCCCGCGCCGTACCAGGGGATCGAGACGCTGCTCGCCGCGGACGAGACGGCCGTCTACTACATGGGGTCGCACTCGGCCGAGGACTCCCTGCACGGCCCCGCCATGCTCATCGCCGTGGACACCGTGACGCGCAAGGAGCGCTGGCGCCAGCAGCGGGACGCGGGAACGCTGAGCAACGCCGTCGAGGGAACGGTCTCCGGCCGCTACCTCGTCTACGCGGACAGCTCGATGAACGTGACCGTGCGGGACACCAAGGACGGCCACCAGGTCTGGACGAAGAAGCTGGGCGACAAGTCCGGATCGGTGCGCCCGGTGGTGTCCGGTGACACGCTCTACCTCTGCGGGAAGCAGCTCAGGGCACTCGATGTCGCGACGAGCAAGGAGAAGTGGACCGTACCGGCGGGCAGCGACGCCTACTTCGGGTCGCCGGTGGTCGCGGACGGCGTCGTGTACGTAGGGGACACGCACACCGGTATCCGGGCGCTGAACGCTTCCGACGGGAAGCGCATCTGGATCCGCGAGATCTACGCGTCGACGTCGACGGGATCATCACCTGTGCTGACCGATCGCGGTGTGTACGTGGCGAGCCAGCTCAGCGGGGTGGGTGTGTTCGCCCTCGACCGGAAGGCCGGGAACGTGATCTGGAACTTCCACACCACGCTCACGGACGACATCGCGGACTGGCGGCTCGCCGCGGGCAAGGACGTGGTCGTGGCGTCCGCCGGCGGGCAGGTGTTCGGCCTTCCGGCGATCTGAGGTCCCGTCCGGGGCCGTGGGGCGCCGCCTGAACGCCGCCGCGTGCGGCGGCGTTCAGGAAGCCGTCCGTCGGGCTCCGGTGGGTGTCCGTCGGCCGTTCGTCAGGCCAGCGGGACCGTCACCGTGCGCGGCTCGCCGTCGCCCAGGTGCAGCAGGGCGCGGCCGGGGGTGACCTGCCCGCCGGCGCTGCTGCGGGCGAGGCGGACGCCGATCAGCTCGCCGCTCATCGTCTGCTGCGGGGAGAGCAGCGCGCCGCGGCGGGCCTTCTTGGCGTCGACCTGCCAGCCGGAGAAGCCGGAGCAGATGTCCTCCTCGCTGCCCGCCAGCACGAGCGCCCGGCGCAGGTCCGTGCCGCGCGCGATGATGTCGCGCAGTACGTCCTTGGCGTCGATGTCGCGCAGCAGCTCGGCGTCGTCGAGGAGGACGACGGCCGGGCTCTCGCCCGCCGCTTCCAGCGCCGTGGTCAGATCCTCGGCGGACAGCTCGCTCTCGGTGAAGACGCCCAGCACCCCTTCGGTGCCCACGAGGTCGCGCAGCGGTGAAGGCCGCGGTGCGACGACGATGATGCGCGCGCCCTGCCGGAGGTAACTGCGGGCGAGCGACAGCAGGACGGTGCTGCGGCCGGACTTGCCGGGGCCGCCGATGACGAACGCCGGCAGGCCGTCGGACAGGTCGGGGCCGTAGCCCGTTATCTCGTCGCCGCCGACGCCGACCAGTCCCCACAGGGGGGAGCGGGCGGCGTCGGTGTCGCGCATCTCCCACGCGTCGTCGAAGGACAGCCTCGACGGCAGCACGTCGACCTTGAAGGGGCGCCGCGAGCGCGGCACATCGGCGTCCCGTTCCAGGACGGCCGCCCCGATGGCGGTGATGGCGGCGGCCTGGCCCTGCCCCGACGCGTCCGGGTCGAGCAGCGCGACCTGCGTCTCGATGCCGGACTCGGCGCGGTAGGCGCGGCCGGGGGCGATCTCGTCCGGGACCTTGCGGGGGTTGACGCTGATGAGGGAGAAGTCGGAGCGGTCCGAGAGCCGGAACGCCATCTTGTCCTCGGTGAGGGTGGCGATCCGGCCCGCCATCAGGGTCCGGTCGCCGGTGATGATCACGTGGATGCCGACGCTCGCGCCTTCGCGGAGCATCGTGAACAGGTCGTCGGTCAGGGCGCCGTGGTCGAGCTCGCCGAGCGAGGGCAGCCACCCCTCCCAGCGGTCGAGCAGGACGACGATGTGTGCGAGCTGGTCCTCCTCGGGGACCCCGCCGCGCTGTTCGCCGATGTCCGCGTAGCCGTCGGCGGCCAGCACCTCCTGGCGCCGCGTCATCTCCGCCTTGAGGCGGCCGATCAGCCGGATCGCGCGTTCGGTCTGCGCGCGGCCGACGACCGCGCCGCAGTGCGGCAGCCGGGACAGCGCGTTGAGCGCGCCGTTCCCGCAGTCGATGCCGTAGATGTGCACGTCCCGGACGCTGTGCGTACGGGCCAGCGAGCCGGCGATGGTGCGCAGCAGCTGGGAGCGTCCGGAGCGCGGGGCGCCGGCGACCAGCAGGTGGCCGAAGGTGCTGAAGTCGATGGCGACCGGCCGCCGGGCCTGCAGCGCCGGGAGGTCCTCGATGCCGTACGGCGCGGGCGGAAGCGCACCCGTCGCCGCGGGTACCGGCAGGTCGTCGAGGAGCAGGGTGTCGGGGAGCGCGGGCAGCCACGGGCTGTGCTGGGGCGGGATGCCGAGCCGCTCGTTGGCTTCGCAGACCGCCTCGACGAGCACCTTCAGGTCGGTGATCTCGTCCTCCTCGCCCTTGGCGCCCGCGGGGCGCCGCGGGACGGGGCGGCCGAGCTGCGACCACTCGATCAGGCCCACCCAGGGGGCGACGACCGCCGGATCCACGGCGCCGGGGCGCCGGCCGCCGACGCGTCCGGACTGGAACGGCACGAGCGAGGTCGCGCCGAGCCGGACGTAGGCCCGGCCCGGCGTGGACTTGGAGATGGTGCCGGCGTCGGGGGCGTCGATGACGTCGGACGATTCGCTGGCGTCGGTGACGCGCAGGGCGATGCGGAGGTTGGTGTTGGCGCGGATCTCGGGGGAGACGACGCCGGAGGGGCGCTGGGTGGCGAGGATGAGGTGGATGCCGAGCGAACGGCCGCGCTGGGCGATGTTGACCAGGCCGGTGACGAAGTCCGGCAGCTCACGGACCATCGAGGCGAACTCGTCGATGACGATGAGGAGCCGCGGCATCGGCTTGAGGCCGGGCTGCCGCTTCATCAGGTCCGTGTAGTCCTCGATGTCCTTGGCCCCGGCCTCGGCCAGGATGTGCTCGCGGCGCTTGAGTTCGGCGCCGAGCGATTCCAGGGCGCGCTCCACGAGGTGCGCGTCCAGGTCGGTCACCATGCCGACGGTGTGCGGAAGTTGCACACAGTCCTTGAACGCGGAGCCGCCCTTGTAGTCGATGAGGACGAACGTCATCGCCTCCGGGGTGTTCGCGACGGCGAGCGAGGCGACGATGGTCTGCAGCAGTTCCGACTTGCCCGAACCGGTGGTGCCGGCGATGAGCCCGTGCGGGCCGTCCTTGCGGATGTCGATCGCGAACGGCCCGTCGTAGGACTCCCCGACGACCGCCTGCGTCGAGATGGGGCTGATCCGCCAGCGCGCGGCGATCGCGTCACCGGTCGGCGGTTCCAGCTCCAGTACGTCCAGCAGGCGGCTGGAGCCGGGGATCGCCGAGTCCTCCGTGTCGCCGCTGATGTCGCGGATGGGGGAGAGGCAGCGGGCGAGCCGCGCGCACCAGGCGGCCGACACCAGATCGGGGCGGACCTTGCGGAGCCGTGCGGCGCTGCTCTGGTCCACGCGCAGCCGGAACGAGCCGGCGGCCGGCTCCACGGCGGTGGCCGTGGACGCCTGACTGCCCTCATACCAGGCGTTGAGCGACGGGAAGCCGCCCTGCTGGGGCGCCGGTTGCCCGACGGGCGCCTGCCCCTGGGCCGGGACCCGGTTCTGGCTCGGGCTCTCGCTGGGCGTTTCGAACTCCGCGATCACCACGGCCTGGCATTCGCCGGGCAGGAACCGCTCCTCCGAGTCCAGGCACAGCGCGTACATACCGACCGCGGGACCTTCCCGCAGCAGGGCCACGACGCCCGGCAGCGACCGCAGGCGGCGTGATCCGTCGAAGACCACCACGATGTCCGGGTCCTTGAAGAACGCGGCGTGGTTGGCGGCGCTGCCCGCCTTCTGCTTGGCCTTCTGCCGTCCGTCGAGTATCGCCGTCAGCTCGGCGATCCGGGCCGCCACCGTCTCGGCGTCCGTGCCGAGCAGCGCGCTCGCGTCCTGACCGTCGGTCGGCCGCGAGTGCGGCAGCCAGCGCACCCAGTCCCAGCTCTCCTGCCCCGACGCGTCGGTCAGTACGTAGAACTGCACGTCCATCGGGCTGTGCAGGGCCGCGGCCTGCGCCACCGCCCACCGGCCCATCGCGCGCACGCTGTCGCCGGGCGCGGCGAACCCGATCACGCCGAGCCGGCGCAACTCGACCGAGACCGGGGCGTCGTCGATCTCCCAGGCGACGTGCCGGCGGTGCTCGTCCTGCTCGGGATCGTCCAGCACGACCTCCGAGGGGAGCTTCGCGGTGCCGACGCGCAGCAGCAGGTGGTCGTTGTCGCTGCGGCGGCGCTCCCAGAGCCGGGTGCGCGGCCCGGTCGCGGTGTTGAGCACCGTAGCCGGGTCGGGGGACGCGGCGGCCCGGTCCTGCCGCTCGGCCTGGAGGGCTTCCTGCGCGTCCTTCTCGATGCGCTCCTTGTGAGCGCGGTACTCCGTGACGGTCTTCGTGTGCGACTTGCGGCCGTTCTTCTTGTCCATGAAGTAGTTGCCGATCATGACCATCGGACTGACCACTGCCATGAGCAGGTACATCATCCGGTGCATCATGAACGCCATCGTCACGGACATCACCAGCGGCATCAGCGCCATCAGCCACGGCAGCGGACGGGTGGGCACGTCCCCGGGGGGCGACGGCAGCCGGAACAGCGTGGTGCGCTCGGGCGGCAGCATGCGCGGCGGCCGGTTGTAGTCGAGGGTGCTGCCGTCGTCGCCGGGGTGCAGGGCGGCGTTCGGCGGGATGTACGGGCCCAGTTCCAGCAGCGAGTTGCCGAGCGCGATCTGCTCGCCCAGCGGCCAGTCGCGGGTCTCGCCGTCGATCGTGACCTGGCACGTGCCGCCCATGCCGACGGCGAGGACGGCCGCCCGCTCCGCCAGTTCCGAGTCCTCTACGCGGATCCGGACGGACGTGCCGCGCCCGATCTCCACCCGGCCGATGCCCAGCCGGTGCACCGCCCCCGCGTCCGGCCCGCCCGCCACCCGCAGTTCGACCACGCCGGCCGGCTCGCCCGGCAGGCAGCCCGCCGGGTCGTAGAGACTCACGACCGCGCCCTCGCGCAGCGGCGACTCGGCCACGGTCCTGGCGGGGTCCACGGCGTACCCGTCGACGTACAACGCCGGCGATCCCGGCTGCCGGGCCGTTCCGCCGCTGATCGAGATGATCGCCGCGCCGTCCCCACCGACCTGCCGGTCCAGCTCCCGCGCGATGTCCGCCACCGTCGACGCCGCGTCGGCGTCCAGCACGACATCCGCCCGGTTCCCGCCGAGCGGATCCACCACGGTCAGTGTCAGTCGCACGATCGTCCTCCGGGGCTCCGATTAAGTCATACGGACGATATCCGCCCCACGAGCCCCAGCGGCAGCCGCGCCGGGGGTACGAGTGCGCTGCGCCGCTGGTAGGGCAGTCGGAAGGTTGGTCCACAGAAAGTTATCCACAGGCACATCCGGGAGGAGAGAAGGACGGGCCATCATCAGTGCATGACCTCGAACCCAGTCTCCCCGCGTACCCGCCCCCGCACCGCTCGCACCTCTCCTCACGATGGCCGCACCCTGGCGCACCTTCGCCAGGACGGCGTCGCGACCGTCTGCCAGCTGCGCGCCCTCGGCGTGACCAGCGGGGCCCTTGCCCGCCGCTGCCGTCCCGGTGGTCCGTGGCAGCGGCTGCTTCCGCGTACCTACCTCTTTCACAACGGCCCGCCGACCGCGCGGCAACGGGTCAGAGCGGCGCTCCTGTACGCGGGTGAGGGCGCGATGCTCACCGGGCCCGAGGCGTTACGGCTCTTCGGCCTGCGCTACATCCCGCCGCTGCCGGGGACGCATGTACTCGTCCCTACAACCGGTACGCCGGCAGCCGGGACTTCGTCACGGTGCCGCGGCCCCGCAACGTCGCCGGCTTCCCCACCGCGCCACTGCCGCGGGCGCTGGTGGACACCACCCGGCTCGGCGCCGATCTCCAGCAGGTCCGGGCGGCCTGCGCCGAGGCGGTCCAGCGCGGCCGCTGCTCCGTCGAAGCCCTCACCGAGGAGATCCTCGGCACCTCGGCCCGCGGCATCGCCCCGATCCGTGCCGTCATACAGGAGCTGCTCGCCGGAGTCCGCTCGTCTCCAAGGCCCAGGCCCGCGAAGTGCTGCGCACCGGCGGTCTGCCGGAACCACTCTGGAACGCCACCCTGCTGCTGGCCGACGGCACCTTCCTCGCCACCCCCGACGGCTACTGGCCGGACACCGGCGTGGTCCTGGAGATTGACTCCCGCGAGTACCACCTCAGCCCCGCCGGCTGCCACCGCACCATGGACCGCCGCAACCTCCTGTCCTCCCACGGCCTCCACCCCCTGGCCTTCACACCCGCCCAACTCCGCCACACCCCGCAGGACGTGATCCGCCACGTCGCCCAGGCCCTGACGACGTACGAGGGCTGCGCCCCGCCGCACATCCGGGCGGTGCCGATCGGATAGGTGTCGGAAGAATGCGCGGTTCAGCGGACGATGGTCTGGATCTCCTGGACCGTCACATCGGTGGTGCGGCCGAACGTGCCGTCAGAAAGTCGCGTCGGCTGCGGGTGCCCGGTGCCTACCCACTCGATCTGCCAGGTGATGGTGGCCCTGAGCGGGAAGGTTCCACCGGTGGAGGCACGGCGGTAGTTGAGGCCGCACGGAGGATTGTCCTGCCGACCCTTCGAGTACGGGGTACCGACGCTGCCGTCCTTGTTGATCAGGCAGTCACCCGAAGCCGGATACAAGTCCGCGTCCTTCGTGCCGGGATCGATGTGCAGGCTCACGGGCGTGGCGGTCGTCGTGGCGGAGATGCCGAGGACGTCTGCGGTCGCCGTGACCGAGACCGGCTTGAAGACGGCCTTGTCGAGCCAGGCCCAGGTGGCGAGATTGACCGTCTGCTTGGTCTCCGGGCTGAGGCTGATGTCCGTGTCGGGAACACGGATCCTCGCGTAGGCGAGTTCCGCCAGGATCTCGGTCGTGATGGCGTTCTTGATCGTCGGCGGCGGAGTGTCGCCCTGGTCGACCCAGAAGTAGGGCTCGTTGCAGTCGAGTGCGCCAGGGACGCCCGCGCCTCCTTGCGGGACGTACGACGTCCACCAGGCGCCCTTGCCGGTCTTGTCCAGGTTGAAGTTCGTGTACGGGTTGCCCTTCTCATAGCGGTCCCGTTGCGTGGCGTCCCATTCGGGGCCGGTCGACCCGGCATTCCAGATGGCTTCCACGTATGTCTTGAACTGCGCGGGTGTCCATCTCGGCGAGTACCAGCAGGGAGGCGGATTCCACGCGGCGGTTGGAGTGACGGCTCCGACCGTGTTGCCGCTGCCGTTTTTCGACTCGTCGTAGGAGACCCCGCCGGCGTGGGCCCACAGGTCCTGGCCGTTGCTGCCGCCCTCCGGAGGGGGCGGGTCGCCGCGGTCGGCGTGCGCGGTACCCGGCAGCAGGACCGTGACGAGGGCCAGTGCGGCGACTGTGCCGAGCCTGAGGACTCGGCTTCCTATGGCTGGCACTGAGCCGCTCCCCTCTGGGAAATGACCTTGATGGTCTGCCAGACGCCCTGCTTGTTCTTCTCCAGACGGCTGTTGTAGACGGTGTACGAGTTCTTGGTGACCGGAGTGACGGCGATCTTCCCGGTCGTTCGGCTCTTGTTGAAGGCCTTGCTCTCGTCCGCGCAGTAGATCAGCGTCGCGCTGCCGGCGCCCTTCAGCGTCACATCCCGCTTGTAGTAGCGGACGGTGCCGGTCGTGGTGTTCTTGTGCGCGAGGAAGGACTGGACCCATTCGGCCATCGTGACGGCGCCTTCGCCCTCGTAGTAGAAGCGGACATCGGGTGTGGTGGCCTTGCCCGCAACGATCGCCGCGTCAACAGCCTTGATGCCCTCGGCGTTGTCGAGCAGAACGGCGTCCTTCACGGGGTCGCCGGTCTGTCCGCCTTCGAAGACGTCCTTCACATCGCTCGGAAGGGTGATTGTCGGGCGCTGCGCTGAAGCCGTCGGCGCGGCGGTCGTGGTGGTCGCGGTTGGGGTTGGGGGGGTGGTTTGGGCGCCTGGGATGGTTTTGGAGGAGTTGTCGTCGCCGCCGCAGGCGGTCAGGGCCAGGGCCGTGGCCATGACGAGGGCGGCGGCGATGGGCGGCGTGCTGCGGGTCACGATGGGGTCCCCCGTGTGATGCGCGGACAGAGCGTTGAGGTTCGACGCTACCTGTGATGGCTGAGCGGTTATAGGGACCCTGCCCGTTCTGTGACCGGGTCCGCACGCCGGTGTCACATTATTGAGCGGGAGGCGTCGTTCATTGAATGATCACGGACAGTCCTGTTGCGGATTCGTGAGTCTCCTGTCACACGACGCGCCTTGAGGGTGTTTATGCGGCGCTGATAGCGTGCGGTGACTTGACACCGGCCTGCGGGCTGTCGCCATCCGGAGCGCGACGACCTCTCCCCATGCTGCCGGGAGTCCAAGCACGCCAGCTCGACGGGGGCATCGACGTGAAGATCAGGGAACGTTCCGCTGCAGGTGGCAGCGGTGGTAGGCCGTCTGTGCCCGGGCCGATGATGGGCGGGCCGACGGGTGAGCGGCTGCCGGTCGCGCCGCGGGAGCGGAAGCCGGCGCTGGCCGCGCTGGCGGTTCTGCTCATCCTCGTCGGGGCGCTGGGTGCGACCCTGCTGGTCATGCGCGCCGGAGACCGTATTTCGGCGATCGAGATCACGGCGCCCGTGGCCGCGGGAGAGGTAATCAAGGATTCCGCGATCCGCGAAGTCGAGGTCGCCGATGGTTCAAGTATTGACTACGTCCCCTGGAGCGAGAAGCACCTGCTGGGCAAGTACCGGGCCGTCACCGACATCGTCAAAGGCAGCGTTCTCGTCGGGGCGATGCTCACCGAGGGCGACAATCAGCTCAAGCCGGGCAAAGCGATCATCGGGCTCTCCCTCAAGGGCGGGCAGTTCCCTGAGGGATTGAAGGTCGGCGACACGGTCGCGGCCTACCGCGTGGGCAACGACGCCGCGAAGCCCGCCGCGGGCAACTCCGGCAATTCCGGCGGCGGTGCGAACACGCTGCTCGCCGACAACGCCAGGATCAAGACCTTGCCCAGCGGCGATGGCGACTCGCTCGGCAGCAGCGGCAACTCGTACTCGATCATCGTCGACCAGAGTGACGCCGGCCCGCTGACGCTGGCGGCGTCCGCCGGCGAGGTCTCGCTCGTGCTCGTACCCGCCAGCAAGGGCTGAGGCCCGCCATGGCACTTATCGCGATCGCCGCGGACAAGGGATCGCCCGGCGTGACGACGACGGCCGTCGCCCTGGCCGCGGTCTGGCCGCGCCGCGCGCTGCTCGTCGAGGCGGACCCGTCCGGCGGGGACCTCGTCTACCGCAGCCAGGCCGCGCACGGCGGCGTGCTGGACCCGAACACCGGCATGCTGTCGCTGGCCGCGACAGCCCGCCGCGGGCTCGCCGCGGAACAGCTCTGGGACCACGCGCAGCCGCTGGCCGGCGGCCTGGACGTCGTCGTCGGGCTCGGCGGGTCCGAGCAGGCGGCCGGCCTGGTCGGCCTGTGGCCGACGCTGGGCCGGGCGTTCTCGACGCTCGCCGAGTCGCCGAACGGCGCGGCCGACGTGCTCGCCGACTGCGGCCGGATCGGGGCCGACTCGCCCTCGCTGGAACTGTTCTCGCACGCCGCGCTCGTCCTGCTGGTGTCCCGGACCGAGCCCGAGCAGCTCGCCAGGGTGCGGGACCGGGCCGCGGCGCTCTCCGCCAAACTGCACGGTTCGCAGCGCGGCGGGGCCGCGCTCGGATTCCCGCCGATCGGCGTGCTGCTGGTCGCGGAACCGGGACAGAGCGCCCGTATCGTCAGCCAGGTCAACGACATGCTCGTCGCGTCGCAGATCGCCGCCCGCGTCGTCGGCACGCTCGCGCACGACCCCGCGGGTGCCGAGCAGCTGGCCGGCCGCCGCCGCGGACGTCTCGACAAGTCGCTCCTGATCCGGTCGGCCCGGCAGATCACCGCCGACGTGCCGCACCGGTACGGGGTCCTTCGATGAGCGCGATGGACCACCAGCTCGTCAAGCGGTTCCGGCAGGACGCGGGCGACCGCATATCCGAGCAGCGCCGCCTCGACCAGGTGTCGAGCGTGCCCGCGATGTCCCCCGAGGACGAGCGGCAGTTCGCCCGCGCCGTCATCGCGCAGATCCTGGAGGACTACGCGCGCGCCGAGATCAACCTCGGCCGCACACCGCCCAACGCGGAGGCGGAGGAGGCGTACGCGGCGGCCGTGCACGCCGCGCTGTTCGGCGTCGGACGGCTGCAGCCGCTGCTCGACGACCCCGAGGTCGAGAACATCGACATCAACGGCTGCGACCAGGTGTTCGTCGGGTACGCGGACGGCCGCGAACTGCGCGCCGACCCCGTGGCCGAGTCCGACGAGGAGCTCGTCGAGCTCATCCAGGTGCTCGGCGCGTACTCGGGCCTGTCGTCGCGCCCCTTCGACTCGGCCAACCCGCAGCTCGACCTGCGGCTGCCGGACGGCTCACGTCTGTCCGCCGTCATGGACGTCACGCGCCGCCCCGCGCTCTCCATCCGCCGGGCCCGGCTCGGCAAGGTGTTCCTCTCGGACCTGGTCGGCAACAACACCCTCACTCCGGAGCTGCACTCGTTCCTCAGCGCCGCCGTGCTCGCCCGCAAGAACATCATGATCGCGGGCGCCACCAACGCCGGGAAGACGACGCTGCTGCGCGCGCTCGCCAACGTCATCGGCCCGACCGAGCGCCTGATCACCGTCGAACGGGCGCTGGAACTCGGGCTCGACCAGTTCCCCGAACTCCACCCGAACGTCGTGGCGTTCGAGGAGCGGCTGCCCAACTCCGAGGGCCAGGGCACGATCTCGATGGCCGAACTGGTCCGGCGGTCGCTGCGTATGAACCCCTCCCGCGTCATCGTCGGTGAGGTGCTCGGCGACGAGATCGTCACCATGCTCAACGCGATGTCGCAGGGCAACGACGGCTCGCTCTCCACGATCCACGCCAACAGCTCCGCCGAGGTCTTCAACCGCATCTCGACGTACGCCCTCCAGGCGAAGGAGCGGCTGCCCGTCGAGGCGTCGCAGATGCTCGTCGCGGGCGCCATCGACTTCGTCGTCTTCGTGCAGCGGCGCAACGACTTCGAACGCGGCGGCACCCTGCGCCGTGTCGTCACGTCCATCCGGGAGGTCAACGGCATCGACGGCCGCGTCCTGTCCAGCGAGGTCTTCGCGGAGGGCCAGGACGGGCGGGCCTACCCGCACGCGCCCCTGTCCTGCCTGGACGAACTCCTCGCCAACGGCTACCAGCCCTCGGGGGTGTGGCGATGATGATGACCGGTGTGTTCTCCCTGCCCGTGCTGTACGGACTGCTGGCCGGCACGGCCGTCGGCGGCGGTATCGCGCTGTTCTTCGTCGCGCTGCGCGGCTGGGCGCCCAAGCCGGGCGGCAAGGACAACGGCAAGCGCGCCGCCGAGGTGGCCCGCTTCCTGTCCACGCGCGGCTCGCTGGCCATCGGCGGCGGACTCGTCGTCCTGGCGCTGACCCGGTGGATGGTGATGGGCGCCGCCACCGGCATCCTCGTCTTCACCTGGGACCGCCTCTTCGGCGGCGCCGCGGAGGAGCGCGCCGCCATGAAGCGCGTCGAGGCGCTCGCCGCCTGGACCGAGTCGCTGCGTGACACCATCGCCGGCGCCGTCGGCCTGGAGCAGGCCATCCCCGCCTCGGCACGGGCCGCGGCCCCCGCGCTGCGCGCCCACCTGGAGGCGCTCGTCGACCGGCTGCGGTCGCGTACGCCCCTGCCGGAGGCGCTGCAACACCTCGCCGACGAGATCAACGACGCCTCCGCCGACATCATCATCGCGGCCCTCATCCTCAACTCCCGCCTCCGCGGCCCCGGTCTGCGCGAGGTCCTCGGCGCCCTCGCCAAATCCGCCCGCGAGGAGGTCGACATGCGGCAGCGCGTCATGGCGCAGCGCGCGAGCACCCGGCGCAGCGTGCAGATCGTCATCGTCGTGTCGGTGACCTTCGTCCTGGGGCTGGCGATCTTCAACCGGAGCTTCGTCGAGCCGTACGGGACGGCCGTCGGCCAGCTGGTGCTGGGCGTCGTGTGCGCGCTGTTCGCCGCCGGGTTCTGGTGGCTGCGCAACCTCTCGAAGATCGAGACCCCGGAGCGGTTCCTGACGAACGCACCCGAGCGACAGGAGATGGGAGCCCGATGAACAGCATCTTCCTGACCGTGACCGTCGGCGCCATCGCCGGTCTGGGGATCTTCGCCCTCGTCCGGGCACTGATCCCGAACCGCCGTGGCGCCGTCGCGACCGTCGCGCAGATCGACGCGCTGCGCGCGGCGGGGCCGTCGAGCGGTCCCGCGCCCCGCGCCACCGACGTCAAGGGGCGCATCGGCCAGCGCGTCTCCGCCTTCTACCTGCAGCAGGGCTGGGAACAGCGCTCGCTGCGGGCGGACCTCGCCGTGCTCGACCGCAGCTGGGACAACTTCCTCGCCACGAAGGTGATGCTGTCCGCGGTCGGCGTGTTCTTCGGCCCCTTCCTCTTCGCGATCGCCTGGCAGCTCGGTGTCGGCAGCAACCCGGTCATCCCGCTCTGGATGGCGCTGCTCTTCGGCGGCCTCTTCTTCTTCCTGCCGGACCTGGAAGTACGGCGCGACGCCGTCGACAAGCGCCGCGACCTGCGGCGCGTCATCGGTGCGTACCTCGACCTGGTCTCCATGAACCTCGCCGGCGGCCGCGGCCTGCCGGAGGCGCTCATGGCCGCCGCCGAGATCGGCGACGGCTGGGCGCTGCTGCGCATACGCAACGCCCTCGCGGACGCGCGGATCACCGGTACGAGTCAATGGGTCGCCCTGGGGCGGCTCGGCGACGAGCTGGGGGTCGAGGAACTGAAGGACCTGTCGGTGACACTGGGGCTGGTCGCCGACGACGGTGCGAAGGTGCGCGAATCGCTCGCCTCGCGCGCGGAGACCATGCGGCACCGGGAGCTTGCCGAGATCGAGGGCGGGGCAGGCGAGAAGTCGCAGTCCATGCTCGTGGCCCAGTTGTTGCTCTGTGCGGGCTTCCTGGTGTTCCTGATCTTCCCGGCCGCGATGCGCGTCTTCAAAGTCTGATGGCGCCTGAACATCCGAATCATCTGCTGTACAGAGTCTGATCCACGTAGTCACCGAGTCGAGAGGACTTGAACCATGAACCGTTTGCCCATCAGTCACCCCGCGATCGATTTCCTCGTCACGTTCATCCAGGGGCGCGTGCAGCGTGCCCGTGCGGAGGAGACCTCCCGCGGCGCCTCGGCCGTCGAGTGGGTCATCATCTCGGCGGTGGTGGTGACCATCGTCGGCGTGGTCGCCGCACTGATCAACAACGCGCTCAAGGGCAAGGCCACCGACGTCGGCAACTGCATCAAGGGAACGACCGACAGCAAGACCTGCTAGCAGGCCCGACCGCGAACAGCGACACGACAACGGGGAACAGGTCGATGAGCACCCGATCAGGGTCTTTCGTACGCCGCAGGCTGGACGCCGCCCGCGGCGACAGCGGTGTCGGCAGCAATGCCGCCGGTGACAGCGGCATGACCGCGATCGAGTTCGTCTTCCTGACCCCCGTGCTCTTCTTCATGATCTTCGCGACCGTGCAGTTCGGGCTCTTCTACTTCGCCGACCACGTCGCGCAGGCCGCCGCCCAGGCGGGTGCCCGCAAGGCGCGGTCCGAGGCGGACGCCAACCCCGGCGGCTGGGAGGCGAAGGCCAGATCGACGGCGTTGAGCTACATCGCGCAGCTCGGGCCGAATCTGCTGGAAGGGCCGACGGTGACGTCGTCCGGACCGGCCAACAACACCGTGGGGGTCCGGGTGACCGCGACCGTGCCGACGGTCTTCCCGGGGATGACGTTCACGGTGAACGAGCAGTCGCAGGGTCCGATCGAACGCTTCGTACCGGACATCGGGGGCTGAGGCCGGCATGCGCAGTTGGCTGCGGAACAGGCTGGACGGGCTGGACGGGCGGGATGCGGCCCTTAGGGCGGCCGGCCGCTCCGGCGATGAGGGGATCTCCACCATCGAGGTGGTGATCCTCGCGCCGGTCATGATCCTCTTCATCCTCGTCCTGGTCGCCTTCGGGCAACTGGTCGACGGCCGGGGCGCGGTGGACGGTGCCGCGCGCGACGCGGCTCGCGCCGGCTCGCTGCAGCGCGACGGCGGGACGGCGATGAGCCAGGCCCGGGCCGCCGCCGAGGCGGACCTCGCGGGCACCTGCATCGGTCACCCCACGGTCACGAAGACCAGCAGGGGCTTCGCGGCCGGTACCCCCTTCGCCGTCGAGGTGAGCTGCAAGATCCGCGGATTCGGGATCCTGGGGCTCGACATCACCAACACGATCACCTCCACGAGCGCCTCGCCGCTCGACCCGTACCGGAGGGCGGCACCGTGACGTGGCTGAAGGCGCGATGGAGCGCGGCGACGACCATGGTGACGACCAGGGCGACGACCGCGGCGCGCGACGACCGCGGCTCCGGGACCGCGGCGGTGCTCATGTTCGCCCTGGTGTTCATGACGCTCGCCGCCTTCGTCGTGGACGGCGGCCTGTCGATCCACAAGCGCGAGCGGGCCGCGGACATCGCCGAGCAGGCGGCCCGTTACGCGGCCCAGGACATCGACGTGGAGGCGCTGCGGAACGCGCCCGCCGGGACCGCGCCGCGCATCAACACCGCGAACTGCGACGGCCGGGTCAGGGATTTCGCGCGGCAGTCCGGGCTCAGCATCCAGGACACCGCCGCCTCCGGCTGTGACATGGCGAAGACCACCGACCAACATGTAGAGGTGAGGATCCAGCTCACCTACAGTCCCACCCTGACCGGTTTCTTCTACAGCAAGGACCTCACGGTGCGCGGCACGGCGGCGGCCGAGATCGCCACCGGCTGACGCGTCCGCACGAGTCCCCCCAACACCGGTCTCCCCGTCCACCGCACCACCGAAGGCAGAAGGCAGAGGAACCAGCCCATGGCACGCACGACCGCCAGCCGGCGACCGGCGCAACCGGCGCAACCGGGCCGGCCGCAGCCGCCCCGGCGCCGCCGTACGTTCGGGGACGTGGTCCGGGCGCTCACCGCGTTCCTCGCGCTCGCCGTCCTGGTGGTGGGGGTGCCGCTCGCGCTGCTGCGCCTCGTCGGCTCGCCGTTCCCGGACGACTTCTCGATGGACGTGCTGCGGGAGCCGATCACGACGAAGACGTTCGTCAACGTGCTGGCGGTCGTGGTGTGGCTGGCGTGGGCGCAGTTCGCGGCGTGCGTGATCGTGGAGACGAAGGCCGCGATCTCCGGGATCGGCATGCCGTCGCGGGTGCCCGCGTCCGGGCCGAGCCAGTTGCTGGCGCGCCAGCTGATCGCGGCGCTGCTGCTGATCGGCGCGGGCGCCGCCAGCCTCACCCCGGGGCTCGCGCAGCTCGGCAACCTGAACGACCAGCCGCACCGCGGCGGTCCGGCCGTGACCGCCCAGCAGACGCCGGGGCAGGTGCAGCAGCACCAGCAGAGCGCGGCCGCCGCCCAGCAGCAGGCGGGCGGGCCCGCCTCCACGACGGTGACGCCGGATTCGGCCGCCGCCGCGAAGGCCGCCGAGGCGGCGACGAAGTTCTACCGGATCCAGCCGCCCGAGGGCCGCCACCACGACTCGCTGTGGGAGATAGCGGAACGCCACCTCGGCGACGGCCGCCGCTACAACGAGATCTACCAGCTCAACAAGGACCGGGAGCAACCCGACGGCTCGAAGCTCTCCAAGGCGAGCCTGATCCGGCCCGGCTGGATCATGGAGATGCCCGCCGACGCGCGCGGCGGCGACCTCGTGGAGATGCCCGTCGCGGCGCCGAAGCCCGCTCCCGACGTGCAGCACTACGCGGAGCGCGGCGGGGCCAAGGACACCACGGCCGAGGGCGCGCACGCGGCGCACGCCGCACCCGCTCCCGCTCAGACTCCGGCCCGGGCCCCGGCCCAGGCACCCACGCAGACCCCGGCCGAGGCCCCGGCCCAGACGCCCGCCCACGCCGAGCAGGCGCCGGTGGGACCGGCCGTGGCCGCGCCGTCCGAATCCCATGGTTTCGGGCATGGCTTCGGCCTGCCCGAGGCGCTCATCGGAGCCCCGCTGCTGGCGGCGGGCCTGCTCGCCGCGCTGGGCAGGCGCCGCCGTACCGCGCTGTGGCAGTCGGTCACCGCGGGCAGGGTGCGCACCCCCCGCACCCCCAACGGGCCCGAGGCGGATGCCGCCGACGCGCTGCGGATCGGCGCGGACGCCGACACCGTCGCGTTCCTCGACCGCGCGCTGCGCGCCCTGTCCGCGCGGCTCGCCTCGGACGGCGGCAAGCTGCCGACGGTCTACGCGGCGTGGCTCACCTACGAGGCGCTGCACCTCCAGCTGGCCTGGCCCGAGGGCCAGCCGCCCGCCCCCTGGCAGCTCGGCCAGGACCAGACGTTCTGGCGGCTGGACCGGGCGGACCTGGCGGCCGACGCGGACGTCTCCGCCAGCGCCCCGTACCCGGGCCTGGCCGCCCTCGGCACCCTCGACGGCGCCCGGCTGATGCTCAACCTCGAAGCGGTGCCCGGCATCGTGTCGCTGACCGGCGCCCGCGCCGACCGCGAGGCGGTCCTCGCCTCCGTCGCCGCCGAACTCGCCACCAACGGCTGGTCGGACCGCATGACGGTGACGCTCGTGGGCTTCGCCGAGGACCTCACCGCCCTCGCGCCGGCCAGGATCCGGCACCTCGCGGACGTCCCGGAGGTCATCGAGACGATGGCCGCCGAGACCGCGCAGCGCTCCGGCGCCCTGCGCACCGCGGGCCAGGACAACGTCCTGACCGGCCGGACCGGCAGCGCCCAGCACACCCAGCGCTCCCCGCACCTGGTCCTGATCGCCACCGAGCCCACCGAGGAGGAGGCCGACCGGCTCGCCGAACTCGCCGCCGACTCCGGCCGGCTGGGCATCGGCTACCTCGTCGCGTCGGAACGTGACGACCTGCCGGGCGCCGCCTGGGCGCTCGAGGTCACCTCCGCGGGCCGGCTGCTCGCCCCGCTCCTGGGCCTGGACCTGGAGGCACAGCTGCTCCCGGCCGCGCAGTACGAGGCGATCCTCGGGCTGTTCGCGGCGGCCGACCCGGACGGCGAACCGTCGGCCTCCGTACCGCCGTTCATGGTCGACCTCACCGACCAAGGCCGGCCCGGGGTGTACGCCCGCCTCCTCGGCCCGTTCGAACTCATCGGCCTCGAAACCCCCGAGGCCGGGCGCAGCCTGCTTCTGCACGAGGCGCTGGCGCTCCTGCTGCTGCACCGCGAGGGCGTCCACCCGCGGGTCCTGGCGTCCGCGCTCTGGCCGCGCGGCGTCACCGACGACGTGCGCGACGCGCTCATCGACCGGCTGCGCGACTGGCTCGGCACCGACGCCGACGGCTCGTCGCGGATGTCGTTCGACGCCACCGGCCGCCTGGTGCTGTCCAGCACGGTCGTCTCCGACTGGGACGTCCTGCAGACCCTCCACCACGCGGCCTCCGAGGGCCCTGGCGCCGACGACCCGCAGACCCGTCGCCGCCTGCTGGCCGACGCGCTCGCCCTGGCCCGCGGCTCCCTCCTGGAGGACCGCACCCCCGGCCGCTACGGCTGGCTCGCCCACGAGATCGTCGACGCCCAGCACCCGGTCCTCGTCGCCGAGGTCGCCCTGGCCCTGGCGGGCCTGCACCTCGACGCGAACAAGCCGAAGGCGGCCGTCGCCGCCGTACAGACCGCCCTGGCGGTCACCGGCTCCGACGAGCGCCTCTGGATCGCCCTCCTGAACGCCACCCACGCCACCGGCGACCCCGCCCGCCTCGAAGCCGCCGCCGAATCCCTCCTGGCCCGCAACCACTCCCTGAACGGCGCCGCCCGCGGCCTACCGCCCCGCGTCGAAGCCCTCCTCGACGAACTCCTCCCCACCTGGCGGGGCAGCATCGCCAACTGACGTCCCGGGGGCGGGCCGTAGCGGGACTCCGAAGGGTGAATCCCGGGGCAGAAATGGCCGGAAGCCGTCGGCCGTTTCGCGAGATACCCCAGGGTGGGAAGAGCACAGAGCGACCCATGGGGTCGTTCGCTCACGAACGCCTATCGCCCTAGGAGCGACTGTTCATGCCCACCCCGGACCTGACGGTAAAGGATGACCTCCTCGCGGAGACCGAGGGGCGACTCGACCGACTGCGAAGAGAATTCGACGAAGGCAACATCAGCGGTCGGCGTGACGATCTGCGTCACATCTGGGGTTCCGGCGCTGTTGCCGATGCGATGGGTGACTTCGTCAACAACTGGGACCACTACCGGAAGAAGCTCAATTCCGGAATCCAGTCGGTGGGTGAAATGGTGTCCAGCACCCGCGAGACCTTCAAGGCGACGGACGAGAACCTGCAGAAGAGCATGGCGGGGAAGGGCTGACAGGGAATGTCGACCAGGAGCAAGCGACGCCCGGGCGACTGGCACCCGCTGGCGGAGGCCGACCCGGTCCCCGGTGATCCGGAGGACATCCGGGACGAGGTCTCCCATATGAAGCAGACCGCCAGAATGCTTCGCGATCAGGCGAAGGATCTCAAGGTCATCGCCGGTGACACCGAACTGCGGGGCAGGTACGCGGACAAACTGCGGGACGCGTCGCGCGACCTGGAGGTGCACCTCCGCGAGACGGCCGGCCGGTACGAGCGGGTGCAGGGTCATCTGACCGGCTGGGCGGGTGAGCTGGAGGACCTCCAGACCGAGGCGGACACCCTCCTGAAGACGGCCCAGGCGGATACGGCGGCCGCGAAGGCACCCCAGGAGAGCTCCGGCAGCAGCGCCGGAGATACCACCACCGGCCAGGAGGACGATCCGGCCGTCAAGCACCGGGTCTCCCTGGAGAAGATCGTCGCTCGGCGGGACGACAGAGCAGGCCATTTCGCGGGAAAGATCCGCCATGAGTTGAACGACAAGATCAAGGACAGCAGGTGGGAGAACTTCAAGGACACGGTCAGCGAGAACGCCGGCTGGATCAAGGTGGCCATTGACGTTCTCAGCTATGCCGCGACGATTGTCGCCATCGTGGCGCTGTTCTGCACGCCGGTCGGTTGGGTGGCCATGGCAGCCATCGCGGCCACCGCGCTGGTCCTCGTGGGACACACGGTGCTCGCCCTGGCCGGTGAAGGCTCATGGATGGACGTGGGAATGGACGTCTTCGCCCTGGCCACATTCGGCACGGGAAAGATTGCCCTGAAGGGTCTGAAGGGCATTCAGAGTGCGATGCGCGGCGTGTCGACGAAGGCGGCCGGCAAGGCCGCCGAGAAGACCGCTCACGCGGCGAACCGCGCCAGCCGCGCTGCGAAGGCGAGCCAGACGGAGTCACGTACCACCAGCGCTGCTCAGAGACGTGGCGCGGAGAAGGCACGGGATCAGCTGAGGGTGCAGGAACGCAAGGCCGCCAAGCGGGCTAGGCGTGCGGAACGAGACCAGGAGATGCCCGAGGCCACCTCGCGAGATGCGCTCTCCTCGGGTGGGGACCGGGAGGCGGTGGGCTACTACAAGGACATTCAGCGCATGCGGCAGCAGTACCCGGACAACGCTGCCCTGCACGAAGCCAGCGCTGGAGCCGAGCGGTACAACGCGATCTACAAGAGGGCGTGGGGGGCGGGGACCGCCGCGGACAGCGTGGACAAGGCCGCCGGCAGCAGCGACCTCATTCCCGACAAGTTCAGTGTCCCGGCGTATTCGGATTTCAAGGATCAGTTCACCCACGAGGTGGGTTCAAAGTGGTGAGGCCGGAGAGGGCTGCCCGGGCAGGATTGTCGACACACTCCAAAGCTGAGAAGAAGGAGGCGGTGCGCATGGCGCGGGTGAATGCCGCGTTGGAGGATACGCGGCGCGAGGAGTCGGAGCGGCGACGCCGGACCGGTCTCAACCTGGCCCGCGTCGGTGCCGTGGGCCCGTTTGGGAGCGTGTGCTTGACCATCATCCTGACCGCCGCTGTCTCGGTGAATTGGGATCTCACGCGCTCGGCCCGGAAGGACATCCTGATCTGGCTGGTGGGGTCGGTCATCGTGATCGGTACCGTTGCGACCTGCTATGCGATCTTCAAGTGGCGTGCGCCGCAGGACCGTGACAGCGATTTCGGATTCACGGTCTACTTCGGCGCGGTGTTCGCCGCGGGTTCCGGGTTCATGACGGGCAACCCAGCCATCATGGCTCTCCCGCTGCTTCCGCCCCTGGCGCTCTGGTTCACGACGATGCGTGAACGCCGGACAGCCGCAGCCGCAGCCGCAGCCGCGGCCGCCGTCCCGGGAACGGGGGCGTCCGATGAGTCCTGACCTCGCGTTCCACGGTGCCGTCGAGGCTGCGGGCACCGACCTGCCCAACGGCTACTCCCTGGTGCTCCCGCCCGCATGGGTCAGGATCCCGCTGCGGCGCGGCACCGAGCAGGCTGTTCTGGAGCTGGCAGATCGTGCCTGCAAGCAACTGCCCGGCGATTTTCCGCGAGACAAGGTGACGCCCTACCGGATGGAGCTGCTCCGGCGGCTGCGAAAGGGAGCGAAAGAGGCACAGTCGGGCTCGGGCCTGGATCTATACCTGCCCGGGGCGGGCTCCGGCGCGTCCATCGTGGCGGCCTCGTTCATCGTGGCGGAGATGCGGATGAACGGCGGCGGGGAGGTCGACCCCGTCGAGGTTCTTGCCCGTTTGGTCGGGGAGGGCGACAGAACCGGGCCGTTCGAGGTGGCGGTGGTGGACGGCAGCGTCGGCGTCCGGCGGGAAGCCATCGCTGGAGGGGGTGCCGCGGTGGAAGCGGAGTTGCCGTCGCGGCGGGTGGATTACATCGTCCCCGTTCCGGAGGATCCCGACCGTTGGCTCGCCGTCTCCTTCTCGACGCTCGGTGGTGGTGATCCGTCGGACGAGTTGGCTGATGTGCTCGTCGAGCTCTTCGACGCCGTAGTGACCACCTTCCGCTGGAGCAGGACATGAGCTGGCTGGACACCCCCTACGACTACAACACCTGGTTGGAGGCCTCCGATCGGTGGCCGGTGGGGAAGTGGGCCGGTGCGGAGGAGTGGGCGGCCGACATGGCCGAGGCGTGGTGGGGCGATTTCCCCGCGGACCCCGGTGAGACGGGAGTGGAGCTGCTCACCAGGACGCTGGTCGCCTGTGCCAGGGACTTCCCGAAGGCGCATCCCGGGTGCCGCGTTCTGTTGCATCTGCCCGATCCGCGCGAGATGCCGTTGCCCGTGTACGTGACGGACCGGAGGGCGCAGGGCGAGAGTTCCGCCGCGCTCCGCGCCTTCGTGCTCGCCGATGACCCGGAGGCCGTGGAGCCGCCCATCGTCGAGGACTTCGCGGTGCCCGCGGGTGTGGGCGGGCTGCGTTCGCTGCGGTACGCGACGGTGCCGGGGAGCGCGGACTTGATGGTCGGTCTGCGCTACGCGTGGCGGAGCGTCGAGCACGGGCGGGACGTGGTCGTGCTCACCGCTTCCCCGGCGCCCGGTCGGGTACTCGCCGCGTTGGAAGACATCGACGAACTCGTCCGCGGGTTCCGGGTGCGCCATGACGACGACGATCCGGAGATCGAGGACGACGACTGAGCCGTCGGCCGGGCGGCCCGTCAGCCCTTTGCCACTGCTGCCAGGATTTCTGGGAGGCGGTTGAGGAGGCGGGGGGCTGTGAGGCGGAGGGAGGCGGTGGCGATGGTGAGGGCGTAGAGGGCGCCGGTCGGGAGGAGGGTCCAGAGGTAGGCGTGGTGGTCGGCGACGTGGAGGTAGATCGTCAGGCCGACCAGGGGGAGGCAGCAGGCGGCGCCGGTGAGGCCGCCGCCGAAGAGGCTGATGGCGGCGAGGCCGCCCTGGCCGGGGGCTGAGCTGCCGAACGGGTTGTCCTGCGGGAGGGCGTAGGGGAAGCGGACGCTGGCGAAGGCGCCGGCGGCGATGAGGGCGCCCAGGAGGGCGAAGGAGAGGCCCAGGGTCTCGGGGACCGCGTCCGGGCGGCCGAGGAGCAGGGCCGCGCCGATGGTGACGATCGTGACGTAGGGGACGGCGACGGTCGCCAGGGCCAGTGCGCGGGCGCGCAGTTCGGTGTGGGCGTCGGCGCGGGTGGAGATGGTGGAGGCGACGGTCCAGAAGGCGGAGCCGTCGACGCCGAACTGGTTGTACATCTGCATGCCGAGGAGCCCGGCGGCCCAGCACGCCGAGTAGACGCTGCCGTGCTGGACGGCGGCCACGATCGGCAGCAGCAGGCCGACGGCCAGCGCCGTCGCCCAGGCCGCCTTGGAGCGCGGGTCGCGCCAGGCGTAGCGGAACTGGCGTTCCATGACGGTGCCGGTGCGGCCGCCGGGCAGCAGCGCGGTCAGCCGGCCGCCGCCGGTGCCGGCCTCCTTCTCGGCGGCCTGGAGGGTGGAGGCGTCGGGGGAGACCATCAGCCGGTACAGGCTGTGGTGCCACCAGCGGATCACCAGGGCCAGCACGGCCGCGACGTAGAGGAGTTCGACGGCGGCGAGCCCGTAGGAGCCCTCGTCCGCCGCGCGGACCGCGTCGATCGCGGGGGCGGGCGGCAGCCAGCGGAGGACGGAGGCGAGGGACTTGACGCGCTCCAGGCCGTCGGACGAGGCCAGCGAGCTGGCGCCGAGGTTGACGAGCTGCGCGCCGACCGCCACGAACAGGCCGCTGAGCAGCGCGAGGTCGCGGCCCTTGCGGCTGGTCAGGAGGCGGGTGTTGGCGGCGGCGACGGCGCGCGACAGTGCCACGCACAGCAGGAGCACGAGGGCGACGGCGACGACCGCGACGGCGATGGAGGCCGCGTTGCCCGCCAGCGCGGACACCGCGCCCGCCGTCACGACGACGGTGAAGACGGGTCCCACGCCCAGCAGCGACGAGATCAGCAGGGCGGTGATCAGTGGCCGCGGGAGCAGCGGCAGCATGGCGAGGCGGGTGGGGTCGAGGGTGTCGTCGCCGCCGAAGAGGAACAGCGGCATGACGGCCCAGCCGATGATGAGGACGACGGCCAGCCCGACAGCGGCCGCCGGCCCGTACTCGCTGTCGCGCAGCGCGATCATCCCGGCGCACATCGCCAGCGCGTACAGCACCGCGAAGACGACGCCGACGATCCAGCCGATGGTGCGGCCCGTGGATTGTCGCAGCCCGTTACGGATGATGGCGAGCTTGAGGCGGATGAATACCGGAGTGATGGACGGGGCCGGCCCGGCGAGGGGCGCGTTCATCGTGCGCCGCCCAGCCAGTCGAGGTCCTGGCCGTCGCGTTCGGTGGCGCCGACGAGCGAGAGGAACGCGTCCTGGAGGGAGGCCGCCTCGCCCCGTACGTCGTCGAGCGGGCCCTGGGCGACGATCCGGCCCGCGGCCATCACCGCGACCCAGTCGCAGAGACTCTCCACGAGTTCCATGACGTGCGAGGAGAAGACCACGGTGGCGCCCGAGCGGGTGTAGCGCTCCAGAACACCGCGGATGACCTGCGCGGACACCGGGTCGACGCCCTCGAAGGGCTCGTCGAGGAAGAGCACTTCGGGGTTGTGGAGGAGGGCGGCGGCCAGTCCGATCTTCTTGCGCATGCCGGTCGAGTAGTCGACGACCAGTTTGTTCTGCGCGGCGGAGAGGTCGAGGACGTCGAGCAGCTGCGCGGCGCGCTTGTCCACCTCGGCGCCGGGCAGGCCGCGCAACCGGCCGGTGTAGGCGAGGAGTTCACGGCCCGACAGGCGTTCGAAGAGCCGCAAGCCCTCGGGGAGCACGCCGATCCGGGACTTCACGGCGACGGGGTCGGCCCAGACGTCATGGCCGTTGATCAGGACGGTGCCGTCGTCGGGGCGGAGCAGGCCGGTGACCATGGACAGCGTGGTGGTCTTGCCGGCCCCGTTCGGGCCGACCAGGCCGATGAACCGCCCGGCCGGGAGTTCGAGGTCGATGCCGGCCACGGCCACCTGCTCGCCGAAACTCTTCCACAGGCTGTGGACGCTGACGGCGTAGCCCTGGGCGGGAGCGCCCGATGCGTCCGATGCCCCCGGCTCGAATGTCTTCGGCACGTTGCGCCGTCCTTCCCCGTGGAGACCGTGGAGACCGCTGATCCACGGGGAAGCCTAGAGGAGGCCGTGACAGCTCTCAGCGGGCCCGGCTCGCCGCGGCTTCGCGGCCGCACGCGTACGCCAGCGGGCTCAGCAGTTCCTCGACGTCCGGGAGCCAGCGGTTGCGGGCGGTGGGGTGGCGCGCCCACTGCACGGAGCCGCCGGTGCCGGTGCGGGTGGGCGGGAGGGCGATGAAGTCGCCCTCGCCGCGGACCAGGAGGTCCAGGGAGGCGGGCAGCCAGCCCAGCTTGCGCAGCAGGTCGGGGACCTTGACCGACGCGCCGGGCAGCACCAGGAAGACCAGCCGCCGGTTGGGGGTGC
The DNA here is from genome assembly GCF_027158205.1 of Streptomyces sp. H39-S7. GTDB lineage: Bacteria > Actinomycetota > Actinomycetes > Streptomycetales > Streptomycetaceae > Actinacidiphila. The sequence continues at coordinate 160,910 of NZ_JAPVLU010000003.1, read as the reverse complement.
AGAGCACCGGGCCCAGCGGCAGCTCCATGCGCTCCATGCGGGCGAGGGCGAGGCAGCCGGCCCCCTCGGGGACGTCGATCGCGTCGAAGGTGCGTCCGGTGGGCAGCAGGATCGACGCACGCGGCTGCTGGGACCACATCCGGCGCACCGCGACGGCGCTCCCGCTGGCCTGCGTCGGCCAGTCGGGGCGGGTCGGGTGCGCGCCGGGTGCCGGGCAGGCGGGGGAGTCGCACGAGCAGCGTGTCCCGCCGCCGTCGTCCTCGAGCCAGGAGCCGGGCAGCACCTCCCAGTGCCGCTCCTCCGCGTATCGGACCGCTGTGTCGAGCAGTTGGTCGGTGAGCTGCTGCGGGGGGGCTCCGATGGTGTCTTCCACGCGCTGCACAACTACGCCGGTCACCAAGGGTTACGGGGTGGGGGCGCGGCTCATCGCGGGCGCACGGGTGTATGGCGGGGGGCGCGTGCGAGAGAGGGGGCACGGATGCGGGTAGCCCCCGGTGGGCGCGGTGACGAACACCCAGGAATAAATGCTGTCAAAACGGCGAATCCACGTCACGTGCTCTGGGCATTGATCTCCTATCGAAGATCACCGGAGCCACCAAGGGGGGCGGAGCACCGGGCGCACGCCCGTGGGTTCCGCGATGAAGGAGGGGCACGACATGGCCGCACGACCACTGGTGGCGCGGCAGCCGAACGAACGGCTGCAGGCGCTCATCCAGGAAGCCGGCTGCTCCAACGCCGGCTTGGCCCGCCGGGTCAACCTGTGCGGGGCCGAGCACGGTCTCGACCTGCGGTACGACAAGACGTCCGTCGCCCGCTGGCTGCGAGGTCAGCAGCCGCGCGGCCGGGCACCGGCCATCATCTCCGAGGCGCTGGGCCGCAAGCTGGGCCGCGCCGTCTCCATCGACGAGATCGGCATGGCCAACGGCAAGAACCTCGCCACCGGAATCGGGCTGCACTTCGCGCCCACCGTCGTCGGAGCGATCGAGCAGGTCTGCGAGCTGTGGCGCAGCGACGTCGGCCGCCGGGACTTCCTCACCGGGTCGACGGTGGCCGCCTCGGCCCTCGTCGAGCCCAGCCGCGACTGGTTGATCACCCGCCCCGACGCCGCCGTCGCCCGCGCGGGCGGCTCACGGGTCGGCAAGGCGGACGTGGAAGCGGTGCGGGCCATGACGAAGGCGCTGGTCGACCTGGACCACCGCTTCGGCAGCGGCCACGTACGACCGGTCGTCGTGCACTACCTCAACAGCGTCGTCTCGGGCCTGCTGGCCGGCTCGTACCGGGAGGCGACCGGGCGTCAGCTCTTCGCCGTCGTCGCGCGGTTGACCGAGCTCGCCGGGTACATGGCGGTCGACACCGGGCAGCCGGGGCTCGCGCAGCGCTACTACATCCAGGCGCTGCGGCTCGCGCAGGCCGCGGGCGACCGTGCCTACGGCGGCTACGTGCTGGCCGCCGGGATGAGCCACCTCGCCGAGGCGCTCGGCAACCCGCGGGAGATCGCCCAACTCGCCCGGGCCGCGCAGGAGGGCGCGCGTGGGCAGGTCACCCCCACCGCACAGGCGATGTTCTTCGCCGCGGAGGCCCGCGGGCACGCGCTGCTCGGCGACGCCCGGACGTTCGCCTCCGTGGCCGGCCAGGCCGTCGACGCGCTGGAGCACTCCAACGCGGACGACGACCCCGAGTGGATCGCCCACTTCGACCAGGCCTACCTGGCGGACGAGTTGGCGCACGGACACCGCGATCTCGGCCAGCCGGTCCCGGCCGCCCGGCGCGCCGAGGAGTCCCTCGCGGGCCACCCGGTGACACGGGTGCGCCGCCGCGCGATCGGTCTGCTCCTCCTCGCGGAGGCCCAGGTGCAGCAGCGCGAGATCGAACAGGCCTGTCACACGGGCACCGAGGCGGTCGCCCTGCTGTCCGGGCTGCGCTCCCATCGCGGTGCCGAGTACCTGGACGACTTCCGCCGCCGCCTCGAACCGTACGGAGCGGAGCCGTCGGTACGGGAGTTCGGCAGCCGCCTGCAGGAGCAGGAGGCCGCCGCGTAGGCGGGGCGGCCTGGATGGTCGCCCCGAAGGCGGGCCGGCCGGGCTGCCCGGGCGTTCGCGAGGCCGGCGGACGCCACCGTCCGCCGGAATCGTTACCGGAACGACATCGCCGTGCACAACGGCCCAAGAGACGGCCGAAACCTCGCCATTCGGCCCTTCCCCGTCGTCAACCCGGTCCTGTCCGGCCCTCACCCGATCGGGTACGTGGTGGGTTCTCAGGCTGACCCGGTAGCGTGAGCCGTCGAGTCCGATGACGGGTCCGACGAGGGGTAGAGGCGGGAGTGCCGGCGATGCACAGCGGACACGGCGACGAGACGCCGGACGATCAGTACCGGCAGAACCCGGGAACGCCCGAGCCCCACAGGGGTGTGGTGCTGCCGCCCGAGCAGCCGCCGCAGCACTACGACGACCACGTGCGGCCCGCCGGCGGTCAGCCGTGGAACCAGGCGCCGGGCGCCGCGCAGCCGCTGCCGCCCGAGGCCGGTGCCGGGGCGGACGCGACGATGATGTTCCCGCCGTATCCGCAGGCCACCCCGCCGGCGCCCGCGATGCCCCCGACGCCACCGGTGCGCCAGGCGCCTCCCGCCGCACCCGTGCCGGAGGCGGACGCCACCCAGTTCCTGCCCCCGTACCCGGGCTCGACGCCGCCCCCGGAGCCGTTCACCCCTGACCCGTTCAGGCCGGAGCCGTTCCCGCCCGAGCCGTACGCGCCGGAGGCCCACACGCCGGGGTCCTACCCGCCCGCGCAGTTCCCGCCCGAGCAGTTCGGGGCCGGGACCGGGCCGGGCGGGTACCCCGCCGAGAGCGAGGCGGAGGCCACCCGCCACCTGTCGCTGTCGATCTTCGACGAGCCGTCCTACGACCAGCCGCAGGGAGCGCCCTCGTACGACCAGTCGTACGACGAGCCCCAGTCCGCCCCGTCGGCCGACTACGACCACCTGTACCGGCAGGACGGCCCCCGGCAGCAGCCGCGGCCCGAGCCGGCCCGTCAGCCGCAGTACCGGGTCCAGTCCGCGCCCCCGGCCCCGGCGCCCGCCCCCGGCTACGCCGACCCCTACGACGGCGGCAGCGGCGGGAACGGATCGCGTCGCCGGCTCTCGCGGGCCGCGGTGATCGGCATCGTCGTCGGCGGCTGCGCCCTGGCCGGGCTGGCCGCGGGTGCCGCGCTCAGCATGGGCGGCGGCGACGACGGCAAGGACTCGGCCGCGACGACCAAGCCGCCGGCGTCGACCGGCGCGTCCGCGCAGCCGGGGACCGGCGCGGACGACGCGGTGACGAAGCAGGCGAAGGCCCTGGACGCGCTGCTCAAGGACAGCGGCAGCAGCCGCTCCTCGGTGGTCAGCGCGGTGGAGTCGATCAAGTCCTGCAAGAACCTGCCCCAGGCGGCGAACGACCTGCGCGCGGCCGCCGGCCAGCGCGGCTCGCTCGTCACCCGCCTCGCGGCCCTCCAGGTGGACAGCCTGCCGCAGCACGGGGACCTGACCGAGGCGCTGAACAAGGCGTGGGCGGCGTCGGCCGCCGCCGACAACGCGTACGCGTCCTGGGCGGACCAGGCGGCGAGCGACGGCAAGACCTGCAAGAGCGGCAAGGCGAAGGGCACCCCGCAGAAGTCCGTGGGCGACCGTGAGAGCGGCAGCGCGACGACGCAGAAGAAGCGCGCCGTGCGCCTCTGGAACGCGATCGCGAAGCAGCACGGCCTGACCGAGCGCGAGTACTCCCAGCTCTGACCCGGGCTCCGGCCCGGGAACGGGCGCCCGGTGTCAGGACGGACTCAGCGCCCGTCCTGGTTCACCGGGCGGCCGAGCGTCGCCGCCATGTCGACGAAACCGGTGCGGGCGGCGACCAGCTGCCCGTCGCGGACGACCTGGTAGACGACCTTCGCGTTCACCATGCGGGGATGGCCCGGCACCGGGAGCATGTTCTCGGTGCGCCAGCCCAGGTCCGGGGTGAGGCCGCCGGTCGAGACGCCGGTCGCCTTGTCCAGCGCGCGCTTGAGCGACGTCGCGGTGACCTCCTCGCCGCCCATCGCCCGGACGACCTCGGTGAAGACCGAGTACGCGATCCAGGTCGTCTGGACGCCGGGGTCGGCGACGTCGATCCGGTTGTCGGCGAAGGCGTACTTCTTCACGACGGCCTTCATCCCGTCCCACTTGGGGTCCGAGGTCGGCGGGTACCAGCCGGTGGCGAACGCGTTCTCCAGCGGGCTGCTCTTCCCGCCCGTGCTGTCGATGAGCGACTGCTGCACGCTGCCGATCACGGAGGAGAGCCGCACCTTCGGCACCTCGTCGCCGAGCCGGCGGAACGAGTCGACGAAGGTGTCCGTACGGTCGCCGAGCACGGCCGCGACGCACGAGCCGGTGGGGGTGCTGCCGATCGCCCGCTGGGCGACGCCCGTGTACTCGGTGGAGTCGTCGGCCGTCGGCAGGTCCGAGGCGGCGGGCCGGCCGCCGGCCTTGAGACCGGCGTTGAGGAACAGCGGGAACTGGTCGCCGACTATGGTGTCCGGCCGTACCAGGCTGACCTTGGAGCATGAGCCGGCCAGTTGCTTCCCGTTGCCCGTCAGCAGCGCCGGCAGGCCGCCGTTGACGGGGTAGGACATCGGGCTCTGGAACTCCTCCTGGGTGAGCCCGTAGCCCCCGACGTACGGGATGCCGGCCGACTCCAGGGCGGAGGTGAAGTTGCCCGCGTGCTCGCTGTACGAGCCGAGGACGGCGACCGCGCCCTCGTCCGCGGCCTGCTGCGCGCACTTCGCGGCCTCGACCGTGTCGTTGTGGTCGTTGCAGGTGATGACCTGCAGCTCGTGGCCGTTCAGCCCGCCGGTGTCGTTGATATGGGCCGCGAACGCCTGCGCCATGGCGGGCATTCCGGGCATGTTCGTCGATTTCGTGCCGTCCGGTGCCCAGGTCATGACGACCACGGGGTCCGGGGAGCCCCCCGCGCTCCCCGGAAGCACACCGCAGCCGCTGATCAGCGCCACGCATGTCGTCGATACAGCCAACAGGACAGCCATGCGCGAACGCCGCTCAGTCATGAACATGGACGTTTCCGTTCCGCCGCCAACGCCGGGGTGACCGCAAGAGAACGCACCGTCACGTTCAGGTGAATTACAAGTGCGGATCGGAGGGAACGTACGATCGGTCATCGTGCAGACTTCGGAGAAGACTTCCCGCCGCGGTGCCCGCTCCTCCACGATGGGGGGCATGCCGCTCAATGACATGCCTTGGTGGCGCTGGCGCAGCAATGTGCGCTCGGCGCTGCACATGATCAGCGACCCGGTGTTCCAGCAGGAGTGCTGGCTCGCCGGGGTGCCCGGTTTCGGCGACGTCACCGACGCCGTCTACCGTCTCGTCGAGGACACCTGGCTCGACAACTGGTCCGCCGAGAAGTACGTCGGGACGATCTTCCGCGACTCGCAGGAGGCCGCGCTCGTCGACGTCGCGGTGCTGCGCGTGCTCAAGATCCTGCACCAGGTGGGCGCGGACGCGCCGGTCAGCACGTACCTGGAGCACCACGCCTGGCCGGAGGCGGTCCGCGCCGCCCGGGAGGCGCACGTCAAGCTGGCGACCGCCGACGGGGACGACGTGGACGCGCCGCCGCGCTCCCTCGACGTCCTGGCGATCTACACGCGTACCGCCTGACGGCACCCGTACCGTCTGGCGGACGGCTTCGCCGCCGGGGCCGCCGGATATGCGAGGGTGGCCGGGTGAACGAGCCCGAATATGTGTTGACGCTGTCCTGTCCCGACAAGCAGGGCATCGTGCATGCCGTGTCGAGTTATCTCCTCATGACCGGCTGCAACATCGTGGACAGCCAGCAGTTCGGGGACCAGGACACCGGGCTGTTCTTCATGCGCGTGCACTTCACGGCGGATCCGCCGGTGGAGCCGGACAAGCTGCGGGCGAGCTTCGCGGCGATCGGCAGCGCCTTCCAGATGGAGTGGCAGCTGCACGCCGCGGACCAGAAGATGCGGGTCGTCCTCATGGTCAGCAAGTTCGGGCACTGCCTGAACGACCTGCTGTTCCGTACCCGGATCGGCGCGCTGCCCGTCGAGATCGCGGCCGTGGTCTCCAACCACACGGACTTCGAGGAGCTCGCCGGCTCCTACGGCATCCCGTTCCACCACATCCCGGTGACCGCCGACACCAAGGACCGGGCGGAGGCGCGGCTGCTGGAACTGGTCGAGGCGGAGCGCGTGGACCTGGTGGTGCTGGCCCGCTACATGCAGGTCATCTCCGACGACCTGTGCAAGCGGCTGCCCGGCCGGATCATCAACATCCACCACTCGTTCCTGCCGAGCTTCAAGGGCGCCAAGCCCTACCACCAGGCGCACGCGCGCGGGGTGAAGCTGATCGGCGCGACCGCGCACTACGTGACAGCGGCGCTCGACGAGGGGCCGATCATCGAGCAGGAGGTCGAGCGGGTGGGGCACGAGGTCACCCCCGGGCAGCTCGTGGCGATCGGCCGCGACGTCGAGTGCCAGGCGCTGGCGCGCGCCGTGAAGTGGCACAGCGAGCACCGCGTCCTGATCAACGGGCACCGCACGGTCGTCTTCGCCTGACGCGCGGTGCCCCGGACCCCACCCGGTCCGGTCAGGCGCCGGCGCCCAGCTCCTTGTAGCGGGCCTGGCAGACGCCGAAGTCCGGCAGCCGGCCGCCGTCCCGCATCTCCGCGAAGCCCGGGGCGGCCGCGTCACGGGCGGACAGCTGGGGCGCGCCGGTCTGCCAGTCGATGCCGAGCTCCGGGTCGAGCGGGTGCACGCCGTGCTCCTTGTCGGGACGGAAGACGTCCGAGACGAGGTACGAGAGGGTGGCGTCGTCGCTGAGGGCGCAGAAGCCGTGGCCCATGCCCTCCGCGATGAAGAGGGCCTTGCGGTCCACGTCGTCCAGCCGGACGCCCTCCCACTGACCGAAGGTCGGCGAGCCGACCCGCAGGTCGACGACCACGTCGAGCACCGCGCCGCGTACGCACGTCACGTACTTGGACTGGCCCATCGGGACGTCGGCGAAGTGGATGCCGCGCACGACGTCCTTCGACGACACCGACATGTTCGCCTGCGCGAGCCGCATCGGATGGCCGACCTCGGCCTCCAGCTTGTCGAAGCGGTACCACTCCAGGAAGAGGCCGCGCGGGTCGCCGTGCTGCTGGGGGGTGATCTCCCAGGCGCCGTGGAAGGACAGCGGTCGGATGTTCATCGCGGGAGGTCCTCCTCGAGGGCGAGCGTGTTGACGAGGTAGTCGCCGTAGCCGCTCTTCAGCAGCGGTTCGGCCAGGGCGCGCAGTTGCTCGTCGTCGATGAACCCCATCCGCCAGGCGGTCTCCTCGACGCAGCCGAGCTTCAGCCCCTGCCGCTCCTCGATGACCCGGACGTACTCCGAGGCCTGGACGAGGGAGTCGAAGGTGCCGGTGTCCAGCCAGGCGGTGCCGCGGTCCAGTACCGAGACGCGGAGGTTGCCCTGCTTCAGGTAGGTGGCGTTGACCTCGGTGATCTCCAGCTCGCCGCGCGCGCTGGGCTTGAGGCCGTTGGTGATCTCCACGACCTGGCTGTCGTAGAAGTACAGGCCGGGGACGGCGAAGCGCGACTTCGGCCGCTCCGGCTTCTCCTCGATCGACAGCGCGTTGCCGTGCTCGTCGAACTCGACGACGCCGTACGCGGTCGGGTCCTTCACCTGATAGGCGAAGATCACACCGCCGTCGGGGGAGCTGTGGTCCTGCAATTGCCGTCCGAGGCCGGCGCCGTGGAAGATGTTGTCGCCGAGAATCAGCGCCACCGGCTCGCCGCCGATGAAGTCCGCACCGATCTGGAATGCCTGGGCGATTCCGCCGGGATTCGGCTGGGTGCGGTATTCGATATTGATGCCGAATTGCGATCCGTCGCCGAGCAGTCGGCGGAACTGCTCCTGGTCCTGCTCGGTGGTGATGAGCAGTATGTCGCGAATTCCCGCCATCATGAGCGTCGACAGCGGGTAATAGACCATCGGCTTGTCGTAGACCGGCATCAGCTGTTTGGAGACCGCTTTGGTGATCGGCCACAGCCGGGACCCGGTCCCGCCGGCGAGGAGGATACCACGCATGTTGTTTCTACTTTCTCCGCTGGCAGGCGGCCGATGACCGCTCGGCATCGCCCCCGCACTCGGGGAACGGCTAGAGTTACGGCGAAGCAAACCATCTTACGCCGCCCCCCAGTAGGGGCCTGACTGGACTCTGGCACTCATGAACATTCTTGTTACCGGTGGCGCCGGATTCATCGGCTCGCAGTTCGTCCGCGCAGTCCTGTCAGGGGAGATGCCGGGGCTCGAGGACGCCTCCGTCACCGTACTGGACAAACTCACCTACGCCGGCAATCCGGAGAACCTCGCTCCGGTCGCCCACCAGCCCGGTTACCGGTTCGCGCTGGGCGACATCTGCGACGCGGACTTCGTCGCCTCGGTCCTGCCCGGACATGACGCGGTGGTGCACTTCGCCGCGGAGTCGCACGTCGACCGGTCGATCACCGGCGCGGCCGCGTTCGTCACCACCAACGTGCTCGGCACCCAGACCCTGCTGGACGCCGCCCACCGGCTCGGCATCGGCCGCTTCGTGCACGTCTCCACGGACGAGGTGTACGGCTCGATCAGCGAGGGCTCCTGGACCGAGGACTGGCCGCTCGCGCCCAACTCCCCGTACGCCGCGGCCAAGGCGGGCTCCGACCTGATCGCGCTCGCCTACCACCGCACGCACGGGATGGACGTGGTGGTCACCCGCTGCTCCAACAACTACGGGCACCACCACTTCCCCGAGAAGATGATCCCGCTGTTCGTGACCAACCTGCTGGACGGCAAGAAGGTCCCGCTCTACGGCGACGGCAGCAACATCCGCGACTGGCTGCACGTCTCCGACCACTGCCGGGGCATCGCGCTCGCGCTGCAGGGCGGCAAGGCCGGTGAGGTCTATCACATCGGCGGCGGCACCGAGTTGACCAACAAGGAGCTGGCCGGGCGGCTGCTGGAAGCCTGCGGCGCCGGCTGGGACATGGTCGACTACGTCGAGGACCGCAAGGGCCACGACCTGCGCTACTCCCTGGACATCGGCAAGTCCCGCGCCGAGCTGGGGTACGAGCCGCTGATCGGCTTCGACCAGGGCCTCGCCGACACCGTCGCCTGGTACCGCGACAACCGGTCCTGGTGGGAGCCGCTCAAGGCCAAGGCGGCGCTTTCATGAGCGCTTCCGGCACCGCGGACACCACCCGCTGGCTGGTGACCGGGGCGGGCGGCATGCTCGGCCGGGAGGTCGTGGCGGCGCTGACCGCCGATCCGGCCGCCTCCGTCACCGCCGCCACCCGGGCCGAACTGGACCTGACGAACCCCGAGGCGCTGCTCGCGGCGGTCCGCGGCCACGACATCGTGGTCAACGCGGCCGCCTGGACGGACGTCGACGGCGCGGAGGCCGACGAGGCCGCCGCCACCGTCGTCAACGGTGACGGGGTGCGCCACCTGGCTGCCGCCTGCGCCGCGGCGGGGGCGCTGCTCCTCCACGTCTCCACCGACTACGTCTTTCCCGGCGACGCCAAGGAGCCGTACCGCGAGGACGATCCGACCGGGCCGGTCAACGCCTACGGGCGTGGCAAGCTCGCCGGTGAACTCGCGGTCGCCGAGCTGCTGCCGGAGACCGGCTACACCGTCCGCACTGCGTGGCTGTACGGCGCGCACGGCCGCAACTTCGTCGCGACCATGCTGAAGCTCGCCGCCACGCACGAGACGCTCGACGTCGTCGACGACCAGCTCGGCCAGCCCACCTGGGCCCGCGCGCTGGCCGTCCGGCTCACCGAGCTGGGGCGTGCCGCGCTCGCGGGCGAGGCGCCGGCCGGCGCGTACCACGGCACGGCCTCCGGCCAGGCGACCTGGTACGACCTGGCACGGGCCGCGTTCGAGCTGTCGGGGCTCGACCCCGAGCGGATCCGCCCCACCACGGCCGACAAGTTCGTCCGGCCGGCCGTGCGCCCGGCCTACAGCGTGCTGGGCCACGACCGCTGGTCCGCCGCCGGGCTCCCGGCGATGGCCGGCTGGCGGGACGAGCTGGAGGCCGCGGTCGCGGCGGGAACGTTCGCCGCCCAGGCCTGAGTTGGCTCAGCGGCACCACGGGAACGACGAAGGAGGGGCACCCGCCCGAGCGGGTGCCCCTCCTTCGTCGTGCGCCGTTCGACGGGGCTACGGCTGGTCCTTGCGCCAGGCGTACTCGCAGCCGTGCAGCAGCTGGTCCGTCTCCGGCGGGGAGACCGGGTTGAGCTTGCGCGGCTTGTCGCAGACGCCGTGCGGGGCGAACTTGGAGCAGGTGCCGTCGGGCTTGGCGAGCCGGTGCGCCTGGTAGGCGAGCCGGCCCATGGTGCTGACGCCCTTCGGGTTCTCCGGGAAGAACGGGTCCGACTGGGCGGAGGCCGCCATGCCGGTGAGTACCACCGTGGCGGTCAGCACGCCGACGGCCGCGTACCGGCCCGCGTTGCGGGACGAGGTCGGCGACTGCAGCGCGGGGATCGCGGCCAGCCGCTCCTTGACGCGCTCGCCGGTCAGGACGCAGGCGAGGCCGAAGAGCGCGAGACCGCAGTACAGGAGCGTCTGATAGGTGCGGGGGAAGAGCTGGACCGCCTGGTCGCGCTCCATGTGCGACGCGAAGAAGAACCGGATCGCCCACGCGCTGCCGAAGCAGGCGACGACGCCGATGACGGCGGAGCGGCGCAGTCCGACGGTGAGCGCCACCGCGACGCCGACCATCATCAGCGCGGTGAACACCCCGACGCCGCCGAGTTCACCCGGCGGCGGCCACATGCCGGGCAGGTTGCCGTTGCGCGTGTAGAACGGCGTCATCGCGATGTAGCCGGGGTCGACCAGGGTCAGCGTCGAGCAGAAGCGGTCCTTGGTGCTGTCGGCGGCCGACAGCAGCATGTAGCCGTACTTGCCGCCGATGATCAGGAATGCCAGCAGGGCCGTTCCGAGGAACGCGCCGGCCCGCAGCATCCCGTCCCGCCCGGAGCGCCACGGGAAGAGCCCGAGGACCGCGACGATTATTCCGGGCGCGGACCAGACGTGCCAGCCGGAGTAGACGATGAACAGGACGCCGAGCATCGCGCCGACGGCCGCGCCCCGCCAGGCCACGGCCGGGTACGGCCGGCGCGGTGAATTGCGCAGCAACTGCAGGAGCTTGGCGAGCAGCGGGATGAGGACGACCAGCACCAGCGGGCTGTACGGCTTGTAGACCACGACGGAGGGGATGCCCGCCAGCATGCCGACGCCGAGGGCCGGCAGCGGACGCAGGAACATCCGCCAGGCCAGGTAGGCGGCCGGACCGGTGAGCGCGATCGAGATGATCAGGATCCACTTGAGGGCGAACGCCGTCTGGTGGTTGTCGACGAAGTGGTCGGCCCAGAAGGCCGTCAGGTGCGGCAGCACCGGCGGGTAGATGTTGACCATGTGGCCGGTGTGCTGGATCTGGGTGGCCCAGGCCTCCAGCCGCCCGTTGTCGCCGCTCTGGCCGTTCAGCGGCCAGGGGGTGCCGCGCAGGGCGACGACCTGTCCGCCGGCCGTCATGCCCGTCGCCAGTCCGGCGATGGCGGCGCAGACCAGGCGCAGCACGATCCGGTGCACGCGGGGGCTGGCCCGGAAGACCGACCAGACCACCAGCGCGAGCAGCGGCAGCGCCACCGCGATGAGCCGGAACTGCAGTGCCGCCAGCCCGCTGACCTGACCGATCCGGGTCATCGGGTTGACCGCGATGGTGGTGCTCCACCGCGCGAAGGCGAGGGCGGCCCCGATCGCGACAGCGAATTCGGCCGCGATCATCGCCAGCCGTTTGCGCCAGGGTTTGAACGCGGCAGCGGCGGTGCTGAGCACCCCTGCTGCTCCTGGCGCGCTCGGCGCGTCGGTCGGTGTCATATCTCAGTCAGCTCCAGCGATCCGGTCGGTCGCCCAGGCAACGGCGTGACCGTCTTCGAGGTCGGTGTTCGTGCGCCGGAGCCGGACGGGTAGGGCGGCTAGCGTGCAGACCGCCGTCTTCACGTGTGAGGTGTGCTGCACACACCGATACGGATGGGATCCGGCGGCACAGCGTTCCAGATCGTACGGGAATACCGTTGGGGGTTTGCCGCCGGGCGGGCCCATGGGCGCTGGGCGGGCGGCTGTCAGCCGGGCTTGACGGTGCCGATGGCCTCGGCGTCCCCGACGAGTGTCCGGGTCGTCGGATCGAACGGACGGTCGAAGTTGCGCAGGCCGACGCGGAGTCCGAAGAGCAGGGCGATGGCCGCGGCGCCGGCCGCGATCGCGTAGGACAGTTCCACCTGCAGCGCCGTGCCGCCGGGCAGCAGCGGGGCGGTTCCCAGGGCGAGCGCCCCGATCGTCCAGGCGACGCACAGTATGCGGTGGCCGCCGGTGGCCAGGGTGCCGCTGCTGAGCACGATCGCCGCCAGGTGGGCCACCGCGCCGAGGCCCAGCAGGCCGAAGTCCAGGGAGCTGAGGGCCGGCGGCGCGTGGAAGGCCGTCTCGTTCAGGGCGGGGCCGATCACCGCGCAGACGACCGCCCAGCCGGCCCCCAGGGCCGACACCATCAGCAGGTTGCCGCGCAGGGTGCGCAGGAATCCGGCCTTGTCGCCCGCGGTGTGCCGTCCGGTCAGCTCCACCAGCAGGGACGCCTGCATCGAGCTGACCAGGAACTGCGGCACCCGCACCAGGATGAGCGCCGAGACCAGGGCGGTGACCAGCGGGGCGTTGTCCGGGTCGAGGAGCTTGGCGGTGACGACCGGAGCGTTGGCCACGGCCTGCATGAGCGTGGTGGAGACGACCAGGACCGCGAAACCGTTGTGGATCTCACTCGCCTCGGCGGCCGGTCCCGGCCGGGACGCCCGGCGCATCGCGGGCACGCACAGGAGCACGGCGGGCAGCGGGGCCAGCGCCATCGCCAGGCCGAACGCGAGGAAGGAGCCGTGCGCGGCCAGCAGTGCGACCGCGGCGCCCACCCGCAGGACCGCGTCGGCGGTCAGCTGGACGGCGTACCAGCGGAAGTCCCCGTACCCGGCGAGGATGCCGCGCGCGGTGTGCTGCGCGGCCCAGCCCACGAAGGCCGCCCCCAGGACCGCGACCATCGACCGGTCGCCGTTGAAGAGCAGATCCGCCAGCGGGCCCGAGGCCGCGGCCAGCGCGGCCAGGACCACGGTCAGCATCGCCGTCGCCGTGAGTATCCCGCGGCGGATGGCGGGCCCCGCGCCCAGCCCGGAGGCGGTCCGCGCGGCCACCACCCGGGTGAGCTCCTGCTCGACCGGGAAGAACAGCCCGATTCCCGCGAAGGCGATCACCGACCACAGGACGGAGATCTGGGCCATGTCGTCATGGCCGAGCGTCCGTCCGGCCAGGGCCAGGAAGATGTACGAGGCGCCGGCGTTCGCCGCCACCCCGGCCCCGACGAGAAGGGTCCCGGAAGGGAGCGTGCGCAGGAGTGCAGTGGGCGACTTCATGTGGCCGCAAGAATACCCCGGAGGCCCTGACAGGTACTCGTCGGCCTGGTATGCCGGAGCCCCCGCGCTGCGGGCCTCCGCCCGGCTTTCGGCTCTTGTGGCCAGGGGGTACCATGAGCGCCGTGTCCGGCAGCGTGTGTGACGTCGCCACCCAGTCGCGGGTTGGCGGGACGTCTTCTTCGCCCTCTGCCAGGTAGCCGGTCATTCCCTGGACGTCAACGACGTCGGTATGGCGCGGCGGCCTCGTACTTCGACCGGAAAGACGGCTGAATCGTGCAATTGTCCGTACTTACTTCGGTGACCGGCTTGGCGGTGCTCGGATGCATCGTCGAGCTCTTGCGTCGCCAGCAACTGCGCGAGAAGTATGCGGCCCTGTGGCTGCTCATCGGCCTGATCATCGCTCCGCTCGGTTTCTTCCCGACCTGGCTCGACTCGATCGCCAACAAGCTCGGCGTCGCCTCCGGCGTGAGCCTCGTGCTCTTCGCCGGCTTCGTCCTTGTGCTGCTCGTCACACTGCACCTGAGCTGGGAGTCCAGCCGTCTCGAAGCCGAGACGCGCACCCTGGCCGAGGAAGTGGCCCTGATCCGGGCGCACTTGGCGCAGAGCGCCGACCCGATGCCCGCCAACGCGGTGAAGCCGGTCGCCGGTACGCCGGGCACCGGCGGCACTCCCGGCCCGGGCGCCGACGAGAGCACGGACGACACCACCACCGCCACTTCGGATGATCGCGAGGCCCGGGCATGATCGATGGCCGACGGGTGCTGGTGATCGTGCCGGCCTGGAACGAGGACGCCGGGCTGGCGACGACCCTGGGTGAGATCAGCAAGGAACTGCCCGACGCGGACATCCTCGTCGTGGACGACGGTTCCACCGACCGCACGGCGAAGGTCGCCGCCGCGGAGGGCGTGATCGTGGCCCGCCTGCCCTACAACCTCGGCGTCGGCGGCGCCATGCGGCTGGGCTACCGCTACGCGCTGGAGTACAACTACGACGTCGCGATCCAGATCGACGCGGACGGCCAGCACGACCCGAGCTATGTGCCGGCCCTGCTGCGCGAACTCGACAACGCCGACCTGGTGGTCGGTGCCCGCTTCGGCGGCGAGGGCGACTACCAGGCCCGCGGCCCGCGCCGCTGGGCGATGCGGCTGCTGTCCGGAGTGATGTCCCGGCTGGCCGGCGCCCGGCTGACCGACGCCACCTCCGGCTTCCGCGCCTGCAACCGCGACCTGATCGAGTTCTTCGCCGGCTGGTACCCGGTGGAGTACCTCGGCGACACGGTGGAGAGCACCGTCGGCGCGATCCGCTGCGGCTACAAGGTCCGGCAGGTCCCGGTCGCGATGCGGCCGCGCACCACCGGCAAGCCGAGCCACTCGCCGCTGCGCGCGATGGTCTACCTGGCCCGTGCCGGCCTGGTCCTGCTGCTCGCGCTGATCCGCCGGGTGCCGACCGAGGCGCCGCACACGATGGTGTCGGCGTGACGGACCAGGATCCGGCCGGCGGCGGTTCCGCCGGACCCCGCTTCCACATCCTGATGCCGTACTACGGCGACGTCGCCCTCATGCAGGACGCCGTCCGCAGCGTGCTGGCCCTGGACGGGGACGACTGGCGGCTCACCGTGGTCGACGACGGCAAGGAGGCGGGCGTACCGGAGTGGTTCGCCGCCCTCGCCGACGACCGTGTGCGCTACCTCCGCAACGAGCACAACCTCGGGGTGACGGGCAACTTCAACCGGTGCCTGGAGCTGTCGGAGGGCGAGTACACCGTCCTCATGGGCTGCGACGACCTGCTGCTGCCCAACTACCTGCGCACCGTGCGCGCGGCCCTGGACCATGAGCCCAAGGCGACCATGGTGCAGCCCGGCGTCGACGTCATCGACGGCGAGGGAAAGCTCTCCCGGACCCTGGTGGACACCACCAAGGAGAAGCTCTACGCGCCGAAGGGCCCGCGTCCCCTCACGCTCGGCGGCGAGGATCTGGCGGTGAGCCTGCTGCGCGGGAACTGGCTCTACTTCCCCTCCATCTGCTGGCGTACCGAGGTGATGCGGAAGTTCCGCTTCCAGGCCGACCTCGGGGTGATCCAGGACCTGGCGCTCGTCGTCGACCTGCTGCTCGACGGGGCCTCACTGGTCGTCACGGACACCGTGTCCTTCCAGTACCGCCGACATGCCGTCAGCGAGTCGTCGGCCAAGGCCCTTTCGGGGGACCGCTTCGACGAGGCACGGCGGTTCTTCCGGGAGACCGCCCACCGGCTGTCGGCCCACGGGTGGCACCGTGCAGCGAAGGCCTCGCGCCGGTACTGGTCCTCACGGCTGCACGCGCTCACCCTGCTGCCCGCTGCGGCCCGCCGCGGACCCCGGGGGAGCACCCGCGGATTGATTCGGCACGCGTTCGGTTCCATCGGCAGGGGTCCCAGCACCTGATTGTTACTCAGCTGCACCATTCCGGTGAACGAATCGTTATCGGCGTTCTTCGTCGGGTTCGGAGAATTCCCATTCTCCGAACCCGCACGCCTGTATGATCGTAAAATCATGAATCTGCGCCGTATAGCTCTCCTTGTCGCCGCCCTAGGCGTAGTTGTCGCAGTGTGCGTTCAGTACGGCACCAACCTGCTGGACAGTGCCAAGGAGACGGTGACCGCGCTCCCGACGCCGGGGCGCCCACCGGTGCAGGTGGTGACCCCGCCGCCGGAGAAGGGCGGTCCGGGGAATACCGCCGGAATCAATGTCGTCAAAGAGAACACCCTTGAGGGCACGACCGACTGGAAACTGAAGAGTCCCGGTCCGCAAA
This sequence comes from Streptomyces sp. H39-S7, assembly GCF_027158205.1. Lineage (GTDB taxonomy): Bacteria > Actinomycetota > Actinomycetes > Streptomycetales > Streptomycetaceae > Actinacidiphila. Next base: position 144,613 of record NZ_JAPVLU010000003.1, on the reverse strand, counting down.
ACGCTATCGAGGGTTATGCCGATCGGGTGAGTGTCGACCCGGGCGACAAATTCGGATTGTACGTCTCCACCCCCGCGCGCGATTTCCGGGTGGAGGCGTACCGAATGGGTTGGTACAGCGGTAAGCAGGGCCGGCTGGTCTGGTCCTCGTCGCACATCCGGGGCCAGCGGCAGGCCGACGGCGAGATGACGCCGCAGATCTACATGGCACGCGCTCCCTGGAAGCGTTCCCTGGAGATCTCCACCAAGGGCTGGCCCGAGGGCGACTACCGGCTGAAGCTCGTCTCCGCCGCCGGCCACGACCGCTGGGTGCCGCTCACGGTGCGCTCGAGGTCCGCCGAGGGCCGCAGCGTCTTCATCAACGCGGTCGCCACCTGGGCCGCGTACAACTCCTGGGGCGGCGCCAACATCTACGGCGGCGTCAAGGGCTACGGGGACCGGGCGCGCAAGGTGAGCTTCGACCGCCCGTACGCGGGGGCCGGCGACGGCCTGTTCGGCTGGCACGAGCTGCCGATGCTGACGCTCGCCGAGCGCATGGGCATCCCGCTGGCCTACGGCACCTCCCTGGAACTGGACTCCGACCCGGGCCGTTTCCGGGGCGCCCGCGGAATGATCTTTCCGAGCCATGACGAGTACTGGTCGTCGGGGATGCGGACCAACACGATCGCCCTGCGCGACAAGGGCGTCAACCTGGCGTTCTTCGGTGCGAACAACGCGTACCGCCACGTCCGGTTCGAGGCCTCCCCGCTGGGCCGCGAGCGCGTCGTGACCTGCTACAAGGACGCCTCCGAGGACCCGATGAGCCTCACGGACGCCGACGAGGCCACCAAGCAGTGGCGGCAGGCGCCCAACCCGCGTCCCGAGGCCGCGTTCCTCGGCATCCAGTACGAATGGGCCGGCGTGCTCGCCCCGTACGTGGTCACCGACCCGAACGTCTGGATCTACAAGGGGACCGGCGCCCGCGCCGGTTCGCAGTACCCGGGACTCGTCCGCAGTGAATTCGACCGGGTCTTCTCGGACGCCGATACGCCGCGGCCCATCCAGATCCTCTCGAATTCGCCGGTCGTCATCAACGGCAAGGACAAGAGCTTCGCCAATTCGGTGTACTACACGGCGACTTCCGGTGCGGGGGTGTTCAGCGCGGGAACCCTGGGCTGGACGTGTGCCGTGGACGCGAACCCGTGCTGGGGCAAGCTGCCCAAGGTCACCGGCAAATTCGCCACCAAGGTCGCCGAGAACATAATCAGCGCCTTCCAGGCGGGACCGGCCGCCAAGGCCCATCCGGCCGTGGACAACTACGACACGTACGCCCGCCCGACGGGCCGCTTCAAGTACAACATGTGACCCGGCGGGGGACCCTCGTCGCGCCCGTGCACTGGTCGGTGCACGGGCGCTCGGCGTACGGGCGGCCGGCCTGCGGGCGGTCGGCGCAGGGGTGGTGGGGGCCCGTGCGGCGGGTGCCCGTGCGGCGCGGGCCGCTCAGAGCCGGGACAGGCTCGCCGCGGCGAAGAGCACGTCGCGGATGACCCCGCGGTCCCCGTCCTGACCCACGGCTATCCGCTCGGGCTCCAGATGGCCCGCGGCCAGCTGGCAGAACTCGACGCTGTCGAGAGCGACATGGGCCACCGCCTCCTCGGCGGTGGCGAGCGCGCCGGGCGAGTCCAGGGCGATGTACCAGTCGCCCCCGCCCAGGCCCTCGACCTCGAGGTGCACCGAACGGCCGGGTGACCCGGCGGTGGTGAGCCGGGCCGGGGAGGCCGCGAGCCCGGCGCGGCGGCGCCCCGCGATGGCGGTGGGCAGCATCCGGGCCGCCAGGTCGATCATGGGGTGGAGATCGCGCGGCGCCGGCGGATCGTACGGGTAGTCGACGGCCTCGGCGATGTCCCAGGCGTGGATCCAGCACTCGAAGGCCCGGTCGAGGAACGCGTCCCGCAGCGGCAGCGTGAACCCGCCGTATCCCACGTCCAGTCCGCCCGTCCCGTGACCGGCGAAGGACACCGTGCGCACCAGCGTCCGGCCCTGCTCGCGCCACTTGGTGCGCAGCGGTGCGCCCGGCATGTCGTGCGCGGTGGCCCAGTAGCTCTCGGTGCGCTGCGCGGGATCGAGCGGCAGCTCATCGAGGGGCAGCCCGAGCGCGGACGCCACCAGGCCGTCCACCGCGCAGAGGTGGCCGATGACCTGCGCGACGGAGACCTCGCGGGCCACCCGCTTGTCCTCGTACCAGCGCAGCTCCACCGGGGCGTCCCAGTAGCCGTCGCCGAGATCGCGCAGCAGCGCGTCCAGCCGGGCGGTCTCCGCGTCGTACGGGGCCGCCCACCGGGGCATGGGAACGCGCGCCGGGCGGCGGTCGAGACAGTCCGACAGCACCCGGGACCGCAGCAGCGGATCGAGGTCGAGCGTCTCCTCCTGGTGCAGCAGACCGACGGCGTCGCGCAGCCGCAGCGCCTCGTCCGCGCAGGCCGCGCAGTCCGTCAGGTGTACCTCGACGGCGAGCGACTCGTCGCGTGAGCAGGCGGCCAGCGCCCAGGCCCCGAGCAGTGACTTGAGCGTGCTGTGGTCGTACGGGGAGAGCTCTCCCCGCCCGGCGCCCGCCGTCCCGGCGGTCACCGCTGTCGCCCGTCGGGACCCGCGTCGAGGCCCGCGCGGATGCCTGTGTGGAGGCTCGCTGGGAGGCCTGCGTGGTGGCCCGTTTCGTGACCCGGGTGCGCGGTGGGTGTCATCGCGGTGGAGAGCAGTTGCAGGCCGAGGCGGAGCCTGCGCCGGGCCTCGTCCTCGGTCACGCCCAGGTCGGCGGCGGTCTGCCGGTAGTCGCGCCGCCGGAAGTAGGCGAGTTCGAGAGCGTCGCGCAGCGGGGCCGGCATGGACGTGACGATGAAGTCGGCGCGGGCGGCGGTGTTGGCATCGCGGACCTTCGCCTCGACCTCGTCCTGGCTGCCGCGGCCGCGGTCCTCCTCGTGGCGCAGCTGCTGCACGGCCCGGAGCTGGGTGAGTGCGGCGATCCAGGAACGCAGGGAGCCGCGCCGGGGGTCGTAGGCGTCGGGGTTCTCCCAGATGAAGCCGAAGACGTCGCGGGTGATGGCGTTCGCGGCCTGGTCGTCGTCGAGCACGCGGTGGGCGAGGCTGTGCACCAGCGACGCGTACCGGTCGTACAGCTCGCCGAGCGCGGCTTCCTCCCCGCGGGCCAGCCGCTGCTGCATTCTGCGGTCCCAGCGGGGTGGTGCCGGTGTGGCCATGCCGCCGCCCCTTTCCCCTCGCCGCCGCCGGTTCCGCGCGCCGGTCCTGCCCGTCCATCGGTTCCGGTGGCCGCGTCGTCTCCGCCCGGCTTTCGGTCCCGTCAGCTCGAATGTAACCGCCACCTACGACGTGAGACGCCCCTTTGCGCCATCCTGTCGCCGTTTCGGACCGCTTCTGGCGATGTGTTATGCGGGTGTGACCGCTGTACTGCTCGGCCGTACGGGATTCCGGGCATAGGGTTCACATGATGACGCTGTCGCAATTCCTTGAGGAGCGGCCTTCCGGGCCTCCGCGGACCGCCAGGGTGGCCGGGCTGCTCCCAGCGACGTCGCGAGGTGAGACTCAGTGGAAGTAACGCAGGCCGAACAGGACGGCTGGGCCGTGGTGATCGTCACGGGCGAGATGGACCTCCTGACCTCTCCCACCGTGCGCCAGCACGTGCACGAGGCGGTCGCCGACGGTCGGCGCAGCGTGGTCCTCGACCTCGCGGAGGTGCGCTTCTGCGATTCCAGCGGGGTGGGCGTGCTGATCGCCGCGCGCCGCCTGATGCGTTCCTGCGCCGGCCGGCTCCGTATCGTCCTGCCCGACCAGGGTGCCGCCGACGACGGGTCTCACGTCAACCGGGTGCTCGCGGCCCTCGGTGTCCGCCGCCTCTTCGACGTCTACCCGGACCTCGCCTCCGCGACCGACGACTCGGCCCGGCCGATATCCGCTTAGCGTTGCCACGTCGGCCGGTTCAGTACGCCGACGGTCTGGCCGGTGGCTTCGCGGGCGCCGGGCCCAGGGTGGTGGTGCCGATCGCGGCCCGGTGGCCGAGGCCGGTGCGGTAGGCGTCCAGGGCGGCCTCGACCCGTCCGGTGCTGCGCAGCAGATCACCCAGCAGCCGGCAGAGGTCGGCGAGATCGCCGGCGGCGCCGGCGCGTTCCAGCAGTGACAGCGCGTTGACGTAGTGCTCCTCGGCGGCGTCGAGCTCGCCGTCCTCCTGCGCGATCAGACCGAGCAGCCGGTGCGCGCCCGCCGCGTGGATGGCGCCGCGCTCGGGACCGATGCGGTCGAGCAGCCGGGCGAGCAGTTCGCCCGCCTCGGTGTGGCTGCCGCGCCGGCGCAGGACGTCGGCGAGTTCCACCTCCACCTGATCGGTGAAGAGCTCGGACTGCTGGGCCGCCAGCATGTCGCGGGCGAGCCGCAGTTCCTGTTCCGCCTGCTCCAGGCTGCCGTCCTGGGCATGTACATATCCGCGCATCCAGTGACATTTGGCCAGGTCGGAGCGGAATCCCAGCCGCTGGTACAGCTCCTGCGCCTTGGCGAGCGAGGCGTCGGCCTCGACGATCCGGCCTTCGGCGATCAGGGTGCGGGCCACGCTGCGGTGCATGCCGGCGACCAGCGCGGGATCGGTGGCGCTGGGGGCGAGCGCGAGGGCGAGCTCGGCGGCCTGGGCGGCGCGGGCGTGGGCGCCCATGTCCATGTAGGGAGCGATCACGGCGGTGTGCAGGAGCAGCAGCGCGTCCGGGTCCTGGGTTCCGGCGGCGTGCAGCCCGTCGATCGCGGTCTCCAGCAGGTAGCAGGCGTACCGCAGTTCGCCCGCCAGTAGGTGGGAGACCGCCCGGCCGCGGATCGCGGCGGCCCGGCGCGGCAGCGGCTCATCGCGCAGCAGCTTCTCCACGGCCTCGAAGTGCTCGCGCGCGAGCGTGAGTTCACCGGTCTCCAGTGCGCTGTCGCCCAGCCCGAGCAGAGCCGAGACGCGCTCGTCCGCGAGGTCGTGGTCCCCGGCGGTGGCGAGCGCCGCGCGGAACCGGTCCGCGGCCGTCGCCGCGTCGCCCGCGGCCAGTGCGATGCGTGCCTCGCCCAGCCGCCGCGCCGCGTGCACCTGCGCCTGTGCGCGGCCCGGCCGACGGTCCCGCGGACCGCTCTGCGCCGCAACCGTGCTGTCCGTAGCGTCCGCCACGTCCGCCTCCCAAGCCCCTGGTCGCGCCACGTGGCCGGACGACTGCGCGCGTCAACTCGGCGACGCGTCCCGGAAGTTACGTGGTCAACAGACGCAGAGTAGCGGCTACCGCGACACCCCCGTCCGCACCTGTCACGCCCCGCCAAACCCGAAAGGAAGATTACCCGGAAAAGTCACCATCGTTCCGAAACCTCCCCCCCACTTCCGGCGGCCTCGCCCGCTTGCCGGCGTCGCGGGTGGGTTCACGACGGTTCCGTGCCGCCGAAGCGCTCGCGCAGTTTGAACTTCAGGACCTTGCGGAGTACGTCGTTGCGGGGGAGGGCGTCCACGATCTCCAGTTGTTCCGGGAGTTTGTGGGCGGACAGGCCGTGGTCGCGCAGGTAGCCGGTGATGTCGGCGAGGGTGATCGGCGGGGCGCCGGCGGGTTGTTCCACGACGGCGCAGACGCGTTCGCCGCGTTCGGGGTCGGGCAGTCCGACGACGGCGGCTTCGGCGACCGCGGGGTGCTCGTAGAGCAGGTCCTCGATCTCCTGGGCGGAGATGTTCTCGCCCTTGCGGATGATGATGTCCTTGAGCCGGCCGGTGAGGACGAGATAGCCGTCCGGGGTGAGCCGGCCGAGGTCACCGGTGATGAGGAAGCCGTCCGGGTCGAAGACCTCGGCGGTCTGGCCGGCGTGGAGGTAGCCCCGGCAGACGGCCTCGCCGCGCAGCCTGACCTCGCCGTCGGTGCCGGCGGGCAGCGGCTTGCCGTCGGAGTCCGTGATCCGGATCTCCATCGCGGCAGGGGGGCGGCCCTCGGTGGTCGCGAGGTGGTCGGGGGTGTCGTCGGGGGCGCCCATGGTGATCATGGGGACCTCGGTCATGCCGTAGCCGTGGGTGAGTTGGCAGCCCATCTCCCGGGTGACCTCGTAGTACAGCTCGGGCGGCATCGGCGCCCCGCCGCCCGCCAGCAGCCGCAGGCTGGGGATGAGCTTGCGGCCGGGGTCCTTGCGCTGCTCCGCGAGGAACATCGAGTAGAAGACGGTGCTGCCGCCCGCGACCGTGACGCCGTGCGCCCGGTAGGCGTCGAGCGAGGCGGGCAGCGCGAAGTGCTCCAGGAGCAGCGCGGGGAACCCGTACAGCATCAGCATCACGGTGTAGTCGGGCCCGGCGACATGGGCGTAGGGGAAGGCCATGGAGCCGATGTCGTCGGGGGTGAGGCGCAGGGCGTGGGCGAGGCAGCCGCCGGCGGCGATGAGGCTGCGGTCGGTGTGCAGAACGCCCTTGGGGTCCGAGGTGGTGCCCGAGGTCCAGTAGATCCAGCGGACGGACGTGCCGTCGGCGGGCGGTTCCGGCAGCACGGCCGGGTCGCCGTCGGGGAGTTGGTCGTACGCGGTGAGCAGGAGCGGCGGCCGGGAGAGGCGCGGCGCGAGGCGGTCGGCCATCGCCGCGTAGTCGTGGCCGCGCCATTCGCCGGGTATCGCGAAGAACTCCGCCCCGGCCTCGCGCAGCGCGTAGCCGACCTCACGGTCCCGGTAGAAGGGGATGAGCGGGGTCTGCACGGCGCCGAGCCGGGCGAGCGCGAAGGTCAGCAGCACCGTCTCGATCCGGGTGGGCAGCTGCCAGGCGAACCGGCTGCCGGGCCGGACGCCGAGGTCGTGGAGGCCGGCGGCGACGCGCTCGGAGCGGTCGCGCAGCTCGCCGAAGGTGAGGCGGCGGCCGTCGGTGTCGAGGAGGACGGGGGCGTCGGGGGTGAGCTCGGCGCGGCGGGCGGCGAGCGCCCAGAGCGTCGGGGAGTCGCCGAGGGCCTCGATGGTCGCGTCCATGCCGGTCTCCTCCGTGCCGTCACCGTAGCTGACGTTGCGTCAGATATGGCCGCAGCGTATGCGGCGGGGCCCCACCGGTCCAGGGGTGTGACGCCGATGGACGCGGGGTGTGTGCGTGCGTACTCTAAATCTGACGATCCATCAGATCTGCAGGGAGAGGCCGATGGAACTGCCCAGGATCATCAGCGTCGACGACCACGTCATCGAGCCCGCGCACCTCTTCGAGAAGTGGCTGCCGGCCAAGTACCACGACCGGGGTCCGAAGCCGCTGACCGCAGGTATCGGTGAGCTGGCGTACGTCGCCGGGAAGTACCAGATCACGATGGACCCGGACGGACCGCCCACCGACTGGTGGATCTACGAGGACCTCAAGTTCCCGTACAAGCGGAACATCGCCGCCGTCGGCTTCGACCGCGACGACATGACCCTGGAGGGCATCACCCGCGCCGAGATGCGCCGCGGCTGCTGGGACCCCAAGGAACGCCTGGCGGACATGGACCTCAACCACGTCGAGGCGTCGCTCTGCTTCCCGACCTTCCCGCGGTTCTGCGGGCAGACGTTCTCCGAGGCGCACGACAAGGAGGTCGCGCTGGCCTGCGTGCGCGCCTACAACGACTGGATGGTCGACGAGTGGTGCGGCGACAGCGGCGGCCGGCTCATCCCGCTCTGCATCATCCCGCTGTGGGACATCGACCTGGCCGTGGCCGAGATCCGCCGCAACGCCGCTCGCGGCGTCAAGGCCGTCACCTTCAGCGAGATCCCGACGCACCTGGGCCTGCCGAGCATCCACTCCGGCTACTGGGACCCCTTCTTCGCGGTGTGCCAGGAGACCGGCACGGTCGTGAACATGCACATCGGCTCGTCCTCGCAGATGCCCGCGGCCTCACCGGACGCGCCGCCCGCCGTCCAGGCCGCGCTCAGCTTCAACAACGCGATGGCCTCGATGATGGACTTCCTCTTCAGCGGGGTCCTCGTCAAGTTCCCGACCCTCAAGCTCGCCTACAGCGAGGGCCAGATGGGCTGGATCCCGTACGCCCTGGAGCGCGCCGACACCGTCTGGGAGGAGCACCGGGCCTGGGGCGGGGTGCGCGACATCATCCCCGAGCCGCCGTCGACGTACTACTACCGGCAGATCTTCTGCTGCTTCTTCCGCGACAAGCACGGGGTCGCGTCGCTGGACGTCGTCGGACGGGACAACGCGACCTTCGAGACGGACTACCCGCATGTGGACTCGACCTTCCCGCACACCAAGGCGGTCGCCGAGGACCACATGAAGGGGATCGACGACGAGACCGTCTACAAGCTCATGCGCGGCAACGCGATCCGGATGCTCGACCTCGACTTCGACCGGGGGCTCGACCTCTCCTCGCTCGTGAAGGCCGGCAGGTGAGGCGCGCGTGGATCTGACGTACACCGCCGAGCAGGAGGAGTTCCGGGCCGGCCTGCGGTCCTGGCTCCGCGACGTCCTGCCGAAGCTGCCGCCCCGCCCCGACCCCCGCGACTGGCCGGGGCGGCGCGCGTACGACGCCGGCTGGCAGCGAACGCTGTACGACGCCGGGTACGCGGGCCTGCACTGGCCGGTCGACGCGGGCGGGCGCGGCGCGACGCCGGTGCAGCACCTGATCTTCCTGGAGGAGACGGAGAAGGCGGGCGCGCCCTACGTGGGCGCCAACTTCGTGGGGTTGCTGCACGCCGGACCCACCATCGCCGCCGAGGGCACCGAGGAGCAGCGGCGGCGCTGGCTGCCGCCGGTGCTGCGCGGCGACGACGTGTGGTGCCAGGGGTTCAGCGAACCCGGCGCCGGCTCCGACCTGGCCTCACTGCGGACGCGCGCGGTCCGCGACGGCGACGCCTACGTGGTGACCGGCTCGAAGATCTGGACCTCGCACGCGGAGGTCGCGGACTGGTGCGAGCTGCTGGTCCGCACCGATCCGCAGGCGCCCAAGCACCGCGGCATCTCCTGGCTCGCGATGCCGATGGACGCCCCGGGCGTCACGGTACGGCCGCTGCGCACCCTCGCCGGGTCGACGGAGTTCGCCGAGATGTTCCTCGACGAGGTGCGGGTACCGGTCGCCAACCGGGTGGGGGAGGAGAACGACGGCTGGCGCGTCACCATGGTCACCCTCTCCTTCGAGCGCGGCACCGCCTTCGTCGGCGAGGTCGTCGCCTGCCGCCGCGTGCTCGGCGAGGTCGCGCGCGCCGCGAAGGAGAACGGCAGCTGGGACGATCCGGCGCTGCGGCGCAGGCTGGGCCGGCTCGCGGCGGAGTTCTCCGTCCTGTGGCGGCTCACCCAGTGGAACGTCAGCGAGGCGGAGCGCTCGCTGCGGGCGGGCGGCACGGGCGTGCCCGGGACGGGCGGGTCGGTCTTCAAGCTGCGCTACTCGCACGCCCGGCAGGAGCTGTACGACGCGGCCGCCGAGGTGCTGGGGCCGCTCGCGCAGGACGCCGGGCACCCGTGGACGGCGGAGCGGCTGTCGTCGCTCTCCTACACGATCGCGGCCGGCACCTCGCAGATCCAGAAGAACATCGTGGCCGAGCGCATCCTCGGCCTTCCGAAGGGCTGAGAGCCGGGGAACGGGGGCTGACCGTGGATTTCCAACCCACAGAGGATCAAGAGGCGCTGCGGACGGGCGTGCGGGAGCTGCTCGCCGGGCGGTTCCCGCGCGAGGCGCTGCGCGCGGCGGTGGACGCGGGGGACGGCTGGGTCGCGGGCGGTCCGCGGGTGGTCGACCGGGCGCTGTGGCGTGAGCTGGGCGAGGCCGGGTTCTTCGCGCTCAGGCTGCCGGAGGGTGCTGCCGGCGGCGTGGGCCTCGGACTGCCCGAGGCGGTGCTCGTCCTCGAGGAGGCCGGCCGCGTCCTGCTGCCGGGTCCGCTGGTCGGTACGCAGCTGGCGGCGACCCATCTGACCGGGCCGGTGGCGGCGGGCGCGGCGGCCGGGGAGCTGCTGGTGGCCCTGGCGCTGCCGCCCGCCCCGATCGGGCACCTGGGCGGCGCGGACGCCGTGCTGGCGCTGGGGGAGCCGGGGGCTTCGTCCGCGCGCGCCGGGCTCTTCGCGGCGGACGGATTCCCGGCCGCGGCGATCCGCTCCGCCGACCCGCTCACCCCCCTCCACCTGCCCGGCAGCGATCTGAGCGGGGCTCGGGCTCTCGACGGCGGGGCCGGCGGGAGTACCGGCGTCGACGTGGCCTCACTGCGGCGGGAGGCCGCGCTGCTGACCGCGGCGCAGCAGGTGGGCAGCGCGGGCAGGACTCTGGCGATGGCCGTGCAACACGCGCGGGAACGGGAGCAGTTCGGGCGGCCGATCGGGGCGTTCCAGGCGGTGAAACACCTGTGCGCGGACATGCTCGTGCGGGTGGAGATGGCCCGTACCGCCGTCTACGCGGCGGCGGTGTCCGGCGACGGCTTCGAGACGGCCGCGGCGCGGCTGCTCGCCGACGACGCGGCGGCGCGCAACGCACGGGACTGTCTGCAGGTCTTCGGGGGGATGGGCTTCACGTGGGAGGCCGATGTACACCTCCACATCAAGCGGTCCTGGGTGCTCGCCGCGGGACGCGGGGAAGCGGAGCGCCAGAAGGAGGAGCTGGCGGCGGGACTCCTCGGGTGACGGCGCGGGAGGTCCGGTGAGCGCACGGTGACACTGCGTTGATATCGGGTTGTGTCCTAGGCGTTACTCGTGACGGACCGGAGTCGGCGTCCGGCTCGGGTACGCTCCATCGGGTGCGAGAGGTACAGAGGCGCCGAGTGGTCGCCGCCCGGCGGAGCCGGGCGGGCGCCGCACGTGGGACGTCTGGGCGTTCGAATCCTCCCCGCACGGCCCGCGATGTGCTTCGCGCAGTATGCGGTACGCATACTCCTTTCCGCTGGAATATGCCCGAAGCGCTTGTTGTGGTGACTGTAGGTCAATCATGCTGTGCTTCAAGGGCGTCACGTACGGTGACTCTCCCGTGGCGCGAGGCGATGTGTCCGCCGGTTCGGATGGTGTGAGCGGTGCAGGTGCTTCAGGTTCAGCTCGAGGTCGGCGTTGATCCCGCGGAAGTGGGCCGGGCCAGGCGATGGGCGCGCTCACGGCTCCTGGGCTCCGGTATAGGGGCCGACGAACCGCTCGCGGAGACGTTGATCCTGCTGATCTCCGAGCTCGTGACGAACGCGGTCGTGCACACCGGCTGTCCGGCCGTGCTGCGCATGCTCTTCCCCGACTCCTCCGACACGACGGTCCGGGTCGAGGTGGCGGACGCCAGCGACTGCCCGCCCACCCCGCGGCACGCGCACCGGGACGAGACCGGGGGGCGGGGCCTGGAGCTGGTGGACGGGCTGGCCGACCGGTGGGGCTGGCAGCCCGAGGGTGGCGGCAAGCGGATCTGGTGCGAAGTGGACCGCGCCGAGCGGATCGCCTGCCGGGAGACCGGCGACCAGCAGCCCGCCGAGCGCCAGGGCACGACGCACCGGGTCACCAGGGAGCGGACTGCGGTCGACCGGACGGCGATGGACCGGACCGCGATGGACCGGACGGCGATGGACCGGGCGCTCGGGGACCGGGCCCGTACGGACCCGCGGATCAGCCTGAAGCGTCTAGAGCACTGCGACCGGTGCGACCGGACTGCCTGCCCCGCCCACGAAGGGCTCGGGCGTGGCATCAAGGAAGAACTCGTACCGCCCCGCCTCGGCGCAGGCCTCTGACAACTCCTCCAGATTCCAGTTCTGGCCCTGCAGCATCCCCATCTCCACGAGATCGAGTCCGTGCACGGGCAGCCAGAGGTTCTCGATCTCGGGCGGGAAGATCTCGAAGGTGAGCGTGTCGTTGGCGACCGCCGCCACATCGCGGGCGTGGAACCACTCCGGCGTCCTGATGGACAGCCCGGGGGACGGGAAGGCGTAGCCGTGCTTGTCGCCGCCCAGGTAGGAGCGCATCTGGCCGGTGCGGACCAGCACGATGTCCCCGGCACGGACCGTGGTGCCCGCGAGTTCCTCGGCCGCTTCCAGGTCCTCGGGGGTGACCGCGTGGTCGCCGGGCAGCCGGTCCAGCTTTCTGGCGGCGGCGACGTCGAGCAGCACGCCGCGTGAGACCAGGGTCGTCACCTTCTCGATGCCGCTGAAGGCGGCGCCGCCGTGCGCGGTGACGGAGTCGGCCGGGCGGCCGTTGTAGATCTTCCCGGAGTGCGAGACGTGGGTCAGACCGTCCCAGTGGGTGGCCGCCTGCAAGCCCATCGTCACGGCGTCGTCGCTGGTGGCGATGGTCCCCGGGCCGAATATCTCCAGGTTGAGCGCGACCATCGTGCGCAGCGGGTTGACCCGGCCGGGGATCATGCCGGTCTGCACCCCGTCCTGCTGCAGCGGCAGGGCCAGCGGGACGCGCCGGCCACTGCGTACGGTCCCGGCCGCGACGCGCACCACTTCGTCGGTGATCAGGTTCAGCGTGCCGATCTCGTCGCCCTCGCCCCACCGCCCCCAGTTGTTGATCCGTTTGGCGATGTCGTGGAACTCGGCGGGAAGCGTCACAGCGGCCTCCTGGTCGTAGGGCTTGTGCTGGGGTGTGTACTCACTCCTAGAATCTAACGGTCCGTCAGAAACCATGAGAAGGGGCGGGACGTGGGCAACTTCCTGACCGGAAAAGTCATCGCTGTTACGGGTGCCGGGCGTGGCATCGGCCGCGCGGTGGCGCTCGCCTGCGCCGCCGAGGGGGCGAAGGTCGTCGTCAACGACTACGGCGTCTCGATCGACGGTGCGAGCGAGCCGGCGAGCGAGATCGCGGAGTCGGTCGTCAAGGAGATCCAGGCGGCGGGTGGCGAGGCCGTCGCCGTCGCCGACGACGTGTCGACGATGGCGGGCGGCGCCCGCATCGTCAGCACGGCCGTCGAGACGTACGGGCGCATCGACGGCGTCGTGTGCGTCGCCGGCATCCTGCGCGAACGGATGCTGTTCAACATGGGTGAGGAGGAGTGGGACCCGGTCATCGCCACCCACCTGAAAGGCACCTTCACCGTCTTCCGGGCCGCCTCCGCGGTGATGCGCAAGCAGGGAGCCGGCACCCTGATCGGCTTCACCAGCGGCAACCACCAGGGCAGCGTCTCGCAGGCGAACTACTCGTCGGCGAAGGGCGGCATCATCTCGCTGGTGCGCAGCGCCGCACTCGGCCTCAACAAGTACGGGGTGACGGCGAACTGCGTCGCCCCGGTCGCGCGCACCCGCATGTCGGCGAACGTGCCCATGGAGCTGAAGGAGATCGGCGAACCGGAGGACGTGGCCGCCATGGTCGTCTTCCTGCTCTCCGATCGCGCCGGCGACATCACCGGGCAGGTCTACACCGTCGCCGGACCGAAGATCGCCGTCTGGGCGCAGCCGCGGGAACTGCGGTCGGCCTGGGGCGACGGGCCCTGGACGCCGGAGCGCATCGCGGACGTCCTGCCCGGAACCATCGGCGTCGACCCGATGCCGATGCTCGAACAACTGGAGGCCATGCGCGCGGCAGCGGCCGCGGCGGAACGGCCCAACGCCTAGCGCCCAACGCCCAGCGGCTCGGCGCGCAGGCGACCCGACGCATGACGAACGTCCGGCTCTCCATGACCGACCCGATGACCGGAGGATCCGTGGACTTCACGTTCGGCCCGGAGGCCGACTCCTTCCGTGCCCAGGCGCGGGCCTGGCTCGCCGAACACCGTGACGGGTGGGCGGCGGGCGGGCGGGGCTGGGAGCGCACCCTCGGCGCGGCCGGCTGGATAGGGCTCGGCTGGACCGGTGACTACGGCAACCGCCGGGCGACCCTCGCCCAGCAGGTGGTCTGGGGTGAGGAGTACGCGAGCTCCGGCGCCCCCGGCCGCTCCGGCCACATCGGCGAGAACCTGCTCGCTCCCACCCTCCTCGCCCACGGCACTCCCGCCCAGCGGGACCGCTTCCTCCCTCCGATAGCCCGTGGTGCGGAACTGTGGTGCCAGGGGTACAGCGAACCGGACGCCGGATCCGACCTGGCCGGGATCCGCACCGCAGCGGTCCGGGACAGCGACGGCGGCTACCGGATCACCGGCCAGAAGATCTGGACGTCGCTCGCCCAGGACGCCGACTGGTGCTTCGTCCTGGCCCGTACGGAACCCGGCTCGCGCCGGCACCACGGCCTCAGCTTCCTGCTGGTGCCGATGGACCAGCCCGGCCGGATCGAGGTCCGGCCGATCCGCCAGATGTCGGGCGAAGCCGAGTTCAACGAGGTGTTCTTCGACGACGCGCGCGCGTCCGCCGAACACCTCGTCGGGACGGAGGGCGGCGGCTGGACCGTCGCCATGTCCCTGCTCGGCTACGAGCGCGGGGTGTCCACGCTCGTCCAGCAGATCGGCTTCGAGCAGGAGCTGCGCGAGATCACCGACCTCGCCCGGACCACCGGCGCCGACACCGAACCCGTCCTGCGGGCCCGGATCGTCCGCCAGTGGGCCGAGCTCAGGACGATGCGCTGGAACGCCCTGCGCACCCTGGGCACCGACTCGCCCGGCGCCCCCAGCGTCGCCAAGCTGCTCTGGGGCGGCTGGCACCAGCGGCTCGGCGAACTGGCCATGGCGGTCCGGGGCACGGAGGCCGCCACCGGCCCCTCCGCCTGGACCCCGTCCCGGCCCTACGAACTCGACGCGCTGCAGCGGAGGTTCCTCTTCAGCCGGGCCGACACGATCTACGGCGGCTCGGACGAGATCCAGCGCAACATCATCGCCGAGCGGGTGCTCGGCCTCCCGAAGGAGCAGCGGCCATGAGCCGACCTGTACCCCCGACCTACGCGCACTGGATCGACGGGCGGTGGCACGAGCCCGCCCAAGGCCACTACGCGATCATCAATCCGGCCACCGAGGAGATCGTCGGGCACGCCCCCGAGGCGACCGCCGACGACGTGGACGCGGCCGTCCGGGCGGCCCGCGCCGCCTTCGACGGCTGGTCGCGCACCGCCCCGCGCGACCGTGCCGCCGTCCTCGACCGGATAGCCGACGCGATCTCCGCCCGCGCCGCCGACCTCGTCCCCCTCCTCCAGGCCGAGACGGGTGCCACCGCCCGCGTCGCCTCCGCCCTGCAACTCCCGCCGGCCGCCGACCGCTTCCGCCGCTACGCCCGCGGCGCGGTCGAGCCCGATGTCGTCCCGCTTCCTCCGCAACCCGTAAAAGCCTCTCCTCTCGCACCTGGTGGACTGATCGGCGCCGCCGCCGTACGCCGCCCGGTCGGCGTCGTCGGCTGCGTCACCTCGTACAACTTCCCGCTCGCGAACCTCGCGGGAAAGGTCGCCCCCGCCCTGGCGATGGGCAACACGGTGGTGGCCAAGCCCGCCCCGCAGGACCCGCTGACCTGCCTGCTGCTCGGTGAGATCTTCAAGGAGGCAGGCCTGCCCGACGGCGTGTTCAACGTGATCGGGGGCTCGGGAGCGGCGGCGGGCGAGGCGCTCGTCGCGCACCCGGACGTCGACATGATCAGCTTCACCGGGTCGACGGCGGTCGGTAAGGCGATCGCTTCAGCGTCCGGCCGAACGCTGAAGCGCACGCTGATGGAACTCGGCGGCAAGGGTGCGGCGATCGTCCTGCCGGAATCGGGTGGAGCGGTCCTCAAGGCGGCGGTCGGGGCGGTCGCCTCCACCTGGGCCTTCCACAGCGGTCAGATCTGCACGGCGCCCACCCGCGTCCTGGTCCACCGCGACCAGTACGAGCAGGTGATCTCCGCCCTTGCACAGTACGCCGGAGCGCTGACCACCGGGGACCCTGTGGATAACTCGACCGTCGTCGGCCCGCTCATCAGCGCGGCCCAGCGCGATCGCGTCGAGGCGTACATCGCCGGCGCCCGCGCCCAGGGCGCCCGTGTCGTCACCGGCGGGGAGCGTCCGGACCTCAAGCCCGGCTTCTACGTCGCCCCCACCCTCATCGCCGACGTCACCCCCGACATGACCGTCGCCCAGGAGGAGCTCTTCGGCCCGGTCGTCGTCGCCCTCGCCTACGACACCGAGGACGAGGCCGTCGAGATCGCCAACGGCACCCCGTACGGGCTCTACGACTACGTGTTCTCCGACGACGCGGGCCGTGCCTGGGCCCTGGCCGCCCGACTGCGCAGCGGCAACATCGGCATCAACACCGTTCAGCGCCACCCGGAGACGCCGTTCGGCGGCTTCAAGGAGAGCGGGGTCGGCCGGGACGGCGGCTCGTTCGGACTGCACGCGTACAGCGAACTCCAATCGGTCGTCTGGCCTTCCTGAACGTGAAGGCCTCTGAGGGAACAGGACAGTTCATGAGAGGTGTCATTTTCGACGGCAAGCAGCCCCAGGTGGTCGACGACCTGGAGGTCCGCGGACCCGGCCCCGGCGAGGTGCTGGTCGCCATCCAGGCCGCGGGCCTGTGCCACAGCGATCTTTCCGTGATCGACGGCACGATCCCGTTCCCCGTCCCCGTGGTCCTCGGCCACGAGGGTGCCGGCATCGTCGAGGCGATCGGCCCCGGGGTCAGCCACGTCGAGCCCGGCGACCACGTATCGCTGTCGACCCTCGCCAACTGCGGCACGTGCGCGCAGTGCGACCGCGGCCGCCCGACCATGTGCCGCAAGGCGATCGGCTACCCCGGAAGGCCCTTCTCCCGTCAGGGCAAGGACCTGTTCAACTTCGCCTCGAACTCGGCCTTCGCGGAGAAGACCGTGGTCAAGGCCGTCCAGGCGGTCAAGATCCCGAAGGAGATCCCCTTCACCTCCGCCGCACTGATCGGCTGCGGTGTCCTGACAGGCGTCGGCGCGGCGCTCAACCGCGCGAAGGTCGACCGGGGTGACACGGTCGTCGTCATCGGCACCGGTGGAATCGGTCTCAACGTCCTCCAGGGGTGCCGGATAGCGGGCGCCACCCGGATCGTCGCCGTGGACGCCAACCCCGCCAAAGGGGACGTGGCCCGGCAGTTCGGCGCCACCGACTTCATCGACGCGTCCGCCGTGGACGACACCGTCGCGGCCGTCCGCGAGCTGCTGCCGACTGGCGCCGACCACACCTTCGAATGCGTCGGCAACGTCAAACTCATCCGCCAGGCCATCGACCTCCTGGACCGGCACGGCCAGGCCGTCCTGCTGGGTGTTCCGCCGGTCGACGCCGAAGCCGGCTTCCTGGTGTCGTCCATGTATCTGGACAAGTCGATCCTGGGCTGCCGTTACGGCTCGTCCCGCCCCCAGCGCGACATCGCGCTCTACGCGGAGCTGTACCGGCAGGGCCGGCTGCTGCTCGACGAACTGGTCACGGAGACCTACCCCGTCGAGGACTTCGCGAAGGCCGCCGACGACGCGCACCACGGTCGGGTGGCACGGGGGGTGCTCACGTTCTGACGGGTCCGTCCTCGGGCGGTGTGGCGGGGTTCAGGCGGTGGGTGCCGCGTGGAAGGTGCGGCGGTAGGCGGACGGTGAGACGCCCAGCGCCGCGTGCAGGTGCTGCCGCATGGACGTCGCCGTACCGAACCCGGCCTGGTGCGCGACCTGGTCGACGCTCAGGTCGCTGGACTCCAGCAGGTGGCGGGCGCGCTCGACGCGCTGCTGCACGAGCCACTGCCCGGGGCTGATCCCGACCTCCTCACGGAACCGCCGGGTGAAGGTCCGTACGCTCATCGACTCGCGCTCGGCGAGTTCGCGCAGGGTGAGCGGCTGGTCGAGACGGCCCAGCGCCCAGGCGCGGGCGGCCGTGGTGCTGGCCAGCTGCGGTTCGGGGAGCGGCCGTTGGATGTACTGCGCCTGGCCGCCGTCGCGGTGCGGCGGGACGACGGTACGGCGGGCCACGGCGTTCGCGATCGCGGTGCCGTGGTCGCGGCGCACGATGTGCAGGCAGAGATCGATTCCGGAGGCGACGCCGGCGGAGGTGAGGATGTCGCCGTCGTCGATGTACAGGACGTCGGGATCGACCCTGACCTGCGGGAAGAGACGCTGGAAGTGATCGGCGCTGTCCCAGTGGGTGGTGGCGGGGCGGCCGTCCAGCAGGCCGGCGGCGGCCAGCAGGTAGCTGCCCGTGCAGATCGACACGACGCGGGTGCCGGGCCTGATGCGCGCGAAGGCGGCGGCCAGCGGGCCGCTCAGCCGGCCGGAGACGTAGATGTCGTCGAGCTCGTGCGTGGCGGGGACGACGACGGTGTCGGCGGCCTCCAGGACCTCGGGTCCGTGCTCGACG
Organism: Streptomyces sp. H39-S7; assembly: GCF_027158205.1. Taxonomy (GTDB): domain Bacteria; phylum Actinomycetota; class Actinomycetes; order Streptomycetales; family Streptomycetaceae; genus Actinacidiphila. The sequence goes on along the minus strand of NZ_JAPVLU010000003.1, from coordinate 126,499 downwards.
AGGATCGGGAAGTCCGCGTCGGTCTGGACGAGCCCGGGTACGGCCGAGCAGGTCACGACCTCGTAGAGCTTCCTGCCCTCCTGGGTGCGGGCGCCGCCGAAGATCCGGGCGGGGATCCCCAGCTCGAAGGGGATCACGCCGGGCATGACCAGGACCGCCACCCGGTGCCGGTCCTGGTGCTGAAACGGTCCTGCGGGGGTGGGGGCGGGTGTGCCGGCCGCCTCGTCCCCCGTGCCGGCCGTCCTTGCGGCGTCCTCCGAAGGCGTCATGGCCCGATCCTTTCACATCATGGCCATCCGGCCACTCGCTCCGCATCACCGCAGGCCCGAAGCTGGCCGTGTGACGCAGACACCTCAAGCTCCTCCGCAGGATCCGATACCGGCAGCCCTCGAATCCTCAACGGTCCCGCCCGCCCCCGGCCGCCGGTCCAGGGTTCACCGCGCCTGGTCCGTGGCGGCCGTCACCTTCGTGACGATCATCGGCGCGGCCGCGTTCGCCTCCCTGCCGGGTCTGCTGATCGAACCCCTGCACGCGGAGTTCGGCTGGTCGCGGGGCATGATCGGCTTCGCCGTCTCCATCAATCTCGCGCTGTACGGAATCACCGCGCCTTTCGCCGCCGCCCTGATGGATCGATTCGGCATCCGCCGCGTCGTCGCCGTCGCGCTCACCACGATCGCCCTCGGCGCCGGCCTCACCATCTTCATGACGCAGACCTGGCAGCTGATCCTCTGCTGGGGCATCCTCGTCGGCATCGGCAGCGGGTGCATGGCGCTCGCCTTCGCCGCCACCGTCGCCAACCGGTGGTTCGTCACCCGCCGGGGACTGGTCACGGGCATCCTGACGGCGGCCGGCGCGGCCGGACAGCTGGTCTTCCTGCCGCTGCTCTCCTGGATCGTCGAGCAGCACGGCTGGCGGCCCGCCGCCGCGACCGTCGCCCTCTCGGCGCTCGCCGTCGTCCCCTTCGTCTGGCTGCTGCTGCGCGACCACCCCGCCGACGTCGGCCTGTCGGCCTACGGGGCGCCGGAGTTCACCCCGAAGCCGATCCCGGCGCGGGGGGCCGCCCGGCGTGCGCTCAAGGCGCTGTCCGTCGCCGCCCGCACGGGCCCCTTCTGGCTGCTCGCGGGATCATTCGCGATCTGCGGAGCCTCGACGAACGGCCTGATCAGGACGCACTTCGTGCCCTCCGCCCACGACCACGGGATGCCGGTCACGGCGGCGGCGTCACTCCTGGCCGTCATTGGGATCTTCGACATCGCCGGAACCATCGCCTCCGGTTGGTTCACCGACCGCTTCGAGCCGCGCCGGCTGCTTGCCGTCTACTACGGGATGCGCGGACTGTCGTTGATGTTCCTGCCCCAGCTGATGGCCGACACCGTGCACCCGCCGATGATCGTTTTCATCGTGTTCTACGGACTCGACTGGGTCGCCACGGTTCCGCCGACCATCGCCCTCTGCCGTGAGTACTACGGTGACGACAGCGCCATCGTCTTCGGCTGGGTCCTGGCCGCGCACCAGATCGGCGCCGCCGTCGTGGCCTTCCTGGGCGGTGTCGCGCGTGACGCCTTCGGCTCGTATGACGTCGTCTGGTACAGCTCGGGCGCGCTGTGCGCGGTCGCCGCGCTGATGGTCCTGGTCATCCGGCGGGGACGGCCGAAGGGGATCACGGCCGCCGTGCCGGCGTGAGCTACCGGGCGAACCGCCCGAAGCCTCCACGGTAGAAGAGCAGCGGTCCGGCCTCGGGTGTGGCGTCGTCCGCGTCGGCGGGCTCCGTGCAGCCGAGTTCATCGACCCGTCCGACGACGATCAGATGGTCGCCGCCGGTGTGCACCGCGTGGATCGTGCAGTCGATCCACGCGGCTATGCCCGCCAGCCGCGGCGACCCCGTGACGGGCGTGGGCGTCCAGTCGACCCCCGCGAACTTGTCGGCCCCGCTCACGGCGAAGCCGCGGCACAGGGCGCCCTGTTCGTCGCTGAGGATGTTGACGCAGAAGACGCCCGCGCGCGCGATCTTCGGCCAGGTCGTGGACGTGCGCGCCACCATGAAAGCGACCAGCGGCGGATCGAGCGACAACGACGCGAACGACTGGCAGGCGAAGCCCGTCGGACCTTCCGCACCGGGTGCGGTGACGATCGTCACCCCCGACGCGAAGGTGCCCAGCACCTTGCGGAACATCCCCGGATCGACCGGTGCCCGCTCGTCCGGCCCCACGGCCCGCAAGTCCGGGCGTGGCAGCGGTTCCACGGGCTCCGCCGTCGTGGCGGCCCCGACCGACCTGAGGTATCGGACGGCGGTGGCCGCCATCCCTGCGTGTCCCATCACAACAGCCATTGAACCTGACGATGCGTCAGATGGGAAGGGGAATTCGTCGGCGGTCTGTGCGGGGGTCCCGGCCAGGCGGCACCCCCGCCGCCGTTCACCGCCCTCTGAACTCCGGGGGCCGGCGCTCCACGAAGCTGCGGACGCCGTCCTGCGCGTCGTACGTCGTCATGTTGATCTCCTGGGCGGCCGCCTCCGCCGCGAACGCCGTCGCGCGGTCGGCGTCCAGCGAGGCGTTGACCAGTTGCTTGGTCAGAGCGATGGAACGGGTCGGGCCGGCGGCGAGGCGTTCGGCCCATTCGCGGGCCGTCTTCTCCAGATCGTCGGCGGGGACGACGCGGTTGACGAGGCCGAGACGTTCCGCGGCGGGCGCCGGGAGGTCGTCGCCGAAGAACATCAGCTCCTTCGCCCGCTGCGGGCCGATGAGCCGCGGCAGCAGGTACGCGCCGCCCCCGTCGGGCACGAGACCGCGACGGACGAAGACCTCGATGAACTTCGCGCGGTCGGAGGCGAGGACGAGGTCGCAGGCGAAGGCCAGGTGTGCGCCGATGCCGGCCGCGGTGCCGTTCACCCCGGCGATCACCGGCTTCTCGCAGTCCAGGACGGCGGAGACGAGGCGCTGCGCGCCGCGCCGGATCGTCCGGGCGACATCACCCGCGACGCGCTCACCGGGTGCGGCCGCGCCGCCGCTGAGGTCGGCGCCCGCGCAGAACGCGCGGCCGGTGGCGGTGATGACGACGGCCCGGACGGCGGGGTCGGCGGAGGCCGCGTCGAGCAGCGCGATGATGCGTTCGCGCTGGTCCCAGGTGAGGGCGTTCATCGCTTCCGGGCGGTTGAGAGTGATCCACGAGACGCCGTTGTCAGTGGCGTGCAGTACCAATGAGTCACCGGAACCAACGGAATCGTCACGGAGGGTGGTCGTCATGGGGGAGTGGCTCCTTGTCGTACGGAGGGCTGCGCGCACGGCGCTGAGCGGTACGCGGACCGCGGGGCCGGCCGGAGCGCGGGCCCGGCCGTCGAGCGGATCGTTACGGCCGCGCGGCCCGTGCCCGCCCCGCCCTTCGGACGGTTCGGGCGGCTCGGACACCTCGGGCGGCCTGGGCGGCGCGGGCCGCTCACCGGCAGATCGCGAGGGCGTCGAGTGCCACCGCTCCCTGGCCCCGCGGCAGCACCATCAGTGGGTTGATGTCGAGTTCGGAGAGATCGCCGCCGAGTTCCATCGCCATCCGCTGCACCCGCATGACGACATCGACGAGCGCGTCGACGTCGGCCGGCGGCGCCCCTCTGACCCCTTCGAGGAGCCGGTGGCCGCGCAGCTCGCCGAGCATGTCGCGGGCCGTGTCCTCGCTGAACGGGGGCACGCGGACGGCGGCGTCGGCAAGGATCTCGACGAGGACGCCGCCGAGGCCGACGGTGACGGTCGGGCCGAAGAGCGGGTCGTGGGTGACGCCGACAACCATCTCGACGCCGCGCTCGACCATCTGGCAGACGAGGATGCCGTCGAGGTCCACACCCTCGTAGCGGGCGATGTCCGTCAGGTCGCGATAGGCGTCGCGGACCTGGCTGGCGGAGGTCAGTCCGATCTTCACCAGGCCGAGTTCGGTCTTGTGGCCGAGCTGGGCGCCGGACGCCTTCATGACGACCGGGTAGCCGACGAGGCCGGCGGCGCGGACGGAGCCGGCCGCGCTGGTGACCAACTGCTCGCGCGGCACACGGATCCCGTACGCCCGCAGCATCTGCTTCGCCGCGTGCTCGCTGAGCTGGTGGCCCGCGCGCATCAGGGCCTGGGCCTTGCGTGCGGAGGAGGAGCGGGTGCGGGGGGCCTCGTCGAAGGGGGATCGGTAGGCGGCGGCGAAGCGGTGGTGGTCGAGGTAGGCCTTGACGGCGCTGACGCAGTTGCCGAAGGTGCGGAAGGTTGCGAGCCGGGACGAACCGAGGAGGGTGGTGCGATAGGCGTCCTCGGTGCCGAGCGGCGAGCCCCACACCACGCACACCAGCTTGTCGGTGCTCTCCGCTGCGTCGGCCAGATCCTGGGCCAGTTTGTCGCTCATGGGTGGAAATGGGCCGGTGATCGGACAGATGAGCACGCCGACGGACGGGTCGGCGAGGATCGCGTCGATGATCTTCCGGCCGCGCCAGTCGCCCACGGGGTGGCCGCCGTTGTCGATCGGGTTGGCGACGTTGAGGTAGTCGGGGATCCACTGGTGCAGTTCGGTCTGCTTCTCGTCGGACAGCAGCGGGATGTCGAGTCCCGCGGCGGTGGCGAGGTCGGAGAAGTGGGCGCCGGTGCCGCCGGATATGGAGTAGACGACGACACCGTCGGCCGTGGGCGGCTTGGCGCGCGCGAGCAGGGTCGCCGTGTCCTGGAGCTGGTCGAGTCCGTCGACGCGGATGACGCCGAACTGCTTGAGGGCCGCGTCGACGACGGCGTCGGAGCCGGTCAGCTTGCCGGTGTGGGAGGCGGCCATGCGGGCGCCGGTCTCGGTGCGGCCGACCTTCACCATCACCACCGGCACCTTGTTGCGGGCCGCGCGGTCGGCAGCGAGGGTGAACGAGCGGCCGTCCTTGAGCCCTTCCACATACGCGGCGATGGCCCCGACCTCGGGCTGCTCGGAGAAGTACGAGATGAAGTCGGCGGTTTCGAGGTCAGCCTCGTTGCCGGTCGGTGCCCAGTGGCTGATCCGGATGCCGAGTTCCTGCAGCGTGTAGAGGGGCCGTCCCTGGTGACCGGATTGCGTGATCAGGGCGATGGCCGGCCCCGTGAGGTCCTCGCGGAACTTCTCGAAGGCGTTGAGGTTGGTGTTCGGGCCGAGCAGCCGCATGCCGGAGGCGGCGACGACCTCGGCGAGCCGGGCCTGTGCGGCGGCGCCCTCCTCGCCCGTCTCGGCGAATCCGGAGGCGAAGGCGACGGCGAACCGGACCTTGGCCTCGCCCAACTGCTCGATGACGGGAAGGGGATCACCGACGAGGAGCACCGCGAGATCGACCGTCTCCGGCAGATCCGCCACCGAGGCATAGCAGGGCAGGTCGAAGACGGTCTCGCGGCCGGGGTTGACCGGGAAGAGCCGGGCCCCGACCCGCTGCGACCAGGCGATGAGCTGTCTGGTGATGCCGGTGTTGGGACGCCCTTCCGTGTCGGACGCGCCGACCACCGCCACGGTCTCCGGCCGGAAGAACCGGTCGAGGTCCGGGACGGTGTTGTGCAGCGGACGGCCACCGACGTCGGTGTCGGACGCGCCGCGTGCGGCGGGCCCGGGGCCGGGGCTACGGGTGCTGTATGTCGATCCAAGCATCGGTCTCGCCCGCTCCTGCTCGAAGGTATACAGAACTGACGCATAGTCAGATTACTGAACTGACGACCTGTCAGGAACAGTTCGGGCATGTGAAAGATGTGAAGGAGGCCGAGCGGGCCGCCATTCAGGGCGTTTTGGGTGGGCGAACCGACGCCGCCGGGCCCCGCCGGTGGCTTCTTTGGCCGGAAGAGGTCAGCGCGGGGCCCGGGGAGGAGAGTGGAGGAATATGCGGAAACTCTGACGAGATGGACGATGTGGACGCGGCTGGCGAGGTGGACGCGGTCGGCGGGGGCGGTCACGCCCGCCGGGGGGTCCGGGCGGCCGCGCGGGCGATGCGCCGGGCGTCGATGGCGAGCTCACGGAACATGCCGCTGATGGGGTTGGTGAAGCCGGTGAAGTAGAGGCCGGGAGCGCCGGGCGGGGTGTGCGGGCCGTGGACGACGGGGCGGCCGTTGCCGTCGAGGACGCCCAGGTGGCCGACGAGGGGTTCGAGACCGCGCCGGTATCCCGTGGCGGCGATGACGACCTCCGGGCTGATCCGCGAACCGTCGGCCAGGACGACCTTGTCACCGTCGAAGCTCTTCACGGCGGCGACGGGCTCCACCCGTCGCGCCCGGATCGCGTCGATGAGGCCGACGTCCTGCACCGGGATGGCTCCGTCGTCGCGGACGCGGGAGTAGAGGCCGGTGGTGGGGCGGGCGAGTCCGAAGGAGGACAGATCCGGGACGCTGAGGCGTTCCACGTGCGGGGCGATGCGGTCGACGAGCCCGGTCGGCAGCCGGCGGCAGAGGATGCCGGTGGCCTGGGCGGGCCAGCCGGCGGTGGTGCGGCGCAGGATGTGCGGCGGCGTCCGGACGGCGATCCGCACGCGGGCGGCGCCCGCCTCGACGAGGTCGACGGCGATCTCGGCGCCGGTGTTGCCGACGCCGATGATGAGGACGTCACGGCCCGCGTAGGGCTCGGCGTTGCGGTAGTGGGCGGCGTGCAGCAGTTCGCCGGAGAAGCTGTCGCGGCCGGGCCAGTCCGGGACGTGCGGCACGTGGTTGGTGCCGGTGGCGACCACGACGACGGAGGCGGTGAGCAGGCGTCCGCCCGTGGCGGGCAGCTGCCACGTACCGCTGCCCGTGCCCTCGCCCGTGCCCGTGCCCGTGCCCGTGCCCGTGCCGGCGTCGACGCGGTCGATCCGGGACACCTCGATGCCGGTGGCGACGTCGATCCGGTGGTGTGCGGCGTACCGCTCCAGGTAGCGGATGACGTCGTCGCGACCGACCCAGCGTCCGTACGCGCGCGGGATGGCGAAGCCGGGCAGGCCGGACAGCCGTCGCGTGGTGTGCAGATGGAGCCGGTCGTAATGGCCGCGCCAGGACGCGGCGACCGCGTCCGACCGCTCCAGTACGAGCGTGCGCACGCCACGCCGGTTCAGCGCCGCCGCCGCGGCGAGGCCGCCGGGTCCCGCGCCGATGACGATCGCGTCGGGGGACGCGGTCGGCATGGCAGGCGCGGTGGACCCCGACGGAACGGAAGGGGTGGGGCGGTCGACCATGTGGTGCTCCCGGGGCCTGTCGGAGGGGCTGTCGGAGGGACGTACCGGAAGGTGGCAGTGGCGTGGGAGTGAGAGTAGTCCCGGCAGCGATCAATCCGAGGGCGTTTGGCGCCGGACTCTTGCGCGGATCTGTCTCCATCCGATGAACTGACGTACCGTCAGATATCGAGAGGGAGGCCCGCCATGCAGACGATCTGGCTCACCGGAGCCGAATGGCTCGCCGTGCTGCGCATAGGCCTCGGTCTGTGGTGGCTGGAGAGCTGGCGGCACAAGGACAAGAAGGGCTGGTTCGAGCGCGGAACGGGCATCGCCTGGGCCAAGAGCGTCGCGGACAAGCACCGCTGGGGCTTTGTGCGCGGCGGCTTCACCACGGTCGTCGCGCCACGGCCCAAGCTGATGGCACACGTCGTCGTGTACGCCGAGCTGGCGCTCGGGCTGGGCCTGACGGTCGGCCTGCTGACACCGGTGGCGCTCGTCGGCGGACTGCTCCTCAACCTGCTCTATCTCGTCCTGATGATCCACGACTGGGCCGAGCAGGGCCAGAACGCGATGATGGCGCTGATATCGCTCGTCGCGCTCTTCGCCATGAGCTGGCAGGCGTGGTCGCTCGACAACCTGTGGGGGCTGTTCCTGTGACGGCGCAGCGCTTCGACCTCCCCGACATCGACGCCTTCACCCGGCCGTACTGGGACGCCGCCACCGAAGGACGCCTGCTGATCCGGCGCTGCGCCGCCTGCGGGGCAGCCCACCACTACCCGCGCGAGTTCTGCCCGTCCTGCTGGAGCGAGGACGTCGGCTGGGAGCAGGCGAGCGGCCGCGCCACGCTCTACACGTGGTCGGTCGTCCACCTCAACGACCTGCCGCCCTTCGGAACCCGGGTGCCGTACGTCGCCGCGGTCGTCGATCTCGCCGAGGGTCCGCGGATGATGACGGAGGTCGTCGACTGCGAGGTGTCCGCCCTGCGGATCGGCATGGAGCTGCGGGTCCGCTTCCGCACGGACGACGCCGCTGCCGAGGCCCCGGCCGTCGCGGTAGCCGTCTTCGCTCCGGCGAAGCCCGTCGACGCCGCCGGTCAGCCGCCGGCCGTTCCGTAGAGCGTGAAGAGGGCGTCCTCGAAGAGCGGGCTGTACGAGACGCTGTCGTCCGGACCGCCGCCGTCCAGGCCGCCCACCAGGCCGATGACCTTCCCGGTCCGCGTCTTCGGGTCGAAGTCCAGCAGCCACGGGCTGCCGGACGTCCCGTCGTAGTAGCCGCCGCAGTCCATCTGCAGCTGCCGCATGCCGGACAGCCGGGAGGTGGCCGTCGTGCAGCTGATCGCCCGGCCCGTCGGGTCGAAGGCCTCGCCGGGGTAGCCGATCACGGTGACCTTGTTGGTCCAGCCGGGCGTCCGCGTCAGGATGTTGGCGCCGGTGACGTCCTCGATGCTCTTGCCCTGGTCGTTCCGCTTCACCCGCGCGAAGGCGAAGTCGTAGTCGGACCCGGTGCCGAAATCGCCCCAGCGGGGGTCGGTGAAGACCTGGTCGACGGCCCAGGTCCCGTACGGCTGCGCCTTCGCGCCCTTGGCGTAGTCGGGGACGAACACGACGTCCGTGCCCGCCTCGCAGTGCGCGGCGGTCAGCACGAGGCTGCGGGACGGGCTGTGGACCACGCTCGCCGAGCAGAAATGGGCCTCGGCCGACTCGTCGACGGAGAAGAGCACGCCGACGGTCGGAATGCCGCTGATGTGCCGGGCGGCGCCGGCCGGGGCGATGGTGGTGCTGACGTTCGCGTTGGGGGCGGGCAGCTCCTCCGACCCGTACGGAGCGCTCTGCGGCATGGCGTTCGCCATCCGCTCGGGGGTCCAGAACCGGGCGGCGTCCTGGTTCGTCCAGCTCCCCCGGCCGTCCGGCGGCGAGGAGGCGGCCCACGGCATCCACAGCGCGGCGGAGGTCAGCACGAGTGTGCAGGCCAGGGGCAGGGCGAACCGCTTGACCACGCGATACCCCTCTCCGGGCCGCCCGTAGATCCACTGACCGGCCCAGCGTACCCATCCGGTCCGCGAGGTTGCCGTTGCCCGCATGCTCGGGCCGGGTCGTGCCGGGCAAGGTGCGAAGGTGACGACAGGCCCTAGCCGCGTCCCACCCGCGACCTATCCGCGCTCGAGGATCACGGTTCCCGAGGAGCAGAACCAGCCGCCGGTTCCGGAGGCGACGGCCAGCCGCGGCAGCCGCCCGCCGGACTTGCGCACCTGCCGGTCGCCCGCCTCGCCGCGCAGTTGCCGGACTGCCTCGATGAGCAGGAACAGGCCGCGCATCCCGGGGTGGCAGGCGGACAGGCCACCGCCGTCGGTGTTCACGGGCAGATCGCCGTCGATCGTGAGCCGCCCCTTCTCGACGAAGGCGCCGCCTTCGCCCTTGGCGCAGAAGCCGAGGTCCTCCAGCGTCACCAGCGTCATGTACGTGAAGGCGTCGTAGATCTCGGCGAGGTCGATGTCGGCGGGGGTCACGCCGGCGCGCTCGAAGGCGATCCGGCCGGAGACCGCCGCCGGGGAGACCGTGAAGTCCTCCCACTCGGACATCGCGGTGTGCGACACCGCGGTGCCCGAGCCGAGGATCCAGACGGGGGTCCGGGCGGTGTCCGGCACGTACTCCTCGGCGGCCAGCAGCACCGCGCCGCCCCCGTCGGAGCGGATGCAGCAGTGCAGCTTGGTGAACGGGTCGGCGATCGTCGGCCCGGACAGCACCTCGTCGACGGTGATCGGGGTGCGGTACATCGCGTCGGGGTTGCGGGCGGCGTTGGCGCGGGCCTGTACGGCGACCTCGGCGAGCTGCTCCAGTGTCGTGCCGTACTGGTGCATGTGGCGGCGCGCGGCCATCGCGTACTTGGAGATGAGGGTGTGGCCGTACGGAACCTCGAACTGCAGCGGCCCGCGGGCGCCGAAGGAGAGGTTGGCGGTGCGCCGCTTCGCCTTGAGGTCGGCGCGCGCGGTCGAGCCGTAGACGAGCAGCACGGCATTGGCGTGGCCGGCGGCTATCGCCTCGGCGGCGTGCGCGGCCATGACCTCCCAGGTGGAGCCGCCCACGGCGGTGGAATCCACCCAGGTGGGGCGCAGGCCGAGGTATTCGGCGACCTCGACCGGCGCGAGGATCCCGAGGCCGGCCGAGGCGAGCCCGTCGACGACCGAGCGGTCGAGTCCGGAGTCGGCCAGCGCCCGGCGGGCGGCCTGGGCGTGCAGGGCGTACGGGGTGGCGTCGTCGACCCGTCCGCAGTCGGACAGCGCGACGCCGACGACGGCGACCTTGCGAGCAGCAGCAGCCATAAATCTGACGGTACATCAGATTCGGAAGCCCGGAACAGTGGATGCGGCGAGGGTGTGGTGCGCGCGCTGTCCCGTGCCCCGCGTCCCCCTGCTCCGCGCTCCGTGTCCCGTGCTCCGCGCTCCGTGCGTGAGCTCCGGGGGGCTCAGTGCCTCTTGCGCAGTTGGGCGGCCGCCGACGACATCTGCGTCAGCGCGACGAGCGCGAGCAGGACGTACAGCGCCCGCTGGAAGCCCGAGATGTCGCTCATCCAGAACTGCGCGCTGATCCACAGGACCAGCAGCGCGGCCCAGATCCCGAGGTAGACCTTGAGCTGGGTCGTCGACGTGTCGGGGCCGGGGGAGAGGAAGCGCAGCGTGGTGCCGCGCGGGCGCTGCGGCTTCGGGCCGGTGGCCCTGTCGCCCGGGGCGGGATTCTGGCCGGACTTCCGGCGGGGGTCCTGGCTGGGGTTCTGGCTCATGCCGGACATCATGCCCGGTCGGGAATGGGTGCTCCCCGACCCTGTGCATCTGGACTGCCGCTCCCTAAGATGACGGACCGTCAGATGAGCTGTGAGGAGCCCGCCGATGGATGCCGCGTTCACCGAGGAGCAGGACGAGATCCGGCGCACCCTGCGCGAGGTGCTGCGGAAACGCTGCGGGCCGGACGAGGTCAAGGCCGCCGTCGGCACCACCGCGGGATACGACGAGCCTCTGTGGCGGCAGCTCGCCGAACAGCTCGGCCTGCCCGGCCTCGGGCTGCCGACGGAGTACGGGGGCGCCGGCTGCGGGCCGACCGAACTGGTGCTGGCCTGCGAGGAGGCCGGCCGCACGCTGCTGCCGTCCCCGCTGCTCAGCACCGCGGTGCTGGCCGCCCCGCTCATCGCCGACCTCGGTACCGAGCGGCAGCGCGCCGACCTGCTGCCCAGGATCGCCGCAGGCGCCGTCACGGTGGCGCTCGCCCTGCCGGGCGGCCTCGGCACGGCCCTGGGCCTGACGGGGCCGAACGACGGCAGCTGGGCGGGCGGCGGCCGCGCGGGCGGCATCCAGGCCCGCCAGGAGTCGGACGGGCCGGGCTGGCGGCTCTACGGGCAGGCCGACCAGGTGCTGGACGGGCACAGTGCCGGACTGCTGCTCGTCGCCGCCCACGCCGGCGGCTACGCGGCCGCCCGCACCCGGCTCTTCCTCGTCGAGGGCGACGCGGCCGGCGTCGTACGCAACCGCCTCACCGCGCTCGACGAGACCCGCCCCGAGGCCCGGATCGAGCTGCGTGACGTCGTCGCCGTGCCGCTCGGGGGCGACGAGGCCGCCGACCCGGGGCCCGCGCTCGCCCGAGCAGGTGAACTCGCCGCCGCCGCGCTGGCGACGGAGGCGGTCGGCGCCGCGGACCAGGCACTCGCCTCCACCGTGGAATACGTCCAGGTCAGAGAGCAGTTCGGACGTCCCGTCGGCTCCTTCCAGGCCGTCAAGCACCGGCTCGCCGACCTCTACGTCCAGGTGCAGGCGGCACGGTCCGCCGCGTATTACGCCGCATGGGCGGCCGCCGCTTCCGAGGGCGAGCTGCCGGTCGCCGGACCGCTCGCGCTCGCACAGGCGCTGGAGGCGCTGCGGTCCGTCGCGGGCGAGGCGATCCAGCTGCACGGCGGCGTCGGCTTCACCTGGGAGCACCACGCGCACCTGTACTTCAAGCGCGCCGCGTCCGACGAACTGCTCTTCGGCCCGGTGCACCTGCTGCGCGCCCGCGCCGCCGACCGGGCGGGGCTCTTCGGCCCGGCGGTTCCCACACCCGCACCCACACCCACACCCATGCCCGCATCCGAACCCATGCCCGCCCCCGCCCAGTCGACGACCGCAGGGAGCGCGGCATGAAGAAGTCGCTGATGGAGCGTTCGAAGCCGCTCGTGCAGAAGGTGTCGTCCACCCGCGGGTTCGCGAAGGTCGCGCCGTACGTCGTCCCGGCCATGGACAAGGTCGTGCACCGGCTGACCAAGGGAAAGGTGCTGCTCAGCGCCCAGATGCTGCCCGGTGTCGTCCTGACGGCGACGGGTGCGAAGAGCGGACAGCCGCGCCGTACGCCCCTGGCGTGCATGCCCGAGGACGGCGGCACGTTCATCCTCGTCGGCAGCAACTTCGGGCGGACCGACCACCCCGCGTGGACCAGCAATCTGATCCGGCACCCGGACGCGGAGATCAACTGGAAGGGAAACGACCTGCGCGTCGTCGCCCAGCTCCTCGAAGGCGCCGAGCGTGAGGCGGCCTGGACGGCGGTCCTGCGTTTCTGGCCGCCCTACGCGTCCTACGCGGAGCGCGTGGACCGGCAGATACGGCTCTTCCGCCTCGTTCCGCGCGGCCCCGGCGGAACCGAACCCGGCCCGAAACCGCCTGAGCACGCCTGAATCCCCGCCAACCCGTCACCTTCCCGCACCTCCCCCCGCACGAGAACGCGGGCGCCGTACCGGCTACCTCCCCCGAGGACCGGACGGCGCCCGCGTTGGGCGTGACGTGGCAGGACGGACAGATGGAACGCCTCAAATGGCGTGAGCCAAGGGCCCCTTGGGCCCCGACGGGTTACTTGGCGGGCTTCTTCCCGGTAACGCCGAGATGCACGAGCAGCGCGAGGTTCGGCTTCAACTCGGCCTGTTTGACGCCCCAGCTGGTGAACCCCTTCTGGTGCGAGGCGACGGCGGCCAGCATGGCGACCAGCGAGCCGGCCATCGCGGCCGGGCTGACCTCCTTGTCGACCTTGTTCTTGCTCTGCAGATCCTTGATGGAATCCGTGAGGGAGTTGGTGACAGCGTTGAGGATCTTCATGCGGATCTTGTAGAACCGCTTGTCCCCTTCCGCCGCCCCAAGGTCGACGACGCGCAGAATCGCGTCGTTCTTCCGCCAGAAGGAGAGGAAGCCGTCGACCAGTTCCTCCGCCGCCAGGGCGCCGGACTTGCCGATCCAGGAGCGTCCCGCGACCAGATCGGTGAGGCTCGCTCCTTCCTTGGCCATTTCCTCGGCGAGTTCGAGGACCGCGCCCTCGACGTCGGGGAAGTACTGGTAGAACGTTGCGGGGGAGGTGCCCGCCATCCGGGCCACGTCAATGACCTTGACGTCCCGGTACGGCGAGGTGCTGAGCATCTCGCCGAGGCAGTCGAGCAGCTTCTGCCGCGTCGCCTGTCCTCGACGACCGGCAACACGGCCGTCGACGGTGCGAACTTGTCCTGTCATGCCGTCAGTTTACCGGCGGGTGATCAGCGCGCGATTCGGCCTCGTGCAAATGGGGTCAGCCGGTTTCCCGGTGCCGTCCGGTGCGCTCCCGACAGTGTCGGGAGCGATACGCAGAGCGTTTGCCCGCCCGCTTTCCGTCGGCTTTCCGTGCGCATTCCGCCGGATAACCGGCCGTCAGCCCTATTCGTGGCTTCACCGCCGACGCTCGTCCCCGTCCGGAGGAGGCTTCGAGCCCGAAAGGGCGCGCAGACCCGTGCGTGTCCGCCATTCGAGCGAATCATCTTATCAACAGCCTGTGGATAACTTCTGTGGGTAGAGATCTGCCGCGCCCGAGAACGGACTGTATGTTCGAATAATGGCGGAAGGTGCTCATTCACCCCTTTGTTCGGATGCGGTGCCCCGCGACACGCCGTCCAGCATTCGGTCCGCGGCGAATCGGGATCGCACCGCGTCGTCACGGCGTCCCGACCGCCAGAGCGTCGGGCGGCACCCCACCCGACGCCGCCCGAGTCCGGATTTCGCCTGTTTCCGGCCCGGTTCGGGCCCTGTCACGGGTCCCGTCCGGCTCCGGTCAGCCGTCCGTCCACACCTGACAGAACCCGGGGTCCGTACCGACAGAATCGACAGATGTCGTGTCGTTACGCCCCCGGGTTCGCAACCGGACGCTTCGCCAGGAAGAATCAGCTTTCATATGGGGAACACCCCACGGGGAGGGACGGGCACCGGTGGAGCAGCTGACGCAGCACGACCCGCGACGGATCGGCCCTTTCGAGGTGCTGGCCCGGCTCGGCGCCGGCGGCATGGGGCTGGTCTATCTCGCAAGGTCGGCCTCCGGCCGCAGGGTCGCGATCAAGACGGTGCGCGCCGAACTCGCCGAGGACCAGCTGTTCCGGGTCCGCTTCAGCCGTGAGGTCGAGGCGGCCCGCGCGGTCAGCGGCTTCTACACGGCGGCCGTCGTGGACGCCGACGCGCGCGCGGCCGTGCCGTGGCTGGCCACCGCGTACGTTCCCGCCCCCTCCCTCGAAGAGATCATCAACGAGGCCGGGCCGATGCCCGCCCAGGCCGTCCGCTGGCTGGCCGCCGGTGTCGCCGAGGCGCTCCAGTCCATCCACGGCGCGGGTCTCGTGCACCGTGACATGAAGCCGTCCAACGTCCTGGTCGTCGAGGACGGGCCCCGGGTGATCGACTTCGGTATCGCCAGCGGGGTGTCCAACACCCGGCTGACCATGACGAACGTCGCAGTCGGCACCCCCGCCTACATGTCGCCCGAGCAGGCCCGCGACTCGCGGAGCGTGCGCGGCGCCAGCGACATCTTCTCCCTCGGCTCGACGCTGGTGTTCGCCGCGACGGGGCACGCCCCCTTCCACGGCGCGAACCCCGTCGAGACGGTCTTCATGCTGCTCCGCGAGGGCCCGGACCTGGCGGGTCTGCCCAGTGAGCTGCGGCCGCTCATCGAGTCCTGCATGCGGATGGAGGCCGACCAGCGGCCGACGCCCGCGGAACTCCAGGCACAGCTCGCCCCGCACCTCTTCTCCACCGGCAGCGACGACACCGGCACGGCGTCCGCCTGGCTGCCGCCCGGGGCGGTCGCGCTGATAGAACAGCGGCGCAGCGGCCGGCCGGCCGTCGCCGTCAACGCCAGGACCTCGCCTCCTCTTCCCCCGCCGCCGTCCGCGCCTCCGCGCACCCCCGACCCGGTCGGGCAGGGCCGGCACGGCGTGGCCGGAGGCCGGCAGGGGCCCGCGGGCGGGCAGAACCATCCCGACGCCTTCCCCGGTCCTGGTGGACAGAACGGTCCCGGTGGGCAGCACGGTCCGGGTGGCGCCAACGGCCCCGGCCGTCCCAACGCGCCCGTCGGCGGGCGCGGTGGCGCCGAGCCGCACACCCACGGGCCCGTCCGGCTGGCCGGCTCCGCCCCGATAGGGCCGGGCCTGCGCGTCGCGGACTCCGACCACACGGTGCGGCCGCCGAACGGCGCCCCCGGCACGGACTGGGTACGGCGCGGTGGCGCGCACCGGGCCAACGGTCCCGGCGCGCTCCCCGCGCAGCAGCCCCAGCCGCAGACCCCGGCGGGGGAGTGGCGGCCCTGGCGCTTCCGCATGTCCAACGACGTGTGGGGCACGCCCGTCGTTTCCGACGGCCGCCTCTACGTCACCTCGTTCGAGGTGCACGCGCTCGACATCGCCAGCGGGCGGCGGCAGTTCAAGACCCGCGACGTCGCCTGGACGATGGCGGTCGCCGACGGCCGCATCCACGCCTCCGACGGGCCCGGCCTCTACGCCCTCGACACGGTCGACGGCGGCGATCTCTGGCGCACGGGCGTCGAGGGGTGGATCTACTCGCTGCGCGCCGACCACGGCACGGTCGTCACCGGTACGCGCGGCGGCGGCGTCCAGGCCTGGGACGCGGACCGCGGCCTGCTGCGCTGGGAGCGCGGCGGCGCGCAGACCGAATTCGAGTCCCCCGAGTCCGGCCCCTCGATCGCGGCGGGCACGGTGTACTTCCAAGGTGGCGGCCGCCTGTACGCCATCGACGCCGGGTCCGGCGCCGAGCGCTGGTCCTACCCGGTCGGCGCGTCCGGCGTCCCCGGTGCGACCGGCAGCGTCCCGACGCGGCCGGTCGTGGCCGACGGCATCGTCTACGTCACCGCCGGCACGCGGGTGCTCGCCCTCGACGCCAGGTCGGGGGCGGAGCGCTGGCGCTTCGACGCTCCGGCCGTCATGTTCGGTCCGCCCGCCCACGTCCCGGGCGCGAGCGCCGCGGGCGGCGGCGTCTACATCGCCGACCACCTCGGCACCGTCTACGCACTCGACGCGCGCAGCGGCCGCGACCGCTGGCGCGTCGCCACGGAGCCCCGGCAGTCCCTCGAACCGGTGCTCGTCGCCGGCGGCGACGTCCTGCTGGGCGCGGGCAGCGCGCTCTACACGCTCGACGCCGTCACGGGCAATCCGAAGTGGCGCTTCGCCGCCCAGGGCGAGATCGTCGGTTCACCGGTCGTCGCGGACGGCCGCGTCCACTTCGGCTCGAAGGACCACTGCCTCTACACGGTGGACGCCGGCGGCGGCCAGCTCCGCTGGAAGCTCGAAACGGGCGGCGAGATCACGGGGTCGCCGGTCGCGGCGGACGGGGTCGTGTACGCGTGCAGCAAGGACCGCTGCGTCTACGCCCTGGACGCGGTGAAGGGCACGGGCGCCGCCGCACGCCGGCCCTAGGGCCGAGTCTCGTCCCCAGGGCCGGTCTCGACCACAGGAACGGTATCGACCCCAGGGCCGGTCGTCATGAGGTGAGCGAGGCCACCTCGGCCGCGTTCAGCGGGTAGCTGAAGGTTCTGACCGTCCGTACCGAGCCGCTCAGGTAGGCGTTCGCCCTGCCGTCCACCTTGTCGCGGCCGACGACGAAGGGACCGGTGGCGGACCAGAGGGTGGTGTGGCTCGCCGTACCCGCCGCCGTTCCGTTCACATAGAGCGTCATCGTCCCCGTCGCCGCGTTGAAGACGCCGGTGAGACGGGTCCAGACGCCGGTCTGTGCGGCGACGTTCGCCATGACCTGGTGGACGGTCCAGCCGGAGCTGTCGGCGGCAGGCATCACGAACCGCCAGGAGCTGTCGACCGCGTCGTAGACCAGCATCATGCCGCTGATGTTCGTGCCGTCCTGGCTCGCGACGACCGAGGTCGGCGCACCGGGCCGGATGTTCACCGAAGCGGAAACGGTGAAACTCTGCGCCGTGTTCACGACGGATCCGGGCGCGGTGACGGCGCCGTCGGTGCCGTTGAAGTCCGCCCCGCCGCCAGGCGCGGCGCTCCAGCTCACACCGCCGTCGAGCGTGCCGGGACGGCTGTTCACGGAGTCGTCCGCGGCGGTGGTGCCGGAGCCGTCGGTGAGCTTCCAGGACAGGTCGGGAGCGCCCTTGGTGTATCCGTACAGCGGGGCGTGGTCGGAGATCCCGGTGGGCGTGCAGACCGCGTCGTGCTGGTTCGCGACGTAGTAGCACTCAGGCTGTTGGCTGAGCCGGTAGTCGGCCTGATCGGCCTTCTGGGTCCACGAGTCGCAACCGGTGAAGCCGGCGGTCGAGAAGAGGTAGTCGATCTTCGACGAGGTGTAGGTGCCCGTCGTGGGGGCGTAGGTGAAGTGCGTGACCTCGTTGGCGGCGTCACCGGGCAGGTACGAGGACCGGTCGCACTCGGGCATGAGGTCGTAGAGCGGCTGCAGTCTGGACGGGACCGCCCCGTAGTACCCCATGTTGAAATCACCGCCCACCACGACGCGGGGATAGGCCGAGATCACCGACTTGAGGGTGGCGACTTCCTTCTCGTAGACGCCTGCCGCGAGCAACGCGTCGTTGTTCGACAGGTGCGTGGTGCAGACGTGGGTCTGCCAGCCGGCCACCCCGGCACACAGCACCTGCGCACGGTCCGCGTCACTGTTCAGCGGCACGGGCAGCGGTACCGGCTGGGGACGGTCGTCGATGGTCCCCTTCACCAGGATCGCGGTGCTCAGGGTGCCGGAGAGCGATCCCCGACAGTCGGATCGGCCATCAGGGCGGAGGGCCACCGCCGTGGCGGAGGTCCAGCCCGCGCCGAGAGCCGACAGGATCGTGTCGAGCTGGCTGGGTCCGGTGGCGGCGCCGGGCAGGTTGAGCGGAGGGCCCGCGCAGACTTCCTGCAACATGACCACGTTGAGGTTCCGTGCCCGCACGACATCCGTGATGCCGTCCGCCTTCTTCTGCGGACTCTTGCGGTCGGGGCAGTACCCGAGCGCCGACGGGCTCGCGCCTCCGGCCTCGCCGCAGACGTTCCATGTCATCGCCCGCACCGATTCCACCGTGGTGGAGACGGGGGCGGCCCCCGCCGATGCCGGGAGGCCCAGGGCCAGCGACGCCGCCGCGGCGACGATTACGGTCGCCCGGCACATCCCCTGGCGTATTCGGGACGTTCTCACACAGGTCTCCTGTCGACGGAGCCCCGACCGGGCGGTTCGCCGGTCGTCGGCTCCGGAGACGATAGCCCGTCAGGTCTGCTGGTCCGGGGGGCGCGGAGGGTGGTTGTCGGTGAGCGTCGGCTGGTCGTACACGGTCGGTTCGGAGGGCGGAGCCGCGGGTCGGGGAGCGGTCTCGGGCTGGGGCCAGGTGGGGAGATCGTTCGCGCGGTCGGCGGGAGCGGGGGAACCGGGGGGCTCGGCATAGGCCGCGGGTTCGACGGGCTCGGGGTGGTGGCTGACGGGCTCGGCATAGGCGGCGGGTTCGGCGGTGTGGGGCGGCCGGCGGCCGTACGCGGAGCGGTGGCGGCGGCCCGACATGGTGGCGGCGCCGATCAGGAGCAGGACGCCGCCGCCGAGGGCGTTGACGACGCCGATGCCGAGTCCGTCACCACCGGCGGTCAGGGAGCCGGCGGACAGCCCCTGACGGACCATCCACAGGATGGTGAAGCCGAGGACGAGGATGCCGGCGCAGCCGACGAGGAGCCGGGAGCGCAGCAGGATCCCGAGGAGGGTGATCAGCGCGGCGAAGAGCATGGGGAGGAACAGGGAGCCCATGACGGCGGCCCGGTCGGCGGTGATCCCGTCGAAGAGGTCCTCCATGCGGATCTCGGATCCGTGCCGGCCGCCGTACCAGGCCCGGAAAGGGCTCCAGACGGCTGCCGCCGCCCCGAGGAGAGCGATCAGGGACCCGAAGATGTTGCGGAACATCGTGCGTCGTCCAATCTCGGCGCCCCCGTGCGGCCCACGCTATGCCGGGTGGCGGGGGCCCGCCACGTGGGGCGGTCGCGAGCGTGAGCGTCCCTTCTGCCGGGGCCCACTCGCGCCGGGGGCGGGCGACGAGGCCTGCTAGCCTGACGCGCTCCTGCCAACGACTGGGGATCGTCAGCCATGCAGCTCCGCCAACTGCGACTTGTCGCGGTACTCGCCGTCGTCGTTCTCGCTCTCACCGGGTTCAGCTCGGGCAAGAGCAAGAGCAAGAGTCACAGCAAGGGGGGCGGTTGCAGCAGCAGTCACAGCAGCAGCAGTTCTTCGAACTCAAGTTCGAGCTCCTCGGGTTCCACTGCGGGTTCCGGTTCGAGTTCTGACCCGAGCTACGGTTCCAGCTACAGCCCCCGGCCCACCACCGCCTACCGCCGGAGCACCAGCTCGCCGACGTCCTCCGGCTCGGCGAGCTCGACGACGCAGCCGAACGCGATCGACCAGGTGACCGTCCTGCGGTGCCTGAGCTCCGGTTCGGACGCCTCCCGGCCCACGTCGCAGCTGCGGATCGACAACAGCCGGGGCACCAAGTCCTACTACTTCACCGCCGTGGTGCGCCTGAACAACATCCAGGGCGAGCAGGTCGGCACGTCCAAGCTCTCCCGCACCCTGGTGAAGGCCCGCTCGACGAAGACGGTCCAGGTCACCGGGACCCTCGACGCCGCTATCCAGGTCGGCGAGTGGACCGACTGCGTCGTCGCGAGCGCCGACCGCCGCGTCGGCTGACACCCTGCCGGACGGTCAGCGCACCCTGAACTCCGCGCTGCGTGACGTGAACAGCCCCGCCTGGCGCTCCGGCGGGAGGTTGCCGAGCGCGATCAGGTGCGGGGCCTGCGCCAGCGCGTGCGTGCGGGCCGCCTCGCGGGCGGACCAGACCGCGCGGACCGTGCCCTGGACCGCCTCCGTCGGGTAGGAGGCGATGACGGCGGCGGCGCGCAGGGCCGCGTCGAGCAGCTCGTCCGCCGGGACGACCTCCGACACGAGACCCGTCTCGTACGCCCGTCGCGCGCCGATCCGCTCCGCCGTGCCCATCAGCGACATCCGCATCACCTCGCCGTACGGCATGCGCTGCGCCATGAGGACGGATTCGTAGGCGCTGACCATGCCGTACGTCGTGTGCGGGTCGAAGAAGGTGGCGTGCTCGGCGGCGATGACGAACTCGGCCTCGCCCAGCAGGTAGAAGGCGCCGCCGCAGGCCATGCCGTTGACGGCCGCGACGACCGGTTTCCACAGGTCGTTGGATTTGGGGCCGAGGCGCAGCAGCGGGTCGTCGATGGAGTACGGGGACGGCGGCTGCGGGACGTCGACGGAGCGGTCGATGCCGGTGCAGAACGCCTTGTCGCCGGCGCCGGTGAGGACGATGGCGCGGACGTCGTCGTCCATCCGGAACTCCCGCCACAGAGCCGTGAGTTCGGTGATGGTGTCCAGGTCGATCGCGTTGTGCCGCCGCGGGCGGTCCAACGTGACGACCGCGACGCCGTCCTTCGACGTACGCGTGACGCTCATGGCCGCTCCAGCAGCCAGCGCGGCACGGTGACGCCGTCCGCCATCGCGTGGAAGGCGACCTTCACCCCGGCGCCGATGCGGAGCTTCGACGGTTCGACGGAGTCCAGCGGCGCGTCGGCCGAGGTCACGAGGTTGCCGACCAGCCGGATCTGCGGGGCGTCCAGCAGCTCCACGACGATGGCGTTGTACGGGGCCTGAGCCGCGTAGGCGGGCAGCAGGGGCGGGTGCGGGAAGACGTACGACCAGATGCGGCCGCGGCCGCTCATCCGCCGCCACTCGCTGTCGAAGGACTGGCAGTGAGGGCAGCAGGGGCGGGGCGGGAAGCGCAGGACGCCGCAGGCGGCGCAGGCCTGGACGCGCAGCTCCCCGCGGCGGGCGTACTGCCAGAAGGGCGCGCCGTCGTCGTCGACCACGGGCAGGAGCAGTTCTTCGTAGGCGGTCATGGCGGTCAGCTCCTCGGATTCTCAGCTTCGCAGCAGCAGCGCGGATGTCGGTACGCCCTCGCCTGCCGTGACCAGGCAGGTCGCGGCGTCGGGGACCTGGGCGGTGGAGTCGCCGCGCAGTTGCTTGACGCCCTCGTTGATGAGGTTGAAGCCGTGGACGTAGGCCTCGCTGAGGCCGCCGCCACCGGTGTTGATGGGCAGCCTGCCGCCGATCTCCAGGGCGCCGCCCTCGGTGAACGCGGCGCCCTCGCCGCGCCCGCAGAAGCCGTAGCCCTCCAGGGAGAGGGGGATGAGCGGGGTGAACGCGTCGTAGATCTGGGCGACGTCGACGTCCTCGGGGGTGAGGTCGGAGTTCTTCCACAGATGGCGCGCGGTGGCCCAGGACGGGCCGGTCAGCGGGTCGTCGTTCCAGTAGTTGACCATGCCGTGGTGCTGGGCGGGCAGGCCCTGGGCGGTGGAGTGCACGTAGACGGGCTTTCGCCGGCAGTCGCGGGCGCGCTCGGCGCTGACGATGACGCAGGCCAGCGCGCCGTCGGTCTCCAGGCAGTTGTCGAAGAGGCAGAGCGGTTCACTGATCCAGCGGGACGTCATGTACATCTCGCGGGTCAGCGGGCGCTCGTACATCATCGCGGCGGGGTTCTGGTTGGCGCGGTTGCGGCAGGCGAGGGCGACGTTGAACAGATGGTCGCGGGTCGCGCCGAACTCGTGCATGTAGCGGCGGGCGAGCATGCCGATCTCGTCGGCGGGGCGCAGCAGCCCGAAGGGGCGGGTCCACTGGCCGGGGGTGGGGAGCTGGACCGCGGTGTTGGTCCAGGGGCGCTTGCCGCTGCCGCGTTTGCGTGACCGCCAGGCCACGCCGACGGTCGCCTGACCGGTGGCGACGGCCGCCGCGAGGTGCGCCACCGTCGCGCAGGAGCCGCCGCCGCCGAACCCGACCTTGGAGAAGAAGGTGACGTCCCCGGCGCCGATGGACTTCGCGACCTCGACCTCGTCGGTCTCCTCCATCGTGTAGGAGGCGAAGCCGTCGACCTCGGCGGGCGTGATGCCGGCGTCGTCGAGCGCGGCGATGATCGCGCGGCAGGCCAGGGTGCGTTCGGACTCCACAAGGTTCTTGGCGAACGGGGTCTGGCCTATTCCCACGATCGCTGTCGCGTCCTTCAGGGCAGCGCTCACGGACACCTCCCGGCATGGTCACCACTGCTGACAGCCAGTCAGGGTACCGCTAATCTGACGGACAGTCAGGTAGTAGGTGGAGCGGTTGTTGTAGGTCCGTGGCGGAGGGGAGCATCATGCGCGGTGACCTGGACTGGGGCAGCATCCCGGGGCTGGTACGAGCGGCGGTACGACTGCACGGCGACCGCGAGGCGGTCGTCGACGGCCGGACCCGTGTCAGCTACGCCGAGCTGGGTGAGCGCGTCGAACGGGCGGCCGCCGCGACGATCGCGGCCGGTGTCGAAGCGGGCGACCGCGTGGCGATCTGGGCACCCAACACGCTCGACTGGATCGTCGCGGCGCTCGGCGCCGTGTCCGCGGGCGGTGTCCTCGTCCCGCTCAACACCCGCTTCAAGGGCGCCGAGGCGGCCTACGTCCTGCAGCGCACCCGCGCCAAACTGCTCTTCGTCACCGGCACCTTCCTCGGCACGTCGTACGTCGCCTCGCTGCGCCGTGCCGACGCCGAGCTGCCGCATCTGCGGGATGTCGTCGTGCTCTCCGACACCGCTCCCGAGGGGTACCGGACATGGCGGGACTTCCTGGCGGGCGGCGAGACGGTCTCGCGCGAGGCGGTACGCCGCCGGGCGGACTCGCTGAGCCCCGACGACCCCTCGGACATCACGTTCACCTCCGGGACCACGGGCCACCCCAAGGGCGCCGTCATCACGCACGCCCAGACGCTGCGCGTCTACAGCGTCTGGAGCGAACTGGCGGGCCTGACCGAAGGCGACCGCTACCTGATCGTCAACCCGTTCTTCCACACCTTCGGCTACAAGGCCGGCATCATCGCCTGCCTCATGCGCGGCGCCACGATGGTGCCGCAGCCGGTCTTCAGCGTCGACACCGCGCTCGCCAACATCGCCGCCGAGCGCATCAGCGTCCTCCCCGGCCCGCCCACCCTCCACCAGTCGATCCTCGACCACCCGGCCCGCGCCCAGCACGACCTGAGCGCGCTGCGCCTCGTCGTCACCGGCGCCGCGGTCGTCCCCCTCGAACTCGTCGAACGGCTGCGCGCGGAGCTGAAGATCGCCACCGTCCTGACGGCGTACGGGCTCACCGAGGCCAGCGGCACGGTCACGATGTGCCGCCAGGGCGACCCGGCCGAAGTCATCGCCTCCACCTCGGGCCGCGCCATCCCGGACACCGAGGTGCGCGTCCTGTCCGCCGGCCCCGGTGAGCCCGGCGAGGTCCTGGTCCGCGGCTACAACGTCATGCGCGGCTACTTCGAGGACCCCGACGAGACGGACCGCGCCATCGACCCCGACGGCTGGCTGCACACCGGCGACGTCGGCGTCATGGACGCCGACGGCAACCTGCGCATCACCGACCGCATCAAGGACATGTTCATCGTCGGCGGCTTCAACGCGTACCCCGCCGAGATAGAACAGGCGCTGCGCCACCACCCCGACGTCACGGACGCCGCCGTCATCGGCATCCCCGACCCCCGCCTCGGCGAGGTCGGCAAGGCCTACGTCATCCGCCGCCCCGACTCCACCCTCTCCGCCGACGACCTCATCGCCTGGTCACGCCGCGAAATGGCCAACTACAAGGTCCCGAGGGAGGTCCGCTTCCTGCACGAGCTCCCGAGGAACGCGAGCGGAAAGGTCATGAAGGCGGAGCTGCGGGGGGCGGCGGGCCGGTAGGGGTAGTGGGGGCTGGGGTCGGAGCAGTGCGGAGTGGTGCTTCTACGGTGCTGCGCGCCTTGACCGCGGGGAGCGGGCGGCCCCGGCGCTGTGCGCCTGCCAGTGAAGGCGGTCCGCTGCGCTGCCCTGGGCAGGGCGGGGGTCGGTCGGTCCCGGTGGTGCGCTGCGGGTGGCGTGTCCGGGAAGTGCGTCGGGCTCGCTTTGCGCCCCGAGCGGGGTGGAGCTCTCGCCCACCTTCCCTGCCAAAAGGTGAGACGGGTGTGACGAGAGGGTTCAGTTGTGACCCAGGAGGTGGACTTTCGGCGGATGTGGATCACTAAGGACGGTCAAAACACCGCCTGGCGAAGTTTCGGGCAGCGCAGCCCCCGCCCGCCCCGGGGAGCGCAGCGGACCGGACTCCCTCCACCTCGCGGGACCGCGCAGCGGGCCGCCCCCACTGGCAGGCGCGCAGCGCCGGAGCCTCCCCCCTCCCCGCGGTCAAGGCGCGCAGCGACGCAGAAGAGCCACTTCGTACTGCTCTGACCTCAGCCGGCCCAGTCGTCGTACTGCCCGGCCTTGACGCCGTCGAGGAACCGCGCGAGCAGCGCGGGAGTGGTGGTGAGAGGGGGTGTGGTGTGAGATCCGTACGCGGTAGCCGCCCGCGTCAGGCGCGGTGCTCCGGGGTGCGGCCCATGCGGTTGAGCAGGCGGTTCTGGCGGGACGCGTCGTGCGCGCAGGTGTCGGCCGGGGCTGCGAAGAAGCGGTGGGTGGTTTCCGTTGCGGTGGGGGACTCGGCCAGGCCGGCGTAGATCTCCTCCAGTTGGCCGTCGATCCAGGCGACCAGGCCGGGGTCCAGGGTCTCGTCCGCGCCGGTGGCGCGGGCGAGGTCCCAGGTGTGGATGGTGCTGTCGGTGCTGCGCACGGCGAGCGCCTGGGCTGCGGTGACCTTGCCCAGGGGGTAGTCGAGGACCTGTTGCAGTGCGCCCGGCCGGCTGAAGGCGGTGGCGCACTCCTGGAAGGAGCGGGTGTACGCGGCGACCGGATCGGCGCCGAGCGCGTCGGCGTCCCGCAGGTCCAGGAAGTCGGCGGCGGTGCCGCCGTCCAGCAGGCTGACGTAGCTGAGGTTGCCCCGCGTCATGTGGTTGGCCAGCAGGCGCACGTCCCACTCCGCGCAGGGAGTGGGCCACCCCCACTGCTCGGGCCGCACCTCCCGCAGCACCCGCCCGAACCCGTCCCCGGCCAGCACGAACCGCTCGACGATCCCCTCGAAGGTATTGATCACGCGGACTACCCTGCCCGCTTTGCCCTGTTTTCGCGCGCAGCACCCGGCGTGTTCGGACGCCGAACCTCCGGGAGGCTTCGTTGCGCTGTCCACCTGGGTCAGGACCGGTACCGTGAATCGTCCTGACCGCTCCTATCGGAGGTGTGCGATGACCGAGCAGCCCAGCGGCCCATACGGGCCGCTGATCGCGATGCCGGAGTTGACGCCCGACGCCCTTCGGGCCGCGGTTGCGAAGATCGCACCCAGTAGGATCCCCGCACTTATCCAGCACCTTTTCGAGGCCACCACGAACGCGCAGGCAACCAGCAGCCTTGCTCCGCTGCGAGCCTTCGTCCATTCGTGGGCAGTGTTCGTCGCCATCGAACGCCATCCGGAACGCGCCGCCCGGCTTCGCGTGCTGGAGCGGGTTGTGGACGAGGGCGAGATGGATCCGACCGAGGCGATCGCCGAGATCCGGTCCATCCGCGAGACGGCGGAGAGGGAAGCCGGACTGTGAACGGCTGGACGTGGGAGTGGAACCCGAGCGAAGCGTATGTGGCCCAGGGACTGCCGACCGGCGTGGTCGCGGAGGTCGAGCGGTTGGCAGTTGAGCTCGCCGCTCTGGGGCATGATGCGATCAAGGTGGGGCGACCGGAGGACCGGGAGGGCGGACTCCGGGAATTCGACATCCTCAGCGGGCGCGGCTTCTTCTCGTTCCTCGCTGTGCCGCGTCATGAGGCGATCTACATCTGCTCGATCACCTGGTACGAGTAGTCGGATTCCCCGCCCCTGGCGCCCGTAGGGCGTCCCCGCACGGAAAGAGAGACCGGCCACGGCGCCCCCTCCACGCCATGGTCGGTCTCTCGTGTTCCCCCTGCGTGCGGTCCCGTTCCTTCCGCTGAGTCCCCCCGGACCCTGGATTCGTGCTGGGGTCCCCCCGGACCCGTTCATCGGTGGGCTCCCCCGAGCCCCGTGCACCCCTGGGTTCCCCCGAACCCCTGAGCGTTTCCCCCATGTGGTCCCCCCGGACCGTGGGCTCCCCCGAGCCCGTTCGCTCCTGGGCTCCCCCGAGCCCCTGAACGTCTTTTCCCCCCGTGCTTCCCCGTGGCTCCGGTGTCCCCCGATGGCCCCTGCCGCTCCCCCGAGCGTGTGGGGCCGGACTGTGCGGCTCGGCCGGTTAGTTGGCGGGCTCCGAGTCGCTGTGCCAGTTGTCGGGCTTGGTCTCGGTGCCGCCGTCGCCGAGCAGGACGTCGGGGATGGGCTCCGTGGTGCTGTCGCTGTGCCAGTTGTCCGGCTTGACGATGGGATCGTTGTTCTTCGGCTTCGGGATCTCGGTGGTCATATGGACTCCCCAGGTTTTGTCGTTCCGGTGGTGAACCCGCCCGGTGGCGACCCCCGTGCGTCACCGGGCGGGTGGCTCGTGCAATGAATGGAATCCTGGCATCCCGCGATAATCAACCGATAAACGAGCACGTTGCTCGCGGTGACCTGGGACTATATGGCAACGGCAGAAGTCGGCCGGTCATCGATGAGGCCGCGGACCTCGTCCGCCTCGGGGGAGTCGAGGGCGGTGAAGATGCCGAGGGCGTCGTGCCAGCAGGCGCGGGCGCGGATGGTCTGGCCGAAGCCGGCGAGGGCCCGGCCCAGGACCGTCAGGGCGTTCGCGGTGCGCCATTCGCCGCCGACCTCGCGCAGGATGACCAGCGCCTGCTCGGCATGGGACGCGGACTGGCGCCACTGGCCGTCCGCCAGGTGCACCTTGGAGAGCCGGAACAGCGTCATGCCTTCCCAGAACTGCTGTCGCGCCTCTCGGAAGATGCCCAGACCCTCGGTCAGGCAGGCCGATGCCTCGTCGAGGCGGCGGGTTGCCGTGAGGGCGATGGCCATGGCGTAGAGGCCGTTGCCGAGCCGGAAGCCGACGCCCAGTTGGCGGTAGATCGTTACGGCCTGCTCCGCGGTGGAGACGGCCGCCTCCGTTTCGCCCAGTTCCAGCTGGGCGCGGGAGAGGTTGCTGAGCGCGGCCGCTTCTCCGTGCCGGTTGCCGTCATCCCGGAACGCCTCCAGGGCAATCATGTGGTACTCGGCGCACTCGGCGAACCGAAGGGCCTGCAGCGCGACACTGCCGCGCAGGTTGGGCGCGTAGCTGCAGGTCAGCGGGTCCTCGGCGGCGAGGCCCAGGATGAGGGAACGCTGTGCCTCGTTGTCCGCCGCCGCGAACTGCCCGAACAGCCGGTGGAGTTGGCCGAGCAGGACGCGGGCCCGGCCCTCGACCAGGTGCTCGGCGCACTCGCTCGCCGTCCGCACCAGCGCCTGCACCCCTTGCTCGTACTGGCGCGCGTAGATGCCCGATTCCACGAGGTCCTGGGACGCCCACAGCAGGTCGACCGCGCGCCGCATCGGGCCCTCGCAGCCGCCGCCCGCTGCCTGCTGGACGGCGGCGAGCAGGCCCTGGGCCTCGGAGAACAGCCATTCCAGGGCCTCTTCGCGGGTGCCGAAGGCCAGGCCGGCGCGTTCGGTGGGTGCGAGGTGGTCCAGGACGCGGTCGCCGGGGTTCTCCAGCTCGTAGGCGCACGCGGCGGAGGAGAGGTAGAAGTCGAGCAGCCGGGACAGGGCCTGGCAGCGGGCCTCGTCGGTCTCGTCGCGGTCGGCGCACTCGCGCGCGTACAGGCGCAGCAGGTCGTGGAAGCGGTAGCGGGCCGGGGCGGCGGACTCGATGAGGCTGATGTCGACGAGGGCTTCGAGCAGCTCCTCGGTGGAGTACGGGTCCATGTCCAGGATGGCGGCTGCCGCGTCCAGGGAGATGTCCGGGCCGTCGGGGAGCGACAGGAGGCGGAAGGCGCGGGCCTGGAGCGGTTCGAGCTGGCCGTAGCCGAGTGCGAAGGTGGCCTTGACGGCCAGGTCGCCGGCGCGCAGTTCGTCGAGGCGGCGGCGCTGGTCGGCGAGCTTGCGGGCCAGCACGGCGACGGTCCAGGTACGGCGCGCGGCCAGCCGGGAGGCGGCGATACGGATGGCGAGCGGGAGGAAACCGCAGGCGGCGACGACGTCGAGGGCGGACTGGCGTTCGCTGGTGACACGCTCCTCGCCGACGATCTTGGTGAAGAGGTGCAGGGCCTCTTCGGGGCTCATCACGTCCAGGTCGACGAGGTGCGCGCCCGCGAGGTCGACCATCCGGACCCGGCTGGTGATCAGCGCGGCGCAGCCGGGCGTGCCGGGCAGCAACGGCCGTACCTGGGCGGCGTCATGGGCGTTGTCGAGCAGTGCGAGCACCCGGCGGCCGTCGAGGGTGGAGCGGTAGAGCGCGGCGCGGTCGGCGAGCGAGTCGGGGATCGCGCTGTCGGACAGGCCCAGCGCCCGCAGGAACGAGCCGAGGACGGCTTCGGGTTCCGCGGGCCTGGCGTCGGTGCCCTGGAGGTCGACGTAGAGCTGGCCGTCGGGGAAGGCGTCACGGGCGGCGTGCGCGACGTGGACGGCGAGGGTGGTCTTGCCGACGCCGCCGATGCCGGCCAGCGCCGAGACCGCCATGACGTCCTTGTCGGCCTCGGTGAGCTGGGCGCCGAGTTCCCGGACGAAGGCGGCGCGGCCGGTGAAGTCGGAGACGGTCGCGGGGAGCTGGGCCGGCCGGACGATCTCGGCGACGTGTCCGCCGGGCCCGGCCGGGGCGGCCAGGCCGGGGTCGGCCTCCAGGATCCGCTGGTGCAGCTCCATGAGTTCGGCGCAGGGGTCGACGCCCAGCTCGTCGGCGAGCAGTCGTCTGGTGTCGGCGTAGACACCGAGCGCCTCGGCCTGCCGGCCGCCGCGGTAGAGGGCGAGCATCAGCAGGCAGCGGAGCCGCTCGCGCAGCGGGTGTTCGGCGGAGAGCGCGGTCAGCTCGGAGACGGCCTCGGCGTGCGCGGCCAGTTCCAGATCGAGTTCCAGGCGGGTCTCGGTGACGGCCAGCCGCCACTCCTCCAGCCGGTTGCGCTGGGCCTCGGCGTACGGTCCCGGCAGCCCGGCGAGCGGCTCGCCGTTCCACATGCCCAGCGCCGTCGCGAGCAACTCGCGGGCCCGCACCGGGTCGCCCGCGCCGCGGGCCTTCTCGGCCTCGGCGGCGAGGCGCTCCGCGGCGGCGAAGTCCAGCCCGTCCGGCGCCACATGGAGGGCGTAGCCGCCGGACTCGGTGATGAGCGCGTCGGCGCCGAGCGCCTTGCGCAGCCGGAACGCGTACGAGCGGAGCGCGGCCAGCGCGGTGGTCGGCGCCGTCTCGCCCCACAGGGCGTCGAGGAGTTCGGACGCGGTCGCGGTCCGGCCGCCGCGCAGCAGCAGCGCGGCGAGGAGCGCGCGCTGCTGCGGGGAGCCGGTCACGATCGGCTGCTCGTCGCGCCATGCCCGTACTGGACCGAGAACTGCGAACCGCAGGCCCTGGTCGGGCCCTGTCGCGCTGTCCATGCTGCCCCCTGAGGCGTGCCGGCCGATGCGGTGTCAATCGGCCCGACGCGCGTATATCTATCGTTCATCGCGTACCGGAACAGTGTCCGCATGACGGGTGGGCCCAGTCACTCAGCCCGCCGTCCCGTGCCAGTTTGCCGTGTCGGAGGGCCGGGGTCACCCCGTGCTAGCACCCGACCCGGCGTTACGGGGAAAGTTGTGCTGAATTTGAGGTTCCGTCTGTGTATGACCGCGGATTGTGCTGTGTGCATTTCGGTGGTGCCCCTGTGTTTTCTGGTGCGAGGGAGGTGAGAGGTCAGTCATGTGTTCACAATGCGTACCGGTGGCGGTGACGAGAGGCGGCTCCGGATCCGGTTCCGGGACCGGATCGGGTTCGGGAGGCGGTTCAGGATCCGGATCGGGCTCGGGGTCGGATTCCGGCCACGGATCAAAGTCCGGATCTCGCCCCCGTGCCGGAGCGACAGGCCAGGCGGCCGTTGACCGGCTGCCCGGGCCGTGGTTGCGGCGACGGGCCGCCTGGGCGCCCCAGTCGGTGCCGGAGCTGCCGTTCCCCGACGGTGCCTCGGCGGGGACCGCCGGGTGCACCTACTGGGAGTTGGACCGCCGGGCGCGGGCGGTGGCCGCGCGCCTCGGGCAACTGGTGCCGCCCGGCAGCCGGGTGCTGCTCGCCTACCCGGAGGGCGCCGATCTCGCGGGGGCGTTCTTCGGCTGCCTGTACGCGGGGATGACGGCGGTCCCGCTCGTGCTGCCCGCGCCGGGCGTGACGTCGGCGGTCGGCCGCTGCGTGGAGCGCTGCGCGCCGGCGGCGGTGCTGACGGGTGGCGACAGCTGGACCGCGCTGGCGGTGGACCGCGCCCGTACCCAGGTGGTAGAGGCGGACGGCACCCTCGTCGGCGGTGAGCCGGTCTGGCGGCTGGCCGAGAGCTGGCGCCCGGTGGGCGTCCTGCGCACCGCGCCGGGCTACC
The DNA here is from genome assembly GCF_027158205.1 of Streptomyces sp. H39-S7. Classification (GTDB taxonomy): domain Bacteria; phylum Actinomycetota; class Actinomycetes; order Streptomycetales; family Streptomycetaceae; genus Actinacidiphila. The sequence goes on along the minus strand of NZ_JAPVLU010000003.1, from coordinate 95,686 downwards.
AGCGCTACCTGGACGACGGCCCCGCGGGCGGACGGCTGGAGCCGGCGATGGGGCACGGGGATCTGGCGGACGTGGTGTCGGAGCTGGCGCAGGCGGTGCGGCTGGGTACGGAGGAGGAGAACGTCGGGTGGATCGCGGCGGTGCACGGGATGGAGGACGCGGTCTGGCGCATCCTGCTGCCGGCGCACGTGGAGTTCTAGCGGCACGTGGTGCGCGGGATCGCGCCGTCCCCGTAGCTGACGGATCGTCAGATGGGCGCTACCTTGGTGCCTATGGAGACCTTCCCGAAGATCATCTCGGTGGACGACCACACGGTTGAGCCCCCCAACGTCTGGCGGGACCGGCTCCCGTCCAAGTACCGCGACATCGGCCCGCGGGTCGTCCGCGCCCCCCTGAAGGAGATGACCTTCCTGGGGGGCAAGTTCGCCCCCGTGATGGGGCGGCAGGGCGACGACGGCCCGATCGGCGACTGGTGGATCTACGAGGACCTGCATCGCCCGCTGACCCGGCTCGACACCGCCGTCGGCTACTCCCGCGACGAGATCAAGCTCGAGGTGATCACCTACGAGCAGATGCGTCCGGGATCCTTCAGCGTGCCCGAGCGGCTGGTCGACATGGACGTCAACCACGTCCAGTCCGCCCTCTGCTTCCCGACCTTCCCGCGGTTCTGCGGCCAGACGTTCACCGAGGCCAAGGACCGGGAGCTGGGGCTGCTCGGGGTGCGGGCGTACAACGACTGGATGGTGGAGGAGTGGTGCGGCCCCGAGGCGCACGGGCGCCTCATACCGCTCACCCTCGTCCCGCTCTGGGACGCCGAACTGGCCGCCGCCGAGGTGCGCAGGAACGCGGCGCGCGGGGTGCGCGCCGTCTGCTTCTCGGAGATCCCGCCACACCTGGGGCTCCCCTCCATCCACACCGACGAGTGGGACCCGTTCCTGCGGGCCTGCGACGAGACCGGCACCGTCATCGCGATGCACATCGGCTCGTCCAGCCGGATGCCCTCCACGTCGGCGGACGCGCCGCCGGCGGTCGGGTCCACGATCACCTTCGCCAACTGCTGCTTCTCGATGGTCGACTGGCTCATGTCGGGCAAGTTCGAGCGCTTCCCGAACCTGAAGATCATGTACGCGGAGGGCCAGATCGGCTGGATCCCGTACATCCTGGAGCGCGCGAACGTGGTCTGGGAGGAGAACCGGGCCTGGGGCGGCGTGGCCGACAAGGTCTTCCGGCCGCCGTCCGAGCTGTTCGCCGAGCATGTCTACGGGTGCTTCTTCGACGACGCGTTCGGGCTGAAGAACCTCGACGACATCGGCGTGGCGAACGTGCTGTACGAGACGGACTACCCGCACTCCGACTCCACCTGGCCCAAGTCGAAGGAGGTCGGAGAGGCGCAGATGGGGCACCTGGCCCCGGACGTCGTCGACCGTATCGTCCGCGGCAACGCGATCGACCTCCTCGGCCTCACCCCGGACGGCCTCTGGGCGGGCTGACGGGACCGCGGCCCGCCGCGCCGTGCTGCCCGGGTGCGGGAGTGCGGCGCCGCGGGCTGCTCGCGCGCGGGAGTGCGGCACCGCGGGCTGCCGCCGTGAAGCCGTCGCCGTCGTGAAGCCGTCGCCGCCGGGCGGCCGTGACGGAAAACCCCGCGCACCCCTTTACTGACGGACCGTCAGATACGACGATGGGCCGCGAAGCCCGGGCCCCAGGCCCGCCCCGTCGACCGAGGGAGAGCCGCGCCGTGCGCTACGGGATGCAACTGCCCGTCCAATCGCTGAGCACGATGTACGCCGAGCCGTGGGAGCGGGAGGCCGGCCCCGCCGACCTCGTGGAGATCGCGCGGGCCGCCGACCGGTGCGGATTCGACTACATCGCCTCGTGCGACCACGTCGCGATCCCGCGGCGCCTGGCCGACGCGATGAGCACCACCTGGTACGACCCGGTGGCGACCCTCGCCTACCTCGCCGCCGTCACGACGAACGTCAGACTGCTCAGCCACGTCGCCGTCGCCGGCCTGCGCCATCCGCTGATCACCGCCAAGGCGTACGCGACGCTCGACCACCTCTCCGGCGGCCGGCTGGTCCTCGGCGTCGGGGCGGGCCACGTGGAGGAGGAGTTCGACGCGGTCGGCGCGGACTTCGCGCGGCGCGGCCCCGTGCTGGACGAGACGATCGACGCGCTGCGGGCGGCCTTCGCCGAGGAGTTCCCCGAGCACCACGGGGAGTTCTTCGACTTCGCCGACCTCGGGCAGCGCCCCCGCCCCGCCCAGCCGGGCGGGCCGCCGATCTGGGTCGGCGGATCGTCGCCCGCCGCCGTGCGCCGGGCCGCCGTCCGGGGCGACGGGTGGCTGCCGCAGGGGGACCCGCGCGACAAGCTGCCGCCGCAGATCGCCCGGATCAGGGAACTGCGCGAGGCGGCGGGCGTCACCGCGCCGATCGAGATCGGCACCATCGCCGAGCCGCTGTACATCGGCGAGCCCACGTGGAAGGTCGGGCGGCGCACCCTGCACGGCAAGCCGGACGCGCTGGCGGCGAGCCTGCGGGAGTACCCGGCGATGGGGGTCGGGCAGATCCAGGTCCGGTTCCGGAGCCGGAGCAGGGACGAGCTGATCGAGCAGATGGAGGCGTTCGCCGCCGACGTCGCGCCGCACCTGGACGCGTAGCCACACCCGTTTCGCACCGCAAAAAACTCACTAAGGGGACACGCATGGGCAAGCTGGACGGGCGCGTCGTGCTGATCACCGGCGCGGCGCGCGGGCAGGGCGAGCAGGAGGCGCGGCTGTTCGCCGCCGAGGGGGCGAACGTCGTCCTGGCGGATGTGCTCGACGAGCAGGGCGAGGCGCTGGCCAAGGAGATAGGGGAGAGCGCCCGCTACGTCCATCTGGACGTGAGCCGCGAGGAGGACTGGACGGCGGCCGTCACCGCGACCACGGAGGCCTTCGGCCGGCTCGACGGCCTCGTCAACAACGCGGGCATCCTGCGCTTCAACGAGCTGGCGAGCACTCCGCTGGAGGAGTACCAGCTGGTGGTGCAGGTCAACCAGGTGGGCGCGTTCCTGGGGATGCGGGCGGCGATCCCCGCCATCGAGGCGGCCGGCGGCGGCACGATCGTGAACACCGCCTCGTACACCGCGCTGAGCGGCATGGCGCTGCTGACGTCGTACGCCGCCACGAAGGCCGCGATCGTCGGGATGACGCGGGTGGCGGCGATGGAGGTGGCGGCCAAGGGGATCCGGGTGAACGCGATGTGCCCGGGGGCCATCGACACCCCCATGTCCAACCCCTCCCACCTCGACCCGGACTCCGACCTCGCGGCGTCCTCGGCGGCGCTCGACGACTTCTACAGGAAGCTCGTCCCGATGGGCCGGATCGGTCAGCCGGCCGAGGTGGCGAAGCTCGCACTGTTCCTGACCAGCGACGACTCGTCGTACATCACCGGGCAGCCGTTCGTGATCGACGGCGGCTGGCTCGCCGGGGTCTCGGTCTTCTAGCCGCGCGCCGGCCGACTCCACGGCCGCGCAATCTGACACATCATCAGCTATTGACGCTCCGCCGGGGCGGTGCCAGAGTCGTTCGTATCTGACGGAGCGTCAGAAATACTTCAGGACGGTGAACCTCCTTGGAATTCGGGCTCTTTGTACAGGGATATGTGCCTGTGGCGCGGTCCGCGGTCGACCCCCAGGCGGAGCACAAGGTGCTGATGGAGGAGACCGAGTACGTCATCCAGGCGGACAAGTCCGGCTTCAAGTACGCCTGGGCCTCCGAGCACCACTTCCTGGAGGAGTACTCGCACCTGTCGGCGAACGAGGTCTTCCTCGCCTATCTCGCCCACGCCACCGACCGCATCCACCTCGGCTCCGGCATCTTCAACCCGCTCGCCCCCGTCAACCACCCGGTGAAGGTCGCCGAGAAGGTGACGATGCTCGACCACCTCTCCGAGGGGCGGTTCGAGTTCGGGACCGGGCGCGGGGCGGGCAGCCACGAGATCCTGGGGTTCATGCCGGGCATCACCGACATGAACCACACCAAGGAGATCTGGGAGGAGACGATCGCCGAGTTCCCCAAGATGTTCCTCCAGGACGAGTACGTCGGGTTCCAGGGGAAGCACTGGTCACTGCCGCCGCGCAAGATCTTCCCCAAGCCGTACGGGAAGTCCCACCCGGCCATGTGGTACGCGGCCGGCTCGCCGTCCTCGTACGCGATGGCCGCCAAGAAGGGCCTGGGCGTGCTCGGCTTCAGCGTCCAGAAGGTCTCCGACATGGAGTGGGTTCTGGAGCAGTACAAGACGGCCATCCGCGAAGCGGAGCCGATCGGCGACTTCGTCAACGACAACGTCATGGTGACGTCCACCGCCATCTGCGCGGAGACGCACGCCAAGGCGGTCGAGATCGCCGTCGGCGGTGGTCTGAACCGGCTGCAGTCGCTGGTCTTCCGCTACCACGACACCTTCCCCCGGCCCGCGGGCATCCCCGAGTGGCCCGAACTGCTCCCCGAGTACAGCGAGGAGATCATCGAGCTCCTCATCGCCGAGGAGCTGATGATCTGCGGCGACCCGGACGAGGTCACCGCGCAGTGCAAGCGCTGGGAGCAGGCCGGCGCCGACCAGCTCTCCTTCGGGCTGCCGATCGGGATCTCGTACGAGGACACCATGAACACGATCAAGCTCATCGGCGAGCACGTCATCCCGAAGATCGACACGGACCCGGTGCACCGCACCACCCGGTTCCGCCAGGCGGCGGGCCAGTAAGGACAGGACCCCAGAGCGGGGGCGGCGTCTTCCCGGACCGCCGCCCCGCGCCTCCGGCCGGGACAGGGTGTCGTACGGCAGCGGCCTGCCGACCTGTCAGGACCGGAGGCGCAACCACGTCCGCAGGACTTCACAACCCGGAGAGGTGAGATCGACCATGCTTGACCACCTGATCAAGGGCGCCACCGTGGTGGACGGCACGGGAGCCCCCGCGTACACCGCCGACGTCGGTCTGCGCGGCGGAAAGATCGCCACCATCGCCGAGCCCGGCACGGTCACGCAGCCCGCGCGGACCCAGGAGGACGCCACCGGCCTCGTCCTGACCCCCGGCTTCGTCGACCCGCACACCCACTACGACGCGCAGTTGTTCTGGGACCCCTTCGCCACCCCGTCCATGAACCACGGCGTCACCACCATCGCGGGCGGCAACTGCGGCTTCACCCTCGCCCCGCTCAACCCCGACCGCCCCGAGGACGCCGACTACACGCGCCGCATGATGTCCAAGGTCGAGGGCATGTCCCTCAAGGCCCTGGAGGAGGGCGTCGACTGGACCTGGTCCTCGTTCGGCGACTACCTCGACGCCCTCGAAGGACGGATCGCCGTCAACGCGGGTTTCATGGTCGGCCACTGCGCGCTGCGCCGGCACGTCATGGGCCCGGACGCCGTCGGCGGACAGCCCACCGAGAAGCAGTTGGAGCAGATGCTCCAGCTCTTCCACGACTCCATGGCCGCCGGCGGCTGGGGACTCTCCACCACCCAGTCCTCCACCCACTCCGACGGCGACGGCGCGCCCGTCGCCTCCCGGCACGCGGGCCGCGACGAACTCATCGCGCTCTCCCGGGCCGTCGGCGAGCACGAGGGCACCCAGATCGAGGCGATCGTGGCGGGCTGCCTCGACCAGTTCGCCGACGAGGAGATCGACCTCTTCGTCGACATGAGCGCCGCCGCCGGCCGCCCCCTCAACTGGAACGTCCTCACCATCGACGCCTCCGTCCCGGCCCGCGTCCCCCGCCAGCTCGCCGCGTCCGAACGCGCCCGCAAGGCCGGCGGCCGCATCGTCGCCCTCACCATGCCGATCCTCACGCCGATGAACATGTCCCTCGGCACGTTCTGCGCCCTCAACCTCATCCCCGGCTGGGGCGAGATCCTCAGCCTCCCCATCCCGGAACGCATCGCCAAGCTCCGTGACCCGGACATCCGCGCCGAGATGCTGCGCAGCGCCAACAGCCCCGAGGCCGGCGTCTTCCGCCGCCTCGCCAACTTCGGCCGCTACGTCATCGGCGACACGTACTCCCAGGCCAACGCCGGTGCCGGCGGCCGCGTCGTCAAGGACATCGCCGCCGAACGCGGGCAGGAGGCGTTCGAGACCATCGTCGAGATCTGCGCCAACGACGACATGCGGACCGTCCTGTGGCCGATGCCCACCGACAACGACCCGGACAGCTGGGCCCTGCGCGCCCGCACCTGGGAGCACGAGGACGTCCTGCTCGGCGGATCCGACGCGGGCGCCCACCTCGACCGCATGTGCGGCGCCCCCTACACGACGCGCTTCCTCGGCGACTGCCTCCGCGGGCGCCGCCTGGTCCCACTGGAACAGGCCGTCCGCATGCTCACCGACGACCCCGCCCGCCTCTTCGGCCTCCGCGGCCGCGGCAGGGTCGCCGAGGGCTACCACGCCGACCTCGTCCTCTTCGACCCCGCCCGCATCGACGCCGGCACCGCCACCCTCGTCCACGACCTCCCGGGCAACAGCCCCCGCCTCGACTCCCGCGCGATCGGCATCGTCTCCGTCCGCGTCAACGGCGTCGAAACGATCAGGGACGACGCCATCACGGGCGCCGTCCCGGGAACGGTGCTGCGGTCGGGCCGCGACACGGCGTCCGTGCCGACGACCTGACGCGGGGTCCTACCGGACGTCGAGCCAGATCGGATTCGTCAGCGCTGCGGCAGCCCCGGGCAACCCGCTCGCCCCACCGTCCGTCACCGGATGCCGTACCTCCGCCCGGACGTACGCCGCCAGCGAGGCCGTCGTCCGCCACTCAACGGAACCCACCCCGGAGGGAGAGAGTTGCGTGGCGTACATCTGGCCCTCGTCCGTCATCAACCGCACCTGCGCCCCGAACACCCCGCCCGCATCCGGCACCCCGGACACCTCCAGCCGCATCGTCACCACGTCCTGCGCCCGCACGACCAGCCGTTCGCCGATCCCCGCGTGCTCGCCGTGCGGCCCGGTCGCGGTGAAGGAGAGCTGGACGGCGGAGGACTCCGCGAGCCAGGAGCGGCCCGCGCGGATGCCCGCGAGCAGGGAGGGGCGGTCCAGACGGTCCGCCAGGACGACCGTCTGGGGGAGGCCGACGACCTGCGGCTCGCGGTGGGCGTCGGAGTTGCCCATGGCGGGGATCCAGTGACCGTCGCGCGGGGACGCCGTGAGGAGGTTGTCCCAGGTGTTGAGGGAGAGCTCGTCGTCGGGGCCCCACGGGCCGTTCCAGATCTCGATGGCGTCCGCCTGGTCGTAGCCGAACTTCCACTGGCTGGCGGGGAAGATCCCGTACGGGTGGGCGGGCACCACGAGGCCGCCCGCTCCCCGGATCTTGCGCGCGAACCGCGCGTACGCGTCGTCGCGGGCGCGGTAGCGCCAGTCGAACCAGACGCCGGGGTCCGTGCCGACGGCCAGGTAGTGGCCGTTTCGGGTGGTGATCTCCTCGCCGGTCAGGACCAGGAGGTCGTCGCCGGCGAGGGGCCCGTAGACGGAGTGCGCGGACGTGGTGTTGTGTTCACTGGTGTTGATGAAATCGAGCCCGGCGGCACGCGCGGCGGCGGTGACCTCCGCCGGGGTGCGCTTCCCGTCGGAGTGGACGGTGTGCAGATGGCAGTCGCCGCGGTACCAGGCGCGACCGCGCCCCTTGGCGTGTCGCGGCGGGTAGGTGGGCGCCGGGGTGGTGCCCCGGGGCCCGTACCGCAGGGTGACGGTGACGGCGTACTCCAGTCCCTGCGGTGCGACGGTGTACGGGCCGAGGACGACGTTCCACGTGCCGGGGGAGACCGGCCCGGCCAGGTACCCCGGAGTGGCCTGCTCGGCGCTGATCGCGAACTCGGTGCGGGCGCCGCCGGACCAGCCGCGGAAGCCCCTGCCGCCGAGAGCGGTGCCGTGCTGGTCGAAGATGCCGATGTCGCAGGCGTTGCCAACGGTTCCGACGGGCACGGCCGGCCTGTCGTACGTGTACGAGACGGCGATCTCGCGGACCCCGTGCGGCACGATCACCGGCAGGTAGACGAAATCCGCCACGCCGGTGGGCAGATGCCCGCTGACGGTACGGGTCTCCTCGGCCGCCGGCACCCCGTCCGGCGCACCCGCGCCGTCCGACGCACTCGCCGACCCGGCGCCGGCGAAGCTCACAGGAGCCAGCGTGAACACTCCGGCGGCTCCCGCGAGCGCCGTGAACTTGAGGACTTCGCGTCGTTCCATCCGTCGTGCCTCCTGGGCGAGAGGGGTGGGAGGTGCCGCAGCGAACTGTTCTACTCCGGAGCGTCGGAGGCCGGAACAGCGAGCGGCCGGCGGATGGCCGGATCACGTGCAAACACGTACCGCCGCACCCAGCGCTCACCCGCACGACGTCCTGTCCGCCCGCTCAACGGAGACTGCCCATGCGGATCAACACCACCATCTTCCTGACCGACGAGACCATCGGCCCCGTTCGCCTCGCCGAGGAGTTGGAGCAGCGCGGGTTCGACGGATTGTTCCTGCCGGAGCACACGCACATTCCGGTCGCCAGGACCACGCCGGCGCCGATGGGGGAGCCGCTGCCGCGGGAGTACGGGCGGACGCTCGACCCGTTCACCGCGCTCGCGGCGGCCGCGGCGGTCACCCGGCGGATCACGCTGGGGACCGCCATCACGCTGGTCGCGCAGCACGATCCGATCGTGCTGGCGAAGCAGATCGCGACGCTCGACCACCTGTCGGGCGGCCGGTTCACGCTCGGGGTGGGATTCGGCTGGAACGTGGAGGAGGCGGCGGACCACGGGGTGGAGTGGGCGGGCCGGCGTGACCTCGTGCGGGACCGGATGCGGGTGATGCGGGCGCTGTGGGCGCCCGAGCCGACGGCTTACGAGGGGAAGTTGGCGTCGGTGGCGGCGAGCGAGGCCCATCCGAAGCCGGTGGGCCCGCTGCGGACGCTGGTCGGCGGGGCCGCCGGGCCGAAGCTCTTCGGGCACATCGCGGACTACGCGGACGGCTGGATGCCGATCGGGGGCGGCGGCCTCGCCGACGCGCTGCCGCGGCTGCGGGAGGTGTGGGACGGAGCCGGCCGCGGGCCGGGCGGGCCGCAGATCGTCCCGTCGGCGGTGCGTCCGACCGAGGGCAAGCTCGCGCACTTCGCCGAGCTGGGCATCGAGGAGTGCGTCGTCCAGCTGCCGCCGGCCGGCGAGGACGAGGTGCTGCGCGTGCTGGACGACTACGCGCGGTTCCTGTGACGGGCCCGAGCGGCACCATCCGTGCCGCGTCCTCGAGGGCGGCCGGAGCCGTGGCCCGGGTGGCCAACGCCATAGCGGTCGCCGTGACCGCGCCCGCGGGGCAGCGACCTATGCTCGGGAGATGACCATGAGCCTGTCCCGCCCCGACGAGCCGACCCCCACTGCCAACGGCATGCGGCGCGCGCTGAAGCGTGCCCGCGACGGAGTCGCGCTGGACACCGCGGAGGCGGCGGTTCTGCTGCAGGCGCGCGGTGACGACCTGGTGGACCTGTCCGCGACCGCGGCCCGGGTGCGGGACGCCGGCCTGGAGACGGCGGGGCGGCCGGGGGTGATCACGTACTCGCGGAAGGTCTTCATCCCGCTGACCCGGCTGTGCCGTGACAAGTGCCACTACTGCACCTTCGTCACCGTGCCGGGCAAGCTGCGCCGCGACGGGCACGGGATGTTCCTGTCCCCCGACGAGGTCCTGGAGATCGCGCGGCAGGGCGCGGAAATGGGCTGCAAAGAGGCCCTGTTCACGCTCGGGGACCGTCCTGAGGACCGCTGGCCGGAGGCGCGGGAGTGGCTCGACGCGCACGGGTACGACGACACGCTCGCCTATGTGCGGGCGATGTCGATCCGGGTGCTGGAGGAGACGGGGCTGCTGCCGCACCTCAATCCCGGCGTGCTGTCGTGGCAGGACCTGCAGCGTCTCAAGCCGGTCGCGCCGTCGATGGGCATGATGCTGGAGACGACCGCGACCCGGCTCTGGTCCGAGCCCGGCGGCCCGCACCACGGTTCGCCCGACAAGGACCCCGCCGTGCGGCTGCGGGTGCTGGAGGACGCGGGGCGTTCCAACGTGCCGTTCACGACGGGCATTCTGATCGGGATCGGGGAGACGTACGCGGAGCGCGCCGAGTCGCTCTTCGCGATACGGAAGATCGCCCGGCAGTACCACGGCATCCAGGAAGTGATCATCCAGAACTTCCGCGCCAAACCGGACACGGCCATGCGCGGCATGCCGGACGCGGAGTTGGAGGAGCTGGCGGCGGCGATCGCGGTCGCCCGGCTGATCCTCGGCCCGGCGGCCCGCGTCCAGGCTCCGCCCAACCTGGTGGACGGGGAGTACGCGCGCTTCATCGCGGCGGGCATCGACGACTGGGGCGGGGTGTCCCCGCTCACCCCCGACCACGTCAACCCCGAGCGCCCGTGGCCGCACATCGACGAGCTGGCGGAGCAGACGGCGGCGGCCGGGTTCGCGCTGCGCGAGCGGCTCACGATCTACCCCGAGTTCATCCAGCGCGGCGAGCCGTGGCTCGATCCGCGCCTGCTGCCGCACGTCCGGGCCCTGGCGGACCCGGTGACGGCGCTGGCGGACGAGAACGCGAAGCCCAGCGGGCTGCTCTGGCAGGAGCCCGACGAGGCGTTCACGGCGACCGGCCGCACCGATCTGCACGCGACGATCGACACCACCGGGCGCACCGGCGACCGCAGGGACGACTTCGACGACGTGTACGGCGACTGGGAGTCGCTGCGCGAGCAGGCGGCGCCCGGCATGGTGCCGGACCGGGTCGACGGGGACGTGCGGTCCGCGCTCGCGACCGCCGCGGACGACCCGGTGAAGCTCACCGACGAGCAGGCCCTCGCGCTGCTGCACGCGGACGGCCCGGCGCTGGACGCGCTGTGCCGGATCGCGGACGACGTGCGGCGCGACACGGTCGGCGACGAGGTCACGTACATCGTCACCAGGAACATCAACTTCACCAACGTCTGCTACACCGGCTGCCGCTTCTGCGCCTTCGCGCAGCGCCGCACCGACGCCGACGCGTACACGCTGTCGCTGTCGCAGGTCGCCGACCGCGCCGAGCAGGCGTGGGAGGTCGGCGCGACCGAGGTGTGCATGCAGGGCGGCATCCACCCGGACCTGCCGGGCACCGCGTACTTCGACATCGCGCGGGCGGTGAAGGAGCGCGTGCCGGGCATGCACGTGCACGCCTTCTCGCCGATGGAGGTCGCCAACGGGGCGACGCGTACGGGCATGTCGATCCGCGACTGGCTGGCGGCGGCGAAGGAGGCCGGGCTCGACTCGATCCCCGGCACGGCCGCCGAGATCCTGGACGACGAGGTGCGCTGGGTCCTCACCAAGGGCAAGCTGCCGACGGCGACGTGGGTGGAGGTGGTGAAGGCCGCGCACTCACTGGGTCTGCGCTCGTCCTCCACGATGATGTACGGGCATGTGGACCAGCCGCACCACTGGCTCGGCCATCTGCGGCTGCTCGCCGAGATCCAGCAGGAGACCGGCGGTTTCACGGAGTTCGTGACGCTGCCCTTCATCCACACCAACGCGCCGGTCTACCTGGCTGGGATCGCGCGTCCCGGTCCGACACCGCGGGACAACCGGGCGGTCACGGCGATGGCCCGATTGCTGCTGCACACCCATATCCCCAATATCCAGACCAGTTGGGTCAAACTGGGCGCGGAGGGCGCTGCGGAGATGCTGCGCTCCGGGGCGAACGACCTGGGCGGCACGCTGATGGAGGAGACCATCTCGCGGATGGCCGGATCCAGCTACGGCTCCTACCGGTCGATCCAGGACCTGGTCGCCATCGCGGAGTCGGCCGGCCGGCCGTCGCGCCAGCGCACCACACTGTACGGCGAGGTCTCCGAGGAGCGCCGGGCCGCCGGCCTCGCCTCCGACGGTCACCTGCCGGAGCTGCTGCCGGTGCTCGACGCGTAGCGTGCGGGGAGGGGTGCCGGGCGTACCTGGCCGGTGCACCCCCTGTGGCGACGGGCACACAGGACGTGAGCGACGTTGTCGACTATCGTGCCTGCGACTGAAAGCTATCTGCCTGCGACTGACAGCTGCTGACCGAAGGGGCTCGCTTTGACAGCGGTTTGGGGACGTGCGCAGCAGCAGGACTTCCGCAGCCGCGTGCGCGGCTGCCTGCTCGGCGGAGCCGTCGGCGACGCGCTGGGGGCGGGCATCGAGTTCGACTCGCTCCAGGCGATACGGGCGGCGCACGGCCCTGACGGCGTCACGGACTTCGTGCCCGCGTTCGGCCGGCGGGGCACGGTCACCGATGACACGCAGATGACCCTTTTCACCACGGAGGGCCTGATACGGGCGCAGGTGCGCCGCGACAGCGGCGCCTGGCACCCGCCCACCGACGTGCACCGCGCCTATCTGCGCTGGGCGGCCACCCAGAGCGACTGGGGCCCCGACGAGCGCCGCAAGGACATCGGCTGGCTGGCGCGCGAGGAGTGGCTGTACGCGCAGCGGGCGCCCGGCCGGGCCTGCCTGAACGGGCTCGGCGACGACCGGATGGGCACCGTCGAGCATCCGAAGAACCCGGGCTCCAAGGGATGCGGCACGGTGATGCGCTCCGCGCCGTTCGGGCTGCTGGTCGGCTGGGAGCCGGAGCTGGTGTTCCAGCTCGCGGTCGAGTGCGCGGCGCAGACCCACGGCCACCCCACCGGGCAGCTGGCGGCGGGCGCGTTCGCCGTCATCGTGCACGGGCTGGCGCGCGGGGACGCGCTCGACGGGGCCGTGCAGCACGCGCTGGCGCTGCTCGGCCAGCGCCCGGACCACCAGGAGACGACGGACGCCCTGCAGCGGGCGCTGGGAGCCGTCCGGCAGGGGATGCCGACACCGGAGCGGGTGGAGTCGCTGGGGGAGGGCTGGACGGCGGAGGAGGCGCTGGCGATCGGCGTGTACTGCGCGCTCGTCGCCGAGGACGTCCGGCACGGACTGCTGCTGGCGGTGAACCACGGCGGGGACAGCGACTCCACCGGTTCGGTGTGCGGCAACCTGCTGGGCACGCTGCACGGCGAGACGGCGCTGCCGCCGTCGTGGATAGCGGAGGTCGAGGGGCGCGGCACGATCCTGCAGCTCGCGGACGACTTCGCGATGGAGATGACGCAGGCCCCGGCGCTGCACGGCCCGGCGGGCTCGTCCCCGTCCTGGCTGGAGCGCTACCCGAACGTGTAGCAGCCCGAAATGCGAGGAAGCCCGAACGTACAGCAGCCCGAACACGGAGCGGCCCGGACGCGGCCGAGGTGGGACCGGAGGAGCGGCCCCACCTCAGCCACGCACCGCGCCGGTGCCTCAGTCGGTGGCGGGTACCGCCGCCACGTCCTGGGGCTTGGCCGGCCCGGGGACGGTCGCGGCCGCGGCGGAACCGCTGTCGTCGCCGTCGTTGTTGATCTTCTCCAGCAGCGCGTCCCGCTCCGGGGTGTCCTCGGGCTTGACGTAGCCGATGAGGATGTACAGGAAGAGCGAGACCGCGAGCGGGACCGAGATCTGGTACTCCAGGTTCACCCCGCCCGAGACCGCGTCGTTGATCGGGTAGTTGAGCAGGTAGAACGCAATGAGGCCCATCGCCCAGCTGGTGAGTGCGGCGGTCGGCCCGGACTTACGGAACGGTCGCAGCAGGCCGAGCATGAAGGGGATCGCGATCGGTCCCATCAGCCCCGCCACCCACTTGATGACGATGGTGATGATGTCCTTGAAGGTGGGCGAGTTGACCTGGGTGGCGATCGCCATGGACAGGCCGAGGAAGGCGAGCGTGGTGAGCCGCGCGGCGATCAGGCCGGCGCGCTGGGTCCAGGCCCGTGCCGTCTTGGAGAACGCCGGCGCGATGTCACGGGTGACGACGGCCGCGATGGCGTTGGCGTCGGAGGAGCACATGGCCATGGTGTGCGAGAAGAAGCCGACGACGACCAGGCCCAGCAGCCCGTGCGGCAGCAGCTGCTCGACCATCAGGCCGTACGAGTCCGACCCGTCGGGCTTCTTGGCGGTCACCAGCAGCGGGGAGATCCACATCGGGAAGAAGAGGACCAGCGGCCAGACGAACCACAGGGCCGCGGAGAGCCGGGCCGAGCGGACGGCCTCCTTGGCGTTGGCGGTGGCCATGTAGCGCTGGGCCTGGTTCCACATGCCGCCGTTGTACTCGAAGGTCTTGATGAACAGGTAGGCCAGCAGGAAGATCATCGTGTACGGGCCGGCGGTGCCGCTGGTGTGGCCCTCCAGCTTCGGGTCGTCCCAGACGGTCCAGATCCCGCTGATGCCGCCGACCTTGCTGAGGGCGGCGACGAGCATGGCGAGACCGGCCAGCAGCTGGATGACGAACTGCCCCAGCTCGGTGAGCGCGTCGGCCCACAGGCCGCCGACCGTGCAGTAGACGGCGGTGATCGCGCCGGTGATGACGATGCCCTGGGTGATCGTGACGCCGGTGAACACCGAGAGCAGGGTCGCGATCGCGGCCCACTTGGCGCCCACGTCGACGATCTTCAGCAGGACGCCGGACCAGGCCAGCGCCTGCTGGGTGGTGAGGTTGTACCGGTTCTTGAGGTATTCGAGCGGCGAGGCGACGTGCAGCCGGGAGCGCAGTCTGCTGATCCGGGGCGCGAAGAGGTTGGCGCCGATCGCGATCCCGATCGCGATCGGGAAGGACCAGGTGACGTAGGACGTCACGCCGTACTTGTAGGCGATGCCCGCGTATCCGGTGAACATCACCGCGCTGTATCCGGACATGTGGTGCGAGATGCCCGCCAGCCACCAGGGCATCTTGCCGCCCGCGGTGAAGTAGTCGCCGACGTCGTCGATGCGCTTGTGCGACCACAGTCCGATCGCGATCATCACGCCGAAGTAGGCGATGAGTACAGCCCAGTCGAGATTGTTCATGTCCCCTCCAGGGGGTCCGCCTTGTGAACGTGAATCGCACTTCGCTGTGACGTTCGCTGCGGCGGGCGCCCCCGTGCGGGAGTGGGGACTTCCGGGATTGAACCCCTTGGCGGGGCAGTCGGTCAAGGGTCCCAGCGTTCAAGAGTCTGAACAGGAATCAGAAAGCCGAACGATTTTACTTGTTCTTGACCAACCTTGGCATTGTCGTGAACGTGACGGCGAACACACGATGAGCGGGCACTTCGCTGGACGTCCTGCAGGGCATGACGAAGTACCGCGCGGGAACGGGATCCCGCGCGGTAGGGAGAGGAGGGGACCTGTCGGAACCTGTCGGGCCGACAGGCGCCGAGCGCTACCGCATCAGCTCGCCCGCGTTCACCAGCAAGGACTGGCCGGTGATCGCCCGAGCCCGGTCGGAGGCCAGGAAGACCGCGGCCTCCGCCACGTCCCCGTCCGTCGCCAGCTCCGGGAGCGCCATCCGCTCGGTGAGCCGGCCCAGCACCTCGTCCTCGGACACGCCTTCGGTGTGCGCCGAGAACTGGACGAACGCCTGCACCGGCGGGCCCCACATCCAGCCGGGCAGCACCGTGTTCACCCGGATCCGGTACGGGCCCAGCTCGCGCGCCACCGAGTACATGGCCGACGTCAGGGCGCCCTTGGACGCCGCGTAGGCCGCCTGCCGCACCTGTGAGGGTGCCGCCACCGCGGACTGCGTCCCGATGATCACCACCGAGCCGCCGTGCGCCTTCAGCGCCGGCAGGCACGCCTTGGTGAGCCGCAGCGTCCCCAGCAGGTTGACGTCGAGGACGCGCTGCCACGAGGCGAAGTCCGCGTCCTCCAGGCCGCCGAAGTAGCCGTCCATGGCGGCGACGTGCACGACCGCGTCGATGCCGCCGAAGCGCTCGACCGCCAGCGCCGCGAGCGCCTCGCACTGATCGCCGTCCGCGATGTCGGTGGACAGCCACGCCGTCCGCGACCCGTCCGCGTCGATCTCGCCCGCGACCTTCACGAGGGTCTCCTTGGTGCGGGCCCCGAGCACCACCCGGGCGCCGTCGCGCACCGCGGCCGCCGCCACGCGCTGCCCCAGCCCGGCGCCGACCCCGGACACGACCACGGTCTTTCCTGACAGCAACATGCGTGCCTCCGGCGGGTTCCAGTTTCGACGGCGTGACCGCCCAGTTCTGACGGATCGTCAGGTTAGGGCCCGCGCCGGAAGAACACCACCCATGAGGCCGGACGTTCAGCCCAGGGCGGGGGCCGTGGCCGTGACCGTGGAGAGCGCGGCGGCCAGGCGTCGCAGGCCCTCCGCGATCTCGGCGGGGGTGTGCGTCGTGAAGGACATGCGCAGGGCGGCCGGGTCACCGGGGCCGGCGAAGAAGGGGGCGCCGGGCACGTACGCGACATCGTGCGCGACGGCGACCGGCAGCAGGGCGGTGGCGTCGAAGCCGCCGGGCAGCCGGACCCACAGGAACATCCCGCCGTCGGGCCGGTTCCAGGAGCTGCCCGCCGGGAGCGCGGCCGGCAGGCCGGCCAGCAGGGCGTCGCGCCGGAGGCGGTACGCGCCACGCACGCGGTGCAGATGGGCGTCGAGGTCGCGGTCGGCCAGGTAGCGGGCCGCCGCGGCCTGGTCGACGGTGGAGGAGTGGAGGTCCGCGGCCTGCTTGGCGATGACGCAGGCGCGCCGCAGCGCTTCGGGCGCCCGCAGCCAGCCGAGCCGCATGCCGGGCGCCATGATCTTGGAGAACGAGCCCAGCAGGACGGTGCGGTCGGCGGCCGCCTCCTGGGAGGCGATCCACGGCACGGCCTCCCCGTCGAAGCGCAGCTCGCCGTACGGGTCGTCCTCGACGATCCACAGCCCGTGCCGGCCGGCGACCTCGGCCACCGCCCGCCGGCGTGCGAGCGGGAGTGTGCGCCCGGTCGGGTTCTGGAAGTTCGGGATCAGATAGAGCAGTTTCGGCCGTTCGCGGACGACGAGCTCCTCCAGCGCGGCGGGGTCGATCCCGTCCTCGTCGGACGGCACCGGCAGCACCCGTGCGCCCGTGAAGCCGAAGCACTGCAACGCGGCCAGGTACGTGGGGTCCTCGACGAGGACGGTGTCGCCCGGCTCCAGCAGCGCGGTGGCGAGGAGCGCCAGACCCTGCTGGGACCCGGCGGTGACCAGCAGGTCGTCCGGGTCGGTCGGGAGCCCGCGGGCGCGGAGCCGGGCGGCGACGGCACCGCGCAGCGCCGGGTCGCCCTCGGTGGTGGAGTACTGGAGCACGCGGTGGGGCGCCTCGGCGAGCACCTGGTCGTAGGCGGCGCGGATCCCCTCGGCGTCGAAGAGCTCGGGGGCGGGCAGTCCGCCCGCGAAGGAGATCACCTCGGGGCGCGCGGTGAGCGCCAGGATCTCGCGTACCGGCGACGCGCCGACCGAGGCGGCGCGGGCGGCCAGTGCGGGGACGTCGGCTCGGGTGGCTCGATTCAGACGCGTCATGCGCGAAGCCTACGAAATATCCATGGCCTGTCCACCTATTTCGCGAACATGCCCGCGGAGGCCGCCCGTGACCGACCCCTCCCCATCTGACGTATCGTCAGCTACACCTGTAGGCATGACAGAAGAGACGCGCAGCGAGGTGTACGCGGAGCTGGCCTCCGTCGGGCCGTACGGGGTGCGGGTCGGGCACGCCCTGATCACCATGGTGGAGCCCCAGCCGGGCCACGAGTACGCCTACAACCGGTGGTACGAGGACGATCACTTCATCGCGGGCGCGATGGCCATGCCCTGGATGTACGCCGGGCGCCGCTGGGTCGCCACCCGCGACCTGCAGCTGCTCCGCTACCCGGAGAAGTCAGCCGTGGCCCAGCCCGTCACCGCGGGCTGCTACATCTCCACCTACTGGGTCACGGCCGGCCGCTACGACGACCACATGAAGTGGACCGTCGGCATCAACAAGCGCCTCAACCGGGACGGCCGCGTCTACCAGGACCGCACCCATGTCTTCACCGCGTTCCAGGACCACGCCGCCACCGTCTACCGCGACGGCGCCGCCGGCCCCCGGGACTTCCACGCGCTCGACCACCCCTATGCCGGTCTCGTGGTGGAGGTCATCGACGCCGAGTCGGCCGAGCAGCGGGAGGAACTGCTGGAGTGGCTGCGCTCCCGGCACCTGCCCAAGCGCCTCACGGGCTCACCGGCCGCGATGGTGACGATCTTCAAGCCGACGCCGCTGCCCGGCGACCGGATGACGTACGTGAAGCAGGTCGAGGGGGTGGACACCCGTCTGACGCTGCTCTGGTTCCTCCAGCAGGATCCGCGCGAGGCGTGGGATGCCCACTTCGCCGGCCTGGACGACGAGGTCGCCGCCTCCGGCCTGGGCCGCGTCGAGCTGGTCGCGCCCTTCGTCCCCACCGTCCCCGGTACGGACACCTACGTGGACCGGCTCCGCCAGTGAAGCCGGCCGCGGGCCGCTCCCGGTCCGCGGTGAGCCCTCTCGGCCAGGACGGCGGGCCGGACGAGAGGGCTCTTCGGTACTACGTAACGCTTCGACCGCCCCCACCGGGATCAGTCGAGGTCGTACGAACCCCGGCCGACATCGGTGACGAACGCGGCCCAGGACTCCGGCGAGAAGTCGAGGGTCGGCCCGCAGGGATCCTTGGAGTCACGGACGGCGACGGCGCTGAGGGTGGGCGAGGCCACCTCGACGCACGCGCCGTTTCCCTGAGACCGCGAGGACTTCGTCCATGCCTTGGTGTTGCCCAGCTGAATAGCCATGATCGCTCCGAGCTTTTCGGTGGTGCAGCTCTGACGCGATTGAAGCTACTCGCCAACATCACCTAGCGCAGGGTCTATTCACTCGACCGGATGGCATATTCCATGTGGCTCTTCCGTATTGACCGGGCGGGGGTGTAGTCTCCCGCCTTTCCCTGCCGGGACGCGTCGCAGAGCCGAGTTGGGGCCTCGCCGCGGGACAACTCCGTTCAGCGCGCGTATTCCTTCGCGGCGTCCGCGATGAACTGCCGGCTCGCCTCCGCGCTCAGTGCCTGGGCACGGAGATGCTCGTACATCACGCTGTATCCGTGGACATCGACCGGCTTCTCCAGGTACAGGTCGGAAGTCACGCCTTCGATGTACACCACACTGGAATCCGTCGCATCCGGGAATTCGAGAATCGCGAAGTTCCCCGACATGCCGGGGTGTGCGCCGGCTTCGTACGGGAGCACCTGCACGGTGACGTGCGCCTGCGAGCCCATCTGCACGAGGTACTCCAGCTGTTCGCGCATGACGTCCTTGCTGCCGACCACCCGGCGCAGCGCGGATTCGTCCATGACGACCCAGAAGCGCAGCGGCGAGGCCGGGTCGGTGATCCGCTCCTGGCGCCGCAACCGGATGTCGATGCGCTTGTCGACCTGCTCGGGGGTGGCCTCGGGGAGCGTGCCCTCGATGACCGCCTCGGCATAGTTGCGGGTCTGCAGAAGACCCGGAACCACGAGCGAGTCGTACACCCGGAGTGATTCCGCTTCGGTCTCCAGGCCGATGTAGACGCTGTACGGCACATCGCCGAACGCGTGCCACCAGCCCTGCTGACGGGACTCCTTCGCCATGTGCATGAGCGAATCGACGATCCGCTGGTCCTCGACGCCGTAGACCCCGCAGAGGTCGCGGACATCGCGCTGGCTGATGCTGCGGCGGCCGTTCTCCAGCCTGCTGATCTTGGACTGGGAGACCAGCAGCCGAGCCGCCACCTCCTCCGCGGTCATTCCCTTGGTCTCGCGGAGTTTTCGCAACTCCGATCCAAGTCGGCGTCGCCTGACGGTGGGATTAACGTTGGCCGCCACGGGTGGTGCACCTCCGGCTCCGGACTGCTTCTCGTACTTCTTCTTTTCCGCACTGTCTGAACGTTTTTCCTAGTGCGTGCGTACTGCTGGTCAGCAGCCTGCCACTACCGGTCATCACCGCGCTGGCGATTGGTCGTACGAACTGCGCAAACGCAACGCGCGGGGCGGGGGACCGGTGTTGACCGGTCCCCCGCCCCGCGCGTCACAGCGGCTCCGTCGTCCCCGGGCCGAAGACCGGGGAACGGGTCGTCGAGGAGGGTGGAGCTGCGCTGTCCGGCCCCTGCCGCCGGACACCGTGCCCTTGCCCACCGCCCTCGCTGTCCGGGTACTGCCGCCTGCGTGCTGCTCATGCTGGGTACTGCGGACTTCGCCCCGCGCACTGCCGCGGGTCACCGCTCCGTAGCGCCGCTATCGCGCTCCGGCCCGGGCCATGCTGCTGTGCCCGGCAGGTCCCACCGGAGCGGGCCGTCCCTGCACGGGAGCCCGCTTCGGCTGTGCCGCGGCGCCGTTCTGCACGTCCATGACGGCGTGCGCGACGAGACCGCCCATCGGGTCGTATCTGATCAGGTCCCGCAGGCGCGATCGCGATGACCGGCCCTCGTTACCCGGATACAGGTGCTTGCCGAGGCCCACCGCGTGGGCGAGGGCAGCGAGAGCCGCGGTCCGCGGGTCCGGCGGGACGCCGGTGCGGATCGCGTTGTCGAGCCGGGCTCTGATGTCCCGGCTGACCTCGCTGTCGCTCGCCTGGTAGCGAGTCGTCGGCAGCACCCCGCACATCTGTCCCGCCACGGCATGCACCATGCCGCACCGCTCCAGATGCGCGAGATACGTCTGGCGCAGCCCCAGGCGGGGCCCGCCGATCCAGTGGACAGCGCGAACCGGACTGCCACGACGGCGCAGCAGTTCGAGCGCGGAGTCCAGTGTCGGATCTCCTGTCGGCCGTGGGTGTACCACGGCGATACGATCCCCATCAGGGGCTATCCGTCCAGCCAGGGCCAGCTCGACGAGCTGTGCCCCGGCGAGGCCGAGGTCGAGCGATTGCGGCTGCGCTGTGGTCCCGGTCGTCGGGTCCAGAGCGAGCAGCAACAGCTCTTCCGGAATCGTTCTGCGGCTCTTGCCCATCCATGCCTCCCCGCGTGGATGAATGACAGGGTGACGCCTCTCACATTCATCTGTCGAGAGCGCCTGGAGTGTTCGGGATGGAACCGACTGGTATGTCGTTCTCGTCTAGGGGGTGAGCGGTGGTGTCGCAGACGGGCCGCGATCGGTTCCGGCGGGTCTGATAGGGGCTTCCAGGCCGGGAACTGGAAACTGGTGGAGTGAGATGGGGCGTCGTGCGTCGTGCACGGGGACGCCCCTCGTGATGTGTGGAGGAGGTCTGCGTGGCGGGCGAGTCCCCCGGCAGGGAGCAGCAGCAGGAGTCGTCGGGGGTGGCGGCCGAGCAGAAGGCGCTCGATCCGAGGCTGACGGTGTTCCGTGGGCCCCGTGTGGTGCCTGAGGCCGCACGCGAGGAGCACGGCGCCCTGTCCGACGAACCGGGCCCCGGCGCGGACCCCCGTCCGGAAGATCACCCGGTGCCCTCCGAGGCGTCGGGCGGGGCCGCCGGTGAGGACGCGGGGGGTGGTGGCGGGAGTCTGCCGCGCCAGCCCGGTGCGTCTGCATCCGGCAGTAGCCCGAATACGCCGGATGACGTAGTCGTCCCGGACGACGTAGTCGCGGAACCTACGGCGCCTGAGGACGCGCACGACGGATCGGATGACGCAGCGCCCGCCGACGCACCCGTCCCTCCGGCGGTGGACAGTACGGCGGATTCCGTGACGGAACCGGAGGCGAGCGTCGGCGAGCCGGTTGACGAATCCGTCGACGAGCGTGCCGACGAGCCCGCCGGCGCACCGGACGAGCCCGAGGACGCACGGCCGGAGGACGCGTCCGGGGCGCCTGACGCGTCCGATGGGCCGGAGGCGGCCGCCGCCCCCGAGGAGCCGGCGGACGAGCCGGTCGACGAGCCGGTGGATGCGCCGGCGGACGAGCCCCGCGACGCAGCGGTGCGGGAACCGGCGGCCGCGCCGGCGGCGGCACTGCCGGAGACGGTCCGGGACCCCGCCGAAGCACCCGCCGACCGCGAGCCGGACCGCGAGCCGGACCCCAAGCCCGAGTGGAAAGCCGCCAGGAGCGCCCCGGCGGACGTCTCGGCCGCCCCGCGCACGGAATCCCCCGCGGAGCCGTCGCGGGCGTCACAGGAGCAGTCAGCGTCTCCGTACGCCCTCGCGTGGCCGGAGGTGGAGCGTCCGGTTCGCCGCGCCGCTCCTGACACGGCGAACTCTTCGGCCCCAGTAGCCCCAGCAGCCCCGTCCGCACCCGCTGCCCCTTCGGCCCCGGCGACAGCGGCTCCCGACGAGGAGTCCGAGGCCGGGCCGCAGGGCACCCGGCAGATGCCGTTCCCGCTGCCGCCGGCGCCCGCGCAGCCGCTGAAGCTGCTGGCGGAGCTGACGAACACCCCGCCGCCGCCGGAGACGAAGCTGCGGACGGTGGTCAGGCGGTTCAAGATCTGGACGCCGCTGGTGGTGCTGCTGCTGATCGCCATCGCGGTCGCGCAGTCGTTCCGCCCGCTGCCGGCCCCCGCGCTGACGCTGACCTCGGCTCCGTCGTACACCTTCGAGGGCGGTCAGCTGTCGCTGCCGTGGCCCGCGATGGGCCAGTCGGCCGTTGAGCTCGAGGGCATCGGGAGCATGGGCGTGCGCGGGGCGCAGACACCGGTGTCGATCGCGAGCGTCACGAAGGTGATGACCGCGTACGTGATCCTCCGGGACCACCCCCTCAAGGGCACGGAGACCGGCCCGAAGATCAAGATCGACCAGACCGCCGCGGACGAGGCGGCGTCGCTCGACGAGTCCACGGTGCAGGTCAAGCTCGGCCAGGAGTTCACCGAGCGGCAGATGCTGCAGATGCTGCTGATCCCGTCCGGCAACAACATCGCCCGCGCGCTGGCCCGCTGGGACTCCGGCACGCAGGAAGCTTTCGTCCCCAAGATGCAGAAGGCCGCCACCGACCTGGGCATGAAGAACACCACGTACACCGGGGCGAGCGGGTTCGAGGAGACGACGAAGAGCACCGCCGTCGACCAGCTCGTGCTGGCCCGGGCGGTCATGAAGGACGAGGTCTTCCGCTCCATCGTGGCCATGGAGAACGCCGTCATCCCCGGCGTGCCGAAGCTCTTCAACAACAACGGGCTGCTGACGCACACCCCGGGCGTCATCGGCATCAAGACCGGCTCCAGCACCCCGGCGGCCGGCGCTCTGATGTGGGCGGCGCAGAAGACCGTCGACGGCAAGCCGCGGATGATCCTCGGCGTGGTATTGCAGCAGCGCAAGGGCTCGACGCCCAACCAGATGCTGGAGTACGCCCTGTCCACCAGCGACACGCTGGTCAGGGGCGCGCGCGCCGCGCTCACCTCGGCGGTGGTGGTGAAGAAGGGCGAGGTCGTCGGCTATGTGGACGACGGTCTCGGCGGGAAGACGCCGGTGGTCGCCACCAAGGACCTGACGGCGATCGGCTGGTCGGGCCTGAAGTCGGACCTGAAGCTGGCGGCCGGCACGGCCGGCGTTCCGCACACGGCGAAGGCGGGCACCGAGGTCGGCACGTTGAGCCTCGGCACCGGTACCGGCGAGACGAAGGTGCCGGTGGCACTCCGGTCGGACCTGGCGGAACCGTCCTTCGGGGACAAGCTCATCCGTCTCGGCTGATCCGCCGGGCGGCACGGGAGAAGACGGCGGCCGGGTCCAGGTGACCCGGCCGCCCTCGTGTGAGCGGGTAGCAGGCGAAGCCGAGCAGCACGGCGGTGAAGTGGCCGACGTCGGTGAACGTACGGCCGTGCACCAGGGCGAGACCGTAGAAGCCCAGGACGCAGAAGCCGTAGAAGAACCGCCAGCGGAAGACCAGGAAGTACGTCAGGACGGCCTCGACGACCGCCAGGCCGTAGCTGACGCCCACGTCCAGGGTGTCGGCGGAGGTCGCGGGCGCCCGGCCCTGGTGGATCGCCCAGAGCAGCACGCCCTCGCTGATGTACGTCGCCGCGACGTGGCCGATGAGGACGACGGTGAGCCAGCGCAGGGTGCCGAGCCAGCGCTCGGCGGTGGCGTGGAAGACGGTGTAGAGGAACGCGTAGAACAGCCAGCCGCCGCCGTCGATCCACAGGGCGCTCCTGATCAGCGCCCTGGCCGGTTCCTCCGACAGGTTGTGCAGGTTCGTCGACCGCTCGCCGAGCATCTCGTCCAGCTGGGAGGGCGAGACGTGGTGCATGACGACGGTCGTCACGAACAGGATGGCCAGCCAGATGTACGTGCCGGGGGCGCTCCGGATCCAGGACCACACGGCGCGCAGGAGCGACCTGAGACGCGGCATGAGGCGCGACCGCCAGAAAGTGTCCACGATCGGATTGTGTCCGCTAAGTGGCTTTTGGCTACCTTCGCCGCGCCACCTCCGGCGCGCCCCGGGCGGCAGCCCCCATCGGCGCCCGGACCGGCCCCGTGGCGCTCAGGCCGACAGCTCCCGCTCCAGCGGCGTACGGAACCGCGGCGTGACCCGGACCTCCCCCAGCCAACCGCCGAGCCGCTCCGCCTCGGCGGCGATCGCCGCCACCGCCTCCTTGCCCGGGCCGTTCCCGGAGCCGTTTCCGGAGCCTTTCCCGGCGCCGGTCAGCAGCCGCCACACGATCTCCCCGTCCGGGCGCTGCGCCCAGCCGCCGACGACCCTGCCGTCCCACCACACCGTCGGTCCGACGTTGCCGGTCCTGTCGAAGAGCGCGGGCCGGTGCTCGTCCGGCAGGAACCAGTCGCGCTGCTGCCAGCCCATCGGCGTCGGGTCCAGGCCCGGCAGCAGGGCCGCCCACGGGCCGGCGTCCGGCGCCGGATCCACGTCCTCGGGGAGCACGTATCCGGTGCCCTCGTCGAGCGCGACCTGGCGGGCGCCGACCGCGGCCAGCGCCTTGCGGGCGTCCGTCAGCGTCCACCCCGTCCACCACTTGAGGTCGGCCTCGGTGCCGGGGCCGTAGGCCGCCAGCCAGTCGCGGGCCAGCGCCGCCTTCGCCTCGGCGGCGGGCAGCTCGTGGAGCGGCTCGGCCACCGCCCACCGGAACTGACTGCTCGCCCACGACCCCACGGGTCTGCGCCGGGTGATCCGGCCCTCCGCCGCGAGCACCCTGATGATGCGGCTCGCCACGTTCTGCCGCGCCTCGTACGGTTTTCCGGCCGCCAGGACCACCTGCTCGCGCAGCCGCGGTTCGTACCCGCCCAACTGCGCGGCGGTCGACTCGCCGTGCGCCGCCAGCGCGGCCACCACGGCCTCCTCGACCTCCGACAGCCAGGCCTCGTCCCAGCCGCCGCCCTCCGCGAGGTACTTGAGCAGCCCGGCCCGCTCCTTGGCCGCAATCGCGCGGGCCGCCGCCGCGTACACCACCGGCGCGGATTCCCCGGTGACGACGAACATCGTCCGCCGCATCGCCAGCAGCCGCACCAGCGAACCCGCCTCGTACAGCGCCCGCTCCACCTCCGCGAAGCCGGGCTCGGCCAGCCGCGCCGCCGTGGAGAGGTACACCGTCGCCGCGTCCGTCGCGTGCAGCGCCACCAGCGACCGGGCGACGTCCTCCGCGGACCGCGCGCGCAGCTCCGGCACCAGCCGGTGCCGCACCCCCAGCCGCGCCCGCCGTTCGTCCCCGCCGATCCGCCGCACTGCCCCGTCGACCGTCATTCCCCCATGCTCACACGCACCTCTGACAGCGCCTCAGGCAGCGCCGCGGGGCGGCGCGGCGCTGCGCGTGGCGGACATCACAGCGAGAAGGGCCCAAGCCGCGTAATCCCCGACGTGATTTCCCGGTCTTGCAGAGGACTGGACACAACCCAGCGGGAGAGAGACACCTCATGCTGACCGTCATCGACCAGACCCTCCGGGCCCGGCTCTGCGCGTCCCCGGCGAGGGACCGCGTCATCGCCGCCACCCTGATCTACCAGTGCGACGACCCGCTGGCCGCGCGGCTGGCGTTCCCGGCGTCGGCGACGCTCGACGGCCACGATGTCGTCTGGACCTTCGCGCGCGACCTGCTGGCGGCGGGGCTGCGGATGCCGTCGGGCGAGGGCGACGTCCACGTATGGCCCTGCGGGCAGCGGCGGACCATGATCGAACTCTCCTCGCCGGTGGGCGTGGCGCTGCTCCAGCTCGACACGGAGGACGTCCAGGACTTCCTCACGCGCTCCTACACGGCGGTGCCACCGGGCGAGGAGCACCGGCACATCGACCTGGACGCGGATCTCGCGGCGCTGCTCGGGGGGAGCGAGGACGCGGCGGGCCCCGGGTCAGGCCTTGAAGCCTCGTAGGCGGAGGCTGTTGCCGACGACGAAGACGGACGAGAAGGCCATGGCGGCGCCCGCGATCATCGGGTTGAGGAGTCCGGCGGCGGCGAGGGGGAGGGCCGCCACGTTGTAGCCGAAGGCCCAGAAGAGGTTCACCTTGATCGTGCCGAGGGTCCTGCGCGACAGCCGGATGGCGTCGGCCGCGACGCGCAGGTCGCCCCGTACGAGGGTCAGGTCGCCCGCCTCGATGGCGGCGTCGGTGCCGGTGCCCATCGCCAGGCCCAGGTCGGCCTGGGCGAGCGCGGCGGCGTCGTTGACGCCGTCGCCCACCATCGCGACGGAACGGCCCTCGGCCTGCAGCCGCTTGATGACGGCCAGCTTGTCCTCGGGCATGACCTCGGCGATGACGTCGTCGCCGGAGATCCCGACCTCCTCGGCCACCGCCCGCGCCACCGCCTCGTTGTCGCCGGTCAGCAGGATCGGGGTGAGGCCCAGGGCGCGCAGCCGGGTCACGGCCTCCGCGCTCGTCGGCTTGACGGCGTCGGCGACGACGAGGACGCCGCGGGCCGCGCCGTCCCAGCCGACGGCCACCGCCGTGCGGCCCTTGGCCTCGGCCGCGGCCTTCGCCGCCGCCAGGTCCGCGGGCAGGAACAGGGCCCACTCGTGGAGCAGCTTCTCGCGGCCGACCAGCACCGCGTGCCCTTCGACGACGCCCCGCACCCCGAGCCCCGGGACGTTGGCGAAGTCCTCGGGGACCGGCAGCGGTTCGCCCGAGCCTTCGGCGGCGGCGGCCACGGCCTGGGCGATGGGGTGCTCGGAGGCGTGCTCCAGGGCGCCGGCCAGCCGCAGCACGGTCTTCTCGTCCTCGCCGTCGGCGACATGCACGTCGGTGAGGGTCATGACGCCGGTGGTGACCGTGCCGGTCTTGTCGAGGACGATCGTGTCCACCGCACGCGTGGACTCCAGGACCTCCGGGCCCTTGATGAGGATGCCGAGCTGGGCGCCGCGCCCGGTGCCGACCATGAGGGCGGTGGGCGTCGCGAGCCCCAGCGCGCACGGGCAGGCGATGATCAGTACGGCGACGGCCGCGGTGAAGGCCGCGGAGGCGCCCTCGCCGGCGCCGAGCCAGTAGCCGAGGGTCGCGACGGCGAGTGCGATCACGACGGGCACGAAGACCGCCGAGATCCGGTCGGCCAGCCGCTGCACGGCGGCCTTGCCGTTCTGTGCGTCCTCGACGAGCCGTGCCATGCGGGCGAGCTGGGTGTCGGCGCCGACCCGGGTCGCCTCGACGACGATCCGGCCGCCCGCGTTCACCGTGGCACCCGTGACACCGTCACCGGGCACCACCTCCACCGGCACGGACTCGCCCGTCAGCAGGGAGGCGTCGACGGCGGAAGCGCCCTCGCGGACGGTGCCGTCGGTGGCGATCTTCTCGCCGGGGCGCACGACGAACAGGTCGCCGACCGCCAGTTCCGCGGTGGGGACGCGCACTTCGCGCCCGTCGCGCAGGACGACGACGTCCTTGGCCCCCAGGTGCAGCAGCGCCTTGAGCGCGGCTCCGGCCTTCCGCTTCGAGCGGGCCTCGAAGTACCGTCCGGCCAGGATGAACGCGGTCACCCCGGCGGCGGCCTCCAGATAGATGTTCCCGCTGCCGTCACCGCGCGAGATCGTGAACTCGAAGGGGTGCTTCATGCCGGTCATACCGGCCGTGCCGAAGAAGAGCGCCCACAACGACCAGCCGAACGCGGCGAGCGTGCCCACCGAGATCAGCGTGTCCATGGTCGCCGCGCCGTGCCGCAGATTGGTCCAGGCGGCCTGGTGGAACGGCCAGGCCGCGTAGACGACGACGGGCGCGGCGAGGGTCAGGGAGAGCCACTGCCAGTTGTCGAACTGCAGCGCGGGCACCATCGCCATCGCGATCACCGGCACGGCCAGCACGACGGCGGTGAGCAGCCGTTGGCGCAGGGGGGTGAGCTCGTCGGGCGCGGACCCCTCCGGCCCGGAGCCGGCGGTCTCCGCGGGCGGGGCGGGCAGCGCGGCGCTGTAGCCCGTGGCCTCGACGGTGGCGATGAGGTCGTCCACGGCGACGGTGCCGTCGTCGAAGCTGACCCTGGCCTTCTCGGTCGCGTAGTTGACGGACGCGGTGACGCCGTCCATCCGGTTGAGCTTCTTCTCGATGCGTGCCGCGCAGGAGGCGCAGGTCATGCCACCGATCTCCAGCTCCACCTGGCGGCCGGCGGCCGCCGTGGTCATCGCCACTCCACTCCACTCCTTCGATCGAGGCCGGAAGCCCTGCCTGTTCCGGCGCTACATGCCCTGGTGCGAGGCCGGACGCGGCTCCGGGACGGCCGGTCCGGCGTCCCCCCGCAGCGCGCGGCCGAGGCCGAACGCCGCGCCGAGGACGACCAGCAGGATCAGCAGATAGCCGCCCAGTCTGACCGGTGCGGTCACGCCCGGCCGACCAGCTCGTAGCCCGCCTCGTCGACGGCGGCGCGGATCGTCTCGTCGTCCAGCGGCCGCTCGGACGCGAGGGTGACGAGCCCGGTGGCGACGTCCACCTTGATGACGGTCACGCCGGGGAGCGTCGCGAGCTCCTTGGTCACCGCGGATTCGCAGTGCCCGCAGGTCATGCCCGAGACGGAGTACACCACGGTGGCCGGCTGCGACTCGTCGGTCGCGCCGTCGGTGTGGCAGGTTCCCTCGGGGGAGCAGCAGGACATGGCGTTCTCCTCGTGCGTCTCGTGCGGTGACGGCTGTCGCCGTCCACTCTCCTTCACCATATACCCCCCCAGGGTATTAAGCGAAGGAGGACACCCGCGGCCTGAAGTCGCCTGTCGCACGGGACCGCCGTTAGGGCGGCCCAGCGCCGGGTAGACGCCGCAGCGACGGATGCGGACCACGTTTCGGACGACGTCCGGACAACCGGAGGTGACTCGGATGCTGTTCCTGGGATTGGTGCTTCTCGCCGCGACCGGAACGCTCACGGGATTGTTGATCGCGGGCAACCTGAACGGTGGGCCCGACTACACGGTGGTGCTGCTGGGACATGACCTGGTCAGGATGAACTCGCTCTCCATCTTCTGCGCGGGCCTCGCCCTGGCGTTGATCTTCTGCCTCAGCCTGGTGATGGCCGGTGAGGGCGCGGTGCTGCGCCGCCGCAAGGCCGTACGGCTGCGGGAGGCGCGCAAGGACGCCGACGCGGCCGTCGCCGAGCGGGACGCCCTCGCCGCCAGGGTCGAACGGCAGCGCACCGGGAACGACCACCCGGCCCGGACCTCGGCCCCGGAGATGCCGCAGCAGCAGCCGCGCAAGCACGCGTTCGGCAGCTGACCGCGCCCATCGCCCCGCCCCTCCTCCCCGTGCCCGGCCGCGTGCCGGTCCGCGCGTGGAAGAGGGGGACGGGGGAAGTCGAAGGACATGGCGACCGCGTCGCGGGGCCCGGGTGTGAGGGGAGATGTGCGCGATGGACTGGTGGATCTGGGTCGTCGTCGTGGTGGCGGTCCTGCTGGTGCTGGCCGGCTCGGCGGCGGGCGTGCAGGCACGGCGCCGCAGCGGTGGGGTGATCGCGGTGCGTCGCGGCGCCATCGGCCGGCGGGCAGGGAAGGGACGCGTGAAATGACCGCCCCCGCCCTGGTGATGATGCTCGCGTCGGAGATCACCAAACGGCCGGTCGTGACGCTGGCCGGTGAGGCCGTCGCGCAGATCAAGGACATCGTCTTCGACGGCACGGCCGGACGTATCGCCGGCTTCACCCTCAGCGGCCGCGGCCTGCTCTCGGGACCCCTGCGGCACAGCCTGCCGTGGGCGGGCGTGCACGGGCTCGGCCACGACGCCGTGATGATCAAGGCCGACGACGTCTTCGAGAGCAAGGCCGACGTGCTGGAACGCGGTTCCGCCGGCCGCGGTGACGTCCTCGGCTCGCGGGTGCTGACCGACGGCGGCACCGACCTCGGCAGGATCTCCGACGTCGTCGTCGAGGTCGTCGAGGGAACGTCGGCCCACGTCGTGGGCTACGAGATCGCCTCCTCCGACGCGCTCGACCGGCAGGGGCGCAAGGTGTTCATCCCGCTCTCCGAGACCACCGCCGTCTCGGGCGAGGCACTCGTCATCCCGGCGGCCGCGGCCGAGTTCATCGCCGACGACCTGCCAGGGTTCGCGGCAGCGGTCCAGGCGTACCGCGCCCGCCGCGGAACGGAGGTCTGATGCTCTTCTCGGAAACGGTCGGCCGCCAGGTGGTCAGCGCCGCCGAGGCCCGCACGGTCGGCATCGTCGACGGTTTCGTCGTCGACCCGGCGAAGGCCTCCGTCGTGGCCCTGCGGCTGAAGAAGACCGACGGCTCCGGCGACACCCTCGTCTGGGACCACATCCACGCGATCGGCCCCGACGCCGTCATCGTCCGGTCCGGCGCCACCCTCGGCACGCCGTCGGGCGAGTTGGCCCCCCTCGCCGACAAGCACCGCGCGCTGCCGGGCAAGCGCGTCCTCGACGAGCGCGGCGAGGCGCTCGGCACCGTCTCCGACGTCGACTTCGACGCCGGCTCCGGCGCGCTGCTCACCGTCCGCACGACGACCGGCGACTGCGCGGGCGACCGCGTCCTGGGCCTCGGCGCCTACGCCCTGGTCCTCCGCCGGTCCTGACCGCCCGCCGAGTCCCCGCGCACACGGAAGGCCCTCCCGTCGGTGCTGACGGGAGGGCCTTCCGGATGATGTGCCCCAGGCAGGATTCGAACCTGCGACACCAGCTTTAGGAGAGCTGTGCTCTATCCCCTGAGCTACTGGGGCGGGGTGATGACAGGTTAGCGGATTCGGGGCGCCCGGCGCTGGCGGGTATCCGTGGTGGCGGTGTCGGGCGGCCGGGGTTACTCGGGGACCGGGTCGGCCGCCGCTTCGGGGGTGGCCGCGTCGAGGGTGGCCGTCAGGTGGTTGAGGCGGGTGCGCAGGTCGGTCAGGTCGGCGAGGGCGAGGCCGGTCGCCGACGCGATCTGCTCCGGGACCCGCTGGGCGCGCTCGCGCAGGGCGTCGCCCGTGGTGGTGAGACGGACGGTGACCGAGCGCTCGTCGACCGCGCTGCGCTCGCGCTGGACGAGGCCGGCGGCCTCCAGCCGCTTCAGGAGCGGGGAGAGGGTGCCGGAGTCCAGGCGCAGGTACTCGCCGATCTTCTTCACCGGCAGATCGCCGTGTTCCCACAGGACCAGCATCACCAGGTACTGCGGGTAGGTCAGGGCGAGGTCGCGCAGCGCCGTCCGGTAGAGGGTGCCGAACGCCCTGGACGCGGCGTGCAGGGCGAAGCAGATCTGGTTGTCCAGGCGCAGGTACTCGGCAGGTGCCGGTTCGGTCGTCCTCATGTATCCAGCGTACCCTTTAGTTGTGCACAATTGAATTGTGTGCTCTAGTAGTGCCGAGGGCGGCCCCGGGGCAACCGGGCCGTGAAGTGTGGAGAGGGATGGTTCCGATGAGTGCGCTGTACACCGCTGTGGCCACGGCCAATGGACGCGACGGCCGGGCCGTGAGCTCGGACGGGCAGCTGGACCTGCAGCTGGCCATGCCGCCGGCGCTGGGCGGGAACGGCAAGGGCACCAACCCCGAGCAGCTCTTCGCGGCCGGTTACGCGGCGTGCTTCTCCAGCGCGCTCGGGCTGGTGGGCCGTGAGGCGAAGGTTGACACCAAGGACGTCTCGGTGACCGCCGAGGTCGGCATCGGCGCCGACGCCGCGAACGGCGGCTTCGAGCTCGACGTCACGCTGCGCGTGGAGCTCCCGGCGGAGCTGGAGGGCGAGACCGGCCGCAAGCTGGTCGAGCAGGCGCACGGCGTGTGCCCGTACTCGAAGGCGACCCGCGGGAACATCACCGTCGAGATCGTCGTCGAGTAGCAGTGAGGTAGTGCGGTGGGACGGAAGTCCCCTGGGCGCCGATCGGCCCTGGCTCAGCGGAGCCAGGGCAGGTCGGCGCCTTCTGGCTGCAGTCCCTCGGCGATGATGCGGGAGATCTCGCCGAGCTGCTGGACCTGCTCGGGGGTGAGGCGGTCGTAGATGGCCGAGCGGACGGCGGTGACGTGTCCGGGGGCGGTCCGCACCAGCACCTCGTAGCCCTCGTCGGTGAGCACGGCCATCTGGCCGCGGCGGTCGGAGGGGCAGTCCTCGCGGGCGATCCAGCCGTTCTTCTCCAGCCGGGTGACGGCGTGCGAGAGCCGGGAGCGGGTGATCTTCGTCTGCTGCGCCAGCTCGGTCATCCGCATCCGGCGGGTGGGGGCGTCGGAGAGCGTGGTCAGCAGGGCGTAGTACATGTGCGGCATGCCGGCGTCACGCTGGAGCTGCCGGTCGAGGTGGTCCTCCAGCAGCGTCGTGGCGTGCACGTACGCGCGCCAGGAGGCCTGCTCTTCTTCGGTCAGCCATTTCATGGTGTCCATCCTACGTCCACTTCTTGAAGATTCAATGAACCATCTCGAGCGCGATTCGAGCACTCCTCGAGAATGTGCCGCAGGTCACACCGGCCACCCGAAATAACTGGGGACCCTCTCCCCGTTTAGACTGGTGTCAGAACGAAGCGGGGAGTGATTCCCCGCTTCCCATCCACTTTCGCCAGAGGGCTTCGAGGTCAGAAGGAGTGTCCGGTGGTCGGCAGCGCCGTGAGATCGCGTTCCCCCCGGTTGCGGGCAGATGCCACGCGCAACCGGGAGCGGATCGTCGCCGCCGCGCGCGAGGCCTTCGTCGAGCACGGGGCCGAGGTCCCGCTGGACGAGGTCGCGCGCCGCGCCGGTGTCGGCAACGCCACGCTCTACCGGCACTTCGCGGACCGGGCCGAACTCGTCCGGGAGGTGGTCCTGTCGGTGATGGCGCGGATCACCGAGCGGACCGAGGCGGCGCTCGCACAGGAGCCGGACGCCTTCGAGGCGCTGCGGCGCTTCGTCTTCGAATCAGCGGAGGATCGGGTCGGCGCCCTGTGTCCGATGCTCTCCGAGGCCTTCGACGGCAACCATCCGGCGATTTTTGCGGCTCGCGACCGGCTGAATCGCTCGATCGAGGACATAATGGACAGAGCGCGAACCTCTGGCCAACTCCGCACCGACATCGCCGTCGGTGACCTGATGGTCGCGATCACGCAGCTCACGCGACCGCTGCCCGGCAAGGCGTGCATGGACATGGACCGGTTCGTGCACCGTCACCTGCAGATTTTCCTCGACGGGCTGCGCGCCCCGGCGCGGTCGGCGCTGCCTGGCGCCGCCGTGACCTTGGAGGATCTGCAGCAGCAGAGCTGACGCACTCCCACAAACGTCCCCATTTCCCTGTCCCTCCGCACCCTTAGTGAGTACAGCCATGCCTGCTATTCCCGAGAAAGCACTCCAGCCGGATCCCCGGCGCTGGAAAGCACTCATATTCATCGCGATCGCTCAGCTGATGGTCGTGCTCGACGCGACCATCGTGAACATCGCCCTTCCCTCCGCCCAGACGGACCTCGGCATCTCGGACGCCAACAAGCAGTGGGTCATCACGGCCTACAGCCTGGCCTTCGGCGGACTGCTGCTCTTCGGTGGCCGTATCTCCGACCTGTTCGGCCGTAAGAACGCCTTCATCGTCGGTCTGCTCGGCTTCGCCGCGGCGTCCGCGATCGGTGGCGCGGCCGTCAACACCGGCATGCTGCTCGGCGCCCGTGCCCTGCAGGGCGCGTTCGGCGCACTGCTCGCGCCGGCCGCTCTGTCGCTGCTCGCGGTGCTGTTCACCGACGCCAAGGAACGTGCCAAGGCGTTCGGTGTCTACGGCGCCATCGCCGGTGCCGGTGCCGCTGTCGGCCTGATCCTCGGTGGTGTCCTCACCGAGTTCCTGAACTGGCGCTGGACGCTCTTCGTCAACATCGCCTTCGCGGTCGTCGCCGCCGTCGGCGCCTACATGGTGGTGCACGAGCCGGAAGGCTCGCGCAACCCGAACCGCCTCGACATCCCCGGCGTGGTCCTCTCCACCCTGGGTCTGGTCTCCCTGGTCTACGGCTTCACCGTCGCGGCCGAGGACGGCTGGAGCTCCACCAAGACCATCTCCCTGCTGGTCGCGTCCGTCGTCCTGCTCGCGGCGTTCGTGTTCTACGAGGCCCGGGCGAAGGCCCCGCTGCTCCCGCTGCGCGTCATCTCCGACCGCAACCGCGGCGGCGTCTACCTGTCGCTCGGTATCGCGATCATCGGCATGTTCGGTCTGTTCCTGTTCCTGACGTTCTACCTGCAGAACATCCTGGGCTACTCGGCGATGAAGTCCGGCTTCGCGTTCCTGCCCATGGTCGCGGGCATGATCGTCGGTTCCACGCAGATCGGCGCCCGGCTCATGCTCCGCGTGCCGCCGCGCATGCTGATGGCACCGGGCTTCCTGCTCGCCTCCGTCGGCATGCTGATCCTCACGCAGATCAAGACCGAGCCCAACTACCTGGGCATCGTCCTGCCGGGCCTGGTCCTGATGGGCCTCGGCATGGGTTCGGCGTTCATGCCGGCCATGAGCATGGCGACGCACGGCGTCCAGCCGCGCGACTCCGGAATCGCCTCGGCGATGGTCAACACCTCGCAGCAGGTCGGTGGCTCCATCGGCACCGCGCTGCTCAACACCATCGCGGCCAGCGCCACGACCTCCTGGATCGCGTCCAACGCGGCGTCCGCCGGGAAGCTCGGCAAGGTCGGCTTCGTGAACGAGGCGGCCGTGCACGGCTTCTCGGTCGCGATCTGGTGGGCCTTCGGCGCACTGGTGCTCGCGGCCCTGATCGCGGCGGTGCTCATCAACACCGGCGTCCCCGGCAGCGAGGACCGGGGTGTGAGCCTGGAGGACGAGCTGGCCGAGGGCCTGCCGATCCCGGTCATCGCCCACTGATCAAGATCCACACGTAGTCGGTAGTCACTACGGCAGTACGCGGTACACAGGGAAGGGCCCAGCCTCCGGAATCCGGAGGCTGGGCCCTTCCCTTTGCCGCTCTCCGGTACGGGCCGGTCGCCGGTACGGGGCGTACCGGGCCGTTCGGGGCTTCTTCGCCCGTTTGGGCAACCAATGAGCGGTACGGGCCGTCTTCGGGGTAGGAGAGCGGCCACGGGTAAGGGAGCCCGGACGCGTGACCGTCCCGCCCGGGGTTGTGAGCGGCATCTCACGGACGCGGGCGGCGGGGGATGGCCGCGAGGGCCCGGGAGCGTTCCGGGACCGGCCCTGACCTGCACTTCCCGGATCATCGCCACACTCTGCGCGCCCGTGTGGCGGCACAGGGTACTGCAAGATCGCGAAAATCAGTGATCGACATGGGAATTGTGTCCGGATTCCAGTCGTTATCCAGATCAGAGCGGGCAGCCGAAAGGCAAGGTTGGATGTTCCGCTCCAACCGACACCCGACCGAACCTTCGCAAGGGAGCACGCATGGCAACCCGTGCCGTCGCCCGTCGTTCCGCAGGCGGGACCAGCAGCGTCCGCGCCGTTGGCGGGGAAGCCGCAGACCGCGATCTCGTCGGAATGTACCTCGATGAGATCGCCCGCACCCCGCTGCTCGACGCTGCGCAGGAAGTCGAACTGTCCCGGGAGATCGAGGCTGGCGTCTACGCCGAACGCATACTCTCCGACGACGCGCAGCTTGTCGAAGGTGCCGGATCCGGTGCCGACCGCGAGGAGCTGGAAGCGCTGGTCGCCGACGGCGAGCGCGCCAAGGACGTCTTCATCCGCTCCAACCTGCGCCTCGTCGTGGCGGTCGCCCGCCGCTACCCGCGCAGCGGTCTCCCGCTGCTCGACCTGATCCAGGAGGGGAACGCCGGCCTGGTGCGCGCCGTCGAGAAGTTCGACTACGCCAAGGGCTTCAAGTTCTCCACGTACGCGACCTGGTGGATCCGCCAGGCCATCACCCGCTCCATCGCCGACCAGTCCCGCACCATCCGGCTCCCCGTCCACCTCGTGGAGGAGCTGGGCCGGATCCGGCGGGTGCAGCGGGAGTACAACCGTGAGCACGGGCGCGACCCGGAGCACGAGGAGATCGCCGCCGAGCTGGACTCGACGCCGTCCCGCGTGCACGACGTGCTCGACTGGGCCCGTGACCCGGTCAGCCTGAACATGTCGGTGGACGCGGAGGGCGAGACCGAGTTCGGTGACCTCGTGGAGGACGGCGCCGCCGCCTCTCCCGAGCAGTCGGTGCTCGTCATGCTGCGCCGCGAGGAGCTCGAAGAGCTCATCGGCCGCCTGGACGAACGTACCGCTTCGATCATCCGGTCCCGGTACGGTATCGAGGACGGCCGCGAGCGGACGCTGACCGAGGTCGGCAAGCAGCACGGCCTGACGCGTGAACGCATCCGGCAGATCGAGAAGCACGCCCTGGCCGACCTCAAGCGCATGGCCCGCGACACGGGCCTGGAGTACGAGGCAGCCTGACCGCGGCGGGGTCCGCCCCGCCGCCCCTGGACCCGAACCTCGGCGCAACCCCCCCCGCGCCGGGGTTCGGCCATGCCCGGACGCATTTTCAGGGTCCCGCTGCGCCCACCGATGTCCGAATGCGTCTGCCGACTGCCTGTTTGTGTTTACTTCGCGCCGATCCGTGGATACGGTGGCGGCATAGCAACACACTCGGGCATGAGTCGGAGGCAGAACCACATGTACGCCCCGGAACGGCAGCAAGAGATCCTGCGGCGGGCCCGCGAGCTCGGAAGCGTCGACGTCCTCTCGCTGGCCGAGGAGTTCGACGTCACGCCGGAGACGGTCCGCCGCGATCTCAAGGCGCTGGACCGGGCCGGAGTGATCCAGCGCGTGCACGGCGGGGCCATCCCGGCCGGGCGGCTCGACTTCGAGCCCGACCTCGCCGAGCGCGAGGCGACGGCGGCCGACGAGAAGGACCGGATCGCGCGCGCCGCCCTCGCCGAACTGCCGGCGGAGGGCACCGTCGTCATCGACGCGGGCAGCACCGCGGCCCGGCTCGCCGCCGTCCTCCCGATCGACTCACGGCTGACCGTGGTGACGCACGCCCTGCCGATCGCCGCCCGCCTGTCGGAGTACCCGGACCTCACCCTCCACCTCGTCGGCGGCCGGCTCCGGCACCGCACCCGCGCCGCGGTGGACGCGTGGGCGCTGCGCGCCTACAGCGAGATTCACGCCGACGTGCTGTTCATCGCCGCGAACGGCTTCTCCGCCGACGGCGGCCTCACCACCCCGGACCTCGCGGAAGCCGCCGTGAAGCGGGCGATGATCGCCGCCGCGCGCCGCGTCCTGCTGCTCGCCGACTCCTCGAAGTACGGACAGCGGAACTTCGCCCGCTTCGGAGACCTCTCCCATGTCGACCTGCTCATCACCGATCAGGGACTCGACCCCGAAGCGGCCCGCGACATCGAGAGCGCGGGCACGGAAGTAGTACGCGCATGATCGTGACCGTCACCCCGAATCCGAGCCTGGACCGTACGTACGAGATCCCCGCGCTCGACCGCGGAGCCGTGCTGCGGGCCACCGCCGACCGGGTCGACCCCGGCGGCAAGGGCGTCAACGTCTCGCGGGCGGTGGCCGCCGCTGGGCGGCGGACGGTCGCCGTGCTGCCCATCGGCGGTCCCGAGGGCGAGCTGCTCGGCCGGCTGCTGGCGGAGCAGGACATCGAGGTCGAGGGGGTCGGCATCGCCGGCTCGACCCGCGTCAACGTCTCGGTCGCCGAACCGGACGGGACGCTGACCAAGCTCAACGCGGCCGGGCCCGCGCTCACCCCCGCCGAGTCCGAGGCGCTGCTGGACGCGGTCGGCGCCCGGTCCGCCGACGCGCGGTGGATCGCCTGCTGCGGCAGCCTCCCGCGCGGGCTGCCGCCGGAGTGGTACGCCGAACTCGTCGCCCGCGCGCACCGGGTGGGCGCCCGCGTCGCCCTCGATACCTCGGGCCCCTCGCTGCTCGCCGCGCTCGCGATGCGCCCGGACGTCGTCAAGCCCAACGCCGAGGAGCTGGCCACGGCCGTCGGCCGGCCGCTGGCGACCGTCGGTGACGTGCTGAAGGCGGCGGGAGAGCTGCGCACCCTGGGCGCGCGGGCGGTGCTGGCCAGCCTGGGCGCCGACGGGCAGCTGCTCGTCGACGACTCGGGCGCGTACTTCGGGCAGGCGCGGGTCGCGGTGGTCCGCAGCAACGTCGGGGCCGGGGACGCGTCCTTGGCGGGTTTCCTCGCCGCGGGCGGCGACGGGGAGGCGGCGCTCGCCGCGGCCGTCGCCCATGGGGCAGCCGCCGTGCAGCTGCCGGGCAGCGTCATGCCCGCGCCGGCGGATCTCGACCCGTCGGCGGTCACCGTGACCGCGGACGTCCCCCTCTCCCGCCCGCTGCGGGAGCCGGTATGAGGGCCGCCGGGCCGCCGGGGCGGCGATCGGCCCGGTGGCCGCAGCATTCCGTTCCACCCACAGTCCGTTCCGCCCGCCGGGCGGGGACGCGAGCAATGGAGCCGCGCGATGAGTGAAATGATCACCGCGGAGCTGGTCGATCTCGACCTGGCCGCCGACAGCAAGGAAGCCGCGGCACGTTCGCTCGCCGAGCGGATGGTGGCCGCCGGACGCGTCACCGACCTGGAGGGCTTCCTCGCGGACGTGGCCGCGCGCGAGGCCCTGATGCCGACCGGCCTCGACGGCGGCATCGGGATCCCGCACTGCCGCAGCGAACACGTCGTCCGGCCGACCCTCGCGTTCGGCCGCAGCGGCGCCGGCATCGACTTCGGCGCCCCGGACGGCCCCGCCGACCTCGTCTTCCTCATCGCGGCCCCGGCAGGGGCCGACACCGACCACCTGACGATCCTGTCGGCCCTCGCCCGCCGCCTCATGGACCCGGAGTTCACCGCCGCTCTGCGCACGGCCGGCGATCCGGCGGCGGCCGCGGCCCTGATCGCGGGCGAGCCCGTCGTCCAGGCGGCGGAGACCGCCCCGGGCGGCGTCCCGGAGCAGCGGCCGTTCCGCGTCGTGGCGGTGACCTCGTGCCCGACGGGCATCGCGCACACGTACATGGCGGCGGAGTCCCTGGAGAACGCCGCCCGGGACGCCGGTGTGGAGATCGCCGTCGAGACCCAGGGCTCGGCCGGCTTCAAGAAGCTGCCGAAGGCGGCGATCGACGCGGCGGACGCGGTGATCCTCGCCCATGACGTCGAGGTCCGCGACAAGGAGCGCTTCGCGGGGAAGCCGACGGTGGACGTCGGGGTGAAGGCGGGCATCAGCCGCGCCCCGGAACTCCTCGCCGAGGCGCGGGGCAGGGCGGAACGCGGTGAGGTGACAGCCGCGGCACGCTCGGCGGCCGGGGAGGACGCCGACGGCGACGGGTCCGGCGAAGGGTTCGGCACCCGGTTGCGCAAGTGGTTGATGACGGGCGTCAGTTACATGGTGCCGTTCGTCGCCGCGGGCGGCCTGCTGATCGCGCTCGCCTTCGCGCTCGGCGGGTACGGGATCAACGCCGCGCCCTCCGTCGCCGAGCACTTCGTCTGGGGCGAGAGCGCGAGCTGGGCGGCGCTGCTCTTCCAGATCGGCGACACCGCCTTCACGTTCCTCGTGCCGATCCTGGCCGGGTACATCGCGTTCGGGATGGTGGACCGGCCGGGGCTGGTCCCCGGCATCGTCGGCGGCGCCATCGCGCTGACGATCAACGCGGGGTTCCTCGGCGGCCTGGTCGCCGGCCTGCTCGCGGGCGCCGTCGTCATGGCGGTCCAGCGGGTCGCGATACCGCCGGTGCTGCGCGGCATCATGCCGGTGGTGGTGATCCCGCTGATCTCCTCGGCGGTGGTGGGCTTCCTGATGTTCCTGGTGGTCGGCAAGCCGATCGCCTGGGTGCAGGAACGCCTCACCGACTGGCTGAACGGCCTGACGGGCTCGAACGCGATCATACTCGGCGTCATCCTCGGCCTGATGATGTGCTTCGACATGGGCGGTCCGCTGAACAAGGTCGCGTACGCCTTCGCCGTCGGCGGGCTGGCCGACCCCAACGACGGCAGCCTGAAAGTCATGGCGTGCGTGATGGCGGCCGGCATGGTGCCGCCGCTGGGACTGGCGCTGGCGACGACCGTTCGTGGGCGGCTCTTCACCCGTACGGAACGCGAGAACGGCAAGGCGGCCTGGGTGCTGGGCGCGTCGTTCATCACCGAGGGCGCGATTCCGTTCGCCGCCGCCGACCCGCTGCGGGTCATCCCGTCGGCGATGGCGGGCGGCGCGGTCACCGGCGCCCTGTCGATGGCCTTCGGCTGCACCCTGCGCGCCCCGCACGGCGGCATCTTCGTGGTGCCGCTGATCGGCAACCCGTGGCTGTACCTGGTCGCCGTCGCGGCGGGCACGGTCGTCACGGCGGCACTCGTCGTCCTCCTCAAGGGGGTGCGCGGGTCCGCCGGGGCCGAGGCGGCGCTGCCCGTGCCGGGCGACGTCAGGACACCGGTCGCGGCCTGAGCCTGACCGCGCACGGCCGCCGCGAATGAGATCCTCGCGGCATGAGCGACGGCGGGCAGAGCGGTGAGCGGGGCGGCGGCACCCCGGCGGAGCACGGTGAGCCGCACCACGAGGGCGGGCTCGCGAGCCGGCTGAACTGGCTGCGGGCCGGGGTGCTCGGCGCCAACGACGGAGTGGTGTCGACGGCCGGGCTGGTCGTCGGCGTGGCCGGCGCCACCGACTCCCGGTCGGCGATCCTGACCGCCGGGCTGGCCGGGCTGCTGGCCGGCTCCCTCTCGATGGCGGCGGGGGAGTACGTCTCGGTCAGCACGCAGCGCGACTCCGAACAGGCCGCGCTGGCCATGGAGCGCGAGGAGCTGGCCACCGAGCCGAAGGCGGAACTCGACGAGCTCACCGGTCTGCTGGAGGACCGGGGGCTGACCAGGGAACTGGCCCGCGAGGTCGCGGAGCAGCTCACCGAACGCGACGCGCTCGGCGCCCACGCCCGGGTCGAGCTCGGGATCAACCCCGACGAGCTGACCAACCCGTGGCACGCGGCGGGCGCCAGCTTCGCCGCGTTCACCGCCGGAGCGCTGCTGCCGCTGCTGGCGATCGTGCTGCTGCCCCCGCCGCTGCGGCTGTCCGTCACGGCGGTGGCGGTGCTGATCGCGCTCGCGCTGTGCGGATGGGGGAGCGCGCGGCTCGGCAGCGCCCCGCCCCGCCCCGCCGTCCTGCGGAACATGGCGGGCGGGGCGGCGGCGATGGCCGTCACGTACGCGGCGGGATCACTGCTCGGCGCCACGGGACTGTGACGCGGCTCAGGCCGCCGCCGAGGCGCCGCGCCGCACCAGCGCGACCCCGGCCGCGACGGCCAGCGTCGACACGACCCCGGCCAGCAGCACCGCGGCTTCCCCGCAGAACGTGCAGGCCAGGACCAGCAACGAGGCCACCGGCAGGATCAGTTGCTGCGCGAGGCCGCGCTTGGAGTGCCGGGAGTGCAGCAGCCAGACGGTGAAGAACAGGACGGCGGTCGGCACGGTCACCGCCGCCGAGGCGGCCCGCACCGAGATCTCCGCCTTCCCGACGCTCTGCTCCACGGCCACTTCGATGCCCGCGCCGATCGCCGCGGCGGAGACGAACACGATGTAGTGGCCGTACCCCCAGGGGATCGCCTCGCGGTTCGAGGTCAGGTGCTCCTCGATGGGCACGGCGAAGTAGATCCACCAGGCCGCGAAGACGATCAGCAGACCGCCGCCCGCGATGGGCAGCAGCTCGGCCACCGCCTCGTGCTCGTCGAGCGCGGACTGCACGGCGACGGTCGCCGCCGCGATCGACTCGCCGAGCACGATGATGGTGAACAGGCCGTACCGCTCGGCGATGTGCCGCGGGTGCCAGGGCGTCCGGTGGCTGTGTTCGGCGAAGAGCGGCACGGACAGCTCGACGACGATCAGGCAGAGGAACGCCCACACCTTCGCGCCGTCGGGCAGGAAGAGCAGCCCGATCCACCCGACCTGGCAGACGGTGACGCCGAACGCGTACCGGATCGCGCAGGCGCGCGCGGCGCCGGTCTCGCCGTGCGCGGCACGCAGCCACTGGGAGGCCAGCGCCAGCCGCATCACCGAGTAGCCGATCACCGAGATCGTCCAGTCGTTGGCGTCGAAGGCGCGCGGCACGCCCGCCGCGTACACGAGAACACCGGTGATCTGCACCAGCGTGGTGATCCGGTAGAGCACGTCGTCCGTGTCGTAGGCCGAGGCGAACCAGGAGAAGTTCATCCAGGCCCACCAGATGCCGAAGAAGACCAGCAGATAGCCGACGACCCCGTCGCCGGGGTGGCCGGCGGCCAGCGCGTGCACCAGCCGGGCGCCCGCCTGCGCGACGGCGACCACGAAGCAGAGGTCGAAGAAGAGCTCCAGCGGTGTCGAGGCACGGTGCGTCTCGTCACGGCTGCGGGCGGTCATACGGCGGAACGCGGCGCCGGCGGGGATGCTCATGGAGGCCACCTTGCGCCAGAACGCGCGGGGGGAACACCATGGCACGCTGCCGTAGCCGGGCCTTTCGGCCCTGGCGGCCGGTCCGCCCCACCCGGACCCTGGAAGGACCATGGTCAATCCACCACCCGGCACCACCGACATCAGCGACCGCGCCGACCTCGTCAGGCTGCTGCGCCGCTTCTACGAGGCGGCGCTCGCCGACCGGCTGATCGGCCCGTACTTCACCGAGATCGCGGGCCTCGACCTGGAGGCGCACCTGCCCAGGATCACCGACTTCTGGGAACGCGCCCTCCTCCGTACGGCCGAGTACAGCGGCAACGCCTTCGCCCCGCACGCGGCCCTGCACGACACCCGTCCGATGACCGCCGAGCACTTCGGCCGCTGGGTCCAGCTGTGGCGCGCATCCGTCGACGGGCTGTACGCGGGTCCCCGCGCGGACCACGCGAAGGTGCAGGGCGAACGGATCGCGCTGGCGATGCTGCGCCGGCTGTCGGGGTCCGACGACACCGACGGCTCCACCGGTCTCGGCTTCGTACCGCTCGCCGCCCTGCGGCTCCGCACAGGCACCTGACGGCGCCCTCGTCCCTGACGGGTCAGGCGGCCCCGACGGGTCAGGCGGCCGGGACGGTGCTCAGTTCGCCGGTCGCCAGGAAGTGCTCGATGCGCGCGGTGAACGGGGTGATGTCGATGCCCTGCGCGGCCAGCCAGTCGTCCGAGTAGTACTTCTCCAGGTACCGCTCGCCCGGGTCGCACAACAGGCCCACCAC
Source organism: Streptomyces sp. H39-S7 (assembly GCF_027158205.1). Taxonomy (GTDB): domain Bacteria; phylum Actinomycetota; class Actinomycetes; order Streptomycetales; family Streptomycetaceae; genus Actinacidiphila. Next base: position 52,556 of record NZ_JAPVLU010000003.1, on the reverse strand, counting down.
GCTGCCCTGTTCGCCGGCCGCCCGCATGTCGGAGATGATCCGGAAGGCGGCCCACAGGCCGGTGCCGGTGGAGGCGCCGGCCTTGCGGCCCAGCAGCCGTTCCAGCACGCGGACGCAGGCGACGGAGGCGGCGTCCGGCACCCGCATCATGCGGTCGATCGCCCCGGGGACGAAGCTCGGCTCCACCCGCTGGCGGCCGATGCCCTCGATGCGGGAGCCGCGGTCGGTGACGACGGTCGGGTCGTCCGCCCGCCAGCTGGGGAAGAACGCGGAGTTCTCCGGGTCGGCGACGCAGACCCCGGTGTCCTGCTGCGTGTAGTGGACGTAGCGGGCGATCGTGGCGGACGTTCCGCCGGTGCCGGCCGTCGCGACGATCCAGGCCGGGACGGGGTGCCGCTCCAGTGCCAGCTGCCGGAAGATCGAGTCCGCGATGTTGTTGTTGCCGCGCCAGTCGGTGGCGCGCTCGGCGTACGTGAACTGGTCCATGTAGTGGCCGCCGGATTCGGCCGCGAGCCGCACCGCCACCTCGTAGACCTCGCAGGGGTCGTCGACGAGATGACATCGGCCGCCGTGGAACTCGATCAGGTCGATCTTGGAGCGCACGGTGCTCTTCGCCATGACGGCGATGAACGGCACGCCGATCAGCTTCGCGAAGTACGCCTCGGAGACCGCCGTCGAGCCGCTGGAGGCCTCGATCACCGGCGCCCCCGGGCGGATCCAGCCGTTGCACAGCCCGTACAGGAACAGCGAGCGGGCCAGCCGGTGCTTGAGCGAGCCGGTCGGGTGCGTCGACTCGTCCTTCAGGTACAGGTCGATGCCCCACGCGGGCGGCAGCGGCACCGACAGCAGGTGGGTGTCGGCGGACCGGTTGGCGTCGGCCTGCACCTTGCCGACGGCGTCCTTGAGCCAGTTCCGGTACACCGGGTCACGCCGGTCGATGTCGAGTTCCATGGCCCCAGGTATAGCGGCAGGGGTCTCCCAAACCGGCGCTTGGGGTTTCTCCCCGCCGACGCTTGGGGGCCGTTGGGGGGGCCGCGTCCCCGCCAGGGCGATGACAGGCGCCCTGTAGTCCATCAGGGCGCCAATCACTGCGTTATGCACAGTTTGTCCGTAGATTGCCTACTGCCGGGCCCCGCCGTCCGGAAGGTGCGCAGTCGAACGGAGCCAGCCCGTGCAGCAACCTCCGCCGGAACCTCCCCTGGCTGAGCCCCCAGCGGCCGGCGGCACGGCCACCGCCGTGGCCGGAGATTCGGCCGGGCCGCCGCCCGCCGCTCCCCGGACGGCCGGCCGGTCGCCCACCACCCGGGCCTCGCTCGTCGCCACGGCCGTCGCGGTCCTGCTGCTCGCCGCCATCGTGCTCGGCAGCCGGGGGCTCAAGGACTTCGACTCCGCGCTGATCCCCTACACGGTCGCCACGATCTTCCTCGCCTTCGGCGTCGCCTACCGCTACACGGTCTGGGTGTCGGCCCCCGCGTCCCGGCGGCTGTTCAAGCAGGGCTGGCGCAGCTTCTTCTCCGTCGCGAACTTCCGCAAGGCGCCCACCGCGCTGCCGAAGATGATCATCACCTACCTCGGCTTCCAGAAGTTCCTCGGCGCGCGCTCGCACGGCCGCTGGCTCGCGCACCAACTGATGTTCTGGGGCTGCCTTCTCGCCGCGGCGATCACCTTCCCGCTCACCTGGGGCTGGTTCACCTTCACCTCCGGCAGCAGTTCAGGACCCGGCTACGAAATGCGGATCTGGGGCGTCAAGGTGCTCGGTTACGACTCCTCGTCCTTCTTCGGCTGGGCGATGTTCCACGGCCTCGACCTCGCCGCGGTGCTGGTCATCCCCGGCGCCGGCTACTTCCTCTGGCGCCGGATGAAGGACCGGGGGGCGATCACCGGGCAGCGCTTCGCGTACGACTTCGTCCCGCTCATCGCGCTGATCACCATCTCCGTCACCGGGCTGCTGCTGACCTTCTCCAGCGTGCTGCTGCACGGCGGCGGCTACGAGTTCCTGGCGCTGCTGCACATGGTGTCCGTGGTCTTCACCCTCATCTACATCCCGTTCGGGAAGTTCTTCCACCTCGTGCAGCGCCCCGCCGCGGTCGGCATGCAGCTCTTCAAGTACACCGCCCGGCAGGACGAGAAGGTCTTCCACTGCCGCCGCTGCCAGGAGCCGATCGACACCGCGCCGTACGTGGAGAACCTGCGCGGCACGATGCGTGATCTGAACCTCGGTTTCGACGAGTGGGCCGAGTACTGCCCGCGCTGCAAGCGGGCGCTGCGCGGCAGCGCCTACCTCTCCCATGTGAAGCGGGGCTTCAAGTGACGGACACGCCGACCAGGCCGCCCCTACCGATCGACCCGGCCATCGCCCCGCCCGGCACCCGCGGTTTCCGGGACGCGGGCGGCATCCCGGCCGACAAGTGGCACGCCGACCAGAACGGCGAGACGCTCGTGCCCACGCACTGCTGCTTCTGCGGAGTGCAGTGCGGGATGTATCTGCGGGTGGACAGGCACGGCAAGGTCTTCGGCGTCGAGCCGCGCAACCACGACATCAACCGGATGCGGCTCTGCCCCAAGGGCATCAGCGCGTACCAGCAGGTCAACCACCCCGACCGGCTGACCGCTCCGCTGATGCGGCGCTCGCGCGACGAACCGTTGCGGGAGGCGAGCTGGGAGGAGGCGCTGGACTTCACCGTCTCGGAGATCCGCCGGATCCAGCGGGAGAACGGCAACGACTCCTTCGGGATGCTCGGCGGCGCGAGCCTGTTCTCGGAGAAGACGTATCTGGTCGGCAAGTTCGCCCGGGTCGCGCTGAAGTCCAAGCACGTCGACTACAACGGCCGGCTCTGCATGGTCAGCGCCGCCGGGGCCAACAAGCTGGCCTTCGGGATCGACCGGGCCGGCAACCCGTTCTCCGACATCCTGCTGAGCGACTGCCTGCTCATCGCCGGATCGAACGTCGGCGAGTGCTTCCCCGTCATGACCCAGTACATCTGGGGCGCGCGGGACCGGGGCGCGAAGCTGATCGTCATCGATCCGCGCGAGACCCCGATCGCCCGCACCGCCGACCTGCACGTGCCGATCAAGCCGGGCACCGACTCGGCGTTCTTCAACGCGGTGCTGCACGTGGTGATCCGCGAGGGGCTCGTCGACGAGGAGTACCTCGCCGCGCACGCCACCGGCTGGGACGAGGTCCGGGCGGCCGTCGCCGCCTACCCGCCGGAGCGGGCCGCCGAGACCTGCGGGGTGACGGTCGACCACGTCGAGCAGGTGGCGCGGCTGTTCGGCGGTGCGCGGAACGCGATGGCCTGGCACGCGCGCGGCGTCGAGCACCACAGCCAGGGCGTCGAGAACTGCCTCAGCATCATCAACCTGTGCGTCGCCACCGGGAACATCGGCAAGCCCGGCGCCGGCTACGGGACGATCACCGGCCAGGGCAACGGGCAGGGCGGCCGCGAGCACGGTCAGAAGTCCGACATGCTGCCCGGCGGGCGCTCGATCATGAACCCGGAGCACCGTCGGCAGATCTGTGAGATCTGGGGGATCGAGGAGTCCGAGCTGCCGCAGGCCGGCACCTCGATGATGGAGATGGTCTACCAGATGCAGCGCGGTGAGATCCGCGGCCTCATCGGCACCTGCAACAACCCGTTCGTCTCCCTCCCGAACTACAAGGTCGTCAAGGACGGTTACGACAAGCTGGAGTTCCACGCCCAGCTGGACTTCTTCCTCTCCGAGACGGCCGAGAACGCGCACGTCGTCTTCCCCGTCACGACCTGGGCCGAGGACGAGGGCGTGATGGCCAACGCCGAGGCGCGCGTCGTCAAGCACAACAAGGCGCAGGACCCGCCGCCCGGGGTGCGGACCGACACCTGGGTGATGTGCGAGCTGGCCCGCCGGCTGGGCGAGGGCGACAAGTTCGCCTTCGCCGGCTCCCGCGAGGTCTTCGACGAGCTGCGGATCGCGTCCGCCGGCACCGTCAACGACTACTACGGCATCACCTACGAGCGGCTGGAGGAGACCGGCGGCATCGCGTGGCCCTGTCCTTCCACCGATCATCCCGGCACCCCGCGGCTCTTCGAGAACGGGCGGACGTACCACGAGGACGGCATGATCCATCTGCAGGTGGTGGAGTGGCACCCGCCGATGGACCCGTACAGCGACGAGTTCCCGCTGTCGCTCACCACCGGCCGTACCGTCGCACACTTCCTGTCCGGCAACCAGACCCGCAGGCTCGGCGCCCTCGTCGAGCAGACCCCGCGCCCCTGGGTCGAGGTGCACCCCTCGCACGGCTTCCGCAACGGTGACCCGGTGAGGGTGGTGACCCGCCGGGGCAGCACCGTGTACCCGGCGCTGGTCGTCGACTCGATCCGTCCCGACACGGTCTTCATCCCCTATCACTGGCCCGCCCCCACGGCGGCGAACGTGCTGACGATGGACGCCCTCGACCCCCGCTCCAAGATCCCGGAGTACAAGGTCTGCGCCGCCCGGGTCGAGGCCGCGGAAGCCCTCGACCAGGTCCCCGCGCCGCCGGTGCCGCCGGGCCGCGAGGCCTATCCGGAGACCCAGGTCTCCCGCACCGAACCCTTCCCGCCCACGGCCCCCCAGGGCCGGGGCACGTCGGAAAGGAGCTGATCCGGCCATGATGGGACGGACGATCTTCATCGACCCGGGCCGCTGCATCGGCTGCCAGGCCTGCGTCTCCGCCTGCCGCGAATGCGACTCGCACCGGGGCAAGTCGATGATCCACCTCGACTACCCCGACCAGGGGCTCAGCGTGGCCTCCCTTCCCAGCGTCTGCATGCACTGCGAGGACCCCGTCGCGCCCTGCGCCGAGGTCTGCCCGGCCGACGCGATCCTCATCACGCCCGACGGGGTGGTGCAGGAGGCGGACCTGACCCGCTGCATCGGCTGCGCCAACTGCGTCAACGCCTGCCCCTTCGGCATCCCGAAGATCGATCTGGAGGCGAAACTCCAGATGAAGTGCAACCTCTGTTACGACCGCACCGAGTACGGCCTCGCCCCCATGTGCGCCACCGTCTGCCCGACCGGCGCGCTGTTCTACGGAACGCTCGAGGAACTGCAGGCCGAGCGGCCCGGTGTCGAGGTCGCCGACTCCTTCGTGTTCGGCGACGTGATGGTGAAGACCGGGGTGGCGATGGTCGTCCCGGCGGACAAGGTGCGGTGGCCGGTGCCCGGCGGGCTGCCGATCGTCGAGGTGAACGGGGTCGATGTCCGATGACAACCACCACTGAGCAGCCGGACGCGCACCACGATCCCGAGCAGGACGCGCTGCGCGACCGGATCAGCGCCGACTCGCTGACCACCCGCCGCGACTACCTGCGGATCGTCGCCACCGTCTCCGGCGGTCTCGCCGTCGGCGGGGTGGCCGTCGCGGCGGGAGTGCTGCACCGGCACGGTGACGGCACGGCCGACCCGAAGAAGATCGCCGACCGCATCGAACGCGGCCAGTCCCTCGCCTTCCGCTACCCGGGCGAGGACGACCGGGCGGTCGCGGTGCGGATGACCGACGGCACCCTCGTCGGCTACTCCGCGATCTGCACCCACCTGGCCTGCGCGGTGCTGTGGCGGAAGGAGCGGGGCAGCGAGGGCGAGCTGTACTGCCCGTGCCACGAGGGAGTCTTCGACGCCCGCACCGGCGACGTCACCGCCGGACCGCCACCGCGCGGGCTGCCCAAGGTGGTCCTCGTCGAGCGCGCGGACGGCAGCGTCTGGGCGATCGGCACCGCCCGCTCCGGGGAGAGCGCCGAGGAAGGGCTCTGCCGCCAGCTCCAGGATTCCCGCCCCGAGGTGGCGGGCCGGCTCGGCTGCCCGGGCGCCCGGGCGCAGGGCCCCACGACCGAGGGAGGCCGACGCGTATGACGGACACCCCGCCGCCGTATCACCCGGGCAGCGACCAGCCCCGGCTGAACCGGCCGGTGCACGAGCGCTACCCGCAGATCCGCGCGACCAGCGGCTACGGCGACCCCCGGGTGCGCCACACCGGCCCCGGCCCCGGCGCGGGCACCGACCAGGACCCGGAACGCTCCGCCAAACTCTCCGCCCGGCTGATGCTGGCGATCACGGTCGTCATCGGCCAGCTGTGGGCGCTGTCGATCGCCGTCAACGAGTGGATGCAGGGCGAGACGGCGATCGCCTGGTGGTGTGCCGGCTTCCTCGTGGTGTCCTTCCTGGTGGTGCTTGCCCTTTGGCTGCTCGACCCGAAGGACCGCTGACGCGACGAGCCGTGACGCGACGAGCCGGGTCGCGGGCCCGCCGCCGTACCCTGGAGGCATGAGCACCGCTCCCGAACCCCAGTCCGACCCCCAGCCCGCGGCACGGCCCGAGAAGCCGCGGCGCGACCCCGCCGCCGCGCTGGTTTTCGACGACCCGCTCAGCCGGCAGTCGTCCGACGACACGGACCGGGGCTGGGGCGAGCGCCCGTCCGGCGGCGGGGGCGACGATCTCGCCCGCTTCCTCGACGAGAAGCCCCCGCACCACATCTGACTCAGCCGCGCTGCGCCACCAGCACGTCGCGGATCTCGCGCAGCAGCGCCACCTCGGCGGCCTCGGCCTCCGCGTGCACGACAGCGGCCTTCCGCTCCCGCGCGGCCCTCCTGGCCAGGTAGCGGGACATCGGCAGCACCATCAGGAAATAGACCACCGCGGCGGTGATCACGAACGTGAGGACCGCGCTGAGCACCAGGCCCCAGAGGATCGGGATGCCGGTCACCGCGTCGCCCGCGTCGTTCACCGAGCACGGGCCCTTGAGGCACGAGCGGTAGCGCTCCAGGTCCTTGGTGCCGAACGCGCCGACCAGCGGGTTGATGACGCCCCTGACCACGGAATTCACCACAGAGGTGAACGCGGCACCGATGACGACGGCGACGGCCAGGTCGACCACGTTCCCCCGCATCAGGAATTCCCTGAAGCCGCTCAGGACCCCGCCCTGCTTCTCGTCGCTCACTGGATTCTCTCTTTCCGCACGCACGGTCGACGACACAGCAAGTGCCGCAACCTACGGCATTCCGGGAGAGGTGTGTCCAATCCGTACACACGAAAGGGTGAGTCAACACCGCTTCACCGCCAGGGCAGTTGACAGTGCGGAGGGGTGGCCGCCAACACGGCCGCGGCCATCGCCAGCCCCGCGGACACCGTCCGCCGGCCGCGGTGCGGCGCCGTCCACCGCCGGATCCGCCCGCGCCCCCGGCCGGCCCGGATCGGCGGGAAGGACGGCACCACGCAGCGCGGCAGCGCGTAGGAATCAGGGGGTGCGGAGGAGGGCGCGGAGGGGTCGGGACGGGGGTCGGGAAGAACGGGCATGGAGGTGTCACCGCCTCGGAGGAATCTCCGCGGGGATATCCGAACGGATCCCCGCGGCTGAGATCTCTACGATCCCGCACACCGCCGTCGGCCCTTCCAGGCCTGTGGACAACTCACCGGTTGTGGAAAACCCCGTCACCCGAGAGGGTGAAGCAGCCGTGCCTCCCGGCCGGCCGACCCCTTACGGCAGCGCGATCCCCGGCTGCTGCCCGCCCCACGGGTCCACGCACAGGCACTCCCGCTCCGCGATCGGCGGCAGTCCGCCGACCACGTCGAACAGCACGGTCCGCATCCGGCCGACGTTCGCCGCGAAGACCTCCAGGACCTCCTCGTGGGAGACCCCCTCGCCCGTCTCGGCGCCCGCGTCCAGGTCCGTCACCAGTGTCAGGGACGTGTAGCAGAGCCCGAGTTCCCGGGCGAGGATCGCCTCGGGGTGCCCGGTCATGCCGACCACCGACCAGCCCTGCGCCGCATGCCACCGCGACTCCGCGCGGGTGGAGAACCGGGGCCCCTCGACGACGACGAGCGTCCCGCCGTCGACGGCCTCCCAGCCGCCCGCCCGCGCGGTGTCCACCGCGACCCGGCGTCCCACCGGGCAGTACGGGTCGGCCAGCGAGACGTGCACGACGTTCGGCCGGCTGCCGTCCGGCAGCGCCTCCCCGTCGAAGTACGTCTGGACACGCGACTTCGTGCGGTCCACGAGCTGGTCGGGCACGAGCAGGGTGCCGGGGCCGAACTCCGCGCGCAGGCCGCCCACCGCGCACGGGCCGAGCACCTGGCGCACGCCGACCGAGCGCAGCGCCCACAGGTTGGCCCGGTAGTTGATCCGGTGCGGCGGCAGATGGTGCCCGCGGCCGTGCCGCGGCAGGAAGGCCACCCGCCGGCCGGCCACTTCGCCGAGGAAGAGCGAGTCGCTCGGCGGACCGTAGGGGGTCTCGACCGTGATCTCGGTCACATCCTCGAGGAACGAGTAGAAACCGGACCCGCCGATGACGCCGATATCGGCCCGCGTACCGCTGCTCTCCACCATGCGGATCACCCTAACGGCGGCTGGATACGACGAGGGACCCCGCCGACTGGATCGGCGGGGTCCGTCATCGACGCGTAAGCCTTGGGCGGCTCACCCGTGCACAGCGATCGGGATCGATCAGGCTGCGGAAGACCCGCTGGAAGAGCTGCTCGAACCGGATGAGGAGCTGCTCGACGAGGAGGCCGAGGACGGCGCGGACGTCGTCGAAGGCTTCGCATCCGAGCCGCTCTTGGCCGCGGGGGTGCTCGCCGAGGACGAGCCACGGCTGTCGGTCCGGTAGAAACCGGAACCCTTGAACACGACCCCGACCGCCGAGAAGATCTTGCGCAGGCGTCCGCTGCAGGTCGGGCAAACGGTCAGAGCGTCATCGCTGAACTTCTGCACCGCCTCGAGGCCCTCGCCGCACTCGGTGCACTGGTACTGGTACGTCGGCACTTGATCCTCCTGGCACTCTCACTCGATGAGTGCTAACGACGTTCAATAGTGCAGCATTCCGCCGCGTCAGTCCACCGTGACCGGCACGCGGTGACTCATCCCACGTGTCGATCCCTGGACGATCCGCCCCTCCGAGTGTGGTTTGAGCCGCTTGCGCAGCACCACGAGGGTGGCTAGAGCGAGCGCCGTACCGGCCAGCGGCACCACGAAGGCGGCGCTCGCGCCGACCCGGTCGGCCAGCTGTCCGGCGGCCGTCACCGCGATGGCCTGGCCGAGCGCCACCGATCCGGTCAGCCAGGTGAAGGCCTCGGTGCGGGACGTCGCCGGCACCAGGGACTCGACCAGGGTGTACCCGGTGATCAGGGCGGGGGCGATGCACAACCCGATGAGCAGGCCGAGCGCGCCGAGCAGCGGCACCGAGTGGACGGCCCACAGCGCGGAGCAGGCCAGCGCCAGCGCCGCGTACGCGATCAGCAGCCGGCCCTGCGGGCTGCGGCGCCAGGCGATGGCGCCGCAGACGACTCCGGCCAGCATGTTGCCCGCCGCGAAGGTGCCGTAGAGCAGCCCGGCGATGCCCTGGCGGCCGATCTCCTCGGTGAAGGACGTCAGACCGACCTGCATGCCGCCGAAGACCGCGCCGATACCGAGGAAGGCCACGGCCAGCGCCCTGACGCCCGGGATGGTCAGCGCCGAGACGTGCTTCTCGCGGACGCCGTCGACGGTCCTGCTGGGCGCGGGGGCGCTGCCGCGCTGCGCGGCGAAGAGCAGACCGCCGACCAGGGTGAGGGTGGCCTCGGCGATCAGTCCGGCCGCCGGGTGCACGCCCGTGCACAGCGCGGTGGCCAGCACCGGGCCGATGACGAAGGTGAACTCGTCCGTCACGGACTCGAACGCCGCGGCGGTCGACATCAGAGGCGAGCCCTCCAGCTTGGCCGCCCAGCGCGCCCGGACCATCGGGCCGATCTGCGGCACCGAGGCGCCGGCCGGCACGGCTGCCGCGAACAGCGCCCACAGTGGGGCGTGCGACAGGGCCAGGGCGGTCAGCAGCACCACGGAGGCCGTGTGCACGAGGACGCCCGGCAGCAGGACGGCGCTCTGTCCGAACCGGTCGGCGAGCTTGCCGTTCTGGGGGGCGAAGACCGCCATGGAGACGCCGGTCACGGCGGCCACGACGCCGGCCGTGCCGTACGAGCCGGTGGTGTGCTGGACGAGCAGCACGATGCCGATGGTGAGCATCGCGAAGGGCTGCCGGGCCGCGAATCCGGGCAGCAGGAACGTCCAGGCGCGGGGTGTGCGCAGGAGTTGTCCGTATCCGGGCCGCTTGGTGGCGGGGCTGTCCGGCTTGTTCACCGTGGATGCCACGGCTTGGTCCTTTGTGCTGTCTGGTAGCCCATCCGTCACGGATGGCGCCGAGAGCTGTCCGCTCGCGCAAGACACGGGGTGGTCCCCGTCGCGCCAGCTCTGCGTCAGACAGAGGTCTGTGTACTCAACACGTACGTATTCACGACGTACCGGCCCAGCTTACCGGCACTCAGTGCCGTGCAGGCCGGTACGTCACCCGCTTCCCCTGAGACCTCGCTCACCCGAGCTCACCCCGAGCTCGCCCCCCGTCATCACCCCGAGCTCACCCTTCGCCCAGCCAGTTCGCGAGCTTGCCGCCCTTCCCGATCGCGCGCAGCCGCCGTTCCGCGGCGTCCCGCACCGGGTCGGTGGCGACGACCAGCAACTCGTCGCCGCGCCGCAGCACCGTGTTCGGCAGCGGCACGAAGCTGGTCCCGTCCCGTACGACGAGGGTGACGGCCGCTCCGGCCGGCAGCCGCAGCTCGCTGACCTCCACGCCGTGCATCCGGGACTCTTCCGGGATGGAGACGGAGAGCAGGTGGCCGCGCAGCCGTTCCAGCGGCGCCGACTCGATGCCGAGGTCGGCCGCCCCGTCGCGGACACCGAGGCGCAGCCGCCGGGCGAGCCAGGGCAGGGTCGGGCCCTGCACCAGGGTGTAGACGATCACCAGGATGAAGACGATGTTGAATATCCGGCGGCTGTCGGGCACGCCCGCCACCATCGGGATCGTGGCCAGCACGATGGGCACGGCGCCGCGCAGCCCGGCCCAGGACATCAGCGCCTGCTCCCGCCAGGGGATGCGGAACGGCGCCAGGCTCGCGGTGACCGACAGCGGTCGGGCCACCGCGGTCAGGATCAGGCCGATGACGAGCGCGGGCAGGATGTCGTCGCCGAGTTCGTGCGGGGTGACGAGCAGCCCGAGCAGGACGAAGAGGCCGATCTGCGCGATCCAGCCGAGCCCTTCGGCGAACCCCCTGGTGGCCGGCCGGTGCGGCAGTTTGGCGTTGCCGAGTATCAGGGAGGCGATGTAGACGGCCAGGAATCCGGAGCCGTGGGCCGTCGCGCCGGCGGCGTAGGCGAAGACCGCGATGGCCATCACCGCGATCGGGTAGAGGCCGGAGGCGGGCAGGGCGATGTGCCGCAGCGCGTAGGCGCCCAGCCAGCCGACGGCCATGCCGATCGCGGCACCGATCGCCAGCTCCATCGCGATCTCCCCGAGGAGCAGGTACCAGTGCTCGACCGGTCCCGCCGTCGAGAACGCCACCACGAGGATGACGACAGGGGCGTCGTTGAAGCCGGACTCGGCTTCGAGCACCCCGGTGATGCGTTTCGGCAGCGGCACGTTGCGCAGGACCGAGAAGACCGCCGCCGCGTCCGTGGACGAGACCACCGCGCCGATGATGAGCGCCTGCCGCCAGTCCAGCCCCACCAGGTAGTGGGCCGCGCCCGCCGTGATGAAGACGCTCAGCATGAGGCCGAACGTCGAGAGCACCGCGGCGGCGGGCACCACCGGTTTGATCTCCTGCCACTTCGTGCCGAGTCCGCCTTCGGCAAGAATCACCACAAGTGCCGCATATCCCAGGACCTGGGTCAGCTGGACGTCGTCGAAGGTAAAGCCGAACGGGCCGTCCTGGCCGATCGCGACGCCGATGCCGAGGTAGATGAGCAGAGTGGGCAGGCCGCTGCGCGACGCCAGTCGCACGGCGACCACCGCGATGAGCAGCACGAGGGCGCCGATCAACAGGAGTTCATTGAGACGGTGGACAGTCAGGGCGCGGTCCTTCCTCGAAGGCCTGGGAGAAGTTCATTGCCTTGCCTAACATTTTACCGGTACTTGAACTTCCGCGGTCAACGATGACTCCGCGTAGGGGCGTCCCGATCGCTGCGCCTATGGTTGCTCCAGCACCAATCCAGCACCAAGAGCACCCGGTCCACCCTGCCCCTCGAAGGACAGAGATGCCCGCCAAGAAGAAGTCCCGCCGCCTTCGCCTCTTTGTGATCGCGTTCGTGGTCCTGCTGGTGGGGGGCATCGGATACGGGTCGTACTGGAGCGTCAGCACCGTGCGCGCCTCGTTCCCCGAGACCACCGGATCGCTGAAACTCAAGGGCCTCACCGCGCCCGTCGACGTGGAACGCGACAGCAAGGGCATCCCGCAGATCTACGCGGACACCTCCGAGGACCTCTTCAGGGCCCAGGGCTTCGTCCAGGCGCAGGACCGGTTCTACGAGATGGACGTCCGACGCCACCTCACCTCGGGCCGGCTGTCGGAGATGTTCGGCTCCGGCCAGGTCGAGACCGACGCCTTCCTGCGCACGCTCGGCTGGCGCGACATCGCGCAGAAGGAGTACGACTCCAAGCTCGACGCGAGCACCAAGAAGTACCTCCAGGCGTACACCGAGGGCGTCAACGCGTACCTGAAGGACCACAGCGGCGCGGCCCTGTCCGTCGAGTACGCGGCCCTGTCGTTCTCCAACGACTACAAGCCCGAGCAGTGGACCCCGGTCGACTCCGTCGCCTGGCTCAAGGCCATGGCGTGGGACCTGCGCGGCAACATGCAGGACGAGATCGACCGCGCGCTGATGACGAGCCGGCTCAAGGCCGACCAGATCGAGCAGCTCTACCCGGGCTACCCGTACCAGCGGCACCAGCCGATCGTCGACGGCGGCAAGCTCGACCCGATCACCGAGAAGTACACGCCGCCCAAAGCCGGCGGTACCCCTGTCGGCGCGAGCGCCCTGAACTCCCAGCTCTCCGGGCTCTCCGAGATCATCGACAAGATGCCCAACCTGCTCGGCCCGTCCGGCAACGGCATCGGCTCCAACTCCTGGGTCGTCTCCGGCGCCTACACGACGACCGGCAAGCCGATGCTGGCCAACGACCCGCACCTGGCACCGCAGATGCCGTCGCTCTGGTACCAGATGGGGCTGCACTGCCGCAGCGTCGGCCCGGCCTGCCCGTTCGACGTGGCCGGGTACACGTTCTCCGGGATGCCCGGCGTCGTCATAGGCCACAACCAGAACATCGCCTGGGGGATGACCAACCTCGGCGCCGACGTGACCGACCTCTACCTGGAGAAGGTCACCGCGGGCAGCTACCTCTACGACGGCAAGCAGAAGCCGTTCGCCACCCGCAAGGAGACCATCAAGGTCGCGGGCGGCGCCGACCGCGAGATCGTCGTGCGCACCACCAACAACGGCCCGATCATCTCCGACCGCTCCGACGAGCTGCTCAAGGTCGGCGAGACGGCGCCCGTCCAGGACGCCGCCCCCGACCGCAGCGGCGGCTACGCGGTCGCCCTGCGGTGGACCGCGCTCGACCCCGGCAAGAGCATGGACGCGGTCTTCGAGATCAACAAGGCACAGAACTTCGAGCAGTTCCGGGCCGCCGCGGCCGACTTCGAGGTCCCGTCGCAGAACCTGATCTACGCCGACAAGCAGGGCCACATCGGCTACCAGGCCCCGGGCAAGATCCCGGTCCGCGCCACGGGCGACGGCCGCTACCCGGCGCCCGGCTGGGACTCGCGCTACCGCTGGGACACGTACATCCCGTTCAAGTCCATGCCCTGGGAGGAAGACCCGGCCCGCGGTTACATCGTCACCGCCAACCAGGCCGTGATCAACGAGGGCAAGTACGCCCCGATGCTGACCAAGGACTGGGGCTACGGCGCCCGCAGCCAGCGCATCAACGACCTCATCGCGTCCAAGATCAAGGACGGCGGCAAGGTCTCCATGGACGACATGCAGACCATGCAGTCCGACAGCAGCAGCGAGATCGCCAAGCTGCTGGTGCCCTACCTGCTCAAGGTCGACGTGAAGGACTCCTACGTCCGCGACGCCCAGCAGCTGCTGGAGGGCTGGGACTTCAACCAGGACGCCGACTCCGCGGCCGCCGCCTACTTCAACGCCGTCTGGCGCAACACCCTGAAGCTCGCCTTCGGCAACAAGCTGCCCAAGGAGCTGCGCCCCGAGGACCAGTGCCTGCGTGTGCCCGCCGTCGACCAGTCGGGTCCGGTCGACGACCTCGACGGCAAGAGCGAGACGGTCAACGAGTGCGGTGAGCGCGAGGCCGACCAGGCGCAGCCCGACGGCGGCGACCGGTGGTTCGAGGTCGTCCGCAAGATCCTTCCGGACGAGACGAACGCCTGGTGGACGATGTCGCCGACCGCGTTCTTCGACAGCGCCGCGGCGCCGTCCGCGCACAGCACCCGCGACCAGCTCCTCCGGCAGGCGATGCAGGACGCGCGGTACGAGCTGACCGCCAAGCTCGGCAAGGACATCGACACCTGGAGCTGGGGCCGGCTGCACAAGCTGGAGCTCAGGAACCAGACGCTCGGCACCGGCGGTCCCGCCGTGGTGAAATGGCTGCTCAACCGCGGCCCGTGGCAGCTCGGCGGCGGTGAGGCGGCGGTCAACGCGACCGGCTGGAACGCGGCCGGCGGCTACGACGTCGTCTGGGTGCCGTCGATGCGCATGATCGTCAACCTCGGCGACTTCGACAAGTCCCGCTGGATCAACCTCACCGGCGCCTCGGGGCACGCGTACAACGCGCACTACTCCGACCAGACGGCGCTGTGGGCCAAGGGCGAACTCCTGCCGTGGGTCTTCTCCAGAGCCAAGGTGGACGACGCGACGAGCGACAAGATGGCGCTGACGCCCTGACCCCTTTCAGGGGGTGAAGCGGTGGATCCCCTCGGGGGTCACCGCGAGGTGCACGGGGTGGTCGTGCGGTTCCCTCGGGACCCGGGCGACCACCTCGTTCGCGTACAGCAGCACCATGAGGGCCGGATGGCGGCCCGCCCGCTCCAGCCGCGCCAGCACGCGGTCGTACGAGCCTCCGCCGCGTCCCAGCCGCAGCCCGTCCCCGTCGACCGCGAGCCCCGGCAGCAGCACCACCCCGGCGCGGGTCACCGTCTCGGGCCCCAGCCGCGAGCCGGCCGGCTCCGACAGCCCCCGGTGGGTGCGCTCCAGCGCCTCCGGCCCCTCGTACGCCGCCCAGTCCAGGTCGTTATCGGCCATCAGTACGGGAAGCAGTACGCGGGTGCCGGCGGCGCGCAGCGCGTCGATCACCTCGCGGGTACCGGGTTCCGTGCCCATCGAGACATAGGCCGCGACGGTGTCCGCCGTCCGGATTTCGGGCAGGTCAGCCACCCGCTCCGCCAGCGCGCGGGCCGCCGTCGCGAGCTCCTGCGGTGTCAGCCCGCGCCGGCGGCGCAGCAACTCGGCGCGCAGCGTCGCCTTGGTACCGTGGCCGTCGCTCATACCCCGCACTACTGCCGCCTATCAGCCGTTATCAACCGGAACTTCATCTTCATCTCACGCCCAGCGGTTATGGTGCACGGCATGACTCAAGCACGTACTCGGATCACCAAAGCCGTCATCCCGGCGGCGGGGCTCGGTACCCGGTTCCTGCCGGCTACCAAGGCCACGCCCAAGGAGATGCTGCCCGTCGTCGACAAGCCGGCGATCCAGTACGTGGTGGAGGAGGCGCGCGCCGCCAACCTCGGTGATGTGTTGATGATCACAGGGCGGAACAAGCGGGCCCTGGAGGACCACTTCGACCGGAACTACGAGCTGGAGGAGGCGCTGACCCGCAAGGGCGACGAGTCGCGCCTGGCGCGGGTGCGCGAGTCCAGCGACCTGGCCACCATGCACTACGTGCGGCAGGGCGACCCGAAGGGTCTGGGGCACGCGGTGCTGTGCGCGGAGCCGCACGTGGGCGACCAGCCCTTCGCGGTGCTGCTGGGTGACGACCTGATCGACCCGCGCGACCCGCTGCTGTCGCGCATGATCGACGTCCAGGAGCGGTTCGGCGGCAGCGTCATCGCGCTGATGGAGGTCGACCCCGGGCAGATCCACCTCTACGGCTGCGCGGCGATCGTGCCCACCGGCGAGGACGACGTGGTGCGGGTGACGGACCTGGTCGAGAAGCCCGCCGCCGGTGAGGCGCCGTCCTCGTACGCGATCATCGGCCGGTACGTGCTGGACCCGGCGGTCTTCGACGCGATCAAGAAGACTCCGCCCGGCCGCGGTGGGGAGATCCAGCTCACCGACGCGCTGCGGGAGATGTCGCACCGCGACGACGACGGCGGCCCGGTCCACGGCGTGGTCTTCACCGGCCGCCGCTACGACACCGGCGACCGCGCGGACTACCTGCGGGCCATTGTCAGACTGGCGTGCGAACGTGAAGACCTGGGCCCGGACTTCCGGACCTGGCTCCGCTCGTACGTGACCGAGGAGATGCAAGATTGAGCACCGTGACCGACCGGACCTGGTCTGTCTCCGAGCACCTCGACAACATCCTCGGGCAGCTGTCCCCGCTGGAGTCGATCGAGCTGCAACTCCTCGATGCCCAGGGCTGCGTCCTCGTCGAGGACGTCACCGTCCCCGTCGCGCTGCCGCCCTTCGACAACAGCTCGATGGACGGCTACGCGGTCCGCACCGCGGACACGGACGGGGCCACTGACGCGCACCCCGCGGTCCTGACCGTCATCGGCGACGTCGCGGCGGGCAGCGACCACCTGCCCACCGTCGGCCCCGGCCAGGCCGCCCGCATCATGACCGGCGCCCCGCTGCCGCCCGGCGCGGAGGCCGTCGTCCCCGTGGAGTGGACCGACGCGGGCACCGGCGGCGGACCGGCCACCACCATGCGGTCGCACAGTTCGGACCCGGCCGGCGCCAGTGGCGAGGTCCGGGTGCACCGTCCCGTCGAGGCGCGCCAGTACGTCAGGGCCCGCGGCAGCGACGTCGCCGCAGGGGAGCTGGCGCTCGCCGCCGGCACGATCCTCGGCCCGCCGCAGATCGGCCTGCTGGCCGCCATCGGCCGCGGCAGCGTCCGGGTGCGCCCGCGCCCCCGCGTCGTGGTGATGTCGACCGGCAGCGAGCTCGTCCAGCCCGGCGAGGAGCTCAGCCCCGGCCGGATCCACGACTCCAACAGCTTCGCGCTGACCGCCGCCGCGCGGGACGCGGGCGCCATCGCGTACCGGGTCGGCGCCGTCGCCGACGACGTCGAGACACTGCGTGCCACCATCGAGGACCAGCTCATCCGGGCCGACATCATCGTCACCAGCGGCGGGGTGAGCGTCGGCGCGTACGACGTGGTCAAGGAGGCGCTCGCCTCGATCGAGGACGACGAGAGCCGGGTCGACTTCCGCAGGCTCGCCATGCAGCCCGGCAAGCCGCAGGGCTTCGGCCGTATCGGCCCCGACCGCATCCCGCTGCTCGCCCTGCCCGGCAACCCGGTCAGCGCGTACGTCTCCTTCGAGCTCTTCGTCCGCCCGGCGATCCGCACGCTGATGGGCGCGGGAGCCGTCCACCGCGAGGTCGTGCGCGCGGTCTGCGACACCGCGATCGGGTCCTCGCCCGCGGGCAAGCGCCAGTTCCTCCGCGGCAAGTACGCGAACGGCACGGTGACGCCCGTCGGCGGCTCCGCGTCGCACCTGGTCAGATCGCTCGCGCACGCCAACGCGCTGATCGTCGTCCCGGAGGACACCACCTCCGTGGACAAGGGCGCGGAAGTCGACGTGATCCGGCTGGATTAGGCCCGTACGGCGCCGGCCGCGCCCCCCGGTGAAGGCCCTGCGGCCTTTTCGACCCGCCCTCCCGGTACGGTGGCTGCCCACAGGACCGGACCGGGAGAACGATGAGCAGCGCGCAAGAGCACCTCACCCACATCGACGAGGCCGGTGCGGCCCGGATGGTGGACGTCTCCGGCAAGGACGTGACCGCCCGCACGGCCCGTGCCACCGGGCGGGTGCTCGTCGCCCCGCGCGTCATCGAGCTGCTGCGCGGTGAGGGTGTTCCCAAGGGCGACGCCCTCGCCACCGCGCGCATCGCGGGCATCATGGGCGCCAAGCGGACGCCGGACCTGATCCCGCTCTGCCACCCGCTCGCGCTCTCCGGGGTGACGCTCGACCTCGCCGTCACCGACGAGGCCGTGGAGATCTCCGCGACCGTGCGGACCACCGACCGCACCGGGGTCGAGATGGAGGCGCTGACCGCCGTCACCGTCGCGGCCCTCACCGTCATCGACATGGTCAAGGCCGTCGACAAGGCCGCCGTCATCACCGACGTCCGCGTCGAGACGAAGACCGGTGGCAAGTCCGGCGACTGGCGGCGGTCATGAGCCCGGTCATGAAGGCCCTGGCGGTCACCGCCTCGAACCGCGCCGCCGCGGGCGTCTACGAGGACCGCGGCGGACCGCTGATCGTCGCGGCGCTGCGGGGGCTGGGCTTCGAGACCGACGGGCCGCAGGTGGTCCCGGACGGGGAACCCGTGCTGCGGGCCCTGCGGGACGCCGTGGCGGCCTCCTACGACGTCGTCGTGACCACCGGTGGCACCGGCATCTCGCCCACCGACCGCACCCCCGAGGCCACCCGCGAGGTGCTGGAGTACGAGATCCCCGGCATCGCCGAGGCGATCCGGGCCGCCGGGCGCGAGAAGGTGCCCACCGCGGTGCTCTCCCGCGGCATCGCGGGCGTCGCGGGCCGCACCCTGGTGGTGAACCTCCCGGGCTCGACCGGTGGCGTCAAGGACGGCCTGGACGTGCTCGCCCCGCTCCTCGTCCACGCCGTCGACCAGATCCGCGGCGGCGACCACCCTCAATCCGGGAGAGCGAGCTGAACGCGTCCTGGCCGGCCGAACTGGTGGACGGTGACATCACCCTCCGCCCGATCAAGATGCGCGACCAGCGCTCCTGGCGTGAGGTCAACCGCCGCAACCGCGAATGGCTGCGGCCGTGGGAGGCCACCGTGCCGCCCGCGCCCCCCGGCCACCTCGCCCAGCGCCCCACGTACCGTCAGATGGTGCGCCACCTCCGCTCGGAGGCGACCGCGGGCCGCATGCTGCCCTTCGTCATCGAGTACCAGGGGCGGCTGGCCGGTCAGTTGACCGTCGCCGGCATCACCTGGGGCTCGATGTGCTCCGCCCACGTCGGCTACTGGGTCGACCAGGCGGTCGCCGGACGCGGTGTCATGCCGACCTCCGTGGCGCTCGCCGTCGACCACTGCTTCCGCCATGTCGGGCTGCACCGGGTCGAGGTGTGCATCCGCCCGGAGAACATCCCCAGCCGGCGCGTCGTGGAGAAACTCGGATTTCGCGAAGAGGGTCCGCGGCCGCGCTATCTCCACATCGACGGTGCGTGGCGTGACCACCTGGTGTTCGCGTTGACGGCCGAGGAAGTGCCGGAGGGACTGCTCAACCGATGGCGTCACACCAGGCCGGGGACGCCACAGAAATAAAATATACGTTCGAAAATGAACCCAATCACAAAAAAATCTCGGCATATCAGCCAGATCGTGCGACACACCGTGCGGAATTGCGTATGGCGTGTCTCTGCGGCCCCTACCGTGTAATCCGTGAGCAGTAGTGGCCTCATCTACGCAGTCATCGTCGGGGCCTGGGCTGCCTACTTGGTGCCGATGTGGCTCCGTAGGCAGGATGAGCTCAACGAAGCGCGTCCGACGGAACGCTTCAGCACCGCCATCCGGCTGCTGTCCGGCCGGGCGGGGATGGAGCGTCGCGTCGCGAAAGCGCGCGACGAGAGCGATCAGCCCGATGATGCACCGGTGTCCGCCGTCGACGTGGTGGACGTCCGGGGCCTCGCCGTGCCCGCGACCGAGATCAAACCCGCCCCGGCGGCCCTTCCGGCGCAGCAGCACCACTCCGCCCCGGTGCACCAGAAGGCGCAGCGCCCCGGCCCGGCGTACAACCCCCGGGCCAAGGTCCTCGCGCGCCGCCGCCGCACCACGACGCTCCTCTTCCTGACGTTCACCGTCGGCGCCATCGTGGCCGCCGTGGGCGGCCTCGCGTTCCTGTGGGCGCCCGCGGCGCCCGCCGCGCTGCTGACCTTCTACATCGGCCACCTGCGCCGCCAGGAGCGCCGCCGCTTCGAGGTCAAGATCGACCAGCGCCGGGCCGCCGACGCCGCCGTGCGGCTGCGCGACCGCCCGCGCCCCCAGCACGCCGACGAGCCGGACCCCGCCGACGAGGCCGAGCCCGCCACCTCGCCGCGCACCGCGGACCGGCGGGCCCTCGTCGAGCAGACCGACCACGCGGAGTGGGTGGACCAGCAGCAGCGCGAGCAGCACGCCGTCCCCGACGACAGCTGGGACCCCGTACCGGTGCCGCTGCCCACCTACGTCACCGCGCCGGTCGCGCCCCGCACCCCGGGCGGCATCGACTTCACCGCCCCCGGCAACTGGAGCTCGGCCCGCTCCGGCACCACGCCGGGCCACGCGCCGGCGCCCGCCGCGACCCCCGAGCCGGAGCCCGAGCGCGAGCTCCCGCGCCCCACCCCCGGCCGCCGCTCCCGCGACCGCTCCCGCACCCCCCTGTTCGACCAGTACGCCGACCCGGACCGGCCACGCGCCGCCAACGAGTAGCCAATCGGTGACCAGCGAGGATCTCGTTAACAACCACCCCCGAGAGGGTGCTATCGTTTTCCTCGTTGCAAGGGCCTGTGGCGCAGTCTGGTAGCGCACCTCGTTCGCATCGAGGGGGTCTGGGGTTCAAATCCCCACAGGTCCACCGCAGCTCGAAGCCCCTGGCGGGGAAACCCGCCAGGGGCTTTTTGGTGCGCGTGCGGCTGGAGCGGTCGGTGGGGCGTGTTCAGCCCTGCCGCCGGCGCCACGTGCGGCGCAGCCAGCCCGTGCTCAGGGCGACGACGGCGACCACGAGGCAGACGGCGGCGCCCAGGACCATGGTCGTGCCGCCGACCACCAGCAGCAGGAACGTGATGGTGTCCCAGAGCGATGGGTCGTCTTCCATCCACACCCCCTTGATCGTTGTTCAGGACGCCGGGGGGCGGGCGCCGGTTCCGTCGGCGGGGCGCGCGGCGATCGTCAGGTGGAGTCGCGGGGGGTGACGACGACGCGGGTCAACTGGTGGGTCTCCGGGGCGGTTTCCGGTTCGCGGATGGCGCGGTCCACGAGGCCGACGAGGCGGCCGGTGGGGATCGTGTCGAAGGTGACGCTGGTCAGGCGGGGGCGCACCAGGCGGGCCAGCAGGAGGTCGTCGGCGCCGACGACGGCGACGTCGCCGGGGATGGTGAGGCCGGCGTCCTGGAAGGCGCGCATCACGAGCATCGCGTACTCGTCGTTGTAGGCGAACAGGGAGTCGAGGCCGAGCCGGGGCCAGCTGGCGGCGAGTTCGGCCGCTGACTCCTCGGTGCAGTCGAGCGTGAGCGGCTCGACGTGGGTGCCGGGCGCGGTCGCGGCGGCCGTCCGGACGCCGGCGAGGCGGGGGACGCTGAAGAGGTCGAGGCCCGACTCGGTGGGCATGATGACGCCGATCCGGCGGCGGCCGCGCTCCAGCAGGTGGCCGGCGGCGCCGGTGCCGAGCGTCTCCTGGTCGAGGAGGAGGGCGTGCGCGCCCGCCACCGGCCGCATGCCGAGGGTCAGGACGGCGCGGGTGCCCGAGCGCTTCAGCAGTTCGACGGCGGACGGGGTCAGGCCGGTGCCCGGCAGGGCGAGGACGGCCGCGGGGCGGAGTTCCGCCCAGGCGCGCGCGGCCTGCTCGCCGGCGCCCGCGACGGGGCCGTGCCAGACGCTGGTGTAGCCGAGCTCGTGGAGGGCGCCCTGCAGCTCCATCAGGAAGTCGCCGAAGAGCGCGCCGATCCTCGGGATCGGGCCGCTCGGAGTGGTCAGCAGGACGAGGCCGGAGTGCCCGGCCCGCAGGGCGCGGGCGGCGGCGTGCGGCACGTAGCCGAGCTCTTCCGCGGCCGCGCGCACCCGGTCCTGGGTCCGCGCGCTGACCCGGCCGGAGGCCTGGGCGTTCAGGACGTACGAGACGGTGGCGCGGGACACCCCGGCGAGCCGCGCGACATCGGTACTGGTCGGCGTGGCCGGGGGATTCGTGGGCTCGGGTGAGTGAATCATTCCGAGCCGCATCTTTTCAGAGATCCGGGCTGGCCGAAGGTTCGGGGTGGATGCTAGACATGTAGTTACACGTGTCATCAAGCAAGGTGATCATGTACGTCCGCAGGAGCGGCAGAGCCCCTTGGCAGCCTCGGCATCAGGAAAGGCATCACCATGCAGCTCAACACCCGCGAGTGGGGCACCGGCGACCGGATCGCGCTCCTGGTCCACGGCATCATGTCCGACCACCGCACCTGGCGCCGGGTCGGTCCCGCGCTGGCGGACCGCGGCTACCGCGTCATCGCCGTGGACCTGCGCGGCCACGGCGCGAGCCCGCGCGGCGAGTACACCCCCGAGCTGTTCGCCGAGGACCTGGTCGAGACGCTGCCGGGCGGTGCGGAGCTGGCCGTCGGGCATTCGCTGGGCGGGCTGGCGCTGTCGCTCGCCGTCGAGCGCCTCGCGCCCGAGCGGGCCGTCTACTCCGATCCGGCCTGGTCCTCGGCGGATCCCGCGCAGCAGGTCGACCCGGCGCTCTTCGTCCATTTCGCGCGGGCCACGCGCCCGCAGATCGCCGCCCTGAACCCGCGCTGGGAGGCGGCGGACGTGGAGGTCGAGCTCGCCACCCTCGCGCTGTGGGACGCGGACTCCGCCGCGTTCCTGGGCGGACGGCCGCTCAGCGGCTACCTGCCGGAGAAGCCCGCGGTCCCGTCGCTCGTGCAGCTCGCGGAGAAGAGCTTCCTGATCGGCCCCGACGACGCGGGGCTGCTCAGCGGGCGCGGCTTCGGGATCCGCACGGTCGTCGGCGCCGGGCACACCATCCACCGCGACGACTTCGACGGCTTCCTGCGCTCGCTGGACGGCTGGATCTGAGCCCCGGCCGGGTGCGGGGACGGGCGTAAAGCCGGACGTATGGCCGGTATAAAGACGGACAACGTGACCCACACCACCCATCGAAACGTTGCCGTTTCGATGGGTGGTGTTCTACTGTCGTGAGGTCAGCTGTACGAAACCGTTTCGTTTGGATGGGAGGCCGAGGATGTCGACGGAAGTCCCGGCACGCCGCACCAGGCTCACCCCCGAACGCGAGCAGGAGCTCTACGCCGCGGTGGTCGAGATGCTGCGGGAGGTGGGGTACGAGGCGCTCACCATGGACGCGATCGCCACCCGCACCCGCTCCAGCAAGGCGACGCTCTACCGGCAGTGGAAGGGCAAGCCCGAGCTGGTGGCGACCGCGTTGCGGCACACCAAGCCGGTGCGGATCGAGGACATCGACACCGGATCGGTGCGGGGCGACCTGCGCGAGCTGGTGCGGTGCCACGACGCCACCGGCGACTCGAAGCGGGACAACGAACTGATGCGGGCGCTCGGACAGGCCGCGCACCAGAATCCGGACCTGTTCCAGGCGCTGCGCCAACTGCTCATCGAACCGGAGATGGCCGCCTTCGACGGCCTGCTGCAACGTGCCGTCGAGCGTGGCGAACTGGCGGCCGACGTGCCCGCCAGGAATTTCGTACCGCACATGCTGATCGGCGCCGCGATGGGGCGGCCGCTGATCGAAGGGGTCGAACCCGACCCCGAATTCGCCTTCCGATACATCGACGCGGTGGTACTCCCCGCCCTGCGCCTGACCTGATCCGACCGGCTGGATCAGCCGCCTGATCCCCGCCCGGTCCCCCGGAAAGCCCCACCTGACACGCCGCTCTCGTCGTCGGGCAGGCACCGTACGCCCTTTTTCCCTCGACTTTCCCTCGACCCGACGGGAGCGCCGCGACTCGTGGCTACATTCCTTTACAAACTCGGCCGGTTCGCCTTCAGGCGACGCCGGTACGTCGCCCTCGCATGGGTGGCCCTGCTCGTGCTCGCCGGAGTCGGCGCCGCCTCGGCCTCCACTTCCACGTCGAGCAGCTTCTCGATACCCGGCACGGAGGCCCAGAAGGCCTTCGACCTGATGGAGCAGCGCTTCCCGGACGCCAGCGCCAACGGTGCCTCCGCGCGGGTGGTGTTCACGGCCCCCGACGGGCAGAAGGTGGACGTCGGCGCGCAGAAGACCGCCGTCGAGAACGTCGTCAAGGAGCTCAAGGACGGCAAGCAGGTCAGTTCCGTCGCCGACCCCTTCGAGTCGAAGGCCGTCAGCAAGGACGGCGGCACCGCCTACGCGTCCGTGAAGTACAAGGTCACCTCCATGGAGCTGGCCGAGGAGGACCGCGAGGCGCTCAAGGACGCCGCGCAGCACGGCCGGGACGCCGGGCTGACCGTCGAGATCGGCGGTGACGCGCTGCAGGCGATGCCGGAGACCGGCGCGACCGAGATCATCGGTATCGGCATCTCCGCGGTCGTGCTGCTCGTGACCTTCGGGTCGCTGGTCGCCGCCGGACTGCCGCTGCTGACCGCGCTGATCGGCGTGGGCATCGGCGTCTCGTCGATCACCGCGCTCGCCAACGTCCTGGATCTGGGCAGCTCCACGTCCACCCTCGCGATGATGATCGGCCTCGCGGTCGGCATCGACTACGCCCTCTTCATCGTCTCCCGCTTCCGGCACGAACTCACCGAGGGGCGGGAACCCGAGGACGCGGCCGGCCGGGCCGTCGGCACCGCCGGTTCCGCGGTGGTCTTCGCCGGCCTCACGGTGCTGATCGCGCTCGCGGGCCTCGCCGTCGTCAACATCCCGATGCTCACCAAGATGGGCCTCGCGGCGGCCGGCACGGTCGCCATCGCGGTCCTCATCGCGCTCACCCTGATCCCGGCGCTGCTCGGCTTCGCCAAGCACCGGGTGCTCGGCCGCAAGGTGCGCAACGGCCTCAAGGGCGCTGCGGACGCCACGGACTCCGCCGTGAAGAAGCCCAACATGGGCACCCGCTGGGCCCGCTTCGTTCTGCGCCGCCCGATCTGGGTGCTGGTGGTGGGCGTGCTCGGCCTGGGCGCGATCGCCATCCCGGCGGCCAGCCTGGAGCTCGGCCTGCCCGACGACGGCTCGCAGCCCGTCAGCACCACGCAGCGCAAGGCGTACGACCTGCTGTCCGACGGCTTCGGCCCCGGCTTCAACGGCCCGCTGATGATCGCGGTGGACGCCGCGCACAGCGACGACCCGAAGGTCGCGCTGGACAGGATCTCGCAGACCATCACCAAGATGGACGACGTCGAGAAGGTCACCGAGCCCGCGTTCAACAAGGCCGGCGACACCGCGATGCTGACGGTCGTCCCGAAGTCCAAGCCCAGCGGCCTGGAGACCGAGGACCTGGTCCACACGATCCGTGGCCAGGCGGCCGACATGAAGGCCGAGACGGGCGCCGTGACGCTGGTCACCGGCACGACGGCCATGAACATCGACGTGTCGCAGAAGCTGAACGACGCGCTGCTGCCGTACCTGGCGCTCGTCGTCGGCCTGGCGTTCCTGCTGTTGATGGTGGTCTTCCGCTCGGTGCTGGTGCCGCTGAAGGCGGCCCTCGGCTTCCTGCTCTCGGTGGTCGCGGCCCTCGGCGCGGTCGTCGCGGTCTTCCAGTGGGGCTGGCTCGCGAGCCTGCTCGGCGTCGAGCAGACCGGACCGATCATGAGCATGATGCCGATCTTCATGATCGGTGTGGTGTTCGGTCTCGCGATGGACTACGAGGTCTTCCTCGTCACCCGGATGCGTGAGGCGTACGTGCACGGCGAACGGCCCGGCCAGGCGATCGTCACCGGCTTCACGCACGGCGCCCGGGTGGTCGCCGCGGCCGCGGTCATCATGATCAGCGTCTTCGCGGGTTTCATCGGCTCGTCGGAATCGATGATCAAGATGATGGGCTTCGGTCTCGCCATCGCCGTCGCGTTCGACGCGTTCGTGGTGCGCATGGCCGTCGTCCCGGCGGTCCTCGCCCTCCTCGGCAAGGCCGCCTGGTGGCTGCCGCGCTGGCTCGACAGGATCCTGCCGAACGTGGACGTCGAGGGCGAACAGCTCCAGAAGAACCTTGCGGCGCAGGCCGGACCATCGACGGGGGCCGCGGGACCGGCGCCCGAGCGGGTGGAGGAGCCGAGCCGCATCTGACGCGGCACATCAGCCGGGGCCGCCGGTAGGCGGAGAGCTCGACGGCGGCTCCATGACGCGCCTGCCTCCGTGGGGACGGGGGGATGGCGCGCAGGACAGGGCCCGGCGGACCGCCGGGCCCTGTGTCGTACCCGGAGCCGGCTGCACCGGGCCCTGTGCCGTGCCCCGGGTCCGGATCAGAAGAGCGCCGCCGGTTCGTGCGTCCCCTTCTCGAAGGCGAGCAGGTAGCGCTTGCGGTCGAGGCCGCCCCCGTAGCCGGTGAGGGAGCCGTCGGCCCCGACGACGCGGTGGCAGGGCACGATGATGCCGATGGGGTTCTTGCCGTTGGCGAGCCCGACCGCGCGGGAGGCGCCGGCGTTGCCGAGCAGGTCGGCCAGTTGCCCGTAGGAGCGGGTCTCGCCGTACGGGATGTCCCGCAGGGCGGTCCAGACCCGCTGCTGGAACGGGGTGCCCAGCAGCGTCATCGGGAGGTCGAAGTCGCTGAGTTCCCCGGTGAAGTAGGCGGCGAGCTGTTCCTCGACGGCGCCGAACGCGGAGTCGTCGCGTTCGCCGAACGTCTCCTCGGCGGGGAGGTGCCGCTGCTGCGTCATGTACAGGCCGCAGAGCGTCCCGTCCTGGGCGACGAGGGTCAGCGGGCCGCAGGGGGAGTCGGTCACGGTGTGGGTGCGGAGGGACATCACGCGGCTCCGGTGGTGGGAAGGGTGTTGACGGCATGGTCGCCGGTCGCCCACAGGTACTGGACGGCGTACGCGCGCCAGGGCGCCCAGGCGGCGGCGTGGCGGGTGAGCGCGGCGGGGGTGGTGGGCAGGCCCAGCTCCTTGGCGGCCCAGCGGATTCCGAGGTCACCCGGCAGGAACGCGTCCGGGTCGCCGAGCGCGCGCATCGCGATCGACTCGACGGTCCACGGGCCGAACCCCGGCAGCGCGGACAACTGGGCGCGGGCGCGCTGCCAGTCGCTGCCGACATCGAGGTCGAGTTCCCCGTCGGCCAGGGTGGCGACCAGTGTGGTGAGGGTGGTGCGGCGGGTCTGCGGCATCGCGAGCGCCGCCGGGTCGAGGGCGGCCAGCGCCGCCGGGTCGGGGAACAGATGGGTCAGCCCGCCGCCCGGATCGTCGAGGGGCTCGCCGTGCGCCGTCACCAGCCGTCCGGCGTGCGTGCGGGCGGCGGCCGTCGAGATCTGCTGGCCGAGCACGGCGCGCACCGCGAACTCGGGCCCGTCCGCGACCCGCGGCACCCGGCGGCCGGGTGCCTTGGCGACGAGCGGGGCCAGCACCGGGTCGGAGCTGAGCTGTGCGTCGACCGCGACCGGGTCCGCGTCGAGGTCCAGCAGCCACCGGCAGCGGCTGATGGCGTGCGCCAGATCGCGCAGGTCCGTCAGACGCAATCGGCACGCGATGTGGTCGGGCTGCGGGCTCAGGGAGACGATGCCGGGGCCGTGCGGCAGCCGCAGGGTCCGGCGGTACGCGCCGTCGCGCCACTCCTCGACGCCCGGCACCGCGGTGGCCGCCAGGTGCCCGAAGAGGTTGTCCGGGTTCAGCGGGGCCCGGAACGGCAGCCGCAGCGACAGTTCGCCGGGGGTGGCGGCCGGGCGGCCCCTGGCGACGCGGGCGCGCAGTTCGGTGGGGGAGAGGCCGAAGACCTCGCGGACGGTGTCGTTGAAGGTGCGGATGCTGGAGAAGCCCGCCGCGAAGGCGGCTTCCCCCATCGGCAGCGCCGTCGTCTCGATCAGCAGCCGCGCGGTCTGGGCGCGCTGCGCCCTGGCCAACGCCAGCGGGCCCGCGCCCAGTTCGGCGAGGAGCTGCCGCTCCACCTGGCGGGTGCTGTAACCCAGCCGGGACGCCAGCCCCGGGACCCCGTCCCGGTCGACGACGCCGTCCGCGATCAGCCGCATGGCGCGCGCCACGAGGTCCGCCCGCTCGTTCCACTGGGGCGAGCCCGGGCTCGCGTCCGGCCGGCACCGCTTGCAGGCACGGAAGCCGGCCTGTTGCGCCGCCGCGGCGCTCGGGTAGAAACTCATGTTCCTGACCTTGGGCGGCACCACCGGGCAGCTCGGCCGGCAGTAGATCCTGGTTGTCAGCACCGCGGTGAAGAACCACCCGTCGAACCGGGCGTCCTTCGACTGCACGGCTCGTACGCAACGTTCGAAGTCGGTGTGCATGACTCCAGCATCACTCCGGGTCACAGCGCCGGTCTAGCGAGAATCCGACATCTAGTTCGGCCGGGTGAAGCAGCCCAGGACCGCGGCCCGTCCGGCCCGAGCCCGCCCCGCCGGCCCGCGACGTCCAGGTCGCGAAATTGCCGGACGGAGCCGGGGGCGTGCTGATGGACTGTCCCCATGACTACGCCGAACCTCCGTGACAAGGCCCTGCTCCTCCACTCCCTGCACACCACCGACCGGCCGCTCGCCCTCGCCAACGGGTGGGACGTCGCCAGCGCCCGGATCATCGAGGAGGCCGGGGCGGCGGCCGTCGCCACCACCAGCTGCGGTGTCGCCTGGAGCCTCGGCTACGCCGACGGCGACCGGCTGCCCCGCGAGCTCGCGCTCGCGCTGATCGGCCGGATCGCGTCGGCGGTCGGCGTGCCGGTCTCCGCCGACATCGAGAGCGGCTTCGGGGAGGACGCGGCCGGGGTCGCCGAGACCGTCCGCGGGGTCATCGCCGCCGGGGCCGTCGGCATCAACATCGAGGACGCGCTCGCTGACGGGCCCGAGCCGTTGCGCACCATCGCCGGGCAGGCGGAACGGATCGCCGCCGCCCGCCGGGCCGCCGACGAGGCGGACGTCCCGCTCTTCATCAACGCGCGCACCGATGTCTACCTGCGGGCCGTCGGCGAGCCGGAGGAGCGGCTGGGTGCGGCGCTGGAGCGTGCCGCCGCCTTCATCGAGGCGGGCGCGAGCGGGATCTTCGTCCCCGGGGTGACCGACCTCGCGGTCGTCGCCGAACTGGCGAAGAACATCACCGCCCCGCTCAACATCCTCACCGGACCGGGCGGGCCGTCCGTCGCCGAACTCGCCGGGGCCGGTGCGGCACGCGTCAGCATCGGCGGGCGGATGGCCGAGGCGGCGTACGGGGTGGTGCGGCACGAGGCCCGCGAGTTCCTGGCCGACGGCACCTGCACCCCGGCGGTGGACGGACTCGGATACGGCGACCTGCAGGCGCTGTTCCCGTCGTCGTCCTGAGCGCCGCGGCCCGTCAGCCGGCCGTCGTCCCGCACGGGCCCGTGTGATCGCAGTACGGCGCGTGCCTCGTGGTGCCGCAGCCGCACAGGACGGCCCGGGTCTCGGTCCTGACCTCGCCGGAGGTGTGGACGACGAGGTCGCCGCGGACCGCGATGCCTCCGGAGGAGGAGCGGCTGATCTCGGTCGGGTGGGTCGGCTCCTCCGGATGGCCGCCCTCCAACCGGTACTGCAGCGCGCCCGAGGGGCAGCGCCGGACGACCTGCGCGACGAGGTCGGCGGGGGCGCCGCCGGGCCGGATCCACGGGCGCCCGGCGGTGCCGAAGACCTCGGGCAGGCCGCGCACGCACTCACCGGCGTGCAGGCAGCGGCCGGCCTCGAAGGTGACCGTGATGCCGTCCCCCGCGTAGGCCCGAGCGCCCTCGGGGATCGGCACTTCGGTGCTTCCCGTCATGATTCGTATCCCTCGACGGTGAACTCGGACCGGACGCGGGCGCGGCCCGGGTCCTCACCGGCCTGGCCCTTGGCGCGGCGCTGGCGCAGCAGGTCCCAGCACTGGTCGAGTTCGCGTTCCAGGGCGGCGAGCCGGGCCTGCTCGGTGGGCACGTCGATGCGGCCCTCGGCCAGCTGCTCCCGCAGTTCCTTCTCGTCCGCGACCATGGTCCTGATCTTGGAGAGGATCGCCTGTTCCGCTCTGGTGTCGTCGGGCTGGTCCATGGGGTGCCTCCTCAATGCGGCGATGCGTGGTCCATGCGGCGGCGCAGGCGAGCTCTTCTCCACCTTCGCAGTTCACAAGGCGGTGCGCTCCCGGTGCGCCTCCTCCTCGTCCAGGAGGCGGGCGGCGATGCCCTCGACGGCCCGGTCGAGGCGGGCGCGGTCCGCCGGATCCGAGACGTCCCAGTCGTCCAGGCGTTCGTCGAGCCAGCGGCGCCACGCTCCGGCGAGGAGGTCGATCTGCGCCCGGCCGGAGTCGGTCATGGCCAGTCGCTCGCCGTCGAAGTCGGCGTATCCGGCCTGGGCGATCGTGGAGAAGGCCGGTTCGAGGACCTCTCCCGGCATCCGGTGGGCCTTGGCGACGGTGCTGAGCCGGGCTCCGCCCTGGAGTCTGCCGCGCCAGTGGACCTGGCCCAGCGCCCAGGCCTGGCCGGGTGTGAGGGGGCTGCCGGAGTCGGCGAGGATCCGCAGCGAGACCGGTTCCTCGGCCTTGGCCCGGCGCATGACCTGGGCGATGGAGCGCTCCAGCTGACGGTCGGCGTCCGCGGAGCTGGGGGCGGCGAAGGCATCGCCCATGTCGGAGGCGCCGGCCCTGGCGCTGTCGCGCAGCGGCACCTCCTTGAGGAACCAGGAGACGACGAAACCGACGAGCGCGACCGGTACGACCCACTGGAAGACGTAGTTCACGGTGTCGGCGTAGGCGTCGATGATGTGGGTGATCCGGTCGGCGGGCAGCGCGTGCAGGGCGGCCGGGCTCTGTACGGCGGCGGGGTCGATGCCGGGCGACCGGGCGAAGGCCTCTTCGAGGTTGGGGCCGAGCTGGTTGCTGTAGAGCGTGCCGAAGATGGCGGTGCCGAAGACGCTCCCGAGCGTGCGGAAGAACGTGACGCCCGAGGTCGCGGAGCCCAACTCGTGGTAGGGCACGGTGTTCTGCACGGCGATGGTGAGCACCTGCATGGCCAGCCCGATCCCGAGGCCGAGCACGAACATGAACAGGGATTCCAGCCAGACGCCGGTGGACACCCCCATCGTGGACATCAGGTACAGGCCCAGCGCCATGACGGCGGTGCCGACGATCGGGAAGATCCGGTAGCGGCCGGTGCGGCTGACGACGATGCCGGACAGCATCGAGGTGCCGAGCAGCCCGATGACCATCGGGAGCGTGCGGACGCCCGAGACGGTCGCGGAGACCCCGTCCACGTACTGCAGGTACGTCGGCAGGTAGGTCAGCGCGCCGAGCATCGCGAAGCCGACGATGAAGCTGAGCACCGAGCAGATCCTGAAGACAGGGCTGCGGAACAGGTGCATGGGGAGCATCGGTTCCCTGGCGCGCAGTTCCACCAGGACGAACGCGACGAGCGCCACGACGGAACAGGCGAAGAGGCCGATGATCGTCGCCGAGCCCCAGGCGTACTCGTTGCCGCCCCACTCCAGGGCCAGCACGAGCCCGGAGGCGCCGAGCGCCACCAGCACGATGCCCAGGTAGTCGATGGTGGGGCGGGTGGCGGTCCTGACCGCCGGGATCGTCCGGGCGGCCATGACGACCATGACGATCGCGATGGGCACGTTGATGTAGAAGCACCAGCGCCACGAGGCGTGGTCGGTGAGGAGGCCGCCGAGCGTCGGGCCGACCACGGTGGTGACGCCGAAGACCGCGCCGAGCGCGCCCTGGTACTTCCCGCGTTCGCGCAGCGGGATGACGTCCGCGATCAGGGCCATCGCGGTGACCATCAGCCCACCGCCGCCGATGCCCTGGACGGCCCGGGCGATGATCAGCATCCCCATGCCGTTGGCCAGGCCCGCGACCACGGATCCGGCGACGAAGACGACCGCGCTGACCTGGAAGACGATCTTTCGGCCGAACAGGTCACCGAACTTGCCGACGAGGACCGTGGAGACGGTCTCGGCGAGGAGGTACGAGGTCACCACCCAGGCCATGTGCCCGGCGCCGCCGAGGTCCGCGACGATGGTCGGCAGGGCGGTGGAGACGATGGTCTGGTCGAGCGCCGCCAGCAGCATGCCCAGGACGATCGTCACGAAGACCACGTTGGTCTGGCGGCGGCTGAGCGAGGACGGGCCCGAGGGCGGTTCCGTACCGGGACCGGCCTCGGCGAGCGTGGTCATCGGGCCGGTACCTCCTGTGCCGGGGGCGGGTCCCCCTCAGGATTGGACGCGGCACCGCGTTCCGCCACCGCTGGTGCGCCCGCGGGGGCCCGCGCTCGGAGCTCTCACGGCGTGGGGGCGCCCGGCGGGTCCTCGGGGGCCGAGGTGTTCCGCAGCCACTTCTCCAGCTCGGTCCGGACGCGCCGGTCCATGGCCAGCGCCAGCTCCGCGTCGACCACGTTCTTGGCCAGCGGGTGCAGCCGCTCCAGGGCCTCGGCGAGCCGGGTCACCTCGCCGGGGGGCAGGTGGTCGGCGGCGGCGTCCACCACGTGTTTGCGGATGAGCACGGTGAACAGGTCGGCGAGCGCGTCGACGTGGACCCGTACGGATCGGCCCGTCTCCAGCACGGCGGCCAGCGGCACGCCCTCGCGGACGAGGGCGGCGGAGGCGTCGAGCAGCCGGCGGCTGGTGTGGACGACGTCCTCGCCGTCGACGGCGATGTAGCCGATGTCCAGGGCCGTCGTCAGGTTCTCCGGGGTGACGTCCCCGCCGAAGTAGTCGGCGAGGGCCTCGGGGGTCAGCCGGACCGGCGTCTCCTCGGACCACGGCGTGATCAACGCGCCTTCCAGGCCGAGGAGTTCGGCCACGCCGTCGAGGGTCCTGCCGTTCTCCCACGCGCCGATCAGCTCGGCGATGCCGCCGAGGGTGTGGCCCCGCTCCAGCAGCGCGGCGATCGTGTGGAGGCGGGCGAGGTGGGCCTCGCCGTACCAGGCGATGCGCCCTTCGCGGCGCGGTGGCGCGATGAGCTTGCGCTCGCGGTAGAAGCGCAGGGTGCGCACGGGAATGCCGGCCGCCTCGGCCAGCGCCTCCATGCGGTACTCCCGCCCGGAGGGTTGCTCGTCGGAATCCCGCGGTTGCTCGGCCACGCGGCCAGCCTATGCCGTGCCGGCGGCCGGTCCGGGCCGGTCGCCTCCGGGAGTGGGCGTCCGGAGGGCGGATCCGGCCCGACCCCTACCGCCGGTAACCGCGGTGGTCTACGGTACAACCGTGCCAGTGATTGCTGGCGTGATTGAGGGCAGGGAGGCGGCGCCATGACTGAGCACGTGCGGGTGGCGGTGATCGGATCAGGGTTCGGCGGGCTCGGCGCGGCCGTCCGGCTGCGCCGTGAGGGCATCACGGACTTCGTGATCCTGGAGCGCGCCGGCTCGGTCGGCGGGACCTGGCGGGACAACAGCTACCCGGGATGCGCCTGCGACGTCCCCTCCCACCTGTACTCGTTCTCGTTCGCGCCGAACGCGGACTGGCCCCGGACGTTCTCCGGCCAGCCGCACATCCGCGCCTACCTGGAGCGGGTCACCGACACCTTCGGGCTGCGGCCGCATCTGCGGTTCGACTCCGAGGTGCTGAAGGCGAGCTGGGACGAAGCGGCCAAGCACTGGCACATCACCACCTCGCAGGGCGAGCTGACGGCCGACGTCGTCGTCTCCGCCACCGGCCCGCTCTCCGACCCCAAGCTGCCGGACATCCCGGGGCTCGACACTTTCCCGGGCGCGGTCTTCCACTCCTCGCGCTGGGACCACGACTTCGACATCAACGACAAGCGCGTCGCGATGGTCGGCACCGGCGCCTCCGCGATCCAGATCGTGCCGTCGATCCAGCCGCAGGTGAAGTCGCTGACCGTGCTCCAGCGCACCCCGCCGTGGGTGATGCCGCGGATGGACCGCGGGATCAACAAGGCCGAGCGGTGGCTGCACGGCACGATCCCCGGCACCGCGAAGGCGCGGCGCGGGCTGCTCTGGCTGATCAGGGAGTTCCAGGTCGGCGCGTTCGTCAAGCGTCCGCAGCTGATGAAGGCGACCGAGCAGATCGCCAGGAACCACATGCGCCGCGCGATCAAGGACCCGGTGATGCGCGCCAAGCTGACGCCGGACTACACCATCGGCTGCAAGCGGATCCTGCTCTCCAACGACTACTATCCGGCGCTCGCCCAGCCCAACACCGAGGTGGTGACCTCAGCGCTCAAGGAGGTCCGCGGCTCGACGATCGTCACCTCGGACGGCACCGAGCGCGAGGTCGACGCGATCGTCTTCGGCACCGGCTTCCACGTGACGGACATGCCGATCGGCGACCGCATCACCGGCGTCGGCGGCCGTTCGCTGGCCGAGCACTGGAAGGACGGGATGGCCGCGCTGCGCGGCACCACGATCGACGGCTTCCCGAACCTGCTGCTGATCATCGGCCCCAACACCGGTCTCGGGAACAGCTCGATGATCCTGATGATCGAGTCGTCCATCAACTACGTCGCCGCCTATCTGCGCACCCTTGAGCAGACCGGGGCCGCCGCGCTGGACGCCAAGCCGGGGGCGGTCAAGGCGTGGAACGCCGAGATGCAGCGGCGCACCGCCCGCACGGTGTGGAACACCGGCGGCTGCAAGAGCTGGTACCTGGACGCCGAGGGCCGCAACACGACGGCCTGGCCGGGTACGACGGCCGAGTTCCGGCGGGCCACCCGCGAGCTGCGGCTTGCCGAGTACGACCTGGTGCCGGCGCCCGTGCGCACGGCCGAGCCGGTGGAGGTGCCCGCGTCATGAGCAGGATCACCGCGAAGAACGCGACAGCGGCGGACAGCCCGTTCACCCTTCCCCCGCCGCGCCGCGAGCTGACCGTGACCTCGGCGGACGGCACCCGGATCCACGTCGAGGAGCACGGTCCCGCCGACCGGCCGACCGTCGTCCTGATCCACGGCTGGACCTGTTCCACGATCTTCTGGGCGCCACTGATCCGAAACCTGGCGGCCGACTTCCAGGTGGTCGCCTACGACCAGCGCGGACACGGCCGCAGCGGCACGCCCGACCGCAAGGGCTACAGCACGCGGGCGCTGGCCGACGACCTGACGGCGGTGCTGGAAGCCGTCGTCCCCGAGGGGGAGCGGGCGGTGCTGGTCGGGCACTCGATGGGCGGCATGACGCTGATGGCCGCCTCGGGACGCGCGGTCGTACGGGCCCGCACCGCCGCCGCCCTGCTGGCCAGCACCGGGAGCGGACGGCTGCTCGCCGAGACCCAGGTGCTGCCGCCGCGGTTCCGTTCGCAGAAGGTCCGCGACGGCTTCCACCGGTTGCTGCTCAGCTCGCGCGCCCCGCTCGGTCCGGTCAGCGGGATGTCGCGCGCCGCGCTCAAGTACGGCGTGATGGCGGCGGGTTCGACGCCCGAACAGGTCGCCGCGACCGCGCGGATCGTGCACGCCTGCGGGACCCGGCCGCGCTCCGCGTGGGGACGGGTGCTGGCCGGGCTCGACCTGGACGCGGCGCTCGGCGGGCTCACCGCGCCGACCGCAGTCCTGGTCGGCACGGCGGACAAGCTCACCCCGCCGGTGCACGCGCGCGGCATGGCCGCCGCGCTCCCCAACTGCCTGGGGCTGACCGAGCTCGAGGGTCTGGGCCACATGACACCCATCGAAGGCACGGACGCGGTCGCGGGCGTCGTCCGCGGTCTGGTCAAGGACCACCTGCCGCCCCATCCGCCGGCCCAGCTCCCGGCCCAGCAGCACCTTTCCGTGAAGGAGAAGACGGTATGAGCCAGTCGTTGAACGGACAGGTCGTTGTGGTCACCGGTGCCGCCCGCGGGGTGGGCGAGCTGCTCGCGCGCAAGCTCGCGCGGCGCGGCGCCAAGCTGGCGCTCGTCGGCCTGGAGCCCGACGAGCTGAAGCTGGTGGCGGAGGGGCTCGGCGGCGGTGCGGCGCACTGGGTCGCCGATGTCACCGACCTCGCGGCGATGGAGCGGGCCGCGGCCGAGATCCTGGAGCACTTCGGACGGATCGACGTCGTGGTCGCCAACGCGGGTGTCGCGACCGGCGGACCGTTCCTGGACTCCGACCCCGTCGCGTTCGAGCGGGTCATCAAGGTCAACCTGCTGGGCAGCGTCACCACCGCCCGCGCCTTCCTGCCCGCGCTCCTCACCTCGCGCGGCTACCTGCTGCAGATCGCCTCGCTGGCGGCGATCACCCCGGCCCCGATGATGACCGCGTACTGCGCGAGCAAGTCGGGCGTGGAGGCGTTCGCGCACAGCCTGCGGGCCGAAGTCGGCCACAAGGGCGTCAAGGTCGGCGTCGGCTACCTGAGCTGGACCGACACCGACATGGTGCGCGGCGCCGACGAGGACGAGCTGATGCGGTACATGCGCGCCAAACTGCCGTGGCCGACGAACCGCACCTACCCGCTGGAGCCGGCCGTCGAGCGGATCGTCGCCGGGATCGAGCGGCGCTCCCCGCATGTGTACGCGCAGTGGTGGCTGCGCGGCATGCAGTCGATCCGCGGGTACCTGCCGTCGGTCATCGGCGGCGCCCTCGGGCAGCGCGAGATGCGCAAGGCGGAGCCGAAGTTCGCCGCGACCGCCGGCACCCGGCGGGGGCTCGTCGGCCGGGGTGGAGAGGCGGACGAGGCAGCGCAGTCGTCACGCTCCGTAGGGTGACGAAGGGATAGCTGACCTGGTCGTTTCCTCCCGACATGCGAGGTGTGTCCACTCGTGTCAATCTGATCGAGGCCCCATCACCACTAACTCCAGGAGGAGTAGATCATGGGCGGTTTCGACCAGTTCAAGGACAAGGCCGGCGACCTCTCGAACAAGGCCAAGGAGGCCATGGGCGAGAAGCGTGACAAGTCCGCCAAGGGCGCGGACCAGGCGCGCGACAAGACCGCCGACATGCGTGACCAGGGCCAGAACAAGGCCCGGGACGCGGCCGAGGACGCCCAGGACAACTGGAGCTAGTCTGCTTGCGCGGCATGATCGGTGAAGGGGCGCACCCGTGACGGGTGCGCCCCTTCCTGCTGCGCCGATCCGCCCAAGAGCCGCCCAAGAGCCGCTGCGGAACGGCCGCTTCAGCGCGGCGGCAGCGGCGGCCGGCGGCGGTCCGGGCGCCGGGAGAGGTCCGGCGGGACGACGGCGGGGTGCTCGGCCAGCAGCGCGAGGGCCGTCTTCACCGCCACGCCCAGCTGGGCGTGCCGCCCTTCCGCCCAGTCCAGCGGGGTGCGCAGGGCCTCGACATCGGGGTCGACGCCGTAGTTCTCGACGCTCCACTCGTACGCGTCGAACCAGCCCGCGTTCATCGGCACCGTGATCACCGTGCCGTCCCCCAGCGTGTGCCGGCCGGTCATCCCGACCACGCCGCCCCACGTCCGCAGCCCCACCACCGGCCCGATGCCGAGCAGTTTGAACGCGGCGGTGATCATGTCGCCGTCGGAGGAGGTCGCCTCGTCGGCGAGCGCGACGACCGGACCGCGCGGCGCGTTGCTCGCGTACGAGACGGGCTGCGCGTTGCGGGTCAGGTCCCAGCCCAGGATGGTGCGGGTGAGCTTCTCGACGACGAGTTCGCTGATGTGGCCGCCCGCGTTGCCCCGCACGTCCACGATGAGTGCCTCGTAGGCGACCTCCATCCGCAGGTCGCGGTTGAACTGCGCCCAGCCGGAACCGCCCATGTCGGGGATGTGCAGATAGCCGCACCGGCCGCCGCTCAGGCTCCTCACGACGGAGCGCCGCTTGGCGACCCAGTCCTGGTAGCGCAGCGGCCGTTCGTCGATCAGCGGGACGACGGCGACCCGGCGCGGGTGCCCCTCGCCGGGCGGGGTGAACGTCAGCTCCACGGTCGTGCCGCCCGCGCCCGCGAGCAGCGGGTACGGTCCCGCGCACGGGTCGACGGGACGCCCGTCGACATGGGTGAGCACCGCCCCCTCGCGGATGCCGGTGCCGGCCAGCGGGGAGCGGGCCTTGGAGTCCGAGGAGTCGCCGGGCAGGATCCGCGCCACCATCCACGTACCGTCCTTGTTGTGCTGGAAGTTGGCGCCCAGCAGCCCGATCGGCCGCTGGTAGTGCGCCGGCCCCTCGTTGCGGCGGGCGGGGCTGACGTAGGCGTGCGACGTGCCCAGCTCGCCGAGGACTTCGCGCAGCAGATCGGCGAACTCGTCCGGGGTGGCGACGCGTTCGACCAGCGGCCGGTACTGGTCGAGGATCGCGGGCCAGTCGATGCCGCACATGTCGGGGGCCCAGAAGTAGTCGCGGATGAGCCGGCCGGCCTCGGCGTAGGACTGCTGCCATTCGGAGGGCGGGTCGACCTCGTGCAGGATGCGCCGCATGTCGACGTAGACGGTCGAGTCGTCGTCCCCGAGCTCGGTGGCCGGCAGGACCGCCAGCTCCCCCTCGTCGAAGACCGCCAGCCGCCGGCCGTCACCGCTGACCGCGTACCAGTCCATGTGGCGGACGAGCTCGGTCCGCTTGGATTTGCCCAGGTTGTAGTACTCCAGGGTCGGGCGCGCCGACGGGTCCGTGGGGTTGGTGAACGTCTCGCCGAGCGCGCCGGAGATCGGCCAGCGCAGCCAGACCAGGCCGTTGTGCACCGGCTCCAGCGCCGAGTACTTGGACGCCGGGACCGGGAACGGCGTGACGCGGCTCGCCAGCCCCTCCGTCTCGACCACCACCGGACCGTCGCCGCCGCTCTCCGCCGGGTCCAGGCCGCCGCCGATCGGGCGGCCGTCGACGGGCAGCGCGAACGGTGACGGCGTCGCGGAGTTCAGCGGCACGAGGTAGGGGCGGCAGCCGAGCGGGAACGACAGGTCGCCGGTGTGCACGTCGTAGACCGGGTCGAAGCCGCGCCAGGACAGGAACGCCAGATAGCGGCCGTCGAGGGTGAAGACCGGCTGCTCGTCCTCGAAGCGGCCGTTGGTCACGTCGATGATCGTGCGGTCGGCGAGCTTGGCGATCTTCACCGAGCGCAGGGACCGCCCGATGTTGGGGTGGGACCACGTCAGCCAGGCCGAGTCGGGGGAGAACGCGAGGTCGCGGACGGGGCCGTTGGTGGACCTGATCAGCTCGATCACGGTCCCGGACGCCTTGTCCGCGTGGTCGGGGTCGGTCACGAAGCCGGATCCGGCCCCGGCGCCGTTCTCGCCCGCGTGGCCCCCCTCGCCGGTGGCGACGAGCAGCAGCCGCCCGTCGTTCGCGGCGACGGCGAGGGTGCGGCCGTCCGGGGACGAGACCATTTCCAGTACGCGGCCCAGCTCGCCGACCCCGAGCCGGGGCCCGGTGCCGGTCACGGCGGCGCGGCCGGCGGTGCCGGTGGAGACGGGGGTTTCCGGAGGATCCGCGGCTTCGTCGTCCGGGCCGTCCGTGACGTCGTCCTCGTCGAGGCCCTCCAGCACCGCGCGGACCGCCGGACGGCTGGCCCGGCCCGGCAGATGGGCGATCTCGATGCCGTCCTCGCCCTCCGCGTCGGTGACGAAGGCGATCCGGCCGGTGTCCCCGAGCATCTCGGGCAGCCGGACCCGCGCGCCCGGCTCGTCGGCGATGGTGCGGGCCGGGCCGTCGCGGTGGGTCAGCCAGTAGAGGCTGCCCCGGACGCAGACGGCGCTGGCGCGGCCGGTCCGGTCGCAGGCCAGGCCGTCCAGGTGTGCGGCGGCCGGCACCTGGTAGGGCCGCCGGCCGGCGCGGGGGCCGCCCAGCCGGACGTCCAGCTTGCGCGGCCGGGCGCCGGGGGAGAGGTCGTCGACGATCCACAGCTCGCCCGCGCACTGGTAGACGACGCGCTCGCCGTCGGTCGCGGCGCTGCGGGCGTAGAAGTCCGCGTGGTCGGTGTGGCGGCGCAGGTCCGTGCCGTCCGGCGCGCACGAGTACAGATTGCCGATCCCCTCATGGTCGGAGAGGAAGCCGATCCGGTCACCCACGAACATCGGCGAGTTGAGGTGTCCGTCGATCCTCGGCGCCAGCCGCTCGCCGTGCAGCCACAGCCGTCCCGTCGCACCGCCCCGGTACCGCTTCCAGGCGT
The DNA here is from genome assembly GCF_027158205.1 of Streptomyces sp. H39-S7. Taxonomy (GTDB): domain Bacteria; phylum Actinomycetota; class Actinomycetes; order Streptomycetales; family Streptomycetaceae; genus Actinacidiphila. Next base: position 12,767 of record NZ_JAPVLU010000003.1, on the reverse strand, counting down.
GCGGCTCGTGCGGCGGGGTGCCGCTCAGCAGCAGCGTGTGGCGCTCCCCGGCGACGTCGCTCACCGCGATGTCCGAGACCGGGCCCCACGGCAGCCGGCCGCCCGGACCGCCGGTGGTGGGCACGCTGTGGGCCCAGGAGAAGTACGAGAACGGCTGGCCGTGCGAGGAGACCGCGAGGATCTGCCCGTCGGGCGTCCAGGAGCACACCCGGGTGTCGAAGCTGCCCCAGTACGTCAGACGGCGGGCCGCGCCGCCGTCCACCGGGGCCAGGTGGATCTCCGGGTCCAGGCTGCGCCACGAGGTGAAGGCGATGGTGGAGCCGTCCGGCGAGAAGCGCGGCGAGCCGGCCCGGGTGCGGTCGGCCGTGACCCGCCAGGCCCGGCCGGGGGCGTCGCCGGGCCGCCCCAGCGGTGCGACCCAGACATCGTCCTCGGCGATGAAGCACAGCAGTTCCCCATGGACGTGCGGATACCGGAGATACGCGCCATCGATCACCTTCCCCATGGTTCTGGGCATGGGGAGTGCGGGCAACTCGTGCGCGCCTCCACTGCATCAGAACCGCTCTTGCACACCGTTTGCAGGAAGCCGGTATCATCGAGCGATTGGCCAGGAGGCAGGACTCGAGGGGAACCCCATGCACGTGCCCGACGGATTCATCGACACCCCGGTGTCGGCGGCGACCGGTGTCGTCGCGATCGCGGCCGTCGCGATCAGCCTGCGCGGCGCCCGCCGCGAACTGGACGAGCGGACCGCGCCCCTCGCGGGTCTGGTCGCCGCCTTCATCTTCGCCGTCCAGATGCTGAACTTCCCGGTGGCCGCCGGCACCAGCGGGCATCTGCTGGGCGGCGCGCTCGCGGCGATACTCGTCGGCCCCTTCACGGGGGTCCTCTGCGTGTCCGTGGTCCTGCTGATGCAGGGCGTGCTGTTCGCGGACGGCGGGCTCACCGCGCTCGGCACCAACATCACCGACATGGCGATCGTGACGACCGTCGTCGCCTACGCGATCTTCCGCGGCCTGGTGAAGGTGCTGCCGCGCAGCCGCGCCTCCATCACCGTCGCGTCGTTCGCCGCCGCGGTCGTCTCGGTGCCGGCCGCCGCCGTCGCGTTCACCACCATCTACTGGCTCGGCGGCACCACCGACGTGGCGATCGGCAAGGTCGCCACCGCGATGGTCGGCGTCCATGTGCTGATCGGCATCGGCGAGGCCGCGATCACCGCGGCCACCGTCGGCGCGGTCGTCGCCGTCCGCCCCGACCTCGTCTACGGGGCCCGGGGGCTGAGCAAGCCGCTGGAGCTGCGCACCACGCCGACCGGCGCCCCGCTGGTGCCCGGCGCGGCCCGTACGAGCACCGTCACGGCCGCCGCCCCGGCGCCCGCCGCTGCCGTGACCTCCCCCGCGCCCGCCGGCCGCTCCAACCGCCCGGTCTGGATCGCGGGCCTGATCGCGGCGCTGGCCCTCGCGGGCGGCGTCAGCTACTACGCCTCCGCCAGCCCCGACGGCCTGGAGAAGGTCGCCCAGGAGAAGGGCATCGACGCGAAGGCCAAGCCGCACGCGTCCGAGGACTCCCCGCTCGCGGACTACAGCGTCAAGGACATCGGCGACGCCCGGCTGTCGGGTGGCCTCGCCGGTGTCATCGGCGTCGGCGCGACCCTGACCGTCGGCTCCGGCGTCTTCCTCGTCGTCCGGCGCCGCCGCACGCACACCGGCCTCCCGGTCCAGGGGCAGGAGGCCTGACATGGGCGCCGGACACGCGCACCGGCTCTACCGGCACGGGCACTCGCCCGTGCACGGCATGCCCCCGCACTGCAAGATCGCGGCCGTCTTCGGCTTCGTCCTCGTCGTGGTCTCCACCCCGCGCGAGGCGGTGTGGGCGTTCGGTCTGTACGCGCTCCTGCTCGTCGCCGTCGCGCTCCGCGCCCGCGTCCCGCTCTCCTTCCTGCTCCGCAGGCTCCTCATCGAGGTGCCGTTCGTCGCCTTCGCGGTCCTGCTGCCGTTCGTCGCGACCGGCCCGCACGTCGACTTCCTCGGCCTGTCCCTGAGCGAGAGCGGTCTGTGGGGCGCGTGGAACGTGCTGGCCAAGGGGACCCTCGGCGTCGCCGCGTCCGTCCTGCTCGCCGCCACCACCGAGCTGCGCGAGCTGCTGCTGGGCCTGCAGCGGCTGCGGATGCCGCCGCTCCTCGTGCAGATCGCGTCCTTCATGATCCGTTACGGCGACGTCATCACCGACGAGATGCGGCGGATGCGGATCGCCCGGGAGTCGCGCGGCTTCCGGGCCCGCGGCGTCCGGCACTGGCCGGTCCTCGCGAAGTCCGCGGGCGCGCTGTTCATCCGCTCCTACGAGCGCGGTGAGCGCGTCCACCTGGCGATGGTCAGCCGCGGCTACACCGGCTCGATGCCCGTCATCGACGACGTCACCGCCACCCGGGCCCAGTGGTCGCACGCCGCCGTGCTCCCCGTGCTGGCCCTGGCGGTCTGCCTGACAGGATGGACGCTGAGATGACCACAGAACTGACCCGTGATCCGGTCGCCGGCATGACGCCTCCCTCGCTCGACGTACGCGGCCTCGCCTACGCCTACCCCGACGGCCACCAGGCCCTCTTCGGTGTCGACCTGAGCGTCGCGCGCGGTGAGCGGGTGGCGCTGCTCGGGCCCAACGGTGCGGGCAAGACCACGCTCGTCCTGCACCTCAACGGGATCCTGACCGGCGGCGCCGGCACGGTCACCGTCGGCGGCCTGCCCGTCGGCAAGAAGCACCTCGCCGAGATCCGCCGCCGGGTCGGCATCGTCTTCCAGGACCCCGACGACCAGCTCTTCATGCCGACCGTCCGGGAGGACGTGGCCTTCGGCCCGGCCACCACGGGGATGCGCGGCGCGGAGCTGGAGGCGCGGGTCGTGACCGCCCTCGACCAGGTCGGCATGGCCGACTTCGCGGCCCGCCCCCCGCACCACCTGTCCTTCGGACAGAGGCGCCGGGTCGCCGTGGCCACCGTCCTGGCGATGCGGCCGGAGATCCTGGTCCTGGACGAACCCTCGTCCAACCTCGACCCCGCGTCCCGCCGCGAGCTCGCCGACATCCTCCGTTCGCTGGACGTCACCGTCCTGATGGTCACCCACGACCTGCCGTATGCCCTGGAGCTGTGCCCCCGTGCGGTGGTGCTCAGCGAGGGCGTCATCACGGCCGACGGCCGCACCCAGGAACTCCTCTGCGACGAGGACCTGATGCGGGCCCACCGCCTCGAACTCCCCTTCGGCTTCAACCCCCGCTCCGTCACGGCCCCGGTCGCGTAACGGGGACGCTCCGCGGGTGGGTGGGTGCGCACGGTGCGGGGACGCTCCGCTGGTGGGTGGGCGGTGCGCAAGGTGGCCGTTCGGGGTCGGTGCCGCGCTGGGGTATCTCCTCGGGCGGCAAACGCTCGTGTCCACTACACAGCGCGGGTCGGACTCGTTTGCCGCCCTGCGGGGACACCCCACCACGCCCCCTCCCAAGGCCGGTTCCGCGACAATCGGCCCGGTAACCCGTCCGCTCACTCGACGGCTGCGGGGCGGCACCAACGTGACTGCCCTGAGGCATGCGCTCAGCCCCCGCCCGCCGGCAGGCGCGACACGGCCTCGGAGGTGTCGGGGTGGGGGTGTCCCCGCAGGGCTGCGAACGAAGCCGACCGAAAGTTTGCCAACTGCACGAGCGTTTGCCGCCCGAGGAGATACCCCCGCCGCGGCGCCGACCCCAGCCGATCACGTGCGCCCCCGCCCACGCAGCCGCGCAGCGCCCGCAGCCGCGCGTCTCACCACCGACCCCAGCCGGCACCCCCGCGTACCGCCAGGTAACGTGCCCCCCACCGTCGAACTCGGAAGGCATCCCCATGGCAATGGACGCGGACGTCATCGTCGTAGGAGCAGGACTTTCCGGGCTGGTGGCGACGGCCGAACTCGCCGCGGCCGGCCGCAAGGTCATCCTCGTGGACCAGGAGCCGGAGGCGTCGCTCGGCGGACAGGCGTTCTGGTCGTTCGGCGGGCTGTTCCTGGTCGACTCGCCGGAACAGCGCCGGATGCGCATCAAGGACAGCCGGGAGCTGGCCCTCCAGGACTGGATGGGCACGGCCGGCTTCGACCGTCCGGAGGACCACTGGCCGCGCCAGTGGGCCGAGGCGTACGTGGACTTCGCCGCAGGCGAGAAGCGCTCCTGGCTGCACGAGCGCGGCGTGCGGTTCTTCCCGGTGGTCGGCTGGGCCGAACGAGGCGGGTTCCTGGCGACGGGACCCGGCAACTCGGTGCCGCGCTTCCACATCACCTGGGGCACCGGACCCGGCATCATCGCGCCGTTCGTCCGCCGGGTGCGCGAAGCCGTCGCGTCCGGCCGCGTCGAACTGCGCTTCCGGCACCGGGTGACCGGGCTGAGCGCGACCGACGGCCAGGTGGACGGCGTGACCGGCGAGATCCTGGTCGCCGACGGCGCCGAGCGCGGCGCCCCCAGTTCGCGCGAGGTGCGCGAGGAGTTCAGCCTGACGGCGCAGGCCGTGATCGTCACCTCCGGAGGAATCGGCGGCAACCACGACCTGGTGCGCAAGGCCTGGCCCGCCCGGCTCGGCACGCCCCCCGAGAAGCTGCTGTCCGGCGTTCCCGCGCACGTGGACGGCCTGATGCTCGGCCACGCCGGTGCCGCGGGCGCGAACCTGATCAACGGCGACCGGATGTGGCACTACACCGAGGGCATCGAGAACTGGAACCCGATCTGGGCGCGGCACGGCATCCGCATCCTGCCCGGCCCGTCGTCGCTGTGGCTGAACGCGCGCGGCGAGCGGCTGCCGGTGCCGCTGTTCCCCGGGTTCGACACCCTGGGGACGCTGGAGCACATCATGACGACGGGTTACGACTACACCTGGTTCGTCCTCACCCAGAAGATCATCGAGAAGGAGTTCGCGCTCTCGGGATCCGAGCAGAACCCGGACCTGACGGGCAAGAGCGTGCGCGAGGTGCTCAAGCGCGCGCTGCCGGGCGCGACCGCACCCGTCGAGGCCTTCAAGGAGCACGGCCCCGACTTCGTGGTGGAGAAGGACCTGTCGGCGCTGGTCCGGGGGATGAACGCGATCACCAAGGACGCGCTGATCGACGAGACCGCGCTGCGCCACGAGATCGAGGCGCGCGACCGGGAGATCGCGAACACGTTCACCAAGGATCTCCAGGTCATGGCGATGCGCGGGGCGCGCAACTACCTGGGCGACAAGCTGATCCGCACGGCGTCGCCGCACCGGATCCTGGACCCGAAGGCCGGCCCGCTGATCGCGGTCCGGCTGAACATCCTGACCCGCAAGTCGCTCGGCGGCCTGGAGACCGACCTCGACGGGCGGGTGCTGCGGGCCGGCGGCGAACCCCTCGGCGGCCTGTACGCGGCGGGCGAGGCGGCCGGCTTCGGCGGCGGAGGTATGCACGGCTACCGCTCGCTGGAGGGGACCTTCCTCGGCGGCTGCATCTTCTCCGGGCGCTCTGCGGGCCGATCGGCGGCGGCGGCGACCGCATAGCGGAGGGCGGGTTCCGCACAGCGGGTCGGGCGGCGGCGACTGCGGGGGTCACGTCGCGGCCGCCTGACGGCGGTTCTGTTTGAAGCGTTGACAGGACTTGGTCAACGCTTAACTATGGGAGCGCTCCCACGTTAAGAGCGTGTAACCAAAAAGGCACCAACGCACCACCTCCCTCGACCACTTGAAGGTCAACCCCACTTCGGAGGTAGTCCGCACATGAGAGCTCCAACACGACGACGCCGCACGGCCCTGATGGCCGCGGGCGTCCTGATCGCCACCGGCAGCGGTACCGCCGCGGCGTTCACCGCCACCAACGCCTCGGCCGCCTCGGACGCGGCGGCCGGCTGTTCGGTCGCGTATACGGTGCAGAGCCAGTGGAACGTCGGCTTCACCGCGCAAGTGACCATCACCAACACCGGTCCCGCGGTCACCGCTTGGAACGTGGGCTGGTCCTTCGCCGGCAACCAGAAGGTGACCCAGGGCTGGAGCGCGGACATCGCCCAGACCGGCGCCGCCGTCACCGCCAAGAACCTGTCGTACAACGGGTCCCTGGGAACCGGCGCTTCCACGGGCTTCGGCTTCAACGGCTCCTACAGCGGTACGAACACGAGCCCCACCGCCTTCACCCTCAACGGTGTCGCCTGCAACGGCGGTACGCCGACCACGCCCCCCACGACCCCGCCGACCTCTCCTCCGACGGACCCGCCGACCGACCCGCCGACGACGCCGCCCACCACTCCGCCGCCCGGCACCCGGGTCGACAACCCGTACGCGGGCGCCAAGGGCTACGTCAACCCCGAGTGGTCCGCGAAGGCCGCGGCCGAGCCCGGTGGCAGCCGCATCGCCAACCAGTCGACCGCCGTGTGGCTCGACCGCATCGCGGCGATCAACGGTGTGAACGGCGGCATGGGTCTGCGCGCCCACCTGAACAAGGCGGTCACCCAGGCCGCGGGACAGCCGCTCGTCATCGAGCTGGTCATCTACGACCTCCCCGGCCGTGACTGCGCGGCACTCGCCTCCAACGGTGAACTCGGCGCGACCGAGCTCGGCCGCTACAAGACCGAGTACATCGACCCGATCGCCGCGATCATCGCCGACCCGGCCTACGCCGCGCTGCGGATCGTCACGATCGTCGAGCCGGACTCGCTGCCGAACCTGGTCACCAACGCGGGCGGCACCGCCGGCTCGACCGAGGCGTGCGCGACGATGAAGGCCAACGGCAACTACGAGGCCGGCGTCGGCTACGCGCTGCACAAGCTGGGCGCGATCTCCAACGTCTACAACTACATCGACGCCGGCCACCACGGCTGGCTGGGCTGGGACACCAACATGGGTCCGGCCGCCCAGGGGTTCTTGAAGGCCGCGACAACGGGCGGCGCCACGGTCAATGACGTGACGGGCTTCATCGTCAACACCGCCAACTACGGCGCGACGACCGAGCCGTTCTTCAAGATCACCGACAACGTGAACGGCACGTCGGTCCGCCAGTCGAAGTGGGTGGACTGGAACTACTACGTGGACGAGCAGTCCTACGCCCAGGCGCTGCGCACCCTCCTGGTGACGACCGGCTTCAACTCCAACCTCGGCATGCTGATCGACACCTCCCGCAACGGCTGGGGCGGTACGGCCCGGCCCACCGGACCGGGGGCGACGACCAGCGTGGACACCTACGTCAACGGGGGTCGCACCGACCGTCGCATCCACCTCGGCAACTGGTGCAACCAGTCCGGCGCGGGTATCGGCCAGCGGCCCACCGCGGCTCCGGCCACCGGTATCGACGCCTACGTCTGGGTGAAGCCTCCGGGTGAGTCGGACGGCGCCAGCTCCCTCATCCCGAACGACGAGGGCAAGGGCTTCGACCGGATGTGCGACCCGACCTACACCGGCAACGGTCGCAACGGCAACAGCATGAGCGGCGCGCTGGCGAACTCGCCGCTGGCGGGCCAGTGGTTCTCCGCCCAGTTCCAGGAGCTCCTGAAGAACGCCTACCCGGCGCTCTGACCCGCCCCGAGCGGCGGTGCCCGTCCGTCGGGCCCCGCCGGCCGCGCCCCGCTCGAGCTCCACGAGCGGGGCGCGGAGCTGTTCCCGTCCCGGGAGGGGATCGGGGAGGGGATCAGGGAAGCGATCGGAGAAGGTCGGGGTTGGGATGTGCGTGCGCGCCGTGCACCATGGGGGTGCGGATTCATGTCGGGCGCGGAGCGGGAGCGACAACGGTGGTGGACGTCCACGGGACGGTGACGGACGGCTTCGAGCCGGTCCGTGAGGCGTTCGCACGCAACTTCGAACAGCGCGGTGACCGCGGCGCGGCCTTCGCCCTCTACCGCGACGGCCGCAAGGTCGTCGACCTGTGGGCGGGCACCGCCGACGCGGACGGGGACGAGCCCTGGCGCGAGGACACCGCGCAGATCGTCCGCTCCGCCACCAAGGGCCCGGCGGCGGCCTGTCTGCTCCTGCTCCACCAGCGCGGCCAACTCGACCTGGACAATCCGGTCGGTACGTACTGGCCCGCCTTCAAGGCCGCGGGCAAGGACCGCGTCACCGTACGGGACGTCCTCGCCCACCGGGCCGGGGTCCCCGCGCTCGACGTGCCCCTCACGCCGGAACAGGCCCTCGACGGGGTGTCCGGCCCCCGCGCCGTCGCCGCGCAGGCCCCGCTCTTCGCGCCGGGCACCACCCACGGCTACCACGCCCAGACCTACAGCTGGCTGCTCGGCGAGATCGTCCAGCGCGCCTCGGGGCGCAGCCTCGGCCGGTACATCGCCGAGGAGATCACCCGGCCGCTCGGCCTGGACCTGTGGGTGGGCCTGCCGCCCGGCGAGGCGCACCGCGTCGGGCGGATCGCCGACATCGCGCCGCCGGTCCCGGCCGCCGCCACCGGGCTGCGCGCCCGTCCCAAGCAGTCCGTCCACGACGCCTACGCGAACCCGGACTCCCTCACCCGCAGGGCCTTCGCCGCGATCACCCCGCTCCCGGACGAGAACGCCCCCGCCTACCGGGCGGGCGAACTGGCGGCCTCCAACGGCATCGCCACCGCCCGCTCACTGGCCCGCTTCTACGCGGCCCTGATAGGCGACGTGGACGGGTATCAGGAGAGCGACGCCGACAGCCGGATGCTCTTCGCCCCGGCCACCGTCACCGGCGCCCGCACCGTCGAGTCCGACGGGCCCGACGAGGTGCTCGTCGTCAACACCCGGTTCGGCCTCGGCTACATGCTGCACGGCCCGTCCTCCCCGTTCCTCGGCCCCGCCTCGTTCGGCCACCCCGGCCGCGGCGGCCCGCTGGCCTTCGCGGACCCGGACGCCGGCATCGGCTTCGGCTACATCACCAACGGCATGCAGAAGAACGTCACCTCCGACCCCCGCGCCCAGGCCCTGCTCAGGGCGGTACGGGAGTGGCTCGCCGCACTGCGGTAGCGCGGGGTGGCACGTCGGGTCACGTGTACGCGGGCTACGAGGCCTTGAGCACGGCCGCGACGATGGGCCCGGCGGAGTCGCCGCCGTGGCCGCCGTTGAGGACGACGGCCGCCACCGACACGTTGCCGCAGTAGCCGAGGAACCAGCCGTTGGGCTGCGTGGCGCCGGCCTCCGCCGAACCGGTCTTGGCGCCGCAACCGCTGCCCTGCAGGCCCCTCATCGCCTGGGCGGCGGTCCCGCTGACGGCCGTGGTGTGCATCAGCGACCGCAGGTCGCTGGTGACGCCGGAGGAGAGTCCGCCGGCCTTCGCGACGGGTTCGCCGATCACGTCCAGCGGCACCATCCTCGGCTGATGGAAGCGCCCGGTCGAGGCGGTGGCCCCGATCGAGGCGACGGTGAGCGGGTTCATCTGGAGCTGGCCCTGGCCGATCATCTCCGAGGTCTTCTCGTCACCCGTGCCGCCGGGCACCTTGCCCTCGACGCACTGCACACCGCAGTTCCAGGTGGGACCGATACCGAAACTGTCGCGGGCGACGGACGGCAGGGTGTCGGGCCCGATCTTCTCGTAGAGCCTGACGAAGCCGGTGTTGCAGGAGTTCGCGAAGTCCCAGCGGAAGTCCGCCTTCGGGTTCGAGCCCTTCTCCACGTTCGTGTACGGCTTGCCCTGCGGAGCGGCGAACTGCACCGCGCAGGAGACCGGGTCGCCGGGCTTGACGCCCGCCTTCAGCAGCGCCGCCGCGGTGAGGACCTTGAACGTCGATCCTGGCGCGAGCTGCGTGCCGAAGGCCAGGTTCTGGCCGGTCGCGGGGTTGTTGGCGACGGCCAGGATCCCACCGGTGCGCGAGTCCAGCGCGGTCACGGCGGAGCCGGACCGCTTCAGGACGGCCTTCTCGGCCGCCGCCTGGATGCCCGCGTCGAGCGTGGTCGGGAACTTGCTGCCGGTGCCCTTGACGATGACCTGCAGCGTCTCGGTCACGGTGCCGTCCGCGCCGTTGATCCAGGTCTCGATGCCCGGCGTGCCGCCCGATGCCTTGGATCCGTACTTGGTCCGCAGCTGGGTGAAGAACCGCCCCAGGGAAGGGTACTTGGCCGGTTCGAGGACCTTGTCGTGCCGGTCGGTGAAGTCCAGGGTGGGCTGCTTCGCGGTGCCGGTCTCCAGACTCGCGCCCTCCGCGAGCTTGGGGTGCACGACGGCGGCCTTCCACTGCACGACGGGCTTGCCGCTCGCGCCGCGGATGACGGTGAGGGCGGAGTCGTACGTCCACGGCGAGGTCTTGCCCTGGAACGCGAGCGTGGCGGCCACCCCGAACGGCACCTTGGCGCCGGCGGCGGGGCCCGGGGTGAACTTCACGGCCGAGACGTGCGCCTTGTCCTTGTACCCGGTCAGCGCGGCGGTGGCGGTCTGCGGGGAGTCCGTGAGGCTCGCGGCCTTCGCGGCGTCGCCCGAGGACCAGGCGGCGAGGAAGTCCGCCGCGGTCTCGGTGATCTCCTTGGCCTCCGGCGGCCCCGTACTCTTCGCCGACGACGCGGACTTCGACGACACGCTGTCGCTGTTGAGCGCGTCCAGCACGTTGTAGACCCCGTACCCCGCGACCCCCAACATCCCGGCGACGACCCCGCCGACTATGCCGACCTTGGCACCCCGTTGCATTCCCGACCCCCATCGTGAGTTGAACACGTTCAAAGAAAGCGCTCTTCACCGCACTTTACGGGACAGCAGTGACACAGGGGGTCTCATTACGGGCACGCGTCAGTACCAGGTTCGGACCAAGGTCCGATACCGGCCACGCCCGTCAGATCCAGGAGTCGAACCACATTCTGGCCCGCCAGGCGTCCATCGAGATGGGCATCCCGGTGTAGATCGGGAAGAAGTAGATGAAGTTCCAGACGATGAGCAGGACGAGGGTGCCCGCGCCGACCGCTCCCCACATGCGGCGGCGTTCGTCGGAGCCCGGGGGGCCGAGGATCGCGCCGACCATCATCGCGACGGCCAGGCAGAGGTAGGGGACGAAGGCGACCGCGTAGAAGAGGAAGATCGTGCGGTCCTGGTACATCATCCAGGGGAGCCAGCCGGCGAAGGCGGCGCACAGGATCGCGCCCGCGCGCCAGTCTCGGCGGAAGCCCCAGCGGTACAGCAGGTACAGCAGCGCGAAGCACGCCGACCACCAGAGCAGCGGGGTGCCGATGGCGAGGATCTCGCGGGCGCAGCCCTGGGCCGCGGTGCAGCCGTCGGCGCCCTTCTTGGGGGACTCGTAGAAGTAGGAGACGGGACGGCCCAGGACCATCCAGCTCCACGGGTTCGACTGGTACATGTGCGGCGTGGAGAGGCCGATGTTGAACTGGTAGACCTGGAACTCGTAGTGCCACAGGCTGCGCAGCGCGTCCGGCATCCACGTCATGTCGAACTGCGGGAGGTCGATCCGGCCGATCGCCGGCAGCTTGATGTGGTCGGGGGACAGGCCCTTGCGGTGCGCGGCCCAGTCGCGGCCGTAGCCGCCCTTCGTCGCGAACCAGCCGGTCCAGGAGACCAGATACGTGCAGATGGCGACGACCACGACCGACAGGAACGCCCAGCCGGTGTCCTTGCGCAGCACCGCCACGTACGGGCGCCTGGCGCCCGCGACGCGGCGCGAGCCGGCGTCCCACAGGATCGTCATCAGCCCGAACGCCGCCAGGAAGTACAGGCCGTTCCACTTGCTCGCGCACGCCAGGCCCAGGAAGAGCCCGGCCGCGAGCCGCCACGGCCGCCAGCCCATGCCGCCGCGGTCACCGACCCTGCGGTCCGGGGCCGCCAGGCCGTCCTCGCCGACCGGCAGCGCCGCCGCGAGCCGGGCCCGCGACCAGTCGCGGTCCACGACCAGGCAGCCGAACGCGGCGAGCGCGAAGAACATGATGACCAGATCGAGCAGTGCCGTACGGCTCATCACGTAGTGCAGGCCGTCCACCGACAGCAGCAGGCCCGCCAGGCAGCCCAGGGCGGTGGAGCGGAACAGCCGGCGGCCGATCCGGCACACCATCAGCACCGACAGCGTGCCGAGCAGCGCGACCATGAACCGCCAGCCGAACGGGTTCAGCCCGAACAGCTGCTCGCCGACGGCGATGACCCACTTGCCGACCGGCGGGTGCACCACGTAGCCCGCGTCGGGCGACAGCGGGATGATCTGGGGATCGGCCAGGATCTGGGGGTTCGAGACCTTGCCGTCGGTCCAGGTCCCCTCGTAGCCGTACTGGAGCAGTGCCCACGCGTCCTTCGCGTAGTACGTCTCGTCGAATATCACCGCGCGCGGAGTGCCCAGGTGCCAGAAGCGGATGAGGCCCGCCAGCAGCGCCACCAGCAGCGGACCGCCCCAGCCGGTCAGCCGCGCCACCTTCGACGCGGCGGCCGGGCCCAGGCCCAGCGAGCTCCACACCCGGGTCCCCGGCTCCGGGAACGGCACGACGAGCCGGTCGCGGACGTCGACGTGCGGCCGCTCCGTATAGCCGAAGCGGCGCAGCCGCCGCTGCCATGCACTGGGCTGCGGCTCCGGGAGGAGGAGGTCCTCGTCCCGTTCGGCCTGAGTCGCGGTGTCACTGGTCACCGGGCCATCGTAGGGATGTCGCATGCCGGTTCGGGCCCCGGGCAGTCGGATTCCCTCGCACGAAGGTCCTTTTCCCCGTTCTCCACCAGCGTCGACCCCCTTCTTTCGGCCCGGCCGGCGGCCGGGGCCGGCCCCGGCCCGCGCGGCGCAGAGACCCCTGTCCGGCCCGGCGGGCGTCCGCGGCCCACGCCGGCCCGCCCGCGCGCTTGAGGGCCAAGGGCGGGCGGGTGGGATGCTGGGTCCGTGACTAGCTCCGCG
>NZ_JAPVLU010000039.1 GCF_027158205.1 Streptomyces sp. H39-S7 | reverse complement strand
GCCCGCCATCCGGACGGCATGCGCTCCAGCACCCAGGGCAGGGCGCCGGCCTCGTCCAGGCACGGCAGTACGACGTCGACGGGCGGTGTCGGGTGGTTGGTCACATGCTTCACCCTACGAAGCAGAACCCGACATTTTGGACTGCGGCTCCTTACGAAACACGGACGTCGGCCTTCTGGACCTACGGACCTGCCCGGTCACGCTGTTCTGGCACGTTCGATGCGGCCAGACGTGCTCACACCGTTTCAGGCTTCGTCATCCGGCGCCTTGTGCCCAGGTGGAGGTTGAGGAGCTGGTCCGGCAGATGGAGAGTCAGTTGGCGGTGCGCCAGGATCCGGCTGCGGGGTGCGTTGGCGCCACATGGAGGTAATCAGGCAGAGGGCTGAGGCGGCGAAGAGGACGGCGGTGATGAGCAGCCAGTGGCCGAGGAAGACGTCGGCGGGCAGGCCCGTAGCCAGGTGATAGCCGGGGACCTTGTTGAGGATCAGGGGGTACCAGGTGATCAGCAGGAGCAGTGCGACGAAGGTCGGTACGCGCAGGTAGTTGATCCACTGCTTGGGGGTGCGGTGGTGTTTCCCGGTGCCGCCGCGGGAGCCGAGAAGGGCTTGTGTCGCACGGTCGGTGAGGGTGTAAAGGGGGAGCAGCACCAGGTCGTGGATGAGGGCGGCGCCCACGAACCAGATCGCGATGCGGATCGTGTCGCCTTGGAGTAGCCGCGTCCCGGCGTAGGCGGTGAGGGCGAAGGAGCACAGAATGAGGAGCAGGTGCAGGGGGGAGGCGCCGTAGCGCTCGCGGAGGTTTTTCACAGGGTGCTCCCGAAGGTGAGGCGGGTGACCCATTTGGTGTTGTGCACGCCGGGGTTGGCGGGGACGATGATGCGGGCGGGGTAGCCGTGGTCCGGGGTGAGGTCTGCGCCGTTGACCTGAAGGGCCAGCAGCGAGCGGGGGTCGCGGACCTGGTTGTCCCGCAGCACCGTCGAGCGGAACGCGCCGCCGCGCTGTACGGATTCCACCGCGACGCCCGGCGGGCTGGTGTGCAGGCCGACGAGTGCGGCCAGGTCGGCAAGTCGCACGCCGGACCAGTCCTGGTTGTCGGTGGACCATCCCTCCACGCAGGCGATCGGCAGTGAGGCTCCGTGTTGCGGCAATGCCAGGACCTGGGCTCGGGTGAGGACGATCTGACGGGTGCCCGCGCGCACGGTCAATCGCCAGTCCGGCCCGATGTCACGGGCCTGGATGCCGACGTCGGCCGCCGTCTTGTTGATCTGGAAGCCGCCTGGACCCGAACCAGGGTTCGGCCCGCCGTGCGGGGCAAGCAGTGCGACGCGGCGCAGGGGCCCGCCGATGCTCTGCCCGGCCGTGACGACGAGCAGGGTCGCGGATCCCAGGCCCACCATGCCCAGCGCGCCGCGTCGCGACATCGTCGGTACGGCCGGCCGCGGTGAGACCAGACCTGTGTCGTCCGCGGGTTCGGGTTCGGTCCGCTCCAGCTCGGTGCGCAGCTCGGTGCGCAGCCGGCGGCTGCGCAGGGCGCGGACCATGGTCGGAATGCGGAAGGCGATGTGGACGACGAACGCGCCGATGAAGACCCACGCCCCGTAGAAGTGCAGGGTGTAGAAGGAGCCGGGGAAGATGTAGTGCAGCTGGATGTTGAGAATGCCCGTGATGAACTCGAACAGCACGCCGCCCACCAGGAGCAGCAGCGACAGGCGCTCCAGCGCGTGGCTGACCGAGCGCACCGGAGGCCACGAGAACAGCTTGGGGACCACTGACCACAGTTTGGCCAGCAGGATCGGGATGAGTACTACCCCCAGCGTGACGTGCACGCCTTGCAGGAGCCGATAGAGCCAGTAGGGGTGGGTGGGCCAGGAGAACAGGTAGAAACCCAGAATCCCCTTGTCCGGGGTCTGGTCGTTGACCGGCGACAAGTCCGGGTTGTATGCGGCGTAGGACAGCAGCCCGGTCACGAACATCACCGTGATACCCACGAGCAGAATCAATCCGAACACCGATGTCAGCCACGGACCGCGCAACGGGCTGCGCCAGAACCCCGGCCGGGCAGGACCCGGCGGCGGGCCCGCCGCCAACAACGCACGCAACCGACCACGCCGCTCAGGCTTCGCCGCCGGGTTGGCACGGGCGGCGGAAGTATCGGACTGCTTCGTCGCATCGGGCGAGGGCTCCGCCGCTGGCTGCCCGGGGCCGCTGTCTGGCGGTGTGCTCGCCCCGTCCGCCGGAGGCTGCGGCTGCGGTTTGAGGGGTGGGCGGCGGGCGTCCTGTTCGTCGTCAGGGGCGTCCATCTCGGTTCCTTCCCAGTTACACACAGTGTCCGGGAAGACCGTACGTCGTAACCATTGACGCACGGCGGTAGCGACTCCTTACGATTCGCGCCGTTCTGCCCGCAAGGGGCACCGGGTGCGTCACTGGCTGGGGCGCACTGCGGCGCCGATCGCCTGCAGGACATAGAAGTGGGTTGTCGGGCACCGACCAGCGGTGGAGACTTACCCCGGCCTGTCGGGGAGCCGCAAGAGCAGGGCACCGTCTGCTATCTCTGCGTGCTGCCTTCTGCTTCGTGGATGGCTCGGGCTGCGTTGACCAGGCCAATGTGGCTGAGGGCCTGCGGGTAGTTCCCGAGAGCTTCGCCCGTGGCGCTGGAGACTTCCTCAGCGAGTAGGCCCACGTCGTTGGCTTGGGCCAGGGCTGTTTCGAACACCTGCCGTGCTCCGGAGACATCACCGCTGATTGCCAGGGCGTGGGCGAGCCAGAAGGTACACAGCAGGAAAGTGCCCTCCTGCGTTGGCATGTCGTCTTTGAGGTAGCGATGTACCAGCCCCCGCGCGTCCATGAGTTGCGATCGGATTGCTTGGACGGTTGACCGCACGCGGGGGTCGTTGCCGGGAAGGAATCCCACCAGGGCCAGCACGAGGGCGGAGGCGTCCAGTTCCTCGCTGCCGAAGGCCTGGGAGAATGCTCCCAACTGATCGTTCCAGCCCTCTCCCTCGATCGTGGTGCGGATCTGCTCCCGGATGGCCTTCCAGTCCTGGACGCGATCGGCTGCTTGTAGGGCCGGTGCCATGTCGATGGCACGGTCCAGGGCGACCCAGCACATGAGCTTGGAGTGCAGGAAGTGCCGGCTGGGTCCGCGCACCTCCCAGATGCCCTGATCGGGTTCGCTCCACCGGCGGGCCGCTGCCTCCACCGCCTGTACGAGAAATGTCCGGACCGGCAGGTCGAGCGGTGCGTCGTGGGGCAGGCACTGGTGGGCGGCGTCGAGGAGTTCGCCGTAGACGTCCAGCTGCCGCTGCCGCCAGGCGTCGTTGCCGGTACGCACCGGGGCGCTGTGGCGCCATCCCGCCAAGTGGGGCATGGGCCGTTCGCTCAGGTCACGTTCGCCTCCGATGCCGTACATGACCTGCAGGTCCACGCCGCGCTGCAGCTGGGTGGCTGCGGCGCGGGCGAGGAAACCGAAGAAGGCGCCCTTCTCCTTGTCGCACGATGCGGTGGCCAGGGCCTGGAGGGTAAAGCTCGCGTCGCGCACCCAGGTGTAGCGGTAGTCCCAGTTGCGGTCTCCGCCGATGCTCTCGGGCAGCGAGGTAGTGGCGGCCGCCACGATCGCCCCCGTCGGGGCGAAGGTCAGCGCCTGCAGTACCCGCCCGCTGTGCTCGACCTGCTCCTGCCACGGCCCGCGGTAGGCCTGGTGCAGCGCTGTCCAGGACCGCCAGCTGTTGGTGGTGTCCGCCAGGCGCCGTCTGATGCGCCGCCGGCTCCACGGTCTGGGCTCGTCGCCCCAGGCGGGGTGGGCGTGCAAGGCCATGTCGAGCCGGTCACCAGCTCGCATCATGATCTGGCCTCGGGCGGTGGACTGCTCGATCGCGAGTTCGATCGGTGCAGACAGCATCAGGCTGTGGGAGCCCCCGCGCGCAATCAGGCCTCCTCTGACCAGGGACATCAGGGGGTGGACCAGGCCGAATTCCGGCCGCGGAGCGTAACTGACCTCAACCACCACACGGCCTTCGCTGCAGGTGACCTGCCGCAGGAGCGCCCCGGGGGATGCGCTGCCGAGCGCATGGCCTCGCTCTCTGCGTCCCACGGCGAGCGCATCCACCAGGACAACCGTCCCGGTACGGGTGCGGAACGTCGTCTCGAGCACCAGGGCACCGTCCCGGTACCGCCGGCTGACCTCGGTACTTCCACAGGGACGAATGGACCAATGACCCGCATCGGTGTCAAGAAGGCGGGCGAAGACTGCCGGGCTGTCGAAACGCGGCAGACACCACCAGTCCACCGACCCGTCCGAACCCACCAGGGCAGCCGACCGGCAGTCCGACAGCACCGCGTAATCATTGATCGGACGCTCACTCACCCACAGCCTCCTGTAGTCGGGGCGTCGGAAACATGCCAACTGCCATCGGGACCCCGACCCTTCCCGGGGCAGCGGGAAGACCGGACCGTGCGTCAGCCCAGACCCCTCTGAATGGGGTGGCACACGATCCGGCAAGAAGTCGATCACCCGAAGGCCGGCTCCGCACGCCGCACCGCCGTACGACGTCACGCCGGCAACCCGGTCAGGCGCTACCAGGCGCCGAACCGCGATCAGTAGTCGCAGTCGTCCTGGTGATCGCTGTGCATGTCGCCGCCCTGGTGCTCGGTGCCCCCCTGGCCGCCCTCGTCGCCGCTGTGGTGGTGGTTGCTCATCTGGCCCTTGCCGCTGTGGTTGTCGCCGCCGCGGTTGTCCTCACCGCGGTTGTCCTGGCCCCAGTTGCCCTCGCCTCGGTTGTCCTGACCGCCCTGGCCGCCCATGTAGCGGCCGGATCCGTTCTCGCAGCGGTTGCCGAACGCCGGGTTCAGCGCACCGAGCACGCTGACGGTGTTGCCGCACACGTTGACCGGAATGTGGATGGGGACCTGGATCAGGTTCCCCGACAGGACACCGGGCGAGCCGACCGTGTAGCCCTCAGCGCCGGCGTCGGCGGCGGCCAGTCCCGCACCGCCGAACAGCGCGGCGCCCATAGCGGCGATGACCGTGGCGGCCTTGGCAATACGCATCATGAAGATCTCCCTGAAGGTGAGACAGCACCACATCCGGTGCGGCAC
Source organism: Streptomyces sp. H39-S7 (assembly GCF_027158205.1). Lineage (GTDB taxonomy): Bacteria > Actinomycetota > Actinomycetes > Streptomycetales > Streptomycetaceae > Actinacidiphila. Next base: position 88,552 of record NZ_JAPVLU010000039.1, on the reverse strand, counting down.
GGACCTCACGATCAACACCACGCCCGGCACCGCCGACCGCGCCCCGACACGCCCATTTTGCCGGGATCGAAGCCACATCTCACCGCAACAGCCCCCCGCTGGCCCCGGAGCAATCACCCAGGACTCCGCGAAGCACCGGACCATCCACGCCGTGCCCGTCGCGTCGAACGGCTCCTCGCAACGCCTGTCCCGCCGGCAGCTGGCATGTTTCAAAAGAGGGATTTGTGTCTATGCAGTGGTGCGGATGCGCTCCGCCCTCACCCTCCGCCCACAGCGGGGGCCGAGCATGTCAGCGCAGGCCGCGGTCTCGGGTCTGCAGGCCCGGCGGGGGCAGCACGTGTCAGGTGGCTCCAGCACGCCGCCCCCGCCCTGGTCATGACGGCCGCACGCATCCACCATTTCGCACATCGAATAATTGGCCGACGGCTGCGGGGTGGCCGCAGGTGGGTTCGGGGCATCGAGGAGTGTCGGATGATGCGGCCGGGTCTGGCAGGGAAAGGGATCCTGCTGCCGGGCCCGGCCGGACCTCGATGTCGCACCCGATGAACGAGCTGCCGGCCAGTCGCGTCACGGCAGGAACCGCCGCCCAGGATCCCCGTTCACCCGAACGGCCCTCCAGGCCGTTTCCGCGCACCGCAGTGCGCCCGCGATGTCGTGAGAGGTTCGGTCGCTGGTTCGGTGGAACACCCGTGACCTGCCAGAGAGCAGGCCCGTTGGGGAGACGACGCCGCAGCCTACGCGGCGCATTCGCCTCTTCAAGGAGTCTCTTCGATGTCCCGTATTGCCCAGGCAGCCGCCATCACCGCCGCGGCCGGTGCCGTTCTGGCCGCCAGCGCCGGTATCGCCGCCGCCGATGCCGACGCCCACGGTGCAGCCGTCGGCTCTCCCGGTGTGCTGTCCGGGAACCTCCTGCAGGTCCCCATCCACGTGCCCGTCAACCTGTGCGGCAACACCGTCAACGTCGTCGGCCTGCTCAACCCCGCGTTCGGCAACACCTGCCAGAACATCAGCAGCCACCACGACGACACCAACGACAACGAGAACGGCGACTGGGCCGGCCACGACGGCTACCAGCGCTGACCGCTCCTTTGCATCACCCGGGCCGCCCGAGGCAGGGACGCCAGCCCGCACGAGGACGGGCCCAACGATCGCCCTGTTCCCGTGACGCGTCCCCCTCCGGCGGCCCGGGCCAGCCCCACTCGCACAGCCGATGCCCCGCCGAGGATCGGCATGTCCACCACCTGGTGGTTCAGAAGGCAAGCACCACCTCAGGCCGACACTGGTAGTGGTTTCGTTGACCTTGCGGTGTGGCTTTGGTCGGCGCGGTCCTTCACCGTTGAGCAGTGAACGAGAAGCACCCCCTGGAGATCCCCAACGAGATGCGCCAGGCCATGGCTCCCTGAGCCTGCATGCCGCGCAGACGTACAAGGCGCAGGTCACCGCAGTCACGCTATCGACTGAGCAACGCGACTTCGTTGCCGCACGGGTCGAGCGGCGGGGTCTGGCCGATCTGGTGGACGTACAACTGCGGCACTACCGGGACATCGAGGGGGGAGGATACGACGCCGTGAGCGCCATCGAGATGGGCGAGCATGTCGGTGACGTCGAGTATCCGGCGTTCGCCCGCCGCCTGTATACCCTGCTCCAACCGCGCGGCCGCCTGTTGGTGCAGCAGATGTCGCGAGGGGCCCATGCGCCTGGGGGTGGGGCGTTCATTGAGACCTACATCGCCCCCGACATGCACATGCGACCTGTTGGTCAGACCGTCGATCTGTTGGAATCGGCCGGATTCGAAGTCCGGTCGGTTGAATCACTGCGCGAACACTATGCGCGCACCATTTCCGCCTGGCATCACACACTGGAAGAACGTTGGGACGACTTCGTTTCCCTGGTCGGACACCCTACTGCTCGCGTCTGGCGACTCTACTTGGTTGGGGGTGCGGCAGCTTTCGCCGAACGGCGCATGGGCGTCGACCAGATTCTCGCGGTACGGCCCATTCGAGAGGGCCACTCGAGCATGTCCCTTACCCCGCACCACTGGTATGGGCAGCAAAATTCACGCTGACCACAGGGGCGGGCGCTGCCAGACTGGAGTGCGACCGGGATGTCTTTGAGTACGATGCGGTCTGGTGCGGGGCCGCCCGCGTCGGCGGGGAACACGCACACGGCCCATCACTTCCGTGAAGACGGGCGCGTCGCCGGCCTGTCCGGCGGTCAGGACGAAGGCCAGGGGGCTGCAATGGGCGTCGGAGGTGAGGTGGATCTTTGTGGTCAGCCCGCCGCGGGACCGGCCGATGACATGGTCGGTCGGCTCGCCCGCCGGGGCCCCTTCTTTGCGGGGCCCCGGCCGCGTGCGCGCTGGTGCGCGCGCACGATCATTGAGTCCACCAAGACAGCCCAATTCCCATCCTCATCAGCGTCGGCCCGGGCCATCAACGCGGTGAAGGCCCGCTCCCACGTTCCATCGACCGCCCACATCCGCAACCGGTTGCAAACGTCACGCCAGTTGCCGTACGTCTCGCGCAGATGGACCCGCTACCATCCGGTCAGGAATTTGTAGGCGACCGCATCGATCACCTCACGATGATCCCGTCACCGGCCACCCCGGCGCAGAATCCGTTCCGGCAACAACGGCTTGATCCAAGCCCACGGGATGACAGCCAATGGCCCACCAGACCAACGATCCGATGATCCGAACGAAACGACCTAGTCCTGGGCCAGAGGGAGGGCGATGTCGAAGACCTGCCGGCCGGCGGGGAAGTTGCCGATGTACTCGGCCTTTCCATTCAGGACGTTGACGTGGTAGAAGCTGTAGGTGCCGCTCACCTGGAGCGCGGCGAAGCCCCGGTTGGTTCCGGCCTTGGGTGAGTAGTAGATGTCAAAACCGGCCGACGGGCCCGCGTTGACGCCCAGGCCACCCGTGGGCGCGAGGGTTCCGGCGTTGGCTGGGGACTGCAGCGAGACGCGGTCGTTGACGGTGTCGATGTCGAACAGTGTCGTCGCGGTCATGGTGTTCAGGTCGTTGTTGGTGTACGCGACGCCGGTGACGCCCCGCGCGGTGGTGGTCGTGGTGGCCGGCGGGACGGCGGGATTGGTCAGGGGGCCGTCGACAGTGGTGGAGCGGGGGGTGGCGGGGTCGTCGATGTTGTGGCGCAGATTCTGACCGGTGTCGCTGACCACGCGCAGCCGGTTGGCGGCCGGGTTGAAGTCGACGCCGAAGTTGTTGCCCTGCAACGCCACGGTCAACTGCGAGACCTTGCTGGCCCTCGCGTCGCGATCAACGGTGTAGACCCCGCCCTTGTTGCCTACGCCGTACAGCTTCCCGGTCTGAACACGGAAGTCGATCCCGACCAGCTTGGTGTCCCCCCGCAGGCCTTGCACACGACCGGACGAGCGGAGCGACGAGGGTGCGTCCTCGGAGAAGCTGACGAGCTGCTGGTCTGCGGTCAGGCCCATCACCCTCAGGCCGCCCCCATGTCCGTCGCCTGCCGCAGCCATGGTGGCCGACGCGAAGGGACAGGCCAGCGCGAGCGCCAGAGCGGGAACGATCATTGCTGTACGCATACTTGTCTCCCAAGGGAAATCAGCCCGACCTGACGCCGGGCGTCGCCCCCTGACACAAACACACTGCGTTGTGCACGGCGCGTCACAAGGGCCATCTGGGGATGACGCAGACCAACGCGCCCCTTGTTCGCATTCGGTGGCAGGTGTCCCACGGGCCCGCAGTGCGTGCGGTAGAGGTTGATCGCGGGCGTCCCCCGCCCGCCGGCGACGGGCAGCATCGCGACCGTACCCACTCTCCCGCAGAGCTCTCGACCTGGAAGGCCGTATGTGACGCGCTGTTCTTCCTGTTCAACGCCGTGATCGCGGTACTGGCCCTGGGGCTGGCGGTACGGATCCGCCGCTCCCAACTGTCTGTCCTGCGGGAGCGCGCCGCGCGCTTGGAGATCGAACGGGAGCAGCGCAGCAAACTGGCCTTCGCCGAAGAACGGACCAGGGTCGCCGCGAGGTGCACGACATCGTCGGCCATAACCCTCCCGTCATGATCACGCTATGGATGTGCGGATGCCCGGCATGGAGGCCACCCGCCGCATCGTCGCCACCGGCGGACGCTTTCGCGTCCTGGTCATGACCACCTTCGACCTGGCCGAATACGCCCATACCGCGCTGCGCGCGGGAGCCAGCGGCTTCCTCCTCAAGGACGCGCCGCGAAGAACTGTCGGCGGTCGCCGCAGGCGATGCCGTCGTAGCCCCGGCCCTCACCCGGCTCCCACGTCCTACCTGCCCGGCCGCCTTCACGGCCACAAGCCGCAGGACAACCCCGGCTCCTCACCCTCACTGAACGCGCTCTGGCCCGCCGAGGGGGACGAGTTCACCCGGCATCTCGCGGAGTGCCCCGCTTGCGACCAAGAGGTGCGGGAGCTGCGGGAGACCGCGTCCCGGCTGGCCTTCGCGGTGGCACCGAGGTTGCCACTCGCCTTGCGTGAACGCGTCGTCCGCGCGCTGTCAGAGGTACGGCAGTTGCCGCCGTTGATGGCCGGAAATGTCGTGGTGCCGTTGCGAGACAGGACTTGGCAGCGGTGGCTGCCGCATTTGGCCGTCGCCGCGTGCCGAGCTCTCGTGGCGAGTGCAGGCGGCTGGGCAGCAGAGGCGCAGCGCGAAACTGACCACCAGCGCTCGCGGGTGGTGCAAGCGGCGCAGCGCGTCTCCGACTTACAGATAGTGATGGCGGCGCCCGACGCCACGCTGCGGACCGGCTCGATGGGGGGCGGCGGCGCGGCGACCGTGGTCGCCTCCCAGCGGCTCGGACGCACAGTGTTCGTCTACCACGACCTGCCTGCGCTGGCCGCGTCCCGGGTCTACCAGCTCTGGTACAGCCAGAACGGCACGATGATCCCGGCCGGCCTCATCGCACCGGGCCGCACCGACGGCACCCAGCTCCTGACGGGCGGCCCGAGCGGCTCCGACGCGGTCGGAGTGACGGTCGAACCGGCCGGCGGTTCACGAACCCCGTCAGGACCCCCGGCGGCTGTCATACCACTTGAGTGAGCGAGCCGGATGTGCAGCGCAGACCTGCTTCGCCGTGACAATCCGCGCCGCAAAACCTCACCCAGAGGCATCGCAAACGCCCGCCACTTCGGCACCGAGTTGCCCGACTTCCTGCACCACCCCGCTGTATGCGCCGGCAAAGCCACGCTCCGCCGACCGAGGAGCGCCTTGCGGATGCGGTCCTCGGCACGAGCCAGTTGGCAGCGCGGAAGTCCCCACTGCCCCTGTGCGGCGACGGAGGTAAGACCCGTCGCAGTTGGCAGGGCCCTGGCGCCACCAGGGGCAAGAATGCGGCAGTCGTAGCGCACCGATCCACCGGGGGGGCAGCGTATCGGCATCGTGCGGGACTCGGGCTGCGGTCGGTGTCGTGCTCTGCAGGGCGGACAATCACGCCCGTAGGGTCGCCGACCCGGGCCCTCAGGCGTTATGGTCTGCGCACCTCCGGGCACCTTGCGTCCCTGAGTGTTGATGTTCATCGCAGCGTCGATGTCGTGACCGTGGCCGGTGTGACCACTGAGCAAGACCTTCGCACAAGCGCAGTGCCCCGCGCAGCAGCCCCATTTCCGGGCGAAGGGTCGTTGACGCATGCCAAGAAGAGAGAATCTCTCCTCCTCAAGCCGCGCCTTGAGGGCCGCGGCCGCAGTTTTCCCGGAGCTTGCCCGGTTGCCGGCCGTCCCAGTCTGACTCTTGCGCAAGTAACCGGCGCTGATGTGGCGATGCACGTGGACGGTGGGGGAATCGGCTGGTGGCATTTCCGGGGCCGACGGTTTGTTAAGAAGGCTCTCGTTGCTGCCGCCGCTCTGCGATCCTCGGTCGTTGGTCGCCGAGGTTGTTTAGCTGCCGACGGCCACGCTGTAAAGGACCTGCATTCACTTCGCCCGCATCGTGACCGTGGGTGACTGACGTGCGCTGCGGCGCCACAGTCATACGAGGTTCGTGCCAGCCTTGCGCGGAGATCGACCCACTCCGTAACAGAGCGGGGTTGGTCAGGGTTTGATGAGGCTGGCGTAGAGCTGGGCCCAGGCGGTGTCCTGTGCGGTGGCGGGCTTGGCGTCGCAGAAGGGGAGGGACCCTTTGGCGGTGTAGTACTTCATCATGGCGAGGACGGCCAGGGTCTTGGCGTCGCTTCCCCCGGTGTAGTCCTTGCTGGGGAGCACGCTCTGATGACTGCGGCAGGTGGGTTTCTTGCTGTCGGAGATGATGTCGGGTGCGCCGGTGCGTGCTGCGGAGGAACCGCAGCCGGTGAGCACGAGTGCGCCCAGCACGACGAGGGTGGCCCAACGGGTGCGGGCGGGTGTCGACATGGTCCACGTCCTGTCAGGTGGAGTGATGAGGGGACTGTGGCGAGCTGTTCATAGCGGCATCGCGCGCAGTGCGGTGCCCACCCCGACAGCCAGGATGAGCACAGCGGTGCCGAGCGGAGTGATCCGTGCGCCCCAGGTCGCGAACCGGCCGACGGATGCGCCGTTCAGGGCCGGGATCCTGTCGCGCAGTTTGAGAAGGACCAGGCCGGCGGCGGCCAGGGTTGCGGCCATGCCCAGGCCGTAGCAGAGGACGAGGGCGACGCCGAAGGCGGTTCGGCCCAGGGCGATGGAGCCCAGCAGGACGATCAGCGCGGAAGGGCTGGGAACGAGGCCGCCGGCGATCCCGATCCCGATTAGGCCACCTTTCTTGCGGCCGGCGGACTCGCCGTGGTGATGGTGGCCGAGCAGCCCGTGGCTGTGTCCGTGCACCTCGTGATGGTGATTGTGGTTGCCCTGCTCAGGTCCGTGCTGGTGGGGGGTGGTGTGCGGAGCCGCATGGCCGTGGTGCCCCTCGGGGCCCGTGGTGAGTGGTGGCTTCATTGTTGTGTCGGTCGCGGTGATGGCGGGGTTTCCGGCCGCGGCTGTGACGAGTTCGCCGGCTTCGACGGGCTCGGCGACCTCTCCATCGTCGCTGTGCGAGTGGCCGTGGGCGTGCTCGTGATTCCCGTGGGTGTGGCCGTCGTGCGTGTGCTGGCGGCTCTCGGGTCGCCCACCCGGCCGGGCGCGCAGGTTGCGCAGTGCGGCGGGCATGAGCCAGATGGCGGCGGCGATGATGAGCAGGCCGCTGATGGTGCCGAGCCAGGCGAGGGCCTGTTCGCCGACGAGTGCGGAGGACACGCTCAGTGCTGTGCCCAGGATTAGGACGGACGCGGTGTGGGTGAGGGTGACGGTGGACGCGACGGTGACGGCGTCACGTGGTCGGCCCTGTCGGCCGGCGAGGTAGGCGGCCATGATGGTCTTGCCGTGGCCGGGTAGTGCGGCGTGCCCGGCGCCCAGGACGAGAGCGAGCAGGACCGCGAGCAGTCCGACGGGAAGGGTGAGCCGGTCCCGGTCGGTGAGGGAGCCCAGCCGGGCGTCCAAGGCCGCGTACCAGCTGCCCAGCAGGCCCGAGCCCGGCGTATTGGCGGTAGCGGCACCGGGACCGTTGCCAAGGGTGATGCTGGTGTGGCGGGTGTCGGGCGGGTTGGACAGCAGGTCGGCGGGGTACGTCCGCAGCGCGTTCGAGATGGAAGCCGCGGGGACGTCCGAGGAGCCGATCCGCGTCCCGTCGCCGCGGGCGGTGATCTCGTGCCAGCCGATGTGGGACGGGTCGACGCCGGTGGTGAGTTCGAGGGTGCCGGCAGTGCCCAGGTCCGCAGGGGCACTCAGCCGGCATTCGAGCCGGCCGGTGTCCAGACCGGCTTGTCCACGCGCCAGCCGGTAGCCGGTCGACAGGACCTTAAAGGGCAGAGCCTGGACGGGTGAGGCCCCGGTGCCGCGTGGTTGCGCGGTCGCGGTGATGCCGTCGGCGAGTGTGGCGCAGGCGGTTCGTGCGTGGGCGGCGGCCTCGCCGGCGCTGAGCCGCCCGTCGTGGTTGGTGTCCAGGGCGGGCATGCCCTGCAGGGTGGGGATTTCGGCGGTGTCGATGACCACCAGGTCGTCGACCCGGTCGGGGCGGAGCGTCAGGCCGTCGTAGCGGTTGACGGTGAAGTTGCCCAACGGGTGGGCGGAGGCGACCGGTGCGGTCAGGCAGAGCAGGACCGAGATCCCGGCGAGGACCAGTGCGGCGCGTCGCGCGGCGGCGAAGGTGCGGCTCATCGTTTTCCTTGGAGGCGGGCCAGGCGTGCGCGTGCGTCGGGTGCGCGCAGCGGGGAGAAGGCGGGGTTGGCTGACAGGGCGGCCATCAGGTCGGTGCGCGCGGCCTGGGTGTCGCCGAGGTCCTGTTCGATGACGCCGCGGTGATAGCGCACGGTGGCATCACGCCACCCAAGACGGTTAGCCTCCCGCGCCAGCGGCAGCGCCTCCCCGTCCCGGCCGGCTTGGTGCAGTGCCCAACTCAGAGCGTCGGCGACCAATACGCTGTGGCGGCGGCCCCATTCGGCGGTGAGCAGGGTGACGGCCAGCTGGGGGTTGCCGTGGTCGGCCTGGTACTGGCCGAGGTTGAGGTCGTCGACGACGCCGTTGGCGGCGAACAGTTTCTGTTCGGCTTCCAGCACGCGGTACTGCGCACGCGCCTCCGCGGTACGGCCCAGGGACTCCAGCAGTTCGCCGAGTTCGAGCACGTACTGCGGTTGGGGGACACGGGCGATCGCTGTCTGGTAGTCGGTGACGGCCTGGGCCGTCCTGCCCAGTGCGGCTTCCGCACGGGCAATTCCGGCGAGAGCGGCGGTATAGGTCGGATCCAGGGCCAAGGCCTTGCGGTAGTGCTCCAACGCCGCAGCCGCAGATCCGGTGTTGAAGGCCAACTCGCCCAGGTAGTGCTGGCAGAAGGCCTGGTCGGCGGGGTTGGAGGCGTCCTCCAGCCCGCGCTGCAGGGCCTGTGCCGCCTCATCGCTTCGGCCCTGCAGCTCCAGGATGTAGGAGGCGCGGGTGAACGACGCGGTCGAGGGGTGCAGGTCCAGCATCCGCTGAACGGCGCCCTGCGCACCGGCGTCGTCACCGAGTTGCGTGAGAGCGTCGGCGAGAGCACCGTAGGCGGCCCACGCGTACGGATCACCTGCTACGGCCTGCTCGGCCCAGGTGCGGGCCTGGGTGAACTGGTGCCGGGCATTGGCCAGCCCCGCCATGCCGACCTGCGCGGGCGTATTGGCGTCCGCCTGCAACGCCAGCGAGCGCCGCAGCGCCGCCTCGGCCTTGGGATACAGCGTCGGGTCGACGGTGAGCCGGGCCTGCTCGACATACGAGGAACCCAACTGCGCCCACGAGGCCGCGTCAGCCGGCTGCCGGCGCAGTTTGTCCTGAAGGGCGCGCACCACCATGCCGATGGACGGCGCAGTGTGGGCCGCGCCAGTCGCCGGAGCAGGCGCCGCCGCGGGAGCTGGGGAGTGAGTGGTGTGTTCCAGCGCCGCGAAACCGGTCAGGCCGGCACATAGCGCGGCGGCGGCGGCGATCAGGGCGAGGCGGCGCATGAACGACATCCCTCTGTCAAACGATGGGCGTGGTGAGCCGTGGACGAATTGCTGGACGCGACAGACACGCTGAAGACGCCTCTTCGTCCAACGGCAGGTGTCGGTCGGCCGGTGCGGGCCAGTGGTGTCGGCCCGCACCGGCCGATGTGGGGCTAGCCGGCCTGGTTGACCGACCCGGTGTACGGCAGGGCGACGTACGGGAACGTGGTCCCGAACGCCTTGCCGGGCCCGTTGACGCCGTCACCGGCGGCAAGAGCCTGGATCAGGTGGCCGGGGGTGGCGCCTTCGAGTGCCTGGATGGAGATGTCGATGACGTCGTCACCCATGCGGCGGCCGTTGGGGAAGCCCTGGAAGTCACCGCCCAGCACGCCGAGCCGGTTCGGCTTGGCCGTAACCGGCGTCGACATGTTCAGCCGCAGTTCCTCGGCGGGAACGAACCACTTCTTGTTGATGTCGAGGTTCATCAGCTGCGAGTTCAGATCCACGGCCAGGGGCCCGTTGGCGGCCTTCGCGATCCCCGTCAGGAAGATCTCCTGCAGGTCGGTGCGCGGGGTCTTCGGGGCTGGGATGCCGTAGATGCCCTGGATGAGCTTGGGCAGCTCAGGGTCGAGGACCTTCGCGACGACCTTGGGCTGGTTGTGGTCCTCGGACGGCGGCAGCGCGTTGAACGCGTCCTTCAGCCCGGCCGGCACCACAACCTCGTTGACCAGTGGGTTGCCGAGGCGGGAGACCTGCACGTACTTGCCCGTGGGGGTCTGCTTGCCGGGGCTGAGCTGCATGGTGCGCCGCTCGGTGGTGCTCCACACCCCGATGACCGGGTTGCGCTTCGCGTTGCCCTTGTAGGCCAGTTTGGACTTGGGCACCTGGATGGACAACGTGTTGACGTTGTAGCCGTTCAGGGTGTTGTGCCCGGTCTCGGAGAGGTTGCCTCCGTAGAGCAGGTCGAAAACCCGCAGATCCAGGAAGAACGGGTCGGCCGCCTGGGTGGCGACGGTCTGGCCGCCACCACGCAGCTTCTGCGTGGCCTGATTGCGGAGCCTGCCGTAGTTCGGCATGGAGGCCTTGCCGACGTTGGACGGGGTGGCAATGCCGTCCGCGACGAGCGTGACCGGCTTCTTGCCCGCGCGGATCTCCTGCAGGCAGTAATGCTGGCGGAACAGCAGCGTCTTGTCGGTGAGGTTGTTGACGACGCCGTTGTTGTACAGGAACGTCTTCTCGCCGCGCAGGTCCTCGTTGCGGAACGTCCACCGGTAGGTCAGGTCCGGCTTTCCGGTGCCTTGGCTGTCGATGTTGATGTCGTAGTGCGCGTCAGCGGCGAACGGGTAGAAGTTCGGGCCGCCGTTCGGCTCCTGGAACGGGATCCAGTTCGCGGTGAGCGTCACCGTGTCGGACTTGTCCGGGCTGGTGAACGCGTACAGGTCGGTGTTGTCGACCTGCGGGTCAGCCGCGACCAGTGGCGCTTCCCGGTGGCTGGACGCCTGGCCGACACCGGATCCCGGTCCAGCCAGCGCGGCACCAGCGACAGCTGAACCCAGCGCCAGCAGCAGCGCTGCTGACTTCCACCGACTGCTGCCGGTGGGTGATGCGTTTACGGTCATGAAGAGTCTTTCTCTCAGACATGCGGACGGTCTCGGAGGATTCAGCCTCCGGACCCTCTTCGGAGCCGAGGACACTGCGGATTGGCCCAAGATGAAACTCCACTCAATAGGGGAGAATTTCCAGCCACCTCGCCGGTGCATTTCAGGAATCTATTCTCTGCTCAAGGGGACAAGACGCCCTGGTCATGCGAGGCGAGGGGACGCGGAATGGGACATTGTGGTTCACGCCAGGGGCTGTGCGCCTTCTCTCTCTCGCTTGCCAAGGTAGTCAGGGCTGTGCTGTCGACCCGGAACCCGTGCGGCCGTGGGCGCATCATTCAGTCAGCCGGATAGACGCTATGACGCGTACTACAATCCGCTGATAGAGCATGATCGTTCAGTCTTCCTGCGTTCTCGCTGCAGGTAGGAACCTCGTGCTTCTACGGTGTGCAGCGGGGCAGCTGGTGCGGCTGTACGAAAGGGACGGGCAAACCGCCAAAGCTCCCCACGAGGGTCGGCCTCGACCACTCGACCGTCTCCAAGTCCCCGCCCCGAATGCAGGATGCCGGGTTGTCGACGCGTGAGCTGGCCCGAACGCGACCAGCGGGCGATCATCGTCCGGCTCACCGACAGGGGCCACGCCATAACGAAGCCCATCGCAGCCATGTGGACGGCCCTGGAGGAGACTTCCGAACGAAATTCTCGTCCGGAACGGGTCGAGTCCTTCATCCCTTCGCGGCTGCCATCGAGAGGATGATCAACGACCAGGACACTGCGGCTGCCATTGTGGAGCGAGCGCGGTCCTCGTCGTTGCGAGGCAGTGCGTGGTACCGCACTTCGGACAGAGCAAGCCCGCGTTGGGACGGCAGGGCGAAGGTCCGCCGAAATGAGCTGATGCTTCGGGGTGGGCAGGACCACATGATGGGGGTTGTGCAGGTCGGGTCTGACGTGGAGCAGTTCGCCCGGCCCATTCAGGCGCTAGCCTGAATGGTCGTCGGACGCGTCGGTAGAGCGCGGCATCCGATTGCCGACTGGCTTGCGGTGGACCCCAAACTCTGGTCGACGGCCAGAACCGCCTCCGGCCGTGCTGCCCCACGCGTCGGGTCGGGCGGCCTGAACACGGGCATCTGCGGGGTGGAGCCTCGCCACACAGGGCGGTGCAGGCGGGGATCGGGTGGGCTGGTCGTCGTGGCGGCGGGTGCGGTGGCGGCCGGGTGGAGCATCCGTCCGGCAGCTGCGGTAGGTGGGGTTGCCGGTTAGGCGCTCCTCGTGGCGTCCGCGGGCTGTGGTATGGCCGTTGTCCAGAACGATGATCTGGTCGGCGTGCTGGGCCGAGGAGAAACGTCGCGCGATCACGAGGAGGGCGCATTCCAGTGCGGCGTCCCTATGACGGTGGTGAGGGTTCCTTCGTTGATGCTGTCGAATCCATTGTCGGATGCGCTCGCACGCCAGGGGTCGTCTCGCCGGGTGCACCGCGACCGCGCGTGCACCACTTCCGTGCCATCGGCGAGGGACCGCGTCGGAGTTCGTCCTGAAGACCTGTTGGCGACCGGCTCGCAAGGGGTGCGCAGGCGCGTGCCATCGGGGGACTTTCGGCCGTATATCGAGCCGACCGGCGTTCCGGGATGTCGGGAAGGTTCGTGGGGTAGGGATATCGCTTTCCGTGGGTCCGGACTGTGAGGGGCGGGGATCAGGGATGCATACCGGACGGGGGCTTCTTGTCCTGATGGGTTCGGGCGAGACCAGCCCCACTATGGTGACGCTGCACCGGGAGCTGGTGAAGCATCTGGAGCCGGACGCCGAGGCGGTGATCTTGGAGACCCCATACGGGTTCCAGGTGAATCGCGAGGACATCTCGTCGCGGTCCCGGGAGTACTTCCGTCGCAGTGTCGGGCTCGTGACCACGGTGATGGCCGATGCGGACGCTGATCTCGCCACGGGGGTTGATCCCGACGGCTTACGTGATCAAATACACCGAGCCGCCTGGGTGTTCTCCGGTCCCGGCAGCCCTTCGTATGCGCTGGGGCGCTGGCAGGAACAGGGCTTGGGGCAGGCCTTGGCCGATCGGGTGCGGCGGGGCCGTGGTGTGACGGTGATGGCTTCCGCCGCCGCGTGCACAGTGGGGCTGGCCGCGCTGCCCGTCTACGAAATCTACAAGGCAGGGCACCCACCGATGTGGCTGGACGGCTTGGACCTGCTCGGGAGCCTTGGTATCCCGGTGGCAGTGATCCCGCACTATGACAACGCCGAGGGCGGTACGCACGACACCCGTTTCTGCTACCTCGGCGAGAGCCGGCTGGCCGCTCTGGAAAAGCACCTGCCCGAGGAAAGCGCCGTCCTCGGCATCGATGAGCACACCGCAGTCGTCATCGACCTCGTCGCCGACAGCGCGCGGGTGTGGGGTCACGGAGTGATGTCGGTCCGGCGCCGCGGGGCCCTCACTCGGATACCTTCGGGCACTGTTCTGGCGCTGCACCGCTTGCGCGGCCTCGTCGCCGGTACAACGAGTGACTCTCCCGGGTCCTGGCAGTCGACCGAGCCCGACCGGCCGGATACGCCGCCGGCTGCCGGCGGACCGGTCACCCTTCAGGAGGCCGTCAACGCCGCAGAAGAGCTCTTCGAGTCGGCGCTGGTGGCGCGTGACGCCGGCCGGATGGTGGCGGCGGTCCTGGGACTGGAGGCTGAAATCAGCTCGTGGGCCGGTGACACGGAGGAGGACGAAGGTGGGCAGCAGTGGGCCCGGACGGTCCTGCGTGGCATGATCCGCAAGTTCGTCGCGCCGGCCCAGCAAGGCATGCTGGAACCGGAGCACACCCTGACCCGGGTCCTCGATCCACTGCTCGACCTGCGCGCTGCCCTGCGAGCCCAGGGAGCCTACGACCTCGCCGACCGTCTGCGCACGTCCCTCGCTGCGGGCGGTGTGCGGATTCGCGACGGCGCCCGAAGCAGTCGGTGGCAGCTCCTGCCGAGTGAGCACGCCGAAGCGATCGATTCGAGGGGATCCACCGTGGCTGCGGACGACGCCTCCTCGGTCTGATGCTTACGAGATGCAACTGCGGCTAGTAGGCAATAGAGTCGGCAGCGGGCCGCTTCATCCCGGCCTCCCGCCGATCCTGGAGTCGACGTATGGTTGCCGGCTTGCTGCCCGTCACGGACCGGGCATCGATGACGAGCCGCACGGCCGGCCCGCTGTCACCGCCCCCGGTCTTGGTCGAAGCGCTGCTGCTGCGGTATGACGCGGTCGCCGGCTTCGCCTACCGCCGCTTGCTCACCGGGCTCACCCGGCCAGCCGCGCCCGATCGTGCGGCCCGTCGACTGGCCGGACTCGCCGACGATGACGACGGTCACCTTGTGCACTCCACCAGCTGGCGCAGCGATGACGAAGGGGCCATCATTTTGACCTACATCGTCCACCCCGATCCCGATCCGGATCGCCCCGCGCGCGCTCTGGCGGATCCGCACACCATCGCCCGCAGCGACAGGCCTGGTCATCCGGCTCCGTTCGACCTGACGCTTGATCATGTCGCATCTCATGCGCTGAGACATCTAGCGCTCCTGGAGAGGACCGACCCGGCGGTCGCCGCGTTCCTTGCCGCCCGGCCGCAGGCCCGGCGCGCGCTCACCCGTGTCTGCGGCGTTCCGGCTGGGCAGCTCTGATCGGCGGTCGATGTGCACGAGTCCGCGGCGGTCGGCGGGCGGTGAACTTCCCGGGGACTACCGGGTCGTGGTGTGCGTCTCGTCCGAGACTGCCTCACTCGTGCGGTGGGCGCGGTCACTGCTGCAGCGCAACCTCAGGACGGTCCTGGACGGCCCGTCCTGCGAGAGTGAGTGGGGGGTGGGTCAGCCCCTCCTCCGGGCGATGGGTTGACGGCCCCATTCGGCTCCGACGCGTTGCGGAGGGCCGAGACTCGTGGTGCTTTATGTGTAGCTTAAGCCGCATTTCGGAATCCGTGGATGGCTGCCGCCGATGATCGGCGTGCCCGACGGGGTTTTCGGTGTGGCTTGGAGCGTCCGCCGCTCACCGCCGCCCCTGACCCCGATCCGCGGGGCCGGTGTGGCCCCACCGGAAACGGATGGCCCATGCAGTCCTCTCCCCCTTCGCGTCGAAAGCCCGCCCGCACCGCCGAACGCGCACTGGCCACTCTCGGCACTCTCACCCTGGTGAGCGCTGCCGCCCTCGCCGGCCTCACACCGGGCGTCAGTTCCGCCTCCAGCCACCGGGAGGCGCCGCTGATCGCGGGCGACCCGAAGGCCGACAACACCGACGTCTACGCCTTCACCAGCCCGGACGACCCGGACACCGTGACGATGGTGGCGAACTGGATCCCGTTCGAGGAACCCAACGGGGGTCCGAACTTCTACCCCTTCGCCAACGACGCCCGCTACAACATCAAGATCGACAGCGACGGCGACGGCAACGCGGACACCACCTACACGTGGAAGTTCAGCGACCACATCCGCGACGACGCGAACCAGTTCCTGTACAACACCGGCGTGGTGAAGAACCTGGACGACCCGACGCTGAACTTCCGTCAGACCTACGATCTGACGGAAACCGACGCCCACGGGGCCACCAAAACGCTCCTCAAGGACGCCCCCGCGGCACCGTCGAACGTCGGCAAGGCCTCGATGCCCGACTACGCCTCGCTGCGCAAGCAGGCCACCGTCGCGCTGCCGGACGGCGGCCAGACCTACGCCGGGCAGGCGTCCGACCCGTTCTTCCTCGACCTGCGGGTCTTCGACCTCCTCTACGGAGGGGACCTGAAGGAGCCCGGCCACAACACCCTGGCCGGCTACAACGTCAACACCATCGCCATCAAGGTCCCCAAGAAGGACCTGGCACTGCACGGTGACGCGACCCGCAACCCGGTGATCGGCGTGTGGTCCACCACCGACCGCCAGGGCGCCGCGGTCACCGCACCCTCCTCCAAGGGCGGCGAAGGCAAGAACGGCAACAGCTCGAGCGACGACAAGGGCTCAGGAGCAGCGGTCGAGGACGGTATGCCCAAGCCCGACAAGGGCGGCGAGGCCGGCTGGCACCAGGTCTCCCGACTGGGCAATCCGCTCGTCAACGAGGTGGTCGTCCCGCTGAAGTACAAGGACGCCTTCAACACGCTGAACCCGTCCCAGGACCACACCGTGCAGCCGGTCGTGGACAAGGTCCTCGACCCGATCGTGCCCAAGCTCGTCCAGAGCATCTACGGCATCCCCGCGCCCGCCACCCCGCGCAAGGACCTCGCCGAGATCTTCCTCACCGGCGTGTGCAAAACCTGCGGGCCGATCAAGGCGGACCTCAACTCACAACTCCTCAACGCCGACGTCGACAAGAACAAGTTCACCCCGGCCGAGGAGCTGCGCCTGAACATGTCCGTACCGGTGACCGCCAACCCGAACCGTCTCGGCGTCCTCGGCGGCGACCTGGGCGGCTTCCCCAACGGCCGACGGCTCAACGATGACGTCGTCGACATCGAGCTGCAGGCCCTCGAAGGCGCCGCACAGACCGGCAAGATCGTGCCCGCCCTCGCCGCTGGTGACGCCGTGGACACCCCCTACCGCCAGCCCGGTGCGACCTTCCCCTACGTCGCACTGCCCAACACCGCAGCGGTCAACCAGGCCGACTCCCTGCAGCCCGACGGCGGGATCGGTGCGGGCTTCGGCGGCACCGCCTTCCAGAACATCCCGATCATGCCGGTGGCAGCCGTGGCCGGCGGCACGCTGCTGGCCTGCGCCGGCGGCCTGGCACTGCGCCGCCGGCGCACCGACCGGGCGTGAGCACTCCCACCCTTGCAGGCCGCCCGCCCCCCGCACCCGGGGGCGGGCGGCCCGCCCGCACCCGCTGGCTGCTGGCCGCGGCCGTCGTCGCCACCGGCATGGCCCTGGTCACAGGCGGCAGCACCGCTCTGCTGGCCCGTTCCCAACGCCATCCCGCGCCGGTCAACGTCGGCACCCTGCCGATACCGCAGACTGCCACCGCGACCCTGCCCACACCGGCCACCCCAGCTGCCCGCCCGGTGGGGATCAGCATCCCGGGCATCGGTGTCCACCATTCCCTGAGCAGTCTGCGGGTCCAGCAGGACGGCCACCTTGCTGTACCGGACGACCCCGACCAGGTGGGCTGGTGGAGCGACGGACCGCTCCCCGGCGACCCCGGCGCCGCGGTCATCGTCGGCCACGTCGACTCCGCCACCGGCCCGGCCGCGTTCTACAACCTGTCCTCGCTACGGCCGGGCGACCGAATAACCGTCGAACGCGCCGACCACTCCCAGGTCACGTTCACCGTCCTGGCGCTGCGCGAGTATCCCAAGGACGCCATCCCCGACGCCCAGGTCTACGCGACCAGCGGCCCCCCGGCCCTGCGGCTGATCACCTGCGGCGGTGAATACGACAGCCAGCAGGGCAGCTACCGCGACAACCTCGTCGTCTACGCCACACAGACCAACGCCGGGCCGGTTCACCCAACGGTCCCTGCCCCTCCCCACCCGCAGCAGTGAACCGGAGTGCGCCGTGAGCGAGCACGACTCCCAGCCCCCCACCTTCCGGCGCCCCGCGCACCAGCGGTTCCTGCCGGCCGCCGTCGCCACCGTCCTGGGCGTCGGGCTCTTCCTCGCCGGAGGCCTCGGCCTGGCACCCTGGCCCGCCTCCTCCACCGGCTACAACGCAAACTCATCCGCCGACGCCGGCCGCACGGCCGCCGATCCGCTCACTGCGCAGATCACCGGACTCCAGGAGCACCTACGGCACAAGCCCGATGACGCGACCGTCCTTGCCACTCTGGGAATCGACTACGTCCAGCAAGCGAAGACCACCGCCGACCCCACGTACTACCCCAAGGCCGAAGCGGCCCTTCAGCGCTCGCTCACTGTGGAAAAGACGGACAACTTCACCGCGATGGGCGGCATGGCCGCCCTGGAAGCCGGACGCCACCACTTCAACCAAGCACTGGACTGGGCCCGACGAGCCATCGCCGTGAACCCGTACAACTCCTCGCTGTACGGCACACTCGCCGACGCCTACACCCAACTCGGTCGCTACACCGAGGCCGCCGACGCCGTCCAACGCATGGTCGACCTGCGACCCGGGGCTCCATCGCTGTCCCGCGCCTCCTACGTGGCGGAACTACGCGGCGACACCGCCACCGCCCGCACCGACATGCAACGAGCCCTCAACGACGCCGCCGGACCGGCAGACCAGGAGTTCGCCCACTACTACCTGAGCGAACTCGCCTTCAACAACGGCGACCCCGCCACCGGGCTCCGCGAGGCCGAGGCGGGTCTGCGAGCCGCCCCCGCCTCCACCTCGCTGCTCCAGGCAAAAGCCAGAGCCGAAGCGGCGCTGGGCCGCGGCACCGCCGCGATCGCCGACCTGACCCGGGCGGTCCAGCGCGTCCCGCAGCCCGAGCACGTCCTCCAACTGGGCGAGCTGTACCAGTCCCTCAGCCGCACCAGGGAAGCCGACCAGCAGTACGAGATCTTCCGCGCCGAACAACGCCTCTTCGCCGACAACGGCGTCACCCTCGACTCCGACGCCGCACTCTTCGAAGCCGACCACGGCAACCCCGTCCAAGCCCTGACCATCGCCCGGCAAGGCCTGATCAACCGCCCCTTCATCGACAGCCACGACGCCCTCGCCTGGGCCCTGCACACCAACGGCCAGGACAGCGAAGCCCTCACCGAATCCGACCAAGCCCTCGCCCAAGGCACCCGCAGCGCACTGTTCCACTACCACCGCGCGATGATCCAGCAGTCCCTCGGCAACCCGACCGCCGCCCGGACCGACCTCACCACAGCCCTCGCCATCAACCCCCACTTCAACCCCTTGCAGGCACCCCTCGCCCACAAAGCCCTGACCATATTGGCGAAGGTCTCATCCTGATTTCGCCAGGGGGAGGCACGGGCCTGGTCAGTTGGCCCGGAGCGAGTGCGTAGGGTGCGGGCGGCGATCGTCTGTGGTGGTCACCGGTTGCCGGTGCGAAGCGACCTCGAGCGCCGCGCCGTCGACGGCGGGCACAACGGCGATCTCGACGCTGATTGTCTCCAGCAGGCACGGCGCGGCCTGGTGAAGCAAACTTGCTCGTGAACCAGTCCGGACGATAGGGGAGCCTGATCATGGCCGATGTCGACGTACTCGTGGTGGGCGCCGGCCCTGTGGGCCTGACGGCAGCGGCCGAGCTGCGGCGGCACGGCGTGGACTGCCGCATTGTCGATCGGCTGGCCGTGCCGGAGCCCCATGCCAAGGCCATCGGTGTCCTGCCTCGCACGCTGGAGGTGTGGGACGCCATGGGTCTCATCAGCGGGGTGCTGGACGAAGCGGTGCCGCACCTGGGCCAGTTGGTCTTCATCGACGGCAAACCTCGCCCCAACGTGGAGCTGACTCTGCCGCCCGACATCTCCTACTCCTTCGCCACGCTGCCGCAGTGCACGACCGAGCGGCTGCTCGCCGAGCATCTCGCGCGCTTCGGCACGGAGGTGGAGCGGTCCATCGAGCTCCGTTCGGTGGAGATGCGCCCGGATGACGTCGAAGCCGTCCTCGCGCACGCCGACGGCCGGATCGAGCGGGTGCACGCCCGCTACATCGTGGGCTGCGACGGCGCGCACAGCCTGATCCGCAAGGCGGCCGGACTGACCTTCGAGGGCGATGCGCTCCCCGAGCAGTTCATGATCGGTGACATCGAGCTCGACTGGGAACTGCCCGCCGGCTACAGCATGAGGTCCGTGAACCTGGACGCGAACGGTGAGATGGACGACATGCTCGTCTGCATCCCGATGCCGGGCGTCCGGCGGTACTGGCTGTCGATGCTGCGCCCCGGCGCCCAAGTCGGCGGCGAAGACGGCTCGGACGCGGCGGACGGGATCGCCCTCGGCCAGGCGGAGGGCCACGGACCGGACCTCAGCCAGATCCAAGCCGTGCTCGACCGGCTGTCCCCGGAGGTGACGACCGCCTCCACGCTGCGCTGGTCGTCCGCCTTCCGCACCGGACACCGCCTGGTGGACCGCTACCGCAACGGCCGTCTCTTCGTCGCCGGGGACGCCGCGCACATCAACCCGCCGATCGGCGGGCAGGGTCTGAACACCGGTGTGCAGGACGCCTACAACCTCGCCTGGAAACTAGCCCTGGCCGTCCGCGGTCTGGCCACGGACGACGTGCTCGACAGCTATCACGCCGAACGTCACCCGGTCGCGCGGGAGGTGCTCGACCGCACCGTCCGCCATGCCCGCACCGTCCGCCAGGCCGGCTCCGGCCTCATCGGCAACGGGGACGACGCCGAGATGATGCTGCGGCGCCAGGCCCAGCTGCTGGTCGCCTACCCCGACAGCCCGTTGGTCCAGCGGCAGGCCGCAGACAGCACACCCACGGCATGCCCCGCCCCCGGCGACCGGGCACCGGACTGCCGTGGCCTGCTGAGCGACCTCGCCACCTACCCGCGGCGGCTGTTCGATCTGCTGCGCACCCCACGGCACGTGCTGCTGCTGTTCGCGGGCCCGGAGCACGCCTCCGGCGAGGGCGCCACCCGGCTCGAGGCCTGTGCCGTGCAGGCGCAGCGCGCCGCCCACGGCTTGCTCGACGCCTATCTGGTCACGGCTGCAGACGTACCGGCGGACGCTCGCTCGGTCGGCCTGCGCCCGCCCCGCGTGCGCGACGCGGCGGGCCAGTTTCGCGACGCCTACGCGCCGCGTGACGGCGAGGCCCTCCTGATCCGCCCGGACGGCCACCTCTCCGGACGCTTCCACCCGGCCGTACCCGAGCACCTGACAGCGCACCTGCGCCGAACCTTCGCCTAAGGAATCATCTCAGTTGGCGATTCGGCGGTAGCAGATGAGGGTGCAGGCGATGCTGGGCCGCGTGGGCCCGCCGACCCAGCACAGATGAAGTGCGCTCGACGGTGATGGTGCAAATCTGCCTCGTTCCCAGGCCAAGGTGGCTCGAACCACCCTCTGAATAGTGGTGGAGTCTTGGGACTGGCCTGCAGTACCTCCTCGCGTAGAGCGGCCGGGGCGGGCAGGACGACTGGCTGGCGTGCTTTGCCGTGCTCGCGTCAGGACGCTCGTGGGTTTGTGTCAGCACTAGCCCCTTTTGTGCCACATCTGGCGTCATCGCCCCGCTATCTGGGTACTACGACCAACAATGGGCCGGTCGTTCGGGGAGCAGGTTCACACCCTGGGCTGCCTGGCCTGGGACTGGTGCATTTGCGCTTGCTGCTCGGCGAGAGAGGGACCAGGGATGGGCGCACGCTTTCCTGATCTGAGGGATCTTCGTCTTCTGAGCGAAGGAGAGCGCGATGTTCTGCAGAGCCTGAGCCGCGCCTGCGCGGATCTGCGCGGGGAGTGGGACTCGGCCCGCGCACTGAACGGAAGATTAGCCATCCAAGTGGACCTGCTGGAGGACTCCATCACGTCCGGGCCCGCAGCGCACCACTGCCGGGCGGTGCGCGCGGCCCATGTTGCGGCAGCCGCCTACGAACGGACCATCGGGGAGATCGCCTGGCACTGTGCCAGCGCTGCCGTGGTCGTGGGCATCACGATCTGGGACCGCTTGACCTCTGGCCGCCCCCCGCTCCGCGCCCGCACGCTGGAATCGCTCGCCCACAACGAGCCCACCGTGGGCCAGTTGCGCCAAGCGTTCTCTGGACCCTATACACGCCTCATGGCCTTCCGGTGCGAGGGGCCCTGGCGATCTTCTGGGCTAGAACCGGACGAACTGCTCGGCCTACTGGAAGCAGCGGCCTTCAATGTCACTCACACCGCGTCAAACAGCCACGATCTGGAGCAATCTGCTGCCGCCACCTTCCGGCTGGCGGCAGCATCACCCCCCGACATCGATGCCTTCTGGGCCGACCTTCTGCCACCGGTGCTGCATCTGGCACAGGCCGTCCCGTTTGCGATCGCGCAGCGGCGTACACCCAGAAGCTGACGTCACTTCAATAGGGCAGCAACCACAGATCGAGGCGTAGGCGAGCCGGACCGGCGCGGGTTCATCATGTTCCTGGGCCGTCGGCACTTGGGGCTTCCTGCAGTTGGTCGCGGCACGCTCACGTCCGACTCCCTGGGGAGTCCTGACCGCGAGGGTGGGGAATTGCGTGACGCTCAGCCAGCGGAAGTGGGGAATGGCGTGGCCGTGACACGAGGGGGCGCGTAGGCGCTGGGGCGCACGGGTGGTAGACGGCCACGCCGTCTTGCGACGGCGGGGCGGCCTCGGCCACGGGCCGGGCATGCTGCGTGAGTTCTCTCCATGCCGTGGTTCCATCGTGAAGCGTGGCCCGTTGCGGACGGTCGGGATACAGAAGGTCAGTCTTTGCCGCGCGTGGGCATAACAGCGGGGCGCCGCCTGCGGGTCTGCGATGGGACCAGCAGTGCGGGAAGCCCCCCGATCGCCGGAGGCTTCCCGCAGTGCGCGACTTTTCGTGGTTTCTTGAAGGGTCAGTGGGTGGAGGTGAGGGAGGCGTAGACGACGTTGGCGGTGTAGTGGTGGTCTGCTGCGGAGTAGTCGCCGCCGCAGGTGATGAGTCGCAATCCGGCGTGGTCGAGGTTGCCGTAGACCTCGACGGTGGGGAACTTGTCCTTGGGGTAGCGCGCGATGCGCTCCACCGTGAACACCGCCGTGGTGCCGTCCTGCCGGGTGACGTTGACGATCTCGCCCTTCTTCATGGCGCCGAGTTTGAAGAAGACGCTTGGGGTCTGGTTCCAGGTCACGTGGCCGGCGATGACCGAGGGACCGAGTTCACCCGGGGTCGGGCCCGGGGTGAACCATCCTGCCTTGTCCGGGTCGCGCGGCGTCTGCATCGCCCGGTGGGCGTCGAGCCCGAGACTCTCCAGCGAGGAGTCGACCTTGAGCGAAGGGATGGTGATCCTTTCGGGTGCCAACGCCTTGAGGACGGTGCCGCGCACGGGGGCTTGGGTCATGGTGTGACCCGTATGCGCGCTGTGGTCTCCCGAGGAGTCTTGGCCGCTCTGCTGCGTTGTCGCTGCTGAGCGAACGCGATCAGCCTGGGGCGGGGCGGGCTCTTGGCGGGCCAGACCCACCGCGATCAGACCGACCGCTGCCACCGTCAGCACTCCCGACCCGATCAGTAGGAACCGGCGCCCGAACATCCGCCCGGAGCCGTTCCCTGGCCCCGCGTCCTGTTGATCCTGCTCGCTGCGCGGGGATTCACTCATCTCCGGAGCTCCTACCGACCGCGACCAGGTCTTCGACCAGGTCGCCGTCCTGGCCCAAGACTTCCCCCGCTGGCCCATGACCGCCCGCACCAACATCCACATCGGACGCTCCGACCAGCCCCTGAACCAAGACCTCATCGACCAAGCATGCGGCGAAGCAGACGCCCTGGAAATGATCAGCACCCTTCCGCACGGCTGGGACAGCCTGGTCGTCCAAGGCTTCGAACGAGGCACCCAAATCTCCGGCGGCCAATGGCAACGCCTGGGCAGCGCCCGAGCCCGCTACCGCCGCGCCCCGCTGTTGATCGTGGACGAACCCACCTCCGCGCTCGACCCGAAGGCCGAGGTCGAGGCGTTCCAGGCGCTGCGCTCCCTGACCGGCGACGGCACCACCGTGCTGCTGATCACGCACCGCCTCGCCGCGACAGCCACCGCGGACCTGATCTACGTCCTGGATCACGGCCAGCTGATCGAACAGGGCACGCACGCAGACCTCATGGCGCTGCCCGGTGGGCACTACCGGGCCTTGTATGAAATCCAGGCAGCCCAGTACGGGGCCAGCCGCCCACTCAATGGCGTACCGCACCCAACCCGTCCCGCTTCGGCCGACGCAGAACTTCCCGCTCCATGACCGCGCGAACGTCCTGTGCATGGCATTCGCGTTCGGAAGCCCGCATCTCACCCTTTGCGGAGACCGAGTGAACCTCGACATGATCCAGAGCAACCCTCGAACCGCCGGAGCAGCGCCGCCTGAACAACCGCCCAGCCGCCAAAAGCTCAAGGAAACTGGTTCTGCTCCTCGATGGAGTGACCGCCCCCGAAACGCGCGGCCGGTGGACGCAGCCGCCCTTAGGATCCGCGCGTCAGCCCGAAACGAGTCGCCGCCACCCGGTCGGGCTGCTGGCCGCTGCCCGGCGAAGATCTGCGTACCGCACCACGGACCGCGGGCCCGGCGCGCGCACCCAGACGGGAGCTCCGACGATGATGCGCTGGGTGCCAACGAGAGCACTCCCTCCATCGAAGCGCCACCGCCCGCGGTCGAGAGTGACGTCGGAATAAATCACCGCCAGCCACTCGACGTCAATGGCGTGGCCCAGAGTCCATCGCCGTGTCCATGGATCTCCGCTAGTGCCGTCCTCGCCACGCTCTCGATCTCCAAGCGCGATCTCTAGCGCCTCGACTGCCAACCCTTGATCGTCCCATTGCGAGGTGTTCCGCTGGCCCCGGCTTTCAAGGAGTTCGGCGACGGCATACCAGGCGGACGAGGAACTCCCTTCGAGCGCTTCGCCGGGGCGGAAGTCGGCGGCATTATCGAGGCTGCCAAAGAGGCACAAGTCCACCCGTTGGCCAGAATTGCTTTGTATCCGAGTGTGGAGCACCACGCCTTTGTCGCGGGCCGGCCCGTCAGTGAAAGCGGAGAATGCGACCTTGCCCAGCCCTCTAGCGAAAAGTACGGGGTACTCCTCGTCGTACGTGACGGCGGTCTGCTCGCGCAAAGCCGCCGTGACCCGGTCGGCCACCTGCCGACGGCTACGCTCGCGAACTTCTGAACGCTGGAACCCGAGCGCTGGAAGTGGGATGCCGAACATCGAGCCCGGCGTGCCGGCCGTTGCGATCCGCCAAGAGCGTCCGAGTCGGAGGCCGTTGTCGCGTTCGAGTGCACGGATCTGGCGCTCCGACCAGTACCGATACCTGGTCATGTCGTTGCCTCGTCGCACTTTCACCTCCGTCGGGTGCGGCGAGCCTACCGAGGCCCTGCTCTTGGCACGAGGCGCCGAGGTCCGACGGAGACGTCGGCGCTGAACGCGCACTGCCCGTCCTGGGAACCTTGGAACGCATGGAGGCCGGGGGCAGTACGCGGATCTGCATCCCTGTGCCCCGCGTCCAGCTCGATCACATCCTGGGCGACAGCTAGAAGGCGAGCCGGGGGCTGGCACTGGCGGCACAGCATCGGCCACACATCCCGAACGGGCCGAAAAGGTCGGCAACCGCCTGAGCGCTGCCCTGATGGGGCCTGTTCGGCGGCCGTGCTTTCCGCGCATTCGCCAACGGCAGACGAGAAAGGGCCCCAAGGAACTGGAACCTCCTCCGGGAGCATGTCAACGTACAACATCACCGAAAACACCAGGTCAGCGGAAGGGCGGGTCTCCGGGCAGCGCGCAAGTCCATCGGTTGTGTCTTCCCCTTCGCCCACCTGCCTCGTCGGAGGCCCGGACCCGGGAGACCACCTGTCTGACCCCATACTCCGATCCTTGCGCTTCGGCGCCCCAGTCCCATTCGCCCTTGGCTCTGTCAACGCATGGACCGTCATGCAAAGCGAGGACCATGGCGTTTTGTCCACCGGACTCTGCTTGTGTGTCTGTGCGGCCGGTCTCCTCTCTAAGGACCTACTGCTACGCGGCCATCACCGCGACAGCGCTGTCCTTGCACACGTAGTTGCTCCCCCTGAGGCGACGACCCGTCAGGCCGCTAAAGCCATCGGCGCTCGCGAGCAAGTCGTGGCCCGCAACCTCCAACGGCTCACCGATGACGGTTACCTCGTCCTGGTGACCGACGGCGAACCGCTGGCCCTCCGGTCGTATCGCCTGGCCTCCTGATAGTCCGGCGGCGGGCACGCCACGGACGGCGGTGCGCTGTCGACGGCGCGCAACATAGACGACGATCGCCGGTTAACCAAACCGGCGATCGTGACCACCATGGAGTAGTAACGGGATGACGCTGCCGGGCTGCACTTGGCGGTGAGCCAGACGTACGTCGCCTCAGCGCGGGGTGGTGCTGCGTGCAGCGGGTCATCTACCGGGCGTTCGTTTTGGGTGTAATGCAGTTGCGCCTCTGGCTATGAGTCCTGCGTTCGGCCCTGAACCCGGATGGCAAGGAAGGTAGAGTAATTGACGGATATAAAGAAGATCACCCTCTCGTCGGGAAAGGTGAGGTATCGATTCGTTCTCGACATCGGCCGGGGAGAGAGTGGTAAGCGTAAGCAGCTAACTGTTACCCGAGCCACGCTCCGTGAAGCCGAGGCAGAACTATTCCGAATCGAAGGTGAGCAAAATTCGGGTACGTTCGTCCCGCCTAACAAACTGACGATCAACATGTGGATTGACCAATGGTTGGAGAAGAAGGCGGAAGACCTCGAAGAAACTACAATCTATAACTACCGCATCACCCTGGATCGAGTCCGGGGGAAACTCGGTGAGATCCTGCTTCAGGAGCTTAGTGAAGGAGACGTGGAGGACTGGATGAAATGGGCTCGCAAATACGGGCGTGTTCGAGGAGGGCGGGCTGGAACTCCGCTCGGAGTTACAACGGTGGACATGAGTCTAGCGCGACTTAAAGAGTGTCTGAATCGTGCCGTGACTAAGCGACTTGTGTCGATGAATGTGGCTCAGCATCTTACGATTCCACGTCGGGCTCGAAAGGAAGAACGTAGAACCAAGGCGGAACTAAAACCTTGGGACGTCGTGGAGGTCCAGGCATTCGTGCAGGGAATCAGAATGGATAGGCTCTACGCCCCCCTCCTGCTTTCGCTAGTGGGTCTCCGCCCGGCAGAAGTCTGCGGACTCCGTTGGGAGGATTTGGACTTGGAATCCGGAACTATCAGCATCGCCAATACCCGCACGATGATGGGGAACAAGACGGTGGTGGAAAAAGATACTAAGTCGATGGCCGGAGAACGAGAGCTTCCCTTGCCAGTTCCGGTATGGGACGCGCTCCGGTCGTTCAAGTCTCTGCAGGCTAAGGAAAAGCTGGCCCTCGGACCGGACTACCTTGACTCCGGCTACGTCTTGGTGGACGAGATGGGGGAGGCACGAAACATCAAGCAGCTCCGCCGACGGGCATACCGGATCATGGCGTCCCTGGGGCTACGTCAGGTGCGCCTGTACGACGCTCGGGCGTCCTGCTTCACATACCTCGCCAATATGGGCGTGCCGGACCACCTGTTGGCTCGCTGGGCGGGACACGCGAACGTCCTGACCACCAAGAGGTGGTACGTCAAGCCGGGGGTGGAGGATCTTCGTGGAGCTGCCACAGTGTGGGGTGGGCTGCATGGGACCGGAGACGACATACCGCGCGGTCGTGAGAGATTGTGAGATATGAGAGCGTGAGGCGGATGAGCGAGACGACGCAGCAGACCCTCCAATACCGCTTTGACGGGCCAGAATACGCCCCGGTCCTCGTGCTGGGTCCCGCCCTTGGTACCACATGGCACATGTGGGACCGCCAGCTGCCCGAGCTGACCCGTCACTGGCGGGTTCTGCGCTACGACCTGCCCGGTCACGGCGGTGCGCCCGCCGATCCCGCGGCCTCGGTGGCCGAGCTGGCGGAGCGGCTGCTCGCCACCCTCGACGGTCTCGGCATCGACCGGTTCGGGTACGCGGGCTGCTCGCTCGGTGCGGCTGTCGGTGTGCGGATCGCGCTGGCGCGGCCGGACCGGGTCGCGGCGCTGGCCCTCGTCTCCGCCGCCGCCCGTCACGGCACCGCCGACTCCTGGCGGCAGCGCGGTGTCGTCGTCCGGGCCAACGGCCTCGGGCAGTTCGCCCATACCGTTCCCGAGCAGTGGTTCACCCCCGGTTACCGGGCCGCGCAGGGCGCCATCGTCGAATGGGCCGTGCAGATGGTGCGCACCACCGACGCCGAGTGCTACATCGCCGCCTGCGAGGCGCTGGCGGCGCACGACGTACGTGACGAGCTGGGCCGGATCACCGTCCCGACCCTCGTGGTGGCCGGCGCGGACGACCCCGCGACGCCGCCGGCCGATGCCCGCGTCCTGGTCGCCGGGATACCCGACGCGAAGCTCGCCGTGGTGCCCGCGGCCTCCCACCTGACCCCGGTCGAGCAGCCCGGCGCCGTCGGCGAACTGCTGGTGCGGCACTTCGGCGCCGCCTGGACCGAGTCCGTGACCGCCTCCACCACGGCCGTCCTCCAGGC
Source organism: Streptomyces sp. H39-S7 (assembly GCF_027158205.1). Classification (GTDB taxonomy): domain Bacteria; phylum Actinomycetota; class Actinomycetes; order Streptomycetales; family Streptomycetaceae; genus Actinacidiphila. The sequence goes on along the minus strand of NZ_JAPVLU010000039.1, from coordinate 60,434 downwards.
CCCGCCCGTCCCACCGGCCGCCGAGCAGCCGGCCGCGGTGCCTGCGGGCCGCGTGGACCCGTACGACGAGGGCCTGCGGATCCGCAGGGAGGTCCTGGGCGACGCGCACGTCGACCGGGCCGCCGCGGGGGCGGACGACTTCACCGGGGAGTTCCAGGAGTTCATGACCCGTTACGCCTGGGGCGAGGTGTGGGCGCGGCCCGGCCTGGACCGGGGTGTCCGCAGCATCATCACGCTGACGGCGCTGACCGCCGGCGGGCATCTCGACGACCTCGCCTCCCACACCCGCGCGGCGCTGCGCAACGGCCTCACCCCCGCCGACATCAAGGAGACGCTGCTGCACACGGCCGTCTACTGCGGGGTCCCGGCGGCGAAGGCCGCTTTCGGGGTCGCGCAGCGGGTGATCCAGGAGGAGACGGCCGTCGGCGGTGCCGCCGGCGATCCTCCGCGATGATGGTTTCCGTACGACCCGGTGCACGTCGATATCGCTGATCACGTTCCGAGGAGCAACAGTGAAGCTGACCAAGAAGGGCCACGCCTGCGTCAGGCTGGAGAAGGACGGGCAGGTGCTCGTCATCGATCCCGGCGCCTTCACGGAGGAGGACGCCGCGGTCGGCGCCGAGGCGATCCTGATCACCCACGAACACCTCGACCACTTCAACGAGGACCGGCTGCGCCTGGCGCTGGACGCCAACCCGGCCGCCCAGGTCTGGACCCTGAAGTCCGTCGCCGACCAGGTGTCGGCGGCCTTTCCCGGCCGGGTGCACACCGTCGGCGAGGGCGACACCTTCACCGCGGCGGGGTTCGACATCGAGGTGCACGGCCGGCTGCACGCCGTGATCCACCCGGACATCCCGCGGATCGCCAACCAGGGGTACGTCATCGACGGCTCGGTGTTCCACCCAGGTGACGCGCTGACGGTGCCCGGCCGGCCCGTCGACACCCTGCTGCTGCCGCTGCAGGCGCCGTGGAGCAAGCTCTCCGAGGTCGTCGACTATCTGCGCGAGGTCAAGCCGCAGCGCGCCTTCGACGTCCACGACGGGCTGCTCACCGATGTTGCGTTCACGGTCTACGGCCGGATGCTCGGCCCCGACGGCCCCGGCGTCGGCGGCGCCGAGCACCAGCGGCTGGCACCGGGCGAATCCGTCGAACTGGGCTGACGGCACGCCCTGACCGCACCGCCCCGGGGCAGCCCGGGGCGGTTGTCGGTGCCGGGCGGTAGATTCGGATCCATGCGCATCGCCACCTGGAACGTCAACTCGATCACCGCCCGCCTGCCGCGACTGCTCGCCTGGCTGGAGAGCACCGGCACGGACGTGCTGTGCCTCCAGGAGACCAAGTGCTCGCTGGAGCAGTTCCCCTTCGACGAGCTGCGCGAGCTCGGCTACGAGGCGGCCGTCAATGCCACCGGCAGGTGGAACGGCGTGGCGCTGCTGTCGAAGGTCGGCCTGGAGGACGTGGTGACCGGGCTGCCCGGCGGCCCGGAGTACGAGGGCGTGCAGGAGCCCCGCTCGGTCTCCGCCACCTGCGGGCCGGTCCGCGTCTGGTCGGTGTACGTGCCCAACGGCCGCGAGGTCGGGCACGCGCACTTCGGCTACAAGCTGGAGTGGTTCGAGGCGCTGCGGGCCGCGGTCGCCGAGGACGCGGCGGGTGGGCGGCCCTTCGCGGTGCTGGGCGACTTCAACGTCGCGCCCAACGACGAGGACGTGTGGGACCTGTCGCAGTTCGAGGGCGCCACCCACGTCACCCCCGAGGAGCGCGCCGCCCTGTCCGCCCTGCGCGCGGCGGGCCTGACCGACGTGGTGCCGCGTCCGCTCAAGTACGACCGCCCGTACACCTACTGGGACTACCGCCAGCTGGGCTTCCCCAAGAACCGGGGCATGCGCATCGACCTGGTCTACGGCAACGAGGCCTTCGCCAAGGCGGTCGGCGACTCGTACGTCGACCGCGAGGAGCGCAAGGGCAAGGGCGCCTCCGACCACGCGCCGGTCGTCGTCGACCTCACGGTCTGACCGCCGGGGGCGCACAGCTCCGCCTACGAGGCTTACGAGGCGTACAGCCGGGCGCGGGACCGTATACAACCTGTCGTTCCCGCCCCCGCGTCCCGCGCCGTACGCTCGGCGCTCATGAGCACCGTTGACCTGCCCTCCGCCAGCTTCGCCGTCCGCGTTCCCGACGCCGAGCTGGAGCCCGAGCCGCTCGATCCGGCGCAGATCGTGTCCGGCACGCCCGAGGTCACCGGCAAGGTGCTCTGGGAGTCGGCGGACGGGACCCGGCTGCGGGGGATCTGGCAGATCACCCCGGGCGTGGTGACCGACACCGAGGCCGACGAGATGTTCGTGGTCGTCAGCGGCCGAGCCACGGTCGAGGTGACGGGCGGCGACACGCTCGAACTCGGCCCCGGCGTTGTCTGCGTCCTGCGCGAGGGGGACAGGACGACCTGGACGGTGCACGAGACCCTGCGCAAGGTGTACGCGATCGGCTGCTGATCCACCGCCCCGGGCCCTCGTGGGGCGAGCGCGCCAGTAGAAGTCGGACCGCCCCGGGTGCGACGCTGAACCGCATGGACATCCCCTTCCTGGACAAGTGGCGCAAGCGGCACCCGGAGGCGCCCGGGGTCGTGGTCCGCGGTGGCGACCCGGACGCGGCGAGCGTCACGGAGTTGCTGGCCGAGTGCGATCTGCTGCGCGCCCAGGCCGAGGACGCCGGGGTCGAACTCGACGACTCCCCGGGCTCGTTGACGGCTCTGGACCAGTTGGTCCCGCAGTGGCGCGACGACCCCGAGGTGCTGCCCTGGCTCGGCAACGATGCCGGTCTCTACCTCGGGACCGTCATCGTCCGCACGGTGCCCGGCGCCGTCTGGCAGGTGTGGCCGAACGGCCTGCCGGTGGTCAGACTGGAGTCGGGCCGTGAGATCGACGTGGTCGGGATCGGTCACGAATGGGCCGAGAGCGGCACGCCCGAGCTGTCCCAGACACTCGCCGAGGCGTCCGAGAACTGACGGCCCGTCCTGCCCCCGGACCGATGGGCCGCGGCACCGCGCTGGGACGGCGGTCAGGCGTGTCCGGCGGGCAATGACGCCTCCGCGCGCGGCCGTACGGTGCATGATGTCGGAAACGCACCACTTGATCAGATCGGTACCGGAGGCGCGACGTGGACTCCCTGCAGCAGATGCCGAATATCGGAGCAATCCTTGCCGACCGCTTGCGCCGTGGCGGCGTAGAGGACGCCGGCGAACTGCGCCGGCTCGGCGCCGGCCGGGCTTTCGAGAAGATCCGTGAGGACCTTCCCGAGGACGCCTGCACGCACACCCTGCTCGCTCTCGAAGGCGCGATCCGCGGCACCCGCTGGACCGCCATCCCGCAGACGGAACGCGACACCCTGGTCAACCGGGTCCTGGGCTGACCCCGGCCCGCACCCGACCGGCCCGCACCCGACCCTCCCCGGAACGCACCCGCGCCGATCCGCGGCGCGGGCCGTCGGCGAGCGCGCGCACCACAAATCAGCTTAATGGCGGCACCCTGCGTGTCGGCCCGATATGCGGATTTGAACGGATAGGTTGCCCATTCGCCGACCGTCCGACGTGGTGAGAGTGAGCTGGGCTGCGCATGGATCCACTGATCGTCCTGAGTGGTGTCAACAAGCACTTCGGACAGTTGCATGTCCTGCGGGACATCGACCTGACCATCGGCCGCGGCGAGGTCGTGGTGGTCATCGGTCCCTCGGGGTCGGGCAAGTCCACGCTGTGCCGGGCGATCAACCGGCTGGAGCCGGTCGAGTCGGGAACCGTCACCATCGATGGCCGGCCGCTGCCCGCCGAGGGCAAGGAGCTGGCAGGGCTGCGCGCCGACGTCGGCATGGTCTTCCAGTCCTTCAACCTCTTCGCGCACAAGACGGTGCTGCAGAACGTCGCGCTGGCGCCGGTCAAGGTACGCCGCCGCAGCCGCGCGGACGCCGACAAGCGGGCCAGGGAACTGCTCGACCGGGTGGGCCTGCTGTCGCACGCCGACAAGTACCCCGCCCAGATGTCCGGCGGTCAGCAGCAGCGGGTTGCCATCGCCCGCGCACTGGCGATGGACCCCAAGGCACTGCTCTTCGACGAGCCGACGTCCGCGCTCGACCCGGAGATGATCAACGAGGTCCTGGAGGTCATGCAGCAGCTCGCCCGGGACGGGATGACGATGGTCGTCGTCACCCATGAGATGGGCTTCGCCCGCTCCGCCGCCAACCGCGTGGTCTTCATGGCCGACGGCCTGATCGTCGAGGACCGGGTCCCGGAGGAGTTCTTCACCGCGCCGCGCAGCGAGCGCGCCAAGGACTTCCTGTCCAAGATCCTCCACCACTGACGACCCGGGACCGCCATGCGACGTACTACCAGGCACATCGCGCTGCTCGCAGCGGCCGCGGCCCTGCTGGGGGGCTGCGGCAAGCAGGGCAGCCCGCCCACCAAGGGGCCCAGTTCCGACGACCTGCCCACCTACAAGGTGGACCGGGAGTTCTCGCTCCCCGACTCGAAGACGTGGAGCTCCGCCCACCGGCGCGGCAAGCTCGTCATCGGGGTCAAGGACGACCAGCCCTACCTCGGCCAGCGCGACCCCGCCAACGGCACCTACGCCGGCTTCGACGTCGAGATCGCCCGGATGCTCGCCGCGTCACTCGGCTTCGGCCTCGACCAGATCCAGTACAAGTCGGTGGCCTCCGCCAACCGTGAGACCGCGCTCGGCAACGGGCAGATCGACTACTACGTCGGCACGTACACGATCAACGACAAGCGCAAGCAGCAGGTCGGCTTCGCCGGCCCGTACTACATCGCGGGCCAGGGCCTGCTGGTCCGCAAGGACGAGAACGACATCAAGGGGCCGCAGGACCTGAAGGGCAGGAAGGTCTGCTCCGCCGCCGGTTCCACCCCCATCCAGCGCATCGAGTCGGACTACCCCGACGCCATCCCCGTCACCTACGACACCTACTCCGTCTGCGTGGACAACCTGCTGACCTTCCAGGTCGACGCCGTCACCACCGACGACTCGATCCTGCTGGGATACGCGGCCAAGGCGCCCGACGAGATGAAGCTCGTCGGCAAGGCGTTCTCCAAGGAGCCCTACGGGGTCGGCGTGGCCAGGAGCGACAACGCTCTGCGGCTCGCGCTCGACGACGCGATCGTGGCCCACGAGAAGAACGGCGACTGGAAGAAGGCGTACGACGCGACCCTCGGCCTGTCCGGGGTCCCGGCGCCCACCCCGCCCGCCGTCGAACGGTACTGAGAGGGCCGCCGCACATGAACGTACTGCTCGACAACTTCTCCCTCTACGGTGAGGGCTTCCTCGGCACCCTCGAACTGACGGTGTACGCCGGGGTGCTGGCGCTGGTGGTCGGGGTGATCATCGCGGGCTTCCGGGTCTCGCCGGTCAAGGCGCTGCGCGCCTTCGGCACCACCTGGGTCACCGTGCTGCGCAACACCCCGCTGACCCTGCTCTTCTTCGCCGTGCTGCTGGGCCTGCCGCGGTTCGGGGTGCGGCTGCCGTTCACCACCTTCGCGGTCCTCGCGCTGGCCGCCTACACCTCGGCGTTCATCTGCGAGGCGGTCAGGTCGGGCATCAACACCGTGCCGCTGGGCCAGGGCGAGGCCGCCCGCAGCCTCGGAATGACGTTCATCCAGACCCTGAACCTGGTGGTGCTGCCGCAGGCGGGCCGGGCGGTCATCTCCCCGATCGGGTCGACGCTCATCGCGCTCGCCAAGAACTCCGCGATCGCCGGGTCCTTCTCGGTCACCGAGCTGCTCGGTACCTACAAGCCACTCAACGAGCTGGGTTACAGCATCATCTGGTCCTTCATCTGGATCGCGGTCGGCTACCTGGTCATCACGCTGTCGATCAGCGCGCTCTTCAACGTGCTGGAGAAGAAGATGGGGATCGCCCGGTGAACGAGCGCAGCGAGCGAACGATGAAGAGGTGCGTAGGCCGCGCAGCGGCCGCCGGGCGTAGCGAGGTGGCCCGATGAGCAGTGCGCTCTACGACATCCCGGGTCCGAAGGCGCTGGCGCGCCACCGGCTCTACGCCTGGATCACCACCGCCCTGCTGGCGGCGCTGGTCGGCTGGATCGTCTACATGCTGTTCCACACCGGCCAGTTCGAGGCGACCAAGTGGGTGCCGTTCGAGTACCAGGGCATCCAGCGGCTGCTGCTGACCGGGCTCGCCAACACCCTCAAGGCGTTCATCTGGGCGGCGGTGCTCTCGCTCGCCTTCGGCGCGATCTTCGCTGCCGGACGGCTCTCCGACCACCGGCCGATCCGCTGGGTGAGCACCCTGGTGGTGGAGTTCTTCCGGGCGATGCCGCTGCTGGTGATGATCTTCTTCATCTTCATCGCGCTCAAGATCGAGCCGATGATGGCGCTGATCATCGGCCTGACGCTCTACAACGGCTCGGTGCTCGCGGAGGTCTTCAGGACCGGCGTGAACTCCGTGTCGCGCGGCCAGGGCGAGGCCGCCTACGCGCTCGGGATGCGCAAGACCCAGGTGATGACGTACATCCTGGTGCCGCAGGCGGCCCGCGCCATGCTGCCCGCGATCATCAGCCAGCTGGTGGTGGCGCTGAAGGACACCTCGCTCGGCTACCTCATCACCTACGAGGAGTTCCTCTACAACGGCAAGCTCATCGCCACCAACCTCGACTACGACCTGCCGTTCATCCCGGTCGTGATGGTGATCGCACCCATCTACATCGGGATGTGCATGCTGCTGTCGTGGTTCGCGAACTGGCTGGCCCGCCGTGAACGGCACAATCCCAAGGCGAAGGCGGCACCGGTCACGACGACACCGCCCCAGCAGATCTGACCGCGGCGGATCCGAGGACGGACGCGCGGGCTACCGGTCGGTCAGCGGGACCGACAGCCAGGACGGGTCGGCTGCCGGGGACGAGACGGTGACCGTCGCGAAGGCCGGGTTCTGCTCGATGTAGAGCGGGTCGACGGTGTCGACGACCAGCGCCAGCCGGTGGCCGGCCGGGACGTCGTAGGCGGTGGAGAGCAGGTCGAGGTCGGTGGTGAACGCCGTGCCCGGGGTGCGTCCGACCCAGGTGTAGGGCGCGTGCGTCACCAGCTTGCCGGTGCCCAGGGCGTCCACGTCGTAGAGGTACGCGATGACGGTCCCGTTGGCGGCCGACGGCGTCAGCGTGGTGTGCAGCGTCGCGGTGCCGCGGACGTGCTGGGCCGCGCCGTACGCGGCGGACTGCCAGACGGTGGCGAAGGCGCGCGGCAGCAGCGGGATCGACGCGACGGGCGGGGCCTGGGCGAACTGGTCGAGCAGGCTGGACAGGAAGATGATCCCGCCGTCGGCCCCCGAGTCGATGTTGGTGCCGATGGTGGTCCGCCAGCCGGAACCGGCGTCGCCGCCGAGCTCCCCGGTGCGCAGGCCCTTGGCGCCGAGCGCGAGGGTGGTGGTGCGGGACGGGACCGCGGCCCAGCTGTCGTAGCTCTCGTAGGCGCCGGTGGAACGGGACTTGAGCTGGACCGGCTGCTCCTGGCCGATGCCGTTGTCGACGCCCTTGAGGTAGTGGTCGAGCCACCGCTTGGAGCTGGCCCAGGTGTCGTTGGGCAGACCGAGCAGGCCGGTCGCCTCGGCGGTGGCGTGGTCGCCGGGCCGGAACTCGAGGCGCTTGGGGCCGGTCAGTTTCTCGTAGAACTTCGCGTACTGGTTGGGCGGGAAGAGGCTGTCGCCCCAGCCGTTGGCGAGCATGACCGCGGTGCCGTTGGCGTTGAACTGGTCGAGGTAGGTCGCGGGGGAGCGGAGTTTGCCCCAGGCGATCATCTCGTCCTCGGCGGCGAGGTTCGCGGTGAGGAAGTTGCCGAGGATCTTCTGGAGTTCGGGGCTCGGGCGGCCGGTGAGGTAGCCCGCGCCGCCGAGCAGGGCGGCGGCCTGCAGGTGCGGGGTGCGGCCCTGGTAGATCGAGTCGATGAGGTCGGCCCAGCCGCTGAGCGCGACGACGGCCTTGACGCGGCTGTCGTGCGCCGCGCCGAGCAGGCCGATGCCGGCGCCGTACGAGACGCCCGCCAGCCCGATGTGGTCCGGGTCGGCCGGGGTGTTGGCGAGCGTCCAGTCGATGACCTTGGACACGTCGGCGACATCGGGCGGTCCCGCGGTCTCGATCTGCCCGCCGGAGAGCCAGAAGCCTCGGGAGGTGTAGCTGACCACCACGTACCCGGAGTCGGCGAGCTGCTTGGCCTGGGCGATGTACTCCAGGTCGTTGATGGCCCAGCTGCTGGGGAGCACGACGACCGGGTAGCGCTGCGAGCCGTCGGATCCGCCGGGGGTGAAGACGTTGCCCTTCAGCGTGATGCCGCCGGAGCCGGGTATGTCGACGAAGCGAAAGGCCGACGGCGCCTGGGCCGGGGCGGCGGTGACCGCCGCGGGGGCCGGGGCAGCCTGGGCCAGTGGGGCCAGACCGAATGCCGTGGAGGCGAGCAGTGCCGCACCGACGACACCTGCTGTGGTTGCTCTCATGACTGCTCCTGTCTGGCCGGACGCAATGTGACTGGAGAGTAACCTCGCGGCCTTACCGGCGGTAATAGACGTGCATGTTACGCACGGGTAACGATCTCTGGGCGGCCGGACACGTGTGAGGGCAGAGGAGGGCGCTCGGGGCGGGTGGCAGTGGCCGGCGGCCCTACCGGGCAGTAGATCGAACGTGAGTCCGTCGGACGATCTTTCGTCAAGGTCATTGACACCCAACCGGTACGCGCCGAATCTGATGCTCGTCACCGTCGACACTGGGGGTACCGATGGCCCGCACCACCGTCCTGGCAGCAGCCGCACTCGGCGGGGCTCTGGCCCTCACCGCGGGCATCGCCGTCCCGGCCTCCGCCCATTCGGGCCGGCCGGGCACCTCCGGTCACGGACACGGCGTCAGTTATGTGGCGCTCGGCGACTCGTACACCTCGGGTCCCGGCATCCCCGACCAGGTGGACGCCAACTGCGCGCGCTCCAGCCGCAACTATCCGTCCCTGGTCGCGCAGGACCAGCACTTCACGACGGTCAAGGACGTCAGCTGCGGCGGCGCCACCACCGCCGAGATGTGGAAGCCACAGGGCACCAACGGACCGCAGCTCGACGCGCTGAACCGCGGCACCGACCTCGTCACGCTGCAGATCGGCGGCAACGACGTCGGCTTCGGACCGATCATCGGCACCTGCGCCGCGCTGAGCGCCACCGACCCGACCGGCAACCCCTGCCAGAAGCACTACGGCGCCTCGGGGACCGACCAGCTCACCGTCAACATCCAGCAGACGGCTCCGAAGGTCGCGTCCGTGCTGCGTGCCATCCGCGCCCGCGCCCCGCACGCCCGCGTGGTCGTCGTCGGCTACCCGGACCTGCTGCCGGACAACGGCGTCGGGTGCCGTCCCGCCGTCCCCTTCGCGGACAAGGACTTCGGATACCTCAAGGACACCGAGAAGCGGCTCAACGCGATGCTGCGCCGGCAGGCCTGGGCCGCGCACGCCGAGTACGTCGACACCTACCGGCCGACCGTCGGGCACGACATGTGCAAGGCGCCCGCCGACCGCTGGATCGAGCCGCTGGTGCCCGCCAACCCGGCCGCGCCCGCGCACCCCAATGCCAAGGGCGAGAAGGCCATGGCCGTCGCCGTGCTCGACCGGATCGACCCGCACTGCCGCCACCACTGAGCCGGCGCTGAACCCGTTCTGACTCGCGCGGCCGGCCCCCTTCGCCGATCATGGGCGGAGGCGGGCGGGCCGGTGGCGGAGGCGGGTGAACGCGGATGGCGGTGCTGGTAGCCCTCGGCGCGTTCGTGATGACCCTGATCGGCGGCCTGGTCGCCCAGCACATCGGCGACCGCCGCCATCTGGTGCTGGGACTCGCCGCGGGGCTGATGCTCGGCGTGGTCGGCTTCGACCTGCTGCCCGAGGCACTGGACCTGCAGCCCGACGACGTCCACGGCGTGCCCGCCGCGCTGCTGATGTTCGTCGCGGGCTTCCTCGCCCTGCACATCGTCGAGCGGTCGGTGGCGATCCACCGCGCCCACGAGGGCGAGTACGCCGCGCACACCCACACGCACGCCCACGGCCCGGCGCCGGCCGCCCCCGGCGAACCCGTCAAGGGCATCGGGCTCACGGCCGCCTCGGCGCTCGTCGGCCACAGCGTCATGGACGGGTTCGCGATCGGCGCCGCGTTCCAGGCCGGCGGCACGGTCGGCCTGGTGGTCGCCATCGCCGTCGTCGCGCACGACTTCGCCGACGGCTTCAACACGTACACGATCACCCGGATGTACGGGAACGGCCGCGGCCGCGCGCTGGTGCTGCTCGGCTGTGACGCGATCGCCCCGGTGATCGGCGCCGCGATCACCCTCGCCTTCACCATCCCGCCGGGCGCGCTCGGCCTCTACCTCGGGTTCTTCGCCGGGTTCCTGCTCTACCTGGCGACCTCCGACATCCTCCCCGAGGCGCACAGCCCGCACCCGTCCCGCTCGACGCTGCTGTGCACCGTCGCGGGATGCGCCGTCATGTGGCTGGTGATCGGTCTGGCCGACTGACCGGGACGGTCTGCGCCGCCCGCGTCACATCCGCGACGAGCTCGACGACGTCAGGACCGTAGGCCTGTGAGTTGACGACCTTCAGCAGCAGGCAGAACGTGGCGTCGATGCCGTGCTTGCGCGCCAGCCGGGCATGGTGCCGGGCCAGGTACCGCACGGCAGCCTGGTTGGCGACGCCGCGCTGTCCCGAGGAGAGGAAGACCGGCCGGTCGTTGCCGGCGTCCCGCACGGCGGCCAGCCGGGCCAGCAGGACGTACTCGACAGCGCCCTTGTCCATCCGGTAGGTCTCGCCGTCGATGGTGAACGCCCCCTGGTCGGGACCGGGGGAGGCGTCGGTGTTGACCTCGATGCCCGGCAGCATCGAGCGCAGGTGCGCCCCCAGCCGGTGGTTGGCGACAGGGCCGCCCACGCAGAACTCGGTGCGCGCCCCGAAGCCCTGCCAGGCCGTGTCGTGCGGCAGGATCTCGGCGTGCGCGCCGCACTCCTTGATCAGCGCGGCCAGCTCCAGCAGCGCGAACGCGTCGTGGCGGGCCACGCTCCACACCCGGGAGCCTGGATCGCGCGGCACCACCAGGAGGCATTCGGAGCCCCCGGGCAGCCCGAAGAAACGCTGTTTGCGGTGCAGCTTGCGGCGCCACACATAGGTGCGGACACACCAGCCCAGCGCCGCGCTGATGGCGCTGGCCGCCAGGCCCAGCACGAGGTTGCGGACGTCATCGCTCATGGCCGGGCATCGTAGCGGTGTTCGACCGAACGCGCTCCTGACGGAAGCGACGTGCCCAAGTTAGGCTGCGCGGACCGCCCTTGACTGGAGGAAACCGCATGCGTCTCCCCGCCGCCCGGAGGTTGTCACTGCTGGCCGCCACGGCCGCTGTCGTCACGGTCGGAGCCGCGGCCCCGCCGGCTCAGTCGGCCCCGGAGGATCTGCGGGCGAAACCGGCCAAGGTGCCGGTCGCAGCCGGTTACGGGGGCGCGGTCTCCAGTGTGGACGCGGACGCCTCGGCGGCCGGCATCGAGGTGCTGCGCCAGGGCGGCAACGCCGTGGACGCGGCGGTGGCCACCGCCGCCGCGCTCGGCGTGACCGAGCCGTACTCGGCGGGCGTCGGGGGCGGCGGGTACTTCGTCTACTACAACGCCAAGCTGCACAAGGTGTTCACGATCGACGGCCGGGAGACCGCGCCGAAGAGCGCCACCGAGACGCTCTTCCAGGAGAACGGCAAGCCGCTGCCGTTCGCCGACGCGGTCACCAGCGGCCTGAGCGTCGGCACCCCCGGCACCCCCGCGACCTGGGCCACCGCACTCGACAGCTGGGGCAGCCGGCCGCTGGCGCAGGTGCTCAGGCCCGCCGAGCGGATCGCACGCGACGGCTTCACCGTCGACGAGACCTTCCGCTCGCAGACCGCGGCGAACAAGGTGCGCTTCCAGGACTTCCCGGCCACCGCGAAGCTCTTCCTGCCGAACGGCGCCGCGCCCGTGGTCGGCTCCACCCTCACCAACCCCGACCTGGCCCGCACCTACCAGGAGCTGGGCAGGAAGGGCGTCGGAGCGATCTACCAGGGGGACATCGGCGCGGACATCGTCAAGACGGTCCGCAACCCCCCGGTCGACCCGAAGGCCACCCGCGTGGTGCGCCCCGGCGATCTGACCGCAGCGGACCTGCGAGGCTACGCGGCCAAGCGGCAGGCCCCCACCCGGGTCTCCTACCGCGGCTACGACGTCTACTCGATCGCACCGTCCTCGTCGGGCGGTACGACGGTCGGTGAGGCGCTCAACATCATGGAGCGGGCCGGCCTCTCCCCGGGCCAGGCCACCGACGCCCAGTACCTGCACCGCTACATCGAGGCGAGCCGGATCGCCTTCGCCGACCGCGGGCGCTGGCTCGGCGACCCGGCCTTCGAGGACGTCCCGACCAGCGGCCTGCTCTCGCAGCGCTACGCGGACTCGCGCGGCTGCCTCATCAAGGACGACGCGGTGCTTACCAGCCCGCTCGCCCCGGGCGACCCGCGCCACCCGGCCGCCTGCGCGGGCACCGGCACGGCCGCGCCGACGACGTACGAGGGTGAGAACACCACGCACCTGACCGTCGCCGACAAGTGGGGCAACGTCGTCGCGTACACCCTCACCATCGAGCAGACCGGCGGCAGCGGCATCGTCGTCCCCGGCCGCGGCTTCCTGCTCAACAACGAACTGACGGACTTCTCCTTCGCTCCCGCCAACCCGGCCGTCCACGACCCGAACCTGCCCGGCCCCGGCAAGCGCCCGCGCTCCTCGATCTCCCCGACGATCGTGCTGAAGGACGGCCGCCCCGCGTTCGCGCTCGGCTCGCCCGGCGGCTCCACGATCATCACCACCGTGCTGCAGGTCCTCACCGAGCACGTCGACCGCGGGCTGCAGCTCGTCGACGCGATCGCCGCGCCGCGCGCCAGTCAGCGCAACGCGGCGGCGACCGAGCTCGAACCGGCCCTGTTCACCAGTGCGACCAGGACGCAGCTCGAAGCGCTCGGCCACGTCTTCACGCAGAACCCGGAGATCGGCGCGGCCACCGGCATCCAGCGGCTGCCCGACGGCCGCTGGCTCGCCGCGGCCGAGACGACGCGCCGCGGCGGCGGATCGGCGATGGTGGTCCGCCCGAGCCGCACGGGCTGACGCCCCTCCCTTCCCTCAGGAGGGGAAGCGGGTGACCTCGGAGACGGTCAGCTCGACGGGCAGCGTCCCCGAGCTGATCTGGGCGGCCAGGTCCTCGGCGGAGGTCCGGGTGAGGTGGCCGCTGATCTGGACCTTGCCGCCGGTGATGGACTGGGAGACGGAGGGCGCGGAGAGCACCGTGCGGTCGAGCAGGATCCCGATCTGGTTGGCGGGCGACTGCTGCTGGGCCAGGGTGCCCGTCAGCTGGGCGAACTTCGCGCCGCCCGCCGTGGTGAGCTCGAGGTTCACCATCCAGCCGTTGCCGAGCTGCGCGTCGAACGCCGCCTTGGCGCTGGTCACGTCCCGGCCGGTGAGGGCGGCGGCACCGAGTGCGTACTTCACCGGCGGCCCCGCCTTGTCGCAGGCGATCGTCGGGTCGGCGGGGGACACCGCCGCCGTGGTGAGCGGCGCCTTGCAGTCGTAGGCGGCGAACCTCGCCTGCAGCTCGGGGGAGACGGTGGCGTCGGAGCCCAGCACCGGCCGGAACCCCAGCTCGGCCGTGGCGGCCAGCTGCCGCAGCCGCTCCCCGGTGTCGCCGGGGGTCGTGACGGTGATCGTGCCGCCGCGCACCTCGATCCGCGCGTCCTTCAGCCCCATGGCCGCGGCCCTGGTCCGCAGCAGGTCCGCGGTGCGCCGCAACGCCTCGTCGCCCGGCGCCGAGCGCGGGGTGTAGGTGGCGGTGGTGCGGCCGGAGGCGGGAGTGGTGGCGCCGCCGGAGGCGGCCGTGCGGCTCGGACCGGACAGCAGCGGTGACGTGGCTTTGCCGTCCTTCGTGTCCGAGGAGTCGGAACACCCGGTCAGCGCGGTGCTCATGACGAGCACGGCAGCGGTGGTCAGGGCGGCGGTGGTGGCGACCGCGCGGGGAATCGTGCGGATCGTGCGGAGAGGACGCATAACGGCCAGTCTCGCGGACCGGCAGGTGCCCGCGCAGAGGAATCGGCACCCCGTGACCAGCCTGCCGCGTACGGCAGTTGGGGCTTCCGCGGCGCGCGGACGAAAACTCCCCGTAGCCGTCCCGTAACACACAGGGTGTCGAATGCGACGACGGGATCGCATGCCTCCGGGGCGGGGGCGGAGAGGCAACAGCGATGACACAGCGCGGCGCCGCAAGTGAACTGGCCGGTGCGACACGGGAGTTCACCGAACACTTCCGGGAGCTGGTCGCCGGCCTGGGGGACGCGCCCGGCTGGTACGGCGCCCTGGCGCGGCGCGATCCGGCGGGGGTGAACGCGTACGAGGCGGGTGTGGAACTGGCGCCCTGGGACGTGGTGCATGCCGTCCTGCACGACCTGGCAGCCCTGCGGGGCACACCGGTCGACCCGGCCGACGTCGGCCGCGCCCAGCGGCTGTACCGGGCCGCCGCGGCAGGCCGGGACGCGGCACCCGGCAGCGGGACGGCGCTGCGCTCCCGGCTGAACGCGATGCTCCGCGAACGCCATGACGCGGTCCTGCGCGAACGGGCGGCGGTGTACGCGGTGGACGAATACGCGGGAACGGGCGGCGATCCCGGCTCGGTGACGGCGGGACGCCTCGCCAACGCCCTCGCCTGGGCCCGCGACGACCGGGAACGCGCGGGTGCGCGGTGTGCGGAGCTGCAGGCCCGGCTGGACGCGGTCGAGGCACGTCACGCCGGAGAGCCCTTCGGCGACCGGTCCACCGCGCGGCGTTCCCCCGCGCCGGACGGCTGGTTCCTCCCGAGGGCGCCGGAGCCGGCGGGCGCACAGGAGCGGGGTTCCGCACCGGAGCCGGCCGACGACGTGGAGGCGGCCGTGCCCGTCGCACCTGCCGCACCGACCGGGCGCCGTAGCGGTGCGCGCCCGCGCGGCGCGCGGTTCGCGACGACGTTCGACGAAGGGCCCGCAGCGGACGATGCGACGCCGCAGGGGTCCCCGGCGCCCCAGCCGCCCCGCCCGGCCGGTCGCGCCCCGCGCGGTGCGCGTTTCGCCGGCATCACCGCCGAGCAGGCGCCGCCACCGGTCGCCGACGTCCCGTCGGACGCCGGTCCGCGGCAGGCGCAGGCCCGCGGCGAGGCGGCCCGGCTGGGCGGTCTGCGCCGCGCCGGGCGCGGCGGGGAGGCGTACGTGGTGCTGTGCGAGGCGGCGGCCGGGCCGGCCGCCGCGCTGCCGGTGCTGGCGCGCGAGCTGGAACGCGCCGGGCTCGCGGCGGATGTCGCGACGCTGCTGTGGGAGGTCGCCGTCCTGCCCCCGGACCGGCTGGCCGCCGCCGCGGCCGCCCTGGCCCGGGCGGATCGCGCGGACGACTGCCGCACCCTGCTGCGCCAGGCCGCGGCCCGCCCCGCCGCCGAGGTCGCGGCCCTGGCGGCCGCGCTGTATGAGGAGGACGGGGGCGCGGAGGCCGGAACGCTGCTGGCCGCCGTGGCCGGGACCCGGCTGCCCGAGGAGGCCGCGGCCGTCGCCCGGGAGCACCCCGGCCTCGCCGCGCCGCTCCTGGAAGCCGCCGCCGCGATCTCCCGGCCCCGCCGCCGCGACCTCGCGGCCGCTCTGCGCCGGGTGGGCCTGCCGGACCGGTGAACCGGCGGCAACCATCCGCGGGAGGGCGCGCCGGCATGGCGGAGCTGCCGCCGGTTGCCCCGCCCGTGCGGGAAACCTGATCGTCCCGGTCAAGTAACGGTAGCGGTCTTGCCAGAGCGGGTAGGGCGCTTCTACGTTCTTCCACACGGCCGGAATCTACGTGCGTAGACCGGACGTGATGCCACGTCAGAGGAGCTGCTCATGAGCAACGTCGTACGTGCCGCGCTCGTCCAGGCGACCTGGACCGGTGACACCGAATCGATGATCGCCAAGCACGAGGAGTACGCCAGGGCCGCCGCCGCCCAGGGTGCCAAGGTCATCGGCTTCCAGGAGGTGTTCAACGCCCCCTACTTCTGCCAGGTCCAGGAGGCGGAGCACTACCGGTGGGCCGAACCGGTCCCCGACGGACCCACCGTCCAGCGGATGCAAGCGCTCGCCCGCGAGACCGGCATGGTGATCGTCGTCCCCGTGTACGAGGTCGAGCAGTCCGGCTTCTACTACAACACCGCCGCGGTCATCGACGCCGACGGTACCTACCTCGGCAAGTACCGCAAGCACCACATCCCGCAGGTCAAGGGGTTCTGGGAGAAGTTCTACTTCAAGCCCGGCAACCTCGGCTGGCCGATCTTCGACACCGCGGTCGGCAGGATCGGCGTCTACATCTGCTACGACCGGCACTTCCCGGAGGGCTGGCGCGCCCTGGGGCTGGCCGGCGCCCAGCTCGTCTACAACCCGTCCGCGACCTCGCGCGGCCTGTCCGGCTACCTGTGGCAGCTGGAGCAGCCCGCCGCCGCCGTCGCCAATGAGTACTTCATCGCAGCCATCAACCGGGTGGGCCAGGAGGAGTACGGCGACAACGACTTCTACGGCACCAGCTACTTCGTCGACCCGCGCGGGCAGTTCGTCGGCGACGTCGCGTCCGACACCAAGGAGGAGCTGGTCGTCCGGGACCTGGACTTCGACCTGATCGACGAGGTGCGCCAGCAGTGGGCGTTCTACCGGGACCGCAGGCCGGACGCCTACGGCGACCTCACGGAGGCCTGATCGTCATGGCAACCGTGACCGAGAACCTGCATTCCCCCCTGCACGCCCGCCACCGTGCCGTCATGCCCGACTGGGTGGCCACGTACTACGACGAGCCCATCGAGATCACCCACGGCCAGGGCCGCCACGTCTGGGATGCCGAGGGCAACCGCTACCTCGACTTCTTCGGCGGCATCCTGACCACGATGACCGCGCACGCCCTCCCCGAGGTCACCGCCGCCATCACCGAGCAGGCCGGGAGGATCCTGCACTCCTCGACGCTCTACCTGAGCCGTCAGGCCGTCGACCTGGCCGAGCGGATCGCCCGGCTGTCCGGCATCCCGGACGCCCGGGTCTTCTTCACCACCTCCGGCACCGAGGCGAACGACACCGCCCTGCTGCTCGCCACCACCCACCGCCGCTCGAACCAGGTCCTGGCGCTGCGCAACAGCTACCACGGCCGCTCCTTCACCTCGATCGGCATCACCGGCAACTCAGCCTGGTCGCCCACCAGCCTCTCCCCGCTGCAGACGCTGTACGTGCACGGCGGCGTCCGCACCCGGGGCCCGTACGCGCACCTGGACGACGCGGCCTTCACCGCCGCGTGCGTCGCGGACCTGGAGGACATCCTCGGCCAGGCGAACGGCAGCGTCGCGGCGCTGATCGCGGAGCCGATCCAGGGCGTCGGCGGCTTCACCTCCGGCCCGGACGGGCTGCTGGCCGCGTTCAAGCGGGTCCTGGACCGGCACGGCATCCTGTGGATCAGCGACGAGGTGCAGACCGGCTGGGGCCGGACGGGCGACCACTTCTGGGGCTGGCAGGCCCACGACCAGGCCGGCCCGCCGGACATCCTGACCTTCGCCAAGGGCATCGGCAACGGGATGTCCATGGGCGGCGTCGTGGCCCGCGCCGAGGTCATGAACTGCCTGACCGCGAACTCCATCTCCACCTTCGGCGGCAGCCCGATCACCACCGCGGGAGCGCTGGCCAACCTGACGTACCTCGTCGACCACGATCTGCAGGGCAACGCCCGCCGGGTCGGCGGGCTGCTCAAGTCCCGGCTGGAGGCGATCAGCGCCGCGCTGCCGATCGTCCGCGAGGTCCGCGGCCGGGGGCTGATGCTCGGCGTCGAACTCGTCGAACCCGCCACCGGCGAACCGTCGGCGCAGGCCGCGAGCCTGGTCCTGGAGGCGGCCCGCGAGTTCGGGCTGCTGATCGGCAAGGGCGGCCGCGGTGGAAACGCGCTGCGCATCGCACCGCCGCTGACACTCAGCGTCGCCGAGGCGGAAGAGGGCGCGAGCGCCCTCGAGGACGCGCTCAGGCTGACCCAGGACAAACTCGCCGGAGGCAGGCCATGACCACCCCACGCACCGTCGTCCGCGGCGGCCTCGTCATTACCGCCGCCGACGAGATCCACGCCGACGTGCTGATCGAGGGCAGCCGGGTGGTGGCCCTGGCCGCCCACGAGTCCGCCGTGGCGGAGAGCTGGACCACCGGCGACGCCCGGATCGTCGAAGCGGCCGGGAAGTACGTCATCCCGGGCGGCGTCGACGCGCACACCCACATGGAGCTGCCGTTCGGCGGCACCGCCGCGTCGGACACCTTCGAGACCGGCACCCGCGCCGCGGCCTGGGGCGGCACCACGACCATCGTGGACTTCGCGGTCCAGAGCGTCGGCCACTCACTGCGCTCCGGTCTGGACGCCTGGCACGCCAAGGCCGACGCCCAGTGCGCCATCGACTACGCCTTCCACATGATCCTCTCGGACGTCAACGAGGACACGCTGAAGGAGATGGACGTCCTGGTGGAGGAGGGCGTGACCAGCTTCAAGCTCTTCATGGCCTACCCCGGCGTCTTCTACAGCGACGACGGCCAGATCCTGCGCGCCATGCAGCGCTCGGCCGGCAACGGCGGCCTGATCATGATGCACGCCGAGAACGGCATCGCCATCGACGTCCTCGTCCAGCAGGCCCTGGCGGCGGGCCGTACCGACCCCCGCTACCACGGCGAGGTCCGCAAGGCCCTGCTGGAGGCCGAGGCGACCCACCGCGCCATCCAGCTGGCGCGGGTGGCGGGCTCCCCGCTGTACGTCGTGCACGTCTCCGCCGAGGAGGCGCTCGCCGAGCTGGCCCAGGCGCGCGACAAGGGGCTCAACGTCTTCGGCGAGACCTGTCCGCAGTACCTCTTCCTGTCCACCGACAACCTCGCGGAGCCGGACTTCGAGGGCGCCAAGTACGTCTGCTCCACACCGCTGCGCCCCAAGGAGCACCAGGAGGCGCTCTGGCGGGGGCTGCGCACCAACGACCTGCAGGTCGTCTCCACCGACCACTGCCCGTTCTGCTTCACCGGGCAGAAGGACCTGGGCCGCGGCGACTTCTCCAAGATCCCCAACGGGCTGCCGGGCGTCGAGAACCGTATGGACCTGCTGCACCAGGCGGTCGTGGACGGCCGGATCACTCGGCGCCGCTGGATCGAGATCGCCTGCGCCACCCCGGCCAGGATGTTCGGCCTCTACCCGCGCAAGGGCACCATCGCGCCGGGCGCCGACGCCGACATCGTCATCTACGACCCGCACACCGAGCAGGTCGTCTCCGCCGAGACCCATCACATGAACGTCGACTACTCGGCGTACGAGGGGAAGCGGCTCACCGGACGGGTCGAGACCGTCCTGTCGCGCGGCGAGCCCGTGATCACCGACCGCACGTACGTGGGGCGGGCCGGACACGGCCAGTACACCCCGCGCAGCACCTGTCAGTACCTCATCTAGGAGCAGCGCCATGGACTTCGGCCTCGTCCTGCAGACGGATCCGCCCGCTTCCGGTGTCGTCGGCCTCATGCGCCGCGCCGAGCGCAACGGATTCACCCACGGCTGGACCTTCGACTCCGCCGTGCTCTGGCAGGAGCCCTTCGTCATCTACAGCCGCATCCTCGAACACACCCGCAAACTGATCGTCGGCCCGATGGTCACCAACCCCGGCACCCGCACCTGGGAAGTGACCGCGTCCACCTTCGCCACCCTCAACTCCATGTACGGCAACCGCACGGTGTGCGGCATCGGGCGCGGCGACTCGGCCATGCGGGTCGCCGGGCGCAAGCCCAACACCCTCGCGCGCGTCGGCGAGGCGATCGGCGTCATCCGCGACCTCGCCGAGGGCCGCGAGGCGTCCGTCGACGGCACCCCGATGCGGCTGCCGTGGGTGGAGAACGGGAAGCTGCCGGTCTGGATGGCCGCCTACGGGCCCAAGGCACTGGCCCTGGCCGGGGAGAAGGCCGACGGGTTCATCCTGCAGCTGGCCGACCCGTTCCTCACCGAGTGGATGATCCGCGCGGTCCGGGACGCGGCGTCCGCCGCCGGCCGCGACCCGTCCGCCATCACCATCTGCGTCGCCGCGCCCGCCTATGTCACGGACGGCAGCGAGGAGCAGCTGGCGCACGCCCGCGAGCAGTGCCGCTGGTTCGGCGGCATGGTCGGCAACCACGTCGCCGACCTCGTCTCCCGCTACGGCGAGCACTCCGGCCTGGTGCCCGACGAGCTGACCGCGTACATCGAGCAGCGCCAGGGGTACGACTACGCCCACCACGGACGCTCGGGCAATCCCGACACCGCCTTCGTGCCCGACGAGATCGTCGACCGGTTCTGCCTGCTCGGCCCGGTCGGGGCGCACCTCGCCAAGCTCGAACACCTCCGCGAGCTGGGCGTCGACCAGTTCGCCCTCTACGACATGCACGACGCCAAGGAGTCGACCATCGACGCCTACGGCGAGCACATCATCCCCGTTCTGAGATGACCCTGAGATGAGGTGTCGATGACCATAACCGCAAGCCCGGGGGACCGCGTCGAACTGCCGGCCGGCGCGGCCCTGCCCGACACCCGGTTCGCCAACGAGGACCTGCTGCCCGTCCCCGTCGCGCGCCGCACGTGGACGACGTACAACTTCACGGCGCTGTGGATCGGGATGGCGCACAACATCCCGTCCTGGACGCTCGCCTCAGGGCTCGTCGCGCTCGGCATGGACTGGAAGCAGGCGGTCCTCACGATCGCCCTGGCCAACGTGATCGTGCTCGTCCCGATGCTGCTCACCGGGCACGCGGGACCCCGGTACGGCATCCCCTTCCCCGTGCTGGCCCGCGCCTCGTTCGGGCTGCGCGGGGCGAACCTGCCGGCGCTGGTGCGGGCCGCGGTGGCCTGCGCCTGGTTCGGCATCCAGACCTGGATCGGCGGCCAGGGCATCTTCGTCCTGCTCGGCAAGATCATCGGCGGTGGCTGGGCGGACGTCGGGAAGATCGGCGGCTACCCGTGGACCATGTGGCTGTGCTTCGTGGCCTTCTGGGCCCTCGAAATGGCCATCATCTACCGGGGCATGGACACCCTGCGGCGCTTCGAGAACTGGGCCGCGCCGTTCGTCCTCGTCGGCGCCGTCGTGCTGCTGGTCTGGGTCACGGTGAAGGCCGGCGGCCTGGGGCCGCTGTTGGACCAGCCGTCGAAGCTCGGCTGGGGCAGCGACTTCTGGCCGGTCTTCTTCCCGTCGCTGATGGGCATGATCGGCTTCTGGTCCACCCTGTCGCTGAACATCCCCGACTTCACGCGCTTCGGTGCCGGCCAGCGGGCCCAGATATGGGGGCAGTCCCTGGGGCTGCCTACGACGATGACGTTCTTCGCCCTGCTGTCGGTGCTGGTCACCTCCGGCTCACAGGCCGTCTACGGAGCACCGATCTGGAACCCGGTCGAGCTGGCCGCCAAGACCGACAACGTCTTCGGCCTGGTCTTCGCGCTGGTCACCGTCCTGATCGCGACCATCAGTGTGAACATCGCGGCCAATGTGGTGTCGCCGGCCTACGATCTGTCCAACCTCGCGCCGAAGTACATCAACTTCCGCACCGGGGCGCTGATCACCGGCGTGGTGGGCGTGGTGATCTTCCCGTGGAAGCTCATCGAGACCCCCGAGTTCTACATCTTCACCTGGCTGGGCGTGGTCGGCGGCCTGCTGGGAACGGTCGCGGGCATCCTCATCTCCGACTACTGGATCATCCGCCGTACCGTCCTGGACCTGGTCGACCTCTACACCCCCGGCGGCCGCTACTGGTACACCGCCGGCTGGAACTGGCGGGCGGTCGCGGCCTTCGCCGTCGGCGGGGTGCTGGCGATCGGGGGCTCGCACTCGGAGCCCGGCAAGGGGCCTTTCCCCGCCGATGGCATGATCCCGTTCCTCAAGCCGCTCGCGGACTACGGCTGGGCGGTGGGACTCGGCTCCGCGCTCATCCTCTACACGGTGCTGATGCACCCCCTGCTCCGGCGAACCGTACGCCAGGACGCCACTGCGGTCTGATTTGATGGAGCCATGGTCAACGAGGTCGATGAGGAACTGCTCGCAGCCGTCGAGCGGGTGGTACGGGCCGTGGTCGCCGAAGAGGTCACGCCGCGCTGGCGGCGGCTCGCGGCCGAGGACGTGATCGAGAAGAACGGCCCCTACGACCTGGTGACCACCGCCGACCGCCGGGCGGAGGAACGGCTCACCGAGGAGCTGACCGCGCTCCTGCCCGGCTCCGTGGTCGTCGGCGAGGAGGCGGTCAGCGCCGACATCGGCGTCCTCAGGCGACTGGACGGTGCCGATCCGGTGTGGGTCGTCGACCCGGTCGACGGCACCGCGAACTTCGTGCGCGGCGAGGACGGTTACGCGACGCTCGTCACCCTCGTGCAGGGTGGTGAGCCGCTCGCGTCCTGGACCTACGTCCCCGAGCGGGGGCTGATGGCGACCGCGCGGCGCGGCGCGGGCGCGTACC
Source organism: Streptomyces sp. H39-S7 (assembly GCF_027158205.1). Lineage (GTDB taxonomy): Bacteria > Actinomycetota > Actinomycetes > Streptomycetales > Streptomycetaceae > Actinacidiphila. Next base: position 37,875 of record NZ_JAPVLU010000039.1, on the reverse strand, counting down.
TCAACGGGCAGCCGATGCGCACGGCCGGCGCGCCCGACGGCGTCCTGCGGGTCTCCACGTCGAACCCGGTCTACCGCACCGAGAAGGAGCGGGAGCTGATCGGCCGGCTGGAAGCGGGCGGCGCGGTGACCCGGTCGTGCACCTGCGCCGGTATCGAGTACCTGGAGCTGGCCAGGGGCAGCGTGGATGGAGTGGCCTTCTTCTGGGAACTGCCCTGGGACCACGCCGCCGGACTCCTCCTGGTGACCGAGGCCGGCGGGGCCAGCCTGACGGCGGCCGGCGGGCCGTTCCGCATTCCCGGGGGCAACGCGCTGCCGTTCTCCATCGCCCGCGACGCGGAGACCGCGCGGCGGATTCTCGAGCTGATGGGCGTGTGATGAGCCGGACTGCGGTAGTGGACGTGGTGGTCGTCGGAGCCGGGCCGAACGGGCTGACGGCCGCGGCGGAGCTGGCCCGCGCCGGCCTGTCCGTACAGATCTACGAGGCGGCCGACACGGTCGGCGGCGGCGCCAGGACCCAGGAGCTGACGCTGCCGGGCTTCCGGCACGACCCCTGCTCGGCGGTGCACCCGATGGGTGCCGGCTCGCCCGCGTTCAAGGCACTGCCGCTGCGCGCGCACGGTCTGGAGTGGCTGCATCCCGAGCTGCCGATGGCGCACCCGTTCCCGGACGGCACGGCCGCGCTGCTGTCGCGCTCCGTGGGCGAGACCGCCGCGTCCTTCGGCGCGCACGACGCCGTCCGCTACCGCCGGCTGGTGGCGCCCTACGTCGGCCACTGGAACACGATGGCCGCCGACCTGCTGCGGCCCCAGTGGCGCGGGGTGCCCATCGACCCCTACCGGTTCGTCCGCTTCGGCCTGACCGGGCTGCCGCCCGTCGCCGTGCTGGCCAGGCGCTTCCGCGACCCCAAGGCCCGTGCCCTGCTGGCCGGCCTGGCCGCGCACGCGATCACCCCGCTCACCTCGCCGCTGACCGGCGCCACCGCCCTGATCTTCGCGCTCGCCGCGCACGCGGTGGGCTGGCCGATCCCGCGCGGCGGCTCGCAGTCGATCGCGGACGCCCTCGCGTCGTACCTCAAGGAACAGGGCGGAGTCGTCCACACGGGCGTGACGGTTCGCAAGCTCGACGAGCTGCCGCCGGCACGGGCCTACGTCTTCGACACCTCGCCGACGGCCCTGGCCCGCATCGCCGGACTCGGCGACGCCTACCGGAACTTCACCTACGGCCCGTCCGTCTTCAAGATCGACTACGCGCTGGACGGCCCCGTCCCCTGGACCGCGCCCGACGCCCGTCGCGCCGGCACGGTCCACATCGGCCCGACGTACACCGAGATCGGCGACGCGCTCAACCGCGCGGTCAGCGGCCGGCCGCCGCAGACCCCCTTCCTGATCACGTCCCAGCCGACCGTCGTCGACCCGAGCCGCGCCCCCGAGGGCAAGCACGTCTTCTGGGCCTACGGCCACGTCCCGCACGACTGGCACGGCAACGCCACCGACGCCGTCGAGCGCCAGATCGAGCGCTTCGCGCCCGGCTTCCGCGACCTCGTCCTGGCCCGCGCGGTCGCGGGCCCGGCCGAACTCGCCGCCCACAACGTCAACTACGTCGGCGGCGACATCGCCTGCGGAGCCTTCGCCGGCCTCCAGACGGTCCTCCGCCCGAAGATCGCCTGGAACCCCTACGCCACCGCCCGCCCCAACGTCTTCCTCTGCTCCTCCGCCACTCCGCCGGGCCCCGGCGTCCACGGAATGAGCGGCCACCACGCGGCCCGCGCGGTCCTCACGTCACTGGCGAAGCGGGCGCGCTGAGAGGTCAGCGCTCCTGACGCGGCGCCAGCGCGCTGAGCAGAGCCGGCAGAGCCGTTCCGATCGGCTCGCGGATCACCTCGTCGGCCAACTCGTCGTAGGGGGTGGGTTCGGCGTTCACGATGACCAGGCGGGCGCCGTGTTCGGCGGCGATGCCGGCCAGGGACGCGGCGGGCTGGACCCGCAGAGTCGTACCGACGGCGAAGAACGTGTCGCAGGCCTTCGCGATGGCCATCGCCTGCGCGAGCACCTCCGGGTCGAGGCGCTGCCCGAACATCACCGTCGCGGACTTCAGGATTCCGCCACAGGCCAGGCACGGCGGGTCCTGCTCACCGGCCGCCACCCGTTCCAGCGCGATGTCCATGCCGCTGCGCGCATGGCACTTCGTGCAGACCACGGCCCGTGCCGTGCCGTGCAGCTCCAGCACCTTGCGGGCGGGCACCCCGGCCAACTGGTGCAGGCCGTCGACGTTCTGCGTGATGACGCGGACCGGCACACCGGACCTCTCCAGCTCCGCCACCGCGTCATGCGCCGCGTTGGGGCGGGCGTGCCAGGTCTCGCTGTCGCGCCGCATGAGCCAGGCGCGGCGGCGGATGTCCGGGTCGGCCATGTAGGTGTCGTAGGTGACGAGCTTCTCCGCCTCGGGGTCGCGCCGCCACAGCCCGTTGGGGCCGCGGTAGTCCGGAATTCCGGAGTCCGTCGAGATGCCGGCTCCGCTCAGGATCGCCACGAGGTGTTTGCGGTTGCTCATCTCCGCAGCGTAGGGCGCAACTCGGGTGCGGACGAGCGGGTTTCCGTCCGGGCGGGCCGACCGGATTGTCGTACCCGGCGGTTACCGTTCACGGTATGACGGATCTTCGGGTATTGCATCGGCAGGCGCTGCGGACGGCGGAAGAGATCACCGGAAGGATCGGCTCGACCCCGCTGGATGTGGCGACGCCGTGCGGGGAGTGGACGCTGCGGCGGCTGCTGGAGCACATGGTGGGGCAGAACCACGGCTTCGCGGCGGCGGCGCGGGGGGAGACGAAGGACCGGTCGGTCTTCGACGACCGGCCGGTGGGGGACGATCCGGCCGGGGCGTTCGCGGCATCGGCCGCCGATGTGGCGGCGGCCTTCACCGAGTCGGGGGCGCTGGAGCGCCGTTGGTGGCTTCCGGAGATCCGTGACGAACGGGCCTTCCACGCGACGGTGGCGATCGGCTTCCACTTCGTGGACACCGTGGTGCACGGCTGGGACGTGGCGCGGGCCATCGGCGTGGACGCGAAGTTCGACCCGGAGGTGCTGGCGGCGGCGCTGCCGGTGGCCGCGGCCGTTCCGGCGGGGGAGAGCCGGCTGGCCGAGGACGCGGCGTTCGGGCCCGTGGTGGCCGACGGCGGGAGCGGCGATCCGCTCGACCGGATCGTCGCGATACTGGGCCGCTCCCCGCAGTGGCCGCAGCCGGCCTGATTCCGACCCGGTTCAGGAACCGAGCAGGTCGCGCGTGTCGGCGACGAGCGCGGCCGCCGCCTCGACGGCCGCCGCCGGATCGTCGAGCCGGGCCAGTACGCCCTCGGCGCGGGCGCGGAAGTCCGGGGGCGCCGCGGGGAGGGCGGCTGCCGCCGCCAGGGCGCCCTTCTCGTTGAGGCACCAGGTGCGGTGGTGCGCGTGGAGGGACTGGGCGAGGACACCGAGCGCGTGGGACAGGCAGAGCGCGGCGTGCAGCGTGTCGTGGGCGCCGGCGGACTTGCGGGCGCTCGCCGCCAGGAACTCCGCCTCCCACGCGGCGGCGACGAGCGCCTTGCGCAGCGGTTCGGGGTAGTGCAGGGTCTGCTGCCGCAGCGCCGTCAACTCGCCTTCCGGGTCGGCCAGTACGCGGCCGAGCGCCATCTCGCCCGGGTAGCCGGGGGACCAGAAACCGAGGGGGTGGCCGGGCTGCGTGCCGACCTCGTAGCGCCCGTCGCGGCAGTCGTCCCAGACGCGCTCGACGCGGTCGAGGTCGCGCAGGATCCAGTCGACCGGCACGCCGTCGACGGTCAGCCAGGCGCCGCCGTTGACCCACGGGCCCCAGCCGCCGGGGCCGGCGACCTCGACCGGTCCGCCGGTGAACTCCGCCGCGAGCGCGGCCAGGGCCGCGGTGTCCGGCTCGCCCCGGTAGTACAGGCCGAGGTCCCAGTCGGAGTCCGGGCGGTGGGTGCCGCGGGCCCGGCTGCCGCCGAGCATCACCCCGGCGATGCCCGGGACGGCGGTCAGCCGCTCGGCCATCGCGTGCACGGTCGCGCTCGCCGTGTCGGGGGAGTGGCCGGAGCGGGGGGAGCGGGCAGGGCCGGTGGAGGAATCGTTGGACACATTGCCAGCCTAGAGGCAGCGGCTCTAGGCTTACCCATCAGTAAACTTACTCTGGAGTAAGGATGGTGCCCGGCATGGCCGACATCGACGATCTCGACCTCGACACACTCGACTTCGGTGCGGTCGAGCCGAAGGAGTTCGCCCGCATCGTCAAGGAGCTGCCCGTCCGGCGGATCGCCGAACTGATGAGCGGCCCGCAGCGCAAGCGCGTGCTCGACGAGGTGTTCAACCGGATGGAGACCCTCTTCAAGCCGGACGCCGCGGGCAAGCGCGACGCGCTCATCCGCTGGCGGATCACCAACGGCGACGACGCCCGCGACGTCTACGAGACCCACATCGCCGACGGCGCCTGCAAGGTGACCCGGCAGGAGAGCGGCCGCGACCCGCAGCTCACCCTCACCATGGCCGCCCCGGATTTCCTGAAGCTCGTGTCCGGCAACGCCTCTGGCCCGGCGCTGTTCTTCACCCGTAAGCTCAAGATCCAGGGCGACATCCGCCTCGCGGGCGGACTGACGTACTTCTTCGACATACCGAAGGCGTGAGGGTGCGGATGCGGATACCACGGCGGGGCCGGTAGAGGCCCCCGTGTTCACCACCCGGCCCACCCTCCAGGGCACCTTCGGCATGGTCTCCTCGACGCACTGGCTGGCCTCGCAGTCGGCGATGGCCGTGTTGGAGGACGGCGGGAACGCGTTCGACGCCGTGGTGGCCGCCGGGTTCGTCCTGCACGTCGTCGAACCGCATCTGAACGGTCCGGCGGGCGAGGTGCCGATCCTGCTCGCCCCCGCCGGCGGGCCGGTGCGGGTGCTGTGCGGGCAGGGGCCCGCCCCCGCGGCGGCGTCCGTCCGGCACTACCGGAGCCTCGGCCTGGACCTGGTGCCCGGCACCGGGCCGCTGGCCGCCGCCGTGCCCGGTGCGTTCGACGCGTGGATGGTGCTGCTGCGCGACCACGGCACGAAGTCCCCGGCCGAGGTCCTGAAGTACGCCGTCGGCTACGCCGAACACGGGCATCCGGCGGTCGCGGCGATCGGCGCGAGCGTGGAGGCGGTGCGGACCCTCTTCGAGACCGAGTGGACCGGTTCCGCCGCGCTCTACCTGCCGGGAGGCAGGGCGCCCCGCCCCGGCGCCCTGCTGCGGAACCCCGCCCTGGCCGCCACCTGGCGGCGCCTGCTGCGCGAGGCCGACGCGCGGGCGGCCGGCGGCGGCCGGGAGCAGCGGATCGAGGCGGCCCGGCAGATCTGGCGCTCGGGCTTCATCGGCGAGGCGCTGGCCGCCGCCGCGGCCCGCCCCGCGATGGACACCTCGGGCGAACGGCACGCCTCGACGCTCACCGGGGACGACCTGGCCGGATACGAGGCGCGCTACGAACCCCCGGTGACGTACGACCGGTTCGGCTGGACGGTCTGCAAGCCGGGGCCGTGGAGCCAGGGCCCGGTCCTCGCCCAGCAACTCGCCCTGCTGCCGGACGGCTTCGGATACCAGCAGCCCGGCTACGTCCACACCCTCATCGAGGGCACCAAACTCGCGATGGCCGACCGGGAGGCCTGGTACGGCGACGCCGGCGCCGAGGTACCCGTCGGCGCGCTGCTGTCACCGGGGTACAACAACGGGCGCCGGGCCCTGATCGGCGCCGAGGCGTCCTACGACCTGCGCCCCGGCAGCCCCGGCGGTCGGCCGCCGCGGCTGCCGCGCTTCGCTCTCGAGGGCGTGCCGCGCGCACCCGGCACGGGTGAGCCGACCGTCGCGGCCGACGAACCGGGCGCCCCCGCCGCCGACGGCCGCACCCGTGGTGACACCTGCCATGTCGACGTGGTCGACCGCTGGGGCAACATGGTCGCCGCCACGCCCAGCGGCGGCTGGCTGCAGTCCAGCCCGCTGATCCCCGGACTCGGCTTCCCGCTCGGCACCCGGCTGCAGATGGCGTGGCTGGAGGAGGGGCTGCCCAACTCCCTGACGCCCGGACGCCGTCCGCGCACCACGCTGTCGCCGTCGATGGCGCTGCGCGACGGCGAACCCGTCCTGGCGTTCGGCACCCCCGGCGGCGACCAGCAGGACCAGTGGTCGCTGCACTTCTTCCTGGCCGTCGCCCTGGGCGGGCTCGGCCTGCAGGAGGCGATCGACGCGCCCGGCTGGCACACCGACAGCTTCCCCGGCTCGTTCCATCCGCGGGCCATGCGGCCCGGCAGCGTCACCGTCGAATCCCGCCTCGGCGAGCGGGCCGTCGAGGAGCTGCGCCGCCGCGGCCACCGGGTGACCGTGGGCGGCCCCTGGTCGGAGGGCCGGCTCTGCGCGGTCGCCCGCGACCCCGGCACGGGGGTGCTCTCCGCGGCCGCCAACCCGCGCGGCATGCAGGGTTACGCGGTCGGCCGCTGACCGGTCCGGCCGGTGCCGTTCCCGGAGGGCGTCGATCCGGTCCGGCGGGTGTGGTCCACCGCGGGCGCCGGGCCGACCCGGTGGCCGTTCTCCAGCTCGGCGGGCCCGGTGCCGGCCATCAGCGCGGAGAACCCGGCGCGGATACGGCCTGCCATCTCGGGGGAGGTGAACGTGCCGACCTGGTCGAGCGGGACGAGGTTCCAGGCGTCCAGCTCCTCCTTCTGCAGCTGGATCGCGCCGAGCTGCTCCTCGTCGAGCACACCGCCGTCGTACAGGTACACCGCCAGCGGAGGCCGGTCGGCACGGGTCACCCAGTCGACGGCGATCAGCGCGCCCGGCTCGACGTCCAGGCCGATCTCCTCGGCGGCCTCGCGACGTGCGCCCTGCCGGGGTGTTTCGCCCTGACCCGACTCCACCGTGCCGCCGGGCAGGATCCACTTCCGCTCGCCCTCGCGGTAGTTGGGATCCACGAGCAGCACACGGCCGGCCCGGTCTCGGAACAGCATGGCCGCTCCAGCGAGGATCTTCGGCAGGCCGGCGATGTACGAGGCGTAGTCCTGGGTCACGAACCCCAACCTACGCGGCTCACACGTCGTCGAAGGGCGCCGCGTACGCGAACGCGCCACGCAGCGCCGGATCGGCCGGATCGTAGCCCGCCAGCGTCCGGACCTGGAAGTGCGGCCTCCATTCCGCCACCGCCGGGGTGATCCCGTACTCCTCGGCGAGGCGGAAACCGAACCGCTCGTAGTAGCGGGGATTGCCGAGGAGGACCACCAGTGGCGCGCCCAGCGCGTCGCAGGCGCCGAGCGCGGTGTGCATCAGCGCCTTGCCGACGCCGGCGCCCTGGTGGCCGGGGGCGACCGACAGCGGGCCGATCGCGAGCACGGGTGTCCCGGCGACATGGGCGCGCGTGGCCAGCACATGCCCGATCACCCGGTCCTCCTCGTCCGTCGCGACGAGCGACAGCTCGGGGAGCCAGGCGTCGTCCGCCCGCAGCCGGTCGACGAGCGAGGCTTCGACGGAGCCGTCGGCCGTCCCCGGCCGGGTGAACGCGGCGGCGGTGACGTCACGGATCACGTCGATGTCGGTGGGTCGTTCGCGTCGGATCAGCACCGGCGCACTGTGGCGCACCTCGGCGGGCCGCCGCAAACGAATATCCGGCCCGGAACGCCTGTCGCGACGGGCCACGGCCGCGTGGTGCGTCCACCGATCGGAACGTCCCGCTATGTCAGTGAAACGCGTGGTGTGAAGGGGCGGTTCGCCGGGCCGGTCATGGGCAGGCGGACGATAGCGGGATAAGGTCCGAGCGGCGCGACGTTCTGTATCGGATGGGGAGTAAACGTGTCCGACGCTTCACGACACACGACGGGGCGCGTACTGATCGCCGCCGACAAGTTCAAGGGTTCGCTGACCGCGGTGCAGGTCGCCGAGCACGTCACGGCCGGTCTGCTGCACGTGGTGCCGGGGCTGACGGTCGAGTCGCTGCCGGTCGCCGACGGCGGTGACGGCACCGTCGACGCGGCGGTCGCGGCCGGCTTCGAGCGCCGCGAGCTGCAGGTGACCGGGCCGCTGGGCAAGCCCGTGACCGCCACGTACGCCGTGCGCGACACCACCGCGGTGGTCGAGATGGCCGAGGCCTCGGGCCTGCGGCACCTGCCGGAGGGCGTCTTCGAGCCGCTCACGGCCACCACGCTGGGCACCGGCGAGCTGCTGCGCGCCGCGCTGGACGACGGCGCGCGCACCATCGTGCTCGGCGTCGGCGGCAGCGCCACCAACGACGGCGGGGCCGGCATGCTCGTCGCGCTCGGTGCCCGCCTGCTCGACGCGGACGGAGCGCCGGTCGGCCCCGGCGGCGGGGCGCTGGCCGCCCTCGTCACCGCGGACCTGTCCGGGCTCGACCCGCGGCTGGCCGACACCGAGGTGGTGCTCGCCAGCGACGTCGACAACCCGCTGCTCGGCCCGAAGGGCGCCGCGGCCGTCTACGGCCCGCAGAAGGGCGCCACCGACCAGGACGTGGCCACGCTCGACGCCGCCCTCGGACGGTTCGTCGAGGTGCTCACCGAAGCCCGGGGATCCGCCGCGGCCGACGCCGCGGACGCGCCGGGAGCCGGCGCCGCGGGCGGTATCGGCTACGGAGCGCTCGTCGGACTCGACGCGGCCTTCCGGCCCGGTATCGACGTCATGCTCGACGTCCTCGGCTTCGCCGAGGCGCTGGGCCGCGCCGATCTCGTGATCACCGGGGAGGGCTCGCTGGACGAGCAGACCCTGCACGGCAAGGCCCCGGTCGGCGTCGCGCAGGCCGCCCGCGCCCGCAACATCGACGTCGTCGCGGTCTGCGGGCGGCTCGCCCTGGCCCCCGGCGCTCTCGGCGGGGCCGGTATCCGCCGCGCCTACGCCCTGACCGACATCGAGCCGGACCCGGCCGTCTGCATGGCCCAGGCCGGGCCCCTGCTGGAACGCGTCGCCCAGGCCCTGGCCCGGGACTTCCTGGCGTAGTCGCACCACACGCAGTCGCACCGCCCCACGCGAAGGGCCCCGGGCGGATCGCCCGGGGCCCTTCGCTGTGTCGCTCCGCGCTCGGCGGCGGCGCCGTCACTGCTCGGCGCGCGCCTCACGGCGGTTGTTACGGAACGTGTTCACCCGGCGCGTCGTCGCGAAGCACGGGATGACCGCCGCCGCGAAGATCTGCAGCGCCGCACCGGTCTGGAGCAGCAGGTGCCCGCCCGGAACGTCCAGCGTCCAGGCCGCGAGGCAGCCCATGCTGATGAAGATCCACGCCAGCGTGATCAGCGCGAGCCGACCGCGGGGCTTGGGGTACTCGACGCGGCTCATCATCAGCCACGCCACGCCCACGATCGCCAGCACCGTCGGGATGAACGGCAGCTCCAGCAGGACGACGGAGACGACCGTCATCGCGCCGAAAGGACTCGGCATGCCCTGGAAGACCCCGTCCCGCAAGGTGGTGCAGGAAAAACGCGCGAGTCTGAGGACCACGGCGAGCAGGAGGACGACGGCGGCCACCGCCGAGACCCGGCCGTACGCGTCGTCCGCGACCAGCCCCCAGACCACCACGAAGTACGCCGGAGCGAGTCCGAAGCTGATCAGGTCCGACAGGTTGTCGAGCTCGGCTCCCATCGCGGAACTGCGGAGCTTGCGCGCCACCAGCCCGTCCAGGAGGTCGAAGACGGACGCCATCAGCATGAGGGTCACGGCCGTCGCGGCGTTGTGCCGCGCCATGCCGCCGTCGACGGTGCCCATGAGGTGCGGCACCAGCACGCCGGTGGTCGTGAAGTACACGGCCATGAATCCGCAGATGGCGTTACCGAGCGTGAGCGTGTCCGCGATGGAGAGCCGAGTGGAGAGGGGGAGGTCGTCCACCTCTTCCTCCAGCTCGGTCACCCACGGGGTCTTTGTGTCGGGATCAATCACGGTCAAGACGAGTCACCCCAGCCATGGTGGTCTGGCCGACCTCGACATCGGGCAGCACGCCCTCCGGGAGGTAGACGTCGACGCGGGAGCCGAACCGGATCAGGCCGATACGCTCGCCCTGCTCGACCTTGGTGCCCGAAGGCACGTAGGGCACGATGCGGCGGGCCACGGCGCCGGCGATCTGCACCATCTCGATGTCACCGAGTTCGGTGTCGAAGTGCCAGACAACGCGTTCGTTGTTCTCGCTCTCCTTGTTGAACGCCGGGACGAAACCGCCGGGGATGTGTTCCACGGAGGTGACGGTGCCCGCGAGCGGTGCGCGGTTCACATGGACGTTCAGCGGGCTCATGAAGATCGCGACGCGGGTGCGCCCGTCCTTCCACGGCATGATGCTCTGCACCACGCCGTCGGCCGGTGAGATCACCCGGCCCTGAGCGATCTCTCGCTCAGGGTCACGGAAGAACCACAGCATGCCCGCGGCCAGGGCGGTGGTGGGTACGGCCACGGCCGCCCAGCGCCCGGAGCGGCGGGAGCGGGTGAGGCTGACCGCCGCGGCGGCCACGGTCGGGAGGAGCCACGGCGACGCTCCGCGCGCGAGGCGGACCCGGCCGCGAGGTGCAGAGGAATGGCTGTGGGGCATGGAAGACCTTCGTAGCGGAGGGTGCCGCGAGATGGTTCTGGGGACGGCGGCTTTACCAAGATGGTATCGGGTGGCACCCACAACTCGGCAAGCGCGAGGGCGAGTCGATAGCCGGTACGCGATGACTGGGTGTGACCTTCACCTCGGATGTATCGCTTATATCAGGACATTCAGCCCTGAATACGATACTCCTCGAGCAGTCGGCGGCCAATGATCATTTTTTGGATCTCGGCGGTACCTTCACCGATGAGCAACATGGGGGCCTCCCGGTAGAGCCGCTCGATCTCGTACTCCTTGGAGAAGCCGTACCCGCCGTGGATGCGGAAGGCGTCCTCGACGACCTCCTTGCAGTACTCCGAGGCCAGGTACTTCGCCATGCCGGCCTCGAGGTCGTTGCGCTGACCCGAGTCCTTCTTGCGAGCGGCGTTCACCATCATCGCGTGCGCGGCCTCGACCTTGGTCGCCATCTCGGCGAGCTTGAAGGAGATCGCCTGGTGCTCGATGATCGGCTTGCCGAAGGTGTGGCGTTGTTGCGCGTAGGAGATCCCGAGCTCGAACGCGCGCTGTGCGACTCCGCAGCCGCGCGCCGCCACATTGACCCGCCCGACCTCGACGCCGTCCATCATCTGATAGAAGCCGCGACCGCTCTGACCACCGAGAACGCGGTTCGACGGAACCCGGACGTCCTCCAGGATCAGCTCCGTCGTGTCGACGCCCTTGTAGCCCATCTTCTCGATTTTTCCGGGCACGGTGAGGCCGGGGACCGTCGGATTGGGGCCGAACCCGGGCTCCTTCTCGATGAGGAAGGTCGTCATCGACTTGTGCGGCTTGGCCGCCGCTTCCTCGGGGGACAGGCCCTCGTCCGTCTTGCAGAGCACGGCCACCAGGTTGGACGAACCGCCGTTCGTCAGCCACATCTTCTGGCCGTTGACGACGTAGTCGTCGCCGTCCCTGACGCCCTTGGTGCGGATCGCGGAGACGTCGGAGCCCATGCCGGGCTCGGACATCGAGAAGGCGCCACGCACCTCGCCGGCCGCCATCCGGGGCAGGAAGTACTCCTTCTGCTCCTGCGTTCCGTGCTGCTTGAGCATGTAGGCGACGATGAAGTGAGTGTTGATAATTCCGGACACACTCATCCAGCCGCGGGCAATCTCCTCGACGGTGAGGGCGTATGTGAGAAGAGACTCACCAAGACCCCCGTACTCCTCGGGAATCATGAGCCCGAAGATGCCAAGTTCCTTGAGGCCCTCAACGATTTCGGTGGGGTACTCGTCGCGGTGTTCGAGCTCCGTCGCGACCGGGAGGATCTCCTTGTCCACGAAGCTGCGGACGGTGGAGAGGATCTCCCGCTGGATGTCGGTCAGCCCGTCGGTCTGAGCGAGACGAGACATGTCAGTTCTCCTGCAGGTCGGGGCGGCCGGGCTGCTCGCCGCCGCGTTCCTTGATGTACGTGGCGGTGGGGACCATGACCTTGCGGCGGAAGACGCACACCATGGTGCCGTCCTGCTTGTAGCCCTTGGTCTCGACGTAGACGATGCCGCGGTCGTCCTTCGACTTGGACGGCCACTTGTCCAGGACGGTGGTCTGCCCGTAGATCGTGTCGCCGTGGAACGTCGGCGCCACGTGCTTGAGCGACTCGACCTCCAGGTTGGCGATGGCCTTGCCCGACACGTCCGGCACGGACATGCCCAGCAGCAGGGAGTAGATGTAGTTCCCCACCACGACGTTCTTGGCGAAGTCGGTGGTGTTCTCGGCGTAGTTCGCGTCCATGTGGAGCGGGTGGTGGTTCATCGTGAGGAGGCAGAAGAGATGGTCGTCGTACTCGGTGACCGTCTTTCCGGGCCAGTGCTTGTAGACAGCACCGACCTCGAACTCTTCGTAAGTGCGACCGAACTGCACCGTCATACCTCCAACTTGTTCGCGAGCCGGATCTCGTCCACGATCCGCCCGATGATCTCAGTGATGCCGAAGTCCTTCGGAGTGAACACCGCGGCCACCCCGGCGGCGCGCAACGCCGCCGCGTCCGCCGGCGGGATGATGCCGCCGGCGATCACCGGCACGTCGTCCACGCCGGCCCGGCGGAGCCGCTCCAGCACGTCCGGCACCAGTGCCGCGTGCGAACCGGACAGGATCGACAGGCCCACGCAGTGCACATCCTCGGCCACGGCCGCGGAGACGATCTGCTCGGGGGTGAGCCGGATGCCCTGGTAGACCACCTCGAACCCGGCGTCACGGGCGCGTACGGCGATCTGCTCGGCGCCGTTGGAGTGCCCGTCCAGGCCCGGCTTGCCGACCAGCAGCCGCAGCTTGCCGCTGCCGAGCTCCGCGGCGGTCGCGGAGACCTTGCGGCGCACCTCGGCCAGCGGGGTGCCGGCCTCGGCGGTGACCGCCACCGGGGCGCTGCTGACGCCCGTGGGGGCGCGGAACTCGCCGAACACGTCCCGCAGCGCCCAGGACCACTCGCCGGTCGTCACACCGGCGCGTACGCATTCCAGCGTCGCGGCCATCAGGTTCTCGCTGCCCGCCGCCGCGGCCTTCAGCGCCGCGACCGACTCCTGGGCGCGCTGCTCGTCGCGGTTGTCGCGCCAGGTGTGCAGCGCGCTGACGACGCGTGCCTCGTTGGCCGGGTCGACGGTCATGATGGCGGTGTCGAGGTCGGCGGTGAGTGGGCTGGGCTCGGTGCCCTGGTAGGAGTTGACGCCGACGATCTTCTCCTCGCCGGACTCGATGCGTGCGCGGCGCTCGGCGTGCGAGGAGACCAGCGCCGACTTCAGATAGCCGGTCTCGACGGCGGCCATGGCGCCGCCCATCTTCTCGATGCGGTCCATCTCGGCCGTCACCAGCTCCATGAGCTCGGTGACCTTGGCCTCGATGACATGGCTGCCCTCGAAGATGTCCTCGTACTCCAGCAGGTCGCTCTCATGGGCGAGCACCTGCTGGATGCGCAGGCTCCACTGCTGGTCCCAGGGCCGGGGCAGGCCCAGCGCCTCGTTCCAGGCGGGAAGCTGCACGGCGCGGGCGCGGGCGTCCTTGGAGAGGGTGACGGCCAGCATCTCCAGGACGATGCGCTGGACGTTGTTCTCCGGCTGGGCCTCGGTCAGTCCCAGGGAGTTGACCTGCACGCCGTAGCGGAACCGGCGCTGCTTGGCGTCCTCGATGCCGTAGCGCTCCCGGGTGACGGTGTCCCAGAGGCGGCCGAAGGCCCGCATCTTGCACATTTCCTCGATGAAGCGGACGCCCGCGTTCACGAAGAAGGAGATGCGGGCGACCACCTCGCCGCGGCGGTCCTCCGGGATCTGGCCGGAGGCGAACACCGCGTCCAGGACGGCGATCGCGGTGGACATCGCGAAGGCGATCTCCTGGACCGGCGTGGCCCCGGCCTCCTGCAGGTGATAGCTGCAGATGTTGATCGGGTTCCACTTGGGGATGTTGTTGACCGTGTACGTGATCATGTCCGTGGTCAACCGCAGGGAGGGGCCGGGCGGGAAGACGTGCGTCCCGCGCGACAGGTACTCCTTGACGATGTCGTTCTGCGTCGTCCCCTGGAGCCTGGTGATGTCGGCGCCCTGCTCCTCGGCGACCACCTGGTACATCGCCAGCAGCCACATGGCGGTGGCGTTGATGGTCATCGAGGTGTTCATCCCCTCCAGGGGGATGTCCTGGAAGAGCCGCCGCATGTCACCGATGTGCGAGACCGGGACGCCGACCCGGCCGACCTCGCCGCGGGCGAGGATGTGGTCGGGGTCGTAGCCGGTCTGGGTCGGCAGGTCGAACGCGACGGACAGGCCGGTCTGCCCCTTCGCGAGGTTGTTCTTGTACAGCTCGTTGGACGCCTCGGCGGTGGAGTGGCCGGCGTACGTCCGCATGAGCCACGGACGGTCCTTCTCGCGCCGCGTCATCAGATGTTCCGGAAGCGGTTGATCGCCGTCAGGTGCTGCGCGCGCATCTCGTGGTCCGTGACGCCCAGGCCCTCCTGCGGGGACAGCGCCAGGACGCCGACCTTGCCCTGGTGGAGGTTGCGGTGCACGTCGTACGCGGCCTGGCCGGTCTCCTCCAGGGAGTACGTCTTCGACAGCGTCGGGTGGATCTTGCCCTTGGCGATCAGCCGGTTGGCCTCCCACGCCTCGCGGTAGTTGGCGAAGTGCGAGCCGATGATCCGCTTGAGCGACATCCAAAGGTAGCGGTTGTCGTACTCGTGCATGTAACCCGAGGTCGAGGCGCAGGTGGTGATGGTGCCGCCCTTGCGCGTGACGTAGACGCTGGCGCCGAAGGTCTCCCGGCCGGGGTGCTCGAAGACGATGTCGATGTCCTCACCGCCGGTCAGCTCGCGGATGCGCTTGCCGAACCGCTTCCACTCGCGCGGGTCCTGGGTGTGCTCGTCGGACCAGAACTTGTAGCCCTCGGCGTTGCGGTCGATGATCGCGGTCGCGCCCATCGCGCGGCAGATGTCGGCCTTCTGCTCGCTGGAGACCACGCAGATCGGGTTGGCGCCGCCGGCCAGCGCGAACTGGGTGGCGTAGGAGCCGAGGCCGCCGGAGGCGCCCCAGATCAGCACGTTGTCGCCCTGCTTCATGTCGGCGCCGTTGCGGGACACCAGCTGGCGGTAGGCGGTGGAGTTGACCAGACCGGGGGAGGCGGCCTCCTCCCAGCTGAGGTGCGCGGGCTTGGGCATCAGCTGGTTGGACTTGACCAGGGCGATCTCGGCGAGGCCGCCGAAGTTGGTCTCGAAGCCCCAGATCCGCTGCTCGGGGTCGAGCATCGTGTCGTTGTGGCCGTCGGAGGACTCCAGCTCGACGGAGAGGCAGTGCGCGACGACCTTGTCGCCCGGCTTCCAGGCGTTGACGCCGGGGCCGGTGCGCAGCACGACGCCCGCGAGGTCGGAGCCGATCACGTGGTAGGGCAGGTCGTGCCGCTTGGTCAGCGGCGACAGCCTTCCGTACCGCTCCAGGAACGAGAACGTGGAGACCGGCTCGAAGATCGAGGTCCAGACGGAGTTGTAATTCACCGAGCTGGCCATGACGGCGACGAGGGCCTCGCCGGGACCGAGTTCGGGGACCGGCACGTCGTCCAGGTGCAGGGACTTGCGCGGGTCCTTGTCGCGGCTGTCGAGGCCGGCGAACATCTCGGCCTCGTCCTTGTGGACGGTGATGGCGCGGTAGGACTCCGGCAGCGGCAGTGCCGCGAAGTCGGCGGCCGAGCTGTCCGAGCTGTCCGACGCGAGGATCGCGTCCAGAATTTCCTTCACGGGGTGCCTCCGGCGAAGCGCGACGTTGAAACGCTTGAGGGAACGTCGGCGAGGGCTGACGGGTGATTGGTGCCGTCGGTTCGGCGGGGGTGCTGCTCCCGTGACGGTCGCACGGGTGGAACCGGTGCGCGCGGTGGCGCGGTGGTTCCCCCGGACGGGTCCGGGGGTGCCTGTGACGCAGGCGTCCGGGCCTTTGGGGACAGACAGCGTGCGTGGGATCACCACACGCCGCCCGCCCGGACGAGACTTACGTTATGGCACGCGGTGCCACTCGTAAAGACACTGCGTGCCAACAATTTCTCTCAAGTGTCATCCCGGCGCCACAAACGAGCAACAGCGGCCGCCCGGATCGTCCGGACGGCCGCTGTGCGGTGCCGCTGTGTGGTGCCTCCGAGGGGCTGCGCGGGCGGTCAGCCGCCCCGCAGCGCCTTCTCGATGATCCGCATCACTTCGGCGGGAGAGGCGTCCGTACGCGCCACCGTGACCACGACCTCACCGGTCTGCGAGACCGCCGCGGCGGGCGCCGAAGCGGACCCCGCCGGCCGCCCGACCCCTATGCCGGTGCCGAACGTCACCTTGATCACGTCGAAGGCGTGGTCGAGTTGCGCCTCCACGTCCCCCTTGCCGCCGGCCCGCAGCCAGCGGCGCAGCACGTGGTTGTGCGCCGCCACCACGGCCGACGCGGCGACCTCGGCGAGCAGCGGGTCGTCGTCGCCGTCATGGTGCGCCGACTCGTCGAAGTGGCCCAGCAGGTAGCGGGTGAAGAGCCGTTCGTAGCGCGCCACCGAGGCGATCTCGCGCTCCCGCAGCGTGGGCACCTCGCGCGTCAGCCGGTACCGCTCCACGGACACCTCGGGGGACTCCGCGTACATCCGCAGGACCTCGGTGATGCCGCGGCACACGGTGTCCAGCGGGTGCTCCTGGGGTTCCGCGGAGTCCAGGACCGCCTGGACCCGCACCAGGGTGTCGTCGTGGTCGGGGAAGATGGCCTCTTCCTTGGACCGGAAGTGCCGGAAGAACGTCCGGCGGGCCACCCCGGCCGCCGCGGCGATGTCGTCGACGGTGGTGGCCTCGTACCCCCGGGACGCGAACAGGTGCATCGCGGACGCGGCGAGGTCCTGCCGCACCCGGTGGCGCTGTGCGGCGACACGGCGGCCGTTCGCCGTCGCCGGCGCGGGGCCTTCGGCGGTGGACTTCGTCGCGGACTTGATGGGCTGGGCCATACGTGGAACGTACTCCATGGCCGGACCCGCGCGGGACGTACGGGGCGGCCGGGACGGCCCTCGCGGGCCGAGCAGACCGCCCCAGCCGCCCTCATGATCAGCGCCGGGCATACTCGCGGAAGCCGCGGCCCGTCTTGCGGCCCAGGCACCCCGCCGACACCAGGTGCTCCAGCAGCGGCGAGGGCGCCAGGCCCGGGTCGCGGAACTCCTTGTGCAGCACCTGCTCGATCGCCAGGGAGACGTCCAGGCCGACGACGTCCAGCAGCTCGAACGGGCCCATCGGGTACCCGCCGCCGAGCTTCATCGCGGTGTCGATGTCCGCCACCGTCGCGTAGTTCTCCTGGACCATCTTCACCGCGTTGTTCAGGTACGGGAACAGCAGCGCGTTCACGATGAACCCGGCGCGGTCTCCGCAGTCCACCGCGTGCTTGCGCACCTTCAGGCACACCGCGCGGACGGTGGCGTGCACATCGTCCCCGGTCAGGACGGTGCGGACCACCTCGACGAGCTTCATCGCGGGCGCCGGGTTGAAGAAGTGCATCCCGATCACGTCCCGCGGGCGCGAGGTCGCGCGGGCGATGGCGATGACGGGCAGCGAGGACGTCGTGGTGGCGAGCACCGCGCCGGGCTTGCAGGCCCGGTCCAGCGCGGCGAACAGCGCCTGCTTGGCGGCGAGGTCCTCGGCGACCGCCTCGACGGCCAGGTCCACGTCGCCGAAGGCGTCGTACGAGCCGGCCGCCGTCACCCGGGCGACGGTCGCGTCACGCTGCTCCTGCGTGAGCCGCCCCTTGGCGACCGAGCGGTCCAGGGACTTGGCCAGCCGGGCCACGGCCTGGTCGGCCTTCTCCTGGGAGCGGGCGGCCAGCACCACGTCGTAGCCGGCCTTCGCGAACACCTCGGCGATCCCGGTCGCCATGGTGCCGGATCCGGCGACGCCCACGGTGCGGATGTTGCGGATGGCGGGACCCGTGCCGTCGGCGGTCCCGGCGACGGCCGGGGTCGAGGCGTCGGCGACGACGGTCTCGCTGCCGGGGGCCTCGTAGGTGTAGAAGCCACGGCCCGACTTGCGGCCGGACAGCCCGGCCGCGGCCAGCTGGCCCAGGATCGGGGCCGGCGCGTGCAGCCGGTCGTGGGACGCCTCGTACATCGCCTCCAGGACGGTCTGCGCGGTGTCGATGCCGATCAGGTCGAGCAGCGCCAGCGGGCCCATCGGCAGGCCGCAGCCGAACCGCATCGCGGCGTCGATGTCCTCACGGGTCGCGTACTTCGACTCGTACATCGCCGCGGCCTGGTTGAGGTAGCCGAACAGCAGGCCGTCGGCGATGAAGCCGGGCCGGTCGCCGACCGGGACCGGCTCCTTGCCGAGCGCGCGCACCAGCGCGGTCACCGAGGCGGTCGCTTCCGGCGAGGTCAGGACGGTGGAGACCACCTCGACCAGCTTCATGGCGGGCGCCGGGGCGAAGAAGTGCAGCCCGAGGACGCGGTCCGGGCGTGAGGTGTGCGAGGCCAGCCGCGTTACCGACAGCGCGTTGGTGCCCGTCGCGATGATGGCGTCCGGCTTCACGATCAGGTCGAGCGCCTCGAAGACCGCCTGCTTGACCTCGAACTGCTCGTTGACGACCTCGATGACCAGGTCCGCCTCGGCGGCCGCCTGCAGATCGGGGAAGGTGCGGAACCGCGCGAGGGTGTCGGCGCGCTCGGCCTCGGTGATCCGGCCGCGCTCCACGGCGCGCGCCGTGGACTGGTCCAGGGCCGTGACAGCCCTGCGGGCGGCGGTGTCGCTGGTGTCGATGCCGATGACCTCATGGCCGGCGCGGGCCATGACCTCGGCGATGCCGGCGCCCATGGTGCCGAGGCCGACGACGGCGACGGTGGGAAGACCGAGGGATGGCAGGGGACTGCTGCTGGACGGACGGTCCATCGCGAAACTCCAGATGCTGAGGAGACCGCCGCTGCCGGGAGGCGCGCGCGGCTGAGGAGTTGGTGGAGTCGCGGGCCACGAAGAAGGGGTGGATGCCCGCAAGGGGGTGAGGGGCGGGCCCTGTCCCGGGGCCGCGCCGCGATGGTGCCGAACCGACGTGAAGTACTGCGTGCTGCTGAACGGTCGTGCGGTGGTGCGTTGCCTGGACCGCGTACGGGTGGCGCGGTCCGGGCTGTGCGCGGCGGCTGCGTCACCAGGCTGCCGTGCACGTTGGTCCGAGGGTAACCGGCCGGTAACCTACGCGCCAGACCACCGCCCATGTGATCTGTACCGCGTACAGATGAGCGCGCCGTAGGCTGAGCGGGTGGATTCCGCAGCGCGCGACGAACTGGCCGGCGTACTCACCGCACCGGGGCAGCCCCTGGAAGCCAGGGAGGCCGCCGCCGTGGCACTGGCCGCGGCGGGCGACCGCAGGGCCTTCGAAACCCTCGCCCTGCTGCTCAACTACCGCGAACCCGCACGGGCCGAGACCGCGGCGCGCGCCCTGGCCCTGCTGGGCGATCCCCGCACCGCGCGGGCCGCCGCCGCGCTCGCGACCAACCCGCTCCGGGTCGCCTACGCCCTACACCCGATCCGGCTGCTGGTCCAGTTGAGGGCCCCGGAATCCGTCCCCGCGCTCATCGAGACCCTGGACCGGCTGCTGGCCGAGCAGGCGCTCGGCTGGGACGCCGTCCCCGCGTGCGTGGAGGGGCTCGGCGAACTCGGCGACCCCCGGGCCGCGACCGTACTGCGGGCCGCGTGCGCCCACTCCCGCCTGCGGGCGGCCGCCACCGCGGCCCTCGAACGGATCGGCTGCTCCGCGGCGGATCCTTACGACGCTCCCGACGCTTCCGGTGGGACACCGCCTTCGTAGCGGATCCGCGGCTCTCCCGCCGGTCAGAGCAGCGACAGCTGGGTCGGTCCCTTGACATCCACCGGAGCGGCGGGCGCGGGAACGCCCCGCAGAGGGCCGTCCGAGCGGGTCGGGCCGATGCCGAACTCCGTGGCGAACTCGTTCACCTGGCGGGTGATGCGCCGCTGGTACCACTTCGGGGCGTACGAACCCTCCGCGTAGAGCGACTTGTAGCGGCTGAGCAGCCGCGGATGGTGCACCGAGAGCCAGGCCATGTACCACTCCCGCGCGCCGGGCCGCAGATGCAGCGCGAGCGGGGTCACGGAGGTGCCCCCGGACTCCGCGATGGCGCGGACGGTGTCGCGCAGCTGTTCCGGGGAGTCGCTGAGGTACGGCAGGACGGGCGCCATCAGCACATGGCAGCGGATGCCGTTCTCGTTCAGCGTCCGGCAGACCTCCAGCCGTTTGCCGGGGGACGGGGTGCCGGGCTCGACCGTGCGCCACAGGTCGCGGTCGAGGAAGCCGACGGAGACCGCCGTGGAGACCTCGGTGACCCGGGCCGCCTGCCGCAGCAGGTCCAGGTCGCGCAGGATCAGCGAGCCCTTGGTGAGGATCGAGAACGGGTTGGCGTGGTCCCGCAGCGCGCCGATGATGCCGGGCATCAGCCGGTAGCGGCCCTCGGCCCGCTGGTAGCAGTCGACATTGGTGCCCATGGCGATGTGCTGCCCCTGCCAGCGCGGCCCGGCGAGCTCCTTGCGCAGCAGGTCGGGCGCGTTCACCTTGACGATGATCTGCGAGTCGAAGTCCAGGCCGGTGTCGAGGTCCAGGTAGCTGTGGGTGTTGCGGGCGAAGCAGTAGACGCAGGCGTGACTGCAGCCCCGGTACGGGTTGACCGTCCAGTCGAACGGCATCTGCGAGGCGCCGGGCACGCGGTTCACGATCGAGCGGGCCCGTACCTCGTGGAAGGTGATGCCGCGGAATTCGGGGGTGTCGAAGGTCCGGGTGACCACGTCCGTCCCGAACAGTGCGGGCGTGGTGGCGGTGGCGGCCTCGTCGCGGCCCAGGTTGTCCCAGCGCATGACGCCCTCCTCAGTGGCTCCTCTGCATAATAGAACATATATTCGGTTAGCGTGTGTGGTTGGCTTGGCCGGCACATGCGGGCACGGACCGGAGGAGAAG
Source organism: Streptomyces sp. H39-S7 (assembly GCF_027158205.1). GTDB lineage: Bacteria > Actinomycetota > Actinomycetes > Streptomycetales > Streptomycetaceae > Actinacidiphila. The sequence goes on along the minus strand of NZ_JAPVLU010000039.1, from coordinate 16,847 downwards.
AAATGGCGCAGGTCGAGGCCACCACCCAGCGGGTCATCGAGGCGGAGGCGGAGCGGGTGTACGACGCTCTCGCGGACTACGCGGGCACCAGGAAGACCCTGCTCCCCGAGCAGTTCAGCGAGTACGAGGTCCGCGAGGGCGGCAGCGGCGCCGGCACGCTGGTGCACTGGAAGCTGCAGGCGACCAGCAAGCGGATCCGCGACTGCCTCTTCGACGTCACCGCGCCGACCGCGGGACAGCTGGTCGAGGCGGACCGCAACTCGTCCATGGTCACGACGTGGACGGTGACCCCCGCGGGCACCGGCCGGTCCAAGGTCGTCGTCACCACCACGTGGGACGGCGCCGGCGGCGTCGGCGGGTTCTTCGAGCGGACCTTCGCGCCCAAGGGCCTCGGGCGCATCTACGACGCGGTGCTCGCGAAGCTCGCCGCCGAGGTCGAGACGGCTAAGTAGCCGCCCCGCACTGCCCCCTTCGGGTTCGATCGTTCACTGATACGGGTGGTTCTGCATCGCTTCGGAGAATCGTCGCGCTTGTTCGTCGTTGTCGCTTAATGCGGGAATTGGGTGACGGATCAGGCGCGACGAGGGGAGCGGCACGTGGGCGGAACCACTCTGGTCGAACGGGCCGGTCCGGCCGAACCGGCGGACGGCGGTGCGTCGTCGACCGGCCCCGGCCCGGCCGGCGGCCCGCCGCCCGGCGCGGACGGCCCGTCCGGATCGGCCACCGGCATCCCGCCGGCCGACCTGACCCCGCGCCGGGTACGGCTGGTCTTCCTCGGCCTGATGCTCACGCTGCTGCTCGCCGCCCTCGACCAGATGATCGTGGCGACCGCGCTCCCGAAGATCGTCGGAGAGCTGCACGGCCTGGAGAAGATGTCCTGGGCCGTCACCGCCTACCTGCTCGCGTCCACCATCGGACTGCCGATCTACGGCAAGCTCGGCGACCTCTTCGGCCGCAAGCGGGTCTTCCAGTTCGCGATCGTCGTCTTCGTCATCGGCTCCGCGCTGGCCGGCGCGTCACGCACCATGGACCAATTGATCGCCTTCCGCGCGGTGCAGGGCATCGGCGGCGGCGGGCTCATGATCGGCGTGCAGGCGATCATGGCGGACATCGTCCCGCCCCGCGAGCGCGGCCGCTACATGGGCCTGATCGGCGCCGCCTACGGCGTGGCGTCCGTCGCCGGGCCGCTGCTGGGCGGCTTCTTCACCGACCACACCAGCTGGCGCTGGTGCTTCTACATCAACGTGCCGTTCGGGCTGTTCACCCTCGCCCTGATCAGCGTCGTGCTCCGGCTGCCCCGCCCCACGATCCGCCCCCGCCTCGACGTGCTGGGCGCGCTGCTGCTCGCGGCCGGCTCCACCTGCCTGGTGCTGCTGACCAGCTGGGGCGGCACCACCTACGCCTGGCGCTCGGAGATGATCGTCGGCCTCGGCGCGGGCGCTCTCGCCAGCGCCGTGCTCTTCGTGCTGACCGAGCACTTCGCGGCCGAACCCGTCATTCCGCTGCGGCTCTTCCGTGACGGCGTCTTCAACGTCACCGCGCTGGTCGGCGCGGTCACCGGCATCGCGCTCTTCGGCGCCGCCAGCTACCTGCCGACCTTCCTGCAGATGGTCGACGGCGCCAGCGCCACCGGATCCGGGCTGCTGATGCTCCCGATGATGCTCGGTGTCGTCCTCGCCTCCGTCGCCTCCGGCCAGCTGATCAGCAGGACCGGCCGCTACAAGGTCTTCCCGCTGCTCGGCGGCGCGCTGTCCGCGCTCGGCATGTGGCTGCTGTCCCTGCTGGACGCGGAGACGTCCCGGCTCGAGTACAGCGCCTTCATGGCGGTGCTCGGCCTCGGCATCGGACTCGTGCTGCCCGTCCTGGTGCTCGCCGTGCAGAACTCGGTGCGCCCGTCCGACATCGGCGCCGCGACCAGCGCCAGCAACTACTTCCGGCAGATCGGCGGATCCGTCGGCGCTGCCGTCTTCGGCACGATGTTCGCCAACCGGCTCGCCGACCGGCTGGCCGCGGAACTCCCGCGCGGCGCCCACCTGCCGGACCCGCAGTCGATCACCCCGCAACTGGTGCGCACCCTGCCCGCCGCGGTGCGTGACGGCTACGTCCAGGCGTACGCCGCGGCCATGCCGCGGATCTTCCTGTACCTGGTGCCGGTGCTCGTCCTCGGCTTCCTGCTCGCATTCTTCCTGAAGGAGAAACCCCTGGTGACCCAGTACGGCTCCGTCTCCGATCCCGCCGTCCCCCCGGCCAGGACGGGCGTCGGGCGGACCGCCGACGCCGGGGGAGTCCCCGTCTGCGGCACCGTCCAGCACTCCGACGGCACCTCGGTGGGCCGGGCCGCGCTCACCCTGATCGACATCACCGGCCGGCAGATCGGCCGCGGGGCGACGGGCGAGGACGGACGGTACGCGTTGAGCACCCCGGGCACCGGCAGCTACGTACTGATCGCGGCCGCCGGCGGCCACCAGCCGCAGGCCGTCAGCGTGACCGTCGGCGACCGGCCGGTCGAGCTGGACGTGGTGCTCGGCGGCGCGGGACGGCTGGCCGGCACGGTGCACACCGCGGACGGCACCCCGGTCCGCGACGCCATCGTGACGCTCACGGACGTCCGAGGCGACGTCGTCTCCAGCACCCGCAGCGCCGCCGACGGCGGCTATGTGCTGACCGACCTGGTGGCGGGCGAGTACACGCTGGCCGCCAGCGCCCCCGCGTACCGCCCCGCCGCGCTGCCGGTCTCGGTGCAGGCCGCCCGCGAGAGCCGGCAGGACGTGGAGCTGGCCGGGGGCGCGGTGCTGCGCGGCACCGCGCGGGCGCCGGGCGGCCGGGTGGTCGAGGACGCCCGGGTCACCCTGCTCGACGCGGCCGGCAACGTGGTGGACTCGGTGACGACGGGGGCCGACGGGCACTTCCGCTTCGTCGACCTGGCGACCGGCGAGTACACCGTGATCGCCGCCGGCTACCCGCCGGTGGCCACCGTCCTGCAGGTCGCCGGCGGCGGCCGCACCGAGCGCGACCTGCAACTGGGACACGAGGACTGACCCGGCGGCCGGCGGAAGGACCGAGGTGACGACGGGCGAGGGGAAGAGGGGGAGGTGCCGGGGGCGCGCGGCGGGCGGAACACCCCTGGCGCTCGGCGCGGCGGGGGAGTCGTGCGCCGGGCGGCGCCCGGGGTCAGTCGTCGTTCTTGCAGGGCGTCCCGCGGGACAGGGAGTAGCGCCCGCCTATCCGGTACGTGCCGGGCGTCGGAGCGTACAGCCGGGTCCAGTCGCCGTCCTGGGCCAGACAGCCGTGGTCGGAGTCCGTGGCTCCGGCGATCCCGAGCCACGGCGACCACGGGATGCGCAGCAGCACCGGGCCCGCCGTCGGAACCTCGATGACCAGCTCGGCCGGTCCGGCCTGGCGGACGATCGACGGAGGGGCGGCCATCGGCTGGGCCCCGGTCACGCTGTACAGGCGCCAGTGGTCGTCCTGCCAGACCGGCTGCAGCCACTCGTGCCCGGCAGCGACGATCTTCGCTTCCGCGACGGCCGCGCCGTCCGGTTCGTCCGACGGCAGGACGACGTATCCGACGCCCCAGTGCTGCAGCCAGGCCAGGTAGGTGGCCGGGGTGAGGGTGCCGTCGTAGAAGAGCGGGTTCCGCTCGACGTCCGCCTGGCGGTTCCAGCCGCGGGCGAGGTTGACGTGCGGAGCTATTCCCGACGCCTCCCAGTGCGAGCGCAGCGGGACGACCTCGACCCGGCCCCGGTCGGCGCCGACCCGGGCCAGCTCGTCGATGAGACCCTGGGCGTGCTGGATGGTCCCGGTCACCGGTGCGGTGTTGACCAGGTCCGTGACGGGTTTGGCGACCTGCCAGACGGCGACGGCGAGGAACGCCGTGAAGATGACGAGGGTCTTGCGGCCCCGGTCGGTGCGCCCGACCGCGGCGGCGAGCAGCGCGGTGCCGCCGAAGAGCAGGGAGAGCCGCTCGACATTGCTGCCGATCGGCGACGGAACCGCCCACGTCAGCGCTATGCCCCCGGCGTACACCCACGACCCGGTGCGCAGGGTGCGCCAGGACTTCGGCGCCAGCATCGCCACCAGGACGGCGGTGGCCAGCGGCAGCGCGGCGAAGTACCAGGTGAAGGGCTGCACCCCGTAGAACGGGAAGAGCAGGGACGTGCCGCCGACCACGACCGGCGGGCTCGCGGCCAGGATGTACGCGTGCTTGCGGCGCCCGGTCAGGAACAGGGCGCCCGCCAGGACCTCGATGAAGAGTCCCGCCACCGGGCTGCACATGGTGGCGACCGCGCCCAGCGCGGAGGCCCCGATGACGCGCGAGGTCCGCTGTTCGTCGTCGGGAAGGACGAGGGCGGCCGCGCCGAGCGCGAAGAGCATGCCGAGCGCGAAAGTGACCCGGCCCGACGCCACGTCGCACCACAGGGCGAACGCCGTCCACAGGGCGGGCAGCATCGGCTTGCTGATCCGGTAGCGGACCAGCAGGTACGCGGCGACGGTCGCGGAGAGCGTGCCCGCGATCACCGCGGTCGTGCGGACCCCGAGCCACGCCATGATGTAGGGCGACAGGATGCTGTAGGAGGCGGGGTGCATCCCGCCGTACCAGGAGAGGTTGTACGCGGAGTCCGGGTGCTCGCGGATGAAGTCCGTCCACGCGAACTGGGCGGCCATGTCTCCGGCGTCCTTGGCCAGCCACAGCGCCCACACGATGTGCAGCACGGCCGCGAACAGCGTCGCGGCCATCACGGGCCGACGCGGATCCGCAAGCCGGAGAAAGGACTTGGGGCGCTTCGCGGCGGCCCAGCCCACGGTCTCCCAGGTGGTCAACGGTATCTCTTCCAGTCGCGGGTCCTACGTGCTCCGGCATGGATCCCCACCCCCGCCGGAGTCGAACTCGCACCACGTATCTGGAGTTCGAACAGAGACAAAGGACGCTAGCACGTGTCCAGGGGGCGCTCTCTCGCGGGCGTGCGCCCGGATTCCGGCATTGCCCTTCGCGGCGCCCCGCTCCGGTCGTACGGTGGTACAGGTGCCGCAGATCTTGCGCTGGGACGGGGGTCCCGGACCGGTCCTGAGCCGCGGCTCCCAGGGAAGGAGCCCACCCAGCCATGGACCCCCGCACTCCTCCGGGGCTGTCCGGACGCATCCCGCTCGCGGTGATCGTCGTGGACGGCGCGGGACGCGTATCGCACTGGAGCACCGGTGCCCGCAAGCTCTTCGGTTGCTCCAGGGAAGAGGCCGTCGGCCGTCCCGCGGTGGACCTGCTGCCGGTCTCCGGGGCTCTGAGCAGCGCGGTCACGGACGAGCCCGGAACCGCGGACGGGGGCGGAACCGACGACTTCGGTCCGGAGCTGGACGCCTCGCTCAGCGGCGAGACCGCCTACCCGACCGCGGGCCGGGCCCGGCTCTTCGACGACTGCCACGGCGACGGGGACCGCGAGGGCGGGCCCGTGGACGTCCTCTGGTGGGCGTACCCGCTCGTGGGACCGGGGCCCGAGCGGCTGCTGGTCCTGGCGGCCGACGCGGCCCAGGTCCATCCCCAGCAGGACGCGGGCCGGGATCCGGCGGCGGACATGACAGCCGGGGAATTCGAACGGATCGCACCCGGGTTCGCTCTGCACACCGAGTTCTCGGGTGCGGACCAGCTCGCCAAGCGGCTGCCCGAGATCCTGCCGAGCATGAATCCGGCGGAGAGCGCCCGGATCGTCTACCAGGTGCTGGAGCTCGGCTATCCGGTGCTGGAGTTCAGCCAGCACGACCGGGTGCCGGTCACCCCCGACTGGGGCGTGCCCCGGCGCGACGAGCGGCGGGCCAGGCGCCGCGCCGCCGCCGCGGCCGCCCAGCTGGACCCGCAGGCCGCGGCCCCGGCCGACCTGGCGCCGGACCTCGAGTACGCCGCGGTGCGCGAGCACCTCGAATTCCTCAACGAGGTCAGTGCCCGGATCGGCACCTCGCTGGACCTGGCACGCACCATCCAGGAGGTCAGTGCGGCCGTGGTGCCGCGCTTCACGGACGTCGCGGGCTCGTACCTGCGCGAGCAGGTGCTCGCCGGTGAGGGGTTCCCCGACGGGCCGCCGGACGTCACCACCATGTGGTACCGGGTGGCGGTCGAGCACACGGACGAGCCGGGGCGCTGGGACGACGTGGTGCCGGTCGGTGAGTCGATGCCGTTCCCCGAGCACACCCCGTTCTTCCAGTGCATGACCAGCGGCCGGCCGGTGCTCGTGCCCCGGATCTCCGAGCAGATGGGCAACGCGATCGCCGCGCAGTTCGAGAAGCGCGACATCAGCCCGCTGATCAACAACCGGTCGATGCTCGTGGTGCCGCTCAAGGCCCGCAATGTGGTGCTCGGCTTCATGATCCTGCTGCGTCACCAGGAACGGCCGGTCTTCAACGACATGGACAAGGCGACGGGCGCGGAGTTCGCCGCCCGCGCCGGCCTCGTGCTGGACAACGCCCGCATGTACACGTACCAGGAGAACGTCGCGGACACCCTCCAGGACAGCATGCTGCCCCACATCACCCCGCGGATGCCGGGCTGTGACGTGGCCACCCGCTATCTGCCCGGGACCCGGCTGGGCCGGGTCGGCGGTGACTGGTTCGACACGATCAAGCTGGCCGGCTCGCGGCTGGCGCTCGTCGTCGGCGACGTCATGGGGCACGGGCTGAACTCGGCCGCGATGATGGGCCAGCTACGCACCGCCGTGCAGACCATGGCGGCGATGGGCATGCCGCCCGCCCAACTGCTGCGCAACCTCGACGATCTGGCGCAGCGGCTCGGCGAGCACTACCTGGCCACCTGCCTGTACGCCGTGTACGACCCGATCGAGTCCGAGCTGGTGATCTCCAACGCCGGGCACATCCCGCCGGTCCTGGTGCGGGCGGCCGACGGGCGCAGTGAGCTGCTGGACGTGCCGACCGGCGCCCCGATCGGGGTGGGCGGCGTCCCCTTCGAGACGGTCACGGTGCCGGTCGCGCCCGGCGACCGGCTGGTGCTGTGCACCGACGGGCTGGTCGAGGTGCGCGGGCAGGACATCGGCACCGGGCTGGCCGCGCTGTGCGAGAGCGCCGCGCATCCCGCGGCGTCGATGGACGACGCCTGCGACACGATCATCCGCGCGCTCAACCCGCGCGACGGCCGCAAGGACGACGTCGCGCTGCTGATGGCCCGGCTCAACGGCATCCCGCGTTCCGACGTGGCGACGTGGCGGCTGGCCCGCGATCCGCGTGAGGCCGCGCACGCCCGCCGGCTGACCCGGCAGACGCTGCGCGAGTGGGGCCTGGAGGAGGCCTCGGAGACCGCGGAGCTGCTGGTCGGCGAGATCGTCACCAACGCCGTCCGGCACGCGGACACCGCGGAGATCGAGCTGCGCCTGGTGCGGGCCGACGCGCTGCTGTGCGAGGTGACGGATGACGACCATTCGGTCCCCGTCCTGCTGAACACCGGCTCCGAGGACGGCTACGGGCGGGGCATGCGCATCGTGAGCCGGCTGGCACGGCAGTGGGGTACGAGCCGCACGGCGCGGGGCAAGACGGTCTGGTTCGAGCAGACGCTGCCGCGGTCGGCGGCGCGACGGCGGCGCTGAGGGGGTGGCGGCGAGACCCTTCGCCGCCGCCTCGCCGCGGTACCGAGTCACTGAGGTTTCGGTCGCATCCTGGGGAGTCCCGAAATGAACGTGCCCGGCACATACACGCAGGCTTGGGAGAGTTTCTGGCAGGACGCGCCACCGGCGTCCGGCGCGGTCTTCTGGGACGCCGACGCGTCTCTCACCGCCGCACTGCAGATACCGCTCTTCGAGCCGTACTTCGACGCCGGACTGCCGGTCGTCGACTTCGGGTGCGGCAACGGCACCCAGACCCGGTACCTCGCGGAGCGCTACGACCGGGTGGTCGGGGTGGACCTGTCCGAGGCGGCGATCGCACTCGCGCGACAGGCGGACCCGAACGGCGTCGCCGAGTACCAGCAGCTCAACGGGGCCGACGTGGCCATGGCCCGCCGGCTGCACGCGGAGACGGGTGACGCGAACGTCTACATGCGGGGTGTGCTGCACCAGTGCGAGCCCGCGGACCGGCAGCCGCTGATCGAGGGCATCGCGATCCTGCTCGGCGAGCGCGGGCGGGTGTTCGCGGTCGAGCTGTCGGCTGCCGCGAAGGGCGTCCTGCTGGGCCTGGCCCAGGGGCCCGGCGGCCCGCCGCCGAAGCTGGGAGCGGTCTTCGCGCACGGCCTCACCCCGGGCGAGGTGGCCGACGAGGCGGTGCCCGGCTTCTTCGCGGCGGCCGGTCTCGCTCTGCTCGCCGGCGGCGAGCTGCCGCTGACGACGGCGGAGTTCCGTCCCGACGGCACGCGCATCGAGTTGCCGTCGAAATGGCTGGTGGCGGGGGGTGCAGCCCAGGCCCCGCCCGGATCCATAGAGGTCTAGACCACTAGAGTTGTCCACAGGCCTGTTATGCGCCGCGCAAAACCGCGTAGCGTTGCCTCGCATGAAGATCCTCATCTCGGCCGACATGGAGGGCGCCACCGGCGTCACCTGGCCTGCCGATGTGCTGCCGGGAAGCGAGCAGTGGCAGCGCTGCCGCCATATGTTCACGTCCGACGTGAACGCCGCGATCGCCGGCTTCTTCGACGGCGGCGCCGATCAGGTCCTGGTGAACGAGGCGCACTGGACCATGCGCAACCTGTTGCTGGAGAAACTCGACGAACGGGCCGAGATGCTCACCGGCCGGCACAAGGACCTGTCGATGGTCGAGGGCGTGCAACACGGCGACGTGGACGGCATCGCGTTCGTCGGGTACCACACGGGCGCCGGGACCGAGGGCGTGCTCGCGCACACCTACCTCGCCAACTCGATCACGGGCGTGTGGGTCAACGGCGAGCCGGCCGGTGAGGGGCGGCTGAACGCGCTGGTCGTCGCCGAGTACGGGGTGCCGGTCGTCCTGGTGACGGGCGACGACCGTACCGGCGTCGACGCGCGCGGATACGCCCCGCAGGCCCGTACGGTCGCGGTCAAGGACTATGTGTCGCGGTACGCGGCGGTCTGCCGGCCCCCGGCCAGGACCGCGGCCGACATCCGGGCCGCGGCGAAGGAAGCCGCGGCGCTCGCGGTGCGCCATCAGCCCGAGCGGGCCGGCCCCTTCCACATGGAGGTCGAGTTCGACGCCGTGCACCTCGCGGGGGCCGCCGCGGTGGTGCCCGGCGTGGCGCGGATCGGCGAACGTCGTGTCGACTACACATCACCGACCATGTACGAGGGCATCCGCGCTTTCAAGGCGGTGACCACGCTCGTGTCGGCAGCGGTGGAGGAACAGTATGGCTGAGCAAGGGGTGTTCGAAGCGGTCTGCCAGGCGGTGGACCAGCAGGCGCTGGACGAGGTGGTGCGCTTTACCTCCGACCTGATCCGGATCGACACGACCAACCGCGGCGGCGGCGACGGCAACGAGCGGCCCGCCGCCGAATACGTTGCCCAGCAGTTGTCCGACGCCGGGATCGAGCCCCTGATCCTGGAGTCCGCCCCCGGCCGTGCCAACGTCGTGGCCCGCATCGAGGGCAGCGACCCCGGCGCCGACGCGCTGCTGGTCCACGGCCACCTGGACGTCGTCCCGGCCGAGCCCGCGGACTGGAGCGTGCACCCCTTCTCCGGCGAGATCCGCGACGGGGTGGTCTGGGGCCGCGGCGCGATCGACATGAAGAACATGGACGCGATGGTGCTCGCCACGGTGCGGGCCATGGCCCGCACCGGACGCCGCCCGTCCCGGGACCTGGTGCTCGCGTTCACCGCGGACGAGGAGGACAGCGCCGCCTACGGCGCCGCCTTCCTCACGGACCAGCACCCCGGGCTCTTCGAGGGGTGTACCGAGGGCATCAGCGAATCGGGCGCCTTCACCTTCCACGCCGGCGGTGGCATGCGGCTGTACCCGGTGGCCGCCGGCGAGCGTGGCACCGCCTGGATGCGGCTGACGGCACACGGCAGGGCCGGGCACGGCTCCAAGGTCAACTCGGCGAACGCGGTCAGCCGGCTGGCCGCGGCCATCGCGCGGATCGGCGAACACGAGTGGCCGGTCCGGCTGACCGACACCGTGCGCGCCTCGCTCACCGAACTCGCCGTGCTGTACGGCATCGAACCCGACCTGGACGATGTGGACGGGCTGCTCGACCGGCTCGGCCCGGCCGCCGCGCTCGTCCGGCCCACGGTCCGCAACAGCACCAATCCGACGATGCTGCAGGCCGGGTACAAGGTCAACGTCATCCCCGGCACCTCGACCGCCTACGTGGACGGGCGGATCCTGCCCGACGGGGAGGCCGAGTTCACCGAGACCATGGACCGGCTCACCGGCCCGTACGTCGACTGGGAGTTCTACCACCGCGGGGTGTCGCTGCAGGCCCCGGTGGACTCGCCGACGTATGGGGCGATGCGCGAGGCGCTGGAGCACTTCGACCCGGAGGCCCATGTCATCCCGTACTGCATGTCGGGCGGCACGGACGCGAAGCAGTTCTCCCGGCTCGGCATCACCGGCTACGGTTTCTCACCACTGAAACTGCCCCCGGGCTTCGACTACCAGGCGCTCTTCCACGGAGTGGACGAACGCGTGCCGGTCGAGGCGCTGCACTTCGGCGTCCGGGTGCTCGACCGCTTTCTGACCTCCTCCTCAGGGAAGGCACCGGCATGACCCAGGACGTCCCGTACGGAGCCTGGCCGTCGCCGATCGGCGCGGCGACCGCCGCGTCGCACGACGGCAGCCCCGAATTCGTGGGCTTCGTCGGGGACGAGGTGTGGTGGACCGAGCCGCGCCCCGCCGAGGGCGGCCGCCGCGCGCTGGTCCGGCGGCTCGCCGACGGCAGCGAGCAGTGCCCGCTGCCCGCACCGTGGAACGTCCGCAGCCGCGTCATGGAGTACGGCGGGCGGCCGTGGGCCGGGATCGCGGACGGGGACGGGCCGCTGCTCGTCTTCGTGAACTTCGCCGACCAGCGTCTGTACGCCTACCGGCCGGGGGCCGAACCCCTGCCGCTGACGCCCGTCTCGGCGGTGGGCGACGGTCTGCGGTGGGTCGACCCGCAGATCCGGCAGGACCGGGGCGAGGTCTGGTGCGTGCTGGAGGAGTTCACCGGGGACGGGCCGTCCGACCTGCGGCGCGTTATCGCGGCAGTGCCGCTGGACGGGTCGGCCGCCGCCGACCGCGGCGCCGTCCGCGAACTGACCGACGGCGTCGACCGGTTCGTCACCGGCCCCCGGCTCTCGCCGGACGGGCGGCAGGCCGTCTGGATCGCCTGGGACCACCCGCTGATGCCCTGGGACGGCACCGAGCTCAAGCTCGCGCAGGTCGGGGAGGACGGAACCTTCACCGGCGTCCGCACCCTGATCGGCGGCCCCCAGGAGTCCGTCGCCCAGGCCGAGTGGAGCGCGGACGGCACCCTGATCGCCGCCACGGACCGCACCGGCTGGTGGAACCTGCACCGTGTCGACCCAGGCACCGGCGAGGCCGTCAACCTCTGCCCGCGCCAGGAGGAGTTCGCCGGCCCGCTCTGGAAGCTCGGCTACCGCTGGTTCGCGCCCGTCGGCGAAGGGCTCCTCGCGGTCCTGCACGGCGTCGGGGCCCAGCGGCTGGCCATACTCGACCCGGCCACCGGTGAACTGGCCGACGTCCCGGGCCGCTGGACGGAATGGAGCGCGGGCCTCGCCACGTCCGGCACCCGGGTACTGGACGTGGCGGCGAGCGCGCGCTCCTCGGCCGAGATCGTCGAACTCGACACCAGCACCGGGCACCCGCGCGTCATCGGCTGCGCCCACCAGGACACCGTCGACCCCGCGTACGTGCCGGACCCCACCGCCCGGACCTTCACCGGGCCCGACGGGCGTGAGGTGCACGCGTACGTGTACCCGCCGCGAAACCCCGAGGCCGCCGCTCCGGCGGGAGAGCTGCCGCCCTATGTGATGTGGGTGCACGGCGGCCCTACCAGCAGGGTCCCGATGGTGCTCGACGTGGAGATCGCCTACTTCACCTCGCGCGGCATCGGCGTCGCCGAGGTCAACTACGGCGGCTCCACCGGCTACGGCCGCGCCTACCGGGAGCGGCTGCGCGAGCAGTGGGGCGTCGTGGACGTCGAGGACTGCGCCGCCGTCGCGCGGGCGCTCGTCGAGGAGGGCACCGCGGACGGCGCCCGGCTGGCGATCCGCGGGGGCAGCGCGGGCGGCTGGACCACCGGAGCGTCGCTCACCACCACGGACCTGTACGCGTGCGGCACCATCAGCTTCCCGATCCTGGACCTGACCGGCTGGTCGGCGAACGGCGAGACCCACGACTTCGAGTCGCGGTATCTGGAGTCCCTCGTCGGCCCGATCGCCGAGGTCCCCGACCGGTACCGCGACCGTTCGCCGGTCAACGGCGCCGACCGCGTCACCGCGCCGTTCCTGCTGCTCCAGGGATTGGACGACGTGATCTGCCCGCCCGTCCAGTGCGAGCGCTTCCTGGAGCGGATCGCCGGGCGCGGCATCCCGCACGCCTACCTCACCTTCGCGGGCGAAGGCCACGGCTTCCGCCGCCAGGAGACGATCGTCGCCTGCCTGGAGGCCGAACTGTCGCTCTACGGGCAGGTCTTCGGCTTCGTGCCGGCCGGTGTACCGCGACTGGAGCTGACCACGTGACGCAGCCCGTACCGGAGCCGCTGCGCCGGGTACGCCGGCTGGTGCCCGGCGACCGGGTCGCGGTCGTCGCCCCCAGCGGCACCGTTCCGCGCGAGCGGCTCGACCCCGGACTCGACATCCTGCGCGGCTGGGGACTCGACCCGGTCGTCGCGCCGCACGTCCTGGACAGGCACCCGGACCTGGGGTACCTGGCCGGCGCGGACCAGGACCGCGCCCGGGACCTGCAGCAGGCGTGGTGCGACCCGACGGTGGCCGCGGTGCTCACCGCGCGCGGCGGCTACGGCGTGCAGCGCATGGTCGACCTGCTGGACTGGCAGGCGATGCGGGCCGCCGAACCGAAGGCGTTCATCGGATACAGCGACATCACCGTGCTGCACGAGGCGTTCGCCACCCGGCTCGGACTCGCCACACTGCACGGCCCGATGGCCGCGGCCGCCACGTTCCTCAAGGACGGCCCCACCCAGGAGCACCTGCGCCGCACCCTGATGGAACCGGAGAGCGTCCAGGTCCTCGGCTCGCCCGCCGCCCGCACCATGGTCCCCGGCCGGGCCCGCGGCCGCACCCTCGGCGGCACGCTCTGCCTGCTCGCCGCGGAGCTCGGCACCCCGAAGGCCCGGCCCGGCGCCGCAGGGGGGATCCTCCTCCTGGAGGACGTCGGCGAGGAGCCGTACCGCCTGGACCGCTACCTCACCCAACTGCTGCGGTCCGGATGGCTGGACGGCGTCGCGGGCATCGTCCTGGGTTCGTGGGCGGAGTGCGGCCCCTACGAGGAACTGCGCCCGCTGCTGCTCGACCGGCTCGGCGATCTGGGGGTGCCCGTCCTGGAGGAGCTGGGGTTCGGGCACTGCGACTCCGCGATCACCGTCCCGCTCGGCCTGCCCGCCGTCCTGGACGCGGACGCCCGCACCCTGACGATCGAGGTCCCGGCACTCCTTACGGACCGCTGACGTCCCGGCCCGGTCACGCCGCCGGAACCGCCCCGGGCCGTACGTTCGGAGCATGCTGACACTCGTCACCGGAGGCGCGGGCTTCATCGGCTCGCACATCGTCACCGCCCTCCTCGAAGCCGGACATGACGTGCGCGTCCTTGACGCCCTGCTCCCCGCCGCCCACGGCGACCACGCCGAACCGCCCGTCCTCCCGGCGGGAGCCGACTGGCGGGGCGCCGACGTCAGGGACCGCGCGGCCGTCGAGGACGCGCTGCGCGGGGTGGACGCGGTGTGCCATCAGGCCGCCATGGTCGGACTGGGCAAGGACTTTCGCGACGCGCCCGACTACGTCAGCTGCAACGACCACGGCACGGCCGTGCTGCTCGCGGCCATGGCGGCCACGTCGGTGCGGTCGCTGGTCCTGGCCGGCTCCATGGTGGTCTACGGCGAGGGCCGGTACGCCTGCGCGCGGCACGGCGTCGTCCGCCCGGGACCGCGCCGGGTCGCCGACCTCGACGCGGGCCGCTTCGAGCCGCCCTGCCCGCACTGCGGCGATCCGCTCGCCCCCGGCCTCGTCACCGAGGACGCCCCCACCGACCCGCGCAACGTCTACGCGGCAACCAAGCTCGCCCAGGAGCACCTGACCGCCGCCTGGGCCCGCGCGGTCGACGGCCGCGCGGTGTCCCTGCGGTACCACAACGTCTACGGCCCCGGGATGCCGCGCGACACCCCGTACGCGGGCGTCGCCGCGCTCTTCCGCTCCGCCCTGGCGCGCGGCGAAGCCCCTCGCGTCTTCGAGGACGGCGGCCAGCGGCGGGACTTCGTGCACGTGCGGGATGTCGCGGCAGCGAACGCGGCCGCCCTCGGCGCGCCGGCCGACCGGCCCTCCGGCGGGCTGCGGCCCTACCACGGCGGCAGCGGGACCGTCCCCGCCGGGGGGGTCAAGGCCCCCGCCCTCGCCGCGGCCACCGGCGGCCCCGACCCCGTCACGACGGGCGAGTACCGGCTCGGCGACGTCCGGCACATCACGGCCTCGTCCGCGCGCATCCGCTCCGAGCTCGGCTGGGCGCCGGCCGTCGGCTTCCCCGACGGCGTACGCGACTTCGCCCACGCCGCACTGCGGGGAACGCCCGCGCCTTCTCCGGCCTGAGGCAGGGGTGGGCTGACGCCAGGTCGCGCCGGTCAGCCCGAGGCGGCCGGCAGGACGACCTCGAAGCGGCAGCCGCCGGGCACGTTGCTGACGGCCGCGTGGCCGGCGTGGGCCTCGACGATCCCGCGGACGATGGCGAGCCCGAGTCCGGCTCCCGCGGGAGGCGTTCTGGCTCCGGTGCCGCGCCAGCCCGTGTCGAAGACGCGGGGCAGGTCGGCGACCGGGATGCCGCCGCAGCCGTCGGTGACGGACAGCACCACGGAGTCGGCCTCGCGGTGCGCGGAGACCGCCACCGTTCCGTCGGCCGGGGTGCGGTGGATGGCGTTGGCGAGCAGGTTGGCGAGCACCCGCGTCATCTCGCGTCCGTCGACCTCCACCGGCACGGACTCGACACCGCTGCCGACCAGCCGGACGCCGTGTTCGCGGGCCAGCGGATCCGCGCCGGCGATGGCGTCGCCCACGAGGTCGTAGACGGACATCCGGGACGGCACCAGGGCCAGCACACCCGCCTGGATACGGGAGAGTTCGAAGAGGTCGCCGACCATGCCGCTGAGGCGCTCCACCTCGGTCCTGATCTGCGCGTGGTAGCGCGCGGGGTCCTCCGCTATGCCGTCCTCCAGCGCCTCGGCCATCGCGCGCAGCCCGGCGAGCGGGGTGCGCAGGTCGTGCGAGATCCAGGCCACCAGTTCCCGGCGGGACGCCTCCAGCGCGCGCTCACGCTCCCGTGACGCGGCGAGCTTCGCGCTGGTCGCGGCCAGTTCGCGGCCCAGGTCGGCGAGTTCGGCGGTGGGCGGACCGGCGGGCGCGGCAAAGGTGTCGCTGTCGCCGAAGTCGCGGGTGGCGGTCGCCAGGGCGCGGCTGCCCGCGACGACCCTGCGGCCGAGCAGCAGGCTCACGCCCAGCGAGACCACGGCGGCCATCGCGCAGACGGTGATGACCACGCCGAGGTCGTGCGAGGACAGGAACATCGCCCAGGCGACGGAGAGGGTGCCGGCGAGCATCGCGGCCACGGTCACGGCGGCGACCACCGCGAGGGACAGCGCCACCGACCGGTTCCGCAGCAGCCGCAGCGCCAGCGCGCCGAGGAGCCCGGCGGCCGCGGCGCCGACGGCCGCGTAAGCCGCGATCAGCAGAACGTCATGCATCGCGCTTCACCGCTTCCTGGGCTGCCTGTTCCCGATGAGCCGACGCGGCATCGCCGACGGAAGGATCGCCGGGCGGATCGAAGCGGTAGCCGACGCCCCAGACCGTGCTGATCAGCAGCGGCCGGGCCGGATCGTCCTCGATCTTCTCGCGCAGCCGCCGTACGTGCACGGTGACGGTCGACAGGTCGCCGAACTCCCAGCCCCACACCCGCCGCATCAGCTCCTCGCGCCCGAGCACCCGCCCGGGGTGCCGGAGGAAGAACGCGAGCAGGTCGAACTCGCGGATGGTCAGGGCGAGTTCCGCGCCGGCTCGGGTGGCGCGCCGGGCGGCCGGGTCCAGGGCGAGGGGCCCGGATCGCAACCAGGGGCCGTCGGGCGGCGGCGTCCCGGCGCGGCGCAGTACGGACTCCACGCGCAGGACCAGCTCGCGCGGGCTGAACGGCTTGGTGACGTAGTCGTCCGCGCCGACCTCCAGCCCGAGGATCCGGTCGTCCTGGTCGCCGCGCGCGGTCAGCATCACGACCGGGACGGGTCCGCGCTCGCGTATCCGCCGGCACACTTCCAGCCCGTCCAGCCCCGGCAGCATCAGGTCGAGGACGACGAGATCCGGGCGGACGGCGGCGGCACGGGCCACCGCCGTGGGGCCGTCGGCGGCCCGGTCCACGACGAAGCCCGCGCGGTGGAGGTATCCCGCGACGACTTCGGCGACGGTCGGATCGTCGTCGACGACGAGGATGCGGCGCTGTTCGGGGTCGGTGGTCACGCTTCGAGTCTGGCACCAGAGGGAGGGGGCGGGACCCCGGGCGGCGGATCGGGGGGCCGACGTCCGCGTTTCGTAAGGAACCAAAGTCCGTAATGTCGGTTTCTGCTTCGTAGGGTGAAGCATGTGACCAACCACCCGACACCGCCCGTCGACGTCGTACTGCCGTGCCTGGACGAGGCCGGCGCCCTGCCCTGGGTGCTGGAGCGCATGCCGTCCGGATGGCGGGC
>NZ_JAPVLU010000038.1 GCF_027158205.1 Streptomyces sp. H39-S7 | reverse complement strand
CGACGACCTCGACGAACTCATCAGCCGCCGCCGCGGCACCCGCTTCCTCCTCGCCCACCCCCGCACCATCGCCGCCATCGGCCGCGAATGGACCCGCAAGGGGCTGTACCCCGACTCCGTGGAGGTCGACGGCAGCAAGGTTCTGGCCTGGCGCGGCGTCCCCATTCTCAGTTGCGGCAAGATCCCGATCAGCCAGGCGCGCACCAGCTCGATCATCGCGGTGCGTACCGGGGAGGACAACCAGGGCGTCATCGGCCTGCGCCAGACCGGCATCCCCGACGAGTACGAACCCGGACTGAACGTACGGTTCATGGGCCTGAGCGAGAAGGCCATCATCAGCTACCTCGTCAGTACCTACTTCTCGGCCGCCGTCCTCGTCCCCGACGCCCTGGGCATCCTGGAGAACGTCAACGTCGCCAACTGGCGCGACTGAGCACGCGCGGTCCCGGTCCGCCCGGCGCCTGCCCGATCACGCTCACCCCATCACGCCAGGCCGTCGGCGACCAGGCCGGCGAGGACCGCCTGGCCCAGGGCCTGTACGGCGGACTGCGGGCGGACCATCACCGTGAACTCCTTGACCCGGCCGGAGTCGTCGAACTGCAGCAGGTCGATGCCGTGGATCTGCTTGCCGTCCACGGTGGCGCGGAAGATCAGGATCTCCGACGGGGCCGGCTCCCCGTCGCTGCCGGTCTCGGCCGTGCCGTCGAGGCGTCCGACGTAGCGGAAGTCCTCGAAGGTGCGCAGCAGGACCCCGAAGAGCCCCAGCACCATGGCCTTGCCCTCGAAGGGGGTGAACTTCACCGGGCTGTAGAGGCGGATGTCGTCGGTGAACAGGTCGTCCAGTGCGGCGAGATCGCGCTTCTCCACGGCGGTGCGGAAGCGTTCGGCAGTCTCCATGACCCCTCCTGATACTCAAGGATATGACTAATCACGTTCTTGGGTATGATGCGGTGCCGGACGCGGAAAGGGAAGGGGTGGCCCGATGGCTCTGCGACATGCCGTGCTGGCGGCACTGCTGGACGGCGAGTACAGCGGATACCAGCTGGCGAAGGCCTTCCGCATGGGCGTCGCGAACTTCTGGCACGCCCTGCCGCAGCAGCTGTACACCGAGCTGGCGAAGCTGGAGCAGGAAGGGCTGGTCGCGGGACGGCAGGTGGTCCAGGAGTCCCGGCCCAACAAGCGCATGTTCCACGTCACCGACGCCGGCCGCGCCGAGCTGACCGCCTTCGCCGCGGCCCCGTCCAAGCCCTCCGTCATCCGCGACGACCTGCTGGTCAAGGTTCAGGCCGCCGACCACGTCGGCGCCGCCCCGGTGATCGCGCAGTTGCAGGAGCGCGCCCGCGCGGCCGAGGCCAAGATCGAGGTGCTGGACGAGCTGCTGGTCCAGCTGCGCGGCGATGCGACCGAGGAGGAGTTCCTGCGCCACGGCGAGCCGGTCGGGCCCTACCTGACGTGCCTGCGCGGCCTGGCCTTCGAGCGGGACCACCTCGCCTGGTGCCGGCGCACCGCGACCGTCCTGGCCGAAAGGCAGGCGACCCGTGCCGCACGGTGAGTACCTGCGCTACGTCGCGCTGGGCGACAGCCAGACCGAAGGGCTCGGGGACGGGGACGACACCACCGGCCTGCGGGGCTTCGCCGACCGCTTCGCCGAGCACCTCACGGCCGCCCACCCCGATCTGCGCTACGCGAACCTGGCCGTACGAGGACGCCTCGCCGGACAGGTCCGCGCCGAGCAGCTGGGGCCCGCCCTGGCCCTGCGCCCCGACCTGGCCACCGTCGTCGCCGGCGTCAACGACCTGCTCCGACCCCGTTTCGACGCCGCAGCGGTGGCCGCGCAGGTGGAGGAGATGTTCGCCGCGCTCACCTCCTCCGGAGCCCACGTGGTCACCCTCACCTTCCCCGACATCGGGAAGATCGCGCCCCTGGCCCGGCCCCTGGCACCGCGGGTCCTGGAGCTCAACGCGCACCTGCGCGCCGCGGCCGCCCGCCACGGCGTCACCGTCGCCGAGACCGCCCACCACGCCGTCACCACCGACCCGCGGCTGTGGACCGCGGACCGGCTGCACGCCGCCCCCGTGGGCCACCAGCGGATCGCCGCGGCCCTGGCCCACGCCCTCGAATTGCCCGGCAGCAGCGACGCCTGGACCCACCCGCTGCCGCCGCCCCGTACCTCCCTCACCCGCCGCCAGATCGCGGCCGCCGAGGCGCGCTGGGCGACCGCGTTCCTGGGCCCCTGGCTCGGGCGCCGGCTGCGCGGCCGGTCCTCGGGCGACGGCCGCACGGCCAAACGCCCCCACCTGCTCCCCCTGGATCCCGCACCCGGCGCCCCGCCGGACACCGGCCCGAGCACGGCTCCGTAGCGGGCACGCCTCCGTAGCGAGCACCCCGGCGCCCGTCGGCCGCCGCTTCGAGTTGCGGACCGACGGCAGAGCGCGTCACTGTGGAAACCTGGGTGGGGTGGCTCTGCGAGCGACCGGAGGCAACCGACATGGGTGTGCCTGATGTCCCGCCCGGGGTCCGATCCCCCTCGGGCCCCGGAGCGACGGAGAAAGGGCTCAAGGGCGGCGCGCTGGGGCTCTTCTCCAGCATGGTGATCGGCCTGGCCTCCACCGCGCCCGCCTACAGCCTCGCGGCCACGCTCGGCGTCATCGTCGCCGTGGTCGGCTTCCAGTCCCCCATCGTGATCATCCTGTCGTTCATCCCGATGTTCCTGATCGCGCACGGGTACAAGCAGCTCAACGAGGCCGACCCCGACTGCGGCACCACCTTCACCTGGGCCTCGCGCGCGTTCGGCCCGCGCACCGGGTGGATGGGCGGCTGGGGCATCATCGCCGCCGACATCATCGTCATGGCGAACCTGGCGCAGATCGCCGGCGCGTACGGCTTCCAGCTCATCGGCGCCGACGGCCTGGCCGAGAACACCACCTGGGTCACCGTGGTGGGTGTCCTGTGGATCGCCGTGATGACCCTGATCTGCTACATCGGCATCGAGCTGTCGGCCAACCTGCAGAAGGTGCTGCTGACCATCGAGATCCTGGTGCTGTTCACCCTGGCCGTCACCGCGCTGGTCAAGGTCTACGCGGGAACGGCACCCTCCGTGGCCACGGAGGTGTCGTGGTCGTGGTTCAACCCCGCCAACATCGACTCGCTGGACGCCCTCACCAAGGGCGTCCTCGCGGGAATCTTCATCTACTGGGGCTGGGACACGGCGGTTTCGGTCAACGAGGAGACCAAGGACCGCAGCCGCACCCCGGGCCGGGCCGCGGTCCTGTCCACGGTGATCCTGCTGCTCGTCTACGTCGTGGTCAGCGTCTCCGCGCAGGCCTTCGCCGGCGTCAAGGACACCGGGATCGGGCTCGCCAACCCCGACAACTCCGGGGATGTGCTGTCGGGCCTGGGCAGCGAGGTCTTCGGCTCCGGGACCTGGGGCGAGTTCGCCACCAAACTCCTGATCCTCATGGTGCTCACCTCGGCCGCCGCCTCCACCCAGACCACCATCCTGCCGACGGCCCGCACCACCCTGTCGATGGCCGCGTTCAAGGCGATCCCTAAGCGGTTCGCCACGATGCACCCGCGTTTCCTCACCCCGACCTGGTCGACGGTGGGCATGGGACTGGCCTCCATCGCCTTCTACGTCGCGCTGACCCGGGTCAGTGAGAACGTGCTGGCCGACTCCATCGCCTCGGTCGGCCTGATGATCGCCTTCTACTTCGGGCTCACCGGGTTCGCCTGCGTCTGGTACTACCGCAAGGTCCTCACCCGCAGCCCCCGTGATCTGTGGACCAAGGGCATCATGCCGGGGATCGGAGGCCTGCTGCTGCTGTACTTCTTCGTCAACGCCTGCGTGGTGTACTCCGCCGCCGACTACGGCAGCACCTCGTGGACCCTGCCGTTCCCGCCGCACTGGCAGCTCGGCGGCGTCTTCGTCACCGGAATCGGCGCCCTGCTGCTCGGCGGGATCCTGATGCTCGTCTACCGGGTGATGCGCCCCGCGTTCTTCCGCCAGGAGACCATCCCGGTCTCCGCCCACGAACCCGACGCCGCTCCCCCGCCCGAGCGCGACCGGCGGTAGCCGGCCGGAGGCGGGTGCGGAGCCTGCGCGAAGGGCGCACGCCGGCCGCACGCGCCCGGTACGGTGCGGTCAGGGGATGGGGGCACGGTGGCACTGACGCGTTGGTTACGACGGATCTGGCGCAAGGCCGCGTCGACGCACCCTCGCGAAGGCACCGACCCGCCGTCCCCGGCGCCGCCCGCCCCCGAATCCCCCGACGCGATCGTGCCCGAACCCCACGACGCGTATGTGCTCGTACCCGAACCCCCCGACACGTTCGCGTTCGTACGGGAACCGCAGGACGCGATCCCGCCCGACGCCTTCCCCGCCCGCGCCGTACGGCTGTTTCCCGCCGCCACCCCCTTCGGGCGGGCCGTGCGCGCCGCGCTCGGCCCGGCGCTCCTCGACGAAAAGGTCCTGGACCTGCTGATGCACTGCGCCGGCGCCGCCAAGGGCCACCCCACTGCGGGCCGGCTGCGCGAGACCGCGCACCTGCTGGCCGAGGCACCCGCCGCACCCCCTGCGCTGACCGGGGTCCTGTGGGCCGCGGGCACCGTGCCCGTCCCGGACGGCGTCGGACCGCTGCTGGGCGCGGTGGCCTGGTCGGCCTGTGTCTCCCGCGACCCCGACGCGATCACGGCCCTGGGCACGGCGCTGTGCCGGCGCAGCCGGCCCTCGCGCCACCAGCCGCGCTGGGTGCGCACCGGACTGGACGCCCTGACCACCACGGCCGGGGACAGCGGCGGCCCGCTGCCCGGCCCGCGCGGCGCGGACGCCGTGCCGCACGAGATCCGCACCCTGGCGGCCGCTCTGCTCGAGCAGTACCGGGCGGGCCGTGCGGCGCCGCCGGAGGACCGGGTCGGAGTGAAGCCCGCTCCGTGACGTCGACCGGTGGCAGATCCTCACCATCGACGGCCGCCGCTGCCCGCTGCCCGACGGCGCCCGGGTACGACTGTGGCAGCCGGCGCCACAACAGGCCCTCCGTGTACCGCAGTTGCAGCTCTTGCTGACCGAACGGAGCCTGCGGCAACCGATCCGGCGACTCGCCGGCCAGCCCGGCCGCACCGGGTAGCAACCGCCCGGAGGACTCAGCCGCCGTGGCCCCCGTGCTGCGTTCCCGCCTGGATCGTTCCGCCGAGGGTCGCGCGCAGGCCCGTCAACGCCTCCCGGGACTGGGCGGTGACGACCCAGCGGGTGCCCACCAGGTAGATCCCGCCGTACGCCTGCGCCTCGGTCAGCCAGTCGCGCTGGCCGGTGTCCGCGGCGAAGGTGAGCATGCGGAACTCGCCCTGGTCGGTGCGGCACGAACCCTGGCGCAGTTCCGTCGCCACCACACCAATTTCGGCCTTGCAGCCGAGCACGGCGGCGATTTGCTGAATGGAGGCGGGGCCGGCGGGCGCCGGAACGGTGGTGGGAACCACCGCCGCGGTCCTGGGAGTCTGCGCATTCGCGGCGCAGCCACTCAGCAGAATTCCGCACAACGCCATCACGACGCGTCCCGGTCGCATATTCGGCACATCCACCTCACTGCCTCGGCCGGAATTCCACTTTTCGGCAATTCCGGGATCCTGCCGCGTTGTTGCCGGCGCCCGGCGGGGCCCGTGCGGAAAGGTCCGGGGCCGGAACCCGGACCTCTCCCGCGCGGGCCCCTACCGGGGGGACGGGGTCAGGAGCCCGCGCCGGCCTTCTTGCCACCCTGGGTGACGGCGAACCACAGCCCCATCTTGCCCTGGCCGTTGATGTCACCGGGCTTCTCGTCACCGGTGAACCAGTACACCGGCCAGCAGTCGATGGCCAGCTGCTTCGTACCGTCGGGCCGGGTGACAGTGCTGACGAGCTTGGACGCCACGCCGCGCACCTTGGTCTTGTCGACGGGCTTGGCGGGCTTCCAGGTGTTCAGGCACGCGTCCAGGCAGGCGAACTTCATCGGCCAGGCACTGTCCTTGCTGAACCGGTAGAGCGTCCGCATCTTCCCGTCCACGATGATCTTGCCGAGTTCGTCGTTGTCGGTGACCGACAGCGAGATGTCGTTGACCGGGCTCTGGGTCGGGGTGGCGCTGGGTGTCGGCTGGGCGGTGGCCGCGGGCTGCTGCCCGGCCTTCTTCCCGTCGGGAGCCAGCGCGTTCCACGTCCCACCGACGCCGTGGCCCTTGGTGTCGCCGGCCTGGGTGTCCATCGCGTAGCGGTACACCGGCCAGCCCGCGAGGGTCAGTTGTCGGCTGCCGTCGGTCCTGATGACCTCGCCCAGCAGCTCGGGCTTGATGCCCGCGGAGGCGGTGGCGTCATCCGCCGGCACAGCCGGCCAGGTGATCGCGCAGGTGCCGTCACAGTTGGACTTCGGCGGCTGGGCGGTGTCCTTGTCGAACCGGTAGAGGGTGAACCCCTTGCTGTCGGTGACGACCTGGCCCAGCTTCCCGTCGCTGCGCACCGCCAGTTCCTTGGCCGGTTCACCCTTCTTCGCCGCCCCGGCCGGATCGGCGCCGTAATCCGAGCCGTATCCAGTCCCGATGTCCTTGCTGTCACCGGCGGGCTGGACGTTGGCCCCCTGGGCGTTGTTGCCGGTCTTTTCGCTGCTGCCGCATCCTGCCGTCAGCAGAAAGACCACGGTGGCCGCTCCAGCGAATGCCGCTCGACGCCTGTTTACCATGACTGCTCCTTCGCATTCGGTCGGCGGCTTCGTGCCGTCGCCCAGGGATACGGGCGGAACCACGAAGGGCGTTCAGCCGAATAAAAACTTGTCACAAGAGGCAAAGAAACGGGCGGGCTCCCCAGGTTTCCGGGCACGAACGCGGTGGCCGGAAACCGGAAGCGGCGGTCGGGCCGCGCGCTACTGGATGCGCAGGGCCAGCGCGGGGCAGCGCCGGATCGCGCGCAGCGCCTTCGGGCGCAGCCGCGCGGGCAGGTCCATCGACGCCTGCTCGGGGTAGCCGTCGGCGTCCAGGCGGACGACCTCGGGCAGGATGTCCACGCACAATCCGTGCCCCTGGCACCGCGTCCAGTCCACGACGAGCCGCTCGGTGCTCTCCGGTACGGGCGCCCGGACCGGGGCGCGGTCGTCCAGGGACAGCGGCAGGGTGCCGAGCACCGGCCGCCCGCAGCCGCTGCCCAGCGCGTGGTCCTCGAAGTCGTCGGGGAACGCGGCGAGCGCGGACTCCACGAAGGCGGAGGTCCCGTCGGGGTGGCTGCAGGCGCCGCGCTTGCGCACCGAGCGCAGCCGGGCGTGCACGGCGTCCAGCGCGGCCTGCCCGCCGCCGTGGGCGGCCTGGTCGAGGATGTCGGCGAGCGCCGGCAGCCCCAGGACGCACGGCCCGCACTGGCCGGCGGTCTCGCCGGCCATCCAGCGGGTCACCCGTACGACCTCACCGACCGGGCAGGTGTCCTCCGGCAGCGGCAGCACCGCACCCGCCCCCAGGACCGCGCCCAATCCCGCCAGGGATTCGCGGGAGATCTCCGCCGCCTTCGCGGAGTACGGGTCCAGCCACCGCCCGTGGTAGCCGCCGACGAGGACGCCCTGGCCGGGCCCGAGGCCGCACAGTTCCAGGACGTAGGTCAGCGGCACCCCGGTCGGGGTCTCCATCACCGAGGCACCGGCGACGGTCAGCAGCACCGTGCCGGGCTCCGTCGCCAGCCCCACCGACCGGAAGTCCAGCGCTCCCATCCGGGCGGCCACCGCGAGTTGGGCGAACGTCTCGGTGTTGGAGAACAAGGTGGGCAGCCCGCCCAGGCCCCGCTCGCTGGTACGGACCGACCGCCCCGACGGCAGCGTCGGCCCGCCGTTGAGCCCGCTGGTCATCGCGGAACTCTCCCCGGTGACGAACCGTTCGGGCAGCCGCGTCACCCGCAGCCGGCGCCCGACCGGACCACGCTCGGCGATCGCGTCCTGCACCGACTGCTCGACGTCCTCCCGCGTCACCCCCAGGACGACGTCCTCGGCGTTCAGTGCCTCGGCCGCCAGCAGCGCACCGTCCAGCACCAGATGCGGGGTGTGCAGCAGCAGCGCGGTGTCCTTGAGGCAACTGGGCTCGCCCTCACTGCCGTTGACGATCACGGCGGTGCGCCCGTCGCGGCGCTCGGCGGCCTGGGTGACGGCCTTGAGTTTGCGGGCGAACGGGAAACCCGCGCCGCCACGGCCGCGCAGGTCGATGTTCTCGGCCAGCGCCAGCAGTTCCTCCGGCCGCAGCCGGGGCAGCGAGCCGTGCACCGTCAGATGGGTGACGCGGTCCAGCCGCGCCACCTCGTCGAGACCGGCCAGCAGCCGGGGCGGCCCGACACAGCCGATCGCCGGCCGGGGGCCGCTCACAGCCGCCATCCGGCCGTGCTGTCGACCCGCCCTCCGGCCCGGTCCGGCCGGTTGTCGCGGATCTCTTCACGGCGCGCGGCGAAGGCCACCGAGCGCGGCGGCCGGTCGGGCTCGGTGGCAGCGGCGGAGGCGACCCGGTAGGCGGCCGGCGCGACCGCCGGCCCCGCGGCCACCCGCTGCTGCCGCGAACGCAGCCGGATCGCGAGCACCACCGCCACCCCCACCAGGCACAGGGCGTAGGAGACGGTCACCCAGCCGCTCGCGGGCCGGCCGGCCTTCAGACCGTGCAGCAGCGACGCGCCCCACGCCGGGTACGCGCTCATGTGCAGGGCCCGCCACCAGCGCGAGCGCCCGCCGGAGGCGAACGCGCTGCGCACCGCGCCGGTCACCGCGACGGTCAGGAACAAGTAGCCGGCCAGGGTGCCCAGTCCGATCAGCAGGGGCTGCGGGCCGTCGGTGAACGGCACCGCGGCCGCGCCCGCGGTGGTCTCCTGCTGCTCGACCTTCACCCAGATGTGCAGCGCGAGGAAGCCCAGCCCGCAACTGGCCAGGCCCCGGTGCACCCCCTGGGCGAGCAGCCGGTGGCTGGAGTGCAGCAGCAGCCGGTCGGTGGCGGCCAACCCCCACAGCACGGTGGCGGTCAGGCAGACCAGGGACAGCACCCCCGCCCCGAAGTCCAGGAACGCCCAGGTCCGGCTGAAGGCGCCGGCCCGGCCCGCGACGGCCGCGGTGAGCGCGAGCACCAGAGCGAGGATCACGAACGTGGCCGGCCGGCGCCCGCCGGCGCCGGACAGCAAAGGAGGCCGGCGGACGGCTCGCCGTCCACCGGCGGCCGCTGCGGCACGCAGCCTCCTTCGGTGCGACCGGCCCGCCGGGGGCGACCCGTACGGGCGGGGGGTGTTCAGGGGGGACAAAGGCATGGGGAAAGCCTCCCGAGCGGGGGGACCGAGCACTGCAAGTCGCACCCGGAGCCCAGGGGGTGGAGAGCGGCGCTGCCTGGCGGCAGCTGGTGAGGGCCGGGACAGCACGGCCCGCACGGGGACCTGAGGGGCCGGAACGCTCCGCGACTCAGCGGCAGGCGGACCGGCTCCGGTGCGGATTCTCGGAGGGATCACCTCCACAGCCGATGAGCAGTGCCCGGGGTGCAGCAGCATCGCTCAACTTCCCAGCATCTCCACAACTTTTATCGCATCGTGACAAGTTCCTGCTTCCCCGTCGTCGTCACGGTGTGCAACTGCGGAAGATGCTCACCCAAGTGCTTCCGGTTCCGGCCGGACCGGGTCTAAACCGTCCCGGCCGCACCCTGGTGGTAAAGACCCGCCAAAACAACGGGACCACTGGCGGGAAGCAACCTCTAGGAGGGCGCAGGAGGACCCTCAACTCCTCCGCCGGACAAGGACGCCGGCGATGGAGGCAACCTCCGCAAGACCTGTCCTCCCCCCAGGCAGGTCTTACCCCGGCATGAACGAGGTAGAGATGTGCGAACTTCTTGACCGCATCTGGTCCCTCCCCCGTGACGAATGGACCGGAGTCATCCGCAAGGAACTCCCGTCACTGGCAGATGAGATCGTCGAAGCGCTGCGGCACGAGATCCCCGGCTTCGCCGGCCTGCTCCAGGACATGGGCCGCGACGGGATCAGGCAAGGCCTCGAAGAAGCCCTGCTGACCGCTCTCGGTTACCGCGCGCCGCCGAAGGAGCACGACATCCCCCAGGAGCTGATCACCCCCGCGGCGCCCCTCGACCGGTCACGCCAGGAGCTGTTCAAAGCCCTGACCGGAGTCACCGACGTACTGCCGGCAGCCCTGCCGGAACTGGCCCGCAGGGCCGGCTGGCCGCTGCCCGAGAGCATCCGCGCCGTCGCCGTCACCTCACCCGGCGAATCCCAGCAACTCGCCGCCGTCCTGGACGACTGCCTGGTCGGCATGGGTGCCGACGGCCCCTGCCTGCTGATACCAAGCCCCGACCCCGACACCCGCGACACACTGGAGACCGCCCTGCGCGGCCGCTCCACCGCCGTCGGCCACGCCGTCCCCGTCCGCGACGCCGCCTCCTCCCTGCGCTGGGCGCGCCGCCTGCTCAACCTCACACCCACCCCCGCAGGACCCGACGCCCGGCCCGTCTTCGTCGACGACCACCTCTCCACCCTGCTGCTGCTCCAGGACGAGCCACTCGCCAAAGCCCTCGCAGCCCGCTGGCTGCGCCCCCTGGCCGGACTGACACCCCGCCAGAGCGAACGTCTCGAAGTGACCCTCCTCGCCTGGCTCGAAGGCGGCGGCGCACCCGAGGCGGCCAAAGCCCTCAGCGTGCACCCCCAAACGGTGCGCTACCGCATGCGCCAACTCGAAAAGCTCTTCGGCCAAGGACTGCGCGACCCCCGCACCCGTTTCGAGCTGGAAATGGCCTTGCGCAGCCGCCGCCTGATGGCCGAGATCGGACGCCGAAGCTCCCGCGTCACCCGCCGGGCACGCACCGTCACCGTGGGCTTCCGCCCCCTGGTCGTCGCCCGCGAAGCCCGCGTCAACGGCCTCTGACCCACCCGGCCCCACCCCTTCGGCGGATCACGCGACCCACCGTGATCCGCCGGAGGCGCCTCCTCACAGACCCGCCGGCACCGCCGCACGCATCGTCGCGTTCAGATCGACCAGCTCGCGGTAGGCCCGCGCACACGAACCGCACCCCGCCAGATGCCGCGCCAGATCACGCCCGCGCACCGCACTGTTGCGCCGTATCGACGCACCGATCATGGCACTGAAGTGACGGCACCGATCGTCACCCAGACTGTCGACATGCGCGTGCAGATACGCCTCCCGCAACCCCTCACGGGCCCGGAAGGCCAACGACGTCACCCCACTCGGCGTCAGCCCCAGCATCGCCGCCACCTCCGCCGGCGAATCGTTCTCCACCAGCGTGTGCCACAACACCGCACGCCACCGCTCGGGCAGCGTGTTGAAACTGCGCACCAGCAACTGACGATCCTCGCTGGCCAGCAACCGCTGCTGCGGATCACTGCCCGCCGACTGCTGCCACCACGACGCGAAATCCGCCGTCAGCAGCGCCCGGCGGTCCCCCGCGCCCCACTCGATGGCCGTGTGCCGCACCACCGTCAGCAGATACGGCCGCCACACCCCCTGCGGACCCGCCCCCGAACGCACCGCCTGGAACGTCCGGATGAACGCCTCCGACACCAGGTCCTCGGCATCGTGCGGATCACGACAGCACCGCTGCGCATACGCCAGAGCCGCCTCACGGTGCCGGCGGTAGAGGATGTCCCCCGCGGCCGGGTTCGCGGTACCGCACCGATAGCCCTCCTTGAGCTGCCGGGTGAGTTCCTCATCACCCGGCCCGGGATCCTGCCCCACCGAGCCGTCCCCGTCATGTGCGGCATCGCGAGAGCCCAGCACTGCCACCTCACACCCTCGAGCGACCACGGAGTTCTCCCGGAAGCGACCCCGGCTCCGTAGTCGTGTTCCGTGGGACGTGCGCCGTACCGTACGCGTTCCCCAGCCACCGCACAGCACGGACCGCCGGATTACCGCCCCGCACATGGCGGTGGCCCCGGGGACAGCGCGGGCGCCACGCCGACTCGGGACCGGGCGGGGGCCTGGGGAGCGCCCGAACCCGAGGTCCTGTCGGGTCACGCGGCGCCGGAACACCCCCGGCGCCGCCCCACCCGCTACCTCAGCACCGGCGACCGCTGTTCACGCAGTTCACCGCCTGCCGCATCAGACGGTCCGACATCGCTTCGACGAAGTCACCGTGGTCGGTGCCCGGCTTGTGCAGCTGCTCGGGGAAACTGTCCACGGCGATCCGCGCCCCCTGCGGAACGCTGTAGGTGACCCGCTCCACCAGGGCCGGAATCGCCTTGAACCCCTTGGCGCACGCACCATTGCGATCCGCGAACGCCACATGCGTCCGGTGGTTGGCACTGTCGATGTTCTTGCCGTCCCAGCAGCTCTGGAAGTTGAAGGTCCGGACCACGTCACTGCCCTGCGGGCAGATCGGATACTTGTCCTTCAGCTGACGGTTCTCGAAGCCGGTGCAGCTCCACGACGCGTTGGCATTGGCCGTCCCGTTCGTGAACGCCTTCGCGTCACCCGTGATGATCCGCAGGAACCGCGGCATCGCGGTGACCTTCGACACCGCACTGCCGTCCATCCGGATCGTGACGCTCTTGGGCTGCAGAATCGTGCCGACGTTGGCGTCCTGCCCACCACCCGGCGCGTTCACGTCCGGGCCCTGCCCACCGTTCTGCACCCGCAGCACCGGCCAGTAGTACGCCGACTGGTCACCGTTGCTGCACGTCGTGCCGGCCGCGGCCAGCGAGTCATTGGTGGAGAACGCGTCCGTGGTCTTGTTGCCCACGTAATCGTGCATGTGATGTGCGCCATTGCTCACACCCGGCGCGACGATCACATTGTCCGGATTCAGGTGCTTGTCCTCGTTACGGCCGCACTTCGAGGTGAACGAACCGGTCGACCCACCCGCACGCTGCCGCGGCTTCACCACGTTCGGCCGGACCTTCGTGATGTCGACGAAGTCCGCCCGCGACGGACCCTTGCCCTGCTTCTTCTTCTGGGCCTGCGCCGCCTGGTCCTGCACCGCCTGGTCCTGCCCGCCCTGCGCGTCCTGCGCGGCAGCGGCGTCCTCCTGACCGCCACCACCTGTGTCATCCGGCTTCACATCCGTGGCCTTCATCTCACAGGCACTCAACTCGTCCAACCCCGCGGGCGGCTCCGCCACCTGCCCGATCGCGTCGTCGATCTTCGCGATCGTGCCTTTGCGCTTCTGCTGCAGCTCACCGAGCGACGCGTCAACGTCCCACTGCCCCGCCGCCAGCTTCTTGTACGAATCCGCGACCTGCGCGTCCAGCTGCGCCAGATTCTTGTCGACCTCCGGCTTGGCCTCCTCGGGAACATCCCGCAACCGGTCCCCCACATCGGGACACGCGATCGTCTTCGCTCCCGCCTGCTGGGCCTGCTGGCCGGACTGCTGACCGCTCTGCGCCGCGTCCCGCCGCGAACCGCCGGCCGACGCGTTCGCCGCGACGAACGCGACCCCGCCCGCGCCCAGCACCAGCGCGGTGACCACCGCGATGGCCTTGTTCGGCAGGCGGGAACGTTTATGGTCTTTCTGACTCATGAGATCACTTCACTTCACTTCGTTGTTCCGGAGTCGAAGCGGAAGCCGTGACGGTGACCACGGGCTTCCCGGAGGGCGAGGCCCCGTCGGCGAGCGAGCCGAAATCGACCAGCCCGGATTCCTCGAGAACCGAGATGTGGTCCAGGACCACGGTGTTGGCCCGCGTGGCCAACGACCGCACCATCGAGTTGCGGGTCTGTCCCCGCACCTGCGCCACCAGCGCGAACACCTTCCCGTGCGCGCGCCGCAGCAGATTCGCGAACAATTGGTCGTATTCAGCGCCCTGAGCGGCGTCCATCTGGGCCAGCCAGCCCCGCTGATCCGCGTTCGGCTGATTCGGCAGATCGATGTGGAGCGCCTGGCCCACCTGGAGCACCCGAGCATCCAACTCGGCATGCCCGTCGATGAGGTGCAGGCCCGCGGTCCTGATCGATTCCTGCGTACCGCGCTGCTGCGCCTGGTGCCCGGCGGGGCCCTCCCACAGCCCGGCCAGCCGCACTTTCCGGACGAAATCCCGGTCGGTCGGCGTCAGCGGCCCGTACTGCGTGTTCACGATCCCCAGTCCGTCATCCGTGATCGCGGGGGCGGCCGCCGCGGAGGCCTGGCCGCCGAACTTCTGCAGGGGGATCAGCAACGCCACGAGCGTCACCGCGAGAGCGCCGATGACCAGGACGGTTCCGGTGGTGTACCGGA
This sequence comes from Streptomyces sp. H39-S7, assembly GCF_027158205.1. Taxonomy (GTDB): domain Bacteria; phylum Actinomycetota; class Actinomycetes; order Streptomycetales; family Streptomycetaceae; genus Actinacidiphila. The sequence goes on along the minus strand of NZ_JAPVLU010000038.1, from coordinate 80,529 downwards.
AACCGACGGACGCGCTGAGGGCGGATCGCCGGACGATTGTCCGCACAGTGCCTCCTTGCCGCTTGCCGGGAGGGGGCCAACGCGGAGGGTCCGCACCGACATGCGGCGGCCACCACCTTCCCGGGGTGCCACCGGACGCTAGTGCCGGATGTGCCACTTCGGTTGAGGGATCATCACCATTGGATAAACATCGGAGTGGCACCCGCGAGACCTGCTACGGTGCCGTACCCACGGGTGAACAGTTCCCGGTGGCGGTGCCAACACGCCCCGGACACCCCTGATCACGCCCACGAGCACGCCCTGAACACGGCAGACCGGTGAGAACGGCGACCACCAGGATCACCGCTCCCACCGGCCGAGGACACCGGGCCTCCCCACTCAGCTCCGCAGGTATCAGCTCTGCGTGTAGGTGAAGTGCGGAGTGTCGTACTGCGGACCGTTCTTCTCGTAGGTGAACCAGTAGGAGACGACCGAGCCCGCGGAGAGCTGACCGACCGTCTGCGTCCAGGTCCCCGCGCTGTTGGCCATCCGGAAGTTCTGCTGACCCGCGCCGTTCACCAGATAGTGCACGTCCACGTACTGCGCGGCCGTGGTCGGCGTGAAGGATATCCGCGCCTGAGTGGCACTGATCCGCGCGGCACTCGCCGAGTAGTCGGGCGAGGACGTGCCGCCCGTGGTGCCACCGGTCGTGCCGCCCGTGGTGGTGCCACCGGTGGTCGTCCCACCCGTGGTCGTCCCGCCCGTGGTGCCACCGGTCGTCGTACCGCCGCCGGTGGTGCCACCGCCATTGGTCCGGTAGACACCGAACCAGTCGATACTCATGCCGGCGCCCGAAGTGATGTCGGCCGAAGGCGACGTGCACCCGCAGACCTTGTCCGGATACGAACCACCGATCGCCACATCGAAGATAGCGAAGAACCCGTGGTCGACCGCCGCCTGCCACGTGGCGGTCGACACCTGGTTCTGATTGACCTGATACGTCACCTGGCCATCGAGCAGGAACCGCAGCTGCTCCGCCGCGGTGTTGGTACGATCCACGATCACCGAGTAGGTGTGGAACCCGGTCTGGCAACCGCCACACGCCTGCAGACCACTGCTGATGCCGTCCGGGTCATGGCACTCCCCCGCCCAGGCACCGCAGTGGAACGTGGTCGAGTGCTGACTCAGCGCGTTGACGTCCTCCATGATGTCCAGCTCACCGATGCTCGGCCAGTTGGTCGCACCCACCGGGCGGGCCGCCGCGCCCATCGCCCAGAACGCCGGCCAGTACCCCAGCCCATGCGCCGGATTGGGCTGCTGGATGGACGCGCTGATCTGCAGCTGCCCCCCGGCCGGAGCCGCGAAGTCGGTGCGCTGGGTCTCGATCCGGCCGGAGGTCCAGTGCCCGGCCGCGTCCTTGATCGGCTTGATCACCAGGTGCCCCGAGCCGTCCTGGTAGACGTTGGCCGTCGAGTCGGTCGCCGTCTCCAGTTCCCCGGTGCCCCAGTTCCCGGCAGCCCCCGGGTAGTTGTAGCCGGTGCCGATGTCGTAGAGCCAGTCGGCCCGGTTCAGACCGGTCCCCGACGCGCCACTGAAGTCATCACTGAAGACCGTGGTCCACCCGGCCGGAGGAGCCGGCGCCGCAGCGGCCGACCCACCCGAGACGGACAGCCCCAGGGCGCCGGCGACCAGCAGGAGCAGAGCACTGAAAACGGTGAGCGGAACATGCCGCATGCGGCGCGCGGCCCCCGAAGCGGGGGCGGGCGGGTTGTTTCTTCTCATGGGCGGTCATGACCTTTCTGCGGAACTGCGCGAAGTACGAGATGTGCGGACGCGCTCGTGCACGCGGCACCGCACCGGATGACGGGTCCGCCCGGCCCGTCAGCTGAAGGGGTCGAGAAGGAGCGACGCCTGCTGCGGGCTGCCGTCGTGCACCAGTGACTCGTGGTGGCCGACGTCGTCGAAGGCGAACGCGTACGCGTTCCCGTCCGCCATCTGCGCGTGGATGAAGCGCGCGTAGTGGTTGGTCACCGCGTCCTGGTAGAAGCCCGCGGAGGACGTGTCGGGCTGGTTGGGGTTGGCGAGCAGCGTCGAGCGGTTGAACCCCGCGCACAAGGTGCGGGAGATCGGACCGCGCACCAGGTCGTTGGGGGCGTCCAGGCGCTTGTAGCAGCCGAAGACGCTGTCGGCGTCGGGCTTCTGGAAGCTGGTGACGACCGCCCCTGAGGTGTTGGTGAAGTTCATGACGTTGCCCGACACCCGGCCGAAGTACTTCGTGTTCGGCTGGTCGGTGAAGGGCGTCACGGTCAGCGTCGACGTCGAGTACTTCTGCCACACCCGGTTGATGTAGTCGTCCAGGACGCCACTGGGCAGCGCACCGGACTCGATACCGTGCCCCGGCGCCAGCGCCCGCAGCACCGAATTGTCGGGAGCCGTCTGGATCAGGCCCGCCCAGCCACCGGACTGGCCCCGCAGCGCGTTGAGGACGGCGTTGTAGCCACCGGGCTTCAGATGGCCCGTGGTCTGGCTGGCGCCTCCGGTGGACCGCACCGCGACCGCGTACGGCGCGGAGAACATGTCGACCTGAGTGCTGTTGATCCACAGCCCGCTGTCGTTGAGCGTGTACTCCGACCAGTTGAACAGGATGTTGCGGTTCGGGTCACTCGGGTTCTGCACCGCGGGCTGCACCAGACCGCCGGTGGCCAGTTTGAACACCAGCTTCTGACCGTAGGAGAAGTAGACCCGGCCGGAGAACTTCGGGATGCGGATCGTCACCGACTGGCCGGCGGCCGGTCCGGCGATGGAGGCGTCCGGCGCCGGGGTGGGGGGATTGCCGCCCGCCGGCCAGGCGTGGAACCCGCCGTTGGCGTCCGCCCAGCCCTGCTGCCCGCTCGACAGCTGGGTGCCCAGGTCGTAGATGTAGACGCTGCCGCCGCGGCCGGAGTTGTTGGTGATCGTCAGCGGGATGGTCCCGGGCACCGGCTCTCCGCCGCCCCCGCCGCCGGTCGTCCCGCCCGTGGTGCCGCCGCCGCCCTGGGTGTAGGTGAACTGCGGGGTGTCGTACTGCGGTCCGCTCTTCTCGTAGGTGAACCAGTAGGTGATGACCGAGCCCGTCGAGAGCTGGTCGACGGTGCGGGTCCACGTGCCCCCGCTGTTGGTCATCCGGAAGTTCTGCTGGCCCGCGGCGTTGACCTGGTAGTGCACGTCCACGTACAGCGCGGGGGTCGTGGGGGTGAAGGTGATCCGCGCCTGACCGGCGCTGGTGGCGGTGACGCTCTGGGTGTAGTCGGACGGTCCGGCCGCCGCGGTCCCCGCGACGGCGGTGAGGCCGACAAGGCCCGCGAGCACCAGAACGACGGCGGACACGAGCGCGGTCACACTGCGGCTCCAGCGCTGCCGGGGCCGATCACGGCGCGGAAGTGGGGTTCTGCGCATCGGAATCTGTTTCCCTTCTTCTGTTCATGAACCGAAAGGGAAGTACCTGATTCGCGGAGATCACGCCCGCATCTCCAACATGAGAGCGCTCTCAACCAACAGGACCGTGTTGGATTGTCAGCGCATGACGAGTGCGCGTCAAGAAGTTGAACGGGATTCGCCCGCCCGCCGGAGTTTTCCTTCATGGGCGGGAGCGGCAGGCCCACAGGGCTTGTTATTAAATGATTGTCATCGCACGAGCCTCGCGGCCTTAGCGACCGAGCAGCGAGAGGGCGGCGTCGACGGTGCCGAGCAGCGCCTGGGCGTCCGCTCCGCCGCGCGAGCGCAGGTTCACGCCGTAGGCGAGCAGCGCCAGCGCCTCGGCGGCGGCGTCCGTGGAGACGCCCGGGGCGAGCTGCCCCTGGCGGTCGGCCGCTTCGAGCTCCGCGCGCAGCGCGTCCCGCAGCAACCGGTGGTGTTCGTCCAGCAGGGCGCGGACCGCGGGGTCGCCGCCCTCGCTCCCGACATGGGCGTTGACGACCATGCAGCCCCACCCGGCGTACTCGCCGGAGCAGCGCGCCTCGATCAGGCCGCGGAAGAAGTCCCCTACGGCGGGCAGCCCCCGCCCGTCCTCCCCCAGTTCCCGGAACGCCGGCTGCGCGCGGTGGCGCAGGTAGCGGCGCAGGGCGGCGAGGTAGAGCTCCCGCTTGCCCCCGAAGGTGGTGTAGAGGCTGGATCGGCTGAGCCCCGTCGCCGTGGCGACGGCCTGGATCGACGCCTCCGCGCCGTGCTGCCAGAACAGCCGCTCGACCCGCTCCAGGGCCGCGTCCGGATCGAAGTGCTTGATGTCGGGCATCGCTCACCGCTCGCGAGTACTTGGAATGGTGATTCCAAGATAGCCCTTGACGCGCGAACCGTGCTGTCGTCATCCTGGAACGACTGTTCCAAGATCAATGCCGCACCCCACCCGACACCCAGAGGATGGCGCCCGTGAGCCTTCAGAACGAGTTGCGCGACCTGTACGAGAACGGCCACCGGAAACTGCCCGCCGACGCCCTCGAGGTCATGGACCGCGGCGGGGTGGAACTCGCCGCGTCCGGCCTGGCCGACCGCGCCCTGGGCCCGGGTGCCCAGGCCCCGCGCTTCACCCTTCCGGCAGCCGACGGCCGGCGGATCGCGCTGGACGGCCTGCTCGCCGAAGGCCCCGTGGTCCTCACCTTCTACCGCGGCGCGTGGTGCCCCTACTGCAACCTCGCCCTGCGCTCACTGCAACTGCGCCACGACGACATCACCGCCCGTGGCGCGCGGCTGGTCGCCGTCTCCCCGCAGATCCCGGACGAGTCCCTCTCCCTCACCGGGAAGGAGCAGCTCGCCTTCGACGTCCTCAGCGACATCGGCTCCGAGGTCGCCCAGCGGTTCGGCATCGCGTTCGACCTCTCCGGCGAACTGGGTGCGGTGTACGACCGGTTCGGTTTCGAACTCCAACGGGTCAACGGCGGCCACGCCCGCACCCTGCCGCTGCCCGCCACCTACGTCATCGACCGCTCCGGCGTCATCCGCTGGGCCTTCGTCAGGGCCGACTACACCCTGCGCGCCGAGCCCGCCGACATCCTGGCCGCACTCGACGCCCTGAACTGAGGCCACCCCGGGCGGGTGCCTGGAGTGGCGGGGCCGGATGATCACCCATAGCTTCGAACCGGCGGCCGCACGCCCTCTCGGGCGACGTATGCGTGCCGCCGTCGAACGTCCCTCGGATCCGTCGCCGAGCCCGGCGCCGCTATGGGTGGACCATCCTGGAGAGCGGGTCGGGGTCATGGCTGCACGACGGTTCCGTCAACTGATCGGCACTGCTGTCGGCGTCGCCGCCGTAGGACTGGTGGCGGCGCCTCCCGTACAGGCGGAGAGCGTGCTCCTCGTCGCCAAGGGGCAGTCGATCCAGCAAGCGGTCGACCGGGCGAAACCGGGGGACACGGTCCTCGTCCTGCCGGGCACCTACCAGGAGAGCGTTCGGATCACCGTCCCCGGCATCACGGTCCGCGGGTCCGGCGACCGAACGGTGATCACCCCTCCGGCCGCGACCACGGGCAACGCCTGCGCCGCGGGGGGCCACGGGATCTGCGTCACCGGAACGGCGGACCGGAAGGTCACCGATGTGACCGTCGAGTCGCTCACGGTCTCCGGGTTCCCCAAGAACGCGCTCACCGCCACCGACACCGACCGGCTGAACGTGCGGTTCGTGCTCGGCCGGAACAACGGCCAGTACGGGATCAGTGTCGAGAAGTCGACCAGGTCCCGGCTCTTCGGGAACCGGCTGCGCGACAACGGGCAGGCGGGCGTCTTCCTGGCGAACCTCACCACCGGCGAAGGCGGCGCCCTCGACACCGGTGGCGCGGTGATCAGCGGCAACGACTCCTCCGGGAACCGGATCGGCTTCGTGGCACGGCGGGTCCGCAACCTGACGTACGAGAACAACACGATGACCGGGAACTGCGCCGGTGTGTTCGTCGTCGGGGACGAGGGGACGCCGCGGGCCGGAGCGCTCAGCATCCGTCTCAACGAGATCGTCGCGAACAACAAGTTCTGCCCGGCGAACTCCCGGCTGCCGATCATCCAGGGCTCCGGGATCGTCCTGACCGGCGTGGAGAACACGACGGTGGAACTCAACAGGATCACCGACAACGTCGGATCCTCGCCGGTGTCCGGTGGCGTGGTGCTCTTCCCGAGCTTCACCGGCGGTCCCAACTCCGGCAACACCATCAAGGACAACACGGTCCTGCGCAACGGCCCAGCCGACCTGTCCGACCGGGACACCGGCCGCGGCAACACCTTCAGCGGAAACCACTGCCTGGTCTCGGCGCCGAAGGGCCACTGCTGACCTCGTGTTCCACCGTCCCGTGTCCCGACACCCTTGCGAACCCAGGAGAGGCAGCACATGACGACCACCACCCCACCGACCACGGCACCCGCGTCCGCCATCACTCCGCACGCCGGTATGCGCCTGCGGGAGATCGTGTTCGGCGCTGCCTGCGCCGCGGCCGTCCGCGCCGCGGCCCGGCTGCGGATCGCCGACGCGCTGGGTGAGACGCCGGCGACGGTCGAGGAACTGGCCCAGGACGTCAAGGCCGAGGCCAAGCCGCTGCGCCGGCTGCTCCGCGCGCTGGCGTGCTACGGCCTGTTCGAGGAGACGGAGGACGGCCGCTTCGCGCACACCGAGATGTCGCGGCTGCTGCGCGAGGACTCCCCCGACAGCCTCCGGTACATCTCGCTGTGGTGCACCGAGCCGTGGACGTGGCAGGCGTGGCCGCTGCTCGACGACGCGGTGCGGTCGGGCAAGGACGTCTTCCCCGACCTGTACGGCAAGAACTTCTTCGACTACCTCCACAACGACGCGGGCGAGTCGGCCGTGGTCTTCGACCGGGCGATGTCGTCGTCCAGCCGGCAGTCCGCCGAGGACCTCGCCGCGTACGTCGACCTCTCCGGAGTGACGAGCGTCGCGGACATCGGCGGCGGCCAGGGGCTGGCGCTCGCCTGTCTGCTGGAGAGGAACCCGGAAGTGAAGGGGACCCTGCTCGACCTCCCCAACGTGATCGCCAACGCGGACCCGCGGCTGCGGGACGGCGGCCCGCTGGCCGGGCGGGTCGACCTCATCGCGGGCGACTGCCGCGAGGAGATCCCCGTCCAGGCGGACCTCTACATCATCAAGAACATCCTGGAGTGGGACGACGCCAGCACCCGCGCCACCCTCCGCAACATCGTCAGGAACGCGCGCCCCGGCGCCCGGGTGCTGGTCGTCGAGAACCTGGTCGACGACAGCCCGTCGATGCGGTTCACCACCGCCATGGACCTGCTGCTGCTGCTGAACGTCGGGGGCGGCAAGCACTCCAAGGCGAGCATGGTCCTGCTGATGGAGGAAGCCGGGCTCGCGGTCGGGGAGATCCGGCCGGTCAACGCCTACCTGCACGCGTTCGAGGCCTTCGTCCCCGTCTAGAACGGGCGCCCGGAACGGTCACCGCGCAGCACACGAAAGCGCCACGCTCCCGAAGGAGCGTGGCGCTTTCGTGTGGTCGCCTCGCGGCTCAGCCGGCGTCGCTGCGCTCCCAGCGGTAGAACTCGCGGGCCATCGCATCCTTCGGCTCGCGCCAGGTGGCCGGGTCGTACGCCTGGACGTGCGGGGCGAGCCGGTCGCTGACGTCCCGGAACTCCGGGTGGCCCTTGTAGCGGGCCACTTCGGGGCCGGGCGGGCGGTCCGCCTCGATCAGGTGCAGGTACAGGTCGCCGAACTGGAACAGGCTGCGCCCGGTCACACCGATCAGGCGCGGCAGCTCCCCGCGGTCGGAGGCCGCGAACGTGTCGGCGATGTCGGGGGCGGCATCGGGCCTCATGCGGGCGACGATGAGAGAGCGGTGCATCGGAGGGGTCCTTTCGGGGTCGGAGCGGGGTCGGTCAGGCGACCCGGGCGTGCTGCTCGACCTGCTCGCGGATGCGTTCCATCTGGATCAGCGAGTTGCGGTTGATGTGGTCGGTCATGCCGGCGTCGTCGACCGGCGCGGTGGGCTTCATCTTGAAGTCCTGCAGCCAGCGCATCGACGTGCCGTCCGGCACCTCGCGGTACTCCCACCGGATGTTCATGTGCTCGAAGGGGCCGGTCTCGACCCGGCGGGCCCGCACGGTGAACGTCTTCCGGTCGGCCTCCCGCTCCGAGACCCAGCTCCAGACCGTGCCGTTCTCATCGGGGTGCATCGTCAGCCGGAAGGTGACGGTGTCACCCTGCCGCTCGAGCACGTCGACGGACGCGTACTCGCTGAACAGCTGCGGCCAGCGCTCGAGGTCGTTGGTGAGCTCCCAGGTGAGGTCCAGGGGCGCGGCGATCACGATCTGGTTGTCGGTACGTCCGGTCATGTCAGGCTCCGAGGGTGAGTTGGGCGTTGACGCTCTGCAGGAAGGAGTGCGGGGTCTTGCACGAGTCCGCTTCGTCGCCGATCTGCCGGCCGTAGCGGTTCTCGAGTTCGGAGACGATGCCGAGCAGGCCGAGGGAGTCGAGGTTGAACTCCTCGAAGGTCGCCTCGGGCCGGTTCGCCATCTCGCCGGGGTCGACGGACAGGCCGGCGCGGCCCTTCATCAGGGACGCGAGCTCGTCGAACGTGACAGGTCCGGTCATCACGGGTTTCTCCTTGGCTCGGGGGGCTCAGGGAACAGCGGTCGGGGGAAGGGGCGGCGGCCGGTGAGCCGCGGGGGTCAGCGCCGGTCGTCGGGAACGCGGCGCAGCACCAGCGCCGAGTTGCAGCCCATCAGGCCGCGGCTCAGGACGAGGGCGGTCCGGAGGTCGGCGGCGCGGGCCTCGCCGGTGACGACGTCAAGGTCGTGGCGCACCTCGGTGATGTTGGGGGTCGGGGGCACCACGCCGTGCTCCAGGGCGAGGACCGCGGCGGCCACGTCGAGCGCCGACGCCGCGGAGTAGGCCCGGCCGAAGCCGGTCTTCGGGGCGGTGACGGGGACGTTCGCGGCGTGCGGGCCGAGGGCGTCGGCGATGGCCAGTGCTTCGGCCTGGTCGGCCGCGGGCACGCCGAGGGCGTCGGCGAAGACCACGTCGATGTCCTCGCCGGAGCAGCCCGCCTCGTCCAGTGCGCCCTGGATCGCCCGTGCCAGGCCGGGGCGGGAGTGCTCCCAGCCCGCGGTCCCGGTGAAGGTGGCGGCGTGGCCGGCGACCACGGCCCGGACGGGGGCGCCGCGGCGGCGCGCCGCGGACTCCTCCTCGACGACGAACATCGCGCCGCCTTCCGCGGGCGAGAATCCGCAGGCGTCGTCGGTGAACGGCAGGTAGGCCCGGTGGGGGTCCTGCGCGAGGCTGAGCTCGGGGTAGCCGAGCTGGCAGACGACCGAGTAGGGGGCCAGTGGTGCCTCGGTGGCGCCGACGACGACGGCGTCGGTTCCGCGCCGGATCGTGCGGCAGGCGTGCCCGAACGCGTCGAGGCCGCCGGCCTCGTCGTTGGCGAGCACTCCGCAGGGGCCCTGGAAGCCGCCCCTGATGGAGATCTGACCGGTGCTCGCGGCGTAGAACCAGGCGATGGACTGGTAGGGCCCGACGAACTGCGGGCCGTGGCCCCACAGCTGCTGGAGTTCGCCCTGGCCGAACTCGCCACCGCCGGAGCCGGCCGCGGTCACCACGCCGATGGCGAAGGGCGATCGCGGGTCGGACTCCAACTGGGCGTCGCCGAGGGCGAGATCGGCCGCCGCCATCGCGAAGTGCGTGAAGCGGTCGGTCTGGACCAGGTAGCGGCCTTCGACGAGGAGTGCCGGGTCGAACCCGGAGACCTCGCCGGCGACCCGCAGCGGCAGGTCGGCGCAGCCTTCGCGGGTGACGGGGCCGAGCACCGAGACCCCCTGCTGGACCGCTTTCCAGAAGGCGTCGGTCCCCACGCCGTTGGGCGCGATGACGCCGAGGCCGGTCACCACGGTCCGCCGGCCGGCGGTGGACCGGTCGGGCGGTGTCCGCTTCACCCGGTCCGGTGATATCCGCTTCATGACGGGCTCCTCTCGGCGTGCCCGAGCACCACGGCGGACTGGAAGCCGCCGAAGCCGCTGCCCACCGACAGCACGGACCGCAGGGACGCGGTGCGCGCGGTCCTCGGCACGTAGTCGAGATCGCAGTCGGGGTCGGGGGTGTCGTAGTTCGCGGTCGGCGGCACCACGCCATGGGTCAGCGCCAGGGCGCAGGCGGCGAGTTCGATCGCCCCGATCGCGCCGAGGGAGTGCCCGACCATCGACTTGATCGAACTCATCGGAACGGTGTGCGCGTGCGCGCCCAGGGAGCGCTTGACCGCGGCCGTCTCGTGCCGGTCGTTCTGCAGGGTGCCCGAGCCGTGCGCGTTGACGTAGTCGATCTCGGTCCGGTCGACGCGGGCCTGGTCCAGCGCCCGGTCGATGGCGTGGGACATCTCCAGTCCCTCTTTGGTGAGACCGGTCATGTGGTAGGCGTTGCCGAACGTGGCGAAGCCGCGCAGCTCGCAGTAGATGCGGGCGCCGCGGCTGCGCGCGTGCTCCCACTCCTCCAGGAGCAGCACGGCGGCGCCCTCGCCCAGGACGAATCCGTCACGTTCGGCGTCGAAGGGGCGTGACGCGTGCGCGGGGTCGTCGTTGCGCGTCGAGGTCGCCTTGATGGCGTCGAAGCACGCCACCGTGATCGGGGAGATCGGCGAGTCCGCGGCTCCGGCGACGATCACGTCGGCCTTGCCGTCCTGGATGGCGTGGAAGGCGTGGCCCACCGCGTCCAGCCCGGAGGTGCAGCCCGTCGAGACCGTCTGGACCGGGCCCCGCGCGCCGAGGTCCTCGGCCACTTCCGAGGCCAGCGCGCTGGGTGAGAAGGCCCGGTGCAGATGCGGTCCGGCGCCCTCGGGCCGTACGTCCCAGCGCTCGCCCGACGCGCTGACCGCCACGTAGTCGTTCTCGAGCCGGGTCGTGCCGCCGACGGCGGAGCCGAGGGAGGCTCCGAACCGCCAGGGGTCCTGGGCGTCCGTGTCGAGCCCCGAGTCCCGGACCGCTTCGCGGGCGGCGACCAGCGCGAACTGGACATACCGGTCGGCGCGCCGCACGTGGTCCGGGTGCAGACCGCAGGCGGCGGCGTCGAAGTCGACCTCCGCGGCGATCCTGGAGCGGAAGCCCTCGGGGTCGAACAGCGTGATGCCCCGGGTCGCGGTACGCCCTGCGGTGAGCAGGTCCCAGAAGGCCGGAACCCCCACGCCGCCGGGGGCGACGACGCCCAGTCCGGTGACCGCCACCCGCCGGGTCACGTCCTCGCCCCCGCGGGGTCGGGGGGAGCGAGCACTCCGGCCTGGACGTGCGTGCTCTCCTCGGTGTCCACGTGGCCCAGTTCCGGGCGGGGCGCGAGCGGTCCCAGGTGGAAGACCATCCTGGCCTCGGCGCTGCCCACGTTGCGGAAGCGGTGCCGTACGTCGATGGGGATCAGCAGTCCCTGGTCGGGGCGGAGCTGGTGGCTGACGCCGTCCAGGTCCACTTCGAGCGATCCGCTGACGACGAAAACGAACTCCTCGGAGTACGGGTGGTAGTGCTCGGCGATCTTCTCGCCGGGCTGGATGATCGCCAGCCCCATGAAGCCGCTCGTGGCGCCCACGGAGGCGGGGGTGAGGACGGCGCGCAGATCGCCGCCGCGCCGGGTGTTGGGGCTGGTCTCGTCGAGGTGCACGATGCGTGCCTGCTGAGGTGTCATGGCCGCTCCTTGGTGGGTGCCGTCCGGCCGCGGAGCCGGACGGCAGGGGGGTTGTCAGACGGCCTGCGACCGGCGGTCGGTGATCAGGTCCATCGCCCGGGCGCCGTACGAGGGTTCACCGGCGGCGGACGGGTCGTGGGACATGCCGGGGTGGAGCAGCCGCTTCAGCTCGGCGGGCATGACGTCCGCGCGTTCGCGTGCCGGGGCGCGCCCCGGCGCCTCCGCCAGGTCGACGACGCGGACGAGGACGTCGTCGCGGTGGAAGACCGTGCTGCCCACCAGGCGCTGCCCGGGGTCCGCGGCGGAGGCCTCGTCCAGCTCGGCGAGCAGGCTGGCGGCGGCCTCGCCGCGGCCGGGCTTGACGGGGTAGAAGTACGCGCGGCGGGTGACGCCGTCGTCCGGGCCGGCTTCGGTGACGCCGGTCACGTGGGCGACGGCGGGGAGCGCGGCGCGGGCGAAGAAGGCACGGGCGGACGACCCGTCGGTGAGGTCGCGGGCCTCCTCCAGATGCGGGTTGATCGCTTCCTCGACGGCCCTGACCTCGGGCTGGGCGGCGACGTGCCGCAGCGCGTTGCCGAGGTCGCCCTGCACCTCGACAGCCCGCACGACGCGGTTGCCGTGCAGGAAGAGCGAGGTGCGGAGCAGCCGCGTGGTGTCGTCGACGCGGGCCTGGGGCGAGCGGTAGCCGGCCAGGATCTCGGCCACGGCCGGTTCGCTGCCGGGTTTGACGGTGAAGGTGATCGCGTGGCGCACGACGCCGCCCGAGCACAGCGGCGGTGCCGGCAGCGGGTCGAGCGCGGCGACGCGCGGGACGCCCGCCTTGGCGGGGCCCGGCCGGGCCGCACGGCGCTCCGGGCGGGGCGGGGCCAGCGGGTCGGGGGTCTCCCGGGCGATCACGAAGCGCAGGGACGTGGTGTCCCGGACGCAGCCGTGCAGCGGTTCGACCATCTCGCGGTGGGCCGCGCTCTCCACCCAGTCCAGGAAGGGCTCGCTGCTCTCCCATTCGCTGGTGATGAGCCACTGCGAGGAGTTCCCGAGCGACTGGCAGAGCTGGTCGCTGACGTGGCCCGGTACCCCGGCCACCTGGTGCCGGATCTCTTCGTACGCCTCCAGGAAGCGTTCCTGTCGGCCCTCGAGGACATCCAGCAGCAGCACGACGCGCAGTCGCGTCGCCTGCAGGGTGGCATCCGGTATACGCCGGTCGTCCAGAGTCGTCACCGTGATCGTTCCTCTCCGTCGGGGGTACGCGCCTTGCCCTGCGCATATGCGTCAGGCGTGTTCTGGCTACGGCCGATGCTCACATAGCGCCATGAATCGCGCACGGTACGTGAGGCGGCCGAGTGACTTGCCGGTCAACCGGCTCGCGATCGGGAAAGGAGGAACGCAGCCGGCGAACGACCGTCGCGAACCCGGGGCGGCTCCGGCCGGCACGACTGCTGGGAGACCTCATGACGTCGGAGATCGACGAACGCGTACCCGTCCTGATCGTGGGCGGCTCGCTGGTGGGGCTGTCCGCCTCGCTGTTCCTCGGCCGCCTCGGCATCGAGCACCTGCTCGTGGAGCGGCACGCGCAGACCTCGCACCACCCCCGCGGACGCGGCAACAACGTCCGCACGATGGAGCTGTTCAGGACGGCGGGGGTCGAACCGCTGATCCGTGAGGCCGCCTCCGTGCTGGCGGAGAATCACGGCATCCTGCAGGCCGACACCCTGACCGGCTCGGAGCAGGAATGGCTGTTCAAGCAGATCGACCCCGGTGGGGCGCTGGCGAAGTTCAGCCCGTCCGGCTGGTGCCTGTGCAGCCAGAACGATCTGGAGCCGGTACTGCTGCGCAGCGCCCGCGAGCTCGGCGGCGACCTCCGCTTCGGCACCGAACTCATCTGCGCCGAGCAGGACGCCGACGGTGTGACGGCGGTGGTCCGATCCCGCGAGACCGGCGAGGACCGGACGATCCGGGCGGACTACCTGATCGCCGCGGACGGGCCGCGCAGCCCGGTGCGCGAGCGGCTCGGCATCGCCATGACCGGGGCCGGCGACCTGTTCCACAACGTGAGCATCACCTTCCGGGCCAAGCGGCTGGCCGACGCGGTCGGCGACCGGCGGTTCATCGTCTGCTACCTGACCAATCCCGAGAGCCCCGGAGCCCTGCTGCCCGTCGACAACGACCAGAACTGGGTGTTCCACGCGCCCTGGCGCCCGGACGGCGGCGAGACGCTGGAGGACTTCACCGACCAGCGGTGCCAGGCCCTGATCCGCACCGCGGTCGGCGTGCCCGACCTCGAGGTGGAGGTCACCGGGAAAGCGCCGTGGCATGCCGCCGAACGGGTCGCCGAGCGCTACGGAGCCGGCCGGATCTTCCTGGCGGGCGACTCCGCGCACGAGATGTCCCCGACGGGCGCGTTCGGCTCCAACACCGGCATCCAGGACGCGCACAACCTCGCCTGGAAGCTCGCCGCGGTGCTGGGCGGCTGGGCGGGCCCCGGGCTGCTGGAGACGTACGACGCCGAGCGGCGGCCGGTGGCGCTGGCCACCGGCGCCCGCGCCTCGACCCGCTCCGCCGAACACCGCCACCCCGGGTACGACGTCAGCCCCGGCCCCGGCCGCAAGCCCGGCATGCTCGCGGTGGTCCTCGGCTACCGCTATGGGGAAGGCGCCGTCGTGGGCGCGGCCCAGGACCGGCCGGCCGTCCCGGAGGAGTTCAGTCCGCAGGCCGAGCCGGGTGGCCGGGCCCCGCACATGTGGCTGCGCCAGGAGGACGTCCGGCTCTCCACCCTCGACCTGTACGAGCGGACACCGGTGCTGCTCAGCGGCCCGGAGGGTGACGACTGGCACGGAGCCGGCCTGAGCATCGCCGGGCGCACCGGCATCCCGCTCGCCTGCTACCAGGTGGGTCCGGACGAGGACCACGACCTGGTGCCGGAGGAGGGCGCCGACTGGGCGCGACTGCACGGGACGGAGAACGACGGTGCCGTCCTGGTCCGCCCCGACGGGTTCATCGCGTGGCGGTCGCGGACCGCGGACCCGAACGCGGAGCGGACCCTGCGGGACGTGCTGGAGCAGGTGTTGGGCAGCGCCCCCGGCCATGGGTGACGGCCGCCGCGTCACCCATTGCGCCCACCCCGGTGGCACATCGAATGCATATGACTGACGGTGATGACGTCGCTACTGCGCTCCCCACGGCTGATCCCCTGTCGGCCGGCGCACCTCGCGGCGGAAGGATCCCTCCCATGCGCACTGCCCGCACCCTGCTCGCTGGAGCAACCCTCTCCGCAGTCCTGGCCATAGCCGCCCCGGCCGCCCACGCGGCCACGGGTGCCCACAACGCGTACGACCCGAGCGCTTCCTCCAGCGACGCCTGGTCCTCCACCGAGCAGGGCGCCAAGTCCGAGGACGGCTGGAAGAGCCAGGAAGCCAAGAAGGGCGCCAAGTCGGAGGAAGGCTGGAAGGGCAAGGAGGCCAAGAAGGACGCCAAGCCCGAGGAGGAGTACGCGGGCAAGGAGGCCAGGAAGCCGCACGGCGGCATGCACACCGGCGGTGGCGGCATGGCCCTGTCGGGTGGCGGCCTGGCGGCCGGCTCCGTCCTGCTCCTCGGTGGCCTCGGCGCCGGCGCCTTCGTCCTGCGCCGCCGCAACACCTCCGGCGGCCTCGCGGTCTGACCCGACGGTCCGGCGCAGCCGCCGGACCGCCCCGTCCCGTCGCCCGTACCCGGGCCGCACGGCCGAGAACCACCGCTGACGAAAGGCATCGCATGGCCAAGCAGCCTCCCCCGCCCAGCACTCCGGCGGCGAAGAGCACGCCGGACGGCGACAACTCGCCCCGCATCCTGGGCTGGGCCACCGGCGCGGCACTGCTCGGCGCCTTCCTCATCTTCAACTCCGTCGACGCGTCCGACGCCGCGCCGCCCCCCGCGGCGGTCGTGGCGCAGGCCACGGCCCACGCGGCGGCCCCACCCGTCGGCGCTCCCCCGCTGCCCGCCTCGCGCCCCACCCTGCTGACGATTCCCGCCATCGGTGTGAGCGCCCCCTTCACCCCGCTGCGCATCGGCACGTCGGGCAAGCTGGATCCCCCGCCGGCGAACGACAGCAACCTCGTCGGGTGGTACGAAGCCGGCCCCACACCGGGCGAGGCAGGCAACTCCATCGTCGCCGGCCATGTCGACACCGTGACCGGTCCTGCGGTGTTCTACCTCCTCGACATGGTCAAGCCGGGCAGCACCGCCGAGATCACCCGCGCCGACGGCGTCGTCGCGAAGTTCAAGGTCGACTCCGTCGAGGTCTTCTCCAAGGACCACTTCCCCGACCAGCGCGTCTACGCCGACACCCCCAACGCCCAGCTGCGCATCATCACCTGCGGCGGAACGTACGACCAGTCCAAGAAGGACTACACGGACAACATCGTCGTCTTCGCCCACCTGGACTCCTCCGGCCACCGCTGACCGTCCGTGCGGAGCCCGCCCGCGGCGGGGCCGCAAGCCGGTCGCGGTATCGTGCACCCGCGGGTCCACTGACCGGACACCGGCCCCGCGGTGTCGCCGCCGGCCCCTCACGCCCGGTGGTTCCGTCGCGTCGCAACCACCGGACGAGGGACGAGGTTCCAGGGATGACCGTCTACGAATCGGTCACGGACGCGATCGGCGGGACGCCGCTGTTCCGGCTGGCGCGGCTCGGCGAGGGCATCGCGACCCCCGTCTACGCGAAGGCGGAGTTCCTCAGCATCGGCGGCAGCGTCAAGGACCGTGCCGCGCTGTCGATGGTGCGGGAGGCCGAGCGGACGGGCGAGCTGAAACCGGGCGGCACGATCATCGAGGCGACGTCGGGGAACACCGGCATCGGGCTGGCCATCGTCGGACGCCGGCGCGGCTACCGGGTCGTGATCGGGATGTCCGAACGGGCCGCCCGGGAGAAGAGCGACATCCTGCGGGCCTACGGCGCCGAGGTCGTCCTCGCCCCGACCGCCCTGTCCAAGGACCATCCGGACCACCTCTTCCACGTCGTACGCCGGCTCGCTGAGGAGATCCCCGGCGCCTGGCTGGCGAACCAGTACGACAACCCGGCCAACCCGGACGCCCATGTGCTGACCACGGGACCGGAGATCTGGGAGCAGACCGGCGGGCGGGTCACGCACTTCGTGGCGGGCGTCGGCACCGGCGGCACCATCAGCGGCACCGGAGGCTTCCTGAAGGGGACCTCCGGCGGGCGGGTCACCGTCGTCGGCGCGGACCCGGAGGCGTCGGTGTACGCCGGCGGCGACGGCAGCGCCTACTTCGTGGAGAGCATCGGCCACTTCGTCCATCCGGAGACCTCGGAGGACGTCTGGCCCGAGTCGTACCACAGCGACGTGGTCGACACGTTCGAACGGGTACCGGACCGGGAGTCGTTGCTGACCGCGCGGCGGATGGCCCGCGAGGAGGGCCTGCTGGTGGGGCCGTCCTCCGGGACGGCGGTGGCCGCGGCGCTGCGGGTGGCACGGCGGGCGGGCCCCGACGACCTGGTCGTCGTCCTGCTGCCCGACTCGGGCCGCTCCTACCTGTCCTCGGCGCTCAGCGACGACTGGCTGCGGCAGCGCGGCTTCCTGGAGGAGCCGCGCCACAGCGACGACACGGAGCCGACGGTGCGCACGGTGCTGGACGGCGCCGCCGACCCCCGCACGGGCCTGGTCACCGTCGCTTCCACCGCGTCGCTGGGTGAGGCGCTGGACGTGCTGCGCACCGCGCGGGCCGACGTCGCCCCGGTGGTGCTCGCCCGTGCCGAGCGGCCGTTCGGCGTCAGCGCCGGAGAGATCATCGGCTCGGCCGAGGCCGCCGGACTCCGGGCGGCGCTCGACGCGGGAGCGCGCCCCGAGGAGCCGCTGCGCGACCACCTCGCCCCGGCACTGCCGGTCGTCGGCCTCGGCCAGCCGCTCTCCAGCGCGCTCGGCTGCCTCGACACCCCGCAGCGCCGCCACGACGCCGCCGTCGTCCTGCTCGACGGGCGCGCGGTCGGCCTGGTCGGCCGCAAGGCGCTGGAGGTCTGAGGGGCGGCTCGCTAGCTGCCGTCGTCCTGCGCCGACCAGGTCACCAGCGGCGGCCGTACCCTCCCGCACACCGGCCGGCCCTCGGCGGTCGTCAACCGCAGCCGTGCGGTGAGCCGGCCGCCGCGCACCGCCGCGTCCAGGGTCTCCGGCGGGATGTCGGCGAACATCAGCTTCGCCCGCCGCAGCATGTCGGTGACGCCCGCGGCGTCCACCGTGACCCAGGCCAGGAAGACGAACCGCCCGCCCAGCCGGTCCTGGATGCAGGGGCCTTCGAGTTCCGTCCCGCCGGCCGCCGGAACGGCGACGGCCTCCAGGGTCCAGCCCGCGGAAAGCGCGTCACCCCGGTGCAGGCCCGTCCACTCGCCCGGCCGGTCCTTGCGCTGCACCCCGATGTGCACATTGCCCGCGGCAGGGAAATCCGGGCCCGGCGCGACGGCGCGCCCGGGCAGGTCCGAGGCCTCGATGCGGATCTCCACACGGTCATCATCCCCCGCCGGGCCCGTCCTGGGCGTGTCCGTGAACTCCCCCCGCGCTTCGGCGTGTTCAACCCTCTTTCCCAGCAAGCTGGTTGGGGCGATTCCGGGGGCTACTTCTTGACCTCGAAGAAACGCGGTTGTAAACATCACCCCACCAGGAGAGCGCTATCACGCGGTTCCGGCTCCCTCACCCTCGTTCGTCTCGCACGCGAACCCGCAGTACCTGCTGGTCGCGGTGGGCTGGTAGGAACGCTCCGCGCTCGTCCGGGTGTGGCGGTCGCCGCGCCCGGACGGACCGCTCACAAGCCCTCCTCGGCGGCCAGCGTCCGCACCGTGGAGACCGTGTCCGCCTCGGCCGCGGTCTTGTCGTCGCGGTAGCGCAGCACGCGCGCGAAGCGCAGCGCGAGTCCCGCAGGATAGCGGGGGCTGCGCTGGAGGCCGTCGAAGGCGATCTCCACGACCAGTTCCGGCCGGACGTGCACGACGTAGCCGTCGCGGGTCTCCTCCCGGGCCAGCAGTTCGGCGGTCTGCCAGGTGAGCAGTTCGTCGGTCAGCCCCTTGAAGGTCTTGCCGAGCATCACCCAGGGGGCGGGATCGTCCTCCTCCCCGCGTGCGGCGAGGTGCAGATTGCTCAGCCATCCCTCGCGCCTGCCGTTGCCCCACTCGGCGGCCGTCACCACCAGGTCCAGGGTGTGCCGCGGCTTGACCTTGATCCATCCGGCGCCGCGCCGGCCCGCCGCGTACGGTGCGGCCGGGTCCTTGGCCACCACGCCCTCGTGACCGCGGGCCAGTGCCCCGCGGAAGAAGTCCGCGGCGTCGCCGGCGTCGGCGGTGACGGTCCGCGGCACCCGCAGCTCCGCGGGCACCACGTCGTCGAGCTCGGCCCAGCGGCGTTCGGCGGGCAGGTCGAGCAGGTCGGTGCCGTCGCGGTGCAGCAGGTCGAAGAAGAAGACGCTGAGCGGGACCTCCGCCCGCAGCCGCGCGGGATCCTGCTGCGAGGCGGTGCGGGCGGCGGTGACCTGGAACGGGCGGGGCCTGCCGTCCGGGCCCAGCGCGATGGCCTCGCCGTCGAGCACGGCCGTCCGCACGTCCAGCGCCCGCGCGGCCTCCACCACTTCCGGTACGCGGGAGGTGATGTCGTCCAGGCTCCGGGTGAACACCGATACCTCGTCGCCGTCCCGGTGCACCTGGACCCGGATGCCGTCGAGTTTCCACTCCAGCGCGGCGGGGCTCACCCGCTCCAGGGCGGCGGCGACGTCCGGGGCCGAGGCGGCGAGCATCGGCCGTACCGGGCGCCCGACCTCCAGCCCGAACGCGCGCAGCGCCTCCTTACCGCCCGTCATGGCGGCCGCGGCGACGGCGCGGGCGGAGCCGCGGAACATCAGCGCCCGGCGGACGTCCGCCGCGGGCACACCGGCCGCCTTGGCGACGGCGTCCGCCACGACCGCGTCCAGGGCTCCCTGCCGCAGCTCGCCGACGAGCACCGCGCTCAGGAACGTCTGCTCCTGGGCTGTGGCCCGGGCGAACAGCTCCTCCAGCAGCCGGCGCCGTTCGCCCTGCGAGCCCGGTCCGTGCACGGCGGCGAGTGCGGCCAGTACGTCCTGGGCCTCCCGTACGCCCAGCTCCGGTTCGGCGGCGGGCGGCGGCAGGTCGCGCAGCCCGGCGGGGCCGACCCCGATCCGCATGCGCCGGGACTCACCGGACAGCAGGGCCACGGCCGCGGGCAGCTCGTCGGGGCCCAGGTTCCCGAGGTACCCGGCCAGCAGGGCGATCTTCGCGTTGCGGGCCGGCTCGACGGCGAGGGCCTGGGAGGTGACGGCCAGTTCGTGAAGCAGCATGGGCGGGGGACTCCAGGGCTGGGGCGGCGAGGACTGCGGCTGGCCCATGCGTACCCGCTTTCCGCTCCGTCTCCCGGGGGGCGGCCCCGCCCGTCTCCCGGGGCGGCCTCGCCCGGGACCGGCCGCTCGCCTCAGCGCACCCCGCGCGGCCGGAACTGCACGCTGATCCGCGGCCCCACCGGCCGCGCCGTCTTGGGGATGGCGTGCTCCCAGGCGCGCTGGCAGCTGCCGCCCATGACGATGAGGTCGCCGTGCCCGAGCGGCACGCGCACCGCGGCCGGGCCGCCGCCGCGGGGCCGCAGCACCAGATTGCGCGGCGCCCCCACGGAGACGATCGCGACCATGGTGTCCTCGGTGCCGCCGCGGCCGATGGTGTCGCCGTGCCAGGCGACACCGTCGCGTCCGTCGCGGTAGAAGCAGAGCCCGGCCGTGGTGAACGGCTCGCCGAGCTCGGCGGCGTAGTGCGCGCTCAGGGCCGAGCGAGCCGCGTCGAGGGCCGGGTGCGGCAGGCGGTCGCGGTCACCGTAGAACGACAGCAGCCGCGGTACGTCCACCGTCCGCTCGTACATGACGCGCTTCTCGGCGTGCCACTCGACGTCCTCCGCCAGCGCTTCGAAGAGCGCGTCCGCCCCGACGAGCCACTGCGGAAGCACGTCGATCCAGGCGCCGAGCCCGATATCGGTGCGGCGCAGCCCGTCGAGGGGGCGCGGTGCGATCTCGTCCTCCTGGTCAAAGAGCGAGTTCTGCAGATGTACGGCCATGGGACCAGCCTACACATATTCGCACACCTGTACGATTGACGTGATCGGGAGCCCCCGCGGCCCCGTCAGACGACGCCCTGGGAGAGCATCGCGGAGGCCACCCGCTCGAAGCCCGCGATGTTGGCGCCGACGACGTAGTCGCCCGGGGCACCGAAGCGCTCGGCGGTGTCGTAGCAGGTGTCGTGGATACCCCGCATGATGGTCGCCAGCTCCTCCGCCGTGCGCTCGAACGACCACGACTCGCGGCTGGAGTTCTGCCGCATCTCCAGGGCACTGGTGGCGACGCCGCCCGCGTTGGCCGCCTTGCCGGGCCCGAAGGCGACTCCGGCGGCGCGCAGCAGCTTGACCGCGTCCGGGGTGGTGGGCATGTTGGCGCCCTCCGAGACGGCCTTCACCCCGTTGCGGATCAGCACGGCGGCCGCGTCCGCGTCGAGCTCGTTCTGGGTCGCCGACGGCAGGGCCACATCGGCGGGCACGTCCCACACCCGGCCGCCGGCCACGTAACGGGCCGAGATGCCGCGGCGGTCCGCGTAGTCGCTGACCCGGCCGCGCTCGACCTCCTTGATCCGCTGCAGCAGTTCGAGGTCGATGCCCTTCTCATCGACGACGTAGCCTCCGGAGTCGGAGCAGGTCAGGACGTTGGCGCCCAGAGCCTGGGCCTTCTCGATGGTGTAGATCGCGACGTTGCCCGATCCGGAGACCGTGACCTGCTGGCCGTCGAAGTCCTCGCCGCGCTTCTTCAGCATCTCGGCGGTGAACAGGACGTTGCCGTACCCGGTGGCCTGGGTGCGGGCCTGCGAGCCGCCCCACTCCAGCCCCTTGCCGGTCAGGACGCCCGCCTCCCAGCGGTTGGTGATGCGCTTGTACTGGCCGAAGAGGTAGCCGATCTCCCGGCCGCCGACGCCGATGTCGCCCGCCGGGACATCCGTGTGCTCGCCCAGGTGGCGGTGGAGTTCGGTCATGAAGGACTGACAGAAGCGCATCACCTCGGAGTCCGACCGGCCGCGCGGGTCGAAGTCGCTGCCGCCCTTGCCGCCGCCGATGTTCAGTCCGGTGAGGGCGTTCTTGAAGATCTGCTCGAAACCGAGGAACTTCACGATGCCCAGGTTCACCGAGGGGTGGAAGCGCAGACCGCCCTTGAACGGCCCCAGCGCGCTGTTGAACTCCACCCGGAATCCCCGGTTGACGTGGATCTCGCCCGAGTCGTCCTGCCACGGAACCCGGAACATCAGCTGCCGCTCCGGTTCGCAGATCCGCTCGACCAGCTTCGCCTCGGCGAACTCGGGACGCGCCGAGAGCAGCGGTGCGAGGGTCTCCAGCACCTCCTGTGTCGCCTGGTGGAACTCGGGCTCGCCCGGGTTCCGCTCGATCAGCTGGGCACGGAAGGAAGGCTTCATATCGGTTCCATTCAGGAGCGACTGCCGGGCGGGACACTGTGCGTTGTTCTACGGATACGGAGGGCTCGGCGTTCACGGCTGTCCCCGCCGGCCCCGTAGCGGTCGATGTTCACACCGGGCCCCGGACGTCCACAAGTGCCGCAGAGCGAATCAGGGGTCACCTCCCGGCAGTGTGGAGGGGACATCGACGACTTCCGCTCAAGGCCCTGTCCAGCGGCCCGGTTTCCCGCCGGTCGCTCCGGAGCCGCCGCGCCCGAACACGTCACCTACCGCCGGGTAGCTTCCGCGGTGATACTGACGGACATGACGACTTTGGCCCGCTGGGGCGGAACCAGCCGCTTCGCCGACCTCGGCGGGCGGGTCCACTGGGCCGACTTCGGGGGGCCGCCGGACGCGCCGCGGGTGGTCCTGGTGCACGGGCTCGGCGGCTCGCACCTCAACTGGTGCCTGCTCGCGCCCCTGCTGGCCCCCCGGCTGCGGGTGACCGCCGTGGACCTGGCCGGATTCGGGCTGACGGACCCGGCGGGCCGCGGCACGACGGTGCGGGACAACGCAGCCCTGCTGGACCGCTTCCTGCGGGAGGTCATCGGGGAGCCGGCGGTGCTGGTGGGCAACTCGATGGGCGGGATGATCGCGATCCTGCAGGCGGCGGCCGCTCCGGAGACGACCAGCGGACTCGTCCTCCTGGACCCCGCGCTGCCGATGCCGTTCGGCGCCCGGCCCGACCCGCTGGTCCTGTCGACGTTCCTGCTCTACTCCGTGCCCGTGGTCGGGGAGCAACTGTTCGCGCGGGCGCGGGCCTCCGGCACGGCCCGGCAGCAGGTGCGGCGGCTGCTCGCTCTCGTGTGCGCCGACCCGTCGGCGGTTCCCGAGGAGCTGGTCGGCGCCTCGGTCGAGCTGGTGGAGCACCGGGCGGGGGTGCCGGGACTGGACGCCGCCTTCCTGGCCGCCGCACGCTCACTGGTGCGGGTGAACGCGCGGCGGAACACGTACTGGTCGGCGATGCGGTCGCTGCGGATGCCGGTCTACCTGATGAGCGGGGAGCGGGACCGGCTGGTGCCGGTGAGGGCGGCCCGCGCGGCGGCCGCCCGCCATCCCGGCTGGCGCTTCGAGACGTTCCCCGGCGTCGGCCACGTCCCGCAGCTGGAGATACCGGGCGTCATCGCCGGGCGGCTGCTGGACTGGCTGGACGACGTCCTGCCGGCGGCCGGGGCGGCGAAGTGAGGACGGGCCCGGCCCCCGCCGGTCAGAGCGGCTGCTCGCTCCAGATCACCTTGCCCTCGGCGGTGTAGCGGGTGCCCCAGCGCTCGGCGAACTGGGCGACGAGGAAGAGGCCGCGGCCGCCCTCGTCCATCGTGGCGGCGTAGCGCAGGTGCGGTGAGGTGTCGCTGGTGTCGGACACCTCGCAGATCAGCGCCCGGTCGAGCAGCAGCCTGACCTTGATCGGCGCCGCCCCGTGGCGGATGGCGTTGGTGACGAGTTCGCTGAGGATCAGCTCCGTCACGAAGGCCGCCTCGTCCAGTCCCCAGCCCGCCAGCTTCCGGCTGACCGCGGCACGGACCTCGGACACCGCCGCGGGGTCGGACGGCACCTCCCACTCCGCCATCCGTTCGGCGGGCAGGACGTGGGTGCGGGCGACGAGCAGGGCGATGTCGTCCTTCGGGTGGGCGGGCAGGAGGGCCTCCAGGACCGCCTCGCAGGTCTCCTCCGGTGTCCGGTCGACGTCCTTGAGGGCGCCGCGCAGCCGCTCGAGCCCGTCGTCGATGTCCCGCTCGCGGTCCTCGACGAGCCCGTCGGTGTAGAGCACCAGCCGGCTGCCCTCGGGCAGCCGCACTTCGGCCGTCGCGAACGGCAGGCCTCCGACGCCCAGCGGCGGCCCGGCGGGCAGGTCGGGGAATTCCACCGTCCCGTCCGGATGGACCAGCGCCGGCGGCGGATGGCCCGCCCTGGCCATCGTGCACAGCCGCGAGACCGGGTCGTAGATCGCGTACAGGCAGGTCGCTCCCGTGACGTCGTCGCCGGAGCCCGCGGCCGTCTGGTCCTGGTCGATCCGGCTCACCAGTTCGTCGAGGTGGCCCAGCACCTCGTCCGGCGGCAGGTCCAGCGTGGAGAAGTTGTGGACCGCGGTGCGCAGCCGCCCCATGGTCGCGGCGGCGTGCAGCCCGTGGCCGACGACGTCGCCGACGACCAGCGCGACCCGGGCGCCCGGCAGGGGGATGACGTCGAACCAGTCCCCGCCGACGCCGGCCTGGGCGGGCAGGTAGCGGTAGGCGGCCTCGACGGCGTTCTGCTCGGGCAGGCCGTGCGGCAGCAGGCTGTGCTGCAGGGTGACGGCCATGGCGTGCTCACGGGTGTAGCGCCGGGCGTTGTCGATGCACACGGCCGCCCGGGTGACCAGTTCCTCGGCGAAGGAGAGGTCGTCCTCGTCGAAGCGCTCCGGCCGCTCCGAGCGCCAGAACTTGGCGATCCCCAGCAGCACGCCGCGGGCCAGCAGCGGGACCCTGACGACCGAGTGGATCCCGTAGGCGAGGAGCTCCGCGGCGCGTTCGGGGTCCTGCACCTGCCAGTCGGTGGACGACGCGAGGTCGGGGTCGTACATGCCCCGGCCGGTGTCGAGGCTCCAGGCCTGCGGAGTGGCGGGGAGCACGGTGATCGGCCGGCCCACGGGGTAGAACGGGCTGTCGTCCCTGATGCCGCTGACGGCGACCCGCTGCATCGGGGCGCCGACGCTGCCCGAGGGCTCCTCCCCGCGCAGGACGGGCACCGCGAGGTCGACGCTGACGAAGTCGGCGAACCGGGGGACGGCCACCCGTGTGAGTTCCTGCGCGGTCCGCGACACGTCCAGGCTGGTGCCGATGGTGACACTGGCGTCGTAGAGCAGGCGCAGGCGCCTGCGGCCCGCCTCGGCCCGGTCCGACAGCGATTGCAGCTCCGTGGAGTCGCGGAGGGTCGCGACCATGCCGGGAGGGCCGCCGTTGCGGTCGGTGGGCCGGATGTTCACCACCAGCAGCCGGTCGCCGGCCGGCAGGACCTCGTCGCTGACGGCCTGTTGCGACGCCAGCAGCTCCGCCGCCCTGCGGTTGAGCCCCAGGCCGCTCACCGGGCGTCCCTCGGCGTCCGACGGCAGTCCCAGCAGCCTGCGCGCCTCGTCGTTGGCGAGCAGCAGCCTGCCGTCCCCGCCGACGATGACCACGCCCTCCCGCACCGCGTGCAGCACCGCGTCGTGGTGCTCGTACATCCGGGTCATCTCGGTCGGCCCCAGACCGTGTGTCTGGCGCCGCAGCCGTCTGCTGGTGAGCGCCGCCCCGACCGTGGCCAGGGCGAGTGCGAAGGCCGCGGCGCCGAGGATGAGCGGCAGCTGCTCGTTGACGACCCCGCTGACCTTGGTGATGGTGATCCCGGCGGAGACCAGGCCGACCACCTGGCCGCCGGCGTCGCGGACGGGGACCACGGCCTGGACGAGCGGCCCGATCGTCCCGACGATCCGCTCGATGATCACCTCGCCGTGCAGGGCCGCCTCGTAGTTGCCGACGAACTTCTTGCCGATCCGGTCCGGCTTGGGGTGGGTGTAGCGGATCCCGTCGGTGTTCAGCACGACGATGAAGTCCACGCCGGAGCCGATCCGGGCGGCCTCGGCCTTCGGCTGGAGGATCGCGCTCGGGTGATCGGACTGCAGCGCCGCCACGATTCCCGGCGAGTTCGCGAAGGTCTGGGCGACGGCGACCGAGCGGTTGCGGGCCTCCTGCGTGCTGTCGTGCCCCGACTCCAGGACGAGCGCCAGCACCGCCGCCAGGACGAGCAGCACCACCACGACCACTTGCAGCGCGAAGACCTGGCCGGCGACGCTGCGTATCCCCCTGATCCACCTGCGTCGGCCGGCCGGGAGGGCGCCCGAGGATCGGACCGTCAACCGGGCCATGGCCTATGTCTACCTCTGTTGACCCCGGTAAGCGAGTGGCCGGAGTGCATGAGTCCGGCGGTTCAGCCGTGTGGAGGGGGAGCGTCGCGCGGGCCGGACGCCCCCGGCGGCGTGCCGGAGGCCGTCTCGCCGACGTCGGCCGGCACGAGGGGGACAGCGCCACCACCCTGGAGACGTTCCAGGTCGGAGGGACGTACCTGGATGACCAGCAGGGCGATCAGGGCGCCGACGACGGCGAAGATGGCAGCGGCGACGAAGGCGCTCGAGATGCCCGACGTCAGCACCTGGTCGCCCCAGGGCGACGGGAGCTGCCCGGTCCTGCGGAACTCCAGCCGCTGGGCCGGGGACGCCTGCGACAGGAACTGGGGGACCTGGTCGGTGGCCTCGTTGCGGCTGGCCGTGCCGAAGACGGTGACCAGGACGGACAGGCCGAGCGATCCGCCCACCTGCTGGGTGGCGTTGAGGATCCCGGAGGCCGCGCCCGTGTCCTTCGGCTCGACGCCCGACACCGCCATCAGCGTCAGTGACACGAACTGCAGGCCCATGCCGGCGCCGAAGACCAGGATGGGGCCGAGGATGCTGCCCAGGTACGAGCTGTCGACATCGGTCATCGTCAGCCAGCCGAGTCCCACCGCGGCCAGGACCGCCCCCACCACCATGAAGGGCTTGGGTCCCCACTTGGGCAGCAGTTGCGAGGTGAACCCCGCAGCGACCGCGATGATCACGCTCACCGGCAGGAAGGCGAGGCCGGCCCGCAGTGGACTGAATGCCAGGACGTTCTGCACGAAGAGCGTCAGGAAGAAGAACATCCCGAAGATCGCGGCGGACAGGCTCAGCATGATCCCGTAGACGCCGGCGCGATTGCGGTCCCGGAACATCCACAGCGGCGTGATGGGCTGCTTCGACCGGCGCTCGACGGTGAGGAACACGAACAGGAGCACCACGGCCGCCACGAAGGACGCGATGGTCACGCTGTCGCTCCAGCCGTCCTTGGAGGCGCGGATGAAGCCGTAGACGAGCAGCACCATACCCACGGTGGACGTGAGCGCGCCGAGGATGTCGAAGTTGCCCGGGTGGCGCTCGGACTCCCGGATGTAACGGGGCGTCGCGAGCACGATCAGCAGGCCGATGGGCACGTTGACGAAGAAGACCCAGCGCCAGTCGAGCCACTCCACGAGCAGACCGCCCGCGAGCAGCCCGATCGCACTGCCGCCCGCCGAGACGGCGGCGAACACACCGAACGCCCTGTTCCGCTCGGGTCCTTCGCGGAAGGTCGTGGTGATGAGCGCGAGGGCGGTGGGAGAGGCGATGGCGCCGCCGACGCCCTGCAGCGAGCGGGCCGCGAGCAACTGCCAGGATTCCTGCGAGAGTCCGCCGAGCAGCGAGGCGAGCACGAAGAGCAGCACACCGAAGGTGAAGACCCGGCGGCGGCCGAGGATGTCGCCCAGCCGCCCGCCGAGCAGGAGCAGTCCGCCGAAGGTCAGCGTGTAGGCGTTGATGACCCAGGACAGGTTCTCGGTCGAGAAACCGAGCGAGGTCTGGATGTGCGGCAGGGCGATGTTCACGATGGTGATGTCGAGGACCACCATCAACTGGCACGAACAGATGACGAGGAGTGCGATACCTCTGCCGTGGCCCCGCTCCGGGGATGCGGCAGATGTTGCGGGTGTCGGCTGGGAGTCCGTCATGGCAGCGCCTCTGCGATGGCCCGCGCGCTGGTCCGCGCCTCAGGCCGGAGGGAACGAAACGGTCACCTTCCGAGGCTAGGCCCGGCCGCACGACCCCGCCATTCGGTCGGTGGTCCGCCGGACGGATCCCCGTACGCGGTCGGGCCGGGACCGGTTCTAGGCCAGCGCGAGGAGCTCGTCGAAGCCGGCGCGGATGCCGTCCGCGAGCACCTGGACGTCGGGTACCCCGTCGAAGTCGGCGTTGACGCCGAAGGTGATCTGGCCGAGGTAGGAGAAGATCCCGACGCTGATCCGCATGGTGCTGGCGATCGGCACGTACGGGTAGATCTCGGCCAGCCGCCTGCCCAGCAGGTACAGCGGCACCCGCGGGCCGGGAACGTTGGTGGTGACCGTCTGCAGGAACTGCTGCGGAAAGCGCATGGCGGTGCGCGAGCCCAGCGCCAGCAGGGTCGGCGCCGCGAAGTTCGCCATGCCGGTGATCGCCTCCGCGCCGGCCGCCTGGCGGCTGCTCTTGAGGTCGTCCATCTGCTCGCGCACCGCTGCGAGCCGCGCCCGCGGGTCGGGATCGCTGACCGGCAGGTTCAGCAGGACGGCGCTCACCCGGTTGTCCAGCCTGTTGCGCTGGTCCCGCGAGCGTACGGAGACCGGGACCATCGTGCGGACCACCATGCCCTCGGCCAGCTCACCGCGGCTCTCCAGCAGGTCGCGGAAGCCGCGGGTGATCGCGGCGAGGATGACGTCGTTGACCGTCCCGCCGGTCACGTTGCGAATCGCCTTGGTCTCCGTCAGATCCGCCTTCGCCCACACCCAGCGGCGGTGCGGGCCCAGGGAGCCGTTCAGTGAGCCGGCCGCGCGGGTGGTCAGCCGGCGGGCGGTGCTCGGCAGGCTGCCGGCCAGGGCGCGGCCGACGCCGAGCAGCTCCGACCCGCTGCGCAGCCGCCGGGCCAGGGCGGGGACGGCGGCCAGGTGTCCCAGCGGGGTCAGCACGGCGTCGCGCACCCCGTCGGCGACGAGGTCGAGCGTGGACGGGCTCGGCTCCGGCGTCCAGGGCCGGGGCTCGGACAGCTCGATGTCCTTTCGCCAGTCCAGCACCAGCTGCATCATGTCGGTGCCGGCCATGCCGTCGATCATGCAGTGGTGCACCTTGGAGATGAGCGCCCAGCGGCCGCCCTCCAGCCCTTCCACGAGCCACATCTCCCACAGCGGCTTCGTGAGGTCCAGGCGCTGGGCGAAGAGCCGGCCGGCGAGGTTGCGCAGCTGGTCGTCGCCGCCCGGCGCGGGCACCGCGGTGTGGCGCAGGTGGTAGAGGATCTGGAAGTGCTCGTCGTCGACCCAGACGGGCCGGCCCAGGTTCAGCGGCAGGCTCTTCACCCGCTGCCGGTAGCGGGGCACGTCGGAGAGTTTGGACACCAGCAGCCTGATGACATCCCCGTACGACGGCACCGGTCCCTCGAACACCAGGACCGATCCCACGTGCATCGGCACGTTCTCGTCCTCGATGAAGAAGAAACCCGCATCCAAGGCGCTCATCCGGTCCACGATCGCAACCGTAGAGGGGAGCCCCGGCCCCGTCCAGGGCACATGAGGCCGGATTCCGGCCGCCGGCCGACCGTATCCGGCCTCCTGACCGGCGAAGGCGCGCCAATCCTTGACAAGCCCCTGCCAAGAATTGGTGCCGCGCCGCCATGCTTCGTCCCGGCGCCCACCCGGCGCCCCACGAGACAGGGCGCCACCGCGCCGGCGACAGAGAGGCAGTCAGATGCGACGGAGACTCACCGCGGGGGCCGTTCTCGCGGCCGCGGCGCTGCTGGCGTCGGTCATGGGCTCGGGCACCGCGGCGGCCGCTGACTCCCCCGCCCTCGGCACGGGCTACGGGGTGCACGACGGCAAGGTCCCGCTGACCACCACGAGGACGGCGGCGGCCTACCTGCTGCAGGACCCGACCCGCGGCAACACCGTCACCGTCAACGGCCGGACCAATGCCGTCCTCACCGACGCGGACAACATCTGGGGCAACGGCCTTCCCACCAACATCCAGTCCGCGGGCGTCGACGCCCAGTTCGCCGCCGTCTCCGTGTGGGACTACTTCAAGTACACGTTCCAGCGCCTCGGCGTCAGGAACGACGGCAAGGGCATCCGCAGCGTCGTCCACTACGGCAGCAACTACGCCAACGTCTTCTGGAGCGACGCCTGCGGCTGCGTCAGCTACGGCGACGGATCGGACAACGCCCATCCGCTGACCACCATCGACATCGGCGCGCACGAGATCACCCACGGCGTCACCTCCGCCACCGCCGGGCTCGGCTACAGCGGCGAGGCGGGCGCGCTCAACGAGGGCACCTCCGACATCTTCGCCACCATGGTGGAGTTCTACGCCGGCATCCCGGCCGACGTGCCCGACTACCTCATCGGCGAGAAGGCCAACCTCAACGGGAACGGCACCCCGCTGCGCTACATGGACCGGCCCTCCCGGGACGGCGCCTCACCCGACTACTGGTCGACGTCGGTCCCCAGTCTCGACCCGCACCTGGCGTCGGGGATCGCCAACCACTTCTTCTTCCTGCTCGCCGAGGGCAGCGGCCCCCGGGTCGTCAACGGCATCTCCTACAACAGCCCGACCGCCGACGGCTCGGTACTCACCGGCATCGGGCAGAACAGCGCGGCGGCGATCTGGTACCGGGCGCTGACCGTGTACCTGACGTCCAACGCCAATTACCACACGGCCCGGACCGCGACCCTCAACGCGGCGCGCGACCTGTACGGGGCGGCCAGTAGCCAGTACGCGGCGGTCGCCGCCGCGTGGACCGGCGTCAACGTGACCGGCCGCTCGTGACGGCGCGGGAGCGCGGCGCCACGGCGCGGACCGGCCGCGCCGCCGGGGTCAGGACCGGCTGACGGTCCACACGAAGCCGGCGGTGCCGGTCGCGCCGGTGGGGGCGGTCGCGGTGACGGAGACCGTGCTGGTGCCCGGTGCGGTCGCCGTACCGGAGATCACCCCGGCCCGGCTGATCGACAGCCCCTTCGGCAGCCCGGTCGCGGCGAAGACCGGTGCGGGCCCAGCGGAGCCGGTGGTCCGGGCCGCGATCGCCAGCCGGACCGGAGCACCGGTCCGGCTGCTCATGCCGTGCGGGTTGGTCACGGCGACGCTGCCCGTGGCGGTCGCGGTGCCGGTCACGGTCCTGGCCGAGAGCGGTGTGCCGACCGTCAGGGTTCCGGTCAGCGGCAGGTCGCGGGACGAGGCGCCGACCAGGATCCGGTACGCGCCCGGGGTGGTCGTCCAGCCGTCCGTGGTGTCCGACCAGTGCGCCAGATCGTGCGCGGTGACGGTGAACGCCACCCGCCCGCTCTCCCCCGGCTGCAACTCGACCCGCTGGAACCCCCTGAGCTGCCGGACCGGTTCACCCGTCGAGGCCGGAGCGCCGACGTAGAGCTGGGCGATCTCCGCGCCGGCGCGGTCGCCGGTGTTGGTGACGGTCGCGGAGACGGTGGTGGCGCCGCTCGCGTCCGGCGTGCCGACCTGGAGGCCGGAGAAGGAGAACGTCGTGTACGACAGCCCGAACCCGAACGGGAACAGCGGGGTGACGTCACCCGCGTCGTACCACCGGTAGCCGACCTTCAGGCCCTCCGAGTACTGCACGGTGCCGTCGGTGCCGGGCCACTGGGCCGCGGTGTGCGCGGGCACGTCGGCCAGGCTCGCGGGGAAGGTGACAGGCAGCTTCCCCGACGGGTTCGTGTCGCCGAACAGCAGCCGGGCGACGGCGTTGCCGACCTCCTGCCCGGCGTACCACTCCTCCAGTACGGCCTGGACCCGGCCCAGCCACGGCATGGTGACGGCGGAGCCGGTGTTGAGGACCACCACGGTCCTGGGGTTGGCCGCGGCGACCTGCGTCACCAGATCGTTCTGCGCGGCCGTCAGGTCGATGCCCTTCAGGTCGGCGCCCTCCCCCTCCATGTACCCGACGCAGACGACCGCCACGTCGGAGGCGCGGGCCAGAGCGACCGCGGCAGCGATGTCCTTCCCGTCGTTGTACTGGACCGTGGTGCCGGTGCCCGCGACCCGGTTCTGGATCCCGGTCAGCGGCGAGACGGTGCCGGAGCTGGTCACGACGGCGCTGCCGCCGCCCACGCTGCGCACGCCCGCGCCGGCGTCGGGGCCGAGCAGCGCGATCGAGTGCGTCGACGCCGTCGACAGCGGCAGCAGACCGGTGTTCTTCAGCAGGACGCTGCCCTGCTCGGCGATCTGACGGGCGGTCGCCCGGTGGGCGGCGGAGGTCACCACGGCGGTGGTCGATCCGGTGCGCTGCTTGTCGAAGAGGCCGAAGGCGAACATCTGGGTGAGCACCCGGCTCACCATGGTGTCGAGCGTGGCCTGGGTGACCTTGCCGTCGGCGACGGCCTGGGCGAGGAGGTTGGAGTAGAAGGACCCGCCGGGCATCTCCATCGTCATGCCGCTGTTCGCGGACTCCACGGTGGAGTGCGTCCCGCCCCAGTCGCTGGTGACGAACCCGCCGAAGTCCGCCTGCTCGTAGAGGGCGGTGTTCAGCAGATACGGGTGCTGGCAGTCGTAGGCGCCGTTGACGGTGCTGTAGCCGCACATCACGGAGGCGGCCGCGCCCTTGCTGACCGCGGTCTGGAACCCGGGCAGGTAGATCTCCTGCAGGGTGCGGGTGTCGACGATCGCGTTGTCCTTGGGCCCGTTGCGGTTGGTCTCCTGGTTGTAGACCGCCACGTGTTTGGCCTGCGCCATGACGCCCTCGCCCTGGATGCCGCGGATGTTGGCGACGGCCATCTCCCCGGACAGGTACGGGTCCTCGCTGTAGGTCTCGAAAGCGCGGCCCCAGCGCGGGTCGCGCACGATGTTGAGCGTCGGGCCGAGGGCCACGTCGGCACCCTTGCCCGCGAACTCCTTCCCGGCGACGGAGCCGTACCGCTGCTGCAGACCGGTGTCCCAGGTGGCGGCGGACGACACGGCCGAAGGCAGCTGGGTCACGCCGGTCAGGCCGCCGCCCACCCCGCCGGGACCGTCGTGGAGGCCCACCGACGGGATGCACAGGGACGGGATCGCGGATAGGTTCCCGACGTACGGCGTCCTGTTGCCGGTGCCGTGCAGCATCTGGATCTTCTGGGACTGCGTCATCCGGGCCATGAGCTGCGTGACGCGGTCGGCCACGGGCGCGCTGGAGTCGGCCCAGGGGCAGGTGCCGTCGCCGCCGCCGGGCGCGCCGCCGGTGCCGCCGGGGGTCAGGACGCTGAAATCCCAGAGCGAGTAGCCCCACTCGGTGGCCCGCTGGAGGCCGGTCAGCCGCACGTAGCGGCCGGTGCCCTTCAGCGCGACCGTCTCGATGCCGCCCTGGCCCGCGGTGGTGTCGTGGACGGTGGTCCACTCGGCGCCGTCGTCGGAGACCTGGATCCGGTACGCCTTCGCGTACGCGGTCTCCCAGGCCAGTTGCGCTCCGCAGATCTCCCGGTCGGCGCCGAGGTCGACCTGGAGCCACTGCGGGTCGGTGGCGGCGCTGGACCAGCGGGTGCCCGCGTTGCCGTCGAAGGCCGCGGCGGCCGGGGTGTCGGCGCGCTCGGTCGACGAGGCGGTGGCGGGCCGGTTCAGCGCCGCCGTCGTGATCCCGCAGGGGACGGGCTCCGAGCCCGGCGCGGCCTGCGCCGCCGACCCGGCGACCGCGGGCGTCAGGCTCGTCGACAGGGCCGCGACGAGCAGGACGGCGAGGTGCCGCGGGCGCCCGCGACGGGTCCCGCGCCGGGCCGGAGGGGGAAGGTGGGGAGTGCCTGGCACGGGCGTCTCCTAGTCGGTGATCACCGAAGCTGTGAGAGGAGGATTCGGTGACGTCCGGTCACTTCCCGGCCCGTGAAGCCGCGATGACGACAAGAACTGACCGATTCATCCCATATTGCGACGCCGAGCCTATACAGCTTGTATGACATATCCCCGTATTCCGGGCCGCGTCCGGGCGTGTCGGAACGCGGGGTGGCACCGGAACGCGAGGTGGCACCGGGACGCGCGGTGCGGGGACGCCGGGTACGGAGACGCGGCCGGCTAACGGGGCCGGGGCAGCGCCGGCAGTGCGGGCTCGCGCAGCCACGCCGTGAACAGGGTGTCCAGCGAGTGCGGGGTGTACTGCTGCGCGAGAGCGGTGAACTGCTCGGTGCTGACGGTGCGGTGGCGGTACTGCGACGTCCAGGTGCGCAGCAGCGCGAAGAAGGCCGTGTCGCCCATGGTGGTGCGCAGCGCGTGCAGCGTGAGCGCGCCGCGCTTGTAGACCCGGTCGTCGAACATCCGCTGCACGCCAGGGTCGCCGACCCGCAGATCCTGCGGCAGTCCGGCGAGCCGGGCCCGCGCGCGGGCGGCCAGGACGGCGGCGGGGGCGCCGCCCGCGGCCTCCGACCACAGCCATTCGGCGTAGCAGGCGAACCCCTCGTTCAGCCAGATGTGCCGCCAGTCGGCGACGGTGAGGCTGTTGCCGAACCACTGGTGCGCCAGCTCATGGGCCACCAGGCGCTCGAAGCCGCGCCGCCCGTCGACGTGGTTGGCGCCGAAGACCGACAGGGCCTGCGCCTCGACCGGCACCTCCAGCTCCTCGTCGACCACGACCACCGCGTAGTCCTCGAAGGGATACGGGCCGAAGAGGTCCTGGAACAGCTCCATCATCTCCGGCTGCCGGCCGAAGTCGTGGGCGAACGGGACGAGCAGGCCCATCGGGACGGCCGCGGGCTGCGCGATCGGCCCGCCGAGGTGCTCCACCAGCTCGTAGGGACCGATCTGGACGCTGGCGAGGTAGCTCGCCATCGGCGCCCGCTGCTCGTAGACCCACGTCGTGGTGGAACCGCCGATGGTGCACGACTCCAGGGTCCCGTTGGCGAGCACCGTGCAGACCGTCGGCGCCGTCACCGCGATGCGGTAGACAGCCTTGTCGGACGGGTGGTCGTTGCAGGGGAACCACGAGGGCGCGCCGATCGGCTGGCCGGCCACCAGCGCGCCGTACTCCAGCGGCTCCCAGCCCAGGTCGCCCCAGTAGCGGCTGCGGATCGGCCGCGGGGTGCCGACGTAGCGCACCTCGATCGTGAAGGCCGCCCCCGCGGGCAGTTCACGGGCGGGGCGCACCCGCAGCTTCCCGGCGCGGTGGGTGTAGCGGGCGGGGCGTTTGCCGTCCACCAGGACCCGGTCGATCCGGAACGTCCCGAAGTCGAGGCTGAACTCGGAGAGCGCGTGGTCGGTGACCGCGGAGATCCGTGCCCGCCCGGAGAGCCGGTCGGCGCTCGGCCGGAAGTCCAGCTCGAGGTCGTAGCGCACCGTGCGGTAGCCGCCGTTGCCGTGCTCGGGCAGGTACGAATCGGTGGAGACGGCCGCCCCGGGCGGGGCCGGGGCGGCCGCACGGCCGCCCCCCGGTGCCTTGTTCACTAACTGCGGGTCCCCTCTGCGTGCCGGTCGGTGTGCCAGGCGGCGATCGGATTGCCGAGCCAGCGGGTGCCCTCGGGCACCGACTCGCCGCGCATGACGAGCGACGCGGGACCGATGGTGGTGCGCGGCCCGACGGTCGCACCGGGTAGCACGATGCCATGCGGACCCAGGGTTGAACCATCCCCCAGCTCCACGGTGTCCATGCGCATGATCCGGTCGTGGAACAGGTGCGTCTGCACCACGCAGCCCCGGTTGACGGTGGCCCCGGCGCCGACCCGCACCAGGTCGGCCTCCGGCAGCCAGTACGTCTCGCACCAGGCGCCGCGGCCGATCCGCGCGCCGAGCGTCCGCAGCCACAGGTTCATCAGCGGGGTGCCGGGGACCGATCCCACCAGCCACGGCACGGCCAGCACCTCGACGAAGGTGTCGGCGAGCTCGTTGCGCCACACGAACGAGCTCCACAGCGGGTGCTCGACCGTGCGGAACCTGCCGACCAGCAGCCACTTGGCCGCGACGGCGACCCCGCAGGCCAGCAGCCCCGCGGCCGCCAGCAGCAGGCCGCCGCACAGCGCCGCGACGGCGAACCCTGCGGTACCCGCCAGCGCCTCGAACGCGCCCGCGACCAGGACCGCGAGGGCGACGGTGCACATGACCGGGACGACCCGGCACAGTTCGACGGCCGCGCGCGCCGCCATCAGAGCGCGGGGCGGGTCGTAGGTGCGGCTCTGGTCCCCGGCCTCCGCGGCCCGGGGCAGCTTCATCGGCGGCATGCCCAGCCAGGAGCTCCCCGCCTTGGCGCCCTTCGGCGTCGAGGACAACACGCCGACCAGGCCGTTCTTCGGCACCGAGCGGCCCGGCGCGGTCATCCCGGAGTTGCCCAGGAACGCCCGCTTGCCGACCCGGGCGGCGGCGATGCGCATCCACCCGCCGCCCAGCTCGTAGGTGGCGACCATCGTGTCGTCGGCGAGGAACGCGCCGTCGCCGACGGTGGTCATCGCGGGCAGGGCCAGGACCGTCGACGCCTCGACGCGCCGCCCGACCTTCATGCCCAGGGCGCGCAGCCACACCGGGGTGAACAGGCTCGCGTACAGCGGGAAGAGCACGACGCGCGCGGCGTTCATCAGCCGCTCGGTCGCCCAGGCCCGCCAGGCGACCGCGCTGTGCACCGCGTGGTACCCCTCGCGCAGCCCGGCGCCCAGCGCCCTGACCAGGACCAGGACGAGCAGCGCGTAGGCGGCCAGCGACACCGCCGTGGCGAGCGGTACGGCGATCAGCGCGGCGGCGAGCACGGCGCCGGGAGCGGACTCGCCGCGGACGAACAGCAGCAGCGTCAGCAGCCCTGGCAGCGCCGCCAGTGCGGGCAGCAGGCCCAGCGCGGTGGAGGTGAGGCCGTAGACCAGGGTCCAGCGCCGGGTGCGCGGCGGGCGGCTGTTCGGCCAGCGGTGGGCGGCCTTGCCGGTGCGCGCGGCCGGAACACCCGACCAGCGCTGGCCGGCCGGCACCGCCCCGGTCACGCCGGAGCCCGGTGCGATCTCGGCGCGCTTGCCGACGCGGGCGCCGGGGAACAGGGTGCTGCGCGCGCCGACCGTGGCCGCCGCGCCGATGCGGATCTTGCCGATGTGCAGCAGGTCGCCGTCGAGCCAGTGGCCCGACAGGTCCACCTCCGGCTCGATGGCGCAGCCCTTGCCGAGCCGCAGCATCCCGGTGACGGGCGGCAGCGAGTGCAGATCGGCGTCCGCGCCGATCCGCGCGCCGAGGGCGCGGGCGTAGTGGGTGATCCAGGTGCCGGTCAGACGGTTCGCGCCGACGCGCTCGGCCAGCCGTTCCGCGGTCCACAGCCGCAGGTGGACGCTGCCGCCGCGCGGATAGGTGCCGGGACGGACTCCGCGCAGCAGCAGCCGCGCGCCGCCGGCCGCGACGGCCACCCGGCCGGCCGAACTGACCCACAGCAGCCAGCCCAGCGCCACCCACCACCAGGACACGGTGGGCGCCCACTCGAAGCCCGCGTACCGGGTGAGCACGTTGTTCAGCGCGGCGATCCCCACGGCCCAGCGCAGCCCCGGGATGGTCAGCAGCGGGATCATCAGCGCCAGTTGTACGGCGGCGGCGCGCCGCGGGGTGGGCCGTACGGTGCGCACGGCGCTCTCGCGGGCGTCCGAGGCCTCCAGCACGCGGGCCAGCGCGCCCAGCGCCGGGTTCTGGTAGATATCGCTGACGGAGACGTTGGGGAAGCGCGCACGGATGAGGGCGACCAGGCGGGCGGCGCCGAGGCTGCTGCCGCCGATCGCGAAGAACTCTGCGTCGGCGGAGCCCACGGAGGTGCCCAGGATCTCGGCCCACTGCTCCGCCAGCCACGCCTCGGTGCCTTCCCGCGGGCTCTCCTGCCCGGTGGTGTCCACCGAGGGCAGCGGCCACGGCAGCGCGGCCCGGTCGACCGTGCCCGAGGTCCGGGTGGGCAGGGTGTCGACGACCGCGATGAGCGGCACGAGCGAGGCGGGCAGCGCCTCGCGCAGCCGGCGCAGCGCGTCGACGGGGTCGAAGGCGCCGCCGGCTTCGCCGGCCGGTGCCGCTTCGGCCGGTGCCGCTTCGACGGCCGGTGTCGCTTCGGCCAGGGTCCCCTCGACGGCCGGCATGTCGCCGGCCGTGTCCCGCTCCGCGCTCACCACGTAGCCGACGAGGATCTGGTTGCCGCCCCGGGTGGTGCGGACGGCGGCCGCCGCGCCCGCGACGTTCGGCAGCGCCTGCAGCGCCGCGTCGACCTCGCCGAGTTCGATCCGGCGGCCGCCCAGTTTGATCTGCTCGTCCGCCCTGCCGATGAAGAGCAGTCCCTCGGCGTCGGCACGGACCAGGTCGCCGCTGCGGTAGGCGCGCTCCCAGCCCAGCGAGGGCAGCGGCGCGTACTTCTCGGCGTCCTTGTCCGCGTCGAGGTAGCGGGCCAGCCCGACCCCGCCGATGACGAGTTCGCCGACCTCGCCCATGGGCACGAGGTCGCCGCGCGCGTCCACGACCGCCAGGTCCCAGCCGTCGAGCGGCAGTCCGATCCTGACCGGGCCCTCGCCGGTGAGTTGGGCGGCGCAGGCGACCACGGTCGCCTCGGTCGGGCCGTAGGTGTTCCACACCTCGCGGCCCTCGACGGCCGTCCGCTCGGCGAGTTCGGGCGGGCAGGCCTCGCCGCCGAAGATCAGCAGCCGGACGTCGTCGAGCGCCTCGGACGGCCACAGCGCCGCCAGGGTGGGCACGGTCGACACGACGGTGATGCGCTGCTCGACCAGCCAGGGGCCCAGGTCGAGCCCGGTGCGCACCAGTGAGCGCGGTGCGGCGACGAGGCAGGCGCCGTACCGCCAGGCGAGCCACATCTCCTCGCAGGAGGCGTCGAAGGCGACCGACAGCCCGGCCAGCACCCGGTCGCCGGGGCCGATGGGCTCCTCGGTGAGGAAGAGTCCGGCTTCGGCGTCCACGAACGCCGCGGCGCTGCGGTGGGTGACGGCGACGCCCTTGGGTTTGCCGGTCGAGCCCGAGGTGAAGATGATCCAGGCGTCGTCGTCGGGTCCGGGTCGCCGGCCCACGACCCCGTGCGGGGTGCCGCAGGAGCGGATC
Organism: Streptomyces sp. H39-S7; assembly: GCF_027158205.1. GTDB lineage: Bacteria > Actinomycetota > Actinomycetes > Streptomycetales > Streptomycetaceae > Actinacidiphila. Next base: position 41,814 of record NZ_JAPVLU010000038.1, on the reverse strand, counting down.
TCGCGGTGTGCGCCGATGACGGCGCTCACGCCCGCCTCCGAGAAGACCAACTCGGCGCGCTCTTCGGGGTCCTCGGCGTCCACCGGCACGTAGGCGGCGCCTGCCGCGAGGACCGCGAGGATCGAGATGTACAGGTCGCTGGTACCGGACGGCACCCGGACGCCGACCCGGTCACCGGCGCCGATGCCCGCCGCGGCGAGCCGCAGCCGCAGCGCCTCGGTCTCCGCCGCCAGCGCGCGGTAGCTCAGCGCGGTGGAACCGTCGTCGACGGCTGCGCCGTTCGGGTACCTGCGGGTGGTCTCGGCCAGGATGTCGAGCAGGGTCCGTTCGGGTGCGGGACCGTTCGCGGAGAAGACCGCGCGGGGCGCTGCGATCGACCCGGCCGGGTCGATCACGGTGTCGAGCGTCAGCTCGGGTGCCTCGGCCAGCGTCATGCAGTGCCCCCGTTCCCGGCCGGTGCGAGGGACGGCGGCGCACAGCGCGCGTCGATCCGATCTGTGCCGGCCAGGAACGGACGCATGTCTTACCCTCCGAGGTACGTGGTCTGTTTGGGCACGTTACCGGCGCAAGATGAACACAGCCTGTCGGGTTTGACCCGAGTGGCCGGTCTCACAACAGCCGCGACACCCCTGGGCACAGGCGTTCACCCCCGGCTCAGAAGGAGAAGACCGGCCCGGTACCGCCCCCCTTGACGCAGGAGTTCGCGTAGGTGTGCGTGTACGAGATCCGCTGCCCCTGCCACACGCCGTCCGCGGTGACCACCACCGGATCCCAGATCTTGGGGCAGATCCGGTTGGGGTCGGAAGCTAACAGCGCGTCGAAGTTCCCGCTCGCCAGGGCCAGTTCCGTACACGCGGTCCGCGGGTCCGGGTGGTCTCCACCGGCGGTGGGGCTGCAGCGCAGCAGCGCGGCGCGCTGGATCGTGGCAGTCGCGGGGTCCTCCCCCTTGCCGATGGTCAGCACCATCGACGAGGGCGCGTACAGGCTCTGCGGCTGGGCTGACTCGGCACGGGCGGTCCCACTGGTGCCCGCCGCACAGCTGAGGGCCAGGGCGGCCCCCACTCCGATCGCACCTAGGGTGTATCGCATTCCGAACACTCCTTCTCCGTTGGTTGCGGATAACGGACGGAGTATTGCGGAGATGTTTCGCGCACCACAGCTCGAACGATCACTTCTGGTCGCGGTGCGTGATCGCACGATGGCTCATTGTTCGATACGGGCAGCTCAGTGAGGGCTTCGAACGCACCGGGTGAACCGTCCAGCATGCGGACACTCGGGCGTGGCGCGCCCCGGTGAACGTCCGTGAGCTGGGACGACGCGGCACTCTGAGCTTTCCCGGCCCACCACTCTCGACCGGAAACCGTCGTCGGCGGGGTCCGGGGAGCGAACGACGGCCACCCCGGAGAGCGACGGGAGGGGTGGATCAGGTGGCCGAACCGGCGGCCGCACCGGTCTTCAGGTCCGGACCCCAGCGGTCGAGCGACTCCTGGAGGTCCAGCGCCCGCAGCTGCGGCTCGCCGCCGGCCGGCCAGTCCTCGCGGGGCACCCGCCACATGATCTCGAACTCGTTGCCGTCGGGGTCCTTGGCGTACAGGGACTTCGACACCCCGTGGTTGGTCGCGCCGACCAGCGAGCCGCGCTCCGTCAGCTTGGCGGCGGCCTCAGCGAGTTCGCCGAGCGTGCCGACCTCCCAGGCCAGGTGGTAGAGGCCGACCCGGCCCTGCTCGGGACCGGGGGCGTCCGCGCCGAGCGCGAAGAGGCCGAGGTCGTGGTCGTTGAGGGTCTCCCGGGCACTGAGGAAGGCGGCCCGGCCGGGGATCTCCACGTCGACCTTGAAGCCGAAGACGTCGGTGTAGAACTCGACGGCGCGCGGGACGTCGCGGATGTAGAGCACTGCGTGGTTGAGGCGGCGTACGGACATGGTGGCGCTCCTGGTCTGACATCGGTCGGCACCGTGGCCGGCGGGACTCTTTCGACCGTACGCCGACTCGGTTGAAACTTCAAGCAAACTGCCTTGAAAGTTCAAGTACCAGGCATGCGAGGATCCCTCCCGCCGCGCCGTCAGTGCACCGCGTCCGAGAGCCGGACGAAGCGGTGACCGGAGGCGAGCAGCTCGGGCAGGGCGCGGGCCATGCCCTCGGCGGTGCCGCCCGCGGGGTGGTTCATATGGCCGATGACGACCGAGCCGGCGGTCGCCGTCAGGGCGGCGGCGCGCACCTGGGCGGGGGTGAACGTCGCTCCCGCGTCGGCGTTGACGCCGAAACCGGCGAACCGCTCCCCCAGTTCGGCGACGATGCGCGCCGCGATGTCGTCGCAGTACGCGGTGCCGGAGCGGAAGAAGCGCGGCGGACGGCCGAGCAGGGCGGTGAGCTTCTCCTGGTTCCCCGCGACCTCGTCGAAGACCTCCCCCGCGTCGCGCGTCCCGGCGATCCCGTACGCGGAGCGGCCCGCCACCGACAGCGGCCGGTGACGCGTTCCGTGGTTGGCGATCTCGAACAGTGGATCGTTCGCGAGGTGTTCGAAGTGCGCGCGATTGGCGTCGATCCAGCGCGCGTTGAGGAAGAGCGTCGCGGGCACCTCGCGGGACCGCAGCAGGTCGACCAGCTTCCGGTCGTACCCCCCGCCGCCCGGTCCCCCGCACGCGTCGAAGGTCAGCGCTATCGCCCGCCCGGCGGTGGACGGCAGTTCGGTGACGACCCCGGGAGGGGTGAAACCCCAGCTGGCGGGGGTCATTCGGCCGTACCGGGCGACGGTCGCGGCCCGCGTGACCCGGGGAGCCGGCTTGGGCGACGGGGACGCGGTCCTCGACGGGGCCGGGGGCGGGGTGGGGACCGTGGCCGGGCCGGGACGGGACGACGGGTCCCGCGGGCGTCCTGCGGAATCGGGCGAGGCGGCGCATCCCGCGAGGAACCCGCCCGCCACGGCTGTGAGTACCGCCCGGCGATCCAGCGACATCGTTCCCCCGTACATGATCCACAACGCACTCGCCCGGCTGCCACCAGCCATTTCCGATGACCATACGATGTGACCGGCGTCGGGGCGACAGGAGATCGCCGAGCCGGACTGCCGTGGCGGCCGGTGCTCCGCGGCCCCACATTCGGCGCCCGGTTTACGGAACTTTCTCCTCCGAGGGCGCGTCCAGTAGACCGGAGGAGAGGATCTCCCCGGCACGACACAGTGGGACGAACTGGTACGGGAACGGAGCTCTTGGTGTACATCGGCCTTCTGACAGCCGTCGCGGCATCGGCCTGCTACGGCACGGGGTCGGTCCTCCAGGCCGTGGGATCCCGCAAATCCGCCCGCCGCGAGGCGGCCGCCGCCTCCACCACCGGCACCACCGAGCACGGCGGACCGAGCCTGTCCTCCACCGCCAAGGCCGCCGTGACCTGGGAGTTCATGCTCGGCACGGTGCTGGATTTCATCGGCTTCGGACTCGGTGCGCTGGCCGCCCGGCTGCTGCCGCTCTTCCTCTCCCAGACGGTGATCAGCGCCAACCTGGTGATCACCGCGGTGCTGAGCATCCGTATGCTCGGCATCCGGCTGAGCCGCCCCGAGTGGATTTCCATCGGCGTCGTCTGCTCCGCCCTGGTGCTGCTGGCCACGGCGGCCGGCCCCGAGGGCAGCGGCCACACCTCGCGCGCCACCCACTGGTGGCTGCTGGTGGCCGCCGTGACGATCATCGGGGCCGGCAGCCTGCTGGTGCGCCGCCTCGGCGCCCGCGGCGCGATCCTGGCCGGGCTGCTGTCCGGGCTGGGCTTCGGCGCCCTGGGAGTCGGCGTGCGTGTGCTCGACGGCGTGGACCCGTTCGACCTCCCGACGCTGCTCGCGGACCCCGCCCTCTACGCCATCCTGGTCGCCGGCATCGGCGGCATGTACCTGCACACGGTGGCCCTGCAGATCGGTTCGATCAACGGCGCCACGGCCGCGCTGGTGGTCGGCGAGACCGTGGTGCCGGGCATCCTCGGCGTGCTGTGGCTCGGTGACACCTCGCGCGACGGCTTCGGCTGGATGGCGATCGCCGGCTTCGTCCTGGCCGTGACGGGCGCGGTGGCCGTCGCCTGGTACGGGCAGCCGGAGGGCGCCGAGGCCCCGGAACGGACGGCCGAACTCACTCCCGCCGGAAGCTGACACGACGGCACCGGGGGGTGCGCGGCCGTCCGCGTCCGCTGGGCGTAGCGTCGCGGGGGTTGAGCACGTCGAGAGAAGAGGGACCCCATGGGTGAACTGATCCTGGTCCGGCACGGCGAGACCGAGTGGAGCGCGTCGGGGCAGCACACCAGCTACACCGACCTGCCGCTCACCGCCCGGGGCAAGGAGCAGGCGCGCGGTCTGGCACCCCTGCTGGCGGAGTTCCGGATCTCGCTCGTCCTGACCAGTCCGCTGGAGCGCGCGGTGCACACCGCCGAGCTCGCGGGCCTCACCCGCACCACGCGCGATCCCGAGATGCACGAGTGGGACTACGGCGGCTACGAGGGTGTCAGCACGGAGGAGATCCACCGGACGCGCCCGGAGTGGAACCTGTGGACCGACGGCGTGGCCGGCGCTCCCGGGCACCCCGGCGAGTCGCCGAAGGAGGTCGGCGACCGCGCCGACCGGGTGCTCGCCCGGGTGGACGACGCCTTCCGCGACCTGGCGGACGACGGCGACATCGTCCTGGTGGCCCACGCCCACTTCCTGCGCGTCCTGACCGCCCGCCGGCTGGGACTCCCGCCGGCGGACGGCGCCCTGTTCCAGCTGGCCACCGGGACCGTCAGCCGGATCGGCAGCGAGCACGGCCGTCCGGTCCTCGTGTCCTGGAACCGCATGCCCTGAGCGCCGCCGGGCACCCGCTCCCCGTGGACCGGCAGCACGGGACACGCCGGGTCACCGGAACGTCGCCCTCTGTGCACGGGGGCTCGCGCCCTTGACACTGGGGAGACACGGACAAGGGAGCGGTATGACGGCGACAGCCGACCGGCAGGTATCCCGCCTCACCTCGCCCTGGGTACGCGGCCTCGCCGCGGCCGCGGCGGGCGCCCTGCCTGCCCTGGCCTTCCCCGCGCCGTCCCTCTGGTGGCTGGCCTACGGGGCGCTGGTGCCGTGGATCCTGCTCGCGCGCTCGGCGCCGACCGGCCGCCGCGCCGCGCTCGACGGGTGGCTGGGCGGGGCGGGGTTCATGCTGGCCGTGCACCACTGGCTGTTCCCGAGCCTCAACGTCTTCCTCGTCGTACTGGCCCTGCTGCAGGGGGCCTTCTGGGCGCCGTGGGGATGGCTGCTGCGGCGGACGCTGGGGGGCACGCCCGGTCCGCGGCGGGTGGCCGCCGCCATGGTGCTGGCGCCGTGCGGGTGGCTGATGGTCGAGCTGGTGCGCTCCTGGCAGTATCTGGGCGGGCCGTGGGGGCTGCTGGGGGCCAGCCAGTGGCAGGTCGCCCCCGCGCTGCGGCTGGCGTCGGTCGGCGGGGTCTGGCTGATCAGCGCGCTGGTCGTGCTGGTGAACACGGCGGTGGCCGCGCTGATCGCGGTGCCTTCCGTACGCGTCCCGGCCGTCGCGGCGCTGGCCGCCGCGGTGGTCGGCACGACCGCCGTGTGGCTGGGCGCACCGGTGCCGCAGCGGACCGGGACGGTACGGATCGCGGTGGTGCAACCGGGCGTGATCGAGGGGGCGCAGGAGCGGTTCGACCGCGAGGAGGAACTGACGCGCACGCTCGCCGGGCAGCGTGCGGACCTGGTGGTGTGGGGCGAGAGCAGCGTCGGCTTCGACCTGTCGTCCCGGCCGGACCTCGCCGGCCGGCTCGCCGCGCTCGCCCGGGAGATCGACGCGGACATCCTGGTGAACGTGGACGCCCAGCGGGCCGACGGGCGCGGTATCTCCAAGACGTCGGTGCTGGTGGGCCCCGACGGGGTCACCGGCGAGAGCTACGACAAGATGCGCCTGGTGCCGTTCGGCGAGTACATCCCGTTCCGCTCGCTGCTGGGCTGGGCCACCTCGGTCGGCAAGGCCGCGGGCGAGGACCGGCGGCGCGGCGACCACCCGGTGGTCATGACCGCCGGGGAGCTGCGCTTCGGGCCACTGGTGTGCTTCGAGTCGGCCTTCCCGGACATGAGCCGGAAGCTGGTCGACAGCGGGGCGGAACTGCTGGTGGCGGAGTCGTCCACCTCGTCGTTCCAGGGCAGTTGGGCGCCGCCCCAGCACGCTTCGCTCGCCGCGCTGCGGGCGGCGGAGACCTGGCGCCCGATGGTCCACGCCACCCTGACCGGCATCAGCGCGGTCTACGACGGCCGGGGGCGGCCGGTGGGCAAGTGGCTGGGCACCAGCGCCAGTACGGCGGCGGTGTACCAGGTGCCGCTCTCGGCGGGCCGCAGCCCGTACGTACGGTTCGGCGACTGGGTGCCGCACCTCGCGCTGGTGCTCGTCGTGGTGGCCGCGGGGTACGAGGTCTCGCTGCGCGTCAGGCGGTCTGCTCGTCGATCGCGGTGACGATCCGCTCGCACAGTTCATGGGTGAGCAGCGCGTCCTGTGCGTCGAGCAGCTTGCCGCTGCGCACCGCGTCCAGGAAGGCCAGGATGATCTGTTCGATGCCGCGCTGGCGGGCGACCGGGACCCAGTCGCCGCGGCGGCGCAGCGTGGGCTGGCCCTTGTGGTCGATGATCTCGGCGAGGTTGACGACCTGGCGCTTGGTGTCGTCGCCGCTCACTTCGAGGATCTCCTCGGTGGAGCCGCTCATCCGGTTCATCGTGCCGATGGCGGTGAATCCGTCACCGGACAGCTGCAGGACGACGTGGTGGAGCAGTCCGTCACGGACCTTGGCGCGGACGTCGGTGTGGTCGATGGGTCCCGGCGCGAGGTAGCGCAGGGTGTCGACGACGTGGATGAAGTCGTCGAACACCACGGGGCGGGGCGCCTCGGCGAGCCCGACCCGGTTCTTCTGCATCAGGATCAGATCGCGCGGGTGGTCCGCGCACTGGGCGTAGCCCGGCGCGTAGCGGCGGTTGAAGCCGGCCATCAGGCTGACCCGGCGCTGCTCGGCGAGGTTCACCAGGTGCCGCGCCCCGGCGAGGTCGGGCGCGAACGGCTTGTCGACATAGGCCGGGACGCGCGCTTCGATCAGCGCCTCGGTGATCTCGACGTGCCGGTCGGTGGGCGCGTGGACGAAGGCGGCGTCGAGCCCCTGTCCGATCAGGGCGTCCAGATCGGTGTGCCGGTGCGGCAGCCGCAGGGCGTCACCGACCCGGTCCAGGGTGGCGGGGGTGCGGGTGTGCAGGTGCACTTCGATGCCCGGCAGGGAGGCGAGTACCGGGAGGTACGCCTTCTGGGCGATGTCGCCGAGGCCGATCACCCCGATTTTCAGGGGGGCGTTGCCGGATCCCATGTGCCTCTTCCGTTCTGCCGCTACCGCTACCGCTACTGCTTCGTTCGCCCCCCGTCCGTCGCCGCTGCCGCGCGCTGCCGCGCCCGTATCGCCGCGACGGGACGAAAGGTCCGATGTGCTCTGGCAGCATACGGGGGCTGCGGGAGCTGCCCCCCGGCGGTGTCACTCCGCGTCACTCCTGCGGGGAATACCCAAGGGTGCCGCCGACCGGCAGAGTTGCCCGAATGCGTCAATTTGCAGCAGTAGTGCTCATTGCGGCGGCCTCGGCCGTCACCGGGTGTGCGACCGTGCCCTCGCAGCCCGCCCCGGAGCCCTCGTCGGCGCCGGCGTTACCGGCCCTCCCCCTTCCCGAGGACGGGACGGCCGTCCGGCAGCCGGATCTGCAGTCGCTCGCGACCGTGCCGGTGGAACGGGACACCGATCCGCCGACCGCCGCGGCCTCCGCGCCGCCCGAGCGCGTTCGGCCCCGCCACCGGGCGCATCCCCCGGTGGCGCCCGCGGGACAGGATGCGGTGCCTGCCGCGAAGACCGCCGCGCGTCCCCGCCCCGCGGCGTCGCTGCCGGGCGGGGCGGGGGTCTGCGCACTGGGCGAGACCTACGGCGGCTGGGCCGAGGACAGCGACGCGGCACGGATCTGCCACGAGGCCTACGGCCGGTGACCGGAGCCGTCCAGCCGCAGTTCCATCCGTCCGATCGCGGCCCGCAGGCCGTCGCCGTAGTCGTCGTCGCCGAGCGCCCCCGAGGCGTTCCGCGCGCGGACGAGGTGGTTGCGTGCCAGCTCGCGCTCCCCCACCTTCAGGTAGTCGGCGGCGAGGTTCAGGTGCAGTGACGGGTAGAAGCCCCGCACGGCGAGGGACGGTTGGTGGCGGCCGGTACGTTCGTCGCAGAGGCCGTCCGCCGCCCGCAGGGCTCTCAGATCCCACTCCAGTTCGTCCTCGGGATCGTCCTGGGTGTCGGCCATGAAGTGCGCCAGCGTGCAGCGGTGGAGGGGATCGCCGTCCTCGCCGATCTCCTCCCACAGGCGGCCGAACCGGGCCCTGGCCTCCTCACGGTCGCCGCCGTGCAGCAGCATCATGACCTGGCCGATCCGCGTCATGACTGCGTCCTGGCCGCCGCCCCAGCCCTGTTCCCGATCCGTCACTGCCGCCTCCTGCGCCCCGCGTGCGTCCCGTTTCCCGTTCCCGCTGATCCTGACGACGCTAGCCGCAGGGTCCGGGAAACCCGGTCAGGCGCGGACGCCGAGGTCGGGCACCCGCCAGTCGATCGGGTCGTGGCCCTGTGCCTTGACCGCGTCGTCGATCTGGGTGAAGGGGCGGCTGCCGAGGAAGAGCTTCGCGGACAGCGGTGAGGGGTGCGCGCCCTGGATCACCGCGTGCCGCTCCGTGTCGATCAGCGGGAGCTTCTTCTTCGCGTAGTTGCCCCACAGCACGAACACCGCCGGGTCCGACCGTTCGGAGACGGCCTCGATCACCGCGTCGGTGAACTTCTCCCAGCCCTTGCCCTTGTGCGAGTTCGCCTCGCCCTCCCGCACCGTCAGCACCGCGTTGAGCAGCAGGACGCCCTGCTCGGCCCACGGCATCAAGTAGCCGTTGTCCGGCACCGGGTGGCCGAGCTCCTCCTTCATCTCCTTGAAGATGTTCCGCAGCGACGGCGGGGTCCTGACGCCCGGCCGCACCGAGAAGCACAGCCCGTGCCCCTGCCCCTCGCCGTGGTACGGGTCCTGGCCGAGGACCAGCACCTTCACCTTGTCGAACGGCGTGGCGTCCAGGGCCGCGAAGACCTCTTCCCTGGGCGGGAAGATCTTGTGCGTGGCCCGCTCGGTCTCGACGAACTCGGTGAGCTGCTGGAAGTACGGCTTGTCCAACTCCTCGCCGAGAACGTCCTGCCAGGAGTCGGGCAGCATGCTGGGCACGTCAGGAACCTCCGGTACACGATCCGTTGCTGGAACTGCGAACGTACCGGGACCCACTGACAACGCGCTCCCCGGGTGCGCACGATGCCCGTCGCCCGGCCGGGGGAACAGCACAGCCGGGCCCGGGCCGAAGCCCGGGCCCGGCTGGGGTGCGAGGCTCAGGCGACGCCCGCGTGCAGGAACAGCCCGCCGTCCGCGACCAGGGTCTGGCCGGTGATCCAGCCCGCCCCCTCGGAGAGCAGGAAAGCGGCGGCGGCGCCGATGTCCTCCGGCACCCCGAGCCGCTTGAGCGGATAGCCCGCCGCGGCCTCCTCCTCGCGGCCCTCGTAGAGCGCCGCGGCGAACTTGGTCTTGACCACCGCGGGGGCGATGGCGTTCACCCGCACCCCCGGTGCCATCTCCGAGGCGAGCTGCAGCGTCAGGTTGACCATGGCGGCCTTGCTGATGCCGTAGGCGCCGATGAAGGGCGACGGGGCGAGACCGGCGACCGAGGCGATGTTGACGATCGCCCCGCCGTTCTCCTTCTGCCAGGCCTTCCAGGTCTGCTGCGCGAAGCCGAGCGCGGAGATCACGTTGGTCTCGAAGACCTTGCGCGCGACGTTCAGGTCGAGCTCGGCGATCGGGCCGAAGACCGGGTTGGTGCCGGCGTTGTTCGCCAGGTAGTCGACGCGGCCGAACGCCTCCATGGTGCGCTCGACGGCGACGGCCTGGTGGGCCTCGTCGTGGGCCTTGCCGGCCACGCCGATCACCCGGTCGGCGCCGAGCTTCTCGACGGCTTCCTTGAGCGCGTCCTCGTTGCGTCCGGTGATGCAGACGCGGTCGCCGCGGGCCACGAGGGCCTCGGCGATGCCGTAGCCGATGCCGCGGCTGGCGCCGGTGACCAGGGCGACCTTGCCGGTGTCGGTGGGAATCTCACGTGTCATGGTGCTCAGATCTCCGATGCGCGTCAGTTGAGCGGGCCGCCGGCCACGTACAGGACCTGGCCGGAGACGAAGCCGGCCTGATCACCGGTGAAGAAGGCGATCGCGTTGGCGATGTCGTCCGGGTTGCCGACCCGCTGGACGGGGATCTGGGTCGCCGCGGCGGCCTGGAACTCCTCGAAGCCCATACCGATCCGCTCGGCGGTGGCGGCGGTCATGTCGGTGACGATGAAGCCGGGCGCCACGGCGTTGGCGGTGACGCCGAACTTGCCGAGCTCGAAGGCCAGCGTCTTGGTGAAGCCCTGCAGGCCCGCCTTGGCGGCCGAGTAGTTGACCTGGCCGCGGTTGCCGAGCGCGGAGCTCGACGACAGGTTGACGACACGGCCGAACTTGGCCGCCACCATGTGCTTCTGCACCGCGCGGGACATCAGGAAGGCACCCCGCAGGTGCACGTTCATGACGGTGTCCCAGTCGGAGGCGCTCATCTTGAACAGCAGGTTGTCGCGGAGCACACCCGCGTTGTTCACCAGGATGGTCGGCGCGCCCAGCTCCTCGGCGACCCGGGCCACCGCCGCCTCGACCTGCGCCTCGTCCGACACGTCGCAGCCGACCGCGAGCGCCCTGCCGCCGTCCGCCGTGATCTGCGCGACGGTCTCCTTGCACGCGTTCTCGTCGAGGTCGAGTACGGCGACGGCGCGGCCCTCGGCCGCCAGCCGCTTGGCGGTGGCGGCGCCGATGCCGCGCGCGGCCCCGGTCACGATCGCGACGCGCTGCTCGGTCGTGGACATGCAGTCTCCTTGCCCTCAGATACGGCGCCGGGCGGAATCCCGCACGGACTCCGCACATGAGCAACCGCTTAGTAGGTTAGTTGTCGAAACCGTAGGAGCCCAGTGACCCGCTGTCAACGGAACCCCTCCCGAGTGTGTTTCAGCGCACCAGGAGAGTGAGCAGCCGGTCCACCTCGGCCACGGGGTCCGCGGTCAGCCCGGTGTGGATCGGGCCGGGCTGCACCACCGTGCTGCGCGGCGCCGTGAGCCAGCGGAAACGCCGTCCCGGGTCGTCACCTGCCGCCTGTCCCGCCCGCTCCCCGCCCTCGCAGATGCCCTCGTACCCGCGCAGGGCGGCGCGCACCCCCTCCACGTCCGCCGCCTCGTCCAGACAGCGCAGCCGCGCCTCGTCCAGGTGGATCCGCGCCCCGACGAACGACTGCGCGCGGCAGTAGACCAGCACCCCCGCGTTGATCATCTCGCCGCGCTCGATCCGCGGGACGACGCGCACCAGCGCGTACTCGAACACATCACGGCCACTGCCCCGGTACCCGGTCACTTCGCGGCCTTCCCGTCCACCCAGGTGCGCAGCCAGTCCGGCGCGTCCTGCTTCGGCTTCTGCCCCGCCACGAGGACGATCCGCTCGTGCACGTCGACCGCGCGGGCCAGCAGCACCCGCTCGTACGCCCTGCGCACCGCGTCCGGCCCCTCGAAACCGGGCTCCTCGGCCAGCCACTCGTCGGGCACCAGCGCGGTGACCTCGCGCAGCAGCTCCTCGGTGACCTTGGGCGCGAGTTCGGCCGCGGCGGCCGACGGGTCGGGCGAGAAGCGGGACAGCGCGTGGTCGGCGGCGTCGAACGGCTTCGCCGACGCCTGCTCGGCGGTCTTCCAGTTGTGGTGCCAGATCAGCGAGGCGCCGTGGTCGATGAGCCACAGGTCCCGGTGCCAGATCAGCAGGTTGGGATTGCGCCAGGACCGGTCCACATTGCCGATCAGGGCGTCGAACCAGATGATACGGCCGGCCTCGACCGGATCGATCTCGAAGACCAGCGGGTCGAATCCGAGCGACCCGGGCAGGAAGTCCATCCCCAGGTTGAGGCCGCCGCTGGACTTGAGCAGGTCCTGGATCTCCGCGTCGGGCTCGCCGAGCCCGATCACCGGATCGAACTGGAACCGGACGAGTTCCGGTACGCGCAACCCCAGCCGGCGGGCCAGCTCGCCCGCCACGATCTCGGCGACCAGCGCCTTGCGGCCCTGTGCGGCGCCGGTGAACTTCACGACGTACGTGCCGAGGTCGTCGGCCTCGACCACCCCCGGCACCGAGCCGCCCTCGCGCAGGGGGGTCACATAACGGATTCCCGTCACCTCATTCAGCATATTCCCAGGCCGCCCGACTCGTTTGCCTTACAATCCATGCCAAGCTCCAACCGCTCATACCTGGGGGTTCTCGCCGAAATCAACCCTGGGGAGAATCTGGGGAGTTTCTGCTGCCCGGCCGCTCCCCCGCCCCTCAAGCAGTTCGTCGATCGCGGTGCGCCCCTTACTCCCGGCCTCTGGCATGAAGTGAGCATAGTAACCAAGCGTGACAGCTGGCGAGGAGTGCCCCAGCCACCGTGCCAACGTCACGACGGACTCTCCCGCTTCCAACATGATCGAGGCGTATGTGTGACGTAGCACATGGAAGCCGTCCTTCGGCGCCGCCTCCCACTGCCACGGCTTCGCACCCTGGGGCCGCGGAGGAATGATTCCGGCCTTGGCCAGCGCGGGCTTCCAGCTGTAGGTGTTCCAGGTGTTCACCGCCACGGCATTGCCGAATCGCGTGGTGAGCAAAAGCGAGACTTTCTTCGAGGTCCGGTCCGCCCCGGGCCTCTCCCAGGGAAGCTCCACCTCCGTCGGTGGGAACGACGCAACGTGAAGCTTCAATTCTTCGGCCACCGAGGAGGGGAGGTCGACGGTGCGCGTCTTCTTTCCCTTCGGCAGAGCAAGGTACAGTCGCCCGTTGATCGCCTGAACTTGACGGCGGACGTGGAGCACTCCTCCCGCGTAGTCGATGTCCTCGAGGCTCAACCCGAACACTTCGCCCTGCCGAAGTCCGCACCCCAGACCAAGCACGACGGATATCCGGTTTCGCGGACTGATGGCGTCTCGGACGCGACGCGCCTTCTCCAGCGGCCACACCTCCCGTCGCTCACGCGGCGCCTTGGGCCACCGCACGGACTTCGCATGCATGGGATTGGCCGCAAGTCGCTTGTCATCAACGGCTGCCTCCAGAATGCTGGACAGCTCCGACAGGATGCCGCGCCGGTAGTCGACCGAAGATACGGTCCCCTCCAGCTTTGCGATGTACGTCCGCAGCTCCGTCGCCGTGATGTTCCTGAGCGGCAGTTGACCCAGATGCGGAACGATGTGAAGACGAGCTCTCCGCTCCTGGTTCTGCTGGGTCTTCGGCGCACCCCCTCTGCCCGGGGCCCAGTGCAGCGCGATGTAGTTGGCCAGAGTGATGGATCCGTCGCGCGGGTCCACGAACTCCCCGCGTTCCCCATCGGTAGCTGACCGACGGAGCCACGCCTTGGCGTCTTCCAGGGTGTCAAAGGACCGATCCCGGATCCCGGCTATGCCGGCGACCTTGTATCGCTTGCCCTTGCCGTAACGAGCGGTTCTTTCCCTTCTCCCGCTTATCGGGTCTTTCTTCTTCTTGATCCAACGGTCCTCTACGTAGCCGGCCAAAAAGTCTCCTTGTTGAGGCGGATGGAAAGGGCGCTCTACGACGTCCGCGCTTCAGGCCTTGCAGGTGTGACTGAACCGAAACTGCGGAGCAACGCTCAGGGGGTTCAGGGATGTGTTAGAGCGGGAGTCCGCCTGCTCCTGTTCACGAATCCAGGCGTAGAGGGACTCCCGCCGATACATGACGCGTCCTCGCGGCCCCATGCGGAAGCTCGGTGGTCCCTGCCGCCGGTGACGCCAGACATAGAGGGTGTGCGGTGAGAGGCCGAGATACTCCGCAGCCTCCTTCACGCTCAGGAAGGCCGCGCGTGGTGCGGCCTGGGGAGTAGGGGCGGCAGATGTGGTGGGGAAAAAACGTGCAGGCATCGTTAGTTTTCTGCGAGTGGCGGAACCGAAGGGGGGCGATGAGCAGCCCCGAGTAGCTCCAATGGTCTGCAGGAACGCCGGTTTGGCTAACCGGCGATCGTCGGCTATGTTGCGCTTGCTTCGCCGCCCTCCCGAGCAGTTCTAGGTTTGCTTGGTTCGCCGCGCTGTTCCAGTCCTTTAGGCACGCGATGTGTCTGCCGTCGGCGGATCAACCTCCGCAAGATGCGCGGGAGCCCCTGCAGACGCGCGCACCCAGGGTCTGCCAAGAGCGTTTGGGTCTGCCGCACGATCGGGTGACATCTGAACTGGCTTGCCCTGTGGGGCAGGTGGGAAGGATGTCGCTGTACCCAAGCCCTATCCCCAGGGGTTTCGCGAGGACGTCGTGCGGGTCGCGAGGAACCGCGGCCCGGCCGTCACCGTCGAGCAGGTGGCCGCTGACTTCAGCGTCCACGCGATGACACTGTGGAAGTGGGTGCGCCGCGCGGACATCGACGACGGCACAAAGCCCGGGACGACCACTGAAGTTGAATTTGTGAGAGCGCGGAACTGCGGGAAGCGCGCAGGCGGATCAGACTGCTGGAGCAGGAGAACGAGGTCCTGCCCCAGGCGAACCTGCCGGGAAAAGGATCTACCCGCTCGTGAAGGAGCTGGCCAGCGACGGGGTGCCCGTCGCGGTCGCGTGCCGGGTGCTGAAGCTCGCCAGACAGCCCTACGACCGCTGGCTCGACGACCCGGTGACCGCAGCCGAGTTCGAGCAGGCGCATCGCGCGCACGCGCTGTTCGCAGCACACCGCGACGACCCGTCGTTCGGCTACCGCTTCCTGGCCGACGAGGCCCGCGACGCCGGAGCCGGCATGGCAGACCGCACCGCGTGGCGGATCTGCCGCAACAACCACTCCGCCTACCGTCACCATGTGTCGGATGTGCGGAACTATGGCGGCCTGGACTCGACAAACCTGGCCCCTGCGTTCACCCTTGGATCCGCGATGGCCCAGGAGGTTCAGCAGGCAACGGGTGGTGGCTTCGGCAACTGCTGCCGTGCCAGCGGTTCCAGCGACGGTGCGGACGGCTGGTTCGAGCGCAGCATGCAGCACCTGCCAGTGGGGGCTGGCGCGGTAGTGCTGCGGGGGGTTGGTGCAGGCGGCGGGCCGCGCGCTGCGGGTCCGCGAGTCGAGCATCGCGGATCAACGTTGCGCGGCCGTGCGGGAGGTGGGCTTCGATGGTGAGCCATTGGTGCTGCTGCGAGTCATCGAGTGGCGTCACCCGACCTCGAAACGGCAGGATCGGCGTATGAAGCTTTTGGTGATGGGCGGCACCTGGTTCCTAGGACGGGAAGTTGTGGAAGAGGCGCTGCGGCGCGGCTGGGAGGTCACGACATTCAACCGCGGCCTATCCGGGCCAAGCCCACAGGGCGTCACTGCGGTGCACGGCGATCGCACGGACCGCGACAGCCTGGCCTACCTGACAGAATTCGGCCCGTGGGATGCCGTAGTAGACACCTCGGCGTCGGAGATGCCACCGCGAGTGGTTCTGGACGGCACCAAGACACTCAACGGTGTGGTTGGGCGCTACGTCTACGTATCCACTGTGTCGGTGTATCAGGGCTGGCCGGACGAAAATCTCAACGAGCAGTCGCCGGTACTGCCGTGTCCGGCCGATGCTGGGTCCGACTACGGCTCCATGCCGCCAGGCGCCGATGGACCGAATACGCACTACGGCACGCAAAAGGCCGGTGCGGAGAACGCGGTTTTGGACATCTTCAAGGATCGGGCGGTGCTGTTGCGACCCGGCGTGATCTTGGGTCCCGGTGAGTACGTCGGTCGTCTGCCGTGGTGGCTACGCCGCACGGCGGCCGGCGGCCGAGTACTCGCTCCGGGCGATCCGATGCGGAGCATCCAACCAGCCGACGCGCGGGACGTCGCAGCGTTCGCAGTTGACCAGGCAGCCGCGCCGACCGGTGGGACCTACAACGTGACGGCGCCGGTCGGGCGGGAGACGATGGGCGGCTTCCTCACCTCCTGCTTGGAGGCGACCGGCAGTGATGGCGAGCTGGTCTGGGCACCCGACGCCGTGCTCATCGAGCAGGGGGTGAAGCAGTGGACGGAGTTGCCACTTTGGCGAACTCACGCGGGAGTGTGGCGCATCGACTCTTCCGGCGCCTACACGGCGGGGCTGAGCTGCCGCCCGCTGGCTGCGACCGTGGCGGACACCTGGGCGTGGCTCCAGCAGGATGGGCGGCCGGTGGAACATCCGCGTTGGGCCGAGCACGGCATTGCTCCCGAGAGGGAGGCTCGAATCCTAGCCACGCTTGTCTGACTTGGCTCCCCCTTCCAGGGCTGGCCGGTCGCTTGGTCCCACTGTGCCCTGTGCCGAGGCCCGGTGGAAGTCCTCCAGGCGCTCGCCCAGGGCCGCGGCGGTTGCAGCCCCTCTGAACGGGGGGGCAGTCAGGGCATGACGGAGCCGGGAGGTCCGCTCCAGCAGGCCAGTGACCCGGTGGTGGGTGGGGATACTCCAGACCAGCTCTAGCGCCTCTGCCGCTCCGGCCAGGTCGCCGCCCAGGAGGCGTGCGCTCGCCAAGTTCACGGCAGCCCCGCCCACTACGGGCCATGACTGCTGGATGGTGGACCGTTCCTCCACGAGGGACAGTGCACGCTGGGCAGCGGCTTCGGCGTTCAGGCCGTCGCCGAGCAGTAGGTACGTAGAGCCGTTGGACATGGCGAGTCGCTCGTCGGTGAACCCGAACTCGCCTCCGACGCCGTCGTGGAGATCATCGGCCTGGCTCCCGATAGGGGCTTCGGAGATCCGCAAGGCACGATGAGCGGCCTCTACGTGCCCCAGGTGCCCGAAGGCACGGGCCTCGATCGTCGCCAAGCGGCGTCGGGCAAGATCTCCCAGCCCGTCGAGTGCTTGCGCTGCCTGGGTGAAACGAACCGCCTCGGCAGGCCGGTTGCTGAAATACGCGATGTAAGCGAGCGACCCTCCGGCGAAAGCTTGCAGCGGGGTGAAGCGTGCGACCTCTCCATATAGGGCGGCGGAACGAGCCAGGCGCCTTGCTCCGTCCAGTGCCCCGAGGTCGAACGCTGAGGCGGCCAACAGCGCGCAGCTCTGTCCGGCGAGGATGACCAGCTCCTGTTGCTGGGTGGGTACGGCAGTGCGGTCGCGCAGCGTTTCAGCTTCGTCCCGCAACGCCTTCGCGCGGTGGAAGACATCGGCGGGCGCGAAGGCGTTGTAACTGCGGGCGAGCGTGAGCACATCTTCGCGCAGCTGGTCGAGGGAGATGTCGGAGACGGACTGGGCGGCGGTATCGCCAGCCCGGGTTTGAGCGTCACGTGCAGTCATTGCGATCTCTGCTTCCAGGTCGAACGTGGCGGGAACCTCGGCAAGGTGCGCCTCCGGTGATGCGAACAGCCGCCTGGCCGGCATCACCCCGAACATCTCTTCCAGCACGCGGCACGCTTCGGCGCGTGGCAGTTTCGTGAGCGATCCGCTTGTCCATCGTCGGAACTGAGGCTCCGACACGGTCAGCTCGAGCCCGAGGACCCGTCGGGCCGTGCGCTGGTACATGCTTTCGAATTCCCGATAGCTCCAGCCTCGCTCATTCACAAGCGCCTTCAACAACGTCGGGACGTCGGGCATGGCCGGCTCCTCGCTCCTCGGTGGACAGCCGCAAGGGCAGACAAACGTGGGGCTCCCACTTATGGACTACCTGCGCCTCTTGGTGCAGCGCAATGGTCCACCCCGAAGAGATAGGCCGCCGACACTTCTGGGATACCTGTGGATCACGGCGGGTCAACAAACGATGCCCGGTAAGACATGGCGGCGATACCCACTCCGGCGACACACTCTTGCTCCCACACGGAGAGGAACGGCGTGATTACGCTTTCCGCTCCTTCTTCCAAGACGGGGAGACAAGGTGACCAGTGCCCGTAACGACTGCTGTGCGACCGCGTTCTCGCTGACTCGTAACGGGTTACGGGAGATGGTCATGGCTGGATGGATTGGCGGGGTCGGCCGCGGGATGTGCGTGGCCCCTCCCGGCACGCGCTGTGCTGGACGTAGGGAGCATGTCTCATGACCCGGTTAGCAAACACCATGACGACCACCTCCACACCCAGGGCCGACATCCCCAATGTCAGCGAGCGCATCTGCGACGACTTCACGGTGCGAATCTCCAACGGCGCGGCGGATGGCGGCGCACTCGAACGGGACCCTGACGGCCAGTGGGTGGGACGGCTTCGCCGCATCAGTACGTCCAAGTTGCGGTCTTGGGGGCTTGTTGCGCTTCTGGATGACGCCAACCTCCTGGTCAGCGAGCTTGTCACCAATGCCCTGCGGTACGGCGAGGGCGGAGAGATCGAATTTCGTCTCGTCATCACCCTCCAGGGCTTGTTGCTCGCGGTCAACGACGGCTCAGCCCACCGTCCGCAGCTGCGTGTGGCGGGCGACTCCAGCGAGACCGGCCGGGGTCTCTTCCTCGTCGCTGCCCTTGCCGACGACTGGGGGGTCAGCGCCGACGGTACGACGACCTGGTGCACGCTGAGCATTGCGGGGGCCGGCCGATGACCGTTCGGACTCAGCACCGCAGGTTGACGTGCCCTTCGACGACCGGGCCGCAGCCCGCTGAACCCGAAACCCCTGCCGTCACCCCGTGGAATCCCCCGCTGGATGCTGCTGGTCTGACCGACGTGCATGGCTTGTTGCTCCGCTGGGCCTGGACTGCGCATGAGAGTGAGGACCTCCTTGACGACGTCGCCACGGCCTTGGACGACATCGCGCCTCCCGAGGAAGTCATAGAGGACTTCGTTCAGCGATCCCGCGGTCACCTCATGAGGCTCGTGAACATCGCTGTGTCCACTCGGGCTTGGCAGGAGTCGGCCTACGCGGACACGCTCATTCAACGGGCGCGCACCTTGCGGGCAAGCGAGATGCCTGGCGACTACCGGCGCGCCGTGCTGCATCTGCGGCAGATGGGATGGGTCGTCGGCGAACTACTGGACCAGCTGGTCGCGGTCGACTCCATCAAGGGGGTGGCGTGACCGTCATCCGCCCGCTTATCCCACGCCTGGTTCCGGCACGGCTCGCCTACGACTTCGAGTACATCGCCAGTCGTCTCGCTGATCCATCGCTGCTTGATCACGCCGTAGCCGTCTGCGTCCACCGGGCACCGTTGCTGGCCGTACCCGTAGGCGGAGCGCGCCGTGGCGGATACATGTCCTTCGACCTGCTGATCCTGGCGGCGAAGACGCGCGGCCTCTTGGAGGGCCTGCCGGGCTTCCCCAACCTGCGTGTTCGGCCTTCCCCCTACCGCGACACCTGCCACGTGGTCGAGTGGGGCGGCCAACCGCCGGCCTGCGACTACGACGACGTGGCGCGCAGCGGGTTCTACGGCTACAGCCAGGCCGTCGTCCGCGAGGCAGGCCAACCCGCCCGGTTGGCTGCTGCCGCTGACCGCAGCCACCGCCCGCCGGTCCTGACGTGACCGATCGGACCGGCGGGTGGTTACCCACCCGGCGCGGGCTGCTTGCCCTCGCGTCCCACGCCACCCTGCACAATCCGCCCGAAGTATGGCGCAAGCCACGAAGGAGATCACTGGTGGTTAACGTCCCCGGCATGACGACCGCCCCGGGCCAAGAAGCCCCCAACGAACAACGATTGCGCGATGCCATGACGCAAGCGCTCATCGAGCTTGGAGCCGCCCGGGACCCCCGCGTCGTCGCCGCCTTCCGTGCCGTCCCGCGGCACCTGGCCACCCCCGAGGTGGGGCCGGCCAAGTCGTACGACGCGGAGTTCGCGGCCGTGACGAAGACGGATGCCACCGGCGTGGACATCAGCTCAGTGTCGGCCCCGCGGGTGCAGGCCATGCAGATCGAGCAGGCCCGGATCGAGCCCGGAATGGCCGTGCTGGAGGTCGGCTCCGGCGGCCCCAACGCGGCTTACCTCTCCGAGATGGTGGGGAAGGAGGGCCGGGTGGTCACGATGGACATCGACTCCGAGGTGACGGACCGGGCGATGACCTTCCTCGCGGCGGCCGGCTACCAGAACGTCACCGTTCTCACCGCCGACGCGGAAGAGGGCGCTCCCGATCACGGGCCCTTCGATCGCATTGTGGTCACGGTGCAAGCCGCCGACGTCCCCCCTGCTTGGATGCAGCAGCTCAAGGAAAGCGGTCGGCTCGTCGTCCCTCTGCGGATGCGCGGCCTGACGCGCACCGTCGCCTTCGTCCGCGAGGGCGATCGCCTGGTCAGTGACGGCTTCGAGCTGTGTGGCTTCGTCCCGATGCAGGGCGCTGGAGAGAACCGCGTGCGGCTTGCCGTCCTGCACGACACGGAGGGCGAGGAGGTCTGCCTGCGCATCGACGGCCACCCGGAGCCGGACGCCAAGGCGCTGTCTGAGGCGCTGTTCACGCCACGGGCAACGGTGTGGTCAGGGGTGACGCTGGGCGGCATGGAGTCCAATGAGCACCTGGACCTGTGGCTGACCACGGCGCTGGACAATCTGCCGCTGTTGGCGGCGAAGCCCGGTGCCCGCGAGCGCGGGCTGGTCGCCTCTGCATCGCCCCTCGGTGTCCCGACCCTCGTCGACGGCGGCAGCTTCGCCTACCGCACGGTGCGAGCCACGGACGACGAGGACCGCTTCGAGCTGGGCGCCATCGGGCACGGCCCGCGCGGGGAGCAGCTTGCCCAGCGCATGGTCTCCGAGATCCAGACCTGGGACCGCGAGCATCGCAACGACCGCGCCCGCATCGAGGTCTACCCGGTGGGCACGCCGGAGGACCGACTTCCCGCTGGGCGCCGCATCGAGCGCAGGCACACGCGGGTCACTATCACCTGGCCCTAGCCCCTCCTCGGGCGCAGGGTCAGGCGGCACAGCACGCAAGACACCTCCCTACCCACCTCTTCTGGAGGCATAGATGGCACAGCAGAAGACCGGTCCCGTCCTCAAGGCGGCGACGGATTACCGCTCCGACGGGGACTTCGACCTCGACGTGTCGACCGTCGGCGCGGCCCCCGTCCTGGGCTCGCTGCTGAACGACACGAGCGACAACTGCACGTCCACCTGCGCGTCCGCCTGCTCGAACAGCACCTGCATCGGCGGCTGACGTGACGCCCGGGACCGGGCGGGGCGCCCCGCCCGGTCCCGGGCACCGCAGAGGGAAGGAGGCACGATGTACCACGCACTCGACGCCGGCATAATCAGAGCGTCCGTCACACCTATGGCGGTCACGCTGCCCTCCTGGCCCGGGGAATCCGCCGGCCGTGCTCAACTGGGCGACTGGATGGGAGAGGTCTGGGCGGACGCATCTCGCGCCGAGGCCATCAGCCACGCGGCACCCGTACTCGCTCAAGCCGTCCGCAAGGCGCTTAACGGCTCCGTTCCGCAGACGCGCATCGAGAGCACCGCGCGATCCTTGGCCCGATATCTACTGCGGATGCAGCACCGCGCCACACCATTCGGCCTGTTCGCCGGAGCGGCCCCGGTGCGCCTCGGGCAGAGGGCACATGTCCGCTGGGGTACGGAGCACCGGGCGTTCGCCGGGGCTGACGCCGGGTGGCTGCGCGAGATCATCACGGCGTTGGAGCGGGACTCTGAGGTACTGCGGAACTTAGCCGTCATCGCGGATTCGACGTGGACCGTACAGGGCCCCCGCATCGTGGTGCCCTACCAGCCAGGCACGAGCGGGCCGACGAGCACCAGTCTGCGGCGCACCCGGGCCGCCGAACAGACGCTCGCGCTGGCCCGTACTCCGATCCGAGTCCGCGACCTCGTGGACAAGATTCGAACGAACTACCCCGACACCCCGGCGCCCACCATCGAGACGATGATCACCAACCTGGTGGACCACCGCGTCCTGCTCACGGAACTGTCGCCGCCGATGACGACCATGGACCCGCTCGGCCACCTGGTTCACCAGCTCAAAAAGGCCGAAGTCGACACCTCTGCCACCGCGCGGCTCCGCCACGTCCACCGAAACCTCCAGCGCCATGACCTCGCCCGCACCGACGAACAGGCGGGCTTGCGCGCAGAGGCCGTCGACCTGATGTCGGCGCTCACCAGCGTCACGGTCCGGCCCCTGGTGGTGAACGTCCGCCCGGACGCTGAGATCGTCCTGCCCGACAAGGTGGCGCGCGAGGCAGAGCAAGCTTTGAGGGCCATCGCGGGCATCACGCCGTATCCCAACGGCTCGCCTGCCTGGAACGACTATCGGACGCGATTCCTGGAGCGGTACAGCATGGGCACCGTCGTGCCGCTGCGCGACCTCACCGACGCGGACACCGGCCTCGGCGTCCCCGTCGGCTACCGGGGAACCGTGCTGCCACGTCCCGTCCTCGGCACGACACCACGCGACGAACACCTCCTCGCGCTTGCCCAGGACGCCGCGCTCACCAACCGGCGCGAGGTCACGCTTACCGAAGACGACATCAAGGCTCTGTCCGTCGGCGAGTCGACCCAGGTTCCCGCGCACGTCGAGCTGTGCTTCACCGTGCTCGCCACGTCCCAAAACGAGCTGGATGAGGGCCGGTTCAAACTGTCCACCGTGGGCCTGTCGCTGGCCGCCGGCACGACCACCGGCAGGTTCCTGTCGATGCTGCCGCCCGCGGAGTTGAACCGACGGTCGGCCGCGTACAAGGCGCTGCCGACGCTGACCGCTGGAGCGGTGCGTGCCCAGGTCACCTCACCCCCGATGAAGCAGCAGACGTTCAACGTCGGCCGGGCGCCTGTGGTCGCGCCCGAAGTGCTGGCCGTCGGCGAGCACAACCCGGCCGCCACCCTCGACCTGGACGACCTCGGAGTGGTCGCGGACGCCGGTCGCCTCTACCTGGTGACCCTCTCCACGGGCCGTGTCATCGAGCCGTCGGTGATGAACGCCGTCGAGCTGAGCCACGCCACCCACCCCTTGGTGCGCTTCCTGTGCGAGATACACCGCTCCCACGCCGCGATCCTCATTCCCTTCGCCTGGGGCGCCGCCGCCCGCCTCCCCTTCCTGCCCGAGATCCGCTACGGCCGCACCATCCTGTCCGCCGCCTGCTGGCGGCTCCGTGCGGAAAACCTGGGCGACGGGGAGGAGTGGGTGTTCAGATTCACCAACTGGCTCGTTCAGTACGGGGTTCCGCGCAACGTCTACGTCGGCTCCAACGACCAGCTCCTTCGGCTAGACCTCGGCCTGCCCGCCCACCGGGATCTCCTGCGGCACGAGCTGAACCGCCACCAGTCCGTCGTCCTGCACGAAGCACCAGACGAGAGCGCCTTCGGCTGGATCGGCCACGCTCACGAAGTGGTGCTTCCCTTCGTCGCCGACCAGGAGCCCACCCCGGCCCCCGTAGTTCGTCTCGACCGCGTGGCGGAGCGCGGGGCTGGACGTCTGCCGGGCAGCTCGGATCACGCCTTCCTCAAGCTCTACGGCAACCCGTCACGGGTGCCAGAGCTGTTGACGGCGCACCTGCCGCGTCTGCTCACGGGCTGGGACACCGACCTCGCCGCGTGGTTCGTCCGATACGCCGATCCCGAACCGCACGTTCGTCTGCGGCTCCGCTTGACGAACCCAGACGGATTCGGAGCCGCAGCGCAGAACGTCGCGGTCTGGGCGTCGGCACTTCGCGAAGAGGGCGTCATCCAGCGCATCACCTGGGACACCGACCAGCCCGAGACCGGCCGGTACGGCACCGGCGCGGCGCTGGATGCTGCCGAGGCGTACTTCGCCGCCGACTCCGCCGCGGCGCTCGCGCAGATGCTCCTCGATCCCGCCGACCTTCAGTCCGCAACAGCCGCAGCCTCGTTCGTGGACATCTGCGCTGGCCTGCTCGGCTCCCACTCAGCTGGACTCGACTGGCTGACGCGCAATCTGCGGCGCGCCGATGGCGAGGCCGCGCCCCGGCACGTCCAAGCCCTTGCCGTTCGACTTTCCGGCCCGGACCCCGCGCAGACCATGGTGGGCGAACCCGCGGTGATGCGGGCGTGGGAAGCGCGGCGTCGCGCGCTCCTGCACTACCGCGAGGCGTTGGAGGAGTCCGGGAGCGATCCGGCGGACGTGCTGCCGTCGCTGCTTCACATGCACCACAACCGCGTAGCAGGTATCGACCCGGCCGCCGAAGCGACCTGCCGCCGTACCGCCCGCGCGGCAGCTCTCTCCTTGATCGCCCGCTCAGAAGGAGCCCTGCGGTGACCGCAGCCCCACCGGCCGTCGACACATCACTGTCGTCCAAACAATCCCTCGCTCACGGACCACTGGGCGCCGCTCTCCTGCGCATCGAACGAGCCCGGCGCGGTACCGAAACGTGGGAGGGAGTACACCGCAGCCTGTCCGGCACTGGTCCCCTGATCGACGGCCCGACCGCCAGCCTCTTCCTGGGAGCCCCCGCCTTGGCCTTCGTCCTGCACCTGGCGGCCGACGGCAGCGGCGGGTACGCCGGCGCCCTCCAGAGCCTCGATGGCATCGTGGTCGCTCACGTTCGGGAGCGCCTTGCCATCGCACACGCCCGTATCAACACCGGCCGCCTGGCTGAGTTCGCTGAATATGACCTGCTCCGGGGCCTCACTGGAATCGGGGCGCTGCTGCTGCTGCGACAGCCGCACGGTCCGGAGACGAAGGCCGTCCTGGAGTACCTCGTTCGCCTCACCGAGTCTGTCTCGGTGGACGGCAACCTGCTGCCGGGATGGTGGGTCGGTCACGCACCGGCCAACAACAAGGCGACCATGCCCGGCGGCCATGCCAACGCCGGTCTGGCCCACGGCATCACCGGCCCGCTCGCACTCCTGGCCCTGGCCATGCGCTCGGGGATCACCGTAGAGGGCCACGAGACTGCCATACACCGCATCTGCCGGTGGTTGGATGAGATACGACTGCATGACCACCTGGGGGTCCGCTGGCCCCGCTGGATCAGCGAACGCGGCCCGGCTCCGGCTCTCCCCGCAGCCCCTTCCTGGTGTTACGGGACGCCAGGCTTGGCCCGCGCCCAGCAGCTCGCCGCGATCGTTACCGGCGACGATGACCGCAAGCGCATGGCCGAGCGCGCCTTGCTGCACTGCATGACCGACCCGAACCAGCTCGACCGGATAGCGGACCGCGGCCTCTGCCACGGCTTCGGCGGCGTCATCCGCACCGTGCTGCGCGTCGCCGAAGACGCCGAGACACCCTCCGCGTTCACCGCCCGTATGGGCCTGCTGACCGGCAGATTCCTGACCGCCGGCCCCCCGGAGGAAAAAGGCTTCCTACAAGGCAAGACCGGAGCTGCCCTCGCCTTCCAGGACGCCGAACCTGATGGCGCCGCACGACCTCAAGGCCATTGGGACACCTGCTTACTCCTTGCCTGACCCGCCAATCGAGGACTATCCATGGCCCCGGACCGCTGGTATCAGCACAACGTCACCTTCACCGACCGCGAGAGCGGCAAGACCTCCATCTCGGAACGCATCGGCCCCACGCTGCTGGCGGCCGAAGAAGCCGGAGAACTCGACGGCTGGTGGTTCATGAACAAGCAGCCCTGGCCGCTGCGCTACCGGGCCGCGCAACCGTCGCCGCTGGTTCAGTCGGCCCTGGAAGAGCTTGTTGCTGAGGGCACAGTGGAGTCCTGGGCCTCTGGCATCTATGAGCCGGAGAGCACCGCATTCGGTGGAGCCCTCTCGATGGACGCCGCCCACGACATGTTCTATGTGGACAGCCGGCACCTGCTCTTTTACCCGTTCGGTCCAGAAGGGCTCGGTCGCCGGGAGACTGCGGTACTCCTGCTGAGCTGCTTGATGAGGGCCGCGAACCTGGACTGGTTCGAGCAAGGAGACGTTTGGGCGAAGGCCGCAGCACTGCGCCCGGCCGCCCCCCTCACGCCGGAACGGACCGCCATCTTGATACCAGCGATGCGGACCCTAATGACAGCCGACATCCACAGCTTGTGCCGCGCGGGCGCCCCGTTCGATGGGCGGGCGGAGTGGGTGTATGGCTTCGAGCGGGCCGGTACGACGCTGGCTTGCCTCAACGCCGGGGGCGGGCTGTCCCGCGGTTTGCGCGCCGTCATCGCACATCACGTGATCTTCCACGCCAATCGCGCAGGTCTCCCGCTGAAAGACCAAAGCGCACTCTTCACAACCGCGCGCGAGGCAGCGATGCGATCGGGTCACAGCTGAAGCGACCGCATTGCTGACTGGCTATGACGACATGCGTGCCCTGGGGTCACACCCTGGACTCGGATTGATCTTGGCGTCGAGGGTCGACTATGAGTAGATCAAAGAAGCGACAACCATGGAGCAGGGGAAAGAACGTGGCGAACGGCGTGGAACAGCTGACGGTCAAGACCAGCCGCGGCAGGTTGATCGACGTGTACAAACCCACACACGTTGGCGTTGTGGCACGACCTGCCGTCCTTCTGTGGCACGGGCTCGGGCCGAACGAGCGAGACGTCATGGCCGCGATCGCGGAGCAACTTGCTCGCCTGAGCATCACAGCGTTTGCGGCGGACTGGCAGTCGGACGCGAAGGACGGCGGTCAAGGGGACCTGCTCGGTGCGCTGGCGTACGTGCGGGAGCACGCCACCGAGCACGGGGGCGACGGGCGGCTGGTGACAGTCGGCTGGTCAGCGGGAGCGGGGTCCGCGGTGTCGATGGCGCTCCGCCCTGACCTGGCGGACGGCTGGCGCCCACTAGCGGTGGTGGGTCTGGCCGGCCGCTACGATCTGGTGGCACGCTCGTCCGGCACTCCACCCGTCGAGGACCTGGCCACAACCACCGAGTCGCCGGTACCTGTGTGGTTGTCGCACGGAACGGCAGACGACGTGCTGGACTGGCGGGAGTCGCAGAAATTCGCGAGGGCCGTACTCGATCGGGGATGGCCGGTGCACTGGGAGCCGGTGGATACCGATCATGCGGGGCTCTTGGGGATGGAGTACGACGTGGCGGCGCAGCGGTGTGTGCCGTCACGGTCGGGGGGTGCACGGCGGGGTCTTCACAGCGCGGTGCGAATGGTCGGATCAGCCGTGCGCGGAGGCGAAGCCCTGTAGCGCAACGTGCCCCCGACCCGCCGGAGCCGCGGTCAGGGACACGTCTGAACTGGGTTGACATGCCAAGGCGCAGTCCATGGGGGTTAGCTGGCTGTCGGCACCAGTGGAGAGCCAGGTGCTGCGGCAGCGGCCGTGGCCTGGCGCTTGAAATGGGCCGCAATGCGCAAAAGGAGCTGCATTTCCCGTGCGGCAGTGTCAGCTGGCACCCGGGCGTCGGCCCACTCGACCGAGGTCGTGGCCTGGCGCCCTTCCTGGTGGGCGCGTAGTGCCTGGTGGATCTGCTCGGCGGTCACGGCGGCGGCGTGTTCGGGCGCGGCGAGTTGCGCGTGGCGGGTTTCGGCGGAGCCGCGGGCGCCGGCGTCCAGATATGGTCGCAGTTCGATCATGCCGTCGCGGATCTCGGTGCTACGCCGGTACAGGGCGAAGTTGATCGAACGCAGGCGCAGGAAGGTGGTGCGCTGGGGCGGGGCCTTGACGGCGGTGATCTCCGGGGAAGCGGTGTGGAGGGCCTCCCACAGGGGGCCGAGGCGCTTGTAGGTGTAGTGCTCGTTGGCCCATGTGTAGGTTTCGCGGGCGCGGTCGACAAGGGTGGGCAGGAGGTAGCCGACGCTGGTGAGTAGCGTGCCGAGGTCGCCGCATAGCCACGCAAGGTCGAGCCACTTGACGTCGGCCATACCGAGGAGGTTCGCGGTGCGGATGATGCTCTGGCCGATGGTGATGAGAGCGCCCACGGAGATGATGCGCAGGCTCCAGGCGACCCAGGCCACGCCCACGCGGTGCGCGAGCTTCCAGCACTGGACGGTGAGGTACCCCTGGGCGGCGGTGTAGGCGGCGATGTAGATGCTCAGGTAGGTGGCGTAGGACCACTCCCGCACCTGGAAGGTGGCGAAGTCGTCGGGAGGGATCTTGAAGAACGTCACCAGCAGGCCGGCGATGACGACAGCGCCGGCGGCGAAGAACCACTTCGCTGCACGGCGCGCCTGGCTGGGGGCGTAGGCCCAGTAGGCGATGACGCTGCTCTGGCACGTGCACACCAGCATGACCCAGCTCTGCGAGAGCGGGACGGCGATGTTGGTGACGCCGAAGGTGTTGTCGATGCGGGACCAGATCGGCGGCATCTCGATAACGAAGGAGCCGGCCGAAGCCAGGTACGTCAGAGCCAGCAGCAGGAGCGCTGCATTCGTCTTCTTCTTGCTGCTCTTCAGACCCCAGAGCAACAGGACGAATCCCAGGCTGGATATGGCCAGGCAGTAGGGGTGCAGCGCGCTCACTGTGGATTGTTCTTTCGTCGTATGAGAGTTTGCAGGATCCGGTCACCGTCCGGCCCTTGTGTCGCGGGAGCACCGCTGGAGCGGCGGACGTGCGCTTGCAGGTAGGTGCCGATGATCTCGGCTTCCAACTCCTGCTTGTCGTCGTACCGGGCCCGGCAGAGAACCATCTGGATCAGGTCTGGGTCAATGTCCCCGAGGATGATCCCGGCGGCGGATGCCGGGGTTACCTGCCCGCCCGCGTGCCCTTTGAGAAGGTGACCGAACTCATGGGCAATGATGTCGTCCTGGTGAGACGAGCTGGTGCTCGGGTCATAGCCGATGTGATTTACCCCATCAATCTTGACCAGCAGGCCGCAGGGGGTGCGTCCATCGGCAGAAAGGCTCGGCGAGATGATGATCGGCTCGCCAATCAGGCGCTCGATGTAGTCCGTCAGCTCGCGAACGCCGTGCACACAAGGCAGATCCAGGGACCGGACGAAGGTCCGGCATGCGCCCTGGATCGACTGCGCCGGCGCAGGCACTCCGGCTCGGCCGGTACGGCGTGAGCGGCGCCTCATGGGTCACTCCTCGTGCTAATCGTCAGATAGTGCCCCCCGCTCACCCTCGGGCGGAACGGGCCGCAGTCCTTCGGCTCGTCGGAACTGTTCAAGGACGGCTTGGACAGCGGAAAGCCCTCCGTCACTCAGCCCCACCGCGCGCATGGCGATGCTGCTGACTCGCGCGTCCTGCAGGCTTTTCAGCGTAACCGCGCTCACTCCGTGCTGATTCAGTCGGGCCAGTTCATCCAGTTGCGCCTTGAGGGCTGCGGGAGGGGTGCCCGCGCTCATCTTCTGAGTGAATTTGGCGAGCTGTCGATGCAACTTCTCGGGCGACGCACCGGATGCCTTCAGCCCGTTGAGCTGGACAATCAGGGCGTCAACGACCCTCGCCGTGGCGGCACTGGCCCAGTAGTCCCTCGGCACCCCAAACAGATCCGCAAGAGCGTCCATGTGCTTCAACGTCGGATTATCAGCCCGACCGGTGCGCAACTGCCACATGTAGGTGCCCGAGAAGCTGGGCAGACCCTGCTCCTCAAGCATCTGCACGACCTGCGGGTTACTGAGGGGACCCCGCGGATCGTGAGTGCACAGGAAGTCTAGGCGCTGGGCGAAGGTGCCCCTGGCGGGCTGCTCGTGGGCGTCGTCCGGAGTCTGCGTTCCCTGGTCATGGGTCACGACAGCTCCTCTCCTTCGGTATTAATCACGGTTGATACCAGTAGACAATCTGTTCGATCATCTGTCTAGGATAGCAACTGAACTTGTGGCTCCGCTTCGTGTCGGGGCTGCTCACGCGACAGATGCGCGAGCGCTACGTCCCGTGACTTCAACGTCGCCGCACCAGGGTGCGGAACCTGCTCGAAAGATCGGATGGACCCGTGAGCCCCCTCTTGGCCGACCAATGCCGACAAGCGCTTGCGCCAGCCCCGACGCGGGCACATCATGGCGGCAAACAGCGTCGCAGCCATGGCCTACCTTCGCCTTGGCACGGTCTACGGGATAGCGCGGGCTACCTTGGCAGCCCCGCCTCCCAGGCGAACGAGAACTTGCCTTTGGCGCTCCGGCGAAGCCTGGGTCAGATCGCTCCGGCGCGTGGTTCAACAAATTGTTGAGACGCAATTTTGTGAGGGTGCGGTGCAATCAACTCCGCCAATGGGAGCGAGCATGCCGTAGCTCAGCTTCGCCTACCGCCTCCAAGCGTGGCCCCCGCCAAGCACTCTAGATCATCGCGGCGACGCTCCCCGGCACACTGGCGCGAGCACTACCCAGGGGCGTTTCGACGTCCCGCCCCGTCACTCTCTGCAACTAGTACAGAGATTAAGAACCAACTCTGGATCTTGGCGCGGGTCTCTGCGTATGTTCATCGTCACCCCGGGCAACCCCGCCCGGCACTGCGGCTGCGAGGAGCCAGCGCCCCGGATCGAACCACACAGACCCGAAAGCAGCGGCGGCGCCCGAGAGGTACGAACTCCCGGACGCCGAACGCCAATCGGCATGACCGCCCCGGCAAGGGCGGAGATTGCCCACCATCACCACGCTGATCCCTTCCTCGGGACGTCTCAGCGTGGCAACACTGCAAAGGGGATTCTTGCATGCCTCCTGCCCTGCGCAAAAGGCCCATCCTCCTGGCCTGCGCGGCAGCCACTTTCGTCGCACTGAGTTGCCAGCCCCGCCTCACGGGCGGGAGTGGCCGATGAGCGTCGATGCCCGCGAATGGGTATGGCAGCACAGTGCCAGCCGGGGAATAGCGCGCCTGGTCCTGCTGTCGATCGCCGACCGGGTGCCCGACCAGCAGTGCGTGGCCTGGGCCTCGCTGACGAGTCTGGTCGAGCGGACCAACGCGTCGCGGACCGCGGTGCGCGACGCTCTGCGGGCTCTCGTCGCCGGCGATGAGCTGGAGCTGCTCGACGGCTATCAGGGACCGCTTCGCGCCACTGTCTATCGCCTGCCCCGCGCCGCCGCCTTCCTGGCCAAGGTCGATGCCGCCGGACAGGAAGACCCGGACGCACACGTCGAGCCGTCCGACGCTGACCCGCTACCTGAACTGAAGCCGGAGAGACTCCAGCGGTACGGGATCTGGCCCATCAAGAGAGCGGAATCCGCACCCTCGCAACGGAATCCGACCGGGGCGGAATCCGCACCCTCGCGACGGAATCCGACCCCTCGAAGGCACGGAATCCGCACCCTCGAAGGTGCGGATTCCGCCCCCCAGAACCGTAGTGAACCGAAGGTGAACCGTAGGTACAGCAGTAGGGCTGGCACCGTCACCTCGGCCAGCGAGTGGAAGGTCGACCCAGAAACCCACACCTGGGCCCGCCAGCAAGGGCACCTCGACCGCCTCGGCGAACAGGGCCTGCGGGCGGCCGACGCGAAGTGGCGGGCCCACCGCGCCGACCGCGGCGTGAAGTCGGCGGGAGTCTGGGCTGCCGACTGGCGCTCCTGGGTCGCCCGAGAACACCCCCCAGGCCACCCGAACCTCTACGCCCTGCCCGGCAAAGGCCCCTCACAGCCGGGCGGGATGACCCGCGCCGAGGCCCACACCGCAGCCCTCCTCGCCGCTCTCGACGACGAGCCGACCGCAACGGAGGGCTGACCATGGACCGCCGCGAAATCGCCGCCCTGCTGGCCTACATCGGCCGACTCGACCCCCGCACCAGCCGCACCGACCCCGGCGAGGCCCGCGACCAGCTCGCCCAGTGGCACGAGCTGCTCGGCGACGTGCCGATGGCCACACCGCACGGCTGGGACGCCCGCATCGCCGCCCGCAACCACATCCGCATCTCGCCCTACCCGATCGTGGCCGCCGATATCGGCCGCCCATGGGAGAGCTACCGACGCGACCGCCTGGGACGCCACACCGACCCCACCCCGGCCGTCGACCCAGACGACCAGGCCGCCTGGACCGCCGCCCTGGTCAGCGCCCGGCGCGCAGTGGCTACCGGCAGCGCGCAGCCCATGCAGTACCGGGCCATCACCAGCGGGCAGCGCGATCCGGAACTGGAAGCACGGCTGCGGGAGGTCGGCTCCTGCATACCGCCCACCCCCCGGGCAGCCCTCGCGCGCTACCGGCCCGCCCGCGCAGCTCGCGAGGCCGCCGTCGCCCAGGGCCGGCCCGACGCCCTCGCGGTGCGCTGCGACTGGTGCCTAGCCCCGATCGGCGAGCCGTGCCGCCGTCGGCGGACGGGCCCCGACGGAAAGGCACGCGGAACCGCCCCGTGTGCCACCGCGCACCCCAGCCGCCTCGACCTCGCCACCGCCCAGCAGAACCAGCAGGCCCAGCAGCCCTCGATGGCCTGATCGCCCTGCCGTGCACCGCCAGCACGCCACCGTCCTGCCCCCAGCTGCGGCGCCTGCCCTGCGCCGCAACTGGCACCCGCCCGACGCCCGCGTCCTTCTCCCGCCGACCCGACCGGCCGACGCGGCAGCACATCGGAGACCACCATGCGCCACATCACCACCCACCACACGCCACCCACCGGCCTGCGCGCTATCGGTGACACCAGCTGGCACACCCGCGGCGCGTGCCACGGCATGGACGTCGAGGACGCCGACGCCGTGTTCTTCCCCGGGCCCCGGGACCACGAAGACATCGCCGAGGCGAAGGAGCTGTGCGGCTGGTGCCCGGTGCGCCGCGACTGCCTCAACTTCGCCCTGGAGAACGTCCTCAAGGAGGGCATCTGGGGCGGGCTCACCGAAGCCGAACGGCGCCCCTGGCACGACGGGCTGCACAAGCGCACCGACTACGCCCGCGTCATCGCGTTCTTCAACGGGCGCGACGTGCACCTGACCGAGGACGAGCGCCAGCTCGTCATCGACCACGCCTACGTCCGCGGCTGGCGCACCGCCCGGCTCGCCGGCGCCCTGCAGATCAGCCCCAAGCACGCCCGCGACCTGCTGCGCCAGGCCGCCCTCAAGGTCTTCGACCGCGACCGCACCTACGGCGTGCCGAAGCCCAAGAAGAAGCGAAAGCGCAAGCCGGCTGCCCCGAAGGCCACCCAGCCCGGCACCCAGCAGCCGGCGGCGCCGGCCTCGGCGCACGTCCCCCTCGGAAAGGCCGCATGACCCACCCAGTCCTGTCCCTTGGTGCCGCTCCGGATCTGCCACTCCTCCTCGCGATCGGCGCTCCCCTCGCCGCCCTCTCCCTGGTACTGACCGGGCGGGTGATCCGACGCCGGGGCGCCCTCCCGCAGAAACGTCTCGGCAGCCCGGCGGTCAAAGTCGCTGCCCTCGCCGCGCTCGGCTGCACCGCCTACAGCGCGGACACCTCGTGGCGGTTCGCCGCGGACTTCCTCGACATCGCCGGCACCACCGAGCGCGTCGGGATGTTCGCCGCCGCCGAACTCGCCCTGTTCGCAACCGCCCTGATGGCCCGGGAGCACTTGGCCAGCGAGGGGGCGCCGGGCCTGCCGGGCACGCTGGTCTGGGTGATCACCGGGGTGCAGGTGATCCCCGCCTACGCCGAGAGCGGTCCGGTCGGCGGCACGGTCCGCGCCTTCGTCGGTCCGATCATGGCGGCGGTGCTCTGGCACCTGGCCATGGGCATCGAACTGCGCCTGCGCACCCCGGGCGCCGCCTCCCACGGGCTGCTCGCCACCCTGGGACGGGAGGCACGCGAACGGCTGCTGTCCCGCCTGGGCATCGCCGCCCGAGACCGCGACGCCGCACAGATCACCCGCGACCGAGCCACCACCCGCGCAGTCGCCCTGGCCGCCCGCCTCGCCGAACGCGCGCCCGAGCAGCAGCAGGGACAGCGCGGCCGACGACTCACCCGACGGCTGTCGAAGGCTCTAGGCAGGGCCTCGGTCGGCACCGACCCCCTCCAGCGCGCGCAGCTGCTCGACCAACTCGCCGTCCGCCGGCACGCCCTCACCCTCGCCACGGTCCCGCTCCCCTCCCCCTGGTCCCCGCACCACGGCACCAGCGGAACAGCCACCACGGTCCCCACCCCGAACCCCTCCAGTACGGCGGTCCCCACCCGCGGTCCCCACGGTCCCGCCGCACCGATCGGGGACCGGGGACCGCACAGGGAAAGGGGACCGGTCCCCGGAAGCGAAGACCGTGACTCGGGGACCGAAGCTGGCCGGCCGGAGCTGGAACAGGGGCACGACGACGGTGCGGGGACCGACCGCCCTGGGGTTGAAATGCCAGCTCAGGCCCCTGAATCGACTCAAGGACCGGCCGGGACCGAATCGGGGACCGAACCCACCGGGGACCGGGGACCGAGCCACACCAACGCGAGGACCGACCTCACCCGGGACCGGGGACCGAGCCACACCAACGCGGGGACCGAGCCAGCCGGGGACCGGGGACCGAGGGCAGGGCACAAGGTTCCTCTGCGGCGGAAGCCGACCACGAAGGCCAAGAGCAAGCGCAGCAGCCGGTCCCGCAGCCCGCAGCGTCCGCCGCGCGAGTCGGAGCAGACGGCGGACCAGCTCGCCCAGCAGGTCCGCCCCCACGTCCCCGCTCTGCTCGCACGCGACGGCAACGAAGCGGTCACCCGGGTCCAGCTGCGGGAAATCCTGCGGCGCGAGGGCCTGACAGGCGGCCGAAACGACCGACTGAGCCTTGTCCTCCAGCAACTGCGGAGCGACAACACCACCCAGACCAGGAGCACTACCCGATGAAGACCTGCCACCAGTTCAAGACCGTCCGCGCGGAGTACGAGCGGGAGATCGGCTTCATGCTCGCCCACTCCGTACGGCACGAGGGCAGGCCGGCGGCGAAGTCCAGCGCGAAGCAGGCCGCATCGACGAAGGCACGGATGGCCCGGGCGCTCAACAGCCACGTCGGGCGCTGCCCCGAGTGCGGCTGAATCGGGCAAAACAGCAGGTCATCACCCCTATCCGCCATGGGTGGCTCGGCTCTGCGCCGGGCTACCGCCCTGCTTAAGGAGGTACGCCGTGATACCGCGTCATCCTCGTTCATCCGAGCCCACGACCGCCGAGGCCGGCACCTGGGCGGACGTCCTGGTCCGCCGACGGCTCCTGCACGCCGCCGTCCTCTGCCCGACCGGCCAGTGGCTCATCCAGCACCAGCCCGACGGACCCGTCCACGTCCTCAAGGGACCAGCCCAGGTCGTCGAACTGGTCGCCACCATCCAGCACCGCACCCACTCCACGAGGCCCGCATCCCGATGACGAACCCGACCCAGAACGCCAACACCCCGGAACCCGCTCATGACCTCAACTCGGTTCCGGGGCGAGCAAGTTATCCCATTTGCATTGCTCCCGTCGGGAGCAATGCAAATGGGTCCCCCGCCCCCAAAGTGGCGGGGGAATCGGACCGGCACCAGGGGGCGCCGGTCCGGGAAGATGCGGCCGAGGGCGGACCGCATCTCCAGGAAAAGACACAGCACACCTGCCACAGCACACACTGCACTCACGCCCCGCCCGCGAAACCGCGCACGCGCCAGCGCCTCCACGACGCGCACAAGCGCGAGCACCAGCCCAGCTGCCGCATGAACAACGAAGAGTTCCAGCAGCTCGTCCGCGCCGCCGCCGCATGCCAGATGAGCGTCGCCAGTTTCCTCGCCTACGCAGCGCTCAAAGCCGCCGGCGATCTCAACCGCACAGCCGCCGCGATTGCTTCGGAACGCGAAGTGATTTCGGAACTATTCGCGGTCCGCCGCCACCTGAACCAGATCGGCAACAACCTCAATCAGGTAGCCAAGGCCACGAATTCCGGTGCAGACGTTCTGCACGCCACGGCCGTCCTCAACGCTGTCCGAGCCGCTGCCCAACGTGTGGACGCCTTCACTCAGCGCTACCTAGACACCGAATCACGAGCCAGGTGATCCCCCGCGTCCACAAGCGCGGGTCACGCACCATCGGCCTGCTCGCCTACCTCTACGCGACCAGTACCCACGAAGAACACACCGACCCCCACCTCGTTGCGGCCTGGGACGGTTTCGCCCCTGACCCCGGCCGCGATCCGCAGGCGACTCTGAAGCAACTCCAGCAGCTCCTGGACCAGCCGGTCAACGCCTTGCCGGCGTCGCGGCGTCCGGACAAGCACGTCTGGCACCTGTCAGTGCGGACCGCTGCGGAAGATCCGCTCCTGACCGACGAGCAGTGGGCGCAGATCGCCCGACGCATGCTCGCGGCGACCGGCATCGCCCCGGCGGACGACGACACCGCTTGCCGCTGGGCTGCCGTGCGCCACGCGGGCGACCACATCCACATCATCGCCACCCTCGTGCGCGAGGACGGTCGCAGGCCGCGGCTGAACAACGACGCTAAGCGCTCCCAGGCCGAAGCCCGCCTGATCGAAGCCGAGTACGGCCTTAAGCAACTCAACACCGGCGACGGCACCGCAGCCCAACGCCCCACCAGCGCGGAGCGGCACAAGGCCCAGCGGCAGGGCCGCGAGCGCACCGCGCGTGAGGAGTTGCGCGAGAGCGTACGCCGAGCGGTGACAGGCGCCACGAGCGAGGGGGAGTTCTTCGACCGGCTGGCCGCCGCCGGCCTCCTGATCCGCAAGCGCGCAGCTCCCTCCGGCGACCTGCTCGGCTACAAGGTGGCCCTGCCGGACGACCGCAACAAGGACGGCGAGCCCGTGTTTTACCCCGGGGCACGGCTGGCCCCGGACCTTTCCCTGCCCAGGATCCGGGAGCGCTGGTCCGCCGATTTCGGGAAAATCTCGCCGCCAGGTGCTCCCGGCCGCGCAACGCCTGCCAGCCCCTCCGCCGCGCGCCGGCGAACCGCGTCGGTTGCCTGGACGGCGATCACGATCGTCGAACACGGCGACGACGCGGTCGCCGCTGCCCACATCGCGGCGGCCGGTGAGGTACTGGACGCGCTCGCGAAGACGTCCGCCGCCCACACCCGGCGCGAACTGCGCGATGCCGCATCCGCGTTCGAGCGGGCTTCGCGTTCCCACGTCCGGGCAGAACGCGGGCACGATCGTGCCTTGCGGCAGGCCGCCCGCGATCTCGTCCAGGGCGGGCCCGCCCTGGGTCGAGGCGAAGACGGTGCGACGACCGCGATGGCCATCGACATGCTGTTCTTCCTCATCACGACCACCGCGCACTGGCACGCGAAGAAGGGGCACGCGCAGCAGGCCGCCGCCGCCCTCCAAGCCGCCACGCACCTGCGGTCCGCCTACCAGGCCGCAGCCGCCCAACCGCTCGCGGTCCTGTACCAGCGCGGGCAGCGCCTGCCCCGGCCGCTGCTCCAACGGCAGACGGTACTGCTGCGTGTAGCGGTGCCGGAGTTGGCAGAACGGATCCTCGCCGAACCCGGCTGGTACGCACTGGCAGCGACCATCGCCGAGGTCGAAGCCGCCGGCCTCGACCCAGCAACCCTTCTGAGCAGCACAGCACACCGACGCGAACTCGACACCGCGGACTCGGTGAGCGGAGTTCTGACGTGGCGCCTGCGACGTCTGGCGGAACTACCGGCCGACGCCTCTGGGCTCCCGGACTCCGGCACGGTGGAAGGCGCGTCTGCCGAACGTCCGGCAACGCCTCGTCCCACCACGCCCGGCGGGCCTCAAGGCGAGAAGCCGGCGGGCAACACACGCTGAGCCCTGCCGTTACTCGGCCGCAGACTCAGCACGCCGCCCGAGCTGCGAAGGGTTAACACACGCGCACGAAGACGTATGCGCGACAAACCACGAGTCGAGCCAGTAGGCGCCGTGCAGTTGGGCGAAAGTAGGGGGTGAGGTGTGGCTAGGCATACCGGGCAAACGCCGTCTTCCGCCTTGTGGAAACGTGCCGTGGCGAACTCGTGATCCTCCGCGCTGGACTGCGCATGACGGGCATGCCGCCCCATGCGGCGCGACTGTTGATTTTGTGAGTTGAAGGCCGCCCGGGATCTGGGGCACGATCATGACGCGTGCAGGACGAGACGAGGGAGGGCGCCAGGGTGTTTCACCGGATACGCCGCCGTGCGAAGGAGCCCCGCGCAGCGCAGCAACGGTTCTTCGAGATGTCGGCGCAGTTGCAGGGGCAGGTGCCGCCGCAGGTCGAGCGGGTGCGGGCCGAACTGGATTACGCCGAGCCGGCTGCCGTGGTGGACGACTTCCTTCCGCCGGAACTGCGGGTTTCGAGCCACAATCAGGTCGCTGGCCGGATGACGTCCTGGAAGCAGCCGCTCGTCCTCGACGGCGAGATGGTCGCCTGTACCGAGTGCGGGACGTACCGGGACTGGCTCATCCTCTCCACCCGCAACCAGATCTGGTTGCGCTGCCAGGCAGGGCATCAGCAGCCTGAGCCGCGTCTCGACACCGCCTGGTACAACCGGCACACCGGCCCCCCGACGCAACCCACGCCACGTTCGAGGACTGCCTGCGCCACCTCGGCCACTGACCCCCGCCCCTACGACCATGCGCGTTCGCGTGCCACCGCCCTTTGCCTCACCGCCGTCACCGTCCTCGCCCGCTCCACCCACACCACCAAGGGCAAGCCCGACAGGGCTTCCTCCGCCCACGCCGAGAATCCTGCCGGTGGCGACCAGAGCCCCGCTCCGCTGTCGCCAGCCACGCTGAAGGCCCGCCTGCTCGACGAGAGCGACCTCGGCGACGGCTACCTGCGCAAAGCCCGAGCGCCCGTCCCAGCACGAAGACGTCACCGTTCCCGGCTTCTGAACTTGAATCCGTGATGTCGGTCAGGCTCCGTGATCAGGTCCGTGCCGGTAAGGGAGCCGTCGCGTGGGTGCGGGCGGTCCTGGATGATCTGCTGTGAGCTTGCCTTTGACGGCCCCAGAGCTGGCCGAGGCCCTCGAGGAGCAGGAGTTGGTCCTCGAGGGCCGGCCCGGCTGCGTCGAGCGGTACGGCGAGCAGTCGGCGCAGCGGCTGTTCACCCGAGCGTTCGTCGCGACCGTGCAGTGGCTGGCCGGCCTCGGGCCTCTGGCGTGCGCCGCGCGATCGCGGGCGGCGCCGATGTCCGTGCTGCTTCCTGTGGTCGCTCGCTGACGGACAACTGCGAGTGGTCCTGCGGCTACAGCAGGCGGTTCGGCGCGATGTATGGGGACTACGCCATCCAGACGCGGATCCCCGAGTCCAGTGCCCACTGGTACGCGAAGGTCTCGGTTGGGCACCTGCCAGTGGGAGCCCGGCCCCCGCCCACGGTCACCTGGCCCCCACTGACATCTCGTTGTCCTGTGCAGAGCTTGCGGTGTGTCAGCAGTCGCGCAGCTCGGAGACGTACGGTGCGGTTCCGGGCTTGGATTCGCCGTGGTCCTGTCCCGGGTTGAGGCTGAAGCAGCCCCCGTCAGTGGTGCCCACCCAGATCATGCGGGTCCGGATGGGGTAGGTGCAGTTGTTCTTGGCGTTCGCCAGCGAACGGTACTTGCCGTCGCGGATGTAGTCGGTTTGGTACAGGTAGACGCAGGTCGGCGCGGAGCTGACGCTGGCCGGCGACGCTGTGGGCGCGGCGACGGCGGACACAGGTGCCGCGGTGGCCGTGGCCACGCTGGCGAACAGACCACCTGCGGCGAAGCCTGCGATCACAACAGTACGGATGAAGTGGGATTTCATGGTGATAGCTGCCTTTCGATGTAGTGAGCCTCTGGCACCTCGGCGAGAAGCGCTGATTCGTCTGTAGGGCACGGCCTGGTTCGACTCCCACGGGAGTGCGGCTGTGAACAGAAGGCCCCACTGCCCGGCTGTCCGATGGCCGCGGCATCCGCCGCGGTCGGCGGGAAAACGGAAGGCAACCCTGCTGTACCGGCTTGCCCCTGGGCAGTTCCGCTGCACCGCCCCCGCCGTGGAGGCGCACGAGAGCTGGGCGTCCGAAGGGACCGGGACAGGATTCCTACCCGGTGACCCGGTTGGCGTCGGTGAAGTGGTCATACGCTGCCTGCCCTTGTCGTACCTCCAGGAGTTTCGGTACGCCGAACACCATGAATGTTCCGGGCTGCCGGTACGGGCGGCTACGCCCTGAAGGTATGGCTTAAAGGAGGGCCACGCTGTGCGGCGCTATCGGTTCCCGTCCAGCAGTTCCCGCCCCAGAGCGGTGGCCATGTGCAGTACGGAACCACCGCGTCGGCTGGTGGTGATGAGGCGCGCGTCGCGCAACGCCTTGGTGTGCTGGCTGACGGCCGGCAGGGAGACACCGAGCCGCGCGGCCAGTTCCGTGGTGCTGCAACCGTCGAGGGCCAAGCGCAGCGCAGCGGCCCGGGTACGTCCGAGCAGGGCGCCTAGGGGATTGTCCGTCCTGGGGCCACCGGGGTGCCACAGCGCCGCGGCCGCGGCCGGGTCGGTTACCGCGGGCACGGTCAGCTGCGGCACCGACTCGTCGTCGTGCGGGTCGTACAGCAGGCTGAACTCGCGCCAGGAGAACACGGTCGGCACCAGGATCAGCCCTCTGCCGCCCAGGTGGACCTCG
This sequence comes from Streptomyces sp. H39-S7, assembly GCF_027158205.1. Lineage (GTDB taxonomy): Bacteria > Actinomycetota > Actinomycetes > Streptomycetales > Streptomycetaceae > Actinacidiphila. Next base: position 1,657 of record NZ_JAPVLU010000038.1, on the reverse strand, counting down.
ACCGGGCGCGGGTAGCGAATCTCCAGCACGGGCGGCCGCCAGCGCACCAGCGGAGGGCTCAGGGCGGCCAGCAGTGTCTCGACTCCCCCCTCCAGGAACGTGCGGGCGTACTGCGCACGCACCACGTCCAGCCGTGGCCGCGAAGCCGCCCAGTAGGGTGCGACGGTCGCCCGGTGACAGGCCACGAGGCCGGCCGCCAGCAACCGTCGGGCGTCGGAGTCCCCGTCGGCGACGGCCCGCGCCCAGGACCTGTGGGCGGGACCAACGGCGACGGGTTCCAACTCCCGGCGTACACGGGTGCGCGGTGCGCGCAGCAGGGCCTCCACGGCGTGGTCGATGTCGGGCGAGTCGCCTGCCAGCGCGAGCAGGTCGAGACCGGGTCCTGTGGTCGGCACCAGTGTGGTGAGGGGTGCGGTGTCCGCGCCGAGGTGGCCGGCCACGGAGGCGCGCCAGCGCTGGAAGGGCAGCGGGAGGGAAGGTCTCCGCAGCATCTCCAGGCTGTAGTACGTCTCCGCGGCGGCCCCGATCGTACTGGCCACCCGGGTGCGGGCGAGATCTTCCGCGGTGAAGTGAATACGTAGCACCACAGACCCCCGTCATGGAGCGGGGGACACCTTGGGCGCGGTGTTGGTCCCACCGCCACATCCGTGGCAGCCGTCACATTGTCGGGCGCGACGAGCGGGGCCTGCTACGCCCTTTCCGGACTATTCGCCCCCTTGCCCGGTTGAGGGGTGGGCTCACCGCTCTCGCGTCTGTCTGACGCCGGCGCTGTCGTGGGCGTGGGCGACACCGGGCTGGGATGTCCGGCCGTTCGCGTACTGCGGTTTCCACGTTCGCCCGCAGTGGGTATGGCCGGGCGGTTTCCGCCGGGCGCGGGCGATGGGGATCGCCGCAGGGAAGTTGCTGCTGCCGGGCCGCGCGGCGCGGGTTGCAGACGATCGTGTGGGCCACGTGCCTGCGGATCCGGAAGGCACAGCAGAGCCGGGCCTGGCGGGGCGAGGGCTCCGCCGTCCCGCGTCGGGACAACGGCCTACTTCCCAAACCCGCCGCAGCCCAGGAGCGATCAGCCGCACTGAATGCGGCGCCCCACGCGGCGTGGGCCGGGATAACGGCGGCTCTCGGGGATACCTGCACGGTGGTTGCCATGGCAGAGGTCCTCGCTTCTGCGGGTGCCTGCTTTCGTGTCGACGCCAGCACCGGTGGTCTGTTCCGCTACGTGAGGGCGCTTACGTACGGACCCTCCCTCTACCCAGGGTCATTGCGTGATCGGGATCTGTCCGGGTTCGTCACGTGAGGCCGAGGGTTCGTAGGGGCCGGAGGTAGTCGCGGCCGGTGTGGCGGAGGGCGGCGGCGATGTTGGTCTGGCCGTCCTGGCGGAAGACGCTGATGGTGAGGTTGCGCAGGGAAGCCATGGCGCGGGGCAGCGTGCCGGTGCGGACCTTGGAGTCGTCCTCGCGGAACGCGCGGTCCCGGACGTGGTGCAGCAGGTTCTCGATGCCCCAGTGGCCTCTGATCCAGGTGGCGAGTTCAGGGGGGGGTGGCGTCGAAGATGCTCAGGCTGGTGATCAGATAGACGCGCTCGATGGCCAGCTTCCCGGTGCTCAAGTCGCTTCGCCACCCCACCACTTGGATCGCCTGCCGGGCGCCCGGGGTAATC
>NZ_JAPVLU010000037.1 GCF_027158205.1 Streptomyces sp. H39-S7 | reverse complement strand
TCGAAGCAGGAACGTCTTGGTCGACTTCCTTGCCTCTACCAGAGGCCCCGTTTCCGTAGCTGTCGAACCGTCAACTCCAGCCACAGAGCCTTGACAGGGCCGTCGGCCTGTTAACTTCGCGGCCTTGCATCGCAAAGGCGGTTGTTGCTTGACAGCACGAGGGCCCCTGAGGATCCTGTCTTACTGTCGTAGGACAATAGGAGAACACTGGTGATCGAGTTCGTGCTCGACGGCCGCTCTCGGGTGGCCACCTACATGCAGCTGGTACTCCAGGTCAAGCAGTCACTGCGGGTCGGACTGCTGGAGCCGGGAGACCAGCTGCCCAAGGTGCGCTCGGTGGCCCAGTCGCTGGCGATCAACCCGAACACGGTCCTGAAGGCCTATCGGGAACTGGAGATCGAAGGTCTGGCGGAGGGCCGGCCCGGAGTGGGCACCTTCATCGTGCGCACGCTGGCGGGACCGTCGCTGGTCAACCAGGCCGACCTGCGCGAGGACCTGGTGACCTGGCTGCGCAAGGCGCAGGCCGCCGGTCTGCCGCGCGAAGACATCGCCGCCCTGGTCGACACCACCATGCGGGCCACCCTCGACGACCCGGCCACCAAGGACATCTCATGAGCGAAGTGGGAGCACACATGACGGACACGGCGTTGGAAACTGACGCCCTGGGCAAGCGCTACGGGCGCACCTGGGCGCTGCGTGACTGCTCACTGGAGCTGCCGGCCGGGCGGATCGCCGCGCTGGTCGGGCCGAACGGGGCGGGCAAGTCCACCCTGCTGCACCTGGCCGTCGGCCTGCTGCAACCGGATGCGGGCCAGGTGCGGGTGTTCGGGCAGGACCCACGCGACAACACCTCGGTGTTGGCCGACATCGGATTCGTCGCCCAGGACACTCCGCTCTATGCGGACTTCACCACCACCGACCTGATCACCCTGGGCGGCAAACTCAACCGCCGTTGGGACGCCGCCCTCGCCCGCGACCGGTTCGCCCAGCTCGACCTCCCGTCGAACAAGCCGGTCGGCGAACTGTCCGGCGGCCAGCGCGCCCAGGTCGCCCTGGCCCTGGCGCTCGCCAAACGACCCCGGCTGCTGCTCCTCGACGAACCCATCGCCGCTCTGGACCCGCTGGCGCGCCATGAGTTCATGCAGACGCTGATGGGCGCCGTCGGCGAGACCGACACCACCGTCCTGCTCTCCTCGCACCTGCTGACCGACCTGGAACGCACCTGCGACTACCTGATCGTGCTGCAGACCGCGCAGGTCCAACTGGCCGGCTCCGTCGAGGACCTGCTCGCCGAGCACCGGACCTGGGTCGGCCCGCGCACCGGCGGCGACGCGGTCCCCGGCGGGGCGAAGGCCATCCGCTCCAGCCACACCGACCGGCAGTCCACCCTGCTCGTGCGCACCCAGGGCCGTCCGCTGGACGACCTCGCGTGGTCCGAGCACGAGGTGACCCTCGAAGACCTCGTCCTGGCCTACCTCAGCGCCGCCGCACGCCCGGCCCGTACCTCGATGGATGTGACCGCATGATCTGGCTCACCTGGCGCCAGCACCGCAAGCAGGCCCTGTTCACCGCGATAGCACTCGCCCTGCTCGCCGCCCTCCTGGTCCCCACCGGCCTGCGGATGCACCACGCCATGGACAGCTCCGGACTGGCCGACTGCCTGTCCAAGCTGGGTTCGGCCGAGCTCGTGTCGAACAACGACTGCCAGAAACTGAGCACGCAGTTCTCCAACCAGTTCACCGCCATGCCGTTCGTCAGCGTGCTGTTCGTGATGCTGCCGCTCCTGGTCGGGCTGTTCTTCGGTGCCCCGCTGATCGCCCGCGAGGTGGAGCACGGCACCCACCGGTTCGTGTGGACGCAGAGTGTCAGCCGCCGGCACTGGGCCCTCGCGAAGTTCGGTCTGATCGGCGCCGCCACGACGCTGCTCGCGGTCGTGTACGCGCTGGGCGTCTCCTGGTGGGCCGAGCCGCTGGCCGCCATGGGCAACGGACGGTTCACCTACATCATCTTCGACGTGCAGGGCATCGCACCCATCGGCTACACCCTGTTCGCGGTGGCCCTGGGCATCTTCGCCGGTACCGTCTGGCGCAAGGTGATGCCCGCCATGGCGGTCACCCTCGGCGGGTTCCTCGTGGTCCGCCTCGGCATCGAACTGCTGGCCCGCATCCACTACATGGCTCCCCGCGAGCTCGTCTACGCGGTCACCGGCAACCTGCAGCCGAACCCGAGCCTGAGCAACTGGGTCTCGTCCATGGGCGTGCGTGACGCCGCCGGCAAGCTCGTCCTGAGCGGCAGCCAGACGGGGTGCCCACCGGTCGGGACCAAGGCGGCTCCGGGGATGCCCGACGCCGACGCGTGCCTGAACCAGATGGGTCTGGGGCGCGACGCCTACAACTGGCAGCGCTACCAGCCCGGTGACCGCTTCTGGGCCTTCCAGGGCATCGAGACGGGCATCTTCGTCGCGCTGGCCGCCCTGCTGCTCTACCTCGCCGTCCGCCGCATCAGCCGCGTCGCCTGACCGAACGGCGGGCGCCGGGCCCTCGCATACGGGTACCGCCGGGTCATGCGACCCGGCGGTACCCGCCCCGTTGCCCGGGGGGCTCGCACCGGGCGACGACTCTCAGGATGACGTTCCGTAGCAGGTGGCGATGGCCGCGGCGCGGTCGTGCAGGGAGTCGCGCAACCACTGCGGGGCCAGGGCCTCCGCGCTCGTGGCGAGCTGCCACAGCGCCCATTCGGCGTGTCGCGGATCCTGGAAGGAGACTTCCAGCCGCAGCCGGCCGTCCGCGTCGGCTTCCTCCGTGTGGACGGCCAGCGCGGTGCCCACCAGCTCCTGCCGCCGCGCCGGGTCCACCCGTACCAGCGCGGTGACCTGGTCGCCGCCGGTCCGGAACCGCCTGCTGCGTTCCTGCCAGGCCCGGTCCAGATCGACGCGCTCCGGCCGCTGTGCCGGCTCGTCGAGTTCCTCGGCGGCCACGATCCGGGACAGCCGGTAGGTACGGTCCGCGCCGGACCTGGTGGCCAGCAGGTAGCCCTGCTCGCGCGCCGTGACCAGGCCGATCGGATCCACCGTGCGCCACGCCGGGTCCTGGTCCACCGCGGCGTAGCGGATGCGCAGCCTGTGTCCGGCGAACACCGCGCGCCGGATCTCGCCGACCACGGTGTCGGGCACCTCCTCGGCGACCAGCCGGCGCGCGAGGAGGTCGGTCTCCGGGTCGATGAGCAAGCGCTGAGCCGCTCCGGCCGCGGTGGCCCGGTAGCTCGCGGGCAGCGCGTCGACCACCTTGCGCATGGCGGAGGCGAGCGCCGAGCCGAGGCCGAACGCCTGCGCACCGCGCCGCGATCCGGCGACCAGCAGGGCAAGTGCCTCGTCGTGGTTGAGCCCGGTGAGCTCGGCCCGGAAACCGGGCAGCAGCGCGAACCCGCCGTGCCGACCGCGTTCGGCGTAGACCGGGACACCGGACGCGGACAGCGCGTCGATGTCGCGAAGCACGGTACGGGTGGACACCTCCAGCTCGCGGGCGAGTGTGGCCGCGGACAGCCGGCCGTGCTGCCGCAGCAGCAGCACCAGGGAGACCAACCGATCGGCACGCATACGAAAACAGTACTGAAATACACGACACATGATGTCGTGATTCGTTGGGAGGCTTCAGCACGAGACAGGTACGACGCAGGTACGACGCAGCTTGATCGCACACGAGAGGTGACCCGCATGGCACACGCCATCGTCAATCCGGACGGTCTGCACGACCCCGTCCCGTTCGGCTACAGCCACACCGCCACCGTCCCCGCGGGCACGGAACTGGTCTTCGTCGCGGGTCAGTACGGATCGGGCCGTGACGGCGCTGTCGTCTCGGCCGACTTCACCGAGCAGGTGCGGCAGACGTTCCGCAACATCGGCGTCGCCCTGGCCGCCCATGGACTCGACCTCAGCCACGTCGTCCAGCTCAGGACGTACGTGGTGAACCATGAGGTGAGCAAGCTCGGGCCGATCGGCAGGGTCGTACGGGAGAACTGGGGGGTGCGTCCGCCCACGCAGACCCTCATCGGTGTCGCGAGCCTGGCCGCGCCCGACGTGCTGTTCGAGGTCGAGGCCCTCGCCGCCCGGCCCTGACGCGGCCGACGTTGCGTCAACCGGAGGCGCCCCCGTGCACTCGGTGGGGTGAAGGGCGACCGGTGGCGATTGCCTGTCCGGCGAGTGGTCGTTGGTCGGTGCGTGACAGCGATCCAGGAGGCCGGGGTTCCGACCGGCCGGCGGCGCAGGACAGGTGACGGTCAGATCGAAGAATCGGTTCTTCTTGTGGACGGACCTCCGATCTTCGCCGCGCTCACCCGGCAGTGGCACCAGGCCGGGCGGATGGTGCCCGGCCAGAACGACCGTGAGTGGTCCGCACTGGTGGCCGCCGCACCGGGCGCCGTTGGTCACTGACCCGAGCGGGATGCCGGCCTTCCCCCCGGCATCCCGCAAACGGTCAAGGCCGCAAACGGTCAGGACCGCGCGGCCGGAACGGCCGCGTCGAGCGGACCGTCCCGTCGCGGTACCGCCTGCCGGCCCGGAATCAGGCCGACTTGATCATGTCGGCGCACTTCTCGCCGATCATCATCGTCGTGATGCACGGGTTGACCGCCGGCAGGACCGGCATCACCGAGGCGTCCGCCACCCGCAGCCCGGTGACGCCCTTGACCCGCAGCTGCGGGTCGAGCGGCGACCCGGGGTCGCCGACCGCGCCCATCCGCACGGTGCCCGCCGGGTGGTAGACCGTGTTGTGGGTCTTGCGGATGTAGTCCAGCAGCTCCTCGTCGGACTTCGCCGCAGGACCGGGGGCCAGTTCCGCGCCGGCCCAGTCGGCCATCGGGGACTGTGCGACGATCTCCCGCGCGAGGCGCAGCCCGTGGGTCATCACCCGCACGTCGTGCTCGTCGGTGAAGTAGCGCGGGTCGACGCGCGGCTTGTCCCGGGAGTCACGGGTCCGCAGCCTGACGGTGCCCATCGAGCGGGCCCGGGTGACGTTCGGCGTGAGGCAGAAGGCGTTCTCGGTCGTCGGGTAACCGTGGCGGTAGGTGTTCATGTCGAACGGCACCTGGCCGTAGTGGAACATCAGGTCCGGCCGGTCCAGGCCCTCCTGGGTGCCGGTGAAGATGCCGATCTCCCACCACTGGGTGGAGGTGGAGACCATGGGCTGCTTGGCCTCCCACATGACCAGGCCCTCGGGGTGGTCCTGGAGGTGGGAGCCCACGCCGGGGGAATCGACGAGGACGTCCACACCGGAGTCCTTGAGATGCTCGGCCGGGCCGATGCCCGACAGCATCAGCAGCTTGGGCGAGTCGATGGCTCCGCAGGCGACGATCACCTCGCGCCGCGCCCCGACCGCCAGGGTGTGGATGGTGTCGGGCGCCAGGTACTCCACACCCGTGCAGCGCTTGTCGCCGTCGAACGACAGCCGCTTGGCCTGCAGGCCGGTGCGGACCTCCAGGTTGGGCCGCTTGCCGAGGATCGGGTGCAGATAGGACACCGACGCGGAGGACCGGGTGCCGTCCTCGCGGGCGTTGATCTGGAACCAGTGCGCGCCGCGCACCACCGTGGTCCCGGTGTTGAACGGGGTGGTGGGGATTCCGGCCGCCGCGCAGGCCTCCAACAGCGCCGTGCCGCACGGATCGTTCGGCGGGACGTTGCGGATGGTGACCGGGCCCGAGCGGCCGTGGTGGTCGCCGGGTGCGTCGTTGGTCTCCAGCCGCTGGTAGAGCGGGAAGCAGTCCGCGGCGCTCCAGCCGGTGCAGCCCAGCGCCCCCCATTCGTCGAGGTCCTCCGCCGGCGCCCAGAAGGCGATGCAGGAGTTGTGCGAGGAGCAGCCGCCGAGCACCTTCGCGCGGGCGTGGCGCATGAAGCTGTTGCCGTTCTCCTGCGGTTCCACCGGGTAGTCCCAGTCGTAGCCGGACTCCAGCAGCCCCATCCACTTGTCGAGTCGCAGGATGTTGTCGTCACCGACGTCCGAAGGGCCGGCCTCCAGCACGCAGACGCTGACGCTCGGATCCTCGGTCAGCCGCGCGGCCACCACCGCGCCGGCTGTGCCGCCACCGACCACGACATAGTCGAACTCGTCCATGTCAGTTCTTCCTCGTTTCACAGTGCGTGCTCACGGTGCGCTCGTCCGGTCTGTCCGCCTACGGTGCGCCGTGGATCGCTCCCGGCGCCCCGCCGAAGGCGTGCTCGGAGAGCACGCCGGTCTTCTTGCGCTGGACGAACCAGTAGTAGGCGAAGCCGCCGATCGCGACGACGCTGACGAACAGGACGCCGCCCCAGCGCAGGTACCAGTGCTGGGGACCGGTGGCGTTGTAGACCTCGGGGCGCGGCCACAGGAGGTTGACGGTCATCGCGATGCCCCAGAGCACCGCCAGGAGGTTGACCGGCAGGCCCCAGCGGCCGAGGGAGAAGTGCTCGGTCGACGGCGTCCACTTCCCGCGCAGCCGCTGCGCCAGCATGGGCATGGTGACCATGAGATACGCGATGTAGATCATGATGATGGCGATGCTGGTGACGACCGAGAAGATCTGCGGCTGATTGATGTTGACGACCAGGATGGCGATCGCCACGATCCCGATCACACAGGTGGCCAGCACGGGCGTCTGGAACTTCGGGTGCAGTTTGGCGAGCTTCGAGCCGGCCGGCAGGTTGTTGTCCCGGGCCATCGCGAAAGCCAGCCGCAGCCCCGCGGTCTGGACGGACAGCGCGCACACGGTGATGGCGATGACGACGCACCACAGCACTGCCTGGCCGATCGTCTCACCGAGCACGGCCTTCACCACGTACTGCAGCCCGTCCACGGACAGCGCCTCGGCGTGCAGGTCAGGGGTGGACAGCAGCGCGAAGAGCAGGATCAGGCCGCCGAGGATGAAGGAGGCGATGAGCGCTCGCAGGATGGCGCGCGGAGCGTTGCGGGACGGGTCGATCGACTCCTCGCCGAGGGAGGAGGCGGTGTCGAACCCGTACATCACGTACGCCGACGCGAGCGAGGCGGTCAGGAAGGCGCCGAAGTACCCGAGCGGCATCCCCTGGCCAAGGCCCTCGGTCGTCATGATCGCGCTCGGGCCGCGGGTGATGTGTGCGGCCAGCAGCACGATCAGGACGACCGCGGCGATCAGCTCGATGAAGACCCCGGTGGAGTTGATGGTGGCCATCAGCTTCACCCCGAAGGCGTTCACCACGGTGGTGAAGACGATCAGGATGGTGCCGAGCAGCACGGCGTTGGCGGCCGCGTCGTACTTGCCGGTGCCGTCGCCGATGATCTGGAAGAAGCTGGAGATCTGCGGGAGCGTCAGCTGATAGGCCAGGGCCACGGCAGCCAGCGACACCATGGTCGCGACCGTCATCATCCAGCCCGCGAGCCAGCCGATGTGCGGGCCGCCGGTCTGCTTGGCCCAGTTGTAGACCGAGCCCGCGACGGGGAAGCGTGCGGCGAGTTCGCAGAAGCACAGAGCGACCATCAACTGGCCGATGAAGACCATCGGCCAGGACCACCAGTAGGCGGGCCCGCCGAAGCTGACGCCGAAGTAGAAGAGCTGGAAGGTGCCGGTCAGGATGGAGATGTAGCTGATGCCGGCGGCGAAGGTGTGGAAGTTGCCGAGGGTGCGCTTGAGGCCGGGCTTGTAGCCGAGCTCGGTGAGCGCCGCATCGTTGTCGACCTCAGCGCGCACGGGCTCCGGGGACGCGCCGGGGCCGCTCATTCGAACCACCGCTGCGGGCGCGGCGCGGTGTTGCGCCAGATGTGCTTGGCCTCCTGGTACTCGGCCAGTCCGGCCGGGCCCAGTTCACGGCCGACGCCGGACTGCTTCATACCGCCCCATTCCGCCTGCGGCACATAGGGATGGAAGTCGTTGATCCACACGGTTCCGGCGCGCAGCCGGGCGGCCACCCGGTGCGCACGTTCGCCGTCCTGCGTCCAGACCGCTCCGGCCAGGCCGTAGACGGTGTCGTTGGCGAGCGCGACCGCCTCCGCCTCGTCACGGAACCGCTCGACCGTCAGCACCGGGCCGAACGATTCGTCACGGACCACGGACATGTCCGAGGTGCACTCGTCCAGCACCGTCGGCGGGTAGTAGTAGCCGTCGGCCAGCGCCGGGTCCTCGGGCCGTGCACCGCCGCAGCGCAGCACCGCGCCCTCGTTCAGACCGGCCGCGACATACGCCTCGACCTTTTCGCGGTGCGCGGCGGAGATCAGCGGGCCGGTGCGGGCGTCCTTGTCGAAGGGGCCGCCGAGCCGGATCTCCTGGGCCCGTCGCACCACCTCGTCCACGAACGCGTCGTGCAGCTCGTCCTGGACCAGCAGCCGGGCGCCCGCCGAGCAGACCTGTCCGGAGTGCAGGAAGACCGCCATCAGGGCGTAGTCGACGGCCGTGTCGAACTCGGCGTCGGCGAAGACGATGTTGGGGTTCTTGCCGCCCAGTTCCAGGGCGATCTTCTTCACGGTGGGCGCGGCGGCGGCCATGATGCGCCGTCCGGTGAGCAGCCCGCCGGTGAAGGACACCAGGTCCACGCGCTCGTCCGTACTGAGCGGCGCTCCCGCGGTGGCCCCGGCGCCGAGCACCAGGTTGGCCGCTCCGTCGGGCAGCCCCGCCTCCTTCAGCAGCCCCATCAGGAGGATGGCGGTGTGCGGGGTCAGCTCGCTGGGCTTGAGCACGAAGGTGTTGCCGGCGGCCAGCGCCGGGGCCACCTTCCAGGCGGTCTGCAGCAGCGGGTAGTTCCACGGGGTGATCAGGGAGCAGACGCCGACCGGCTCGTGCACGACCCTGCTGTCCGTCTCCGGGTTGCCGGTGTCGATGACCCGGTCGGTGCCGCCCGAGGCGCCCAGGTTGCCGAAGTAGCGGAAGCAGTTGGCGATGTCGACCATGTCGTACTCGCTCTCCACCAGCCGCTTCCCGGTGTCCAGGGATTCGGCGCGGGCGAAGGCGGCCTTGTCGCGCTCCAGCAGGTCGGCGACGCGCAGCAGCAGCCGTCCGCGCTCGGCGGCCGGCGTGCCCGGCCAGGGTCCCTTGTCGAACGCCTCGCGTGCGGCGGCCACCGCGGCGGCGGCGTCCTCGGGACCCGCCTCGTCGACGGTGGCGACCAGCTTGCCGTCGGCCGGACAGCGGATCTCGCGCACCTGCCCCTCGGAGGCGGCGGTCCACTGGCCGCCGATGAACAGCTCCGGCATGAAGGCTCCTGTGCGGTTCGTGATGGGCTGTGCGGTCTTGTGACGGTCTGTTACCCGACACTAAGGCGGCCGCCCGGCAACCGCAGCACACAAACGGCCAACCGGACGGCATCCCTCCGCGTACCTCTCCACGAATCCGGAAACCATGCGCACCCGTGCGGCCTAATATCCCGTCACCATCCGGCGGGTGTACGGCGGCTCCGCCGCAGGTCAGTGCGGCGGAGTCCGGTGGTGAGGGTGACGAAGGGCCTCGACCCCGCATTCCGGGGCCGACGGGTCCGCGCGTTCACACGTGTTGCGGGGCTTCGTCCTTCAGCATCCCGCGCACGCCTTCGCGCAGCTCGCTGCCGTCCGTGTGCCCGTGGACCGACACGGCGTGCTCGGACGCCGCGCGGACGACTTCTTCCTCCTCGCCGGCGATGGTCAGCGTGCACCCGGATTCGCTCGGCATGTCGCGACAGTCGGCGACCTTACGCATGGCAAACCTCCAGTCCGCCCGGGGCGCCATGCCGTCGGCCTGCGAGCGCTGGGAGCGCTGGCGCCACGGTGGTGCGGGCGGCAGGCACTGGGGCCATATACCACAAATATAGGCATTCATCCCGAAGAGCACCAGGCGACGGCTGCTCTCAGGAGTCGAGCCAGTGCCGCCGCCCGAGGCTGATGATCCGGAGCTGACGGCGGGCGGTGGAGGTGATGCGCCTCTCGTCCTCCGGCGCGGCTTCCAGGAACTGGGACGCGGTGGTCACCATGTGATCGACATAGAGCTCGGCGAGCATCCGCATGTCGTCCGCCGCCCACCCCTCGGAGGCGGCCTGCAGGGCCAGGCCGGCGGCCACCTCGTCGGCGAAGTGCCGCAGCTGGAGGGCGATCGCCTCGCGGACCGGGCGGACCCCGCCGTGCCGCTCGCGGGCGATGAAGCGGATGTGCGGCCGGTGGTCGAGGACGTGACCGGCGATGATCTCGACCGTGCGGTCGATCAGCCGGTCCGGGTCGCGCTGCTCGGCCATCGCCGCCCGGATCACCGAGTGCAGGCTGCCGAGCGACTCCTCCACCAGGGCGACCCCGAGATCCGACAGGTCCTGGAAGTGCCGGTAGAACGCGGTGGGTGAGACGCCGACCGCGCGGGTGACCTCCCGCAGTCCGAGACTGCTCAGATTCTGGTGCTCCAGCAGGCCCAGCGCGGCATCCAGCAGGGCCTGGCGGGTCTGCTGCTTGCGGACTTGTCGGACGCCGACGGTGTGACTCATGTCATTCAGTAAACATGTGTTCTCCCAAATTCGCCAGGATAGACTCCTACTCAGTGAACAGTTGTTACCCGAACTCCCCAAGGAGGGACCGCACATGAGCCTCGTCGTACTCCTCGTGGCGATGGGCATCCTGATGGGCGCGGCCGCGCACGCCTCGCTCTCGGTCTTCACCGTCGCCTCGGCCCTGATCATCGCCTGGCTGCTGGCCTTCGGCGTCCGCGAGGGCATCGCCCGCGTCCGGAACCACCGCTGACCCGCGGGACCACCGCGGCCCGCACGCGCCACACCATCCAGCAAGGGGGAAACACCATGAACACCCAGCTCACCTCGACCGTCGCGCACCCGGCCCGCGAGCGCAGGGACGCCGACGGCATGGCCGTCGCCTCGTTCCTGCTCGGACTGCCGGGCCTGCTCGTCCTCAACCTCGTCCTCGGCCCCTGCGCCATCGCGCTGGCCTGCACCGCGCTCGCCAAGGGCACCCAGCGCCGCGGCCGCGCCCTGCTCGGCCTGGCCCTCGGCGTCGCGGACCTCGCCATCCTCCTGATCACGACGGTCGCCAGCGACGGCGTGCTCTGGCAGTTCGGCGGCTGACGACCGGCCCGACCGGCTTCGAATCCTCGTGCAGACATCTAGGCGTACCGACTGGTCGGTACTACCCTCTGGCCACGCCCCTGCAGGCGCATCCGCTCGGCACATCCGCATTCAGGAGGAGCCGCATGGCCACGCCCCCGTCGCTGCACGACGACGCCGACGCCGTCCCCCAGCCGCCCACCAGATCCCGGCCGGGCCTGGCGGCCCGCCTGTGGCACCGCGACCTGGCGCACTATCCCGCCACCGGCCCCCGTATGGCATACCTGGCGATCGTCGTCGTGACCACCGTCGTCCTGTACTACATGCTGTACATCCAGTACGCGGTCGCCACTTCGATCATCGCGCACTTCCACATGACGTACAGCTACTTCATCTGGGTCTCGGTCATCGGCAACGCGGTGGGAGCCTTCGCCTCACTGGCCGCCGGCCTCGCGGACCGCTGGGGACGCGCCAACATGGTCGTCTACGGGCTGCTGATCGCCGGGCTGCTCGTCCTGTTCGGACTGCCCAACGCCTCCTCCAAGGGCACCTACCTGGTCCTCTTCACCCTGGTGAGCTTCATCGAGGGCGTCGTCCTGGTCGCCACCCCCGCGCTCATCCGTGACTTCTCCCCGCAACTGGGGCGGGCCACCGCCATGGGGTACTGGACGATGGGGCCGGTGATCGGCAGCCTCGTCGTCACCACGGTCACCAGCCACACCCTCGACACGGCCAGCTGGCAGGACGAACTGCGCTACTCCGGCGCCTCCGGCCTCGTCGTCTTCGTCATCGCGCTGTTCGCGCTGCGCGAGCTCTCTCCCGCGCTCCGCGACCAGATCATGGTCAGCCTGCGCGACCGCACCCTGATCGAGGCCCGCGCCAAGGGCATGGACCCCCAGGCCGTCCAACAGGGGCACTGGCGCCAGATGCTCCGGCTGGACGTCGTCGGCTCGGCTTTCGCCATCAGCGTCTTCCTGCTGCTGTACTTCGCCGCCGTCGGGAACTTCGTCGTCTACTTCGCGACCGTGTTCGGCTACACCGAGCAGCGCGCCAACGCGGTGGCCAACTGGTACTGGGCCGCCAACGCCATCGCCCTGGTGGTGGCCGGCCTGCTGTCCGACCGGCTGCGGGTGCGCAAGCCGTTCATGGTCGTGGGAGCGCTCGGCTCGATCGTGGTCACCGCCGCGTTCGCGATGCGCGCCACCCACCCGGGCACCGACTACTACACGTTCGCCTGGCTGTTCGTCGGCATCGGCGTCTTCGCCGGGCTCGCCTACGCGCCGTGGATGGCGAGCTTCACCGAGACGGTCGAGAGGCACAACCCCGCCGGCACGGCCACCGGCCTGGCCATCTGGGGCTGGATCATCCGGGCCGTCGTCGCCGTCTCGGCCGCGTTCATCCCGGTCCTCGTCACGGCCGTCACGCCGCTGGTCGACCACGGCCACGAAGTCGCGGCGGCCCAGGTCCAGGCGGCCCCCGCCCTCGCCGTCGTCGGCGCCCACCAGGAGTTGTTCGCCGAACTCGGCAAGTATCCGCCGACCGCCATCCCGCCGGACCTCACTGCCCGCGCGGTGCGGGAGGTCGGTCCGGCCGACCTCGCGGTGGTCCAGAAGGCCCAGCCGCAACTGCAGTTGCTGCGGGAGCACGGACCGCAGGTGCAGAAGGCCGTGAAGGACGGCCCCGGGCAGTGGCGCACCTGGTGGTGGGTGTGTGTGGGCGGCCAGGTGCTCTTCCTTCCGTTCATCTTCGTGATGTCCGGACGGTGGAGCCCCAGGAAGGCCAAGCAGGACGACGAGGAGCACCGGCTCGCCGTCGACCGCGAAATGGCCGCCCTCACGGCGGAGCGCGCCTGACAGCAGCGACCCTTCCGTCCGCGTCACCGGGCCCCGGTGGCGCGGACGGAAGGGTCAGTGGACCCGTCGGTAGCTGGCGCCGTCCCGCGTCCGGGCCAGCAGGCCGCCCTCCACCAGGTAGCGCCGCAGCGCGGAGCTGTCCTCGTGCACCGTGTGCAGCGCCTCGTTGATCTCGCGCTCGGTGTATTCCCGGTCGCGCTCGAAGAGCGTCTCCGCCAGGTGCGCGAGCAACTGATCGCGGCGGGCGGCCTTGCGCGGGACCGCTACCAGCCTCCCCCGGGAGAACAGCTCGGACACCCCTCGTGAACTGCTCTGATCGTTGTCGGACATGAACAGGAGCCTCCTCCACCCGCCGATCCCCGGCAACGTGTTTTCGGGGCGGCGCAGGGCGGCGGAGAGCGGGAGCCGGCCGGTCGCTCAGGGGTGTGCGGGCCCGTGGACGCGCAGATGGGCCACCTCGTACGACATGGCCGTCACCCCTTTTTCGGGCGCCGGATGATACCGGCCGGCGGACACCGAAAGGTTCACGATCAGGTAGGCGTGCCAGCGGCGGCCCACCCCTTTCCTGTCGGCGAAGACCCGCGTGCCGTTGACCCACCAGATGACGGATCTCGCGCCGAACTCCACCTTCAGATCGACCCAGGCGCCCGGCCGGATCGACGCGTCGGAGTACGAACGGTGAGCGCCTCTGACGTGGTTCGTCAATTCCAGCAGATGCGGATTGTCGGGGTGGTATTCGAATACGTCGATCTCGTTTCCACCGTCCCGCCACGTCCAGATCGCCGGCCAGGCCCCGACCACTTCGGGCAGCCTGACCCGGGTCTCCAGAATGTCGCCGGTGCGGACGGTGAATTCCTCCGCACTGCCCTCCGTGGTCAACAGGCCCGTGTTCCAACGGCCGTCGGCACGGCGGGACGCCCGGAACGATCCGGTGCGGCAGTAGTCGGCGTCCGTCACGAGATGGTCGAGCTTGTCGTCCCCCGGATTGACCGGCCCGCCCTCCGGATAGGCCCATGAGCGGCCCGCGACCCACTGCTCCTCGCTGGAGAAGTCGGCCGCGAAGCGGGGGGAGCCCTCCGTCGGTGGTGGCCCGCCGGGGGCGGGAACGGAGGGCTTCGGCCCGAGTTTCTGGGTGAGCCATTCCCGGAGCACCGATCCGCGCTGGTTCACGGCGTCCCTCCTGTCGAAAAGGCGGGATGGATTGTCAACAGGGATTGTCAACCGCGTTTCATGCTAGGGGAATCATTTCCCGGCACGCCCATTCGGCGCTTGAAACCACTCGTACGAATGCGACTTGCGGGAAAGGGTCACCGGAGGGCGCGTGCGGTGTTGCGGCGCGCCCCGACCGGGGGCCGACGGCAGTTGGTCCTCAGTGGTCATGGGCCCCTCCACCATGTCGGGCAGGGCGGGAAGGTGGGTTCCGCACATGTCCGGTGCGCCGGGGCGCTCCTACGGTTTGCGCAACCAACCACCTCTGCGGGAGCCGGTCACCATGCGTTTGCCTACATCACGCACCACGAGCAGCAGATTCCTCCGCGGGCTGTCCCTGTTGGCCGTCAGCGCGGTGGTGGCCGGGTGCAGTGCCGCGGGGACGGCCGGCGGTTCGGCCCCGGACGGCGCGGAGTCCGCCGCCGTCAAGGTCGGTCTCGTCTACTCCCGCAGCGGGCCGCTCGCCGCTTACGGGAAGCAGTACCGGGAGGGCTTCACCGCGGGCCTCGCCTATGCCACCCACGGCACCGGCAAGGTCGGCGGCCACACCGTCGAGGTCGTCGAGCAGGACGACGCGGGTGATCCGGCCAAGGCCGTCGCCGAGGCCAAGAGCCTGCTCGGCAAGGGCGTCAGGATCCTGGCGGGGACGACGGACTCGGGGGTGGCCCTGCAGATGGCGCCGCTGGCGGCGCAGAACCGCGTCCTGTTCATCAGCGGCCCCGCGGCGACCGACGCGGTGACCGGGATCAACCAGTACACCTTCCGCTCGGGGCGCCAGTCCTACCAGGACATCCTCACCGCCGGCTCGCTGCTCGGCGATCCCGCGGGCAGGAAGGTGACCGTGCTGGCCCAGAACTCCGCGTTCGGGCAGGCCAACGTGGCCGCGGTGAAGGCCGTACTGGGCGCCCGCGGGGCACGCGTGAGCTCCGTCCTGGCACCGCCCGGTGCCGGTGACCTCACCCCGTTCGCCCAGCAGGTGAAGGCCGGGAAGCCGGATCTGGTCTTCGTGGCGTGGGCCGGCGCCTCCGCCCCGGCCCTGTGGACGGCGCTGAACCAGCAGGGGGTGCTGGACGCCGCCAAGGTGGTGACCGGACTGGCCGGCACCGCCTCGTACCCGGTGTTCGGCCCCGCCGGCGGCAAGGTGTCCTTCCTGGCGCACTACTTCCCCGGCGCGGCCGCCAACCCGGTGGAGACCGCGATGCTCGACGGCATCACCAAGGCGGGCGGGACGCCCGACCTGTTCAGTCCCGACGGCTTCACCGCGGCCCAGATGGTCGTACGCGCCATCGGGTCCGGCAGCGCCACCGACACCGCGGCAATGGTGAAG
Source organism: Streptomyces sp. H39-S7 (assembly GCF_027158205.1). GTDB lineage: Bacteria > Actinomycetota > Actinomycetes > Streptomycetales > Streptomycetaceae > Actinacidiphila. Next base: position 80,551 of record NZ_JAPVLU010000037.1, on the reverse strand, counting down.
GCGCTGGAGGACTGGACCTTCGAGGGGCCCAAGGGCAGTGAGCGGATCCGCGCCCAGGACCACGCCCTGCTGCAGCCGATGTTCACCGCCCGACTGACCGGGACGACCGCGGCCGCCGCACCGCAGCGGCTCTCGACGCTGCCCATGACGGCGGTCACGCCCCCGGTGAAACCGATGGCGGGCTGACTATGACCTCCGCCACCCGCACACCGCAGGGCGCCGGAAACCGTTCAGGCACCACCCCCGCTCCGGTGCTCCGGCTCGACGGGGTCGGCTGGACCGTGGGCGGCGCCATCATCGTCGAGGACGTCTCCTTCGACGTGCACGAGGGCGAGTTCCTCGCCTTCATCGGTCCCAACGGGGCCGGCAAGACCTCCCTGTTCAACCTCGTCAGCGGACTCGTCCCGGCCACCCGGGGCACCATCGTGCTCGACGGTGCCGACATCACCGCCGAGTCCGTACCGGCCAGGGCGCGGCGCGGTCTCGGCCGGACCTTCCAGACCTCCAGCCTGTGGCCGGCGATGACGGTGGCCGACCACGTACGGCTGGCGGCGCAGGCCGCCGCGGGAGGCTCGTACCGGATCTGGCGGCGCGCCGCCCGCCATCAGCGGCAGGTCGACGAGGTGCTGGAGCGCACCGGTCTGCGGCAGCGCGCCGAAGCACCGGCCGCGAGCCTGTCGCACGGCGAGAAGCGCAAACTCGAACTGGCGGTGCTGCTCGTCGGGGAGCCGCGGCTGATGCTCCTGGACGAGCCGATGGCCGGCGTCAGCGCCGAGGAGGTCCCCGCGCTGACCGACCTCATCCGCTCCCTGCACCGGGACGAGGGCCGCACCGTACTGATGGTCGAACACCATATGGAAGTGCTGCTGGGCCTGGCCGACCGGCTCGCCGTGATGCACCACGGCACGCTCCTCGCGCTGGACACCCCGCGGGCAGTGATGGAGGACGCCACCGTGCAGCAGGCCTACCTCGGGGAGGCGCTGTGAGCGCGCCGTCGGCACCCCTGCTGGTGGTGCGCGACCTGCGGGTCGTCATCGGCGGCCGGCACATCCTGCACGGCGTCGACCTCGATGTCGCCGCCGCCGGGGTGACCGCCCTGCTGGGCCGCAACGGCGCGGGCAAGACCACCACGGTGCGCGGCGTCCTCGGACTCGTCCCGCGCACCGGCAGCGTCCTGCTCGACGGCGAGCAGACGGTCCGGCTGGCCACCCACACCCTGGTCCGCCGCGGCATCGGCTACGCACCCGAGGACCGCGGGGTCTTCGCCGGCCTCACGGTCGCGGAGAACCTGCGGCTCGCCGAGCGGCGGGGGGCCGGCGAACCCGCCTACGGCCTGGTGCACGAGCTCTTCCCGGAACTGCGGCAGCGCGCCCGGCAGGCGGCCGGAACGCTCTCCGGCGGACAGCAGCAGATGGTCGCCATCGGGCGCACCCTGCTGAACGGGAACCGGCTGATCATCGCCGACGAGCCGACCAAGGGCCTCGCGCCCCGCGTGGTCACCGAGGTGGCCCAGGTGCTGGAACGCGCCGCGCAGGCCGTACCCGTCCTGCTCGTGGAACAGAACCTCTCCATGGTGCGCCGGCTCGCCGAGCACTGCGTCGTCCTGGCCGACGGCCGCACCTCCCACCGCGGCCCCGCCGCGGACCTGCTCGCCGACCCCGATGCCATGCGCCGCCTGCTGGGCGTCGGACGGGGCGGCGGAACACCGGCCGGGGCCGTGCGCCCCGAGGAGGACGGCGTCTGATGCCCACCGTCGTGCTGCTCGCCCTCACCGGGCTCGGACTGGGAGCCCTGTACTTCCTCGTCGCCTCCGGACTCTCCCTCATCTTCGGGCTGATGGACGTCCTGAACTTCGCCCACGGCGCACTGCTGTCGATCGGCGCCTACGGCACCTGGTGGGCCGCCTCCGGGCACCTTCCGGGAGCCGGATCCGGCGGGTTCGGGTTCGTCCTGGCCGTCGCCTTCGGCACCGGTACGGGGGCCCTGGCCGCCGTACTCCTCGAACTGGCCCTGATCCGCCCGCTGTACGCACGCCCCCGTGAGCAGGTCCTCGCCACCGTCGGCGTCGGACTGGCCGTGCCCGCGCTGCTCTCCGCGATCTGGGGAGCCGACGCACGCCCCTTCCCCGGACCGCGGGCACTGTCGGGCACGTTCGAACTGCTGGGCGCCCACATCCCCGTCAACCGCCTGGTCCTGACGGGCGTTGCCGTCATCGTGCTCGCCGCCCTGAAGCTCTTCCTCGGCGGGACCCGGCACGGGCTCGTCGTCCGCGCCGGGGTCGAGGACCGGGCCATGGTCACGGCACTGGGCATCGACGTACGCCGGGCCTTCACCCTGGTCTTCGCCATCGGCGGGGCCGCGGCCGCGCTGGCGGGCGCCCTCAGCTGCCTGTACTTCGGATCCGTCGACCCCGGGCAGGGCACCTCGCTGCTCATCTTCGCGTTCGTCGTGGTCGTGATGGGCGGCATGGGCTCCGTCACCGGCGCCGCACTGGCCTCGGTCGCGGTCGGCCTCGTCCAGCAGTTCGCCAACTACTACACCACCGCGGGACTCGGCGACCTCGCCGTGGTCGTGCTGCTCGCCGCGCTGCTCCTCGTCCGGCCGCGCGGCCTCACCGGGAGACTCGCGTGACCACCACGATCCAGACACCGGACCCCGTCCGCGAACGCCCCACCACCGCCGCCCGCGGTCGAGGCCGCCGGGTCACCCGCTGGTGGCCGGCCGTCGTACTGCTGGTGCTGCTCACCGCTCCGTACAGCGCCCTGCCCCTGCCGGGCCTGCTGGACGGTCCGATCGGCAGCCCCGGCAGCCTGCAACTGCTCGCCCTGTGCCTGGTCTTCGGGGCACTGGCCACCGGCTACGACCTGCTGCTGGGCCGAACGGGGCTGCTCTCCTTCGGGCACGCCCTGTACTTCGCCGCCGGCAGCTACGCCACCAACACGATCATGCTGGAGGCCGGGCTGCCCTTCCTCACCTCGGCACTCCTGGCGCTGCTCTTCGGCACGGCGCTGGCCGCGCTGCTGGGATCGGTCGGCCTGCGGGTGAGCGGTATCGGCTTCTCGATGGTGACGCTGGCGTTCGCCCAGGCCGGGTCGATCCTCGTGCAACGCGACCCGGGCGGCCTCACCGGCGGGGAGGAGGGGCGCGCCGCCCCCGCGGACCGGTTGCCCGCCTCCCTGGTGGGTATCGACAACACCGTCAACCTGTACTGGATCGCCCTGGCCTATCTGGTCGTCACGCTGGTCGCCGTCCATTGCGCGGTGCGTTCTCCCACCGGCCGGGTGTGGGAGGGCATCAAGGAGAACGAGCGCCGGGTGGAGGTGCTGGGACTGCGGCCCTACGGCTTCAAACTCGTGGCGTTCGTCCTGTCGGGCGCCCTGGCGGCACTCGGCGGCATCGTCTACCTGCTGCTGACCGGTGGGGCCACCCCGCAGACCACCACCTCCAACTTCACCCTGTCGCTGCTGGTGATGGTGGTCCTGGGCGGATCCGGCTCCCGCTGGGGGCCGCTCGTCGGCGGGGTCCTGTACACCTGGGCCGACCACCGCCTCGGCGACCTGGCCGGATCCGGCGCGGTGGCCGGGCTGCCCGCGGTACTGCGCGTGCCGCTCTCCCAGCCCCTGTTCCTGCTCGGCGCCGTCTTCGTCGCGGTGGTGTACCTGCTGCCCGGCGGCGTGGTGCGGCTGCCGGAACGGATCCGGGCCACACGGTCCGCACGCGTCACCGGCCGCACCCCGACCGCCGCCGAACCCGCCGAACGGAAAGAGACCCCCACGCCATGACGCAGAAGCCCACCGCCGCCGTCGAGCCGGCGGCGTTCGAGGAGTTCACCGTTCCCGTCGAGGGAGGGGAACTCGCCGTACTGTGCTGGCCGGCGACCGTCCCGGACGCGCCGGTGGTGCTGGCGCTGCACGGGATCACCGGCAACGCCCTGTCGTGGTCGCGCGTCGCCCACCACCTGGCGGGCCGCGTCACCCTGCTCGCCCCCGACCTGCGCGGGCGAGCAGGCAGTGCCGCGCTGCCGGGACCGTACGGGATCGCCCGCCACGCCGATGACGCGGCGGCCCTTGCGGCGGCGATCGGGGCGCGGCGCCTGCTGCTGGCCGGGCACTCCATGGGCGCCTTCGTGGCGGCGGTGGCGGCGGTGCGCCACCCGGACCGGTTCTCCGCCCTGCTGCTGGTGGACGGCGCGGTGGGTTTTCCGGCCCCGCTGGAGCTGGCACCCGACGAGCTGATCACGGCGGTGATCGGACCGGCCATGAGCCGGCTGTCGATGACCTTCCCGGACCGCGCCGCCTACCGTTCCTTCTGGCAGGCGCATCCGGCCTTCGTCTCCTCCTGGGGACCTTGGGTGGACGACTACGTCCAGCGCGACCTGGTGGGGCGGGAGCCGGAACTGCGGTCCTCCTGCCGTATCGAGGCGGTCCGCACCGACGGCGTCGACCTGTTCTCCGCGGACGTCCTGGCCGCCGTCCACCACCTGCCGGGTCACGCCCGGCTGTTGTGGGCGGAGCGCGGGCTGATGGACGAGCCGCAGGGGCTGTACGACGAGGGGCGCCTGGCCGCGGCCGGCCTGGACCATCCGAACGTCACCCCGCTGATGCTGGCGGACACCAACCACTACACCATCCTCATCGGCGACGACGGCGCCCGCAGCGTGGCCCGGCACCTCGTGGAAATGGCAGGTTCGTCATGACCGCATCCGTCCTGCGCGGCTTCTTCCGGCGTCTCAACGCGATCGTCGTTCTCGGACTCCTCGCCGCCGGGCTGGTGAGCGGACCGGCCGCGGCGGCGGGCGGCACCTACCAGCAGGTCACCGGATTCGGCTCCAACCCGGGCAATCTGACGATGTACCAGTACACGCCAGGAAACCTTCCCGCCGGTGCCCCGCTGGTCGTCGCGCTGCACGGCTGCACACAGACCGCGAACGACTACCACACGCGCTCGGGCTGGCAGAAGTACGCCGACCTGTGGGGATTCGCCGTGGTCTACCCGCAGACCGGCGCGGCCAACAACAGCCTTTCGTGTTTCAGTTGGTTCGACGCGGCGAAGGACACCCGCGGACGCGGTGAGGCGGCGTCGGTGCTGCAGATGGTGAATCACGCCCGGACACAGCTCGGTTCCGACAGCCACCGGATCTTCGTCACCGGCCTGTCCGCGGGCGGCGGCATGGCGGCCGACCTGCTCGCCGACTACCCCGACGTGTTCGCCGGCGGGGCTGTCGACTCCGGGCTGCCCGCCCAGTGCGCCACCAGCCAGAACGCCGCCTCCTCCTGCCAGAACACCAACCAGGGCCTCACCCCCGCGCAGTGGGGCGACAAGGCCCGCGGCTCCTTCCCCGGATACACCGGGCCGTGGCCGCGCGTCGCGATCTGGCAGGGCACGTCCGACCCCACCGTCAAACCGGTCAACGCCACCGAGCTGCGCGACCAGTGGACCGACGTGCACGGCATCGGCCAGACCCCGTCCGGTACGCGGAACCTGCCCGGCAACACCACCGTGAGCGACTACTCCGACAGCGCGGGCCGTCCGGTCGTCGCGGTGTACTCGATATCCGGCATGGGTCACGGGCTGGCCGTGAACCCCGGTTCCGGCGCCGACCAGTGCGGAACCGCCGGCGCCTACTTCCTCGACACCATCTGCTCCAGCTACCACACCGCCGTGTTCTGGGGCCTGGACGGCTCCCCCACCGCGCCCGGTCCGCTTCCGGCGCCGACCGGCGTACGGGTCACCGCGACCACCGCCGGCACCGCGTCCCTGACCTGGAACGCGGTCGACGGCGCCGTCTCGTACTCCGTCCGGCGCGACGGCACCGCCGTGGGATCCACCGCGTCGGCGTCGTACACCGACAGCGGGCTGGCCCCCGGCACCGCCTACGGCTACACCGTCGCCGCGGTCGACTCCTCCGGTGCCGCCGGAGCCGTCTCCACGACGGTCACGGCGACGACCACCGGGGCCGCACCCCGGTGCTTCACCGCCAGTAACTACAGCCAGGTCGCGGCCGGGCGCGCGCACCAGAGCGGTGGTTACGCCTACGCCAACGGCTCGAACCAGAACATGGGCCTGGACAACGTCTTCGTCACCCACACCCTCCGGGAAGCCCCGACCGGCTACTTCGTCATCGCCGACGCGGGCTGTCCCGCCTGACGCCTCGGCTCCGGCACGCACCGCGGGCGAACCGGCGCCAGGGGTGATATCCAGTCCACTGTGGAAGAACATCGTGATGTGAACGGATCGGCCCAGATGTCCCGGCAGCCGCGGCTGCTCTCGACTTCCTGCGGCGACTGCGCGTGCTGCGGGGAGGGGGCCTGCGTCAGGGGCCCGGACAACGGCTGCCCGGTGGATCTGGAGAGCGTGACGTCCTGTCCCTGCCTGATGAACTGACCCGTTCGGCCCTGCGGCGGGACTCCGTTCAGGAGGTTCGGCCGCGCAGCGGGAACGTCCGGGCGTCGTGCCACTGTGCGCCGTCCCAGACCACGAGCTGCACCGCGGTGACGCGACCGGTGCAGGGCAGCCCGCCCGTCAGCCCGGCTTCGATCGTGTCCAGCACGCTCGGATCCGGGCTGTACGCGACGGTCAGATGCGGTACCACGTCGGGATAGCGGCCGCCGTACGGCGGCGCCTCCGGCCAGCGCTCGACGACGCCGGCGGTGAGCGCGCGGAGGGGGCCGTCCGGCTCCGGGACGAGATGGAGCATCTCGGGGAAGCGTCCGCACCGGTGGAAGGCGATCTCGAAGGGCGCGTGAGCACCCAGCGTCGCGTCCAGGGCTGCGACGACGGTGTCGTCGATCCGCGCGTGGTCCAGGAACGGGTAGAGCACCGACACGTGCGCCGGGACCCCGGTCGCGGCGGCGGGGTCGAACCGCCGGCGCCACTGCCCGACGAGGGGTTCCGCCTCCGGGACCTTGACGACCAACGCCGTCCGGCCCGCCGGATGCCGCGCACGGTCCTGTGACGCCATCGTTCCGGTACCGGTCCCGTCCGTCGCCCTGTGGTCGCTGCCCGGCAGGCTATCGCAGCCTCCGGCCGCGGCGCTGTCGCGCCCGCCCGCCCGCACCCAACGGCCGTCACCTCGGGGAATATTGGTCCAGACCTTGACAGGTCCAGACCAATCCGATTGAGTGCAGGGCGATCCTCCACTCAACCCCCCACTAGGAGTGGCCCCGTGTCCAAACAACGCATCATGGCGTTTCTCACCGCTCTGATCGTCGCGGTCGGACTGGCGGTCCTCGTACCGCTGGCGTCCACCGCCTCCGCCGCGCAGTGTACGACCGCGTGGAACTCCTCGACGGTGTACACCGGCGGGCTGTCCGCGTCCTACAACGGTCACAACTGGTCCGCGAAGTGGTGGACCCAGAACGAGACGCCCGGCACCGCGGCGGTCTGGGCCGATCAGGGTACCTGCGGCAGTTCGGGCGGTGGCACCGGTGGTACCGGCGGCACCGGATCGTGCGACTACCCCGCGTGGGTCGCGGGCCGGGCCTACGTCACCGGTGACATCGTCAAGTACACCGACGGCAAGGCGTACCAGGCCGAGCACGACAACCCCGGCTACGACCCGGTCATCAGCACCTGGTTCTGGGAGCCGTACACCTGCGGCAGTTCGCCGACCACACCGCCCACCCAGGGCGGCTTCCCGGTCAGCGAGGCCCAGTTCAACCAGATGTTCCCGAGCCGCAACTCGTTCTACTCCTACAGCGGCCTGACCGCGGCCCTGAGCGCCTACCCCGGATTCGCCAACACCGGAAGTGACACCGTCAAGCGCCAGGAAGCCGCCGCCTTCCTGGCCAACGTCAACCACGAGACCGGCGGGCTCGTCTACATCGTCGAGCAGAACACCGCCAACTACCCCCACTACTGCGACGCGAGCCAGTCCTACGGCTGCCCCGCCGGCCAGTCCGCGTACTACGGGCGCGGTCCGATCCAGCTGAGCTGGAACTTCAACTACAAGGCCGCGGGCGACGCGCTCGGCATCGACCTGCTGCACAACCCCAACCTCGTCCAGACCGACTCGTCCGTCGCCTGGAAGACCGGCCTGTGGTACTGGAACACCCAGAACGGACCGGGCACCATGACGCCGCACAACGCCATGGTCAACGGCGCCGGCTTCGGTGAGACCATCCGCAGCATCAACGGAAGCATCGAGTGCAACGGCGGCAACCCCGCCCAGGTCCAGAGCCGGATCGACGCCTACCAGCGCTTCGTCCAGATCCTGGGCGTCCCGGCGGGCAACAACCTCGGCTGCTGAGCCCACTCCCCCTCACGGACGGCTCACGGACACGGCGACCGACTGCCGCGTCCGTGAGCCGTCCGTGCGTCGGGGGCCGTCCGCGCGCCGGGGGCCGCGGCGAGGACAGTGCGCGGCCGCGCCCTCACCGCGAACGGCTAAACCATTCCTGGTCATCGAGGAACCGATTGTTTTCGGAAGCAATGGCCGATTCGGGCAGTCGACGCCACTGTCAATAGCCCTATCCGGAATATCTCATTCATGTCTCCCCATGCGGGTTACCGTCATGTAGGCTACGCCGTGGTCCAATTGAATCGAAGAAGGCCACACGTCGGACAACCCGCATGTGAGCCTTCTTCTGCTGTGCGCCCGTTCCCCGTCCGCACAGAATGTTTTCGGATCGATTTCACTCCCCGAGGAAGTGCGCCGCGCCGACCGTCCGGAAACCGCCGTTGCCGCGTTTCGCCCCTCGACCACAGGGAGGCGCGGTGGGTGCACGGCCGGTGTTCCGACCTTATTCGATCTTGCGGTCGTACCTGCAACGGCCCTCCACGAGAGGCCCGCAGACGGCCGTACGGGGGAAGGCAGGACGCCGCACATGGCTCAGATACAACTGCTGATCGCCGATGACCAGGTCGTGACCCGATCCGGTCTCATGGCGATGACCAGGGAAGCTCCGGGACTGGACGTGGCCGGGGTGGCGCAGGACATGGCGGGCGTCCTGACCGCGGTGGACCACGGGGGTCCCGACATCGTCCTGCTCAATCTCCGCACCCTGACCGCCGAGAGGTTCCGGCATCTCGTCCGGCTGATCGGCGCGCACGCCTCGATCATCGTTCTGTGGTGCCACGACTCGCTCGTCACGATCCAGGACGCCCTGCGGGCCAAGGTCGCCGGATTCATGGATCTGGAAATCCTGCAGGAGGACTTCGCCAGCGTGATCTCCCTGGTCAACCGCGGCTGTGCGGTGTATCTCCTCCCCCATGAACGGCTCTCCGATATCAGCACCGAATATCCGGCGTCGGCGGCCCCGGTCGCCATTTCGAGTCTCACGTCGCGGGAGAACGACGTCCTTCTGCTGCTCGCCGACGGGATGACGAACAAACAGATCGGCTCCACGCTGCATATCGCCGAGAACACCGTCAAGAAGCACGTCCATCGCGCGATGATCAAGTTATCGGCCTCCAACCGGGTGGAAGCGGCGCTGCTGGTGTCGCAGCTCGGCCCCAAGCGGTGAGGTGCGGGCCCCGCGCGGCCGCCCCGATCACCGCAGGAGGGACGTGAGCAGCACGCCATAGGTCCGTCCCGCACCGTCGACCGCCGCGGCGCCCTGGATCGCGACCTCGTGACCGAGGTAGGTCAGCGCGCCCAGCAGCGCGAGGGCGAGCTGCCGGGACGACGCGGCGCCGTCGGGGTCGGGGTCGGGGTCGGGGCCAAGGTCGTTCATGGGACGGGCCCGCTCCACGAGGCGGATCGTCGCCGACAGCCACCACCGCTCGTCGATCCGCCGCCACCGCTCGTAGCCGAGCACCGCCGGCGCGTCGAGCAGCAGCAGTCGGGCAACGGCCGGATCGGCGCACAGGGCGAGGAACGCCTGCCCGGAGCGCAGCAGCAGTGCCACCGGTTCGTCCTCGACGTCCAGGGCCTGGATCCGCAGCGCGAGTTCACGGTGGATGTCGTGCACGACATCCACCAGCAGCGCCTCCTTGCCCGCCCAGTGGTGGTAGAGCGCACCGGTCGTCACTCCGGAACTCCTCGCGATCTGCGCGATGGTCGTCGAGGAGTACCCGTGCTCGCTGAACAACTGCCGTGCGGTCGCGGTCAGTTGGGAGCGGGTGCGCTGCGTTCGTTCCGCGTTGGTTCTGCGCGTCGACATACCGAACGATGCTATGTTATTGCGATGATGGATGTCGACGCAGCTCAGGCAGTCCTCGATAACAGTCCCTTCGGACCCTGGTGGGGGTTCCAGGTGGAAGCGGTCGGCAAGGGCCAGGCCAAGGTCTCGCTGCGGCAGCGCCCGGAGCTCTTCCGCCCGGGCGGCGTCCTGCAGGGCGGATGCGCGATGACGCTCGCCGATGTCACCTGCTGGATCGCCATCATGTCCCTGTTCGGCGAGGACGATCCGTCCGTCACCCAGCAGATGACCACGAGCTTCCTCGGCCCGGCGCGCACCGATCTGGTCTGTGAGTCGACGATCGTCCGGCCCGGCCGTCTGATCGTCTACGGCACGGCCGCCACGACCGACACCGCCGGCAAGCTCGTCTCCCACCACACCCTGACCTACATCCGGCCGCCGGAACGGAACGGGGTCTGAGCCCTCCGGCCCGTGGGCCCCGAAGGGTGCCCCGGGGTACCCCGTAGGTGCCACCGGCATACCCCTTTCGTTCCCCGTTGATAGGGCCCTATCGTGGCCTACCGACGCCTCGAACCCCCCGGATAGGCTGAAATTCATCAGCTACCCGGAGGAGAATTCGTATGGCGACCGTCTTTTCGGAGACCGTGGATTTGGAAAGCGTCGGTGAACTTCCCGAGGAATACCGGGAGGTGCTGACGCATCAGATGCTCGCCAACGGCGAAGGCGAGTTGAGCGCGGGCGACACCTACGTCGACTCGTTCTATCCGCTTGCTCCCAATGCCGACGAGCGCTATATGTGCCTCAAGTTCGGCATGGAAGAGGTGGACCACTTCCGGCGCTTCGCCAAACTGCTCACTCCGCTCGGCGTCGACACGTCGCACATGGTGAATCAGACCGTGGCGGAACGGCGTTACTTCCCGGCCGAGAGTATGACCACGCGATTCACCGTCTGGGAGGAGCGCGCCGCGTTCAGCTTCCTGTGCGAGCTCGAAGGGCATTTCCAGATCAAGGAGATGACCACGAGCACCTACGGTCCGCTGCGGGTCGAGGCCGACGCGATCCTCAAGGAGGAGGCCCGGCACTTCGGTTACGGCAAGCGCCTGATGTCGGAGGCCTACGACGCCGGCGCGCAGTCCCGGGACCGGGCCCAGCAGGCGCTGGACAAGTTCTACCCGATGGCGCTGGACATGTTCGGACGGCCCGACTCCCGCCGCGGGCGGCTCGCGGTCCGGTGGGGCCTGCGCAAGAACGACAACGGTGAGCTGCGCGAGCTGTACAAGGCCGCGATCGCCGAGCACATCGAGAAGATCGGCTTCTCGGTCCCCAAGGTCGATCCCTCGCAGCTGCAGTTCGCCTGAGCGCCGCCGGCCCGCCCTGCCGGCCGCACCGGCCCCGATCCACCTCCCCGGAACCAACCACCTCACCGGAGTAGGAATCGATGACGACGACCGACATGCTGATCGACCGGATCAAGACGCACCGCGTCTTCGACCACCCCCTGTACGAGCACTGGGCCGCGGCGCCGCCGTCCGCCGAGGTCTCGGGCGCCCTCTTCCACCAGGTGCAGTCGTTCTGCGCCTCCACCCGCCCCGGCGGCGACTTCCCCACCGCGCTGCGCGGCCTCGGCTGGGACGAGCAGGCAGTCCTCATCGAGGAGATCGTCGACAGTGAGGCCGGGCACGGCCCGGAACTGGCGACGATGGCGGGCCACATCGTCAACCGCACCGGCTCCCAGGTCTTCGACGACGTCTACGACACCGACCGCGTCGAGGCATGGCTCAAGAGTTCGTCGGACCGGCTGCTGGCAGGACTGCCGGGCTACGACCCCGAGACGGGCCTGACGCCTCAGGCGGCGGCGGCCATCGAGGTGTTCCGCCGCCGGTTCTCCTCCGACGCCGACACCACCGTCCGCAATCTCGGGACGGCACTCGCGCTGGAGATCATTTCCAACCAGTCCCTGATCCCGGGCGAGAAGCGCGCGCTCATCGACTCCGGCCACTACAAGGCCGGCATCGACGAGCCGGAGATGCACTACATGGCGGAGCACTGGGGCGACGCCGGTGCCGAGCAGCAGCACGAGGCGAACGTGATCCTGGCCGTCTCCTCCGTCATGGATGCCACGAACAGCGAGCAGATCGAGCAGGGCGTGGAGGACTTCCTCGAATCCCTGTGCGCGCTGTGGGACGTCCTGGACGCGGCGCTGCTCGCGTCCGGACTGCGGCCCACCGCATAACTCTCTGCCGGACGGGCCGGCGGTTCCTGCCTGCGGGCGGAGCCGCCGGTCCGGTTGTCACTGACGGGATTCAGGGGTGGGTCATGAGTGTGTTCAAGCAAATGGACGGCCACGAGCAGGTGCTGCTCAGCTCGGGCCCCGGCGGGCTCCGCTGCGTCATCGCCATTCATTCGACCCTGCTGGGCCCCGCGCTCGGCGGCGTCCGCTACCTCCCGTACCGCGACGACGACCAGGCGATCGAGGATGCGCTGCGTCTCTCACGCGCCATGACGTACAAGGCGGCCTGCGCGGGGCTCGACATCGGCGGCGGGAAAGCCGTCATATTCGGAGGCTCCGGCGTCGAGAAGTCCGAGACGCTGCTCCGCGCGTTCGGGCAGGCGGTCGAGAGCCTGTCCGGCCGCTTCATCGCCGCCTGCGACATGGGCATCACCACCGCCGACCTGCGGGTGATGCGCAAGGAGTCGCAGTGGATCCGCGGCCTGGACGTCGAGGAGGGCGGCTCGGGTGAGTCGGGCGCCATGACCGCCTACGGCGTGAGTCTCGGTATTCGCGCGTGCCTGGAGTTCCTGGACGGCAGCGACAGCCTGGACGGCCGTCACATCGCCCTCGACGGGGTCGGCAAGGTGGGCGCCCGGCTGGCGGCCCATCTGGCCGAAGCCGGCGCGCAGCTGACGGTGGCCGACATCGACCAGGACAAGGCCGAGCGGGTGGCCGGCGAGTGCGGGGCGGAGGTCGTCAGCCGGGAGGAGCTCTACCTGCTGGACGTGGACGTCCTGAGCCCGAACGCGGTCGGGAACGTCATCGACGCCGGCCTGGTGGACAAGCTGCGCTGCCGGATCGTCGCGGGCGGGGCCAACAACCAGCTCGCCGCTCCGGCGATCGCCGACCGGCTGGCGGCGCGCGGCATCCTGTACGCACCGGACTTCGTCATCAACGCGCTCGGCCTGATCCAGGTGGTCGACGAACTGCACCCCGCGGGCCACGACATGGCCCGGGTCAGGCAGCGCGCGCAACTGATCCCGGAACGGCTCGTCGAGATCTTCACCCGGGCGAAGGACCTGAACATCAGCACGGCCGCCGCCGCGACCGGCATGGCGCGGGACCGCCTCGCCGCGGTGCGGGGCGTGCGGTCCTTCTGGCTGCCGCCGCGGTGCCCGTGAGCGGGCGCGCGGCACGATGAGGAGCGTCCACTGATGGAGCTGGAAGCCGCCGTCCGCACCCGACGCAGCGAGCACCGGCTGCTCGATCCCGCCCCGAGCGACGAGGAGTTCACCGACCTGCTCGGCTGGGCGGCGACCGCGCCCGACCACGGCCACCTGCGCCCCTGGCGGTGGATCCTCGTGCGCGGCGAGGGCCGGGCGGCGCTGGGCGCGTCCTTCGCGTCCGGCGCCACCGACGCGGAGACCAGCCGGCGCGAGGCGCGGAAGCCGCTGCGCGCCCCGCTCCTCGCGACCCTGGTCCTCGTGCCCCAGCGCAACCACCGGGTGCCGCACTGGGAGCAGCTCGCCGCGAGCAGCGCCATGGTCAACTCCCTGATGCTCCTGCTGCACGGCAGGGGGTTCGGGAGCATCTGGCGCACCGGGTCGTCCGTCGACTCGGCCGGTACCCGGGCGCTGCTGGGCCTGGCAGCGCACGAAGGGCTCATCGGCTGGCTGTACGTCGGTACCCCGGATCCCACCCGGCGGTCGGTCCCGCGCTCTCCGGTACCGGTCAGCGACCGGGTCTCCCGGCTCGCTCTCCCGCTCGGTCCGGCCCCGTCCGAGGCGGAGGACGCACGGGAGATCACATCGAGCAGGCGCTGAACGGGCCCTGCGGGAGCGGGGCGTCGGCTGCAGCAGGGCCCGGTGGTAGACGGCGAGGGATCTCGTCAGAGGGACGAGCCCGTTGGCGGCCCCCGGCCGGCCCAGCGTGCCGGCCCAGGCCGGGACCGGCCGGGATGCGGCCAGCCGGGACAGTTCGTGGTCCAGCTGTCCGCGGGAGGTGCCGCACACCTGCTCCAGGCCGGCGGACAGTTCGTCGCCGGTGCCACTCGGCGTGAGAAAGTCCGGACTATAGCCGGAAGCGGGAATCAATGACCGCAGGAGCTGCAGCGCCCGCTTCGCGGTGGGGTCTCTGCGCAGCCGCTCATATGCCGTACCGCGCCATTGGCCGAAATCCAGCGGTCCCTGTCCGGTCTGCAGGCGGCAGATACTGCACACCAGTTCCCATAAGGGTCGGGATGCTGGGACACGCGAATGTCCTGGAGGTCGTACGGGGTGAAGTGAACACGGAGCATGCAGCCTCTTTCGCTCGCAGGCCCACTGGGGGCGCGGCCCCGCCAGTTGTTCGGCGGGGCCGCCGGTAAAGACGCGCGTCGGCTCTCCGGGGTTGCTTCCTGTCCCGAATTCGGCGGGGCAGGAAACGGAACGCGCCGACCCCTTCTGCCATTTCCCCTACCGGTTGCTCGAAAAGGATTCGGGTGCGGGCGCCGGGAATGCGGTCCGGCCCTGTCCGGTCATGCGCCCGACCTCAGGGGTGGTACAGCGCGCGGGCCCGTTCGGTGTCGGCCGGGGCGTCCTCGGGGATCGGCAGGAAGTAGTCCAGCTGCCAGGCCTGCGCGCCGCGGGCCAGTCGGTTGACCGCGGTGACCCAGGGCGGGTAGACGCGGAAGGCCCGTTTCCCGCCGACGCCGTTCCTCGACACGACGCCCCGCTCGCAGAGCACGTCCCGCGGCAGCACGAACTGCCCGAAGCGCCGATCGTCGCGGCAGCTGACCACGAAGAGGTCGACGGGATCCGCGGAGTCGAACGGCTGGATGGGCCCCTCCGGGGACCTCTTCCACACGGTGACGAACTGCCCGATCTTCGTCGGGGTCGTCCTGGCCACCCGGAACCGGACGGAGGCACCGTCCAGGGTGAACACGTGCGCACCGTAGTCGGCGCTCTCCGGCTCCGGCACCGGCCGCGAGCAGACGAACCCGGCGACGTCGTACACCCCGCTCTTCGCCGCGAGCAGATCGCCGTGCAGCGGCCCCAGCGGCCCGGCGGCCGGTGTCCACGGTTCGGGGCCCGCGGTCATCCCTGGCCTCCGGCTACGGCGTCGGCCTGCGGTTCTCTGGCGCGCATGAACAGCTCCATGGTGGGTTCGGGTGTGTCTGCGAACCTATCCGAGGGCCGTCGGCGCGGGGGGTGTCGAGGGTCACCGCGCGTGTATACCGAAAATTTAGCGACTTGTCAGTGGCGCCTGACAGGATCAGCTTGCTCGGTCCACGAGCACTACGGGGGACGTACGGGGGATGGGGAAAGCATGACGGAATTCCTATGGCCACGGGGGGCGGACGCGGAGGACACCACCGCGCTCGAGGCCTGGCTGGACGCGCGCGGGTGGGAGATCGACCCCACCATCTTCATGGCCGGCGTCGGGGGCCCGGCCGTCCAGGTGCGCCGGATCGGCGCGACCTGGCAGGACGGGGACGACGGGTTGCTGATCCTGCCGGGCGAGTCCGTCACGTTCGACGCCTGGCGGATGAGCGTCGTCCGGACGACCGGCAGGGGATCGCTCTGCCGCAGCGCGTAGGACGGAACGCCCGGCCGTCGCGGCGAACGCGCGGCCGGGCACACCGCGCTGGAGGGGTGGTCCGGCCCCCCGCGAGGGGGACTCCAGCGCCGCGCGAGGCGGCGGTGACAGACTTGGACGGCCCGCTTCGCGCCGAAACTCCGCGAACCCCCGGCCACACACCCAAGGATCTCCGTGCTCGACATGAATGCCCTTCAGCGGGGCGATGTACTGCTCCAGGCCGCCGTCGCCGAGGCCGCTCTCGGCGAGTCGGCGACCGCCGGCGGCAGGATCGACCTGCTGCTCGAACTCGACGACGAGACGCTGTACACCCTGACCAAGGCCGCAGTGACCTACATCATGCGGATCCATCGTGCCGAGGGCGGGGAATGGACCCCCGGCCCCGATGCCGAGGCCGCCGGCAAGAACCAGGCCTCAGCCGGCCGGAGTTACACCATCGGGCTGCTCGATGCCTGGTCCTGCCGCGAGGGCGGCACGTTCAAGTCGCTCTTCGCCGCCGCGGCCGCCGATCCGCAGCGCCGTGCGGAGATCCTGCGCGACCCGTTCGACTTCGCCGTCGAAAGAGCGCTGGAACTGGCCGCCAAGCACGTCGGCCCGCACACCCTCGTGCGCCAGTTGTGCAAGTCCATCGCCCGGGAGGACCGTTCGATGTCCCAGGACTGGCCCTGAGCCGACCGGGCCGAAGGCTCGTCGCGGGAACCCGCCACCGCGGCCCCACGGCCTGATCCGGTCCTTCCGGCGCGCCACCCGGGACCGGTTCCGGGTGGCGCGGCCGCTCCTCGCTCGTGTACCGCTCGGACAGGGCGGCCCCGACGTGGCCGAGCATGAGGTGGACGGCGGTCACGACCTGCCCGGCCTCGCTGCGCGGATTCGCGTCCGGAACCCGCAGCGCCAGCGGCAGCGCCCGACGGCAGCACGTGGCAGACCGGCGGCTTCGCCCGGCTCACGGGCAGATGCATCTCACTCTGTGGCAGCGGGGACAGACGACGCGTCTACTGACGTCAACGACCGGCTCCGGGTCCATTTCGCGCTCCTGACTCTCCAGCACCGCCACGGCTGTGCCCGGCAGGCTCGTTGTGCTCACTCCTTAGACGCTTGAGCACCGGTCTGGGTTCGCTTTTGACGCAACTTCGTGACAGCGCCGGGCCTGACGGCGTTCGTACGCCCACTCTTGGGGCCCCTCGTCCGAGTTGTACCGCGACTCAGGTTTCGCACAGGGAAAGGCCGGTGGCCGCCGGAGGACTTCCGGCGGCCACCGTGCGTGTCCGGAACCCTTCCCTCAGCGACTCGGTGACGCTGCGTCGACAATCAGTGCACGAGGCTTTCCCGTCCCGTCGGACGGGACGGCCCAGACATCGGAGCCTCCCTTGCTCCGGGACTTGGCGTACATGACGGTGCGCCCGTCGAACCACGCGGCCTGGTCGTCCACGCTCGCCGTCTCGGCGAGCGGGGTCTCCCGCATCGTCGCCAGGTCGAGCACGTGGAGCCGCCAGGGCCGCGCCGCGTCGGCGGAGACCCGCTTCTTGAACACCAGCCGGGTGCCGTCCGGCGACAGGGAGGGGCATTCGGCGTTCTCACGCAGCGTGTGCGCCTCCCACTTGCCGTAGTCGCCCTGGATGAGGTACGTCTTCCCCTTTGTCGTCACGGTCGCGTAGAAGCGGTTGTCGTCCGCCGCGAAGGTCACACCCCAGAAGTTGACGTCGGCCGCCCGGTAGCGGTGGCCGTCGATGAACAGCGGGATGTCCTCGATGTTCTGCACCGCGTAACCCGTGCGGGTGTCGAGGATCCCGGTCCAGGTGGAGAAGCCGCCCCGGTTGTAGGAGTCCCCCTGCACGAACACCGTCCAGGAGACCATGCGCCCGCTGGGCGAGACCCGGGCGCGGTTGGGGATGCCCGACAGTTTCACCCGCCGGACCTCGCGCAGTTGGCGGTCGACGATCAGCGCGTACGTCCTGGGCACGGCGCCGGTGCTGGTGACGAGGCAGACGCCGGTGCCGGCCGCGCTGTAGAACCGCTCGCAGCCCAGCCCGCTGACCGTGCGGGGAGCGGCGGATCCGCCGGCCGGGACCGCCGCGATGTTGCCGTGGCCGGCCCCGGGGGCGGTGTCCCGGAAGAGCAGTTGGCCGGGGCGGCCGGTGTCGATCGGCTCGCCGTGGAAGGCGGGTACCGCTTCGCGCCGGGCCGCGTGGACGCTGTAGCCGACCCCCAGCCCGGCCAGCACCAGCAGGGCGAGCACCGGTGCGAGCAGTCGGACATGGGCGTGCCGGCGGATGTCGATCATGCGCTCGTCTCCTGGTGGTGCGACGGGACATCGGGAGGTGTGTCGGGGGCGTCGGTCCCGACGTCGTCCGTCGGGAAGCCGAACCTGGCCACCAGCAGGCACACCGCCAGCCCCGCCGCCATCACCGCGAGCCCGGTGCGCGGACCCCACGCCGTCCAGGCCGCGCCGAGGATGATCGAGGACACCACCCGGGCGCCCGCCTGGCCGGTCTGCAGCAGCGCCATCCCGCTGGTCCGCAGCCCGGCGGGGAGCAGCGGGCCGACCGCGGCCATCAGTACGCCGTCGGTCGCGGCGTAGAACACCCCGTGCAGCAGCAGCGCCGGGACCAGGACGAGCAGTCCGCCCGCGGGTCCCAGCAGCATCGCGTACGCGCCGAGCAGCGCCACGTGCCCGCCGAGGAACATCCGGAACCTGCCGGTGCGGTCCGCCATCCGTCCCAGCGGCACGGCGAGCAGCAGGTACGCGCCGGTGGTGCCGAGCGGCAGCAGCGGGAAGTATTCCGGGGCGATGCCCAGCCGCCGTTGCAGCAGGAGGTAGATGAAGGAGTCGCTGACCGTGACGAGGCCCAGTGCGGCGGTCAGCAGGCAGGTGCGGCGGAACGCGGCCGCGCGCAGCAGTCCGAACGCGGCGCGCAGCGCGGGCTCGCGCCGGTCCGGGGGCGGATCCTGCCGGTCCCGGACGAGCGAGACGAGCAGCACCACACCGAGGGCGGCGACGCAGAAGCTGACGACGAACACCGCGTCGTAGGCGGTGCCGGTCGCGGCGAGGACCGCGAACGCCGCGAGCGGGCCGATGAAGGCGCCCACGGTGTCCATCGCCCGGTGCACTCCGAAGGCGAGACCGAGCGTCTGCGGCGGGGTGCTGAGGGAGATCAGCGCGTCCCGCGGGGCGGTGCGCAGGCCTTTGCCGGCCCGGTCGGCGGCCACCACGGCGCCGAGCGCGCCGACCGAGCTCCCGGCGGCCAGCAGGCCGAGCTTGCACACCGCCGACAGCCCGTAGCCGATCCCGGCGACCAGTTTGCGGCGCTGGCGGCGGTCGGCGAGATGGCCGCCGACGAGCCGCACCAGGACGGTGGCACCGGTGTACAGGCTGTCGAACATGCCGAAGGCCAGCGGACTCAGGCCCAGTTGCAGAACGAGGTAGAGCGGCAGCACCGCACTGACCATCTCGGAGGAGACGTCGGTGACCATGCTGACGGCGCCGAGTGCGACCACGTTGGCGGGGACCGTACGCAGCAGTCCGGCCCGGCGCCCCCGGCGGAGGCCCGGGGCGCCGTCGGCGGGACGGGTACCGCTGCTCGCCGAGATGTACATCGGCTACTTCCACCCGCTGATGTCGAGCAGTACGCCGTAGCCGGTGATGTTGTACTGGACGATCACGTACAGATGGCGCCCGGTCGCGTCGAAGACGCCTCCGGTGAAGGAGCCCATCGGGTCGTTGACGGTCGCCGCCCGGATACAGCCGTCGCTCTGCAGGTCGGGGTCCGATCCGTCCGGCAGGCAGCTCCACAGGTCGTTGCCGTGGAATCCCTGCAGATCGCTCTCGGTGTCACCGTCCTCGTGCACGACCCAGGTGCCGCGGCCGGGCCGGAAGGCCATGTTGTCGGGCATGTTGACCGCCGGGCTGCCCGGGACGAACAACTGGAGCTGCGGGACCGCCGCGTTGGTGGTGGCGGCGGCCACCGTCCCGTCGGTCAGGCACACCGACTGGCCCCAGTTCTGCGCCTCGTCCTCGGCTCCCGTCTCGTTGACGCAGGCGCGCACCTGCCCCGCGGCGAGCGCGGTCCCGTCCAGGTCCATGTCCTCCGGCCGGTACAGGCCGGTCAGATGGAGCGCCTCGGTGGCCCCGGTCAGGTCGGGGTCGGTGCGGTCGGGGACGGGGATCCAGGCGCCCTGGCCGGTCTGGGTGCCCTGGCCGTAGTCCCGGCCACCTTCGTAGCGGCCCAGCCGGAGCCCGTAGACCCGGCCGGACGCGAGCGGCGACTCGCTCAGCCGGTGGACGGCCCCCGCGCCCGCGGCGCGGGGCTTGTCCGGCACGAACTTGAACAGCGCGCCACCGGGCGCGCCCTTGTCGGGACGGTTCTCGTCGGCGTAGTAGAGCAGGCCGTTGGGCAGTACCGAGATGCCTTCGTAGGACATCCGGCCGATGCCGGCCCGGACGGTCAGGTTCGCCGCTCCGGTGCCGCCGCTGAAGCGGCCGGTGGCCCGGTCGAGCGTGACTCCGGTGGTGTGCAGCGGGTCGATCAGCTCGTAGAGCCGGCCGCCCTCGGGCCCGCCACCGGTCTCCTCGCCGATGACGATCGTTCCCCAGGCGGTGCGCCGGACGGGGTCGCATGCCTCGGTGCCGGTCAGGATCGTCTGGGACCTGCCGGTCGCCAGTTCCGTGCGCAGCAGTCCCGGCTGGTCCGGGTCGCTCTCGTTGCAGCTGATGAGCCACCGCGGGTCGGTGTCGCTGGGCCACAGGGCGCCCTGATCGGTCGTCAGCGGCAGCCGCGCGTTGACCACGCGCACGTTCAGGCTCTTGGCGAGGGTGACCAGTCGCTCCGGGTGCGCCAGTGCCTCCGCCTTGGAGATCCCCCGGGTCGAGGAGTGCGCCAGGTCGCCGGTGACGCCGTGCGGATTGCCGCGGTCGGCGGCGTCGGCCCGGCCGGGCGCGGCGCCGGCGAAGATCGCACCGGCCCCGGCAGCCAGGGCCACCGTGGCGGCGAGGGCCGTCAGGTGTCGTTTCACGTGTTGTCTCCTTGTTCCACGGCGCGGGCCGCGGGTCGAGCGTGCGTCAGTGGCAGGTGACGGGACCGAAGGTGTCGAGCACCGAGCCGTTGTCGCGGATCAGCTCTCCCGCGTACGTGGTCGGGGTGAGGGTCAGCTTCAGGACGGCCTTGACGTCGGTGATCCGCTTCTGGCTGTTCGGCTGTGCGCTCTCGAAGCCGTAGCTGTCGGCGCCGCCGGTGCCGACGAGCAGTTCCCGTACGCCCGCCGGGTCGGCGCCCCCGGTCGCGTTCTGCGGTGCGTACCGCTCGTAGAGGTGGTCGTGGCCGTTGAGGATCAGATCGGCGCCGTGCGCCCGCAGGATCTGCCAGACGGGCTTGCTGACCATGTCGGCCTGCGGCCCGGAGCTGTACAGCGGCCGGTGCCAGTACGCGGCGACGCAGCCGTTGGTGTTCTTGCTCAGGTCCGCCTCCAGCCACTTGCCCTGCGCGGAGGTCGCGGACATGGAGATCTCGGTGTCGAGCGCGACGAAGTGCCAGCCGCCGCGGTCCCAGCTGTAGTAGGTCTTGCCGTCGGGGGTGGCGCGGCTGCCGAAGTACGCCTTGTAGCCGGCCGCCGGGGTGCTGTCGTCGTACTCGTGGTTGCCGGTCGACGGGTGGGTCTTGTTCAGGAACCGGCCCCAGGTCGTCCCGTAGTACTTCTTGAAGTCGCTGAGGCTGCCGGTGTCGTACTGGTTGTCGCCGAGGGTGATGACCTCGTCGGGGTTGATGGCCTCGACGCGCTTGGCGGTGTTCTCCGCCCCGCAGTCCTTGCCCGCGGAGCAGCCGGGGTCGGCGATGTCGCCGGCGGCGACGACCGTGAAGGAGGCCGCGCTCGGACCGGGGGTGCCGGTCACCGGCGCACTCGCCGCGGAGAGGTTGCCGGCCGCGTCCTGGGCCCTGACGGTGTAGGTGTACGCCGTCCCCTGGGTGCGGCCCGGGTCGGTGAACGCGGTGCCGGTCGGGGTGGCGACGACGGCGCCGTCGCGGGTCACCTGGTAGCCGGTCACGCCGGTGTCGTCGGTGGACGCGTCCCAGGCGAGGGAGACGGACGTGGCGGTGGTGCCGGTCACCCGCGGGTTCCCGGGCGCGGTCGGTGCGCTGGTGTCCGGGCCGCCGGCCGGGCCGTACACCTCGAACTCGTTGAGGGAGTAGCCGTAGGCGGTGCCCCGGGCTGTGCCGTACACCCGGACGTAGCGGCCGGAGGTGCCGGACGGGACGGTCACCTCGTCGATGCCGCCGTCACCGGTGGTCGTCGAGTACGCCTTGGTCCAGACGGACCCGTCGGGCGACACCTCGACGCGGTAGCCCTTGCCGTAGGCGGCCTCCCAGTCGAGGTGCACCCGGCTGAGGGTGCGCGTGGCGCCGAGGTCGACGCGGATCCACTGCGGGTCGAGTCCCTCCTCGCTGGCCCAGCGGGTGGCGGTGCTGCCGTCCACCGCCTTGGCCGCGTTGTAGGAGGAACTCTCGTCGGACGACGACAGGGCCGGCTTGCCGCGGGACAGCAGGACGTCGCCGGCGGCGTGTCCGGACGACGTGGCCGACAGGCCGATGAGCAGGGCGAGGACCGCGACCAGGCCGTACAGACGGCGATGGCGGGCGGGCGGGGACTGGGACAACGTCTGCCTCCGGGCGTGGGAGATCCAACCGCGGCGCCCGGATGTGCCGGGACGTCGCGAGGCCCACGGCCGGGACAGATCTCTCACTGAGCGCGTCACATCCAGGGATGCCGCGCCAAGCCGCGTGCAGCGAGAGTGGCAAAGCTCCGGAGGACCGTCAATAGGAGTTAGTAAAGTTTCCTAACTTGTCATGCGGATCAACCCGGCGTTCACCCGGTGCGCGCCTCGCCCGACGGCCCGGCCGACCTTCACAACCCCGGGGCCGGGGTGGGAAACTGGGCGCCGGCACCTCAGGAGGAGTCCGCCCCATGCTGGAACGCGCACTGGATCCGGGCGACTTCACCGCCTTCTGCCGCGAGACACACGGATACGAGCCCTTTCCGTGGCAGACGGCGCTGGTGGAACGGGTGGTGAGGGACGGCTGGCCACGGGCCGTCACGGTGCCGACCGGGCTCGGCAAGATCTGGGTCCTGGATGTCGCGGTGTTCACCGCCGCCCTCCGGCGCGGCCGGCCCGGAGCCGGCTCCGGCCCCTCGCGGACACCCCTGCGGATCTTCTACGCCGTGGACCGGCGGCTGGTCGCCGGCCAGGCGTACGAGCACGCGGCGCGGCTCGCCCGGACGCTGCGCCGGGCGATGTCGGATCCGCACGCCGGCCGGCCGGATCCGTCGGCTCCGCCGGTGGGCACGATCACCGGACGTGTCGCGCGGGCGCTGTGGCGCGAGGGCGACAACGAGGTGCTGGAGGCGAGCCGGATGCGGGGCGGGGTGACCTGGTCGCCGAACTGGCTGGAGCGCCCGGACCGGCTCTCCCTGGTGGCCGGCACCGTCGAACAGGTGGGCAGCCGGTTGTTCTTCCGCGGCTCCGGCGCCGGCGCCCGGCGCCGGTCGATCGACGCCGCCCTGACCGGCACCGACTCGCTGATCGTCCTCGACGAGGCACACGGCGCCGAGGAGTTCGCGGCCGCGGTGCGCGCCGCCTTCGCGCTGGACGGGACACCCGAGGAGCTGCGCCCGGTCCTGATGACCATGTCGGCCGTCGCCGGGCACGGCGGCGCCGACGCGCACGGCATCACGGACGACGACGAACGCCACCCGGTGGCGGGCCCCCGCCTGCGATCGGCCAAGCGGCTGTACCCCGTCGAGATCGGAACGGACGGGGCCGACCCCGACGGGTCGATGGCCGCCTCCCTCGCCGCGTGGGCCCAGCAGTCGGCCGCCGTTGGGCAGGCCGTCGGCGGCCAGGTCGCCGACAGCCAGGTCGTCGGCGTCGTCTGCAACACGCTCGGGCGGGCCCGAGCCGTCCTGGACCTGCTGCCCGGGGAGAAGGTGCTGCTGACCGGGCGGAGCCGCGCCGTGGACCGGGAGTACCTGCGCCGCCGGTGGTACGACCGGACGAGGACCGGCCACGAGACCCGCCACGACGGCCCGTTCTACGTGGTGACCACCCAGACCGTCGAGGTCGGCGCCGCCCTCGACTTCGACGCTCTGGTCACCGAGGCGGCCCCGCTCCCCGCGCTGATCCAGCGGCTGGGCCGGCTCAACCGCGTCGGGCGGCGCACCGCGGCGCGGGCCGTCGTGGTCCGCGCCCCGGACGACACGGGCGGGGCCGGCGGCGACGCGCGCGACGCCACCTGGCGCCGGCTGACCGGGCTCTGCCCGCCGCTCGTCACCGCCCCCGGCGAGACGCCCGAGCTCACCGGCCCCGGTCTGGCCGTCTCCCCCGCCGCGCTGCGGCGGTTGGCGGCCGATACCGACGCCGCGCAGTGGGAGGCGATGCGGGGAGCCCGCCCGGTCCTGACCCCCGTGCACACGGCGGCCCTGGACGCCTGGGTGCGCACCGAGCCGGTCCCGGACACCGACGTGCCGGTCGCTCCGTACCTGCACGGCACCGGCCCGGACGTCCGCCCCCGCGTCAGCGTCGCCTGGCGGACCCGCGAGGCGGCCTGGACGGCCGAGGAGTGGCGCGACACGGTCAACCTGTTCCCGCCGGCCGCCGAGGAGAGCGTCGAACTGCCGCTGCACGCCGTACGGCGGTGGCTGACCGGCGCCCCGAACGCCGCCGCGATCTCCGACGACGACGCGTTCCCCGGGCCGGGCGAGGAGCCCGCCGACGGCTCACCCGCCGGGTCCGGGGTGGAGGTCCTGCGGTACCGGTTCGACGCGGCCACCGCGATCGTCACACCCGACGAGCTCGGGCCCGAGGACCTCGTCGTCCTGCCGACGGGTTTCGGGGGGTGCGACGCGTACGGCTGGAACCCCGGCTCCACGGACCCGGTCGTCGACGTGGCGGACCTGGTGGGCGGCGGCGACGATCGGGCCGTCGTCCGGATCGGGCCGGCTCTGGGCAGCGCCGTGCGCGCCTACGACCCCGCGCTCGCCTCCCCGGTGGACCGGCTGATCACGGAGATCGGCGCCGACAGCGCGCCCTTCGGCCTCGAACGGGAAGCCCGCCACCGCGGCCGTTTCGCCGAACTGGCCGGCGCGGCGCCCCGGGATCTCCCCCACCTCAGGGTCTTCGGTGCGCTGGCCCGCGGCGGCCGGCTCCTCACCGTCGGCGGCGGCCTGCGGCTGTTCGTCGCCGGCCGGGCGAGCCTCGGCAAGCCCTCCACGGCCGGTCTGCCGCAGACCCTCGCCGAGCACCAGGCCGAGGTGTCCGCGGCTGCCGAGGGCTACGCCCGCAACCTCCGCCTGGACGACCGTACGGTCGCCGCCGTCGCCCTCGCGGCCGGCCTGCACGACGAGGGCAAGCGGGACCCGCGCTTCCAGACGATGCTGCACGGCGGCTACGAGGACGCAGCCGCCGCCGCTCTCGCCGCACCCGAGCCGCTCGCCAAGTCCGGCACGGACCCGGCCGACCGGTCCGGGTCCGGGAAGGCCCGGCGCGCCTCCGGCTATCCGCAGGGGATGCGGCACGAGGCGCTCTCGGCCCGCATCGCCGCACTGCACACGGCCGCCCGCGACGACCTCGACACCGAGCTGGTCATCCATCTGGTCGCGTCCCACCACGGTTTCGCCCGGCCGCTGCTGCCGCCGGTCGTCGACCCGGACCCCCGCGTCCTCCGCCTGACCATCGCCGGTCGGGAGGTGACCCTGGACACCGCGCGGACGGTCGACCCGGCGGGCCCCGCCCGGTTCGAAGCGCTCAACCTCCGGTACGGACGGTGGGGGCTGGCCCGGCTGGAGGCGATGGTGCGGCTCGCCGACATCTACTGCTCCATCCAGCGCGAGACCTGACGACTAGAAGAGCTTCTGGCCGGTGGAGCGCCACCGCTCGCCGTGCGGTTCGGCCAGACCGTCCTGTGCCAGCACCTTGAGGTGCTTGAGGATGGTGCGCGACTGGTAGCCGACGGCCGTGCAGAGCTCGTCCACCGTGATGCCGTCGTCCCCGGCGGACTGCACCTCCTGCCAGGTGCGCACCGCATGGTGGCCGAGGCCGCCGTCCGGCACCGCCTCGGACGATCTGGGGGCGTCCGGCGCCACCGGCTTCTCCGGCGTGGCCGGCTGCTGACGGGCAGCCGGCTGCGAGGTCTCCGGTGCCCGGGTACCGGACTGCTCGTCCGCGACGACGGTCCGTCCGGTGGCCGGGCCGGACGCCGCCGGGGTCCGGGGCGCGGCCGGGGGCCGCGCGATTCCGACCGGACGGGGGTTGCGGTTGACCGTCCGGTGCCTGCGGCCCTTCTGGTGCTTGCTCATCGTGTCGTCCTGTTCCGCGGCCTGCCGCCGCCTGGGGTAACCACCGGCCCGGGAATGTGGTGCGGGCCTCTCACCTCAGGAAACGACCACGGCGACAGCAGGTCACCCACGGGCCTTCGCCGCTCACCACCAGGGCGCCCGCCCCCACCACCACGGCGTCACGGTCTTCCGCTCGTGACCGGCGGGACTCAGGCCGCGACGTAGGGCCGGTCCCGGCGGGCGTCGTGCAGCACCGATCCCCACCACAGCAGCTGGTCGAGCAGCACCTTGGCGGCCGCGTCGGGGCCCTCGGGCTCCAGCAGGCTGCCGTCCGGTCCGAAGAGCAGGTAGTAGCGGGGGAAGGAGACGTAGTCGCGGACCGTGTGGGCGTGCAGTTCGTTGAAGACCTGGCGCAGTTGCTCGATGGCCAGGATGCCGCCGGTGCCGCCGCTGTAGCCCACGAACCCGATCGGTTTGGCCTGCCACTGGGTGTAGTGCCAGTCGATCGCGGCCTTCAACGAGGCCGGGAAACTGCGGTTGTAGTCCGGGGTCACCACCACGACCGCGTCGGCCTCCCCGAGCCGGCGGGTGAGCTCCGCCATCTCGGGGGGCCGGACGGGTTCCGCTGCCATCGCCGGCGGGACGGGTGGCAGTTCGAGCGGCAGCGGGGTGTCGGCGAGGTCGATCAGGTCCACCGTGAACCCGCCGTGCAGCGCGGCCTGTTCGACGAACCAGTTGGCGACCACGGGGCCGAACCGGCCCTCTCTGACACTGCCGATGACCACTGCGAGGTGGAGGGTCTGCCGGGGACGGGTCTGTGCGGACATGGCGGTGCTCCCTGTCGTACGTCGTGAGGTGGCCCAGCGGGTCACGGCTCCCAACCTGCCCGGCCGCCGGCCGGGCAGGAAGGCCGGGCCGGGACTGGTAGTGGCAGGGCCACGATCCGGCCGGGCGCGGCTGCTACGTTCGACGGGTGAGTGACAACGAGTTGGGCCTGTTCCTGCGCGTGCGCCGTGAAGGTCTCGCGCCCGGCGAGGTGGGGCTGCCCACCGGAACCCGCCGCCGCACCCCGGGTCTGCGCCGCTCCGAACTGGCCATGCTCGCGGGTGTCAGCGTCGAGTACGTGACCCGGCTCGAGCAGGGGCGTGACCGGCGGCCGTCCCCGCAGGTGCTCTCCGCGCTGGCAGACGCCCTCCGGCTGACCGCGAACGAGCGGATCCACCTGCACCGTCTCACCAAGGGCGCGGCCCCCGGCTTCAGCTGTCTGGCCGGCGCGCCGCCCGCCCGTACCGTGCGTGCCTCCGTGCTGGCGCTGCTCGACCGCCTGGAGCCCGTTCCCGCCCTGCTGCTCAACCGGCTGAGCGACGTGCTCGCCTGGACGTCGGGGTACGAGCGGCTGGCGGGGCCCCTCGGCCTGCTGGAGGGAACTCCCCCGAACCTGACGCGCTTCGTCTTCTCCGACGACCGGGCCCGTACCGTGTACCCCGACTGGGACCTCGTCGCCGACCAGCGGGTGGCCGCTCTCAAGCAGGGCCCGTTCCGGGCCGACCCGCATGTCGCCGCGCTCGCCGACGAACTGACCGTCACCGCCGGGACGGCCTTCGCCGGGCGGGTGGAGCGCCTGCCGGGCCTTCCCCGGTCCAACGGCGTCGAACGGCTGGCCCACCCCGGGGCGGGCGAGCTGCGCCTGGCCTACGAGACGCTCGACCTGACCGCCGACGACGACCAGCGACTCGTCGTCCACCTTCCCGCGGACGACGCCACCTCCGCCGCGCTCGACCGCCTGACCGGCCGCCGGCCCGGCGCCCTGCGCGCGGTCTCCGGCTGAGGACCGCGCCGGGGATCGGCCGTCAGCCGGACACCCGCGCGGAGTCGTTCTCCTCGACCACCTTGTAGCCGGCGACGGAGGGCCAGCGGACGGTCAGCACGACGGACTCCTCCTCCGCGTACCAGGAGTGGTCGACGCCCCGGCCCCACACGACGTAGTCGCCCTGCTCGGCCAGGAGGACGCTCCGTCCGGGAAGCTCCACCCGGAAACGGCCCTTGATGAGGACGAGCAGC
Organism: Streptomyces sp. H39-S7; assembly: GCF_027158205.1. Lineage (GTDB taxonomy): Bacteria > Actinomycetota > Actinomycetes > Streptomycetales > Streptomycetaceae > Actinacidiphila. The sequence goes on along the minus strand of NZ_JAPVLU010000037.1, from coordinate 52,300 downwards.
GCGGTCCGCTCCTCGGCGGTGACCCAGACGGCCCGCTCGTCGCCCGGCGGGTGGACGCCCCACTTGATCTCGACGTCCTCGCTGTGCCGGGGGTCGGATCCGTCCTTGAAATGACCGAGCAACCAGCCCCGGTCCAGTGCGGCGTCGACGCCCGCATTGCCCACATACACGCTGTCGTTCATGATTCCCGACGGTAGCAGCCGGCCGTCTCCGCTCGGACGCGGCCCTCGCGGCGGGGAGCGGTGACGATCCGGTTGCGGTGGGGCCGCGCGCGTTTCCCGTCCCCGGCCGGTTCGTTGGCACTGACATGCATGACGTCGACAACATGGACCGGACCCCGCTCGTCGTCCGGTGGCTGAGCACGTACGGCCCGGAGGGCGCGGCGCACGAGCGGCTGTGGGGCGGCCGCGAGCCCTTGCCGCGGGTGGATCCGGCCCGGCGGGCGCGCGGGGCGATGCTCGGCTTCGCGGTCGTCACGATCGCGGCGGCGGTGGTGTCGGTGCTCCTCGGCTGAGCACCCGTACGGCCGATGGCGCGCGGCGTGACGGGCTCAGGTCCGGGTCCACCAGCGCGCGCCCCGGGAGGCGCCGGTGCGCCGTCGGCGTTTGCTGCGGCCGCCGCTGCTGTGGGCGGCGGCGAGCCCGAAGGTCACCTGGACCCGGGCGCCGCCCAGCCGGCTCCGGGCGATCTCCACCGCTCCGCGGGTCACAGCGGCCGCCCGGTGGGCGATGTCCAGCCCGAGGCCGGTGGAGACCGTACTGACCCCGCGGCCCACGGCACCGTCCGGATCCGGGATGCCGGGACCGGCGTCCTCGACCGTGAGCACCACGCTCTGCGCGCCCCGCTCCAGGCGCACCGCGAAGGCGGTGCCGGAGGCGGTGTGCCGGAACACATTGCCGACCAGGGCGTCGAAGACGGCCGCGAGGTCGTCCTCGGGCAGGTCGACCAGCGCCTCCTCGGCGGTGATGTCCGCGTGGAACGGCCGGTGCTGCTGCTCGGCCAGGACGGCCCAGAAAGCCGCTTTGCGGCGGATCACCGCGGCGGCGGCGCAGCCCTCCGCGGGCGGGCCCGGGGCGGACGGCCGGCCCGGGGTCGCGGCCCCCGACAGCGGCCGCAGACCGCGTCCCATCGGGCCCACGGCGAGCGGGGTGCGGGCGGCGGTGATGATGGAGTGCAGTTCCGTGTCGAGGTGGTGGATCGCGGCGGAGATGCGTTCCGCGTCGGCGGTCGGCCCCATCCGGTCGGCGGTCAGGCGCAGCGCGGTCAGCGGTGTGCGCAGCCGGTGGGAGAGGTCCGCGACGAGTTCGCGTTCGACGGCGAGCAGCTCCAGCATGCGGTCGGCCATCGCGTTGAAGGCCAGGCCCGCCTCGTACAGCTCGGGCGGTCCCATCGGGTCCACCCGGACGTCGAGGTCCCCCCGGCCCAGGGCGTAGGTGGCGCGCGACAGGTTGTGCGAGGAGCGCACGACGCGGGCCGCGAGCCGGTCCGCGACGAGCGTGGAGCCGGCCACCAGGGCCACCGCGAGCAGCGTGATGGCTCCCCAGGAGGCGGCCACCCCCCGGTTGAGCCGTTCCTTGGGGACGAACTCCTCGATCACCGCCACCCGCCCGGGACCCAGGACGACCGGCTGGAGGTAGACCCAGCCGCCGGGCCGGTTCTGGGCGATGGCCTCGCCGTCGCGGGCGGCCCGCCGCAGCAGGGCGGCGGGCGCGTGCGTCGGTCCGACGACCTGTCCGGTCGGCAGGTGGACGCTCAGGTCCTCGCCGGGGGCCAGCACCGAGATGGCCTGGCGCAGGTCGGGGATGTCGTCGGTCAGGGCCAGCACCGGGGCGAGGGCGGCAGCCTGCTGTTCCGCGGCGGTGATCGCCTGGTTGCGGGCCTCGGAGCGCACCAGCAGGGCGAGGGGTATCAGGAAGGACAGGGCCACCATGGAGGTGACCGCCAGTGCCACCCCTGCCAGCGTGCGTCTCACGGCGGCGTCACCAGCTTGATGCCGACACCGCGCACGGTGTGCAGGTACTTCGGACGGATCGCGCGTTCACCGAGTTTGCGGCGCAGGGCGGACAGATGCACATCGATCGTCGCATCGTCGACATACGACTCGCGCCACACCTCGGTGAGGATCTTGCGCTTGGAGACGACGCGGCCGGCGTTGCCCGCCAGGAAGGCGAGCAGGTCGAACTCGCGCCGGGTCAGCTGCAGCTCCCGGCCGGCGAGGTGCGCGGTGCGGGCCATCGCGTCCACCCGCAGCTCACCCACGACCATCGGGCCCTGCGTCGCGGTCGGGCCCTCGTGCAGACCGCCGGGGACGGAGGCGACGGCCCGGCCGACACGTCGCAGTACCGCGGTCAGCCGGGCGGTCAACTGCCCGCTGGAGAAGGGCTTGACGAGGTAGTCGTCGGCGCCCGCGTTGAGCAGCCGGACGATCTCGGCGTCGTCGTCCCTGGCGGTGACCACGAGCACCGGCACCTGGGAAATGCCACGGATCATGCGCAGCGCGTCACTTCCGTCCAGGTCGGGCAGGCCCAGGTCCAGGATCACGGCGTCGAGGGGCCCTTGTGTCACCTCTCTCAGTCCGCTGAAACCATCGGCGGCACTGCGCACCACATGCCCGTCACCGGTCAGGATCTCGATCAGTGCCGCGCGTATGGCGGGGTCGTCTTCCACGACAAGGACGCTGGCCATGCGGCACACCGTAACGGATCAGCCATGATGGTGCCGTGCCCCGTCCGCTGCGCTACCTCATGATCTGGCTGTGCTGCACGGCCCTGACCGTGACCGCCGCCTTCCTGGCCGTGCGCTTTGTGGTGCATTCGACCGCGCCGCTGCCGCCGACCGCCCGTGCGCTGCCGACGGTCTTCAGCACGCCGACCTCCCCTCCGGGCCCGCTCGTCCCCGCCACCTCGGCACCGAGGACCCCGCCGGCTCCCACCCGGAAGACCCCGACAGTGACGCCGTCCACCAAGGCGCCCACCACCCGGCCTCCGACGACTGCCGCGACCACCGGCGGGCACACGTCGAGCAGCTGCCGGGGCGGCGCGGGGGTGCACAGCATGCAGTCGGTGGGTGGCCGGGTGACGTTCAACATGGGGGCCGACGCGATCTGCCTGGTCTCCGCGGTGCCGGCGCCGGGTTTCACCACCAGCACCGATCAGGACGCACCGGACACCCTGACCGTGACCTTCCTCAGCGCGACGCACCGTTCGGAGACCACGGGAACCATCCACCCGCAGCCCCAGGCGGTCACCCGCGAAGTGTCCTGGTAGCCGCGGCCGTTGCCCGCGGGGGGCTGAGGAGGGGGCCGGAACCGAGCGGAACCTGTGGGGAACCTTAGGAGAACCTAAGGTTCCCGGTCGGGGTGTGTGACAGGGGCCGGAGAGCGCCTAAGTTCGATTTCGCCCGGTCACCGAAGCAGCACCCCTCCGACCGGTCGTGACACTTCCGGCGCGGTGCATCCCCCTGTGTGCCGCGCCGGTCCCCGCCTCCGATCCCCCGAGGTCCTCCCCACATGAGCTCGCACCGCCGCGTCGATCTGCCCAGCGGCCCCTCGCCGCAGCACCGCGCACAGCGTCGGCCCCGACTGCGCAAAGCCGTCATGGGCGCGGCCGTCATCGCCGCGCTGGGTGGCGGGACGGCCTTCGCCTGCATAGGCGGCGGCTCCGGCCACTCCCCGGGACAGCCCACCGCTGCGACCCCCACCGCAGCGGTGGGCACTCACACGCCAGGGCCGGACACGCGGCCCGCGACGCCCGTGACGCGCCCCGCCCGACCGCCGGCGAAGCCCACCCCCACTCCCCCGCGCCGCACCACGCCGCCCCGGCCCGCGCCGGCCACGACCCCGGCGAAGCCCGCCCCCACCACGTCCGCCCCGTCGAATCCGCCGGTCTCCGGCGACGCGGTGCAGCAGGTGCTGGCCAAGGTCAACCAGGCCAGGGCCGCCCAGGGACTGCCGGCCTACACCCTCCTCGAAGGGCTGAACCGCAGTGCGGCGGCGCACAACAAGGTGATGTCCGCCGGTTGCGGACTGTCCCACCAGTGCCCCGGCGAGCCCGCGTTCGGCGACCGCGAGCGGGCGCAGGGCGTGCAGTGGATGTCGGCGGGAGAGAACATCGGCGACGGCGGGCCGGTCGCGAACACCGGGCAGGCCATCGCCAAGATGGCACTCGGACTCACCCAGAGCATGCTCGACGAGCGGCCGCCCGAGGACGGACACCGCCGCAACATGCTGAGCTCGTCCTTCACCCACATCGGTATCGCGGTATTCCGGGACGGTTCGGGCACCGTCTGGCTCACCCAGGACTTCTCCAACTGAGCCTCCGCGTCACGCTCCGCAACGGGGAAGACGACGCGATGGCGGATATGCGCCGCCGCAGCGCACGCCTCCCCGTCGCGGCGGAACCGCACAGCGACCGCCACCTCGGTGGCGGTCGCTGTCGCGGCTGTTCCGGCCTCCGCGACCGTTGCGGACGGCGCGCGATTCGGCGGCGGACCCTGACAACTTCCTAAAATGTGTCGACGAAACTGCTCGGCATGATGAGTGCGCTGAAGCGATCGACGCCCGACCGGCCGCAGATGTGGCGGTCCGTGGCGCTGGCCACCACCGCCTTCACGGTCCTGGCCGCGGTGACCGGCTGTGCCGGTTCCGGGGCGGGCGGTGTCAGGGCGTCACGGGTGGTCCTGGCACCCGACGCACCCGACGCACCCGACACGGCCGACACGGCCGGCGCCCCGGCCAGGTCAGTGACCGCGGTGACGGTCGCGCGGGCGCTCCCGCCGGAAACGTCCGCGTGGCACGGCGGTGTCGCCAGGTACCCGTCCCGCTGATGCCGGGCCGGCCGCCTCGGCCGCCGCTTCGGCGACCGGTCGCGGGGGCAGCCGCAGGGTGAAGACGGTGGACTCGCCGGGGACGCTGCGAGCGCTCACCGTGCCGCCATGGGCCTGCGCGAGTTGGCGGACGATGGCCAGCCCCAGTCCGCTGCCGCCGGTGCGGCGGCTGCGGGACCTCTCCGCCCGCCAGAAACGGTCGAAGATGTTGGGCAGATCCTCGGGCGCGATCCCGGAACCGGTGTCGGCGACCTCGATCACGACCATGTCGTCGCTCCGCCGGGCGTGCAGGCGGACGCTGCCGCCCGATGGGGTGTGCCGCAGCGCGTTGGACACCAGATTACCCACGGCCTGGCGCAGCCGGACGGGGTCGGCGCTCAGCTGCGGATCCCCCTCGACCCGGCACTCGATGCTCACCCCCGCCACCTGTGCGTGGGCGAGGTTCGCGTCGGCGACCTGGTGCAGCAGATCGTGCAGCCGCACCGGCTCCGGGTGCAGCCGCAGGGTGCCGGCATCGGCGGACGCGAGGTCCTGCAGGTCGTCGATGATGTGCTGCAGGAGCAGCGCCTCGTCGTGGAGCGAGGACAGCAGCCGCTGGTCGGGCACGACGATGCCGTCCTTGGCGATCTCCAGCCAGCCGCGGATGTTGGTCAGCGGGGACCGCAGTTCGTGGGCGATGTCACTGACCATGGCCTTGCGCTGGGTCTCGGTGCGCTCCCGGCGTTCGGACAGGTCGTTGAAGGCCGCGGCGAGGAAGCCGGTCTCGTCGCTCGTGGTGACCGGGACGCGGGTGTGCCGTTCGGTGGGCTGCTGCGCCGCGTCGGTCAGGGCCCGCAGCGGTCGGACCAGCCGGGTGGCGATCAGGGCCGTCACCATGACGGTCAGGAGCAGCACGAGTCCGGTCACGCCCGCGATCCGGGTCGTGTTGGCCCGGGACAGGTCGAAGCGCGGCGGGCTGGTCCCGGTGTCGCTGACGAACAGCTGCGCGGCCGGCGCGACGAAGGTGCGCAGTTGCTCCCGGCGGCTGGCGTCGATGCACTCCTGCAGCACCTGGTAGTCCGGCGCCGCCTTGAGCCCCTTGGCCCAGGTGAAGTCGGCCGACAGGGTCACATAGCCCGCGACCACGGACCGCTGGCGGGACAGGCAGGCATTCACCAGGATGTCGAGGCCGGTCAGCGCGCGCCGCTCGGTGGCGGTGGGCCGGTTCAGCTCCATCAGACCGCAGTCGTCGAAGCCGTAGGCGTCGCGCGTCGTCTCTCCTTCGCGGGACACCTGCACGGTGGGCCGCCCGCTGGGGCCGTCAACCACCTTCCCCGTCCACCCCTCATCGCGCAGGCACGCCAGCACCTTGCCGGCGAGCTGCGCCAGCTCCGCGTGTTCGGCGGCAGGCAGCCGGTACGGTCCGACGGCGCGCGGATCGATGCGGGAGACGGGCTGTGTCGCGCTCTGCCCCGGGAGGGGGGTGTCGGTCCGCAGGGCGTCGATGACGGCGAACGCCCGCGGCGGCAGCCCGGGGCCCTTCGGCGCGGAATCGGCGAGCGCGTGGCGGTCCTGGTCGGTGAGCGCGACGCGGCGGCCGGTCGCGCGGGCCAGCCGCTCTATCGTCGGCTGGACGCCGCCCCATGTCTGGTGTTCGGCGGCGTAGCCGGTCAGGGTGTCGTGGATCATCGCGTCGTCGGACAGGATCTGGCCCTGCTCCTGCTGGATGGCCCGGGTGGTGGTCTGCACCGCGAGCCACGCGGTGGCGACGATCGAGCAGACCGCGATCAGCATCGAGGTGACCAGCAGCCGGGCCAGCAGGCTCTTGCGCAGCGGGACGTTACGGCCCACGGCGGCCTCCGGTGAGTTTGTATCCGACCCCGAACACCGTCAGCAGGCGCGCCGGCTTGCGCGGATCGAGCTCGATCTTCTTGCGGAGGTTGAGGATGTGGACGTCGATGGCGCGCTCGGAGATGGCGCGCTCGTAGCCCCTGACACACTCCAGCAGCTGACCGCGGGTGAAGACCCGGTCCGGTTCGGCCGCCAGTGCCCGCAGGATCTCGAACTCCCCCGGCGTGCAGACGACCGGCTCCCCCGCGCAGGTCACCGCCCGCCGGGCGGGGTCCACCGCCAGGGTGTCGACCCACAGGACGCCGTCGGCGGCCACCGCCGGGCGCTGGACGCGGCGCAGCAGGGCGTGGATGCGGGCCATCAGTTCACGCGGGCTGTAGGGCTTGGTCATGTAGTCGTCCGCGCCCAGTTCCAGGCCGAGCAGCAGATCGTCCTCGTGCGAGCGGGCCGTGAGCATCAGCACCGGAAGGTCGCTGCCGGGCCGCAGGATTCTGCACACGCCCCAGCCGTCGATCTCCGGCAGCATCACGTCCAGGACGAGCAGGTCGGGCCGGCTCCGCCGCACCTCGTCGACGGCGGAGCGGCCGTCATGGACGACGGTCGCGGTGTGGCCGTGCGCTTCCACGCACCGGCGTACCAGTTCCGCCTGCATTTCGTCGTCTTCCGCGACCAGAATATGTGCGCACATCCCTGGGATGTTAAACGCACTGGTGTTCAGGAATACCGCCGGGAGATCTTTCCCGCACCCTGACACTTTCCTCATATCCCCCCGCGAGAATGCGCCCTTCGCGGGGGGTCAGACGCGCCGGGCCACCACCAGTCGGCAGTGCGGGCTGCCGTCGGGGCGGCTGCCGAACTCCTCCAGCGGCAGCAGCTCCACCCGGAACCCGGCCCGGACCAGGTCGTCGCGGACCTCACCCAGCGGGAAGGTCCGGTAGTACATGACGAACGGCGGACGCCACAGCGCGTTGCGGACGCGCATGACGGCGTCGAAGCCGCACAGCGCCCAGTACAGCGGGGAGCGGACGGGCAGCGGCGCACCGAGGGGGAAGGCGAACACGCCGCCCGGCCGCAACGAGCGGTGGACCCCGGCGAACAGGCCGGGTCGCTCGGCGGGCAGGAAGTGCCCGAACGCCCCGAAGCTGACGGCCAGGTCGAACGCCGCCGTGAACGGCAGGGCCCGCACGTCCGCGCGCACCCACTCCACCACGGGCCCCTGCCCTGGCGGGACCGTCCCACTGGCGGCGGCCAGCATCCCGGCGCTGAAGTCGACCCCGGTGACCCGCTCCTCGCACAGCTCCCGCAGCACCCCGGCCCCGGCGCCCGTACCGCAGCAGACATCGAGCCCCGCGCCGAACGGCCCGAGCGGGCGCAGCGCGCCGGTCACCGCGTCCAGGAAGCGGTCGGGGGTGCGGAAGGGCGTGTGGTCGAACTTCGGCGCGAGCAGGTCGTAGCCGTGCTCGATCGAGGAGAGCGCCTGCACGGTCAGTTCGCGGAACGTAGGTCCTTGGGAGGTGAACACCGGCCCCAGCGTAGTCAGGCGGTGCGTTCGCCGGGTTCCGGTGCGGGGGCGGGGCGGTCGCGCGGGATCAGCGTCGGGTTGACGTTGTCGAGCACCGTGTCGCGGTCGACGACGACACGGGCCACGTCGCTGCGGCTCGGCACCTCGTACATCACGTTGAGCAGTACCTCTTCGAGGATCGTGCGGGCCGCTCGGGCGCCGGTGCGGCGCAGCAGGGCCTGCTCCGCGACGGCGGCGACGGCGTCCTCGGTGAACTCCAGCTTGACACCGTCGAGTTCGAAGAGCTTCTGGTACTGCTTGACGAGCGCGTTGCGCGGCTCGGTCAGGATCCGGGTCAGTGCCGCCCGGTCCAGGGGCTGCACGGTCGTCACCATGGGCAGCCGGCCGACGATCTCCGGGATGAGCCCGAACTCGACGAGGTCCGCGGGCATCACGTCGGCGAAGGCGTCCTCGTCCCGCTTCCGCCGCTGCTCCGTGGTCGACACCTCCCCGCCGAATCCGATGCCGGCGCGGCTCGCGCGCCGCTCGATGATCCGCTCCAGCCCGGCGAAGGCGCCGCCGACGATGAAGAGGACATTGCTCGTGTCGAAGGGGAGGAACTCCTGGCGCGGCTGCTTGCGGCCGCCCTGCGGCGGAACGCTCGCGACGGTGCCTTCCAGCAGCTTCAGCAGCGCCTGCTGGACGCCCTCGCCGGAGACGTCACGGGTGACGGACGGCCCGGCGCTCTTTCGGGCGATCTTGTCGATCTCGTCGATGTAGATGATGCCGCGCTCGGCCTTGCCGATGTCGTGGTCGGCGGCCTGGATCAGTTTGAGCAGGATGTTCTCGACATCCTCCCCGACGTAGCCGGCCTCGGTGAGGGCGGTGGCGTCCGCGATGGCGAACGGGACGTCGAGCATCCTGGCGAGGGTCTGGACGAGGTACGTCTTGCCGCAGCCGGTCGGGCCCATCAGCAGGATGTTGGACTTGCCGAGCTCGACCGTCTCGCCCTTCGCACCGCGCTGCTGCCCGCTGCCCGCGGCCGGCGCCCGCACCCGCTTGTAGTGGTTGTAGACCGCCACCGACAGCGCCTTCTTGGCGCTGTCCTGGCCGATGACGTACCCGTCGAGGAACGCGTGGATCTCGCGCGGGGTCGGCAGCGCGGGCGACCCGGTCCCGTGGGGGTCGCCGGTCTCCTCCACGAGGAGTTCGTTGCAGAGCTCGACGCACTCGTCGCAGATGCAGATGTCGGCGGGTCCCGCGATGAGCTTGCCGACCTGCTTCTGGTTCTTCCCGCAGAACGTACATTTCAGCAGGTCACCGCCATCACCGATGCGTGCCACGCGGAAATGTCTCCTCAAACGGTCGTTCCGGTCGAATGGCCCCGCAGGCGAGGACTCGGAAGCCGGGGAAGGTCACTCGAATGCTGCGACCATATGACGTCACCATTTGAATGGTCAAGGTATCTTGAGCCGCGACGGACGCAACGCGGAAGCGCGAAGGCAAGAGTGAGGGCAATGGGCCGGCCCAGCAGGGTGGAGCTGCAGGAGCGCAACCGCGCCAAGGTACTGACCGCGGCCCGGGACGAGTTCGCCGAGCACGGCTTCCGGGACGCCAAGGTGGACCGTATCGCCGGCCGCGCCGGCCTCACCCGCGGCGCCGTCTACTCCAACTTCCCCAGCAAACGCGCGCTGTACTTCGCCGTCCTGGCCGCTCTCGCCGAGCGCGCCCCCGAGCCGCCGCACCCCGGGCCCGGCACCACCGCCTCCGCGGCGCTCGGGGCGCTCGCCCGCGCGTGGGTCGCGCGGCTCCCGCTCGCGGACACCGACGAGCCGCACGGCACAGCCCGGCTGGGCATGTACCTGATGCCCGAGATCCTCGTCGAGGAGCGCATCCGGCGGCCGTTCGCGCAGCTGATGAAGTTGGACGCGCTGCTGCTCGGACTGGCGCTGGAGGGCCTTCGGGCGCCCGGAGCGCCGGCCGGCAGCCTGGTGCGGGTCGCGGAAGCCGTCCTGACGACCCTGCACGGCGCCGCCCAGCTGGCCGCGGTCGCGCCCGGTTTCGTCGAACCCTTCAACGTCGTCAGTGCCTGTGAGCGACTGGCCGACCTGGACCTCAACGAGTGGTGGCCGCCTCCGCACGTGATCACCCAGGCGTGGCCGACCGACGAGCTGTGGGCCCCGCCGCCCACGGTCGACGCGGTGCGCGGCAGAGCCGCGCGGCTCGCGGACGACGGCGTGGTGGCCGTGCTCGGACTGCACCGCCTCGAGGCGGTGGAGGAGGCGGTCCGGGCGGCGCCGCCCGGAGCGACGGTCACCGCCGTCCTGGTCACCGGGGACCCCGACGAGCTGGCACCGCTGGCCCGGCTGGCCGTCGCGGACCTCTGCGGCTGCCTGCGCCGGGCCTTCCCGCCGTCGGCCTGGCCGCGCCTGCAGGTGGTCTTCGACGAGTCTGGCGCCCTCGCCGCGGCGGCCGGCGTGCCCTCCGTCAGCGACGGAACCGAGATCGCCGTCCGTATCCGGGCCGGCCGCATCACCGCCCGCGCCGACGGCCGCGGCGCCTGCCACGCGACCGCGTCCGCCCTCGACCCGTGACGCGGCTCCGCCGACCGCTCGTACGACGCCCATGGAAGAGGACTCGCCTTGCCCACCGAACGCATCGGCCCGCCCGCGGTCGCGGATGAGCGCGAGATGCTGCGCGCCTTTCTCGACTACCACCGCGCCACGCTCGCCATGAAGTGCGACGGGCTCTCGGACGAGGAGCTGCGCCGCCGGTCGATGCCGCCCTCCTCCCTCTCCCTGCTCGGTCTGGTGCGGCACATGGCCGAGGTGGAGCGCGCCTGGTTCCGCCGGATCGTCAACGGGGAGGACATACCGCTCGTCTGGTCGGACGAGCGGGACTTCCAGGTCGCGTACGACGCGAGCTCCGCCACCCGCACGGAAGCGTTCGACGCCTGGCGGGCGGAGGTCGGGCACGCGCGCCGGATCGAACGTGAGGCGCGGTCGCTCGAGGTGACCGTCCACGAGCCCAAGGGGGACGAACAGGTCTCGCTCCGGCTGGTGATGCTCCATGTGACGCTCGAGTACGCCCGGCACAACGGCCACGCCGACCTCCTGCGGGAGGGCGTTGACGGGACCGTCGGGGCCTGAGGGCGCAGCCGTCAGGCCCCGACGGTCCCGAAGCGGCGCACGTAGCGCCGCTGCCAGGGGGTCTCCACGGCGTGGGCGTCGTAGTGGCGGCGCACGAACGCCACCGCCTCGCCGGGCGGGACGCCGTCGAGGACGGCCAGGCACGCCAGGGCGGTACCGGTGCGTCCACGGCCGCCGCCGCAGGCGAGTTCGACGCGCCGGCCTCCGGCCCGGTCCAGCGCCTCGGCGAGGACGGACCGGGCTTCCGCGTCGTCGCCGGGCAGCCGGAAGTCGGGCCAGCGCAGCCAGCGCGCTTCCCACGGGACCTCGGGCGGCCGCCTGCCGAGCAGATGGACCGCGAAGTCGGGTACCGGCCCCGCCGGAAGCGGCTTGCGCAGCGCCCGGCCGCGCACCATCCGTCCGGAGGGAAGCCGGATGACTCCGGCGTCGGTGCCGCTCCAGGTGTCCGTCACCCGCACACGGTAACCGCCGCCCAGGACGGCCGGTTCGCGTTCGGACCGCAACGCATCCTCGACGGGCCGGCAACCCTGCTGGAGTCTGGGGCGTGTACGGTTCCCGCGGTCCCGCAGAACCCGTAGCGACAGAAGCCTCAGCACCGTGCCGGAACGGAGAGTCACCCCGCCATGCCCTCTGGTCTCCATCCCCCGCATCACTCCGAGCAGAACGCGGCGGCGCGGCCGCACGTCCTGGACGACCTCGCGTGGGCCGCGCTGACCGGCCCGCACCGCCACCTCGCCGAACTGCTCGGCGGCGCCGCCCGCTACCAGCCCGGCATGTCGCCGTTCGTGGCGCTCGCCGACGCCGAGGATCCACGCGCCTGGAAGGACCTGGCGCAGCTGGTGGAGCCGGGCGTCACCATCGCCGTCATCGGAACCGCGGCTGTTCCCGGGGACTGGGAGATCGTCAACTCCATCCACGGCGTGCAACTCGTCGACGAGACGCTGCGCGCGGCATCGGAGCCGGAGGCGGTGCGGCTGGGCCCGGCCGACGTCCCGGAGATGCTGGACCTCGTCGCCCGTACCCGGCCTGGCCCGTTCCAGTCCCGCACGATAGAACTCGGCGCCTACTACGGGATCCGCCGGGGCGGCCGGCTCGCCGCGATGGCCGGGGAGCGGCTGCGGGTCCCCGGCTGGACGGAGATCAGCGCCGTGTGCACCGACCCGGATCACCGCGGCCACGGGCTGGCCACCCGCCTGCTCCGCCACACCGCCGCCGGCATCCGCGACCGGGGGGACACCCCGTTCCTGCAAGCGGCGGAGACCAACACCGGCGCCATCGGCCTGTACGAGTCGATCGGCTTCACCGTCCGCCGCAGAATCCTCTTCACCTTCGCCCGGATCCCGGAAACCGCACAGCCCACCGGGTGACACCCGTGCTCCCGCCCACCCCGCCTCCTCGACCAGAGATGTGAGTTTCCGATGCCCAAGGCCTATGTGTTCTCCCGGTTCGGCGGTCCCGAGACCGAGTCCTTCGCCGACGTGCCGCGCCCGGTACCCGGCGCCGGCCAACTCCTCGTGGCGGTCAGGGCGGCCGGGGTCAATCCGGTCGACTGGAAGCGCCGGACGGGATACGTCCAGGCCAACGCGCCGGCAGTGGAGCTGCCCGCCGTGATGGGCGGTGAGGTCTCCGGTGTGGTGGAGCAGGTGGGCGAGGGCGTCGACGGGTACGGGGTGGGGGACGCCGTGTTCGGCAACCCCCTCACCGGCGGGTACGCCGAGTACACGCTGCTGCCCGCGGTGAGCACCGCGCACAAGCCCGCCGGAGTGTCCTGGGCCGACGCGGCGACGCTGCCGGTCGCCGTGGCCACCGCCTACGACGGGATCCAGCAGCTCGACCCGCCGGCCGGTACGACCCTCCTGATCAACGGTGTCGGCGGCGGAGTGGGCACCGCCGCCGCACAGATCGCGACGCACCGGGGCCTGCGGGTGATCGGCACCGCGAGCGCCGCGAAGAAGGAGTTCGCCGAGTCCCTTGGCGTCGTGCACGTCGAGTCGGGCCCTGGCGTGGCGGACCGGGTCCGCGCGGCGGCCCCCGAAGGCGTCGACGCGGTCTTCGACCTCGTCGGCGGCGCGTCCCTGGAGGACGTGGCCGTCCTGCTGACGGACCCGGCTCGGCTGATCAGCGGACCCGACAAGGTGAACGTCGTCAAGCTCGGCGGATCGACGGTGGCGCGCAAGCGGAACACCGAAGTACTCGACGCCGTCGCGAGGTTGGTCGCCGAGGGCGTCCTCGACCCCTTCGTGACGCGAACGTTCCCCTTCGAGCAGGCCGCTCAGGCGCTGCGCGCCGTGGAGGAGGGCCACACCCGCGGCAAAGTCGTGATCGAGGTCTCGCGGTAGACCGGGACGGGCGGCCGACGGCCATTGCGCCGGGCGATCCCGGCGGGATAGCGTCGATGTGAGGTGACGAGGCCACCGGCCTCCGAACCAGGAAGCACCGGAAAGAGGTGATGACGATGCGTGCAGCACAGGATCGTGTCGTCGTCGGCACTCTCGTTCCCCGCGGGCCCGTCGTCCACTTGTACGGACGCCAGCACATCGATCTGCAACGGGTCGCCGGCTCCCTCTGTTGTCACTGATCTGACTCCCTGCTGACGCACCACGCCTCCGGGGCGGTGCGTCCTCATCCGGTCACCTCAGGAAGGCAACCGCACCATGTCCGCATCCCTGAACCCGTTGCACCTCGCCGTCGCCCTCGACGACGCCGGCTGGCACCCGGCCGCCTGGCGGGAGCCCGGCGCCCGCCCCCGGGAACTGCTCACCGCCGGTTACTGGGCGGACGCCGTCCTCGAAGCCGAGCGCGGGCTGCTGGACTTCGTGACGTTCGAGGACTCCCTCAGCCTGCAGTCCGCCGACCGCAGCGGACCCGACGACCGCACCGACCAGGTGCGCGGCCGGCTGGACGCGGTCCTCGTCGCCGCCCGGGTCGCCCCGCTGACCACGCACATCGGGCTGGTACCGACCGCGGTCGCCACCCACACCGAGCCGTTCCACCTCTCGAAGGCGATCGCCACCCTCGACTACGTCAGCTCCGGCCGCGCCGGAGTACGCGTCAAGGTGTCGGCACGTCCGGACGAGGCAGCGCACTTCGGCCGCCGCTCCTTCCCGTCGCTGCTCGGGGCCGCGGACCCCACTCAGCCGCAACCGCCCGACCTGGCGAACGAGTTGTTCGACGAGGCGGCCGACTACGTCGAGGTGGTGCGCCGGCTGTGGGACAGCTGGGAGGACGACGCGGAGATCCGGGAGGTGGCCACCGGCCGGTTCATCGACCGGGGCAAGCTGCACTACGCCGACTTCCGCGGGCGGCACTTCGACGTGAAGGGCCCCTCCATCACGCCGCGCCCGCCCCAGGGTCAGCCCCTCGTGACCGCCCTCGCCCACGCCGCCGTCCCGTACCGGCTGGTGGCGCGCGCCACCGACGTCGGCTACGTCACCCCGCACGACGCCGACGAGGCCCGCACCATCCTCGACGCGGTCCGCGCCGAACAGGAGGCCGCGGGGCGGACCGACGACCTCCTGCACGTCTTCGGCGACCTGGTGGTCTTCCTCGACGAGCGGCCCGGAGTGGCGCGGTCGCGCCGGGACCGGCTCGACGCCCTGTCCGGCGAGGCCTGGACGAGCGACGCCGAGGTGTTCACCGGGACACCGTCGGAACTGGCCGATCTGCTCCTGGAGTGGCAGCGGTCCGGACTCACCGGCTTCCGGCTGCGCCCCGCCACCCTCAGCCGGGACCTGCCGGCGATCACGCGCGCGCTGGTACCCGAACTCCAGGCCCGCGGCGCCTTCCGCCGCTCCTACGAGGCCCGCACACTGCGCGGGCTGCTCGGCCTCCCGCGCCCCGCCAACCGCTACGCCACCGCCGGCGTCAGCGGCGCCGCCGACACCGTCAGTGCCTGAGCCGGAGGGATCCGACCGACCATGAGCAAGCCCCTCAAGCAGATCCATCTCGCGGCGCACTTCCCCGGCGTCAACAACACCACCGTGTGGAGCGACCCGGAGGCGGGCAGCCACATCGAGTTCAGCTCGTTCGCGCACTTCGCCCGCACCGCCGAGCGCGCCAAGTTCGACTTCCTGTTCCTCGCCGAGGGCCTGCGGCTGCGCGAGCAGGGCGGCGAGATCTACGACCTCGACGTCGTGGGCCGCCCCGACACGTTCACCGTGCTCGCCGCCCTGGCCGCCGTCACCGAACGCATCGGCCTGACCGGCACGATCAACTCCACCTTCAACGAGCCCTACGAGGTCGCCCGTCAGTTCGCCAGCCTCGACCACCTCTCCGACGGCCGCGCCGCCTGGAACGTCGTCACCTCCTGGGACGCCTTCACCGGAGAGAACTTCCGGCGCGGCGGCTTCCTCGCCAAGGACGACCGCTACTCGCGCGCCGAGCAGTTCCTGCGCACCGCGTGGGAACTGTTCGACTCCTGGCAGGACGACGAGATCATCGCCGACACGGAGTCCGGCCGGTACCTCCGCGACCCGCGAGCGGGTGCGTTCCACCACCGCGACCAGCACTTCGACATCGCCGGCCGCTTCAACGTCCCGCGCAGCCCGCAGGGCCGGCCCGTCATCTTCCAGGCCGGCGACTCGGAGGAGGGGCGCGAGTTCGCGGCGGCCACCGCAGACGCGATCTTCAGCCGGCACAGCACCCTCGACGCCGGGCGGGCGTTCTACACCGACGTCAAGGACCGTCTCGCGCGCCATCACCGCACCCGCGACGAGCTGCTGATCCTGCCCGCGGCGACGTTCGTGCTCGGTGACACCGACGCCGAGGCACGCGACCACGCGCACGACGTCCGCAGGGCGCAGGTCAGCGGGCAGACCGCGATCAAGTACCTGGAACAGCTGTGGAACCGCGATCTGTCGGGCTACGACCCGGACGGTCCGCTGCCCGACATCGACCCCGACCCGGGCGAACACACGGTCGCGCGGGGCCGGGCCAGCGTCCGGATGTTCCGGGACCCGCTGGCCACCGCGAAGGAGTGGCGGCAGAAGGCCGAGGCCGGCGGGTTGTCCATCCGCGAACTCGTGATCGAGACCACCGGCCGCCAGACCTTCGTCGGCTCCCCCTCCACCATCGCCGCCACCATCGACGAGTTCGTCCAGACCGACGCGAGCGACGGCTTCATCCTCGTCCCGCACGTCACCCCGGGCGGCCTCGACGCGTTCGCCGACACGGTCGTCCCCCTGCTCCAGGAACGGGGCGTCTTCCGGCACGACTACGAGGGCAGCACACTGCGCGACCACCTCGGCCTGGACCGGCCACCGGCCGGGAACAGCACGCGAAGCAACGACAGCACGAAGAAGGCGGCGTCGTGACGGAACTCCCCTCGGATCACGCTCGGCCCGGCACCACGGGCGGGGAAACCCCCGTACCGCTGTCCGTACTCGACCTGGCGCCCATCAGCTCCGGATCCACCGCGGCCCAGGCACTGCGGAACACCGTCGACCTGGCGCAGCGCGCCGAGACCGCCGGATACCACCGCTACTGGCTGGCCGAGCACCACCTCACCACCGGAGTCGCCGGGGTGTCACCGGCGCTGCTGATCCAGCTCGTCGCGGCCGCGACCGAGCGGATCCGGGTCGGCGCCGGCGCGGTGCAACTGGGCCACCGCACCCCGCTGTCGGTGGTGGAGGAGTTCGGACTGCTCGACGCCCTGCACCCGGGCCGGATCGACCTCGGCCTGGGCCGCTCGGGGTTCCGGAAGCCCGGCGCCACCGGGCAGGCCGCGCCGCCACCGGCCGCCGCACCGAAGCCCACCGTGCCCCGTTACACCCCCGAGGGGCTGCTGATCCCGGCGCCCTACGACATCAGCCGGCTCATCGGCTCCCCGCTGTTCGCCCGCTACACCGAACTCGTGCAGTTCCCCGGGGCCGAACTCCCCGACTACCGGAACCAGGTGGAGCAGATCCTGGCCCTGATCCGCGGCGACCACCGCACCGAGGGCGGTCTCGAGGCCCACGCCGTTCCTGGGGAGGGAGCCGACCTGCAGGTGTGGATCCTCGGCAGCAGCGCCGGGGCCAGCGCCCGCGCCGCCGGCGCGCTGGGCCTGCCCTTCGCGGCGAACTACCACGTCAGCCCGGCCGCGGTGCTGGAGGCCGTGGCCGCCTACCGCGAGGCGTTCAAGCCCTCGACGGTGCTGGACCGGCCGCACGTCCTGGTCTCCGCCGACGTGGTGGTGGCCGAGGACGACGACACCGCGCGCCGGCTCGCGAGCCCGTACGCCCTGTGGGTGCACAGCATCCGCTCGGGCCGGGGCGCGATCCCGTTCCCCACCCCGGAGGACGCCGCCGCGCACGTGTGGACCGAGGAGCAGCGCGCCCTCGTCGACGACCGGGTGCGCACGCAGTTCACCGGCTCGCCGCAGACCGTCGTCGAGCGGCTGCGGGTCCTGCAACAGGCCACCGATGCGGACGAGTTGCTCGTCACCACCATCACCCACGACCACCAGGACCGTGTCCGCTCCTTCGACCTCCTGGCCGACGCCTGGCGCTCCGCACCGGCAGCCCGTCCGCGCCACCCCGAGGAGTCCCCTGTCCGCTGACACCGCCACCGAGCCGTACCTCGCCAACGGCTGCCGGGCACCCGCGACATCATCCTCAAACTGACACCGACGACGAGGCCGTCCGACGCCACGAACCAACGGCATGGATCAGGGGTCACGGCCGACAGGTCGTGGCCCCTCGTCGGGTGAGCCTATGAGCTGCGGTCACAGGATGTTTGCCTGTCTGGCTGAGCGGCGGGCGGCGGCACACGATGGTGGGGCCGGACGGCCCCGTCCCCACCGGAGCCGCACTCCGCCGTCCCGCTCCCGTCCCCGCCCCGCCGCGCCGCAGAGCGCCGCCGGGAGCGGGCCCGGGTACCCCCGGCTCCGGACCCACGCTCGAAAAGGCTGTGATTCCCTTGAGCCGCACTTCCGGCGCACCCGCTGAGCCGGCCGCCGCGCCCGAGACCTACGACTGGCTGCGCTATGCCGGCGTGTTCGCGCTGCTGTTCCTCTTCGGGACCGAGACGTTCCTGGTCTCCCCACTGCTGCCGACCATCGCGGAGGACATCGGTGTCAGCGAGGCGGCCGCCGCTTCCAGCGTCACCGCCTACGTACTGGTCTACGCCGTCTGCGCGCCCTTCCTCGGCCTGCTCAGTGACCGGATCGGCCGTCGGCAGACGCTGCTCGCGGGCACCGCGCTGTTCATCGCGTCCAACGCGGCGGCCGCGCTGTCGACGGGACTGGCACCACTCGTGCTCTCCCGGGCGGTCGCCGGGCTGGCCGCGGCGGCGGCCGGGCCCGCGATCTGGGCGCACATCGCCGAGACGGCCCCGGACCGCTTCCGCGGCCGGGCGCTCGGGCTGGGCATGGCGCTGTTCTCCTGCGGGCAGGTCGTCGGCGTGCCGCTGGGCAGTGCGCTGGCCGGGATCGCCGGATGGCGCTCGGCCTTCGTGGCGCTGGCGATCGGCACCGCCGCGGCGCTGCCCCTGCTCCTGCGGCAGGTCGCGCCGACGCCGCGCACGGCGGCGCCGATCGGCGCCGTCAAGGCGATTCTGGCCGGCTGGACGGACCCGGCACTGCGCAGGGCGCTGGTGGTCAACACCGTCTTCCACGCGGCCAACCTCGGCGCGTACACGTTCCTCGGCGCCCTGCTGGTCCACCGGTTCGACCTCTCGGTGGCCCAACTCGGCATGGTCGGCATCCTGGTCGGCGCGGGCAGTGTGGCCGGCTCGCTCGGCGCCGGGCGCCTCGGCGACCGGGCGCGGGCGGCCGGGCGGTCCCATCTGCCGCTGCTGGGGCTGTGGGGTGTGCTGCTCGCCGCGGGTGTCGCCCTCACCGCGGGCGGTCCCGGTCTGATCGCGGCACTCGTCGGGGTGACGGTGTGGTTCGTGGCCAGCGGCGGCTTCGTGACCGACCAGCAGACCCTCGCGGGCACGGTCGCGCCGGAGCTGCGCGCCACCTCCAGTGCCTGGCTGACCTCGACGATGTACGCCGGAACAGGTGTGGGGGCGTGGGCCGTCGGAGCCTTCGGGAACGTCTCGACGGGCACCCTGGTCATCGGGGTGAGCCTCGCCCTGCTCGGCGCGCTGGGAGGCCTGGCGGTCAGCCACGGGCTGCGCACGCCGGCGGCCACTGTCAAGGCCGCCGAAGGCATCTGACCACGAACATGGGTGGGGGCCACGGCGTAAGCCGTGGCCCCCACCCATGCCGGCAACCGCTCAGCCGGCCTGGCGTTCGTCCAGTCCGGTGACCGCGCGCAGCGGGCGGCCGGTCAGCGCCGACATGCGGGAGTGGTCCTCCGCGGTGCGCGGGGTGAAGAGCAGGACCAGCGCCGAGGGATCGTCCACCGGGTGGAACGAGGACAGCGCCAGCTCGATCCGGCCGATGCCCGGGGGCTCGACGACGACGGCACGCGCGGTCAGCTCCGCCACCGAGTGGCAGCCCCACCAGTGGCGCAACTGCGGGGCGTCCTCGTCCAGGCGGCGGTAGACCTCACCGGTCCTGGGGTCGGACAGGGAGGTGCCGGCCTGGGCGCGGAAGTGCTGGAAGACGTTCATCGCCAGCGGTTCCCAGTCGTGCAGCACCGCGCGCAGTTGCCGGCCCGCCACCATCAGCCACATCAGGTTGCGGCGGTCCGCCGGCACCGCCTCGGGCGCTCCCCACAGCGCGCTCCACGCGGTGTTCCACCCGAGCAGGTCGAAGTGCCGGTCCAGCAGGACGGCCGGGCTGGTGGGCCAGGAGTCCAGGACCGGCTGCACGGTCGACGCGAGGTTCCCCGACCGGTCGGTGACCAGCGGACCGGTCGGCTCGTGGTGGCCCGCCAGCCGCATGGCGTGCCGCAGCCCCGCGGGATCGAGCCGCAGCGCCCGCGCGACCGCCTCCAGCACCTGCCGGGAAGCGGTCACGCGGCCCTGTTCCAACCAGGTGTACCAGGCCAGTCCCACTCCGGACAGCGACGCGACCTCCTCGCGCCGCAAGCCCGGAGTGCGGCGGCGGGAGTTGGCGGGCAGCCCCACGTCCGCCGGTTGGAGCAGTTCGCGGTGGGCTCGCAGGAAGGCGCCGAGTTCCTGGCTGGGGAGGGGGGTGGACATCGGAGGTGACTCCTCGGCCGGCGGGGTCGGTACGGGACTTCCAGACTAGGGGTCAATCACGATGCTGGAGTTTCCACAGTCGTACGGGCATGTTGCTGACCCAGCCGCGTTCCCCCTGCCGTCGCCACGCCGCTTCGCCGATCGCGCGGAAGAACTCCTCGCGGCGCTCGGGCGGGACGAGGCGGCTGTAGTAGTCGCCGAAGGTGGCGGCGTGGAAGTGGCTGTACTGGCCCGCGTCCTCGACGTGCACCACCGCGTCCCGGTCCAGGACCGACTCGACCTGGAAATAACGTTCCAGGAGCCCGGCCAGGTCGTCGACCGTCCGGGTGCGGGTGGCGATGGGCAGCACCGCGCCCTCCCCGCCCTCCTCCCCCGCCGCGAACACGGCCGGTACGGAGTCCCGTTCGGCGCCCAGGGCCACCAGGGCGTCGCGGACGAGGTCGTCCTCACCGCCGAGGCCATGCTCGTCGCGCGCCGGGTGGTAGGTGGTCAGCAGGAAGCGGCCGCCGGGGGCGAGGTGGTCGCCGACCCAGGCCAGGATCCGGTTCTCGTCGGGGTACAGCCAGTGCAGTACCGACGTCATGGTGACCACGTCCGGCCGGTACTCCAGCGGCTTCGGCACCGTCAGATCGGCCTGGTGCAGTGCGACCCGGTCGCCGTAGGGGCGCAGCCGTCCGGCAGCCTCGGCGATGCGGTGCTCCGAGCGTTCCAGGCCGACCGCCAGCCGCAGCGACGGGTGGCGGTCGAGGGCGGAGCGCAGCAACTGGCCGATGCCGCTGCCGAGATCGAGCAGCACCTCGGGCTCGCCCGGTACCTGGTCGAGCACCCAGTCGCGGTCGTGGACCTGCCGGAGCCTGCTGGCGTCCGCGTACCCGGACAGCGTCCGGGCCTGGATCTCGACGGCTGACGCGGTCACTTCCGGACCTCCGGGGTGGTGGTGGACAGTACGGCGTCGGCGCCGGTGTCGGTGTCGGCGGGAGTGACGGGTGCGGCCGGGTCGGCCGGACTGTCGATGAGGCTCAGCAGCCGCTCGCGCACGCTGCTCTGGTCGTAGCGCCGGTACAGGTTGATGCGGTTGCGGGCCAGGTCGCCGCGGTGCACGAACTCGTAGAGGTCCTGGCGCTGGCCGAAGCCGTCCCCGGTCAGTTCCCAGGCGAGCCGGAACAGCCGGGACTTGTGTTCGGCGTCGATGCCGCGCCCGCGCATGTAGCGGTCCAGGTGCGGCCGCAGCCGCGGGTTGGCCAGGTCGTTCGCCGTCGGTTGCATCAGCAGCCCGGAGGCGCCGATGCCGCGGACGATGTCGACCGCCTTCCCCGCCACCTCGGCGGACCACACCCGGCTGGCCGCGGTGTCGCCCGGCGCGAGCAGGCCGCTGTCGGTGACGGTGGCACGGGCTTCGGCGGCGTCCAGGAAGTACTCGGTGAGTTCGGCGTACCCGGCGAGCGTTCCCAGGTCCTCCTGGATGTTGCGGAAGCCGTCCACGCCGATGCTCTCGGCCACGAGGGTCGCGGTGGCCAGCAGGGTGCGCAGCCGTTCGCGGTAGCGGACGTGGCCGATGTAGGCGCTCCACGCGTTGATCCGGCCCAGGCCGGTCCTGGCCAGTTCACTCTCGCGCAGCAGGAAGACGCGGTCCCAGGGCACCAGGACGTCGTCGAAGAAGAGCATGGCGTCCTGCTCGTCGAAGCGCGCGCCGAGCGGATGGGCGTGCCCCCACGGATTGCTGCCGAGCGGTTCACGGCAGAGCGTCACCAGGCCCGGGGTGTTCAGCGGCAGGGCGAACCAGACGACGAACTGCTCGCCGCGGCGGTGGGCGAACGACGCCGACAGGTAGACCAGCACCTCGTGCGCCAGCGGCGCCAGGGTGGTCAGCTGCTTGGCGCCGCGCACGACGATGCCGCGCTCGTTCTCCGACAGCACGCGCAGCGCGAGATCGGGATCGTCCACCGGGTCCGTGGAGCGGTCGATCTGCGGGTCGCCGAGCGCGTGCGAGAGCACCAGGTCGTTGCGGGAGGTGTGGTGGTACCAGGCCTCGGCGTTGGTGCCGAAGCCGGTACGGGCCCGTTCCAGCTGGTGGCGGAAGTCGTAGAGCCCGACCGCGATGGAGGCCATGAAAGCGGGCGAGCGCCCGTGCTGGCCGAGGGATTCCGCGTGCCAGAACTCGGCGCTGCGCCGCTGCACGCGCAGTTCCTCCACCGTGCGCGGCGGCTGGTAGGCGCGGGCCAGCCGCTGACCGGTGGCCGGGTCCTCCCAGGTGAGCAGGTCCCGGTGGTCGGGGTGGTGCTGGAGGTCGAGCAGCCGGCCGATCTCGTCGGCGGCGGGCTTGAACGCCGGATGGCCGGCCGGGTCGGTGATGCGCTTCCCGTCGAGGTACAGCTCGCGGCCGTCGTCGAGTTCGGCCCGGTACCGGTCGGCGGTGAGCAGCCCCCGTCCGGTGTCGGTGGTGTCCAGCAGGGTCATGCGTGCACTCCAGTCGGGGTGATCGGTTGGCGGTCGAGGGAGCGGTACCGTCCGTCGTGGTAGAGCAGCGGTTCGCCGTCACCGGTGTTCGCGGCGACCGCCTGCCCGACGAGGATCGCGTGGTCGCCACCGGGCAGGACGCTGTGCAGCCGGCAGTCGAACCAGGCCAGGCAGTGCTCCAGGACGGGCGCACCGGTGGTTTCGGCCCGCATCGGCGCCGTGGTGAAGAAGCCCAGGGCGCGACCGGCGCCCGGGGCGGCGAACCGCCGGGCGATGTGCTCCTGTTCACGGCTCAGCGCGCTCACGGCGAAGCGGCCGCTGCCGCGGACGGCGTCCACGAGCGGGCTGCGGCGGTCCACCGCGACACTGACCAGCAGCGGATCCAGCGACAGCGGGCTCAGCGAGGAGACCGTCTTGGCGAAGACCTCCTCGCCGTACTGGGTGGTCAGGACGCCGACCCCGGTGGTCCAGTGCCGGGCCGCGGCGCGGAAGGCGTCCGCTCCCAGCACCGGATCGGTCCGCGGGCGGCTGGCGGGTGCCTGCGTACGGGCGGCAGGCTGCGCACCGGGCGTCATCGCAGCCCCACCCGGTAGGCCCGCAGCCATTCGTCGACCTGGACCAGGTGGTCGAGGCCGCCGACGGGGTTGGGAGCCGTTCGCGGACTGGGCAGCGGGCGTCCTTCGGCGAGCGCCCGGCGCACCACGTCCCGGTCCACGAGGTCGAAGACCGGCGCCTGCGGGTCGGCCAGCAGTTCGTGGGCGCGGGCGGTGAGCACCTCGGTGTAGCGGACCGCCGGTGTGGACGGGTATCCGCTCTTCGGCCGGTCCGTCACCTGCGGCGGCAGCAGGTCGCGGACGGCGTCGCGGAGCAGCCCCTTGGAGCGGCCGCCGGGGGACTTGAGGTCCCACGGCACGTTCCACAGGTACTCCACGAGCCGGTGGTCGCAGAACGGCACCCGCACCTCCAGGCCCACCGACATGCTCACCCGGTCCACCCGGTCGAGCAGCGGTGGGAGCCAGCGGGTCAGTGCCAGGTGGAACACCTCCCGCAGCCGCCGGTCCGTTCCGGTCTCGCCGTCCAGCCGCGGCACCGCGGCCAGCGACCGCCGGTACGCCTCGGCGGTGTACTCGTCGGGGCGCACCTCGGCGCGGACCTCGGGGCGCAGCAGCGCGGCCGGGGTGGTGCGGCCGTGCAGCCACGGGAAGGTGTCGGCGGCCAGCGCCGACGCGTCGTGGAAGTAGGGGTAGCCGCCGAAGATCTCGTCGGCGGCCTCGCCGGAGAGCGCCACCGTGGAGTGCCGCCGCACCTCGCGGAAGAGCAGGTGCAGCGAGGCGTCCATCTCGCCCCAGCCGGGGCGGTCGCGGGCGCGCAGGACCGCGTCGCGGGCGTCGAGCATGTCGTCGTCGGGGACCAGGACGGAGGTGTGCCGGGTCCCGATGTGCTCGGCGGCGGCCTGGACGTACGGGGCGTCCAGGGTGGTGCGCCAGGCGTCCGGGGTGCGTTCGGCACTGCCGGGGAAGTCCACCGAGAAGCTGGTCACCTTGCCGTGGCCGGCCCGTTCGCGGGCGGCGGCCGCCAGCGCGGTGATGGCGCTGGAGTCGACGCCGCCCGAGAGCAGGGTGCACAGCGGGACGTCGCTGAGCAGTTGGCGCTCGACGCTGTCGGCCAGAAGCGTGCGGACCGTCTCCCGGGTGGTCGCCGCGTCATCGGTGTGCGGCCGTGACTCCAGGGCCCAGTACGTCGACTGCCGGGTCGCGGCGCGGCCGACCGTCACGACGGTTCCCGGGCGCACTTCGTGCAGACCGCGGAAGAGTCCGTGGCCCGCTGTCGGTGCGGCCGGCAGGGCGAAGAGTTCGGCGATGCCCTCGGCGTCCAGCTCGGGCCGGAAGAGCGGGTTGGCCAGGACGGCCTTGGGCTCGGAGCCGAACAGCACACCGGTGGAGTGGGCGTGCCAGTACAGCGGCTTGATCCCGAGGTGGTCGCGGACCAGCAGCAGTTCCTCGCGGCGGGTGTCCCACAGCGCGTACGCGAAGATGCCGTTGAACCTGCGGGGTGCCTGGTCGCCCCACTGCAGATGGGCCCGCAGCACGACCTCGGTGTCCGAAGCGGTGCGGAACTCGTGCCCGAGGGTGCGCAGTTCGGCGCGCAGCTCGCGGTAGTTGTAGAGCTCGCCGTTGTAGCTGAGCACGGCGCGCGGAAGGGGCAGGTCCCGCAGCGGCTGCACACCGCCGTCGAGGTCGATCACCGAGAGCCTGCGGTGCCCGAGTGCGGCGTACTTGGAGAGCCAGACACCGTCGGCGTCAGGTCCCCGGCACGCCAGGGTCTCGGTCATGGCGCGCACGGTCTGTTCCCTGGTGCGCAGGTCGGTCTTCCAGTCGACCCATCCGGTGATGCCGCACATCACGCCTCCCGCGGGGTGGTGGGAGGGGTGGTGTCGCCGGCCGGGGCGTCGGCCTCCCAGCGGCAGCCGTGCCCGGTGGGCCCGCTGCGCAGCCGGTGCGAGGGGCGGTACCCCTTGGCGCGGATGTTCGCGGACAGCGCCTCCGTGCAGTAGGTGCACGGCGAGGCCAGGGTGATGCGCACCCCGCTGCGGCGCGCCTTCTCGCGGTAGTCCCAGATCGCGCAGTGGGTGATGGTCAGCGCGGCGTGCCCCGGACCCTCGGGCTCGTCGGAGTCGAACTCGTAGTCGGATCCGTACAGTTCGGCCTGCCGGGCGATCCGGTGGATCGGGTCGGCGGCGCCCCGCCCGTGGTCGGGCTCGACCGTGCGGTACACCTCGGCGTTGGCGCCGGCCCATCCGGCGAGCACCTCCTCGCCGTACCGGGCGACGAGGAAGCGCTCCATCAGCGCCTGGCCGCGGAAGAACA
The DNA here is from genome assembly GCF_027158205.1 of Streptomyces sp. H39-S7. Lineage (GTDB taxonomy): Bacteria > Actinomycetota > Actinomycetes > Streptomycetales > Streptomycetaceae > Actinacidiphila. The sequence goes on along the minus strand of NZ_JAPVLU010000037.1, from coordinate 26,600 downwards.
CCCGCTGCCAGGCGGTCGAGTCGGTGTCCCGCGGACCGGGCAGGTCGGCGAAGAGCTCGGCCTGCAGCGCGAACCAGTCGGTCAGGTGGAAGTGGTCGCCCCGCGCCACCAGGAACGAGGTGAGTCCGGCCTCCGCCTCGTGCAGCCGCTGGCGCCACAGGGCCGAGCGCTCGTCCTCGGGCATCGACCGGTACGCGGGGCGGTACGGAGCCGGGTAGGGCAGGTCGTACGCGGCGCCGGGCGACGCGAGCGCCGCCGCGCCGTCCCCGGAGCGCTGCTCCCCCAGCACCGCGGTGCGCGGTCCCGGGACGGTCCCGGCGCCCGCGCCGCGTGGAGTGGGTTCCTGGGGTCCGGTCCGTGCGATGGCTGCCTCGGGCGCATCGCTCATCAGGGTCTCCTTCTACAGGTTCGCGACGGGACGGGTCGTGCGGGACCGCGGGCCCGGGGCCGTGCGGCCGCCGCGCTACGCGGACCCGGGGTGCTGGCCGCGGCGGTCTCGGTCCTCGGCAACGCTACGGAGCGGCACCCCGAGGCCAGAAGCCCCGAACGGAGCGGGCGGGGGCGACCTACGGAGCCCCCGGCTGCTCCTAAGGTCGCCCCGGCTCCGGCGGGTCCCGGACATGCCGAAGGCGGGCACCTGCTGCGGTGCCCGCCTTCGGGTGGAGTTCGGCCGGCGCTCAGCCCGCCAGGCCGTGCCGGTGCGCGTAGAGCGCCGCACGCAGCCGGTCGGACTGGCCGATCTTGCGCATCGCCTGGGTCAGGTGCTTCTTCACGGTGGCCTCGGCCAGCGCCAGCTCGCGCCCGATCTCGGCATTGCCCAGGCCGCGCGCCAGTTGGGAGAGCACGTCGCGTTCCCGGTCCGTCAGTCCGCAGTGCTGCGGCGGTGACTCCGCCGCGTGCCCGGCCAGGCTGGCCAGGTGTACCCGGGCCGAGGGCGGCGCGGGCAGGAAGACCGCTCCGCCCGCGGCGGCGGTCGCCACCGCGCTGATGATGCGGTCCTCCGGCAGGTCCAGCGGGAAGCAGCCGTTCGCCCCGGTCAGCAGCATCCGGCTGGCCTCCGCCGTGCTCTCCGCCCGGCGCAGCAGCAGCACCCGCGCGTCGGGCGCCCCGTCGGGCCCGCGCAGTTCGACCACGGCGGCGAGGTCGTCGGCGAGCGTCGCGCCACCGCCCAGCAGGATGACGTCGGGCTGCACCCGGCGCACGCCCTCGACGGCGCGCAGCGGATCACCGGTGCTGCTGCCCACCACGGTCATCCCCGGCACGCTGGCCAGGACGCTGCGCAGTCCGGCGCTGGCCACCGGGTGCCGCTCCACCAGGAAGACCCGGGTGGTGTCGGAGGCCCGGTCCGCGGCCACGGTGCACAGCGGATGTCCGCAGGAGCAGGCCGGTTCGGCGGCGGGGCGGCGGGCGGGAATGCCTCCCGCGGAGAACGCGTCGGGTTCGGCCAGCAGTTGGTGCCCCGCGATGAGGTCCAGTGGATTGTCGATCTCGATGTGCAGCGCGTTCGTCGTGTCCGGCCGGGCCGGCGCGGACGGTCCGCGTCGCGCGGACGGCCGCCGGTTGCGTCCGGAGCAGGGGTCGGCGAGCTCGGTCAGCGTTCCCATCGGGAACCCCCGGCCGGGCGCGGCGGGTTGACGGTGCGGGCGGGCTGTCCGGCCCGGCCGGCTGGTCGACGGGTCAGGTCACGGATGTCGTGCGGCATGGCGGTGCGGTCCCCTCGGAGGTGACGGAGCCGATCCCTGTCGGGATGAGGCGGCGATAACGGCGCGGGCTCCACCCCGTTGCATGACGGTTCCGTGGTCGGGGGAACGTCACTGACGAATCATCAGAGGGGCGGCCAAGCGCTGCTGGAGGAGGGGCGCTGCCGGGCAGCCAGGGGCTGGGCGGTCAGCGCGGGGCGCCGGGGCGACAGGTTTCGTCGAAGCACCTGCGGTGCCACGAGCCGCAGATGCCGACCAAGGTGAAGTCGGTGCGCCGGATAGCCATGCGCGCAGGGTAATTCCGTACGCGAGTACGGGTCAAGGTCGGTCCACGACCGCCGCTGCGGGGCAGCGGGCTGATCCGCACCGCCGATCCTATGACCCCAGGTAACAGCATGAACGCCTGACTGGCTGCCGACCGCCCGCTGGGCCACCTTCGTTCCCATCGGCCGGAGTGACCGGACCGGCCCTGGAAGGACCACGCTCATGCCTGCCCCCGCCCGCCCCTCCGCCGCCCGGCCACCGGGCGCCCCGCTCCGGCCGGTGCCCGCATGAGACGGTTCCTGATCCGGCGGCTGCTGCTCGCCGTGCCCACCCTCGTGGGGGTGACGCTCGTGGTCTTCGCCACCGTGGCCCTGGTGCCCGGCGACCCCGTCAGTGCGTTCCTGGGCCCCGGGGCGCCGCCCGAGGCGCGCCGGGAGCTGACCGAGCGCCTCGGCCTCGACCGGTCGCTGCCCGTGCAGTACGCCGACTGGCTGACGCACGCCCTGCACGGCGACCTCGGCACCTCGATCGCCGGCCAGCGCCCCGTCGACCAACTGCTGCTGCCGGCGCTGGGCCAGACCCTGCTCCTGTCGGCCGCCGCGTTCACGCTGGTCCTGATCGGCGGAACCGTCCTCGGCGCCATCGGCGCCCTGCGGCCCCGCGGGCCGCTCGGACGGCTGTCCGGCGCGCTGAGCACCGTGTCGGTCTCCGCCCCGCAGTACTCGGTGGCGCTGCTGCTGATCGCCGTCTTCGCGGTGCGGCTGCGCTGGCTGCCGGCCGGCGGTACGCACGACGTCTTCGGCGACGGCGGCCCGCGGGACCTGCTGCGCCACCTGGTCCTGCCCGCCGTCGCGGCCGCCCTGGTGCCGCTCGGGCTCACCGCCAAGGTGTTCCGGGCCGCCCTCGGATCGGTGCTCGCGGGAGATCTCGCCGACAGCCTGCGAGCGCGCGGCCTGAGCCGGGCGGCGGTGCTGCGGCACTGCGTGCACAACGCCTCCCCCGCGCTGCTCACCATCGGCGGCCTCCAACTGGCCTACCTGCTCGAGGGCGTGGTCTTCGTGGAGACGCTCTTCGCCTGGCCCGGCCTCGGGCACCTGCTCTACGACGCGCTCACCGCACGCGACCTGCCCCTCGTCCAGGGCGGGGTCCTGGTGGTCGCGGTGGCCTTCGTCGGCGTCAACATCCTGGTCGACACCGCCCACGCCTGGATCGACCCGCGGGTCCGGAGCCCCCGATGACCGTGCTGCGTTCCGAGGTCCCCGCCCGCGGGCGACTCACCTTCCGGGCTCTGCGGGCCGGTGCCGCGCTGCGACGCGACGTGGGGCTGCTGCTGCCCGCCGCGCTCGCCGCACTGCTGCTCCTGCTGGCCGTCGCGGCCCCCCTGCTCGCCCCGTACGACCCGGTCGCCGGATCCCTGCAGGTACGCCTGCTCGACCCCGGCAGCCCCGGTCACCTCCTGGGAACCGACGGCCAGGGGCGCGATGTGCTCAGCCGGCTCGTCTGGGGCGCCCGTCCCTCCCTGATCGGCGGATTCGTCCCGGTGGCGATCGCCGCGACGGCCGGCACCGCGCTGGGCATCGCCGCCGGGCTCGGCGGCCGGGTCACCGAGCAGACGCTGCTGCGATCGCTCGACGTGCTGTACGCCTTCCCGGGCATCCTGCTGGCGATGACCATCGCCACCCTGATGCCCGCAGGGCTCGGCGCCACGGTGTTCTCACTGTCGGTCGTGCTCACCCCGGCGGTGGCCCGGGTCGCCCACACCGAGGTGGCGCGCATCCGCACCGCCGAGTACCTGGAGGCGGCCAGGGTCAGCGGCGCCGGACGGACCACCGTCGCCGTGCGCCAGGTCCTGCCGGTCGTCGCACCCGTGATCCTGGCCTACGCCTCGTCCCTGATCGGGCTGTCCGTGGTGTACGCGGCCGGGCTCTCTTTCCTCGGACTCGGCGTTCCCCCGCCCACCGCCGAATGGGGAGCGATGCTCGACGAACTGCGCCCCAGCCTGCTCACCCACCCCGGTACCGCCGTCCTTCCGGCCATCACCATCCTCCTCGTCTCGGTGGTCTTCAACACCCTCGGCGAGGCCCTGCGGCGCAGGATCGGCGACTCCCGCGACCTCGCACCGGAGGCGCTCCGATGACCCCCCGCGAACCAGCAGGACCCGGCGGTCCGGTGCTGCGCGTCGAGGAGTTGTCCGTCCGCTACCCGGGGCGGGACGCCGCCGTGCACGCCGTGGACACGGTGTCGCTCTCCGTCGAACCGGGCGGCGCCCTGGTGCTGCTCGGCGAGTCGGGCAGCGGCAAGACCACACTCGCCAGGACCGTGCTCGGACTGCCCGGCCGCAACGCCCGGGTCACCGGCCGGATTCACCTGGGCCCGACCGATCTGCGCGCGCTGACGGAACGGGAGTTCTCCCGGGTGCGCGGCAGCCGGATCGGCTACGTGCCGCAGGATCCCACCGGTTCGCTCGACCCGTTGCGCCGCATCGGCCCGCAGATCGCCGAGGTCCTGCGCCGCCACCGCGTGGCCACCACCCGCCGCGCGGCCCGGGACGCCGTACCCGGGCTGCTGACCGCGGCCGGGGTCCCGGAGCCGGAGCGCATCGCGCGCAGCTTTCCGCATGAGCTCTCCGGCGGGCTGCGCCAGCGGGCGGCGATCGCCCTCGCGGTCGCCTGCGAGCCGGAACTGCTGATCGCCGATGAGCCCACCACGGCACTCGACGCCCTGGTCAGGGTGCAGATCCTGGATCTGTTCGGCAGTCTGCGCAGCCGGCTCGGTCTCGCGGTGCTGCTCGTCACCCATGACCTCGCGGTGGCCCGCAGGGTCGGCGGGCAGGTGGCCGTGATGCGCACCGGACGCATCGTCGAGACCGGCACCACCGACCAGGTGCTCTCCCGGCCGGCGCACTCCTTCACCGCCGAACTCGTCGCGGCCCGGGCGGGGGTACGCCGATGAGCACCCCTGCGGACACCCCCCTGCTGCACCTCGACCGGGTCTCCAAGAACTACCCCGGCGGCCGGCTGGCCCTGCAAGGGGTCAGCCTGGGCCTCGGGCGCGGTGAGACGGTCGGCCTGGTCGGCGAGTCCGGCTCCGGCAAGTCCACCCTCGCCCGGCTGGCGCTGGGGCTGCTCGCACCCGACACCGGTTCGGTCCGCTTCGCCGGCCACGACCCCCACCGGCTCCGCGGCCGCGGAGCGCGGGCGGTACGCGGACGCCTGCAGTTCGTTCCGCAGAATCCCGGGGGCTCGCTCAACCCCGCCCTGCGGGCCGGGGACGCGGTCGCGTTCGCGCTGCGCCTGCACGGCACCGCCCGGCGGGACCGCCCGCAGGCGGTGGCCGCGCTCTTCCAGCAGGTCGGACTCGATCCCGCGCTCGCCCGGCGGTACCCGAGGGAGCTGTCCGGCGGACAGCTGCAGCGCGTGGCCATCGCCCGCGCCCTGGCCCCCGGGCCCGAGCTGCTGGTCTGCGACGAACCCACCTCCGCGCTGGACCGCACCGTCCAGGCACAGGTCCTGGACCTGCTCGTGGAGTTGCAGGACCGCACCGGCATCGGGTGTCTGTTCATCTCGCACGACCTCGCGGTCGTCCGGCACCTCGCCGACCGGCTGCTGGTCCTGCGGCACGGACGTGTGGTGGAGGAGGGACCGGCCGCCGACGTGTGGCGGGCACCTCGTCATCCCTACACCCGCGCCCTGCTCGCCGCGGCCGACGACGCCCCGGCCGATCTCGTCTGACAGCGGAACCCTCCGGCCTTTCGCACCTGTCCGGCCTTCCACCGAACCCGAATCCGAATCCGAACCCGAGGACTCACGATGACGCACCACCACCCCACACCCCGCCTCCGGCGCAGAACCGGGGCCCTGCTGACCGCGGGACTGCTGCTCGCAGCGGCCGGCTGCGGATCGGCCGCCTCCACGACGGGCTCCGACAGCGCGGGTGCCTCCGACGCCGCCGGCCGGGGCGGCACCCTGGTCATCGGCGCGACCGGCAAACTGCCCAACCCCGACACCGTCATCGGCGGCGCCGGATTCGAGGGCAAGCGCCTGGTCAGCTTCCAGCTCTACGAGGGGCTCACCCGCTACGACCTGTCCAAGACCAACGCGCCTCCGGAGATCACCGGCGCGCTCGCGGAGTCCTGGAAGGTCGCCGCCGACGCCAAGACCTGGACCTTCACCCTGCGCAAGGGCGTGAAGTTCCAGGACGGCACCCCCTTCGACGCCGAGGCGGTCGTCTTCAACCTCGACCGCTACCTGGACAAGCACAGCGCGCAGTACACCGACGCGCTCGGCGCGGCGGCACAGGAGTACGCCGGGGACATCGCCACCTACCGCAAGGTCGACGCCGACCACGTCGAACTGGTCACCACCGCGCCCAACGGGCACTTCCCCGAAGACCTCGCCCATGTCCTGATCGCGAGCCCCACCGCCGTCCGCAAGTACGGGACGGCCGACTTCGGGCAGCACCCGGTCGGAACCGGGCCCTTCGCCTTCAGCTCCCAGACCGCCGGGCAGGAGATCACCCTGGTGGCCAACAAGGGGTACTGGCGGGGCGCGCCCAAGCTCAACCGGCTGGTGGTCAAGTCGCTGCCGGACGTCGCCGCCCGCACCGCCGCGCTGCGCTCCGGCGGCGTGAACTGGATCGAGTACCCCAACCCCGACGACATCGACAGCCTCAAGGCCGACGGGGTGCAGCTCGCCACCAACAGCTACGACCACCTGTGGTACTGGATCCTGGACACGTCCAAGGCGCCGTGGAACGACCCGCGGGTCCGGCAGGCCGCCAACTTCGCCATCGACCGCAAGGCGATCGCGGAGAAGCTGCTGCACGGCACCGCCGACCCGGCCTACCAGGCCGCGCCGCGCGCCACCTTCGCGTTCGATCCGGCGGGCGACGCCTACTCCTACAACCCGGCCAAGGCGAAGCAACTGCTGGCCGATGCGGGGAAGACGGGCGGTTTCAGCACCACCGTCACCGTTCCGACCGGCGGCTCGGGCAATCTGCTCCCGGTCCCGATCAGCGAGGCGATCCAGCACGACCTCGCCGCCGTCGGCATCAAGGTGCAGCTCCGCACCACCGACTGGTCGACGCTGATCAGCGCCGAGGCCAAGGGCCAGGTCGCCCTCGGTTCCGACGCGATCGCGCAGTCCACCACCCTCTTCCAGTCCGAGGCGCTGCTGCCGCTCTTCATCGGCAGCAAGAGCCCCTTCTGGACCGGCCACTACACCAACCCGCGGGTGGACACCCTGCTCGCTTCCGCGTCGGCCTCGACGGACCAGGTAAAGCGGCGGGCCGACTACCGGCAGGCGCTGGATCTGGTGACCAAGGACGCGCCGTGGCTCTTCGTGGTCAACGACCGCAACCCGCGGGCGCTGTCGCCCAAGGTGCGCGGGCTGGTGCAGCCGCAGTCCTGGTTCCTGGACCTGACGACGGTCTGGGTCAAGTAGGCAGCGCCTTCCCACCGTTCACCCGCCACGAGAGGACCGTCGTCCCATGACCGCCCCGCACGAACCGCCCGCGCGCACCGCGGCGGCCCCACCGCGGTGGGGCATCACCCTGCCGCTGCCGGGGCTCACCATCGACCGGCACCGTTTCATCGTCGAACGGCTCCCCGACCTCGGCTACACCGATGTCTGGAGCGCCGAGGGCGGCGGTACCGACGCCTTCACCCCCCTGGCGGCGGCCGCCGCCTGGTCCTCGTCGCTGCGCATCGGCACCGGCATCGTCCCGGTGCACACCCGTGGTCCCGCGGTGCTCGCCCAGACCGCCGCGACCCTCGCGCAACTCGCCCCCGGGCGGGTACTGCTGGGGATCGGCGCCTCGGTGCCCGCCCATGTCACCGACATCAACGGCATCCCGTTCGACGAGCCATTCAAACGCACCCGGGACGTCCTGCGGTTCACCACCCGGGCGCTGCGTGGCGAGCACGTCTCCGGGGACTTCGACACCTTCTCCATCACCGGCTTCCAACTGCCGCACCCGCCGGCCGCGCCGGTCAAGGTCATTCTCGGCGCGCTGCGTCCGGGCATGCTGCGGCTGGGCTTCACCGAAGGGGACGGGGCGATCACCAATCTCCTCTTCCCGGAGGACGTGCCCACCGTGCTCAACGCGGTCGGGCCGCAGCCGGCCGGCAAGGAGCTCGTGGTCAAGGTGTTCGTGTGCCCCACCGAGGACACCGACTACGCCCATCGCGCCACCCGCCCCTTCCTGGCGTGGATCCTCAACCGCGAGCCGTACCGCAAATTCCACGAATGGCTCGGGCACGGCGAGTTGCTGCGGGAGTCGCACGAGCGCTGGGAGGCCGGGGACCCCGAGGGCGCCCAGAAGGCGCTGCCGGACGAGGTGGTGGACGGTCTGTTCATCAGCGGGTCGCCCGAGGAGTGCCGGGAGCGCATTCTGCGGTACCACCTCCCCGGGGTGACCACGATCCAGCTGTATGTCTCGCTGCCGCCGGAGGTCTTCGTCAGCCGCGCCAAACTGCTCGACACACTGGCCCGGCTGGGGCCCGCCGCCGGATGAACCGGCGGTTCGGGTCCACGGCCACCGGCCCCGCCGGACGGGAGTCCGCGGGGCCGGGTGTCCCTCCCGGGGCTACGTGGCCGGTTCTGGTGCCGGCATGTGTTCCAGCACGTCGAAGTCCAGCCGGAGTTCGGGGAGCCGGAGGACGCGCAGCAGCGGCGGGTGGTCGCAGAGCAGCCGCAACCGACCCTGGCGGGCGACCGCCCGGCTGCGGGCGCGCACCAGGGTCGTGATGCCGCTGCCGTCGAGGAACTCGACCTGCCGCAGATCGATGAGCAGGTCGGGGTGGCGGCCCGCGGTCAGGGTGTCCAGGTAAAGGGTGAGGTCAGGGGCGGTCAACAGGTCGATCTCGCCGCGGAGCGGCACCACGGTGCAGTCCCCGTGGGTGTGGGTCTGGTCCGGTATGAACACAGGCGTGCTGGACTCTTCCACGACGGCTCCCTCGGATACGGGACGATCGTGCAGGGCACCGACAGGGTCAGGGTCGACGTGAGCCACCGTACGTGCGATCGATGCTATCCGGACCTCGTTCACCGAAAAGCTGCGGCGAGGATGCCGACCGTGGTAAAGGCGGGTCCGCTCTGCGCTGGACGGGCAGACGCGCCGGCCGCGCCGCGCGCGGTCAGCCGACGCGGGAGAGCTTGTCGGGGTTGGTCACGAAGTAGATGCCCTGCACCTGGGCGCTGTTCGGGACCAGGTCGACGACCAGCACCGCGAAGGGCGATCCGGCACGGAACAGCACCGCCGAAGGGCCCCCGTTGATCCGCTCGTAGCGGATGTCCAGTCCGCGGCCGGTGCGGCCCGCGCCGGCCGACAGCACCCTGGCCACCTTGTCGCGACCGTGGACCGGCCGCCGCCCGGCGGCGGTGGCCTTGCCTCCGCCGTCCGCCCACAGCGTCACGTCGGGCGCCAGCAGTTCGAGCAGGGTCTGCAGGTCTCCCCCCGACACCGCGGCGGCGAACCGCTCGGTCACCTGCTGCCGCAGCCGCGGGTCGGCACGGTAGCGGGGGCGCCGGGCGTGGACGTGCTCGCGGGCGCGATGGGCGAGCTGGCGGACCGCCGCGGGGGTGCGGCCGAGGATGTCCGCGGTCTCGGTGTGGGCGTAGCCGAACAGCTCGTGCAGGACGAACACCGCGCGTTCCAGCGGGGTCAGGGTCTCCAGGACGACCAGCAGCGCCATCGACACCGACTCGGTGCGCTCGGCCGCCTCGGCCCCGTCGCCGGGGGCGGGCGGGGCGGCCAGGGGGGTGATCAGCGGCTCGGGCAGCCACGGCCCGATGTACGTCTCGCGTCGCCGGCTGATCACGGCCTGGCGGGCGAGTGCCTTGTTCACCGCGATCCGCACCAGGTACGCGCGCGGGGCGGCGATCGGCTCCGCGCCGGGCGCCCCCGCCCGGGACGTCCACGCCAGCCAGGTCTCCTGGAGGACGTCCTCGGTGTCGGCGACGCTGCCGAGCATGTCGTAGACGATGGAGAACAGCAGCTCACGGTGGTCGACGAAGACCTTCGTGGCCTCGTCCGCCGCCGTTTCGCGGGCGCTGCCGGCGGGCGGGATGTCGGACATGGCGGGTCTCCTGTCGCTGGTGCCACCCGAGAGCGGTGCGGACGGCCGGAGTGTGACATCCGGGCCGGCCGACGTGGTGCGCCTCCCCGCCCCCGACGGCGGATCGCCGCGCCCGGACGTCGACCCCGCGCCGGCCGGCGTACACGCCGGCTCCGGTGGCCGTCACCGGTGTTCGAGTAAGCACCGTGGGAGGGCGTGACCCCTTCGGAAGGGGGTACGCGACGGGCGACGAGTGTCCCCCACGAGACCCGGAGGTGTGCCGTGGATTCATCCCGCCTGTTGCTCAACGCCGTTGTGCGCGTGGTCTGCCCGCGGTGTTACCGCACCCGATGCATCTGCGCGAAGCGCGGGCGGCGCTCGTCCTGACCGGATTCCTCCCGATGGGCCGGCCGCGCAAGCGGTAGGCCGCGTTCCGGACAGGTGGATTCCCCGTCCCGCCCGCCCGCGCTTCCCCTGAGTGTCAGACTGGGCCCGTGATGGGGCACATTCCCGAGGAATCAACCAGTTTCGTCGGACGCGGCAGCGAACTGACCTGCCTGGATACGGCATTGACCGGACATCGGCTGGTCACCTTGACCGGTACCGGTGGCGTGGGCAAGACCCGGCTGGCGTTACGGGCGGCGGCCCGAGCCGCCGACCGGTACCAGGACGGGGTGTGGTGGACCGACCTGTCGTCCCTGGACGGGGAACGGCTGCTGCTGGCGACCGTCTCGGACGCGGTCGACCTCGCCGACCACACCTCCCGCATGCCGGTCGAGACGCTGTGCGAGTGGCTCTCCGGCAAGGAGCTGCTGCTGGTGCTGGACTCCTGCGAACACCTGGTCGACAGCTACCGGAACCTCGTGGGGGATCTCCTGACCACCGTGCCGGGACTGACCGTCCTCGCCACCAGCAGGCAGCCGCTCGGCCTGGACACCGAACACGTGCTGGACGTCCTGCCGATGGCGATCGACGGCCAGGACGCGCGGTCCCTGTTCAAGGAACGTACCGCCGCCGCGGGAGCCGGCGGCCGGCTCACGGAGGCCGGCGCCGACGCGGCCGTCGACGCGATCTGCCGCCGGCTGGAGGGCATCCCCCTGGCACTGGAACTCGCCGCCGCCCAGGTCGGCCGGGCCACCGTCCAGGAGGTCTCCGAACGTCTCGGCTCCCGCTTCGACCTGGTGAGCCGGTCCCTCGCCGTGTGGCCGGAACGGCACCGGGCCCTGCGGACCACGATCGGCTGGAGCCATGAGCTCTGTCATCCGGTGGAGCGGCTGCTCTGGGCACGGCTGACCGTCTTCCGGGGTGGCTTCGACCTCGAATCGGCCCGGTCGGTGTGCTCGGGCGGTCCGCTCAGCGCCGAGGCCGTGGGCCCGGTGCTGCAACGGCTGGCGGCCCAGTCGGTGGTCCGCCGGGACGGCGAGCACTACCGCATGCTGGACACCATCCGGGAGTACGGCCAGTGGTGGCTCCGGGCGCTGTCCGAGGAATCCGCGCTGGCCGACCGCCACGCCTACCACTACCTGCGGCTGGCACGTCAGGCCGACGCGGGATGGCTCAGCGCCGACCAGGCCGGCTGGTACCGCTGGGTCAACGCGGCACGCACCGACCTGTGCACCGCCCTGGACCACCTGCTGGTCACGGCCCCCCGGTACGCGCTGGACCTCGCGGGACTGATCGGCTTCTTCTGGAGCGGATCCGGCCATCTCCACGAGACCCGCGCCTACCTGGAACAGGGCCTCGCCGGATACCGGACGCACGGCCGCGAACGGACCCGGGCGCTCTGGGTGCTGGGCCTGACCGTGACGCTCCAGGGCCAGTACGAGGACGCCCGCCGGCTGAGCGTGGACGCCGCCCGCGCGGCCTGGGAGGACGGCGACAACGAGGCGGTCGTCGCCGCCGCCAATATCAGCGGCCTGATCGCCGTGCTGACCGGGCAGCCGCTCGCCGCACAGGTGACGGCCGACCACGCGCTGGAGGTCGAGCCCGGCCGGCCCTTCGTCTCGGCCGCCCGGTTCCGCTGCCGGCTGGTCAGGGTCTTCGCCCTCATCGGACTCGGCAAACTGCCCGAGGCCCGGGCCGAGGCGGAGGCGCTGCGCGACCGGTGTGTCGAGCTCGACGAGTGCTGGACCCGCTCCTACCTCGACTACCAGCTCTCCATAGTCGCCCTCCTCGCGGGCAACCCCACCGCCGCGGCCTGCCACGCCCGCACGATGCTCGACGGCAAACGGCTGCTGCGCGACAACTTCGGCATCGCCCTGGGCCTCGACGTGCTGGCCGCCGCCATCGCGGCCCAGGGCGAGGCCGAACGGGCCGCGGGGGTCTTCGGCGTCGGACAGGCCTTCTGGCGCACGGTCGGCCACTCCCAGCGCGGAACGCCGGAACTGGGTCCGATCCGGGAGGAGTGCGAGCGCAGCGCCCGCGCCGGCATCGGCGACGAGGCCTACGAGCGCGCCTTCCGGCGCGGTGCCTCCGCCGACCTGCAGACCGCTCTCGCCTCCGTACTGGACGCCGCCTCCCCGATAGAGGCCTGACGCGGCCCCGCCCCGGACGGCGTCCTCGGCCCATGAACGATCCGCTGCCCGTCGTCCCGGACGCGTTCCGGTTCCCCACTCACCCCCTGGGACGCACCCGGCCGGCCCCCTGACCGTCCGCGGGATCCCTCCGGCGAAGGCCCAAAAGCCCCAGTTCAGGACGGTGGGGACGACCAACGAGGGCAAGGTCACAGTCGTGGGCCTGCCCTGCCTTTAGCGGCTGCCCTAGCCTTTCCCCATGACGGTCCTGCCTGATCACGGACTCCCCTTGGCCGACGAGTTCCCGGACGCTTCCCGCGAGCAGTGGCAACGCCTTGTCGAAGGCGTTCTCCACAAAGCGGGCACAGCGCTCCCGGGCACCCCGGCCGAGGAAACGCTGTCCACCACGCTTCAGGACGGGATCGCCACCCGTCCGCTGTACACCGCGCAGGACAGCTCCGCGGAGCCCGGTTATCCCGGCTTCCCGCCGTTCACCCGCGCCGGACGGCCCGAGGGCACGGCGCGCGCCGGATGGGACGTTCGCCAGCGCCACGCACGGCCCGATCCGAAGCGCACCAACGAGGCCGTACTCACCGACCTGGAGAACGGCGTCACTTCGCTGTGGCTCCTCGTCGGCGGCACCGGCCTGCCCGTGTCCGGGATCCCGGCGGCCCTCGAGGGCGTCTACCTCGACCTCGCGCCGGTCGTCCTGGACGCCGGCGCCGAGTTCGACGCCGCCGCCCGTGAGCTGCTGCGCCTCTACGGGACGCGCGGGGTGCCGGCGCACTCGGCGCTCGGCAACCTCGGCGCGGACCCGCTGGGCCTGGCCGTCCGCACCGGACAGCACTCCGCCCTGGACACCCGGTCCGCCGAGGCCGCGGAACTGGCCGCGCTGTGCCACCGGGAGTACCCCGGACTGCGGGCCCTGACCGTGGACGCACTGCCCTATCACGGGGCCGGCGCCTCGACCGCGCAGGAACTGGGCTGCTCCCTCGCCACCGGCGTCGCCTACCTGCGGACGCTGACCGCCGCCGGGCTGACCGTCGACGCGGCCTGCGCCCAGCTGGAATTCCGCTACGCCGCCACCGCCGACCAGTTCCTGACCATCGCCAAGCTGCGCGCCGCGCGGCGGCTGTGGGCCCGGGTCGCCGAGGCGAGCGGGGCGGCCCCCGCCGCGGGGGCGCAGCGCCAGCACGCGGTGACCTCGCCGGTGATGATGACCCGGCGCGACCCGTGGGTGAACATGCTGCGCACCACCGTCGCCTGCGTGGCGGCCGGTGTGGGCGGCGCCGACACCGTCACCGTGCTGCCCTTCGACGACGCGCTCGGCCTGCCGGACGACTTCGCGCGGCGGATCGCCCGCAACACCTCGTCGATCCTGATGGAGGAGTCGCACCTGGCACGGGTCATCGACCCGGCGGGCGGCTCCTGGTACGTGGAGCGGTTGACGGACGAACTGGCGCACGCCGCCTGGTCGTGGTTCCAGGAGATCGAACGCGCGGGCGGCCAGGCGGCGGCCCTGCGCTCCGGGCTGATCGCCGAGCGCCTTTCGGCCACCTGGGAGGAGCGGTCCGCGGACCTCGCGCACCGCCGCGAGCCGATCACGGGCGTCAGCGAGTTCCCCAACCTCGCCGAGCAGTCGGTGGAGCGCGAGGCCGCTCCCGAACCGGCCGGGATCCTCACGAGCGAGGGCGGCGGACTGCCGACGGTCCGGCGCGACGACGCGTTCGAGGCGCTGCGGGCCCGCTCCGACGCCCGGCTGGCGGCCACCGGCTCCCGCCCCCGCGCCTTCCTGGCCGCCCTGGGCCCGGCCGCGGCGCACACCGGCCGGGCGAGCTTCGCCGCCAACCTCTTCCAGGCGGGCGGCATCGAAACCGTCCAGGACCCGGTGACGGTCGACGCGGAGTCGGCGGCCGAGGCGTTCCGGCGCAGCGGCGCCACCGTGGCGGTCCTGTGCTCCAGCGACAAGCTGTACGCCGAGCAGGCCGCGGACGTGGCGGCCGCCCTGGTCTCGGCCGGCGCGCTGCGGGTCTTCCTCGCGGGACGTCCCGGCGACGAGCAGCGAGAAACGTATCTTCGGGCCGGAGTCGACGAGTTCGTCTTCGCGGGCGGCGACGCGGTCGCCGTCCTCGCCTCCGTCCTCGACCGCATGGGAGTGGCGTGATGCAGGGCAGCACGGGGCAGCCGGGACCGATTCCGGACTTCGCGGACATCGACTTGATCCCGGACGGTCCGGCCGGTGCCGCCTCCGGTGACGGCGTCACCGCGGAGCAGTGGCGGACGGCCGTGCGGGAGAGCACCGGCAAGGACGACGAGGACCTGCTCTGGCAGACCCCGGAGGGCATCGCCGTCAAGCCGCTCTACACCTCCGACGACCTGGCCGGTGTCGACTTCCTGGAGACGTACCCGGGGATCGCGCCGTACCTGCGCGGGCCGTACCCGACCATGTACGTCAACCAGCCGTGGACCATCCGGCAGTACGCCGGCTTCTCCACCGCCGAGGAGTCCAACGCCTTCTACCGCCGCAACCTCGCGGCCGGCCAGAAGGGGCTGTCGATCGCGTTCGACCTGCCCACCCACCGCGGCTACGACAGCGACCACCCCCGGGTCACGGGTGATGTCGGCATGGCGGGCGTGGCCATCGACTCCATCTACGACATGCGGCAGTTGTTCGACGGGATCCCGCTGGACCGCATGAGCGTGTCGATGACGATGAACGGCGCGGTGCTGCCGGTCCTCGCCCTCTACATCGTCGCGGCCGAGGAGCAGGGGGTGCCCCCGGAGAAGCTCGCGGGGACCATCCAGAACGACATCCTCAAGGAGTTCATGGTCCGCAACACCTACATCTACCCGCCGCAGCCGTCGATGCGGGTGATCTCCGACATCTTCGCGTACACCTCGCAGAAGATGCCGCGCTACAACTCCATCTCCATCTCCGGCTACCACATCCAGGAGGCCGGGGCCACGGCCGACCTGGAGCTGGCCTACACACTGGCCGACGGCGTCGAGTACCTGCGCGCCGGGCTGGCGGTCGGTCTCGACGTGGACGCCTTCGCACCGCGGCTGTCGTTCTTCTGGGCCATCGGCATGAACTTCTTCATGGAGGTCGCCAAGTTGCGGGCGGCCAGGCTGCTGTGGGCCAAACTCGTCAAGGGCTTCGACCCCAAGAACCCCAAGTCGCTGTCGCTGCGCACCCATTCGCAGACGTCGGGCTGGTCGCTGACCGCGCAGGACGTGTTCAACAACGTGCCGCGTACCTGCGTCGAGGCGATGGCCGCCACCCAGGGCCACACCCAGTCGCTGCACACCAACGCACTGGACGAGGCGCTGGCGCTGCCCACCGACTTCTCCGCCCGCATCGCCCGCAACACCCAGCTGTTCCTGCAGCAGGAGTCGGGCACCTGCCGGGTCATCGACCCGTGGGGCGGCAGCGCGTACGTCGAGAAGCTCACCCACGACCTCGCCCGGCGCGCCTGGCAGCACATCGAGGAGGTCGAGGCCGCCGGCGGCATGGCGAAGGCCATCGACGCGGGCATCCCGAAGCTGCGCGTCGAGGAGGCCGCGGCCCGCACCCAGGCCCGTATCGACTCCGGCCGGCAGGCGCTGATCGGCGTCAACAAGTACCGCGTGGGCACGGACGAGAAGATCGACGTCCTCAAGGTCGACAACTCCTCGGTCCGCACCCAGCAGATCGAGAAGCTGCGGCGGCTGCGCGCGGAGCGCGACGAGGGCGCCTGCCAGGACGCGCTGCGCGCGCTGACCGCGGCCGCCCGGGACGGGAACCGGCCCGGCGGCGGCCTGGAGGGCAACCTGCTCGCGCTCGCGGTGAACGCCGCGCGCGCCAAGGCGACCGTCGGCGAGATCTCCAACGCCCTGGAGGAGGTGTACGGGCGGCACGTCGGCCAGATCCGTACCATCACCGGTGTGTACCGAGACGAGGCAGGAACGTCACCCGGCGTGGAGCGCACCCGCAAGCTGGCGGACGCGTTCGCCGACGCGGAGGGCCGGCGCCCGCGCATCCTGGTCGCCAAGATGGGCCAGGACGGCCACGACCGCGGCCAGAAGGTGATCGCCACCGCCTTCGCCGACCTGGGATTCGACGTCGATGTCGGCGCGCTGTTCCAGACGCCGGCCGAGGTGGCCCGGCAGGCGGTCGAGGCCGACGTCCACATCGTCGGGGTCTCCTCGCTCGCGGCCGGCCACCTGACGCTGGTGCCGGCGCTGCGCGAAGAGCTCGCCGGGGCGGGCCGGGAGGACATCACGATCGTCGTCGGCGGCGTCATCCCGCCGCAGGACATCGAGACCCTGTACGAGGCGGGCGCCGCAGCGGTGTTCCCGCCCGGCACGGTCATCCCGGACGCCGCGTACGACGTGCTGAAGTCCCTCGCCGCCGCTCTCGGCCACGAGTTGTGAGCCGATGGCACCCACGATCGACATCGACGGCTACATCAAGGGCGTCCTCGACGGGTCGCGGCCGCACATCGCCCGGGCGATCACCCTCGTCGAGTCCACCCGCCCCGCCCACCGCGAGCTGGCCCAGCGGCTGCTGACCGAGCTGCTCCCGCACTCGGGGACCGCACGCCGGGTCGGCATCAGCGGGGTGCCCGGCGTGGGCAAGTCCACGTTCATCGACGCGCTCGGCACCCTGCTGACCGGCCTCGGCCACCGGGTCGCGGTCCTCGCCGTCGACCCGTCCTCGACCAGGACCGGCGGCTCCATCCTGGGCGACAAGACCCGGATGGAGCGGCTGGCGGTGGACCCGGCGGCCTTCGTGCGGCCCTCCCCCACCTCCGGCACGCTGGGCGGCGTCACCCGGGCCACCCGTGAGTCGATCATCGTCATGGAGGCGGCGGGCTACGACGTGGTGCTCGTCGAGACCGTGGGTGTCGGCCAGTCCGAGACCGCCGTGGCCAACATGGTCGACTCCTTCCTGCTGCTCACCCTGGCCCGCACCGGCGACCAGTTGCAGGGCATCAAGAAGGGCGTCCTGGAACTCGCCGACATGGTCGCCGTCAACAAGGCGGACGGCCCGCACGAGCGCGAAGCGGCCTCGGCCGCGCGGGAGTTGGCGGGCGCGCTGCGGCTGCTGCAGCCGCTGGACGCCGGCTGGACGCCGCCCGTGCTCACCTGCAGCGCGCGGGAGAACACCGGACTCGACGCCGTCTGGGAGCGCCTGGAGCAGCACCGGAAGGTCCTGCTGACCGACGGCCGCCTGGAGGCGAAGCGGCGCGACCAGCAGATCGACTGGACCTGGTCCATGGTCCGTGACCAACTCCTCGCCCGGGTGCGCGAGCACCCCGACGTCCGCTCCCTCGCCCCCGACGTGGAACGGCAGGTCCGCGAGGGCACCCTCACCGCGACACTGGCCGCCGAACGGCTGCTCGCGGCCTTCCAGCCGCCGGACGCCTGAGCCTGTTCCGGCGGCGTCAGGCGCAGCCGGCGGTGCGCGACAGCTCGTCCTCGTGCAGCAGCGGTCTGTTGTTCCTGGCCAGCCACTGCCGGTACGTGGTGGCCGCGGCGGCCGCCTCCCGGTAGGCCGCCACCAGGTCGGAGTAGAGCGCGTCGACCCCGGCGGAGCCTTCGGGCAGCGCCCGGGAGGCCATGAAGAGTTCGACCGCTATCGGGTCGCCGCGCAGCGGCCGGATGGCCATGCCGTGCCGGGGCTGCGAGGTCGGCTGGCAGGGCGCGACCGCCTCACCGGCGGCGACCATGTCGGCGGCGGTGAGATAGTCCCCGTACGCAACGCGCGGCGTGAACCCCGACGCGCGTAGCGCCCGCTGGACACCGTCCCACTCGCCGTCGACGCTCGGGTCGACCATCCAGCGGTCGCCCGCGACGTCCGACAGCGACACCACGCTCTTGCGCGCGGCCGGATGGTGCGCGTGCAGGGCGATGAACTGCGGTTCCCGCGCGACCAGGACCCGCCGTTCGAGACCGTCCGGGATGCGGAGCGGCGCGCCCTCGACCTCGTGGACGAACGCGACGTCGAGCTGGTTCAACGCGACCATCTGCAGCAGCGCGTTGGCCGACACGTCCACCCGGATCGTGGTCTCCGAGTCCGGCAGCCGGGCGTGCACCCTGCTGACCCAGCCGGCCATGGCGCGGCTCGCCGTGCCGCCGATCCGCAGGTGCGGCCCCGCGGCCCTGATCACGGCCGCCTTCGTCTCGGCCACCAGCGTGTTCATCTCGGCGACGAGGGGCCGCGCCCGGCAGAGCACGGTCCGGCCCAGCGGCGTCGGGCGGCTGCCCGTGCGCTCCCGGGAGAACAGCTGGCCGCCGAGCGCGCTCTCGATCCGTCGGAGCTGTGTCGTCAGGGACGGCTGGGTCATCCCCAGCTGCCGCGCCGCTTTGCGGACACTGCCGGTATCGGCGATGGCGCACAGCGCGCGAAGGTGCCTCACCTCGAGCTCCATGAGCGGAGGATATGGCGGCATCAGTACGTCGCACCAGGGTCCCGAATCGCAGCAATACCCGTCTTTCACCTACGAGTCGACCCCCCGGATCGGGTGATGTCCCCGGCCTATCGGCCCCTGACATCATCCGCGGCGGTGCGCGCCTCCCGCACACTCACCGGCATCAGCAGTTCATCCCCCAGCCCCGGTCGCCGTTCCCCCCAATTCAGCTCCACCCGACGGCGACCGACGGCTTCTCGGAGGAGAAGGAGACCCCCCATGCGATACCCCAAGGTGCTGCTCTCGGCAGTGCTGGGCATCGGCCTCGCTGCGAGCCTGGGCACCGTGCCCGCCATCGCCGCCGCCCCCCAGGCGGACCGTTCCGCGGCCGAGGCCTCGGCGTCCTACGCCGCCTATGCCGGATCGAACGAGAACGCGGCTGCCAACAAGGCGTTCTTCGAAGCGGTCCAGCGGTCGGTCGCGGCCAAGCGCGCGGCCAACCCGGCCCTGCAGACCGTCACGCTGATCTACAGCACCGGCAACGCGCCCTCGTTCCGGTCCCAGATATCGCGCAGTGCGCAGATCTGGAACTCCGCGGAGAAGAACGTGAAGCTGGCGGAAGGCAGCAACGCGGACTTCGCCTACTACGAGGGCAACTCCAGCCAGGGTTCGTACGCCAGCACCGACGGACACGGCAACGGCTACATCTTCCTGGACTACCGGCAGAACCAGCAGTACGACTCGACCCGGGTCGTCGCCCACGAGACCGGGCACGTGCTCGGCCTCCCGGACCACTACTCGGGCCCGTGCAGCGAACTGATGTCGGGCGGCGGCCCCGGCACCTCCTGCCGCAACCAGGTTCCCAACGCGACGGAACGCGCCCGCGTGGACCGGCTGTGGGTCAACGGCCTGGCCGCCGGGATCGCGGCACGCGGCTGATCCGTCCCGCCTGACGCCCGGAAGGTCCCCGCACGCACGGTGCGGGGGCCTTCCGGCGTTCGCCCGCGCCAAGTCTCATGGGCCGGCGGGCCTGCGGGGCACCCAGGCGAGGATGACGACGGAGGCGGCGGCCGCGAAGGCGCACCAGGTGGAGACGAACTCCAACCGCCACGCCATCAGGCAGATCAGCGCCCCGGCCGCGACGAGTCCGCCGAGCAGCCGCAGCCACCGGTCGCCGCTCAGCAGCAGGGAACCGATGGTGGCGACGAGATAGCCCGCGATGATCAGCGACGATCGCGGCAGGTCGATGCCGTAGCCGACGGTGTGCCCGCGGATGATGGCGTTCACGGGGCGGGTGGCGAGGAGGTAGGCGAGCGTGACGGCGGTGACCAGGCCCACGGCGGCCGGGATCAGCAGCTGCCGCCGAGCGCTCCTGGGCGCGGCGAGCAGCACTCCGAACGGCACCCAGAACGGCAGCACCGGCAGGGCGATGACGGCCCAGGCCGTGATCGCCGGCTCCGCGTCGCCGTGCGAACGCCAGACGACGGACTCGATGACCTGGTGGACGCCCAACAGCAGCGGCAGCGCCGCGATCGGCAGATCGCGGACCCGCCGTACCCGCGCCACACAGGCCACCCCGATCGCGGCGATACCGGAACCTGCCACGAGGTCGGCGGTCGCGCTCCAGCACATGGCGTCATCCCGGTTCCGGTGGAGAAAGGTGTCACATCATCACTTTCTCCACCGTACGACCCGGGAGGCGCCGGACGGATCAGGCGCCCCGCGCCGTCAGCCCGCGACCGCGACCGCGAGGGCGGTCTGGCACTCGGCGAGTTGGCACTCGATCGCGTCGCGGTCGGCCCCGGTCAGGTCCAGGGCCCGCCGGTAGTCCGCGATGGCGGACCGCCAACTTCCGGCCGCCTGATGGGCGTAGCCGCGGTTGTACAGCAGATCGGCGTCGTCCCCGGACACCGCCAGGGCGCGGGTCAGGTCCTCGACGGCCGCGGCGTGGTCACCGGCCTCGTAGTGCAGGACGGCGCGGTTGGCCAGCGCCGCCGAGCGCAGCGGGTCGGCGGCGAGCGCCGCGTCGAAGGCGCGCAGGGCTTCGGCCGCGTCGTCCCGCTCCATGGCGAGCAGTCCCCGCGTGCACAGCAGGTCCGGTTCGTCCGGGTGCAGTTCCAGGCCCTGCGCGAGGTGGACGGCGGCGAGGTCCGTGTCGCCCGCGTCGATGAGCAGGGAGACGAGGTTGACCCGTGCGGCGAGGTAGTCGGGTTCGAGCTCCAGCACGTACCGCAGGTCGCTCAGTGCGCCGTCGGTGTCCCCGGCGGCCGCTCGGGCGTCGGCCCGGTTGTAGTACAGCTCGTGGATGGGCGGGGTGAGGGTGGCGGCCGTGTCGTAGTCGGCGAGCGCCGCCTCCAGATCACCCCGCCTGTACTGCAGCGCGGCACGGTCGCAGTAGTACTCGGGGTAGTACGGGTCGAGGGCGAGGACCCCGTCGAAGTCCTCCAGTGCGTCGTCCAGCCGTCCCAGGGCCACGTTCACCTGGGCCCGGTTGTGCAGCAGTACCGAGCGGTGCAGTGAGTGCGCCCCCGCCTCCAGCTCGCGGTCCAGCCGGGCGAGTCCCTCGGTGACCAGCCGCAGGGCGGTCTCGGGGTGGCCCCGGCGCAGTTCGACCAGGGCCAGTCCGTTCTGGTGGAAGACCGTGTGGAAGGCGCGCTCGGCGGGGTCGGGCAGCTGCTGGGCGATGGCGATGGAGTTGTTGACGTACTGCTTGGCCAGGTCCGGGTCCAGCAGCTCCTCGGGGTGGATCCGCGTGTACAGCATGGCCAGGGCATAGCTGGAGACCATGTGCACCACCGGGTCGGTGTACCGGCCGCGCAGCTCCCGGTAGATCGCCTCGGCCTCGACGGTGCGTCCCAGCGCGCCCAGCGCCTGGGCCGTCTTGCCGCCGGCCACGCAGTACAGCCGCTCCCGCTCCACCGGGTCGAAGCTCTCCCGGCCCTGGCCGGCGAGCTCGATGGCCGCGTCGTAGTAGCCCATCCGGAGGCAGTAGTCGGCGGCGGTCAGCAGGTCGCGGCACTCGTCGTCGGTCCGGGCGCCCGCGTGCGCGCGGTGGTAGGCGATGGCGCCGAGCCGCAGGCTCCAGGCACCGTCCTCCTCCAGTTCGACGGCGCGGACGCGGTGCAGTCCTGCGCGCACCCGCGGGTCGGCGTTCCGGTAGGCGGCCGCCTCGGCCGGGTTGTCGCTGGTGCCGTCGGAGGTGATGTACGCCTGGAGGAGTTCGTTCGGGACACGGGGGTCGGGTGCCGCGGACGCGGCCGGCAGCTCGGTGCGCAGCGCGTGGCGGTCCAGTTCCCGCGCCAGGGTCTCGGGGAGGTCCGGGGCGGAGCTGGTGCCGATCGCGATGGTGAGGACCTCGGTCCTGGCGCGGCGCAGCAGGACCGCGATCAGCTCCTGGTCGGTGGGGTCGGCGGCGTGCAGGTTGTCGAACAGGACCAGTTGCGGGCGGCCTGCGGTCGTACCGGCCTCCTGGGCCCACGCGTTGAGGAACTCGGTGAGTCCATGGGCGATCCTGCGGGTGCGCAGGGGCGAGTAGTACCGGGTCCGTTCGGTCGGCGACGCCAGGGACGTCAGCGTCTGCGGTGGCGCGTCGACGATGTCCTGCAGTTCGGGCGCGACCGAAAGGATCTCAATGGCGTGCCGGGCGACGAGCGCGGGTCTGCTCCGCAGCACGTCGGGCACGATGGCGCGCAGCAGGCTGCCCGCCGCGGTGTACGGTCCGCGCAGCCGTCGGTGGCTGTCGACGGTGGTGAGGTGCCCGGGGGCGGCGAGTTCTCCGGCCGTCGCCACCCGCACCGTGCGGTCGGGTCCGCTGAGCCAGCGGTGGCGGGGCGTCTGGCGGTTGCTGCTCATAGGGGACGTTCCTCTCTGCGGGCGCTCTTCCTGGCCGGCAGGAGGAACGGCAGGGCGAATTGGGCGAGGATCAGGGTCGCGGAGCCGACGGAGTCCCAGAAGCGCGGGTCGGTGCCGCCGTCGCCGGTCAGCCCGGCGGCCATCCGGTCCGCGAACTCCACCAGCGCCGGAATGATGGCGAGGGCCGCCCAGCCGAGCAGCAGGATGACGCCGCCGATCATCGCGGGCGCGTACCAGCGCGCCACGGCGGCGTCGCGCGGTGACCAGGGCCCGGCGTCGGCCGGCCGGGGGCGCACCCCGGGCACCCACCGCCACTGCCCGCGCAGCCGGGCGGTCGCCGCTTCGTGCAGGTCCGTGCAGCCCAGCACCGTCGTCACCATGTAGTAGAGGTCGGTGCGCAGGAAGAAGAAGAACTGCCAGGCGATCCTGAACAGGGTGGGGAAGGCGAACGCCAGGGCGAGGCGGCCCGGCCAGGACAGGCCGCCGGAGGCGGCGTCGGCCGCGGCGGCCACCGTCAGGGCCGAGAAGAGCAGGACGTCGGCGAGGACTCCGGCGGTGAAGGGCAGGTAGCGGCGCCGGCCCGGTACGCCGAGCAGGCCGTCGAGATGGGTCTCCAGGACGAGGAAGTACATCCGGCGCCCGACGGTCATCCGGGATCCGACGCCGAGCCGGCGGGCGGCCAGGACATGGAACGACTCGTGCCACAGCAGACCCGGTATCTGGCCCAGCAGCAGGACGAGTTGGGTGAGCAGCAGCGAGTCCGCCAGGAAGATCGCGTGGGGGTGCGGGCGCGCCTGCGGCTCGCGGACCATCGCGACGATTCCGGCGGCGGTCAGCGCGGCGAAGACGATCCAGGCCGGCGGGGAGAACAGCCACCGCCCCAGGCGCTGATGGCGCACGACGGCCGGACGGGCGGTGGCCTCGCCCTCGGTGCGGACGAAGCCGCAGTCGTCGAGGGTGCTGAGGAAGTCGGTGATGTCGACCGGTTCGCCGTAGGTCTGCTCGTACCAGTGGGCCGCGGCGGTCGTCTCCATGCCGTCCATGAGGCGTCGCAGCAGTTCGGCGCCGTCCGCCGGGAACGTCACGTAGGACTCGATGTCCGGGCGTCCCACCGTGACCTCGTCGCGTTCGGCCACGAAGGTCAGTTCATGGAATTCCGGATGCGGTGCTGTCATCACACGTCTCCTGCGACGGCCTGAGCCCGCGCACGGGAGGCTTCCCGCGCACGGGCCAACAGCGGAACTCGGATCAGCAGAAGGGCCAGGTCCCGTACTGGGACGAAGCCGAGGTCAGCTTGACCGGGCCGTTCTTGCGGACAGTGATCTTCTTCATGTCATCACCTCCTCAGGCGGAAGGTGATGACCGTGTACGTTCACACTGCAGAAACACTCAGGTCCTGCGGGATTCCCAGCTCAGCACGGTGTGCGCGGCCGGACACGTACCGTCAAACAGGAACGGTGACTGTCAGTTCCGGGGTTCGTCGAGCGGCACGTCGTAGCAGATGAATCCGCGGAAACGCGCCACCTTGTCGTACAGCGCGCGGGCCTGGGCGTTGCCCTGCTGGGTGTGCCAGTACAGCCGCGGCACCCCGCGTTCCCGCGCCGCGTCGGCCACCTGCTCGATGAGGGCCCGCGCCGCCCCCCGGCCCCGCGCCGCCTCGTCGACGTACAGATCCTGCAGATAACAGGCGCCGGCCGACCAGACGTTGGCGTGGAACAGGTAGTGCGCGATGCCGACGACCTCGCCGTCCACCCGCGCGGCGATCCCGTACAGCTCACCGCCGTTGATGAGCCGCTGCCACGTCTCCTCGTACCCCGCGTCGGGCACCACCGTCTCGTAGAACGCCTTGTAACCGCGCGCCAGCGCTTCCCACCTCACCCGGTCCCAGGGACGCAAGGGACTGATCTCCACCATGGCGCCATCCTCACACGGGAATCGGAGCGGCTTCAGGCCCCGAGTGCCTCGCGGCCGTGCGGGGTGGCCCAGCCGGACGGGTCGGGGCCCTTGGGCACGATGCGGGACGGGTTCAGCTGCTCGTGGGTGGCGTAGTAGTGGCGCTTGATGTGGTCGAAGTCGACCGTGTCGCCGAAGCCCGGGGTCTGGAAGAGGTCGCGGGCGTAGGCCCACAGCACCGGGTTCTCGGTGAGCTTGTTCCGGTTGCACTTGAAGTGGTTGTGGTAGACCGCGTCGAACCGCACCAGCGTCGTGAAGAACCGCACGTCCGCTTCGGTGATCCGGTCGCCGACGAGGTACCGCTGTCCCGCCAGCCGGTCGGTGAGCGCGTCCAGCCGGTCGAACAGAGCGTCGTACGCCTGCTCGTACGCCTCCTGGGAGGCGGCGAACCCGCACCGGTACACCCCGTTGTTCACGTCACGGAACAGCTCGTCGCCGATCGCGTCGATCTCGGGGCGCAGGTCCGCCGGATAGAGGTCGGGCGCTCCCGGCCGGTGGAACGCGCTCCATTCGGTCTCGAGGTCGAGGGTGATCCGCGGGTAGTCGTTGGTGACGACCGTCCCGGTCTCCGTGTCGATCAGGGACGGGACGGTGACGCGGCCCTCGTACCCCGGATCCGTCCGCAGGTACGCCTCGGAGAGGAGGCCGATCCCGAGCACCGGATCGCGGTCGCCCTCGTCGAGCGTGAAACGCCATCCCCGCTCGTCACGGATCGGATCGACCACACCCAGGCTGATCGTGTCCTCCAGGCCGAGCAGCCGCCGCACGATGATCGCGCGGTGCGCCCAGGGGCAGGCGAGCGAGACGACCAGCCGGTAGCGGCCCGCCTCAGCCGTGCGGCCGCTCGAACCGTCGGCGGTGATCCGGTCGGTGAAGCGGTTCGCCTGCCGGGTGAACTCGCCCTTGGTGCCCGTCTCCCGTACGAACTGTGCTGCCATGCCTCCGACAGTACCCAGTGCGCCACCCGCCCGCCGCGCTTCGGCGCTTCAGCGCGTGGCGCGGAACGCCCGGCCCGCCTCCGTCGCGACGGCGCCGCTGCGGAACAGGCCGCTGCTGGGCGCGGTGTCCGAGGCCGGCAGGCCGAACCAGGCGTAGCGCTGCAGGTAGGGCAGCGACGCGAGCATGGAGGCGGAGGCGGTGACGAAGGATGCCTGCTGCTGGGGGGTGGGGAAGCGGGTGCCGTGCGAGAAGTCGATCAGGGCGTACTCGGTCAGCCAGATCGGCTTGTGGTACCGGTCGTGGACGGCCTGCAGATACGACTTCAGCTGGCTGACGGCGTTGGGGGTGGAGAAGTCCCCGCCGTACCAGTGCAGCGCGATGAAATCGACCCGGTAGCCGCGCGCGGAGGCCCCGGACATGAAGCGGTCGAGCCAGCCACCGGCGGTGTCGCCGCCGTAGGCGACGGCCGGGCTGCCGAGCGTCCGGCCGGCCGTGGCCAGCCGCGGCCACAGGGACAGTGCCTGCTCCACCGTCATGTTGGACTGCTCGGCCATGTCGGGTTCGTTGAAGCCCAGCAGGTAGGGGCTGGCGGCGCGGGCCTGCGCCAGGGCGGTGTCGGTGACGGAGGCGGCGCCCCAGATCATCGGCACGAAGTTCGCGGTACTGGAGCCCGCGACCCCCTGGTGCTGCGTGGACCAGGTGTAGTACCAGCTCGCGCCGGACTGCTGCAGCGCCTTGTCCACCCCGGGAAACGTCCAGACGCCCACGCCCTTCTTCGCCGAACGCGCGACGGGGACGGTGGCCGCGGGCACCGGCTGCCGGGACGGGGTGCCGGTCGCGGTGGGAGTGGGGGCGGGCTTGCGGGAGGGGGTGGGCGTCGCGGCCGGCGGGGCCGACGGCGTCGCGGAGAGCGGGGTGGCGGCTGCGGACG
>NZ_JAPVLU010000036.1:31770-101489 GCF_027158205.1 Streptomyces sp. H39-S7 | reverse complement strand
CAGAATGTGCCAGTTACTGCGAACATCTCACGCGTACCAATCAAGCCTGATAGGAGGGCTCCTACCTCCCCACTTGCACCTCAATCGGCAGGCACATCGCGAAGGAACCCGCGTGAACTCCAGTTGGGATCCCGAACCGCACCCCGTCCGGGTCGTAGAAGCGCATCAGGCCGCGTCCGCGAGACCGCGCTCAGCCTTCAACGCGTCGCGGACCACACGGGCCTTGGCCGGTGCCGTTCGCAGTTCCTTGCGGATCGCTTCAGCGGTCAGAGCGTCGTCCGACCAAGCCGCGGTAACCTCCCGGCCCTCGGTGAGGAGTTGTTCCGGGGTGCGGATCGGTCGGGGGTTGCGGGCCGCTACGGGCACTCGACCGGTCGCCCGACGCGGCGCCTGTACCGCCGCCGCAGCCACCTGCCCGATCGAGTCGGCGGGCGGGGGCGGGTCTGCCGACTCCAGCGCCGGACGTACCGGGGACTCCGGGACGCTGGGCGGGGTCGACTCTTGCAGGTCAGACACCGACTGATTCGTCAGCATCACCAATGATTCATCCTGGTTTGCGGGCCGGTGGTGCAACACTTTCGCGACCAGGTCGGAGCCGAAGAAAATCGACCCGACCGGCAACGAAGTGGCCAGCAGCACCAGCGCCCAGTTCGCGGGCGCCCATTCAGCGAGCACCATGCGCGATCCGCCGGTGTGCAGCGCGGGGACCAGGCCGTGTACGTAGTTCAGGACCAGCGACGCGGCGGTGTACCCGGCCAGCACCCACCGGGCGGTCACCCGGTCCTGACCGGTCAGTACCAACGTGGCAACGAGCGCCAGCGCCATCAGCCCATCGACGACGAACGGATACAGCAGCGAGGCCGTACCGTCCGCCCCGACCGTGGCCGCGACGTCGCGCTGCGCGTTCCAGGAGACCCGGAACGCCATCCCCACCACGCCAACGAGCGCGAGGACCAACAGGGTTTTGGGGAGCCGCCTCATGCCCCGACCCCCGCCGGGTTCTGCCGGCCAAGGTTCGCCAAGCGCCGCCGCTCAGCGAGCAACTTGCGTTCCGCCCGCCGGATCCGCCGAACGTCCACCTCGGACGCAGGACGACCGAGCGTCATGATCTGTGCATCCAACAACTCGACCTCCGCCAGGATCACGGGCATCTCAACCTCGATGCCCGCCAGCTCAGCGGCAGTCGGCTCACGCTCAACGTCTGCGGCGGTAACAACCGCCTGAACAGTGCCGATGTACCTCATGGGTCGTGTTCCTCTCAGATGGGACGGCCCTAACAGCGGCTCCGGTGTTCGAGCACCGGAGCCGCCCCGCGTCCACCCGTCGAATGACGAGTGGCCATGACCCCCGACGCGCCCCCGAAGGGGCTCGCCGAGGACCAAAAACACTCGTATCGATCAGCACTCTGTTCAGTTCTCAAGGGACGGACGCTGCCTTTGGACCCGTCTCACGGAGCCCTCCGGGCTGGCACTCCAACAGACGTTACGTCTTGTCCGACACGTCTAGAGGAGTGCTTGGATGTGATTCTGCTCTCCGGGACTTGGCCGCGTCAAGCGTTCTCGTCTAACTTGTACGGAGGAGTTGTAGGAGCGGCCTGCGGAGGACGTTCGGTGAAGGAGAAAATGACCAAGCAACAGCAGGTCGCAGCGGATTTGCGCGCTCAGATCGAGTCGGGGGATCTCGCGCCCGGGGCCGAACTCCCCAGCGAGGCCGCGCTCATGGCGTCGTACAAGTTCAGCCGGGAGACGGTCCGCGCTGGCGTTCGGACGTTGATCGAGGAAGGTCTCGTCATCGCCAGCCAGGGATCCGGCAAGTTCGTGCGGGAGGCGTACCCGCCGGTCGTGTGGAACTGGACCACCCTGGAGAGCCGCAAGCTGCACGAGGCTGACGGTGGACGCTGGGGCGACCAGTGGGCCACGGCCATAGCTTCCGACGGTCGCGCGCCACGCCTAGATGTTCAGGTCTCGATCGTCGATCCGCCGACCGCAGTCCGTGAGCTGCTCCAACTCGAAGCCGGCAGCCTCGCCGTGGTGCGCCGCCGCGTCCGCTACGTCGACAACCGGCCGTACGCGCTCGCAGACTCCTACTTCCCGCAGGAACTCGTAGCGGGCACGCCGCTCATGGAGCCGCGCGACGTGTCGGCCCCCGGCGGAGTCCTCGCCGCATCGGGCCTGATCCAGGCCACGTACCGCGACGAAATCGCGGTACGGATGCCGACCATGCAGGAAGCACAGAAGCTCGCGCTCCCTGCCGCAACCCCTGTCGCTGAGCACACCCGGACTGGCTACGACCAGGATGGGAAGCCTCTCCGGTGCATGGTCAGCATTCTCCCGGGCGATAGGCACGTGATCAGGTATGAAGTCGATGCCAACTGAGTTCATCCGCCCGGCAGGGGCGGCAGATGTGCCCGCACTGATGGCGCTGAGGGCCGAAGCTGAAGAATGGCTTCAGACCAAGGGCACCGACCAGTGGTCGGACCGCGAGGCAGGCGCCAGGGCGATCGACAGGTGGCATAAGACCATCGACGACGGCCGTGCCTGGCTCGTAGTCGATGGTGACGGCCGGGCGCTAGCCACCGTGAGCCGTGGTCCGATCGACCGCGACTTCTGGACGGACGACGACAAGCCCGAGTCTGCGTTCTACCTCTACAAGTTGATCGTGGCTCGCGCTGCGGCCGGCAGAGGTCTCGGCGTGCGCATAGTCGATTGGGCCTCGAAGGTCGCAGCCCTGGAGGGGCGCGACTGGGTGCGAATCGACACATGGCGCTCGAACATCGGCCTTCAGTCGTACTACGAAGGCTTGGGATTCAAGCACGTCCGCACGGAAAGCCCGCCGCATCGCCGTTCGGGCTGGCTTGCTCAGCGCCCCGCGAGCGTTGTCACGGCTCCGAACGCGCCCCTAGCAGTTGGTGATTCGGAGGATTCTAAGTGTTGACGTCGCGGGAGCCCGGCACTCACGCTGGAGACTCAGGGTAAGGACTTCGAGTTAAATCGCCACTGCTCAGAGACATGACAAGCACACCAGACGGGGAACACCGAAGCGGCCGAACATCTGGACGACGCCCAGATGGCATGGATCCCCCACTATCCGTTGGATGCGCCGTGTCCCATCTCTCGTAGCAGACTAAGTACTGCTCCCTTAAGAGCGTCGCTGTCAACCTCGTCGCGCCATTGCACGAATGACGCCGCAGTCCCACCTCGCTGCGCCATATGCAGCAAGGTATTCGCTGATTGCGTCAATCGTTGATTCGAAACTAGCAAGCACCCAGATAGGCTTGCTGCCGCCACGCCCATGACTTGCTTAATTACATTTGCGGAAACAGGGCTCCGCAGCGATTTCAATTCAACGAAAATTGCATGCCGATCCGGGGTGAGAATGGTAAAATCGGCCAGACTGGGGCTGTTATTAGCATTGTTGGCTACAGAAAATTCAGGGAATAGCCGCATAAGTTCAGCCTGAACGAGCCTCTCGTAAACTACTGCGGATGTTCGAATAAATTCGATGTCTTGCGATGCTCGGGGGTCAATCGCGCTCAGAGTTTCCAGTGCGCTGCGCGCCTCATGTGGCGACGCTTCTTCCGCCTCTCGAATCACGCGCCTACGCCGAGTCGCGAAGCGCATTTGTGTTTCTCCGTGGCCAAGGCTCAAAAGCGGATTCCCGCTAATGAGCATTAACAGGAAAACAATTCCCCCCAATACCAATGCAACGGAACCAGCCTGGTTGTCGGTCACGAAAACAGCAACGGAACCAGCCCCGGAGAGAGCCAACCCTGCCGCTCCGGCAGCAAATCTCGCCCAACCGGAGAGGGGGTCTCCTTCGCCCTCATTTGCTCCAGTTGGCTCTTCCGTTGACTGCGTAGGGTCAGACATGCTTGCAGCCTATATCGGAGACCCCACGGATCCAGGATGGCTGGAGAAACAGGATCGGAGAGGGACTGGAGGGAGAACTTGATGATCTCAAGTCGTTGCCTCTTATCAATGCATTGGATGCCGTCCAGAGATCGATAAAGATCTCAACATCTCGAACATGAGTTCCCAAGCGCGCACCGGACATGGTGTACCAGTCGACCTCCGGACCCTTGAGCCTTCCAGCTCGACCCGAGGCACCTGAACGGCTGCAACGGAAGAGTCCGGGCCGATGAGGCGTCGGAGACTGGCGGCCGCTGTGGTCTCAGTTCTGGTCTCATTCACTCGGGGTCGGGGTCGTTCACCGGAGTACTCCGCCCGACGTCATGCCCAGGTCAGACCCCGGATGGACAGTGCTGAACGATCATCGGCAGAATTGGAAAGCGTGTTGGGGGCAACCCCTCACGAGTTCGAATCTCGTATCCTCCGCACCCGCCCAGCTGGGCAGACGTAGGCCCCGACCGGATTCCGGTCGGGGCCTACGTCGTTCGAGGGTTGCAGTTTGGGTTGCAGTTGCCCAGATCAGGCGGCGGGAGGCCGCTGGTCCGGGCGGGTCCAGAGGAGTCCGCCGATCTTGGCCGCAGTGTCCTTGAGGACGCGGTCGGTCAGATGCTGGTAGCGCCGGCGCATGCGGGCGGACTGGCCGGGCTCCCAGCCCATGATCGCGTCCACGACGGTGTCGGAGACGCCGAGGATCAGCAGGATGGTGCCTGCGGTGTGACGGGCGTCATGCAGCCGCCCGTCCCGCAGTCCTGCCGACCGCAGCAGCTCCTTCCACTTGTGATGGTCCGTGTTCGGGTTGAGCGGCTCACCGGTCGGCGAGGTGAAGACGTATCCCTTCTCGACCCACAGGTCGCGGGCAAGTCGACGTTCGCGCTCCTGTTCGTCGCGGTGCTGCGCGAGGAGCTTCATCAGCTCGTCGGGGACACCGATGGGCCGCCGTCCGGCGCGGGATTTGGTCTCCTTGGTCTCGCGCCGGATGTTCACCTTCTGCGGGCAGTACCCGGGCTTGCGCCCGCAACTGTCGCCGCAGCCATGCTGGTACCGGGGTCGCAGCCGGCCTCGGTGGACGACCAGCACCCCGAGGTCGAAGTCGACGTCCGCCCACTTGAGTCCGAGGACCTCGCCCTGGCGAAGGCCCAGCGCCAAGGCGATGACCCAACGCGCCGCGTTCCGTTCTCGGTTGGCCACTTCCAGAAGGAGCTGGACTTCCTCGACCGTGTACGGCACCACCTCTTCCTCCACCAACCGCGGTGCCTTGGCGATGCTGGCGGGGTTCTCGGTGAGGTGGCGGCGCCGCTTGGCCTCGTTGAGGGCGGCTCGCACGGTGCGGTGAACCTGGTGGGCTGTTCCGGCCGAGCTGCCTTCGTCCTGCATCTTCTTGTAGAAGCGCTCCAGGTGTTCGGGCTCCAGCTTCGCCAGTCGGTGGGCGCCGAGGCCGGGTATGAGGTGGTGGTAGACGGCGACGCGATAGCCGTCGATGGTGTTCTCGGAGACGTGCAGGGCGGCGATGTTCTCGGCCCAGTGCACCAGCCAGGTCTCGACCGTCCAGGTCTGGCCGGCCTTGCGGACACGGCCCGCGTCGCGCTCCTTCTCCAGGACGCGAACGGCCTTGGTGGTCTCGGCGCGGGTCTTGCGCTTGATGTGGCGGCGATCGGATTTACCGTCGTCCTTGACGCCGACGGTGACGTAGCCGTGCCACTTTCCGTCCTTGCCGAGGTAGATCGTGGAGGCGCCGTTGGGCTGCCGGGACTTTGCCATGACAACCCCCTCAGGCCGCGAGGGCGACGGTCGAACGGGTGAGCTGGGCGCGTGCGGCGACGTAGTCGTTCAGTGCCTCGGCCGGGATGCGGCGCAGGCGGCCGATGGCCACGGAGGGGATCTCGCCGGAGGCGAGGAGCGCGTACATCGTTGTCCGGCCGACGCTGAGGCGGCGAGCGGCCTCCTCGACGGTGAGCGCGACCAATGTGGGGTCGGGCGCGGTGGGTGCGCTGGCCTGTACGAGGTCCAGGAGGGCCTGTGCGCTGACGCCAAGTGCGTCCGCCACCAGGGAGATGGGCATGGTCGTTTCAGACATGGGATACCTCTCGGCGGCGCGAGGGCAACGCGCCGTCGTGGTTGCTGTGCGGGATGGGCGGTGTGCAAGGGGTCCGGTTGGCGGCCCTCAGCATTCGTAGTGCCGGGGGACGCGACGGGAGGGTGGTGCGTTACTCAGCGGCGGGAGTGTCCGCGTCCTCGCGGAGGTGGTCCTCGGGCGAGTTGGGGGCCGGGTAGAACGTCGGCTCGCCACCGTTGGGCGTGATGTCGACCCCTAGGCGTTCTGCGATCTCGTCGTACTCACGCTCGGCTTCTTCGAGGCGCCTCTTCGCGGCGTCGGCAAGGTCCTGGGCCGCTCTCCACTCCTTCTCCAGATCCTGGAGGCGGAAGCCCGCTTCCTGGAGCTCGTAGTGGGGATCTTCCGGGTCGGCTACGGCCTGGGTCATGAAGTACTCGGCGGGCAGGTTCAACGCCTTCGCAAGGCCGATGACCTCGTCGAACTGGATGGCGCGGGCGCCGTTCTCGATCTTGGCGATCTGGGTCTGGTGGAACTTGAAGCCGAGGCGCCTCATGCGCTCGGCGACGTCATCCTGCGACAGCCGGGCGGCCTTCCTCATGATCTTCAGGTTGTGCGCCACCAGGGCCTCACCCTCGTGGGGGACAAGGTGGCGCTCCTTGGGCTTGTCCATGTTTCACCTCCTCTCCGTTGAGCGATCGTGCGTGCGGGTCATCGTTAAACTATACCAGCATTGAATTCCCAACCGACAGGCGCTTGAAACGAAGTGTGATGGAGACCACACATGGCGCCCACCGGGCATCATTCTGGGGAGGAATCGAAAACTCAACCGACTATCGGTTTGACTTTGCGTCCCAGGGATGGTTAAAATTATAGCATCGCATGAAAATTCCAACCCCATGGAGGTTGAGAGCGGCGGTCGCGCCGCCAGAGAACGACAAAACCCCCGGCGCTACGAACACCGGGGGTTGAACGGAAGCCTCGACACCGCCCATCCCTGGACAGCTAACCAACGACGGACCGGGTTGCCCCCCGGAGCCGTCGAGTGAGGAATCTCCATGACTGACGATACCCGCCCTAACCCCGTCCACGCAGCACAACCGGATCCCGACGCCAGCACCGGCCACGGCGCGGCCCTCCTGGATCGACTCAAGGCCGCACTGGCCCGCTTCGTGGTCCTGCCGAGCGAGGAAGCGCTGGACGCCACCGTGCTTTGGGTCGCCGCCACCCATCTGCAGCCCTCCTGGCAGCACGCCCCGCGCCTAGCCGTGGTCGGCCCCGCGAAACGCTGCGGCAAATCCCGCCTGCTCGACATCCTGACCGAGACCGTCCACCACCCCGTCATGACGGTCAACTCCAGCGCAGCCGCAGTCTTCCGCTCCATCACCGAGGAGCCACCGACCCTCCTCGTCGACGAGGCCGACACCATCTTCGGCACCCCCAAACAGGCCGAGAAGAACGAGGAAATGCGCGGCCTGCTCAACGCCGGGCACCAGCGCGACCGCTACGTGCTGCGGGTGGTCGGCAACGACCACACACCCCACCGCTTCCACACCTTCGCCATGGCCGCGCTCGCAGGCATCGGCGACCTCCCCGACACGATCATGGACCGCTCCATCGTGATCCGCATGCGCCGCCGTGCCGCAGGCGAGCGCGTCAGCCCCTACCGCACCAAGCGCGACAGCCCCACCCTGCACGAACTGCGCGCCCTCCTCGCCCAGTGGACGGCATCCCTGGCGGACCAGGCCCTGCAGCTGGAGCCCTCCATGCCGGTCGAGGACCGTGCCGCCGACACCTGGGAGCCCTTGGTGATCGTCGCCGACCTCGCAGGCGGCCCATGGCCCGACCGCGCCCGGCACGCCTGCACGACCATGGTCACCGCCGAAGCCGAGGCAGAACAGGACAGCCCCGGCAACGCCCGCATCCTCGCCGACATCCGGCGGCTCTTCCACACCAAGGGCGAGCAGGCACAACTGAGCACCGACGAGATCCTCTACGCGCTCAACAACGACCCCGAAGCCCCCTGGGCCGACCACAGGCGTGGGGGCCTGAACGCACGCGACCTCTCCGGGATGCTGCGCGAGTACGGCATCCACTCGGGCAACGTGCGCGTAGGCGACATCCAGCGCAAGGGCTACACCCACACCAAGTTCACCGACGCCTGGAAGCGCTACTGCCCCGGCGTCCATCCCTTCGGTGGCCCGCAGGCCAACGCGAGCTGATCGGCCGCCTGGTCCCTGCCGTCCCAAACGGAAAACCGCAGCTCAGAGGCCCTGAAAGTGGGACGGCAAGCCGTCCCAAGACGGATGGTGATCCGTCCCCGCCGCCTGGACGGCCAGCGGACCAACCGCGCGGCAGCTCGTCCCGTCGCGTACCTCCTGCCGTCCCGGACGCCACCGGCGCGCCCTGCCGTACCGCCCCTGACCTGCGGTTGCAACGGCAAGACGGCAAAGACGGCACCCCGCACACACCCCAACGCAAGGACGACTTCAGCATGCCCGACACCGCAACACCCACAACCGGCCCCGGAGAGCCGACCAGCCGCCTCCCCGCCAACTGGTTGGACCAGGCCGCCATCATCCTGCTCGGCGTCGCCGGTTGCGCCCTGTCATTCGACGCGCTGCGTCAGATGGCCACCGCAGTCCATGTCAGCCACCGGCTGACCTACCTGTTCCCCATCGTGATCGACGGCTTCATCGCCTACGGCGTACGCGCCCTGCTGGTTCTGCGCGCAGCCCCATGGCCCGCACGGCTGTACGCCTGGACCCTGTTCATCGGCGCCACCGCCACCAGTGTCTGGGCCAACGGTCTGCACGCCCTCGGCCTCAACCAGCCCGACACCGTCGAACTTCACCTCGACGACACCACCGTCACCGTCCTGTCCGCCATCGCCCCCCTCGCCTTGGCCGGCGCCACCCACCTGCACATCCTGATCACCCGCCACGGCAGTGCCGACCCCAGCCGAACCCGGCCGCACGAAACCGCCGCAGGAGTTCCGTACCAGAGGCCCGCTGGCGCCGAAGCGACAAACCAGCGCGTCACACAGCTGCCCGCGGTAGCCGGAAGCACCCCCGCCGCTGAGACCGAAGTCTTCGGAGACGGAGAACCCGCAGCGCTCCTTCCGGACCCCTCAACGGCTGCCGTCACACCGACCGATTCCCATCCGGGCGAGCGCCAGGACGACCCCGACAGCGCAGGCCAGGGGCAGGACGGGGGTTCCGTACCGCGCACCCAGGCCCAGGGCGGACGCCCGCCGATGGCCTCCCTGCAGCGGCTGGCCGAAGTCATCGCCGCAGCCCACCGCGACCCCGACACGATCACCCGCGACAGCGCCCGCAAAGCCCTGACCGCATCCGGACTGGGCGCCGGAACCCACCGCCTGACCGAGGCCATCGCCCTGGTCCGCAACACCTCCCAGGCCCGCGAACACCCCGCCCAACCGGAGGACCGGCAATCCCTCGCCGACCGGGCCTGAACCCCCTCCAGATCCCCCCGGGCCGACACGAAGCAATAGACCGGCTCGGCTGCCGACAGCGGCAGCCGCGCCCTCTACCCCGAAACCACAGCCCGGCCAAACCGCAGATCGCGACGACCATCGCCACCCCCACCCACTCGCGAACGGAGCCACGTAGTGCGCAACCCCTTTCGAAACAGGCCCGCTCCCGCCGCCAACCCCTTCGACGAACAGCACCGGAGCAGGGAGGAGCCCCCCATTGCTCCAGGAACCTCCGAGCAGAGCAAAGACGTTGACGCAGGCCAGGAAAACGGCCAGCAAGTTGTCCCCAAAGGAGTCCTGCCGGCCCTCCCCCCCCCGGGGGTGGCGGGGAGGGCCGGCGCCGACCGGGGGCGGTCGGCTTCGGGGGAGCTCGGCCCGGGGGTGCCGACCGCCAACAACCCCAGCCACCCCACGCGTCCTCCGTCCTCGCCGCCCTCCGCGCCGAGCGATCCCGCAGTAATCCCCATCGCCGATGTCGTTGCCCGCTACCGCCTGCGTCTGCCCGAACCGCGCCTGCACCGCGTCGCCCCCCGCTTCAACGACGCCGAATGGGACGAGATCAGCCGGGCCAGCACTCTCTGCGAGAAGAAGAACGGCGGGTTCGTCGCCGCAGCCGCCGTCTCCGCATCCCGCCCCAGCGAACCTGGTGGGCATACCCGCCACCCGCACCTGGTCGATCAGCTCATGCGGGACAACCACGCCTGCGCCCGCGCCGGCCGCACCTTCAACGCTCTCGTCCGCCACCTGAACTCCGGCAGCACCCTCCCCGACCACACCGACAGGCTGCTGCATCACGTCGCCCACCGGGTCGCCCAGGTCGACACCACCGTCACCGCCCTCACCGCCACGCATGCGACCGGAATCCACACCCCTGTGGATATCGGCGGCAGCCACCGGCACCGCCCCTCCGGTCCGCGTACCCACCGGGTCAGCCCCCGCTTCAGCGACCGCGAATGGGCCGGCATCACCGCCGCCGCAACCCTCTGCGGCATCACACCAGGTGCCTACACCGCCGCCGCAGCCCTGCTCGCCGCCCGCTCGAACAACCCCCGGGCTGTCATCTCCGACACCCGTGCGCAGCTCGAAGAGCTGATGGAAGCCAACCGGCTGCTCGCCGCCCTCGCCAACAACACCACCCAGCTCCTGCGCCACCTGAACCCCGCCGACACCCCGCACGACCCGGCCCGACAGCTGCTGCACACCCTGGGCAACGTCCTGGACCGCATCGACGCCACCGCCAGCGTCATCGCGCGGGAAGGAGGCGGGCACCCGTGATCCCGCACATCACCACCGGCTCCGGCGGCACCCAACGCCTCGTCCACTACCTGTTCGGGCCGGGCGAACACAACGAGCACACCGACCAGCACCTGGTCGCCTCCTGGAACGGCTTCGCCCCTGACCCTGGGCCCCAACCCGATCCCGCCACGGAGGCCAAGCTCGCCGCCCAGCTCGACCTACCCGTCAACGCCCTGCCCCCGGGCCAACGCCCCACCGAAACGAACTGGCACTGCTCGGTACGCACCGCACCCACCGACCGCCTCCTGACCGACGACGAATGGGCCGACATCGCCCGCCGCGTCGTGGCCGCCGCCGGCATCGCCCCCGACGGCGACACCAAAGCCTGCCGGTGGATCGCCGTGCGCCACGCCCCCGACCACATCCACATCGCCGCCACCCTCGTCCGCCAGGACGGCCGGGTCGCCCGCCGCAACTACGACCGCAAAGCCGTCCAGGCCGCCTGCCGCACCATCGAGGAGGATTACGGCCTGCGCCAGCTCCACCCCGGGGACGGCACCGCACCCCAACGCGCCACCAGCCCCGAACACTTCAAAGCCGAACGCCTCGGCCGTACCCGGCCCGCACGCGACGAGCTACGCGAAGCCGTCCGCCAAGCCAAAGCCGCCGCCCGCGACGAAGCCCAGTTCTTCACCCTCCTGGAAGGGACGGGCATGAAGGTCAAACCGCGCCAGGCCCCATCCGGCGACATCACCGGCTACAGCGTCGCCCACCCCAGCGACATCAACGCAGCCGGCGAACCCATCTACTACTCCGGCTCCAAGCTCTCCCCCGACCTGTCCCTGCCCGAAATCCGCAAACACCTCGCCGCCCAGGACAAGCCCGCCCCCACCGACAACCCCTGGCACGCTGCCGCCGACGCCGCCCGCCACGCCCTGGCCGTCCTCGACAGCGACGACGACGCCGGAGCCCAGGCCCATCTCGCCGCCTTCGGGGAACTCCTCGACACCACCACCTTCGCAGCTCCCTCCGTGAGCAAGGCCGAACTTCGCGCCGCAGCGGCAGCGTTCCACCGCGCCACCCGCTCCACCATCCGCGCCGACCACCAACAAGCCGCCGCCCTGCGCCGCGCCGCGAAGGATCTGATCTACACCGCCACCAGCGGCCAGGACGGCACCGGTCTCGCCGTCCTGCTCTCCGTCGCCATCCTGATCACCCGCGCCGCCATGCATTGGCACCTGGTCCGCGACCACCAACAACAGCAAGCAGCAGCCCAACAAACCCTCACCCACCTGCGCGCCGCCTACGAGCAAACCGCGCGCCCGGTCCTGACCGCCCTCGCCCGCTCGGCACCCCGCCCCGACGCCACCCGCCGCTACGAGGCAGCCCTACGCCAAGCCATCCCCGAACACGCCGACCGCATCCTGGCCGACCCCGCCTGGCCCGCCCTGACCGCCACCCTCGCCCAAGCCGAGAAGGCCGGCGGCAACCCCCACCGGGTCCTGCGGGATGCAGCCGAACTGCGAGAACTCGTCACAGCGCAATCCCCCGCCGAAGTCCTCCACTGGCGCATCACCGCAACCACCAGCAAACGCCAGCAAGCCGCCACCGCCCGCAGCACAAGCACCACCGGCCAAGCCCCCACAACCCCACCAGCACCTCTCCAGGTGCCCATCCCCCCGTCCCCGCAACGGCGCCGCTAAGGGGACCCGCAGCGCCGACCGTCAACGCGGCAAGTGACTGCTTCCGCCGGCGGTGCCACCAGAAGCCGCCGCAACATAGCCGACGATCGCCGGTTAGCCAAACCGGCGATTCTCCAGACCATTGATGTACTTCCCCGCCCACCCCCTCCCTTGAGGAGCACCTTCATGCCCGCACCTACCCCCCGCCCCCACATCATGGCCCTGCTGTTCGACATGGACTTCGATCACCCCGGACCCGGACGCGCCTTCCACCACCTCGACGGGCGGCCCTTCACCAAGGAGGAACACGCCCTCGCCAATGAAGCCACCCTGGAAGAATTCCGGGCCGCCGGAGCCAAGATCCACACCGAGATAACCCAGGAGATCGCCGACCAAGCCCTGAACGACGCCTCCGAGCTCCTGCATAAGTACTTCGCCCAGAACCCCCAAGTCGTCATCCCCTACATGACCGACGAGGACCACGACCACTACGAGGCCCTCCGCACCATCGCCACCGCGGACGGCGGCCGATTCCTCCCCCGCAGGCGCTGACCACACCGGGAAGCGCCAAAACAAAGCCGGCGGCCGGGCTCCTGCCCGGTCGCCGGCTCTGCTGTACGCGGCACCGGGCGCCTAACGCTGGATCTGCCCTCGACGGCCTCCAGTTGAACGGGGCTCGGAGGCTCTCCGTACGGCTCCAGGTAGTCGTTGAACTTCGCCAGCCGGGTGTATGCCGGTCGGAGCGGACGCGCTCTCCGGCAGCTCCCGGCCGAGGCGGCGTCCGGGGCGCCGTCCAGGTCCTGGGCGGCCAGGCGTGCCGTGGCGAGGTGGCCCGCCACCGGCCGCACCCCTCAGGTCTGCGCAATTACCACTGATTACCAGTCGATGGTCAGGCGGGTATCAGGGCGGGTAATGCGAGCGCCGGGCGCGATTTGGTCCTCGGGCGTGGTGGCGGGGTATGCGTTGACGGTGGGTTGTGCGGGCCTGTCCTGGCTCCAGCGGTGCAGGAGGTCGTTGACCTGGCCGACAAGTTTGCTGCTGTCCGGGCCGTGTGCGGTGAGTCCCAGCTCGTTGGCTTCGTCGCTGACGGGGCGGGCGGCGATGTAAACGACCGTGCCGTCGTCGTAGAGGCCCGCTCCGGCCCACCGCATGGCAGGGTCGGCCAGGCCGAGGGCGCGAGCGGAGGCGCTGACGGACAGGCGGCTGAAGCGGAGGCCGCTGTTGATGGTGGCGAGCCACAAGTCCAGGTGGGCGGCAGGTTCGTCGTGGCGGACTTCGATCCCGGTCCAATGCTGGAGGGCGGGATGGGTCAGGGCCTCCGCGAGGGCAACCTCGTCGGGCAGGTCGTCGGCGTCGATCTTGAGGATGACCTCGTCGGCGAGCCGGACGTGGCGCTCGCCCATCTCGGAGGCACCGCGCATTGGCACGAACCCGCAGACCTCGGCGTTGGTGCTGAGCATCCGGTCATTCTCGGTGCGGTCAAAGGCGAGCGAGCGGGTCAGGCCGCTGCCGTGCAGGCGAAGCGGCACGACCAAGCGTCCGCCGACAGCGAGCTGCTGCCACCAGGCCGAAGAGATGTCCCACGCGCCGGCGGTGACGATGATCCTGTCGAACATCTTGCCGCTGGGGTCGCCGAGGGCGCCGTCGCCGCAGATCACTTCGACCTGCTCGTATCCGGCCGCGGCCAGGCCGGTGCGGGCGCCGGAGGCCAGGTCGTCGTCGAGTTCGATGGTCACCACCGAGCCGGTCGGGCCGGCCAGCTCTGCCAGGAGGGCGGCGTTGATGCCGGTGGCCGCGCCGATCTCCAGAACGCGGTGGCCGCGCCGGACGTCGAGCTGTTCGAGCATGGTGGCCACCATGCTTGGGCTGGAGGCCGAGGAAATCGCGCTGCCGTCTTCAGCTCGCTTGGTCACCACGGGCTTGGGCGCGTAGGCGGTCGCCAGGTCCACGCCGGGCAGGAAGACGTGCCGGGGCACGGCGCGAAAGGCGTCCTTAACCTGGGGGGTGCGGAAGCTCCCGAGGCGGTCGATCCTGGCGATGAGGGCTTCGACCAGCTCGTTGGGGTCGAGGGCCGGGGCGTCGGTGGAGTGCATGGTCACGGGCCTGACTGTAGTGGGATGAACGGGATCGTTATGGCCGCTTTGCGGTAGTGAGCTGGGTATCGGTTCCCGGTGGAAAATCACGCGGCTCGCGGCAGTGGCCAGGGCGCTTTGGTGGGGTGCGGAGATGCCGTGCCGGTTGAAGGCGAACAGCAGATGATCGGCGAGCACGGCCCGCAGGCCCCGGGTGAGGCGTCCGCGGCGGCCCAGGTCGGCCACAGCGGCTCCCGCGTTCTCGAATGCGGCGGGCCACTCGGGCGCCAGGGCGAGGGGGCTGTCCCTACTGTCGCTTTTGGCGGTGATGAGCGTCTGTACGGCAGCGAGTGTGCCCGGGGAGGGCATGATCTGTCCTTGGCTGCCGCGGTGCTCGGCGACCTGCGCCCAGATGTCGCCCTGTTCGTAGAAATCCTGGCCGGCGGCGAGCATCATGCGGGTGGCCAGCCGGACACCCAGCTCGTGGCGCAGGTCTACTCCCCCCTGCATACCGGCGAGATGGTGCAGGATGTGGCGGCTGTCGGCGTGGAAAAGGCTATGAGCCACGTGCACGGCTTCCGGTCCGCCGAAGCGCCGAGTCTCCGGCTCGTAGATGACGCTTTCGGCGTGGTGGATCACGGCGCGGCCGGTGAGTGTCTGGGTCAGCTCTGCGAGGAAGAGGTCCGCGTCGCGGTCACCGGCAGGCAGGACGCGCAGTCGCCATGATTCGCCTTTTCGGATGAACCACCAGGCGGTGATCTCGCCGCTGTGTTCGGCGTCGATCAGCAGTGGTCCCAGGTGGCGGGCGGCCATCTGTTCGGCGGCCTGCCAGGTCTCGCACCACAGGTGGACCTGCCGCCAACGGCTGTCGGGTTCGCGCATCGTCGCAGTCCAATCGGTGTGAGGCGGTGTTCAGCCGAGCAGAAGGCACGCGGGCCAGCCGCCGTGCGTGCCGGTTGCGAGGGTGTGCAGCGTCAGGGCGACGCCAGCGCTGCCTTCGATCAGGCCGGGCAGGGCTCCAGGCGGGACGTGGCGGGCATGGGTGAGGAGCGTGTCGAGCAGCTGCGGAATGTGGGCGGCGATGTCGGGGGTGGCCGCGTCTGTGGCGGCGTGCCAGGCCGTCATGAGCAGGCCGGCCCACCCGTGGCACAGGGCGGGGCCGCTGATGCGGGCAAGCTGGACGGGGTCGGCCAGGCAGCGGACGAGAGCATCTTCGGCCGCCTGCTGGCGTACCCGGTCGCCGAGGGCCAGGGCGGCCAGTTGCTGGGCGCGGGCCAGGCCGGGGGTGCCATAGCACCACGAGGGCCGCAGCGGTCCATCCTGATGAGGCTGGCCGGCGTGGAGTTCGGGCAGGCTGATCCGCTCGGGCCACCACGGTCCCGCCGGTGCCTGTTGCCTCCAGTCCTCCAGCCACCGGCAGATCCGTTCGATGGCGGCGGCCTGGCCGTCGACGGTCACCCCCTGCCGCATCGCCAGGGCCAGGATCGCGAGGAGGCCGGAACACCCATGCGCCATACCGAAGTTGGCCTCACCGGCAGCGAAGGCGGGATCGCGGCTGCGGGCGGAGCTGTCGGACGTCCACCAGCCTGGCGCACCTGTCCCCGCTTCGTCGGCCGCCGTCACTGGCTCGGTCAGCCGCACCAGGTAGGCCAGGACTTGGCGCACCAGGTCTCCGCCGGGTTCCCGGTGCAGGAGATGGGCACCGAGCCCGACGAGTCCGCGCGTGAGGTCGAACTCGTACTGCGAAGGGCGCTGCGCGGCGTCGATGCGGGCGTGGGCGGCCGCGATGCGGGTTCGCACCAGCTGGGTGACGCCGTCATTAAGGCGGCCCATGGCGCCCGGGAAGGCGGCGGGGGCCGCGATCTGGAGGGCGAAGGCGAGCGCGGGGGCGCCGAACCACAAGCCGGCGCCTGGCCCGGCGGTCAGATCGTCACGAGTGGCACGGGCCAGCCACGCGTGCACCGGCTTGTCGTCGGCCAAGCCGTGCCGGGCGCGTAGTCCGTGCAGGACGGCGACGCCCGCGGCGCCCTTGGACAGCGACTGGTCGCGCCAGCGGGGACTGCCCGGGCTGTAGTCGTCGCCGTGGTCTGACTGCGGCGGCACGGTCAGGTCAGCGGCGAGGTGGTCGACCATGGCTTCGGCTGCGGCCTGCTGCCCGGTCTCCAGCACGGTCATCGGTTGATCTCCTCCTGATCCGTCCCTTGGCCCGAAGCCCAGGCCAGGGCGATGGCCCGCGCGAGTTTGTGCGTCATCGCCTCGGCGTCGGCGTCGGTGCCGTGGGCACGGATGTGGTGCAGGTGCAGCAGAGAGGTGAGGACCGAGCCGGGCGTCACCCGGGTGGTCGCGGGGGTGAGACACGCTGCATACCGGGCGGCGGCCTGGGCCCGCGCCGCCCAGGCGGCGACGATCTGCTGGCCGCCGCGTAGTTCATCAAGGACCTGGCCGCCGGCGATCAGCAACGTCTGCCGGCGCATGTCGCGATCCTGCATAGGCCCCCCGCCTGCGAGCTGGGAGTGGTCGATGAGCCAGCGCAACCCCGCTGATCGGCTGCCCGTCATCGCGACCGCCAGGTCGGCCAGGCTTGCTGCGGTCAGGGCCTGTGGATGCAAGTCGCCGGGGACGGACAGCGCAGCGAGCTGGGTGCAGATGGCTGCGGAATCGGCGGCGAACAGCGCTTCGGCCGCCGCCATGGCTGCCCCAGTCCCGTACCGCCCGATCTCCGGGTGGTAGGTGTCGAAGGTGATCTCGCCGATGAGGCCGAGCTGCCGCAGGCCGTTCGCCCAGGCCGCCACACGGCCGACCGCGCGGGCGCAGTCCGCATCGTGCAGCCGGATCCGCAGGTGCGGGGCGGGATGGCGGTAGCGGACGAACCACCACTGGGGCGGCGTGACCCACCGGGCCAAGAGGGCTGGCACATGGTCGGTCAGCAGGGTGTCGAAGACCTCCGGGCGCCCATACAGCTTGACGTACACCACGCCCTTTTCCGGGTGGCGCGCTGCCAGCGGCAGCGGTGCCGATCCGGTCAGGAACGCGGGCGCTGGAGCGGGCGGCGCGGTCGCGGCGAGCGGGATGACGATCTCGTGGGCCCGGCCGCCGAACCATCCGTGGTCGGCTGCGGTGGGGGCCTCGGTCAGCGTGACCGGGCCACTGGCCGCGTCCAGGTGTGCGCGGAGCAGGTCGCGGTCCATGGCCTCGTCCAGATTCAGCCGCAACTGCCGGTCGCCGGAGCCGACCACGATGCTGGTGGGAAGGCGCCGCTGTTCACGGATCGCGTCCAGAGCCGTAGCCCATTCCCGCCGTGGCGCCGTGGGGCCGGACAGGTCGGCCGGGTTCAGGCGCCACTGGGCAGGTGCCAGGATGCTGCGGCCGCAGCGCAGACGCGGCAGGAAGGGCAGGCCGGAGGCGACGCCCCAGTCGAAGGACATCACCTGGGGATGAGCGGAGCGCGGGATCTCGAACAGCAGACGCGCCAGGGGCGGCATCGTGTGCCGAGCCCCGGTATGGGGGAGCATCGGCTCCAC
This sequence comes from Streptomyces sp. H39-S7, assembly GCF_027158205.1. GTDB lineage: Bacteria > Actinomycetota > Actinomycetes > Streptomycetales > Streptomycetaceae > Actinacidiphila. The sequence goes on along the minus strand of NZ_JAPVLU010000036.1, from coordinate 83,524 downwards.
CACCCGCCGCCGGGATAACGACACCACGTACAGCCGGTGCTGGTCAGCAACAATCGCGAGGTCCCGCACCGTGATGCGACCGGCGACCGGCTCACGGTGCTCGGCCAGGGTGATCATGTCTGCGAGCACAGGCGGAACGCGCAGGATGTTCTCCTGCCGTACCTCCTGGGGCGGAAAGGACAACTGCGCGGCAAGCGCCCCTGCAACCCCGGTCGGCAGCTCCGCATACAGGTCGGATACCTGCTGCCGCTCGGGCTCGTCCAGCAGGGCCAGGAACCGGCCGGTATTCGCGGCCAGCCGCCCGAACCCGCGCAGCCCCAGGGTGAAGTCGCCGCTGTCCAAGGCGGCCGTCGTGGTGGCGCGGACATCAACCCACAGGTCAACGGGTGATACCGGTCGCTGAATTCCCCCGGCGGCCAGTGCCTGAAGGCGATTCTCGTTGAGGACAACCTCACCGGCGCCGTCCAGCGCGGCCTGCTGGGCCACAGTGAGCAGGGCCTCATCGCGTAGTGACAGTTCCCGGTCACCGGGGTGTGCGAAGTGGCGGGGAACGCCGAGCCCGGTCGTGGGATCGACGAGCTGTTCGACCGCCACCAGGGTGCCTGGCCCATATCGGCCGAGGAACCGGCCGTGGTATTCGCGCCACGACGCGTTGCCTGCGGGGGCCGGGCTTAGCCGGATGAGTGCACTGGCCGCTTCGGCTGCTTCTCGCGCCACCGCCGGCGGCAGCACCACCGTGGCCCCGAGCCGCAGATCAGCGATGAGGGGCTGGTCGACGACATCGGAGATCGCACGCATCCGCGCCGAAGTCTCGCGCCTGCCACGCCACTGTGGCCATGGCTCGGAACGGTCGGTTGCCCGTAACAAGGTGTGAATCGCGTGTAGTTCACCGTCCAGCGCTTGCGTCTGGGGAAGGTTGGCCGCGTCCGCCTCGTCCAGCCGGCCCAAGAGGTACGCGAGGGCGTCGGTGGCCGTCGAGGGGGGACGCAGGCTACTGATCAGCACGCCCTGCGTGATCAGTTCGCCCACCAGCACCTCCAGGGCCTGCGCGGAGGCGCCGGGGTACTCGGCAGCGACCTTGGCGACCAGGGCGCCTGCCCGAATAGGGGACGTGGCCAGCTTCCGGATCATCTGCACCACCGGGACGTGCCGCACCGACACCTCGCCGGGCGGGTGGTCGGAGGTGGCGTGCGGGGACCAGGACACGACGAGTCGCTCACCGCGGACGACGGCCAAGTCGTTTATCTGTACCGGCAGTCGGCGCTGCAGTTCCGTACAGGCTTCGAGGCGGGCGATCACGTGGGCGAGCCACACGGCGTCTGCCTGGGCGCGGGTCTGGTGGGCTTCCGTCCACAGCACCGAGGTGCGCGGGCCGAAGCGTGCCGTGCTCACGCCGGCGAAAGCCCCGAAGGGGGTGGCCCGGCCGCGCATCCGCGCCAGGTATCGCGCCAAAGCCAGTGCCATGCGGCGCACCTGCCCGGCCTCGGTCGGCTGCCCGGCGAGCGCAGCGTCGATCTGCCCGGCCAGTACCGGACTGGCGATCGCGACGGCCTCGGCCACTGGCCGGTTCGCCCAGGCCGCAGTCAGCCATCCGACCCACTGCGCGTCGCCGCCGTCCGGGTACAGCCCAGGCCAGGGCATCAGTCCCGCCTGCTCGGTGTGCACGCTCGCCCGCAGCATTGCCGTCCCGGTCTGCCGGTAGTACGGCATCCGCTGCGCTGACTTCACCTCGCGCCTCCCGGGCAGCTGGTTCTTCATTCGGTGACGGGGTGCCTGCGGCGGGGACTCCCGCCGCAGGCACCCCGCGGTGACCAAGTCAGCAGTCGCCGTCCGTCTTGGTGTCGCAGCCGTCGTCGGTGCTGCTCAGCAGCGCCGCTGCCACGGGTCCGGCGGTAACGATCCTGACGTCCAGGTCGAGGTCGACCGCGTCGGCCGCGGGGCGAGTGGTGGTGCTGGTGTTCATGGCAGTCCTCCTGCTCGTAGGTGTGTCGCGCATTTCGGTGCTTGATGACCTGGCCCCGCCGCACGGAGCGTAGTGACGCAACCACGCCCCGGCGGCGGTTCCCGGCCATCCCCGCACGCGGGCGTTGTGCACCGCGTGCGGAGGTCTGGCGGCTCCCTGCGGCCCAGCCGCAGGGAGCGGGTCGTCCTGGGCACAGGCGTTGACCGTCCCGGCGACGGCTGCCGCGACGTCCACGGACATCAAGTGGTTCACCTTGCGGAACGGCAGGTAGCAGTAATGGCAGTCCAGCGGTGGGCAAAGGGTCGTGGGCTGCAGGATGACCGCGCTCGGGACCTCGGCGAGGCGCCGGACAGTGTCTGGCCCGTGCGTGGACGGCATTGTGACCGCCATGACGGCATCTCCATTCATTGCGTGCGCGCAGTGCGGACCAGCAGATCCCGTTCCGTGGAGCGGGTGGCTATGCGGCCGGAGGGTCGAGATCCGATACGGAGCGGGGAACGGCCGGCGGCGGAGCAGCCTCCGGCTGACCGTGGACACTGACGCCGAGAGCGACCAGGCCGAGCACGTTGCCCAGGATGATCAGGAGTCCGGCCACCGCTCCATCGCGGCTCACGGCCGGGCCTGTTCGAGGTCATCGATCTGCGCCAGATGCTCCAGGCCGCCGCCGACGGGCCGCAGCCACACATAGGACGCTTGCGGGTCGACGCAGTTGTACCCGGAGCCGATCTGCGTGATCTCCCCCTCAACGCCGACGGTCCGGTCTCTGACGAAAGCGCCCTTGTGGATCCCGGCCGGGGCATCAGTCATTACGCCTCACCCCCGACCTCGTCGGGTCGGCGCTGCTGTTCCCTACGCAGGAACCGAGTCAGGCCACGCTCGGAGCGAGCCCTCAGCCCGGGGCTCGGTGCGCCGAAAGCCCCCCACCCGGCTTCGGCGAGATACCGGCTTCGGATGAGGTCGCTGGGGGTCCTGCGTGGGAGATCGGGATCGTTGTGGTCGGGCAAGCTCTGCCGTTCGGCGCTGATCATCGGTCTGCCTCCGTAGTAGCAGTGGCCGCCCCGCCCCGTCGGGGGTGGCGAGGCAGGACGGCGGAACGGGAAGCCGCGCCGCCATGGAGTAAGGCAGGCCCGGACTACGCGGCTCCCACCATGCAAACGCAGAGTGATCGGACGCGTACAGGGCAAAGCCAGCGCGCGCGGGCCGCGCCTCACCGGACTACTTGACCGCCCCTTTACCCGCCCTCTGTGATGCAGGACTCGGCAGCTCTACCGTGAAGGCATGAGGAATGCGGCCCTTCAATCCCGCATGCGGGAGCGGAAGTTACGCCAGCGCGAGTTGGCCGAACTGGTCAATGACGCGATCAGTCAGCTCACCGGAAGGGCCGGAGAGGTCTCCGAGCGTGTGGTCCGGCGCTGGCTCACCGGACAAACCCGGTGGCCGCAAGAACGACAAAGGCTCGCGCTGGAGGCAGTATTCGGGTGCCCCGCCCTGGAACTGGGCTTCATCCCGCGAGGGGCATCCGTACCCGTAACGCCGGAGGAACCCGTGCACCGCCGCTCCTTCATCACCGCCACCGCCACCGCCGCCCTGACCGCTGCCGCCCCCGCACTGGCCGTCCCAAGGGTCGGGTCCAGCGACATCGAACGACTGGAGACAAAATTCGCGGAACTCATCGCCAGCGATCATCGGCACGGCGGACGGATCACCATCGAAGCCCACGCACTGGCCCTGGCCGATGAAGCCCTGAATCTCCAGCAGCTCGGAACGGCCAGCCAGCGCATCCGGTGCGGCCTGTACGCCTGTGCGGCGGCCTTCACCTCCAGCGCCATGTGGGCGGCGATCGACGGACGTCGTTTCGACACCGCCCTACGGCACTTCGACCGCGCCTCCAGCCTCGCCGCGATGTCTGGCGACCCGACCATCCAATTCCGCATCTGGTCCCACGCCGGCACCCTCTACCGGCACATAGGCCGACCCGCCGACGCGCTGGCGGCCAACGACGTCGCACGTAACCTGAGCATCGGCCGCCGCGATCCGATGTTCGCCTCGCTGGGACACGCACGCAACGCCGCGATCCACGCCGTCACCGGCAACACCGGCGCGACCCAGCGCGCCTTCGGCCACGCCCAGGACGCCTTCAACCGCGCCGACCCGCACGCCGACCGCCCGCTCTGGCTCAAGGCGTTCTACGACCAGGCGGAGATCGACAGCCTCGCGCTCTCCGCCCACCTCAGCCTCAGCAACTACGAACAGGCCGAAGCCCACGCCCACCGCAGCCTGGCCGTCCTCCGCCCCCACATGCACCGCAGCCGCGCCATCACCACCACCCGACTCGCGCAAGCCCAACTCGGACAAGGCGACCTCGAACCCGCCGTCGCCACCGCCATGTCCGTTCCCGCCGACGCCGCCACCCGCCACGTCCGCGTCGCCGGCATGCTCCACTCCTTCACCACCAAACTCCACGCCACCGCACCCCACAGCACCGCCACCCACGCCTGGGACCAGCACGCCCACGACACCCGGAGGAACCCCGCATGAACACCGCCACCGGCCTCCGGCTCGTCCGCACCACCACTGTGGCGCCCGTCTGGGACACCCTCATCGACATCTACGCCGAAGTACGCGCCGACCTCATCCACCTGCCGCACTACTCCGTCGAGCGCTACAGCGAACGCCTCGACCGCCACGCCGCAGAGCCCGGATGGGAAGCCGTCATCGGCTACGACGGCGAACAACCCATCGGCTACGCCTACGTCAACACACTCCAGGCCGACGACCGCTGGTGGACACGTATGACCACCGCACTGCCCGAGGGCTACACAACGACCCCCACCGTGGCGCTGAAAGAAATCATGCTCAGAGTGCCATGGCGCGGTACGGGAGCGGCCCGGCGCATCCATGACGACCTCCTCGCCGCACGCGCAGAGGAACGGGTAACGCTCCTGGTCAACCCGAAGGCAGGCGACGGGAAGGTCCAGGCGCTGTACGAGACATGGGGATACCAGCCGTACAGCGAACAGCAGCCTTCCCCCGAATCCCCTCGGCTCGTCGCCATGATCCGCGACCTGCACGTAACCTGACCCGACAAGCGCACCGCCCGCTACATGTCGGATAACCCGTGCATCACACTCGACGGCTGGCTCGGTTTGAGCAGCAACCCGAACTTGCAGCTCCTTCCCGCCAAAGTCAGCTTGAAATCAACGGAAATTGGCCGCCACAGCGAGGTCTGCACGACGACGGAGGCACTACCTGCCACGCTGCTGGGCCGGGGGTCCTGCCCCCATACAGCGGGCCGGCAGACGTGGGCGGACTCAATCCGAACCACCGACCACCACGCCTTCGGGGAGCGGGCCCGGCAGCACCCTGCGGCGCTCACCTGCCCACGCCCGCCCGCCCTCGAAGCCTTGGCCAATCTCCTTCCATCCAGTCTCCGTGATCTCGAAAGTGACCGTTCCGCGCCTAGTCCGCCCCCCTGAGCAGGCCGCCCCGGCGAGACGACGAATCGGTCTACCGGGAGCACGCCAGCGTTCCTGGGCGCGCCAGGAGAAGCTGACCGATCCTGGTGCAGCATCACCGGGAACCGTGCGTTCCTCCGGATCATGGCACCTGTCGCAGATAGGCTCTCTCCCAGATTGATGCGCAGGTGAGCGTAGAACTGGGATGCCCGCCGTCACGCGGCGGCGAAGGAAGCAGGGGCTGAAATGACGACGGTGCACGACGTCCTGAAGGTTATCCGCGAGACGTCGAAGGACAACCACGAGCGTGGGTCACGCTTCGAGCGGCTCATGGTCAAATTCCTGCGCACCGATCCACAGTGGAATGAGCAGTTCAGTCAAGTCTGGTTGTGGTCCGACTGGCCGGGCACCGCGGCAAACAAGAAGGACACCGGAATCGACCTGGTGGCGCAAGATCGGGAGACGGGCGGCTTCTGCGCCATCCAATGCAAGTTTTACGAGCCCACGCACACGGTGCAGAAGCCGGACATAGACTCCTTTCTGGCGGCCTCGGGCAAGGGCGGATTCACCCGGCGCATGATCATCTCCACGACGGAGAAGTGGGGTCCTAACGCGGAGGACACCATGGTTGGCCAGCAGCCGCCGGTGACCCGTCTCGGTATGTCCGACATTGCCGCGAGCCCGATGACATGGCATCTGCCGCCGCAGGCCGGGGTGAACTTCGAGGTCGATCTACAACTGCACGAGAAGAAGTCGCCTCTCCCGCACCAGCACGAAGCGATCGACGACGTGTTTGCCGGCTTCGCCGAGAGCGACCGCGGCAAGCTGATCATGGCTTGCGGTACTGGCAAGACCTTTACCAGCCTGAGAATCGCCGAACGGCTGCAGAGCGAGCGTGCCCAGGCGGGCGAGGGCGAACACACCACAGTACTGTTTCTGGTGCCCTCGATCGCTCTGCTCTCACAGTCCCTGCGGGAGTGGTCCTCCGAGACTCGGGTGCCGCTGCGCCCGTTTGCCGTCTGCTCCGACGTGAAGGTCGGAAAGCAGCAGGTCGCGAACGACAACCAGGACATGGCGACACACGACCTGGCGTTGCCAGCCACGACCGACCCGGACAAGCTGATCAAGCAGATCGCCAGTGTGGCGGCGGGGCCAGGTTTGACCGTGGTCTTCTCGACCTACCAGTCGATCGACACCATCGCCGCTGCCCAGAAGAAGGGCTTGCATCGGTTCGACCTGGTTCTGTGTGACGAGGCCCACCGGACAACCGGCGTCACGATCGCAGGCGCCGACGAGTCGGCATTCGTACGCGTCCACGACGACGACTACCTCGGCAGCGATCGTCGGCTATACATGACGGCCACTCCGCGCATCTACACCGAGGACACCCAGCAGCAGGCCAAGGACTCCAGCGCAGCGGTCGCCTCGATGGACAGCGAGGAAGTGTACGGGCCAGAGTTCCACCGCCTGGGCTTCGGCAAGGCCGTCGAAGAGGGCCTGCTTGCCGACTACAAGGTCCTGATCCTCACCGTGGACGAAGGCGTGGTCGCCAAAACCCTTCAACAAGGCTTCGCGGGAGGTAGCTCCGAGCTGAACCTGGACGACGCGGCGAAAATCATCGGCTGTTGGAACGCCATGGCCAAGAGGACAGGTACCTTCGCGGGCGGTGACGGCTTCGGCGAGGACGAGGCCCCTATGAGGCGCGCTGTCGCGTTCTCCCGTTCCATCGCCGACTCCCAGGCCATCGCCGACAACTTCAACGCCATCGTCGATGCCTACGATGAAGGCGACGACGAAGTGCTGCACTGCGAGGTGGAGCACGTCGACGGGACCTTCAACACCCTGCGCCGCAATCAGCGGCTGGACTGGCTCAAGCAGGACCCGGGGCCAGCGAACGCGCGGATCCTGTCCAACGCCCGCTGCCTGTCCGAGGGCGTTGACGTCCCCAGCTTGGACGCCGTGCTCTTCCTGCACCCTCGCAACTCCGTGGTCGACGTCGTCCAATCGGTCGGCCGGGTTATGCGCCGCTCCAAAGACAAGTCTTACGGCTACATCATCCTGCCGGTCGCCGTTCCCGCCGGCATGCCGCCCGCGCAAGCGCTCGCAAACAACGACCGCTTCCGCACCGTCTGGCAGGTTCTCCAGGCGCTGCGTTCCCACGACGAGCGCTTCAACGCCACCGTCAATCAGATCTCTCTGAACCAGCAGGCCCCGCAGAACATCGGCATCGGCCACGTCGCCCCGGGCGATGACGCCATCGGTGACCAGGATGGCTCGACTTCATCGACCGAGGCCCAGAGCGCGCAACAGCAGGAAGCCCAGGGTGCGCAGTACATCCAGGAAGCCCTGCTCAAGCTCGAGGACTGGCGTGAGGCGATCTATGCCCGCATCGTCGACAAGGTTGGGAAGCGCCAGTACTGGGAGCTGTGGGCAAAGGACGTCGCCGCCATCGCCCAGGCGCACGTAACCCGCATCAAGGCCGCACTGCAGCTGAGCGACAAGCAGGCCGCATTCGAGGAGTTCCTCGACGAGCTCCGGGCGACCATAAATCCCGGTGTCACCGAGCCCGACGCCATCGACATGCTCGCGCAGCACATCGTCACCAAGCCTGTCTTCGATGCCCTCTTCAGCAGCTACGCGTTCACCGAGCACAACCCCGTGTCCCAAGCTATGCAAAAAATGCTGAATGTCCTCGACGACCAAGGCTTGGAGACTGAGAATAAAACCCTGGAGGACTTCTACAACTCGGTCCGAGTCCGAGCCCAGGGCATCGATAACCACGCCGGCCGCCAGCAGGTCATCGTCGAGCTGTACGACAAGTTCTTCAAGACCGCTCTACCGAAGACCGCCGACGCACTCGGCATCGTCTACACCCCGGTCGAGGTCGTCGACTTCATCGTCCGCTCCACCGAACAAGCCCTCAACAAGCACTTCGGCCGATCGCTGACCGACGAAGGAGTCCACGTCATCGACCCCTTTGTCGGCACCGGCACCTTCCCGGTCCGGCTCCTCCAGTCCGGCCTGATTAAGCCCGACGACCTACTGCGCAAGTACACCAGCGAACTCCACGCCAACGAGATCGTCCTGCTGGCCTACTACATCGCCGCCGTCAACATCGAGGCCGCCTACCACGAACTGGCCGACGGCGAAGCGGAGTACCAACCGTTCGAAGGCATCGTCCTGACTGACACTTTCCAATTGGCCGAGGGCAGTGCCGCCAAGCTCGACGGTATGGACGTTCTGGAAGGTAACAGCGAACGCGCGAAGAAGCAGAAGGCTCAGCCAATCACGGTCGTCATCGGAAATCCTCCCTACTCGGTGGGCCAGGACAGCGTCAACGACAACAACCAGAACCTCAAGTACGAGGCACTGGATAGCCGCATTGCAGAAACATATGTCGCCAAGTCGGCCGTGGGCAATAAGAATAAACTCTACGACTCCTACATCCGCGCCATCCGCTGGGCGTCGGACCGACTCCAGGACGAAGGCATCGTGGCTTTTGTCTCCAACGGCGGCTATATCGACGGCACCAGCGCAGACGGCCTTCGGAAGTCGCTCACCGAGGAGTTCGACACCATCTACTGCTACAACCTGCGTGGCAACCAACGGACCGCCGGGGAGCAGTCAAAGAAGGAAGGCGGCAAGATCTTCGGGTCGGGAAGCCGCAGCACCGTCGCCATCCTGCTTCTCATCAAAGGCAGCAAGACGGACGCATCTGGCGCAGGATGCACGCTGAACTATTGCGACATTGGTGACTACGTTGATCGCGACAACAAGCTCAAGATCCTTAGCTCCAATAGCCTTGACACCATCGAGTGGCAAGAGATCATCCCGAACCCGGATGGCGACTGGATCAACCAGCGATCAGACGACTACGCGGCCTTTCAGGCCATTGGGAACAAGGACAAGGTTGCGGCGGAGCAGGCAGTGTTCGCCGCCTACTCCGGCGGCCTCAATTCCGCTCGCGATGCTTGGGTTTACAACTTCTCCGCGCAAGGCGTGCGGAACACCATGGAAGCAATGATCGACTTCTACAACGACCAGGTCACGGGATTTCTGGAGCACTGCAAGATCGCGGGTCTCATCGCGCCCACAACTCGGGACGTCGAGCAATGGATCAATACAGACTCGAAGAAGATCAGCTGGAACGTGGCCGACAAAGCCAGAATGATCAAGGGAAAAAAGTACCAATTCGACACGGACTGCGTAGTCACGTCCACATACCGGCCCTTCGCCAAGCAGAGCCTCTACTTCGACCCCGCCCTGATCGAGAGGGTGTATCAGCTGCCCCGGGTGTTTCCTGCTGCGGGACACGAGAACGTGGGTTTGTACATTGTAGGCAGCGGTTCAGCTGTCCCGTTCTCCGTCCTTGCCTTGGACACATTGCCCAATCTGCATGTCACTGGCGCGGGCAGCGGTGGCACCTTCTTCCCTCGTTACATCTATCCTGAGCTCGGCCAGGACGATGATCTGTTCGCGTCTGCCGAGGCGGAGGATGGCGACGGCTGCAAGCGCGTCGACAACATTAACGCCGCCACGCTCTCCGACTATCGCGAGACTTACAACGACGCTGACATCACTGCGGACGAAATTTTCTTCTACACCTACGCCCTGCTTCACTCCCCCGCGTACCGCGAGCAGTTCGCTGCCGACCTCAAGAAATCCCTCCCGCACATCCCCAAGGTGCAGGACTTCCGCAATTTCGCCGCTGCGGGCCGTGCCCTCTCCGAGCTCCACCTCGGCTACGAGCAGGTGGAGCCGTACGCGGGGATCATCGAGCAGGTCTCCGGCGCCACATCGGCAACGCCGCCTAGCGAGCTGTTCCGGGTCGGCAAGAAGATGAAGTTCCCCCGGGTGAAGGGCAAGGTCGACCGCACGGCCATCGTCTACAACCCTCGGGTCACCCTCACCAACATCCCGGAGGAGGCGTATCGCTACCAGCTTGGCGCCCGCTCCGCGGTCGAGTGGATCATCGACCGCTACTGGGTGAAGACGGACAAGGAATCGGGGATCGTCAACGACCCCAACGACTGGTCCGAGGATCCTCGCTACATCATCGACTTGCTCAAGCGCATCGTCACGGTCAGCCTAGAGACGATGAAGATCATCGATGCACTGCCCCCGCTCGAAATCATGGAGTAACCCGAGTGTCTGAGGATCTTGCAGGGTCACGGGCGGTGCGTAGGTGAGGTCCGACGAGGTAGTACTTGGCCGTCGGCACGAGCAGAACGCGGGTCCGTCTGTGGGGGCGGTATCGCGGAAACACGGCGAAGCCGCCCCCTGCAAGCCCTATTGCTCCGACTCCTCGATTCCCTCGGCGGTAGCGTCCTCGATACCGAGTTCCAGGCTCAGCTTCTCCTCAGGCGCGGCCGTGCGTCGGTACTGCGGGTGGTCGAGGTCCATCTGCTTCGCGGCGTGCAGAGGGACAGGGAAACGGGAGCGGCCGTCCCAGAACTGGCTCTGGTGGCAGAGCTTCGCTGTGGTGATGGCGAGGGCTTCTTCGGACACTCCAGCAGCGCAGGCGAGCGGATAGATTTCGCTGGCCGTCATGGAGTACCAGTTCTGCGGCATCTCCCCCTTGCGACGGTCCTCCTTCTTGTCGGAGAAGACGGATGCCTTGGCATCCCAACGCGTGTACTTCGAGCCCAGCCGGCCCGCTCCGTCCCCGTCGAAGGCTCGCGGGACGTTGCAGAGGATCCATGCAGGTGTGCCGAAATCCGTGCTGACCTGGTAGAGCGTGGTCGCCGTGTCCTGCTCCACCGGCTCGCTGTCCTTGGCCTTGACAAAGCGGGTGGTGCTCACGGGCTGCGGCACTTCTTCGCTGTCGATGTTGATGCGGATGACGGCCTGCGGCCTGTCGTCGCGGCTCAGCGTGGTGCCGGGGAGCCAATAACGGCTGTTGCCGTCACCTGGCGAGCCTCCCTGTCGCATGTTCTGCAGTCCGTCCCACATCCGTCGGGAGGCCAGCTCGTCCACGGTGACCACGTACGGAGTGCCGTCGAGTTCGTCGGCGAGGTCGGCGAGGGCGCGTTCGACGGTCTCGGCCGCGTCGTCCCAGCGCTGCCGGTAGGTCTTCTTGTCTCCCGTTCCCTCCGGGTAGGCGCTGGCGTGGAAGGCCGGCTGGGCGAATTGGTACGGCTGCCACTCGGGCCGGGTAGAGCTCCACCCGAGCATGGTCCAGGTGCCACCGGTTGCTTGCGGAGGCACGAGGGCGGACGCGGTGATGACGACCTTGGGCTGGCCAAACTCCCCCTTGCGTCGATTCTGCTGCCGTACGTGGATGCCAACGTGGGCGATGCGGTCGACCGGGTATCCAGCCTTCTCGGGTCGTAGCGCGTCCGCGATGCGGTCATCGACGATGCCGAGCGACCGGTAGAGGTCGAGGAGGGCCATCTCGGCGGGGTGGTCCTTGGCTTTTGGCTTGAAGACGACTCCCTTCTCGTCCTTGCCGCGGAGGTACTGGGTGGGGACGCCGAGGTCTCCGAGGAGGTTCCTGGTCTGAGGCTTAGCATCGAGATCGTCCAAGCTGATGCCCACGTGCTCCTCAGCCACGGCCGAGGTGGGGATCTCAGTCTCGCACCATGCTGCGACCAGCACTCCGTCCTGGGAGCGGACCGGTGCGCCGGTGGCGGCCAGTGCTTCCCTGCGCCTGCCAGAGGGACCGGGCTTGAGGAAGTTGGATGCCTCGTAGAACTCCGCGACGATCTGGTCGCCGTGCAATTGGAGCTCCTGGCCGTTCTTCCGGTCGAGCCCTTCGGGGTTGAGGTCGAAGCTCTTGCAGAAGGTGTCGAGCATCCGCAGCCGGGCATCGTCCTCGTACCAGAGGCAGACGATGCGCAGCTTCTTGAAGCCGGCGGCCTCGACGGAGGCAAAGATGGACTCCGGGGAGGGGAACAGTGTGCCGCGCTTGCGGATCGGTCCCAGTGTCTTCGGCTCCGGGTGTGCCTCGCGCTCGGCCTTACGGCGGAGGTACTCCGCCTTGGAGATGTTCTCGGGGTCCGTCGGCCGGTGCGGCAGGCTCATCCGTACCTCACGTGCCTCCAATGGCACGGCGTCGGTGTCGAAGACCTTGGCGAAGTGCTGGTGCAGGAGCCGCAGGTGCTGCATGCCGGGACCGGTGCCGACGGGGAAGGAGAAATTCTTCGGCAGGATGGGCCAGACCTGACCGGGGTGTCCGCTGGGGAAGCGGGGCGGTTCCATTCCCTCGGCTTTTGCCTTTGCCGCCTCGGCGAGTAGCTTCTGCTCCGCCTGCGACCGCTTATCGATAGCGCGAAGGACGGAGTAGTCCATCTCCAGGCGGCCGAGGGCTTGCAGCGCCAGGCGGTTGATGGTGCGAGCACCGCCGCGGCCGTTGAGGGTGACCTCAAGGAGCGGGTGGTTTTCGCCGGGCTGCTCGGCGAGGGCGGTGTTAGAGAAGACCAGGGAGGAGGAGATCCGGGTTACGCGTGATGTCAGCAGCAGTACGGGGTTGGCGATGTTGGGCAGCGTCTTCAGGTTGAGGGCCGTTCGGGAGAGGGCGTAGCGACCGCCCTGCTCGTTCGTCCAGGGGTCGTCGAAGGCGACCAGGCCGCCGGTGGTGTCGGGCCGCAGCTTGACGGTCCGGCTGTCGGAGATGGCCCAGGGCTCGGTGGCGAGCTGCTGGGAGAGCTGCCAGGCAACTGTGCGGTAGAGCCAGTTGGGGGCCGTGGGCTGAGTGTTCTTCGTGGTCTGGAGGTAGGTGGCTAGCGAGTACGTGTGTTCGGGGGTGTCCGCGAACCGCTTGGCGAGCTCGGGAGGAGCGGTGAGGTCGATGGTGCTGACGTCCTGGCCCAGGGCGAGGTGATAGGCGAGGGTGAACACACGGCGAAGCAGCTTGTCGTCGAGGGGTTGAAGGGAGGCGAGGAACGGGGCGCGGCGGTCGGGTTCGAAGTACACGTAGCCGCCACTGGTCATGTTGAGGACGGTGGTGGCGATGGAGTAGGGGGCCTGGGCCGAGTCGTTCCTGAACTTCTTCTTGCAGAGCCTGTCGAAGTCGTCCCAGAGTTTCCAGGTCGCCTCGTCGAAGTGGCGCACGTGGACTGCGGCGTCGCCGACCAGTTCCGGGGTACAGCGGAAGGCGAGGGTGTTCAGGTACTTGCCGGGTTCACGGTCCTGCTGGGTCACGTGTCCTGTTCCGTCTCTGCTCGCTCAGTTGTACGGGAGGCCGGTGTCGTGGGGTTCGATGCCGGCGTAGGAGAGGAAGGCGTTGAGTGCCTCCCCGTACAGGTCGTTCATTCGCTGCCGTACCTGCGGCGTCCATTGGGAGTGGATGCGTTTGAGGACGGTTTCCAGGTCGGCGCTCCAGGTGTCCTCGTGGAAGGCGTAGTCGACCATGTGCAGAACGGCTTCGGTGCCGCCGCGGCGGGCGCGGCCAGCAAGCTGGATGAGGTCGACAATCATGCCAGCGACGACTTCCTCCTGGAGGGATTTGTGCATTGCCGTGAACTGGGGAGCGGTACGTAGTAGAAGTGCGAGACGGTCCCAGGCGGCGTCCCTGGCCTCAGTCAGGGCCTGTGAGGGGAGCGGGCTGCCGCCCGGCGGCAGGGCTCGCAGTCCGGCGGCGTTGATACTGCCGTACATCTCGGCGGGGTCGTTGAGCAGGGCGAGGGGGCGCACGCACAGGTAGACGGAGCGGACCGCTGAGCGGGTGCCCTTGACGATGTTGAGTCCTCGGGCGATCAGCGACAACGGCACCACCAGGATCTTCCCGTGCCGGGGGAAGTCCTCGAACTCCTCGGCGGTCAGCCGTACGGCCACATTCTCTCGGGGTAGCTCGGGGTTGGGGCTATGGAGGTCTTCGGCCCTGACCGCCAGGCAGAGCCCTCCGTCGTAGCGCCCGGCCCGGGCGATGCCGCGGGCGAGCCAGGCGCACTGCTCGTAGGAATTGGCGACGACCAGGACGTGTGCCCGGTCCGGGTCCTTGACGGCGGTGCGTTCGAGCTCGCGGTGGATGTATTGGTCGTACAGGTTGCTGCCCAGCTCGATGAGTGCGTCCTTCTTACGGCTGGGGTGGGTGCCAGAGACCTTGATGGGGTCACCGAAGAGAGGGTGGCCCTCGCCGTAGTCGATCCGGTGCTTCCGGGCCCGGATGGACTTGGCCTGGGCGTCGGTCATCCACCAGCGCACCGGCGCGTGCAGGTGTTCGCGTACCGCTTGGGGGAAGTATGCGGTGGCAGACAGCCCGATCACCGGCCGCTCGACCCCGGCCAGGATGAGCGAGACGATGCCGCCCAGTTCGGCGGTGAAGGTGTGCGGGTCGCCGGCGATGGTCTGGGCGACCAGGGCGGCGTTCTTCTCTTTGTCGTCCAGACCGGTGACACGGTAGCCGGTGATCGCTCGGCCCAGCATGCCGAGTGGCAGAACGGAGGCGACGGCGCCGGACTGCAGGTCCTTCGAGATCCTCTGGGCCGAGCGCAGACCGGAGGAGCGATAGTCGTGGGCCTTCTCCTGGAGAGCCGAGAGCGCCTCGTCTAGCTCGATCATTGCGGTTCTGGTGACCAGCAGGTTGATCGCCTGTGTCCGCTGGTGGGGGTCCTTGAGGGCGTCCGCGAGGAGTCGGTGGAGTTCGAGCTTGACTGCATCCAGCAGGTGTTCGCCACGGGGCGCCACCAGCGCGCTGAGCTCGCTCCTGACCTCGTGCCAGTCGGGTTCAAGCAGGCTCGGCTGGCCGCTGAGCGGGTCGAGGCGCTGGTAGCGGGCGGGCATGAGCGCGTTGAGCCGCTGGAAGTACTCGACGGGGATGTCTGCCCTGTCCTCCGCTGCGGTTTCCGGCCACAGCAGCCGCAGGAGGGTGCGGTCCCGTCCGCGGGCTAGGTGCCAGCGAGTGCTGGTCTGGTCGGGGATGCGTGCCTGGGCGCGGTCGTCCTCGGTAGCGTGCAGGCTGAGAGCGTTCTTGCAGATGCTCAGCAGCAGGAACTCGGCCATGAGCCGGACATGGCTGACGGCAGGTAGCAGGCTGTGCTCGTCGTCGATGCGCAGCCGCTTGGCGTCGGTGTCCATCTCCTGGGGCGCTGCCGACCAGTGCCGGCGTGAGTGCAAGACGATCTCACTGGCACACTTGTCCACGGCTCGGGACTGGAACTGGTCGACCTCGTCGATCGCCACCGCGTGGCAGGTCCGCAAGGCGAACTCGGCTGCGGTCATGCTGCGAATGGGTCGGCCGTCCAGATTGACGCCGATCTTCAGGTGGCCTTGCATGAAGACGTAGTGGTTCATGATGACGACGTTGGCGGTGGCCGCCTCGTAGACGGGGGTGTACTTCCCGCAGGTGGGGATCCAGGGGCAGGCTGCCGACCCGACGCCCTGTCGGTGCAGCGACAGGCACGGTTCGCGTCCGGGCGGGTAGTCGCCGGTGGATTCGAGGAACGTCCTTTGGGCACATCCGTATGCCAGGGGATCGACGTCCCGTTCGGCTCGTTCGCCCCACTCGCCCGGCGCGTCCACAGACTCGTTGATCAGCGAGGCGAGCTTGAGAGCCCGGTCGTGCATCCCGGAGGACGACATCAGGTGTGCGCACGTACGCTTCTCCTCGATGATCCCGGAACGGTGCAGGTGATCCAGGTCTACGCGCACATTCCAGGTCATGGCCAGACATGCCTTGATATCTGGCAGGACGATGGCGATGCGCAGGTCATTGGCAGCGAACCAGGCAGCCATCACGCGGACCAGGACACTCTTGCCGGTACCGGTGGGTGCGTTGAAGATCTCCATGCCGCCGGCGGTCAGCGACAGGGCCTCCTCGGGGGACACCGTGTCCGAGGTCTTCAGGACCTTGAACAGCTGCCTGAGAGTGCTGTGCAGGTAGCGTTTGCCCTCCGGGAAGCGTAGGTCGATCTCTTCTGCCAAGCGCAGCAGGTCCGGCGTGGGGATACGCAAGTCGGCCTGGTACGGCACGGTCGAGACGCTGGGCAGACTGTCGTGGCCGAGCGCCTCGGTGAACTGGGGGTAGGTGGGGATCTGCAGCCGTCCGTGGACCTGGCCCACATTCTTGACGAAGATCTCCCGGGTAAGCCACGTCCCCGGTCCGGCGAACTCCGGAGGCTTGGGGCGGGCACTGGGGCGTCGGAATCGGCTGGTCATGCGGTCGACGTAGCCCAAAGGATCACCACCGAGCCTGGGAAACGCGGAATCCGCCGTGAAGGGGTCAGCGCCCACGAGTTCGAAGGGGCCCATCACCGGGACGCTGCTGGTTCCGTCCGTGGTGAGCGGCGACAACAGGGTGCGAGCCGCCACCGAGAACGTGCGGACGTCGGCGAGTTCGCCCGGGGCGATGGAGCAGACCATGGCGATGCGCTGCCTCTCGTCGTGCGGCAGTTCCTTCCACCGGTCCCAAGCCCGGTACTTTCCCGAGACCAGGGATGCCGCCTCGGCGAATGGGGCCGCAGTGCGGGAATCCCCGTCGACAGACTTGGGAAAGTAGTGGGCCGCGAGGGCCAGCGCCGTGTAGACGGCGGTCTCTGCGATCGGCACATCACTCATGTCCAGCTCACCCCAGCCTTCTCGCAAACCATCTCGCCGAACTCGGAGGCCGCCGCCACCCGCATGCCGTATTTCTCGCACACCCCCGACAGCAGCGGGACCTGGCGGGCCCGGTAGTCGGGCACCACCAGCCACTGGGCACCACCGCGGTCGCCGTCCTGGGCATGGATCAGCTTGGCCAGCGTCGCCGCCGAGGTGTAGTCCTTCACGTCAACCCTGAACGGCACCTTCTTGCCCCGCTTGGGCCCGGCCTCGACCAGCAGGTCATAAGCATCGAGTCCTGGCCACAGCGTCACCTTGAGGCCGCGATCCACCAGCCGGTCGTACAGCGAGAGCTCAGGAAGTCCGGGAACGGTCGTGTACCGCCAAATCCCCCGGCTGACGGCCTTGTGCCCCGCGACGGGCACAGCGAGCGGGATGTCCCCGAGGTCCGGATACAGGACCGACTCACGGCCGCTCGGCCGGGCCGGTGACGGTTCAGGCAGCAACTCGGGGGCACTGGGGTTCGCGGTCGGGCGAAACAGGTAGGAGGCTCCCATGTCCGCGTGCGGAGCGTGCCAGCAACGGACTGCTCCTACCAGAGCGCCGCTGTTCTTCCGTAGGACGATCCGCATCGGCCACCGGCATACCGGGCACGGAAACCACCAGCCCTCGAACTGTGAGTTGTAGGGAATCTCCCGGTAGAAGTCCGCGACCAACGGGGGCAGCCGTAGCTCGCAAAGGTCGTCCACGGCACCGGCAGGGGAACGGATCAGGTCCGACCGTCCGGCTTCGTAGACGGCCTGGTCACCCTGCTTGTACAGCAGCGTGAACGCGGTCTCCTGGTCGATCTCCGACTGAAGCTCCCTGTCGCTCACCACCCCCGCGGTCGTGTCGAGCTTCCGCAGCGTGTGCAGCAGCATCTGCTGCTCAAGATCGAGATCGAAGGCGTCCTCCGTCACCTGTCCATCCCGGTCGACGACCAGCATCCCTTCCAAGTCCAGCGGATCCACACCGTCGGGCAGCAGGGCTGCCAAATTCCCTCCGAGGGCGTGGCGGAACTCCCCGAACGACAGGGAAATCCCCGGGCCGCGCGCCGCATGCAGCGTTCCGTGGCACTCCATCAGGGTTGCCAGCCGCTGTTGCGGCTCAAGTCCGGGCTCAGTCACAGCCTTTGCCGCGCGCAGGGCGGCCCGGGTTACCAGGTAGCGAACCCGGACATCGCCAAGTTCTTGCGTGCTGTTCTCCGTTGAACTCGTCACAGCTATGGAGCCTAGGTGGCGCCTCTGACAATCGGGCTACCCAAGGAGAAAAGGCACGAACTACGACGCGTTATCCGCGATTGCTTCGAGTTCTGTGGTATTGACGCTCGGATAGAGGTCTCGGTAGACGTGCAGGTACTCCGCTACATGGCGTAGGCCGAGCTGGGTCAGCCGCCAGCGGTACTCCGAGACGTGTGTTCCCCCCGGTGCCATGACCGGGACGGAGTCCACGAAGCCACGACTCGGCTGTGCTCCGGACCTGCCCCGGTAGCCCACTCCAATGAAGAACAGGGAGCGGCCGGCTAGTTGGTCGTCCTCCAGGCCAGCAGGCTCTGCGGAAGCAACACGGGCAACGACGCCCCATAGCCACTCCGAAAGTAGGTGGGGCGCAGGATCCGGCTCGCGCGGTTCACCGAGCCCCGCACGGGCGGCAGCCCGGCCGCGCCTGGTGATCTCCACCAGCACACGTCCAACCTCTCCAACAGCTGGGTGGTCAACGGAATCCTCACTGACCACCAACAGCCCCCGCCGCTCTAGAGCGTGCACCGTCGAACCCACACCGGGATCGTGAACGCCACGCTGGCGAAGCCGCTCCTGCAACCGGGTGTATCCGACAACGGACGGAGCGGCCCTCAGGGCCAAAGGCAGCCGGCGCCACTCAGCGGCCTTGGGCACAGGCAGCCGCTGAAGCCGTCGCATCCACATCTCGGTCGCGGTCATCCGGTCGTCCCGCATGACCTCCCCTAGGTAGACCTGCTGACGATCGTTCAACGATTCCCATGTCGCCAGCGCCGCCCTCGAAGGTGCCTGCTTGTCTTTGCCTGACAACACAGGAGCAGGATCGTGCGGCCTGGTGCGCAGCCACGCGTCAAGGACCATGCGCACCGGAACGCCGTACGCCCTGGCCAGGGGACCGACTAGGCGCCCCGTCGCCTCTGGGTCCTGCCAGTGCCGACCGGTGACCTGTCCCCCGCTCTCCAGCGCGGAGACCTTCGGCGCGGACACGCGCAGCTCCCTCCCCGCAGGCGTGGTCTTGAGCAGTTCGGCGACTCGCTCCAAGGTCAGCCCTGCGGCGTACCTGAGATCGACCAGCGTCTCCTGTCCACGCGGGGCACCGGTGAGCGCCTCTACTTTGCATCCGAGCGCGGTCGCCAACCGCTCCAGGCGCGGCGAGGTGGGGGTATGACGACCCTCCTCGTAGAAGAAGATCATCCGAGCCGAAACGCCGGCTAGGGCGGCCAGGGCGGCGCGGGAGAGTCCCAGCTCGACGCGTCGAGCCACCAGACGTACCGGATCGACTGTGCGCAACGGCGAGGGCATGCCTTCTATGGAAGTCGCATGAAGACTTCATTGCAATAGCGCCGCTCTAACCACAAGGATGACGTCCGCCAGCTGCTCCGGAAATGTGGTTCGCGCTGCCTACGCAACCAACAATTGGCCGTCATGTACACGAAAATCGCTGACGTTGGACGCTTTCCAAGACACCGGAGGCGCCGCCCGTTGTTCACCACCCCGCGCCCCGGCTCACCCGGGCTCACCCATGACCGCGTCAGCCGACCCAAAGTTCAGCAGCGAAGTACAGCAACCGGCCCGGCCGACCGCGACCGCCAATAGCCCCTGCACTACCTCTGAACTGCGTAGATGACCTCAGCGACCGCCCCGCCGAGAATTCGGGACGAGGAGGTCAGGCACGTCCGCTCGATCGCGGCCAAGACCTTGACCGTTGGCATCAACTTGATGAGCGCCCCACCCCTGGCCTGTCGATCATGTGACTAATTGATGGACGCCTCGTTGGTCTGGTCGTGGCCCGCTGCCGAGAAGACTGCAGTCTTCCCCAAGTCCGAAAGGTGGCGTCTGCCCACCAGCACAACACAAAGTCCACCGTAAGAACTGAATCAGGTATTACTATGAGCAACTGCGCGCAGGCGTCCTCCATACCATCCGCCGACCAGCACACCACCGTCCTGACTGCCGCTGAACGCGGCCCGGAGTGGATGGCGACCTACGGCTGCACGCCGTGGTGCGCCATGGACCACAGCAAACCCGGCGACACCGCCGATTGGCACCACGCTGCGCCGGCGATCATCCCTCCCATAGAAGACGCCCACCACGACGGCGATACGGAGCCGTTCCTCGCCGCGCACGTGACCACCTCCAACGCCATCCCCGATGTGTACGGCATTCACACCGAGCTGTGGATCTGGACCGGCGGCGACTCCTACGAGCTCGACGAGGAGCAGACCGACCGGCTCATCACGAACGTCGAGGCGTTCCTGCCGCAACTCCGCGCAGCACGTGCCCTGCTCGCCGAGGCGCGCAGAAGCGACCGTCCCTATGACCCAGTGGCCAGGGCGAAAGCAGACGCCGAGCTGGAAGATCGTATTGCTGCACGGCGCGAAGCCGAGGTCACCAAAACGGAGTCCATCCCGCCCCCAGCTCCCATCCTCTCCGTCGAAACGTGTAGCGAGATGGTGAAGGTATTGGTGCGAGTGGCCCTCCAGCACACGCAGGACGTGCCGGCCATGGCCCGCGCCATCTCGGTCGCGGCTAACGCAGCGATCCGTGAGGAGGGCGCCGAGCCCTACCTCTACTCATGCGGTGAAGGAAACCCGACGTACAACGGAAAGCTGCCCTGCACCATGCCGTACGGCCACGGTGGCACCCACCAATCCTGCACGGGGGAGACCTTTGAGTCGGGCATCGGCGAGTCAGCGCCGTCACCCCTCACTAAGCAGCTCGCTGCATGAAGTGAGGCCAGGGCCTTTACTCCAGCTGATTGAAGGGGCCCCACCATCACGATGGGTCCTTTGAGCGTTTGTCGTCGCAGCTGCTCCCAAGGTGATCTCTACCGGCCGTTGAGGACGACCCGGCAGACATTGCAGAACATGGCCGAGTTGCTCCCATACCCGCGCATCAGTTGGCCGCAGCCGGCGCATAACCCCAACTCTTGCCACCAGCACTGGAAGCCTGCTGGCTGACCCGTGAGAGGGTTGCAGTTTGGGTTGCATTCAGCCCCGTTCGCGGGTGTCCAAGTGCTCCGGTATCGACGGCTGCACCACAGGTCAGGACGGTGATGAACCAGCCCGTACATCCGAACGAGCAGTTGGAAAGCGTGTTGGGGGCAACCCCTCACGAGTTCGAATCTCGTATCCTCCGCACGTCAGAGGGCCCGCATCGCTTGCCGATGCGGGCCTTCTGCGTTCGTAGTCCCATCCGTAGTCTCAATCGGCGGCGCGGCAGCCACAGGTCGCAGTGTCAGCCGCCATCGCTATGTTCCAGGCCATGACAGGTATAGACGGTCACCACGATTCGGGAGCCGACGGCATGGGCGCCCTTTCGGACATCGTCGCGCGCGTCCGCGAACGCGCGCTCCAGGAGGGGGGAGAGCTCCCTGATCGGGTCGGCGAGCGCGAGGTCGCCGCAGCCGAGCGCGAACTCGGCTTCCCACTGCCGCGATTGCTGGTCCGGCTGTACCAGGAGGTGGCAAACGGCGGCTTCGGTCCCGAGTACCTCCTGCTGCCGCTGGTCGGCGAGGGCCGGACAGTGGTTGCCGAGTACGGCCCTTGCGAGTACTGGCCGCACGGCCTCCTGCCGATCCTGGACTGGGGCTGCGGCATGTATGCCGCGGTTGACTGCCTGGACCCCCGTGCTCCGGTCCTGCTCTTCGAGCCGAACGCCGGCCCCCAGGACTGGGCGGAGGCGTGGTTCACCGATTCGCCGTCGCTCGCACAGTGGCTGAGTTCCTGGCTCGACGGCACTGGCTGGTGGGAGGAGGAGGTCATGATGGCCGAGGACGCACCCGAGCCCCAGCACTGGCCCGACGCCACGAGACGGCTCGCCTCCTAATCCAGGCAGAGAACGTACGCTATTCTGTACGCTATGAAGACGATGAGTGCGACTGAGCTCCGCGGCAACCTCGCTGCCGCGCTCGACTCTGTCGAGAACGACGCCGAAGAACTCGTCATCACCCGGGCCGGCCATGAACCGCTGGTCGTCGTCCCCCTGGCCGAGTACGCCTCGCTCCGTGAGACCGACTACCTGCTGCGCTCGCCGGCCAACGCCGACCACCTGCGTCAGTCGCTTCGGGACTACCGGGAAGGCCGCACCCAGAGCCGCGAGCTGATCGACCCCGAGGATGTCATCGAGCAGTCCGCGTGAAGATCCAGTTCACCGATGGCGGCTGGACCGACTACCTCTACTGGCAGGCGAACGACCGCCGCCTACTCAAGCGCATCAACCAACTGATCGACGACATCCGCCGCAACGGCCACGAGGGCATCGGCAAACCCGAACCCCTGCGCCACGAACTCGCCGGGGCATGGTCCCGCCGGATCGACCAGGAGCACCGCCTGGTTTACGTCCTCGACGAGCAGGCCGACACGGTGTGCGTTATCGCCTGCCGCTACCACTACAGCAAGTAGTCCGTTTCGCTCCGATCGCCTCGACACGTTGGACCCGGGCGGGGATGTCAGCCAGTTGCAGTTCCCGTTGCATTCACCCCCGTCCGCGAGTGTCCGACCGGCCCTCGTCCGGGCGCTTCTCCGCAGGTCGGGACGGCGGCGTACTCAGCCGAACCCCCGGACGAACAGTTGGAAAGCGCGTTGGGGGCAACCCCTCACGAGTTCGAATCTCGTATCCTCCGCACGTCGCAGGGCCCGCATCGTTCGCCGATGCGGGCCCTCTGCGTTTTCCGTCTCACTCCCCGTGAACGCGTGGTCCTTGTCCGCTCCGCCCCCGCGCTCCGGCGCCTGCGCCTCCTTGTGCTTGCGGAGCAGCTTCATCAGCTCACCCGGCAACCCGATCGTCCGTCGGCCTCGGTCTTGGGGCGGACCGGACCCGCTCCTGACCATCGGACGGGCGCCGAGGAAGACGAGGGCGGTCTGAGCGACGGCCCGGCCCGGGCTCCACTGTGGGTGGTGCCCGGGCCGGGGTCGGTCGCGGGGAGGGGCGGTGGTGTCAGGCGCCCGGGCGCAGCTGCACCCATTGCGCGGTGCTCGGCACGCCCTTGTCGTCGAGGAGGAAGACCATGTAGAAGCCGGGAGGCGCGTCCTTGGCGGACTGCGGGGTGCGCAGGACGAGGTGGTTGCCGTCACGGCTGGCGATGGGCAGCTCCAGTCGGCGCTGGCTGGTGTCCACCGAGTGGGTGGAGGTGATGGGCGCCACCAGGACGGCCTTGCTGACCCGGTCGGGGGTGTTGGTGGTGACCTGGAAGGTGGACGCGTAGCCCCGCGGGGCCCGCGGGATGCGGGACAGCTGCGGGCGGGGGCCCTGGTGCAGGTAGGAGGGTTCGTAGATCTCGATGGTGCCGTTCATCCCGGACTTGATGTCGGGGTTGTTGGCAATCTGCTGGAGCTCGTCACCGGTGAGCATGATGCGGCCGTCGGGCATCAGGACGGCGTTGGAGTGGTATCCGCGCGGCAGCCGCTGGACCGGTCCGAGCCGCCACGCGCCCTTGTCGTCCCGCTGTTCGGTCTGGCGGTACTTCAGGTCGGCGTTGGGGTTGTAGGGGCCGTTGCCGTAGTCGCGGATGTCGTAGGCGCCGTTGACGGTGAACAGCTTGCCGTCGGGCAGGATCAGGGTGTCGTCCTGGGTGCGGCCGAAGGCGCGGGGGGTGTCCTTGGTCCAGCGGCCCCCGGAGAACTTGTAGGTGTTGGGGTCGTTGCGGTTGCCGCCGAGGATCAGGACGGAGTCCGGGCCGCTGGAGCCGTTGGGCAGGGCCACGGCGGAGCCGTAGTTGCGCATGCCGCCGTCGGGACGGTCGGGCAGCTTGCGGCGGGTCTCGGTCTGCGGGTCGAAGACGAACTGCTCGTCGAAGTTGCGGCCGAAGCCGTAGATCAGGCCGTCCTTCAGGGAGAACAGATGGGGGTAATCCATCATGTACGGGGCGTCGGTCTTCCACTGATCGAGCGCCTGGCCCTGGGGCGCGTCGGCCCGGTTGTACGAGACGGGGGTGCCCTTGGCCGGGAACCGCTCGATCTCCATCGAAAGATCGCCCCAGCCGATCTCCGACTGCCCGGACGTGATGAACTGCCGCCCGTCGGCGCCGGTGACCACGCTCGGGTACCAGCGGCCGACCGCCATGTCCTGCTGCTCGTGCCAGGTCTCGGTCCACGGGTCGAAAACGAGCGCGAGCTTGGCTCCGGTGCCGCCGTTACCGCCCAGGTTGCCGCCGAAGACGGCGACCATGCCGTTGGGCAGATAGGCGTGTCCGGCGCAGAAGACCGGCGCGGGCCGCGGCTCGTCCTTGCCGTCGGGCATGTTCACCACGGGCGGGGGCACGGCCCTGAAGGCGTCGCTCCCCTGGCCCCTGGCGGGGTCCCACACGTAGGCCCGTCCGGCGTTCTCCTTGCCGATGATCTGGGTGGGCGCGGGCTCCTTGGTCGGGTTCTCCTCGATGGACTCGAAGGAGAAGAGCAGGATCTTCCCGGTGGGCAGCAGGGCGACGTGGTCGCCGAAGTCGGGGCTGGAGAAGTAGTCGGTGAACTTCCCGAACTGGGCCGGGTCGAACTTGGCGTTGTGGGTGCGCTGCGACTCGGTGAGCTTGTTGAAGCGCAGGGTACGGGTGGTCTGCGGATAGTCCGAGTCGAGGGCGCGCAGACCGATGCGGTCCCGGGCCAGCCGTTCCGCGGCGGCCCGGCCGAGCGTCTTGGCCTCGGCGGGCCGTACCTCCTTGCGTACTTGGGCTTCGGTGATGCGCACGGCTCCGCCCGGGTGAACGTCGGAAGCGTGCGCCGTGGACGGCGCCGAGCCGCCGAACAGAGCGGTCGCGCCGGCGGGAGCGGTGGCGGACAGGGCGATCGCGGCACAGCCGAGCGCGAGCGCCCACCTCCCTCTGCGGTACATGAGGCTCCTCATGAGGACATGACAGTCGCCCGGACAGCACAGGGCGACTACGTGGGGTAACGGGACGCGGGCAGTAGATCACACACCGTAACGATGCGTGCGCAGACGCTCGCCGAAACGATTCGCCCTCCGCCAATAGGGGGTCACTGTGCGTGTCCGGAAAGTAGCGGGTCGCCGCGCTGCTGCAATGGCCCCGACCCCGACCTCATCGCTGCGAGGAGTACTACTGCCATGGACGCAAGAACGCGCACGTCAACTCGTACCGGAACTCGTGCCGCTGTCGCGGCTGTCGCCGGTGCCGCGGCCCTGCTCGGCCCCGCCGCCACACAGGCCACCGCCCTGTCCCTGGAACCGCCTCAGACGCTCCACGTCGCCGGCCAGGTCATCCCCGGCGGGGCCGACGGCCGCCCCCACGAGCTATTCTGCCCCGCGCCCCAGAGCGCCTTCAGCGGCGGCTTCGCCATCTCCGCGAGCAAGGGTTCCAGCCTGGCGCGGGAGTCGGCCGACATCCTCGAGAGCCGCCCCAACGACGACGCCACCGGCTGGATCGTGACCGTACGCAAGCAGCAGATCCGCCCGGGGGCGGACCCCAAGCACCCCCACACGGGACCCGCCGATCTGGTCATCCACCTCGCGTGCACGGAGGGCATGCCCACCCACGGCATGTAACCGCCCTCGGAGAAGCCGGGTCGCCGGCCGACGCCGCGGTCCGCAGTGCTCGTGCCCGCGAGGGCGTCGAACGCTTTCTGAAGTGACGTCATAACCGCTGGAAGCCCGGACCATGGCGTGGTCCGGGCTTCCGTTCGGGCGCAGGGGCTATGGGCGGCTTCTGGCCTCTGCCTGCTCTTGCAGCAGGCCCGCGATGCGGGCCAGGTCGTTGCCGAGGTCGATGACTCCGTTGATGTCCGGGGTGGAGGCCCCGTTCACGGCCAGGTAGAAGGTGTTCAGCCGGCCGTGGCCCGCGGCGAGGTAGCCGCCGATGGTGAGGCCGCCGACGGCCAGCCGCTGGTTGACGGCGTCGCCTCCGACCGCGGTGCCGGTCTTGGCCCACACCTTGCCCTTGCCCGGGCAGGTGGGAGACCCGTCGCAGACCCAGGCCAGCGAGCCGTCCACCCCCATGATCGGCAGCGCCTTCCGGAAGCGGTCGGCCTCGGGGGTCGTCTGCCAGTAGTGCAGGAGCTCGTCCTCCACCCGCGGGGTGACCCGGTCGTTCGGGTCGCCGCCGCGGCCGTCGAGCAGTTGGACCTGTGTCGGGTCGATGCCGGCCCCGCGCAGGAAGTCACGCAGCACGGGGAAGCCGTCCGCGCACTGGTGGCTGCCGGCCGTGACGGCCATCAGGCAGATCGCGAGGTTCGCCCCGAGGTTGTGGCTGACCTTGAAGATCAGCTTCGTGTACTCGGCGAAGACCGGGGACACGTACGCGGCGACGCGCTTCGTCCCGTCGTAGGAACGCGGCAGCAGGCCGGTCGGGTTGGGCCCGGTCGGCCGTGCGGTGACCGTGACGCCCGCCCTGGCGAGTGCCTCGATCAGGGCCGTGCGCCCGAACGTGTCCGGGTTCTTGACCGGGGAGATCCGCAGCTCCGGCGCGGCGCCGGCCGCGATCGTCCCGGACAGGCCGATGCGGGTGCCGTCCGGCGAGGTGGTGACCGCGATGCTCGTCGTACCGCCCGCCGGGACCGTCTTCACGGTTGACGTCACCTGGTAGGGCGCGACCTGGGGCCGCCAGCTGAGCTGCGCGGGGTGGCCCGGGGTGGTGGGCGTGGTCAGCAGGTCGATGACGTTGTCGTTGATGATGAGCGGGGTCGGGGTCGGGTCCAGCTCGGGGGCCGAGGCGGCGGAGAAGAGCCGGGAGTCGATGGCGACGTCGCCCTGGACCTTGGTGATGCCCGAACCGCGCACCTGGTGGGCGATCCTGTCGAGGCCCGCGAGCGGGTTCTCGGGAGTGAGCGTCGCGCCCGGTACGTCGTTCGCGTAGGTGTGGTCGATCGCGGTGTAGGCGACGGAGCCGTCGGGCTTCGTACGGCCGCCCATGGTGAGGTCGCCCTGCGCGACCAGCGCCAGCGAGCCCGTCAGGACGCCTCCGGCCCGGCTGCCGAGGGCCTGCACCGGGGTGGTGAACCGGTGGTCCCCGCCCAGCGCGTGC
Source organism: Streptomyces sp. H39-S7 (assembly GCF_027158205.1). Lineage (GTDB taxonomy): Bacteria > Actinomycetota > Actinomycetes > Streptomycetales > Streptomycetaceae > Actinacidiphila. Next base: position 56,383 of record NZ_JAPVLU010000036.1, on the reverse strand, counting down.
CAGGCGCCCGACACGCTGATCAGCTTGGCCGTCGAGCCGGGGATGAAGAACTGGTCCGGGTACTGCGAGTGGACGACGCGCCCGGTCGAGCCGTCGACCTCGAGCCAGCCCCACTGGGCGTGCTCGTAGGCCGGCTTGCTCATGATCGCCGCGATCTCCGGCCCGAGGTTGTCGTGATGCCCGGGCGGAGCCGCCGCACCCGCTGTCGCGACCATGGCCATCACCGTGGTGACGATGCCGGCCCAGGTACGGCGGCCTCGCGGAATCGATCTCAATGAACCCTCCAGTGCAGGGCCGGGCTTACACCAGCCGACTTCTGACGGTCACTCAGTACGTGTGATCAGTGCGTGCGATCAGCACGGGGAGGCATACCGCGTCGAGGCCGGTCGTCGAACGCCCCGGCGAGTCCGTTCACCCGCTTGGACGGTGCTGGTGCGTGATTTCCGCGAGCGTGCGAGCATCCGCGGCCGCTTCACTGCTCCGCGTCACTGCTCCGCGTCACTGCTCCGCGTCGAAGGCGGTGAGCAGCAGCGCCACGTCGTCCGCGCGGTGCGTCGAGCGGCGGGCGTCGCTCAGGAGCCGGTCGGCGAGCTCCTCCAGAGAACTCGCGTCGGCGTGGGCGAGCGAGACGCGCAGACGGTCGATGCCCTCGTCGATCGACGTCCCCGGCTCCTCCACCAGGCCGTCGGTGTACAGGGCGAGCACCGATCCCGGCGGCGGCCGCAGCTCGCTGATCGGGTACTCCGTGAGCGGATCGACGCCGAGCAGGGCGCCGCCGGGGCACTCCAGCACGTCGGTGTGGCCGTCGGCGTGCCGCAGGAGGGGCGGGAGGTGCCCGGCGCGCGCGATGCGGGCCAGTCCCGCGGTCCGGTCCAGCTGGATCAGGCAGCAGCTGGCGAGCAGATCGGGGTCGAGGTCGGCCAGCAGCCGGTTGGTGCGGACCAGCACCTCGTTCGGCTCGCAGCCACTGGTGGCGAAGGCCCGCACCGCGCTGCGGAGCTGCCCCATGGTGGCGGCGGCGGCCACACTGTGGCCCTCGACGTCGCCGATGACCAGGCACAGTCCCTGTGCCGTGACGATGGCGTCGTACCAGTCCCCGCCGATCTCCATGCTCTGCGTCCCCGGCAGGTAGCGGGCCGCGATGGAGACGCCCGGCACCTTGGGCAGCCGGTGGGGCAGCAGCGCGTTCTGCAGGCCGCGGGCGAGGGCGAACTCCGTGTCATACAGGCGGGCGCGCTCCAGCGCCTGGGCGATCAGGCCGCCCAGCGCGGTCAGTACTCCACGTTCCTCGGACGTGAACGGGTGCGGCTCGTCGAAGCCCAGGATGCAGCTGCCGACGGGGTGCCCGGAGGCGATCAGCGGGAGGAAGGCCCAGGCGCACATCTCGTCGAGCGGGATCCCGGGGTAGGCGCGGGCCAGCTCGTCCACGGACGAGAAGAAGATCGGCGCACCGGTGCTCAGCGCCTCCACTCCGGGCAGCCGGGCCCCCATCGGCGTGCCCTCGAAACGGTCCAGGAACGCCTCGGGGTAGCCGACCTGGTGGGCAAGGTCCAGCCGGTTCCCGGCGACCACGTAGATCGCCAGTTCCTGGCCGCCGAAGGCCGGCAGGATCTGCTCCGCGACGGCCGTGCACACCTCGTGGACCGTGACGGCCTGGGTCAGCGTGCTGGCCAGTTGCAGCAGGCGGTAGATGGCGCCGACGCCGGCGCGCCGCGCGGGCGTCGGCGGTTCGAAGGCGACGGGCGGAGTCGCGGAGGGTGAGGTCGCGGGGGGCGGGGGCGTCGTGGCGGGGGGGGTGGTGGCGGGTGGGGTCGTCGTGGCGGGCAGGGTTGTGCGGGATGGGGTCGCGTGCCCTCTGCCGTGGCGCTTGGGAGGTCCGGCGGCGGGGATCACGGTGCCGGTGACCCCGTGCGCGTCCGGGTAGAAGGCGAAGGACAGCCAGCGGTCGGGCGGGCGGCAGGCCAGGTACGCGGTCGACTGCCGGGAGATCATCGCCGACCGGTGGCGGTCCTCGTACGCGGGGTCGGAGAGCCAGCCGAGGCAGTCCCACAGGTGCCGCCCGAGCATCTCCTCGCGATGGGCGCCCAGCAGCAGCTCGGCGCCGAGGTTCGCGTACGTGATCCGGCCGTCCGGGTCGAGCGAGAAGATCCCCTGCCGCAGCCGCTCGACGGCCTCGGCGGCCGCGACCCCCGTACCGGTGTCCAGGACGGTGCCCACCAGGTGGTCCGGGGACCGACCGGCCGCCGCCTCGGACGCCCGGGCCCGCACCTCGACCGATCGCGACCGGTTGTCCCCGGCCGTCACCCGCAGCCGCATGGCGAGGACCCGGCCCTCCGTCAGCGCGCCGCGGGCGGCCGAACAGAAACCCGGCAGGTCGTCCGGATGGAGCCGGGCGGCCACGGTCTCGGCCCGGCCGTCGAACTGCTCGGGGGTCCAGCCCAGGATCGCGCCCAGCTCCTCGTCGACGGAGACCGTGCCGGTGGCGAGGTTCCAGTCGAACAGCCCGAGCCGGATGGCCGTGCCCGGCGCGGTGGGCAGCTCGACCACCGCCGTGTCGCCCGCACCCTCCACCCGGTCCCCCCTGGCGGCCAGCTCCGCGAGCTGGCCCCCCAGCCGGTTGGCGGTGGCCCGCAGATGCCGCCGGGCGCTCGTCGGCAGACCGGTGGAGGACGGCGTCCAGAGCCCGCACAGCACGCCGTAGGTCTCCGGGCCCGAGACGATCGGGGCGCAGACGGAGGCGAACGAGTACGGCAGGCCCACCAGCAGCTGGGGAAAACGCCGCAGCGTCTCCTCCGTCCCCGACAGACAGACACTGCGCCCGGTGCGATAGGCCATCGGAGCGGGCAGCGGACTGTGCACGGAGACGCGGCGGAACGCGCCCAGCGCCGACACCGGGACCCCTGCGACGGTGCTCAGCACCAGCGAGCGACGGTCACGGGAGCGCAGGTACACCAGGCCGCTGTAGGCGTCGGTGTCCTTGAGCACCTTCCGCACGGCGGCGGCGAGCAGATCGTCCCGCTCCTGGTTCGCGGCGGGCGGTTCGGCGGGGAAAGCGCTGTCCCCCGGGATCTGCGGGGGCTGCGGGGGTTCGGGGGCGCGCCGAAAACGGCGGACACCATCCGGATCGATCCCGGTGCGCGTCGCCGCGGTACTGCCGGTCACTTGCGTCCCTCGCGGGTCCGCCGGCACACCCTGACGCATCTCTTCTCTGTACGCCCGCCCACCAGGGGTGTCAAGGCGAACCAGGAGGGACGGGAGTGGCCCGCCGGGCACGAAACCGGGCCTGACACCGAGCCTGACGCCGGGGCGTCCCCAGCCCGTCACCGTCCGTCGCCGTCCGTCACCGCCGGGGGCCGCGCGGTGGTGCGCCACGCACGGGTGAGCCCCGCGTAACCGACCCCCGCTACCGATCTCGCGCAACCGAGCTCCGCTACCGAGCCACACCTTCCGCCGACCCGCGCTCCGCCAGCACCCGCCCCGGGGGAATGCGCTGCTCCGACCAGATGATCTTTCCGTCGCTGGTGTAGCGGGTGCCCCAGTGTTCAGCCAGCTGGGCGACGAGGAACAGGCCGCGTCCACCCTCGTCCGTGGTGGCCGCGTAGCGCAGGTGGGGGGCGGTGCTGCTGGTGTCGGCGACCTCGCAGATCAGGGTGCGGTCCAGCAGCAGGCGGACTGTGATCGGCCCGGCCGCGTGGCGGATGGAGTTGGTGATCAGCTCGCTGAGGATCAGCTCGGTGATGAACGCCAGCTCGTCCAGCCCCCACCGCTCCAGCTGCGCCACCGCGGCGGCCCGTACGGCGGAGACCGCGGACGGTTCCGACGGTACGGACCAGCGGGCGATCCGGTCCTCCGGCAGCGCACGGGAACGGGCGATGAGCAGCGCGACGTCGTCCTTCGGTTCCGCGGGGAGCAGCGCGTCGAGCACCGCGTCGCAGGCCTGCTCCGGGTCGCGGTCGGGGCCTGACAGGGCGGTGCGGAGGAGTTCGAGCCCGACGTCGATGTCCCGTGTGCGGTCCTCGACCAGTCCGTCCGTGTAGAGGACCAGCTTGCTGCCCTCGGGCAGCTCGTGCTCCACCGCTTCGAAGGGCAGGCCGCCCAGGCCCAGCGGCGGGCCGGGCGGTACCTCGAGGTACTCCACCGTCCCGTCGGGGTGGACGAGCGCGGGAGGCAGATGGCCGGCGCGGGCCAGCTCGCAGCGCCGCGAGACCGAGTCGTAGATCGCGTACAGGCAGGTGGCGCCGGCGGCGGGGGTCCCGCCGCCGCCCGGGACCGCGTCGTCCTTGTCCATCCGGCTCACGAGGTCGTCGAGGTGCGCCAGCAGGTCGTCGGGCGGCAGGTCCAGCATCGAGAAGTTGTGCACCGCCGTCCGCAGCCGCCCCATGGTGGCGGCGGCGTGCATTCCGTGCCCGACGATGTCCCCGACGACCAGCGCGACGCGCGCGCCCGGCAGCGGGATGACGTCGAACCAGTCGCCGCCGACGCCCGCCCGCGCGGGCAGGTAGCGGGAGGCGACGTCGAGGGCGTCCTGGTCGGGCAGTCCGTGCGGCAGCAGGCTCTGCTGCAGGGTGACGGCCGCGGCCTGGTTGCCCGTGACGGCCGAGTCGATCTGCTCCTGGGTGGTGTACTTCGTTTCGAAGAAGCCGGTGTTGCGGCCGACGCGCAGCACCGCCACGCGGTCCGTGACCGCTCGGACCTCCTCCATCTCGTGGCTGACCAGCAGCACGCCGAGCCGCTGGTCGCGGAGCCGCTGGACCATGGCGAGGACCACGGCGGCCTGCTGCGGTCCCAGCGCGGCGGTCGGCTCGTCCAGGATGACGAGTTCCGGCTTCCCGAGCAGCGCCCGCGCGATGGCGACGCCCTGGCGCTGCGCGGCCGAGAGCGAGGCGACGGGGACGCGCAGGTTGGGGATGCGGACGGACAGGACGTTGAGCAGCGTGCGGGAACGCTGCTCCATCTCGACCTCGTCGAGCCTCCAGAAGCGGCGGATCTCACGGCCGAGGAAGAGGTTCTCGACGGTGTCGAGGTTGTCGCAGAGCGAGAGGTCCTGGTGGACGGCGACGATGCCGAGCTTCTGCGCGTCGAGCGGCGTGCGGAGGTCGACCGGCCGGCCCTTCCACTCGATCACCCCGCTGTCCGCCGGTTCCACCCCCGCGATCACCTTGACCAGGGTGGACTTGCCGGCTCCGTTGGCCCCGATCAGGCCGATCGCCTCGCCCTGGTGGATCTCGAGGTCGACCTCGCTCAGCGCCTGTACGGCACCGAACCGCTTGGAGGTGCCGCGCACGGCCAGCAGGGGGGTGCCTCGCTCCAAAACTGCCTCCTACGCGCCCGTCCGACACCGTCAGTGCACCGTGTCGCACTTGGGCGTTCGGATTCGCGATCGTAGAGGACATCGGCACGGATCGTCCCCATCTGGATGATCCCGCGGCCGGCCGGATCGAGGACTCGGCGGGCCCGACGGCCGGAGGCGGGTGTCAGCCGGCCCAGCGGCCGGAGGCGAAAGCCACGGCGAAGACGGTCATCAGGGGTGCGGACACGCAGAGGTGGGCGGTGCGGATCCAGGGGCGGCGCAGCGACCACCGGGCGAGTCCGATCCACAACGGCCACCACAGGAGGGTGGCGCGGGGGATGGACATGTACCAGTACGAGGTGCCGAGCGCCCAGAGGGTGAGGGCGAGATAGACCGCCTCCGGCCACCGCCGCCGTTGCAGGAGACGGGCGAGGACGAGCAGGCCGAGCACCATGGCGACGAGTTCGGCCCGGAACATGAGGGCGTATCCGGTGGTCTGGGTGTGCGAGAACGCCGAGTCCCAGGTGTTCTGCCAGGCCTCCCACGGGGAGTGGAACTGCCGGTACCAGCCGCGTTCCTGGGCGTGCTTCCACGCCATCCAGTCGCCGGTCCTGGCCTGCAGGTACCAGGTGTAGGCGAGCGCGGGCAGCGCGGGGACGGCCAGCCAGGGGAGCACGCGCAGGCGCCGGAGGCGGTCGGACGCGGGGGCCGCCGCCGTGCTCGTCAGGAACTCGGCGGCCAGGGCGGCCGCGAGGAACAGCCCGCTGATCCGGACGGTGGTGGCGCAGCAGGCCAGGACCGCCGCCGACGGCCAGCGGCCCTTCTTCGCCGCCAGCCAGGCGGGCATGGCGAGGGCCAGGAAGAGGGCCTCGGTGTAGCCGACGGCCAGGAACACCGCGCAGGGAGACAGCAGCAGGAAGAACACCGCGCGCTCACCCGCGTCGCCCTCGCGCGAACCGCCCTTCGCCTGTGTCCCGGCCGGTTCAGCCAGGTGGAGGCGGGCTGTTCGGGCGAGGGCCAGGACGGCGACAGCCCCGGCGACGAACGAGATCAGCAGGCCCGCCACCGTCCAGTCGGGCACGACGGTGTGCACGGCACGGAGCAGCAGGGGCAGACCGGGGAAGAACGCCTCGCGGTTGTCCTGAGGGGCGGCGTCGGACCCGTCCGGGCTGCCGAAGTAGCCGTACTCGGCGATGCGGACGAAGTACGACCAGTCCCACTGCTCCCACCGCGAGAGCAGCGGAGGGGCCTCCTTGGCGCGGCCGTCCCCGGTGAACAGCCAGCCGGTGCAGTAGGCGGTGGCCCAGATGCCGATCCGGGTGAGCAGATAGAGCGTCAGCACCGCGCGGTCCGTGGCGCTGACGGAGGAGAGCAGCCGGCGCGCGGCCGAACGCGCCGGCGGACGGCCCTCCCGCGGGCGGCCGCCGTCCCCCCGCCGGGGGGACGGCAGCAGGCGGCGCGGGTCCACCGCGGCTTCGCTTCCGAACCCGGTTGCGGCCTCGGCCCCCCGCGTCCGCGGGGCAGGTACGACGGACATGGTGCGGCTCCAGACAGGGGCGGGACGAGGGCGTGAGGGGGACCGGACAGGGACCGGGCAGGGATGGGACAGGGACATGTCGGGGCTTCGGGGCGTGCGGGATCGCCCGGTGGCGCGACCGGGTCGTTCAAGGGGTGGTGGGAGTCAGCCGGGTGGTGCGGTGGTGGGGATCGAACGGGTGACGCGGTGACGGGGCTCGGCGCGCGGTGGCCGGGGTCAGTCGGTTGGTGCGGTGGTCCGCAGCGTCGTCGAGTGCGCCGCGCCGCCCAGCGTGCTGCCGGGCGGCGGGACCGAGGTGGTCGTACGGGCGGCAGGGCCGCCGGGCCCGGTGGTCTCCGTGCCGGAGGTCGGCGCGTTGGTCGCCGAACCGTGGCCCGTTCCGGTGGTTCCGGTCCCGGTCGGCGTGCCGCTGAACCGGGATCCCGATGCGGTCGGCTCCGCGCCGGACCGCCGCGGACTCGGCGTCTCCCGGTCGGGGTCCGAGCCGGAGGGCGTCGTCGCGGGCACGACCGCCCCGCCGCCCAACGGCAGGACGGCCGCCGCCACGAGGCCCGTCCCCCCGACCGCCAGGCAGGCGGCGACCGCGTACGCGACGGTCCGGCGGCGCCGGACCCGGTCGCCGCGCGCCATGATCGTGGCGACGGGGGCGGGGGCCGCCGCGGTCTGCCCGGCGGCGGCGGCGTTCTTGAGGGCGCTCGCCAGCGCGTCCTCGGGCGCGTCCGGGTGGTGGGAGCTGAGCGGGTCTCGGGGGTCGTGGCGCTCAGGCACCGGGAGCCTCCTCGGCGTGCGAATCGTGCGAACGATGCGAAGCGATGGGATCCGTCGGACCGGTCCGATCACTCCGATCGGCCGGATCCGTCGTGTCCGTCGTGTCCGTCAGGCGGTCGGCCAGCGCCGCCCGCCCCCGGTGCAGATGCGTCTTGACGGTGCCGCTGGAGACGCCCGTCTCGGCCGCGATCTGGTCCACGGACAGATCGCAGACGTAGTGCAGGACCACCGTGCGCCGCTGCCGCGGCGACAGTTCGCGCAGCGCCGACACCAGCGCCACCGGCTCGGGGCCCGGCCCTTCGACGGACTGCGCGCCGCCGTGCCGCTGCCAGGCGTCGTCGGAGCGCCGACGCCCGCGCCAGCGGCTCACCGCGAGCCGCCAGGCGACCGTACGGATCCAGGCCTCCGGAGCGCCGTCGCCGTCCAACTGCCGCCGCCGGCTCCAACCGCGTACGAAGGCCTCCTGCACGACGTCCTGCGCCTCGTGCAGGTCGCCGAGCATCACGTAGAGCTGACCCGTGAGGCGTCCCACCGCATGCGCGTAGAACTCCTCGAACTCCTCGACGGTCAACACTCACTCCAGATTCTCCGCGGACTCACCAGGCATACGCCTGGGACCCCACATCCGGTTGACAGGGAAACCCGAATACTTTTCTGGAGCACGTCTGGAGGGCGTCAGGAGGACGTGGAGGGGCGCCGGTCGTGGGTCAGCGCTTGCGCGTGCCGAACAGCGAGCGGCTGATCTCGCGGCCGAGCTGGGTGCCCACCGAACGCGCCAGCGACTTGAAGACACCGCTGCCGATCACCTGCTGCACGACGCTCTCCTCCCCGGCGGGCGCCTTCCCTGCCGCCTTCCCCGACGGCTCATGCTTCCCCGACGCTTCGGCGGGCGCACCGGCGGGCTCCGCCCCCGCGGGCGTGGCCATGGCGACGGCGTCGGCAGCCGCGTTGAGCTTCTCGAACGCCGACTCGCGGTCGACGGCCTGCGCGTAACGGGAGAAGAGCGGCGACGACTTGACGGCCGTGTCCATCGCGGGCGCGTCGAGGGGCCCCATCAGGGACTGCGGGGCCCGCAGCCGGATGGCGGCGACCGGGGTCGGCGCGCCCTTCTCGCTGAGGACGGTGACGACGGCCTCGCCGGTCCCCAGCGCGGTCAGCAGCTCACCGAGGTCGTAGGCGGAGTTGGGGAACGTCGAGACGGTCGCCTTGAGCGCTTTGGCGTCCTCGGGGGTGAAGGCGCGCAGGGCGTGCTGGACGCGGTTGCCGAGTTGGGCGAGGACGTCGGAGGGCACGTCCTTCGGGGTCTGGGTGACGAAGAAGATGCCGACGCCCTTGGAGCGGATCAGCCGCACCGTCTGGGTGATGGCGTCGAGGAACGCCTTCGACGCGCCGTTGAAGAGCAGGTGGGCCTCGTCGAAGAAGAACACCAGCTTGGGCCGGTCGAGGTCGCCGACCTCCGGGAGGTCCTGGAAGAGGTCGGCGAGCAGCCACATCAGGAAGGTGGAGAAGAGCTGCGGCCGGTCCTGGACGGCCGGCAGTTCCAGCACCGACACCGTGCCGCGTCCGTCCGGCGCGGTCCGCAGCAGTTCGCCCGTGTCGAACTCGGGCTCGCCGAAGAACGACTCGGCGCCCTGCGCCTCGAACGCCGTCAGGGTCCGCATCAGAACGCCCGCGGTGGCGGACGAGATGCCGCCGATGTTCTTCAGCTCGCCCTTGCCGGTGTCCGAGGTGAGGAAGGCGATGACGGCCCGCAGGTCCTTGAGGTCGACCAGTTCCAGGCCCTTGGTGTCGGCGTAGTGGAAGACCAGGCCAAGGGACTGCTCCTGCGTCTGGTTGAGCCCGAGCACCTTCGACATCAGGATCGGACCGAAGCCGGTGACCGTCGCCCGCAGCGGGATGCCGGCGCCGACACCGCCGAGCGCGTAGAACTCGGCCGGGAAGCCGGACGCCGCCCAGTTCTGGCCGACCTCGGCGGTGCGCTGGGCGACCCTGTCGTTCGCCTGGCCGGGTGCGGAGATCCCGGAGACGTCGCCCTTGATGTCGGCGAGGAAGACCGGCACCCCGTTGGCCGACAGCTGCTCGGCGATGAGTTGCAGCGTCTTGGTCTTGCCGGTGCCGGTGGCGCCCGCGACGAGGCCGTGCCGGTTGAGCATGCCGAGCGGGATCCGGATCTGCGCGTCGGCGTGGCAGGTGCCGTCCCACAGCAGCGCGCCCAGGTCGAGCGCGGGGCCGGTGAAGGTGTAGCCGGCCAGGATCGCGGCGGCGGGGCCCGGCAGATCGGTGGCGGGGCGGGGAGCGTCGGCGGGTGTTCCGGACGGCGCAGCGGCGGGCGGACCGGCGGACGGCGCGGGCGACGCGCCGACGGGTGAATTCGCGGGTGGATCGGCCGGAAGTGCCGCCTGGGCTTGCGGATCGGTCATGACAGGCTCCCGCTAGGTCCGGCTATCGACGTAAATACCACCTTTGCACTCCTCCGCCACTGCTGCGCCCGCACGGGCTTGCCCGGTAGGCTTTCCGTGTGATCTTCAAGCGCATCGGAAACGGGCGGCCGTACCCCGACCACGGCCGGGTCAGCACGCGAGAGTGGGCGGATGTCGCTCCGCGTCCGGTACGCCTCGACCAACTGGTCACCACCAAGGGCCAGCTCGACCTGGAAACCCTGCTCGCCGAGGACTCCACGTTCTACGGCGACCTCTTCGCGCACGTCGTGAAGTGGCACGGTGACCTGTACCTCGAGGACGGCCTGCACCGGGCGGTCAGAGCGGCGCTGCAGCAGCGCCAGGTTCTGCATGCCCGCGTCCTGGAGATGGACTGACCGGGACACCGGGCCCGGCGGGCTGACCACTGCCGGGTTGCCCGCTACCGGGCCGGCCACTGCCGGGCCGGCCACTGCCGGGCTGACCGCTGTTCGGGGGCCGGAGTTCGCCCTTTCGGGTTCGGCACTCCGCCATTCAATGATCATTTAGTACGCTCCGGCGATGAGCGCACTACGCTGCGCCCATGAGCATGCTCACCCCTTCCGGCATGGGCGGGAAGTACCGGATCACCGGAAACCAGTACCCACGACTGGGTCGCCCGCGACGACGCGGCCGCATCGTCCTGGCCGTCGTCGCCTCGGTCGTGGTACTCGGCCTGTTCGGCTGGGGGACGGTGCAACTCATCGACGTCTTCACCGGCGGCAGCGGCAAAGGCCCCGCCCAGGCCCACCCAGCCCCGGCCAGTTGCAAGCCGACGCCCGCCGCCACGCCGAAGCCGACCGGCAAGGCCGCCCCGCTGCCCCCGCCGGCCGCGATCGGACTCACCGTCTTCAACGCGACGCCGAAGGGCGGTCTGGCCCGGGTCACCGCCGACGAGCTGGCCAAACGCGGCTTCCACGTCATCAAGTTCAGCAACGCCCCGTTCGAGTACGAGAAGAAGGTCGCCGTCCCGGCGCTGATCGTGGCCGGTCCCGCCGGTGAGCGGGCGGCACGGGTCGTCAGCACGCAGGTGGCCGGCTCCACGGTGAAGATCGACCCGAAGCGGGCCGGGCCAGCCGTGGACCTGGTGATCGGGACGGCCTACACGAAGCTGGCCGACCCGAAGGACGCCGCGAAGGCCCTGACCGCCGTGGCCACCCCGACCCCGGCACCCTCGCCGAGCTGCTAGAACGTCCATCCCCCACTCCGGCGCCCAGGACAGGACCCGGAACGGAAAAGGAGCCCCGGACCACTCAGGTCCGGGGCTCCTCGCGTACGGGGGAAGGGGGCTGTTCGACTATCCGGCGGTCCCGTAGAGCCGGTCCCCCGCGTCGCCGAGGCCCGGGACGATGTAGCTGTTCTCGTTGAGCCCCTCGTCGACCGAGGCGGTGACGACGGTGACCGGCTTGCCGGCCAGCTCCCGCTCCATGATCTCGATGCCCTCGGGCGCCGCGAGCAGCACGATCGCGGTGACGTCGTCCGCGCCGCGCTCGATGAGCAGGTTGATGGCCGCGACGAGCGTGCCGCCGGTCGCCAGCATCGGGTCGAGGACGTACACCTGGCGCCCGGAGAGGTCCTGCGGCATCCGGGTGGCGTACGTCTTCGCCTCCAGGGTCTCCTCGTCACGGATCATGCCCAGGAAACCGACCTCGGCGGTCGGCAGCAGGCGCACCATGCCGTCCAGCATGCCCAGACCGGCCCGCAGGATCGGGACGACGAGCGGGCGCGGGTACGAGAGCCGGACGCCGGTGGTCGGAGCGACCGGGGTCCGGATGTCGACCTGCTCGGTACGCACGTCACGGGTCGCCTCGTAGGCGAGCAGAGTGACGAGTTCATCGGCCAGCCGACGGAAGGTCGGCGAGTCGGTGCGCTCGTCGCGCAGGGTGGTGAGCTTGTGCGCGACCAGTGGGTGGTCGACTACGTGGATCCGCATGCACTCGACATTAACCGAGTCCCAGGGGTCCCCGCCGCCGCTCCCGGCCACCGCCCCCTCTCGCCGCCGGCAGGCATCAAACCGCCCGGTAGAGGGAAACTGTGCACATACGCCCGGAGCGCCCCCGGGTGACCCGACCCCCCACGGGTGGTGCACATGCCGGAGCCGAGCAAGAGCGGTGACAAGCCGGGAGACCCCGGTCAGCCGAAAGCGCAGAACAAGCCGACCAGCCGCACGAAGCTGGACAAACAGAGCAAACGCAAGACCCAGGAGGAACGCGACGCGGAGCGCCGCAGACGCCGGGTGATGTTCCTGCGCGAGCTCAACGAGGCCAAGGAGCTGCGCGAGCGCGTCCAGCCGCGCAGGGCGCGCGCGGCGCGGATGCGGCAGGCCATGCGAATGCGCACCTTCCGCTGGTAGTCGTCCCGCCCCTGCCGAACGCCCCGGAATCGCTGCGGGGGCGGGCTTGAGGACGCCTCGAGAGGGTGGCCGGCGAGGGCTTCCGGAGCCGGACGTGATGAAGACCTGGCACGTCGGACTGCGGAAGACCCTTCGCAAAGCCCAGGTTTCTGCCACGATGCCGAGTGGGTGGGGTACTCCCCGCCCGGTCCGGACGGCCTGAGACCTGTGGGAGAGTCCCGGTGTACTTCGCCGCACTGCTCGCGCGCAACGAGAACGGTTGGCAAGCGAGCGAACCTGATCTCGACGATGTGGAAACCCTCGGCGACCTGAGCGACCTGGCCCGTGCGGCCATCGCCGAGGAGGAAACGGTTCTGGTCTTCATCGAGCAGGAGGATGCCTGGTTCGGCGTCATCCGGGTCGATGGCGAGGAGGACCCCAGGATCTATGTGTCCGATGCCGCCGCGGCGGCCCGCAGCTCGTACGGGGAGATCCTGCTCACCGACGAACTACTCGGCCGGGACCCCGAGGACCCCCTCGACCTGGTCGACCTCGACGGCACCGAGGACGGCGACGACGACAGTGACGAGGACGTGGTCCCCGGCCCGGCCGAGGACCACGTGCCGGCCGGCCCGCTCGGCGAGGCCGGCCTGCTCTCCGATCTCGGCATGAGCGACAAGGAGCTGCTGGACCTCAGCGGCGACGGCGCGCTCACCGGCGAGGCGCTCGGTGAGATCGCCGAGGCGATCGGCTGTGCCGACGTGCTGGAGGCGGTCCGCTGAGCGCCCACCCACCCCCGCCCGGTCCCCCGCGCGACGCGCTGCGCGATCCGTGGACCGGGCCGATGCGCCATGCCCTGGAAGAGGCCGGGCTAGCCCCGCGCACCGGCGATGTGCCGGTGGGCGCGGTCGTGCTCTCCCCGGACGGCGTGGTCATCGGCCGGGGCCGCAACGAACGCGAGGCGACCGGTGACCCGACGGCCCACGCCGAGGTCCTCGCGATCCGCGATGCCGCGAAGGCATTGAGGGGGACGCCGCGAAGCGGCTCGGACACGGGTGGTGGTGGGCGACGGGCGGGAGAGTGGCGGCTGACCGGCTGCACCCTCGTCGTCACGCTGGAGCCGTGCACCATGTGCGCGGGCGCGATCGTCCTCTCCCGCCTCGACCGTGTCGTGTACGGCGCGCTGGACGAGAAGGGCGGCGCGGTGGGCTCCCTGTGGGACGTCGTCCGGGACCGCCGCCTGAACCACCGCCCCGAAGTCATCCAGGGTGTACTGGCCGAGGAGTGCGCCGCCCTCCTCACCCACTTCTTCCGCTCAGACGATTTCGGAGCACGGCCTCCCGTGGGCTAAGCTCTCTCTCGGTAGCGTGTCCGAGTGGCCTAAGGAGCACGCCTCGAAAGCGTGTGTGGGGGCAACTTCACCGTGGGTTCAAATCCCACCGCTACCGCTCTTGAGCATGACGACGAAAGCCCCGCCTCTCACGAGGCGGGGCTTTCGTCGTTCACCGAGGTCTGTCGTGCGCGGTGGCGATGGCGCGGCGGGTGGGCGGCGATCTTGGGGACGTTCCGCCTAAAGCGCCGGTTGGACCGCTGGCGGGCCGCTCATTGGGCCGTTCGATGGATAGACTCCACCGATCGCACGCTCAGGCAGCCGGCTGGGGGCTGTCGACTGCTGCCGGGGAGGGCAAGGGGCATGGCGCAGGCGAAAAAGGTCACTATGTACGTTCTCGTTGTCTTCGTGCTGTACACGATCATCACGCAGCCGGCGCGCGCCGCTGATCTTGTGCAGGTAGGGTTCGAGGGCATTTCGAACGCCGCGAGGGGTATCGGAGAGTTCATGCACGAGCTGGTCAACTGACCGGCATGGTGCCGGTGAGGAGTTCCGCGTGATCCGCCATCTGGTTCTGTTCAAGCTCGGAGACGGGGTCGGCCGGGACGAGTCCCGGGTCGTCGCCGGAGCACGGGCGTTCGAGGAGCTCGGCGGGTTGATTCCCGAGCTGACCTCGTGGGAGTGCGGCTGGAACATCACCGACCGGCCGATCGCTTACGACTTCGCGATCAACTCGTCGGTCGCGGACGCCGCCGACCTGAAGACGTATCTGGAGCACCCCGCACACCAGGCGGCGGCGGGCCAGTGGCGTGAATTCGCGACCTGGGTGATCGCCGACTACCCCTTCTGACGGTGCGGGCCCGCGGGCCCGCCCGATGGCCCCTCCACCCGTCCCGGCCGGTCCCCCCGCCGGTCACACGGCCTGTCGCCCAGCCCCCCGCCCACCGGTCGGGGGGCTTTGTCGCGTCCCGTCACGGTCAACTCACCGCTCAACACGGCGTTATTAGGTGCTTGCGTACAGTGCACATGAATTGTGATGCTATGACCGCTTTTGCCGGATGAGTGGACCGATGAGGGGTGGTGTGTCCGTGTCGGCCCGAACGGCGTCAACAACTTTCGCCCGCAGTAGGACGAGTACGCCCAATGCCAACGCCCTGGAGGCGCGGGCGCTGACGACCGTGCTGTTCGAGGAGATCTCCCAACTCGAACCCGGGACGCCCGAACACGCACGCGTACGGGCCGCGCTGATCGAGGTCAACCTGCCCCTCGTCCGCTACGCGGCGGCCCGCTTCCGCAGCCGGAACGAGCCCATGGAGGACGTCGTCCAGGTCGGCACCATCGGGCTGATCAACGCGATCGACCGGTTCGATCCGGAGCGCGGGGTGCAGTTCCCGACCTTCGCCATGCCCACCGTGGTGGGGGAGATCAAACGTTACTTCAGGGACAACGTGCGGACCGTTCACGTGCCCCGCCGGCTCCATGAGCTGTGGGTTCAGGTGAGCGGGGCGATCGAGGACCTGACGGTGCTACACGGCCGTTCGCCGACGACCGGGGAGATCGCGGAGCGGCTGAAGCTGGCCGAGGAGGAGGTGCTCGCCTGTCTGGAGGCGGGGCGGGCGTACCACGCGACCTCGCTGGAGGCCGCACAGGAGGGCGACGGGGCTCCGGGGCTGCTGGACCGGCTCGGGTACGAGGATCCGGCGCTCGTCGGAGTCGAACACCGCGACCTCGTCCGGCACCTGCTCGTACAACTGCCCGAACGGGAGCGGCGGATCCTGATGCTGCGGTATTTCGGCAATCTGACGCAGTCCCAGATCAGTGCCGAGCTCGGCGTCTCGCAGATGCACGTGTCCCGGCTGCTCTCCCGCAGCTTCGCCCGGCTGAGGTCCGCAAACCAGCTCGAAGCGTAACCCTTGAGGAGGAACCGTCCTGCGGAAATATGTCGACTTGGCGCTACAGCGTGTTGCCGACATGTGACATTCTGCAGGAACCGCGTTTGTCGCGACCCGGCCTCCGGTATTCAGGTGGAGGAACAAACCGTCGTTCGCGACACCCGTCCGCGACCTCAAGGGGGTGGCATGTCCGTTCAGGTGGGCAGTCCTCAGGTGCGCCGTACCAGCGCACCAATCGATGCACGCACCGGCGAAGCCATCGACACCCGCACGCTGTCCCGTTCGCTGTTCCTGCGCCTTGCGGAACTGGCCCAGGACAGTCCGGAGAGAACCTATGTGCGTGACACGCTCATCGAGCTGAATCTGCCACTTGTTCGGTATGCGGCGGCCCGCTTCCGCAGCCGCAACGAGCCGATGGAAGACATCGTCCAAGTGGGCACGATCGGCCTGATCAAGGCCATCGACCGCTTCGACTGCAACCGCGGCGTGGAGTTCCCGACGTTCGCGATGCCCACCATCGTCGGCGAGGTGAAGCGGTTCTTCCGCGACACGTCGTGGTCGGTGCGGGTGCCGCGGCGGCTGCAGGAGCTGCGGCTGGCGCTCACCAAGGCGAGCGACGAGCTGGCGCAGAAGCTGGACAGGTCGCCGACGGTGGCCGAACTGGCGGTCTGCCTGGGCGTGTCCGAGGAGGACGTCGTCGACGGCCTCGCGGTCGGCAACGCCTACACGGCCAGCTCGCTGGACTCACCGCCGCCGGAGGACGACGGCGGCGGCGGTGAGGGCACCCTCGCGGACCGCCTCGGCTACGAGGACACCGCGCTGGAAGGCGTGGAGTACCGCGAGTCGCTCAAGCCGCTGCTGGCCCAACTGCCGCCGCGTGAGCGCCAGATCATCATGCTGCGGTTCTTCGCGAACATGACGCAGTCGCAGATCGGCGAGGAGGTCGGCATCTCCCAGATGCACGTCTCCCGGCTGCTCACCCGTACGCTCGCACAGCTCCGGGACGGCCTGACAGCGGAATAGACCGGCCCGCCAGTCTGCTGACGTTCCGTCAGTAGACTGGCGCGATGGTCGCGATAGCACGGATGTCTGGCCGCCGGGGCGCGGCACTCGCCGTCCCGGCGGTGGGCGCGGTCCTGCTGCTGGCGATGACGACGGCCGGCTGCGGAGCGGCGGGCGACGACGGGTACGTGGCGGTCGGCGGGGTCGGTCCCTCGCAGGGCGGCGCGACGGGGGACGTACCGCCGGTCGGACCGGTCGTGATGGTGCCGCTGGACGGCCCCGCGCCGCCGGGTCCCGGCAGTGGCGCACCGTCCGCGCCCGGCTCGGCGCCGAACTCGACTCCCGGATCGACCGGGGCACCTCCCGGCTCGACGGGGGGCCCGGGTACGACCCCGGGAACCGCGCACGGCGGCTCCACCGCGCCGGGGAAGGGGCCGGCCGGGACATCACCGCCGGGAGGCAGTGGCCCGACGACGCCCGTGCCACCCGGAACGACTCCGCCGCACACGACCCCGCCGGCGACCCCCGCACGGCTGACCGTGAGCACGCCGAAGCGCGCTCCGGCCGCGGACCGGTGGTGCGAGAAGGTGACGGTCACCTTCACCAATTCCGGCGGCAGAGCGGCGACTTCCGGCAACGTCACCTTCGGCACCCACATCATCGGCGGCCTCGGCATCGACTGGGCGACGATCGAGACCACGAAGCCGGTGCCGGTGCCCCTGGCGGGCGGCGCCTCCACGGCGCGGTCCTGGGAGGTCTGCGTGGACGCCTGGCGCGTGCCGCTGGGCATGCACATCGAGACCCGGGACGTCACCCTTGCGTGAGCGACGTGCCCCGGGCCGTTGCCGGCGGGCGGTGCGTCAGCGCATCGCGAGCGCGACGACGCCGGCGATCACCAGGACGGCGACGACGATGCCGATGATCAGGCCCACGCGCTTGCCGGACCCGGTCTGGGCCTGCTGCTGCTGCAGTTGCTGCGGCTCCTCGACGAAGGCGCGGAACATCTGGGTGTCGCCGGCGGGGTCGTAGTTGTTCTCAGGGTTCGACATGCTGCCCGACCTTAGCGAACAAGCGGAATCCCGGGCACCCCCGGGTGTATCTCCAGCCATCCCCTCACGGCGCATACGGGACCATTCGGCCTGCTCAGGAATACCGTCCGCCGCGACCGGGTTGAAGGTGCCCATGGCACGCATCGGAACATCTGATCTGGACGTCTTCCCGCTCGCCCTCGGCGGCAACGTGTTCGGCTGGACGGCCGACGAGGCGGAGAGCTTCGCCGTACTGGACGCGTACACGGCTGCGGGCGGCAACTTCGTCGACACCGCCGACGCCTACTCGGCGTGGGTTCCGGGCAACTCGGGCGGTGAGTCGGAGACCCTCATCGGGAAATGGCTGGCCTCCCGCGGCAACCGGGAGACGGTGGTGATCGCGACCAAGGTCAGCAGCCACCCGGACTTCAAGGGGCTGCGGGCCGGGAACATCCGGGCCGCCGCCGAGGCGTCGCTGCGCCGGCTCGGCACCGAGTACATCGACCTCTACTACACGCACTTCGACGACCCGCAGGTCCCGGTCGAGGAGATCATCGGCGCCCTGGACGAGCTGGTGCGCGAGGGCAAGGTGCGGCAGATCGCCGCGTCCAACATCTCCCCGGAGCGGCTCTCCGCCTCGCTGCTCTTCTCGCAGCGCGAGGGGCTGGCCTCGTACGTCGCCCTCCAGCAGCTCTACAACCTGGTGGAGCGCACGGAGTACGAGGCGGAGACGGCCGATGTCGTCGCCTCGCACGGCCTGTCGTCGGTCCCCTACTCCGCGCTGGCCTCGGGCTTCCTGACCGGGAAGTACCGGGCGGGCGTCGCGGTGGACAGCGCGCGGGCGGGCAAGGCGGGCACGTACCTGGCCACCGAGCGGGGTCAGCGGGTGCTGGTGGCGCTGGACGAGGTCGCGCAGGCGCACGACGCCGAGGTCCCGACCGTCGCGCTGGCCTGGCTGGCGGCGCAGCCGACGGTCGCGGCGCCGATCGCCAGCGCACGCACCGTGGAGCAGCTGCCGGCGCTGCTGGCGGTGGCGGACCTGAAGCTGACGCCGGAGCAGCTGAACCGGCTGACGGCCGCGTCCGCGTCCGCCTGACGATCGTGTCCCTCTGACGATCGTCTCCGTCTGACCTGGGATTATGACGTAGTAGGCGCACATTTCACGCAAGGGCCGCCCGTCTCGCTTTGCCGGAGACGGGCGGTTCTTTTGGGTTTTCTTGACCCGATGTGGACCCAATTCATTTGCCTGTAGCAACCAACCACTCCTACAGTTGCTTAAGGCAACCAAATGGCGACGAGAGGATCGGCGGGGCTGTGGCGTCGAAGGAGCACTGCGTGGAGCTCGCACGCCAGCTGCGTGTCGTCGTCGGCGTCGGCCGGGAGGTGGGCCGGGCGCTGCCGCCCGAGACCCCGCCCGCGATCGTCGGGGCGCTCATGGCACTCGGCCGGTACGGCGAGATGCGCATGAGCAAGCTCGCCGAATATCTCGATATCGACATATCGGTCACCAGTCGACATGTCGCCCATCTTGCCGAGCGCGGTTGGATCGTCCGCACGGCCGATGCCCTGGACAGACGATCCCGGCTGCTGCGCCTGAGCGCGCGCGGGGAAAAGGTGCTGGCCGCCTCTTCCGACCGCGCCGCCGAGGTGCTGGCGGCCCACCTGAGCGATTGGTCCGACGACGACGTCGACCAGCTGTCCGGCCTGCTGGAGCGGATGCGCCTGAGTTTCGGCGACTGCCGCCCCCGGCCCTACGCGGCCGACAGCGCCGACCCGGGCGCCCTGGCCGGCGCACCCCACCCACCCCGTACACACGCGAACTGACAAGGACGAAGATGGCTACAACCACACCCACCGGTGTGCGGGAGGCGGAAGCCCACGGCGGGCACCCCGCCCCCATGTCGCACCGGCAGATCATGGAGGCGCTGTCCGGGCTGTTGCTCGGCCTCTTCGTGGCGATCCTCTCGTCCACGATCGTCTCCAACGCCCTGCCCGCCATCCTCGCGGACATCGGCGGCGGCCAGAGCGCGTACACCTGGGTGGTCACCGCGGCCCTGCTCGCGGTCACCGCCACCACCCCGCTCTGGGGCAAGATGTCCGACCTGGTCAGCAAGAAGCTGCTGATCCAGATAGCCCTGGTCATCTACGTGCTCGGCTCGATCATCGCCGGGTTCTCGACCAACCCCGGCATGCTGATCGCCTGCCGCGTGCTCCAGGGCGTCGGCGCCGGCGGTCTGTCGGCCCTCACCCAGGTGATCATGGCGGCGATGATCTCCCCGCGCGAGCGCGGCCGCTACAGCGGCTACCTCGGCGCGGTCTTCGCCGTCGCGACCGTCGGCGGCCCGCTGGTCGGCGGCGTCATCGTCGACACCGACTGGCTCGGCTGGCGCTGGTGCTTCTACGTCGGCGTTCCGTTCGCGATCATCGCGCTCATCGTGCTGCAGAAGACGCTGCACCTGCCGGTGGTCAAGCGGAAGGTCAAGATCGACTGGTCCGGGGCGTTCGTCATCTCCGCCGCCGTCAGCCTGCTGATGATCTGGGTCTCGCTCGGCGGCACCAACTTCGCGTGGATCTCCTGGCAGACCTACGTGATGGTGCCCGGCGCCCTCCTGCTCGGCCTCGTCTTCCTGCTGGTCGAGTCCAAGGCGTCCGAGCCGATCATTCCGCTGCGGCTGTTCCGCAACAAGACGATCACCCTCACCTCGATCGCCTCCCTCTTCGTCGGCGTCGCGATGTTCGCCGGCACCGTCTTCCTCAGCCAGTACTTCCAGTTGGCGCGCGGCAAGACCCCGACCATGTCCGGCGTGATGACCATCCCGCTCATCGCGGGTCTGTTCATCTCCTCGACCGTCTCGGGCCAGGTCATCACCAGGACCGGCCGCTGGAAGGGCTTCCTGGTCGGTGGCGGCCTCTTCCTCACCGCCGGCTCGGCGACGCTGGGCCTGCTGCGCTACGACACCCCGTACTGGCAGGTCGCCGTCTACATGGCCCTCCTGGGGCTCGGCGTCGGCATGATGATGCAGAACCTCGTGCTCGCCGTGCAGAACCAGGTCACGCCGGCGGACCTCGGCGCGGCCAGCTCGCTCGTCACGTTCTTCCGCTCGCTCGGTGGCGCGGTCGGCGTGTCGGCGCTGGGTGCCGTCCTCGGCAACCGCGTCACGAACCTGGTGTCCGACGGCCTGGCGGCTCTCGGCATCAAGGGCGGCGACGGTGGCGGCATCCCGGACGTGGCCAAGCTCCCGGCCCCGGTCAGGGGCGTCGTGGAGAGCGCGTACGGGCGCGGCATCGGCGATGTCTTCCTGTACGCGGCACCGTGCGCGCTCATCGCCCTCCTCCTGGTCATCTTCGTCAAGGAGGTCGCGCTCAAGACCAACAGCGGTCTGCAGCAGAGCGCGGCCCCCGCTCCGGCCGGCGGCACCGAGCGCGCCGGCGGCGCGGGGACAGCCGTGTCCGCGACCTCCTTCGCCAAGGAGGTGGCCGCCATGACCCCGGTGGCGGTGCTGGACGACCGGCCCGGCGACGACGGCACGGCCGTGTTCGGAACCGTCAAGATCACCGACGGCACGGCCATCAACCACGCGAAGGTCACGCTGATCTCGCTCCAGGGAGAGCAGTTGGGCAGGTCCGTCACCGGAACCGACGGCCGCTACCTCCTCCAGGCGCCCGGCGCCGGCTCGTACGTCCTCATCGCGGCGGCCGACGGCCACCAGCCGCAGGCGGCGACCGTGCTGGTCGGCGACGCCGCACTCCCCTTCGACGTGGTGCTCAGCGGCGCCGGCGGACTCGCCGGAACCGTGCTGGGCGCGATCGACAGCCTGCCGGTCGTCGAGGCGATGGTCGTCGTGACCGATGTGCGCGGCGAGGTGCTGGGCACCGGGAAGACCGATGACGGCGGCACGTTCGCCTTCGCCGAGCTGCCCGCGGGCGACTTCACCGTCGCCGTGAACGCCCCCGGCTTCCGGCCGGCCGCGCTGCCCGTCGAGATCGGCGGCAGCGGCGCCACCCGCGTCGAGGTCGTGCTGCAGCCCGGCGCACAGGTGCGCGGCGTCGTACGGGCGGGCGCCGACCGGCGGCCGCTGCCGGACGCCAAGGTCGTCCTCGTCGACGCGGCGGGGAACGTGGCCGGCACCACGACCACGGGCGCGGACGGCGCGTACGCCTTCACGGACCTCGACGCGGGCGAGTACTCGCTCGTCGCGAGCGGTTACCCGCCGCTGGCCACCGCGTTGAGCCTGCAGGGGCGCGGCGCCGAGGAGTTCGACGTCGAGCTCAACCACCCCGAGGGGTAACGGGAACGGCCCCCGGACTCCGGGGGACAGACTTCCGGACGGTCGGCCCGCACTCCTGCGGAGAGGTGCGGGCCGGTCCGGAGGAACCGGGATCCGGAGCGACGGCCGGAGCAGGGGACGGCCGAGGCCGTCGCGCCGGATCCCCTAGGACCTGTCGTCAAACTGGCGGCGTCCGCCCGCAGGGCGGGCCCGGCGGTGTCTGGTGCGTGCGACGGCAAGGCGGAGGGTCGCCCCTGTACTGGACGTACTGGGGTGAGCCCGACAACTGGGGGCACCCCCAGCGGTAGCTGGGGGACGGCGTGCGTGCCAGGCGCCGCCGGGCAGGCGCCAGTTTGACGACAGGTCCTAGCCGGGCGGGCTCGTCCAACGGGCCCGCCCGGCGATCAACGGCATCACCGCACCACAGCCGGGGCCCCCGGGCACCGGCGGGACTTCACGAGAGGCGAACCCCGATGAGCAGCCCCGGCCTGCGGGCCCGCGTACGCACCAGGGACGGCTGGGCCGTGTCGCACGCGGTGCTGACCGTCACCGATATGACGGGCAGTCAAGTAGACCGCCGGGAGGCGGATGCCGACGGCGTCGTCCGTACCGGACCGCTGCCCGCCGGCGCCTACACCGCCATCGTGACCGCGATCGGCTACCTCCCGGCGGCCTCGACCGCGATCGTCACCGCGGCGGGTTCCGCCGACGCGGGCACCGTGACCCTCTCCCGCGCGGGCGGCGTCGAACTGCCGCCGCCCGGCACCTGGACCATCGACCCCGCGCACTCCTCCGTCACCGCGACCGCCCAGCACCTCGGGATATCCAGCGTGCAGGGCCGGTTCACGGAGTTCGCCGGCCGGATCGAGATCGACGGGCGGACGGCCGCGTCATCCGTCGTCGCCATCATCGAGGCCGCGTCCATCGACACCGGCAACACCCTGCGGGACGGTCACCTGCGCTCCCCCGACTTCCTCGACACCGAGGCCCACTCCAAGATCCTGTACCGCAGCACGGGCGGCCTGGAGCCGGCCGGCGAGGACCGCTGGACCGTGCAGGGCGAGCTGACCCTGCACGGCGTGACGCGGCCCGTCGACCTCGACCTCGCCTACCTCGGTACGGGACCGGACCCGTGGGGCGGTGTGCGCACCGCCTTCCGCGCCACCACCGAGCTGCGCCGCGCCGACTTCGCGATGAACTACAACCAGGTCGTCCAGGCCGGGATCGCCGCCATCGGCACCACGTTGAAGGTCGAACTCGCCATCCAGGCGGTACGCGGGGCCGAGCTGCCGACAGCGTAGGGCCGCTACGCGAGCCGGGCCGGGAAGCCGCCCGTCGCGATCGGGCCCCAGCGCTCGGGGGTGACGCGGATCAGCGACTTGCCCTGCTTGATCATCGCGGCCCGGTACTCGTCCCAGTCCGGGTGCTCACCGGAGATGTTGCGGAAGTACTCGACGAGCGGCTCGACGGAGTCCGGCGCGTCGACGACCTCGGCCGAGCCGTCGATCTGCACCCACGGGCCGTTCCATTCGTCCGACAGGACGATGACGCTGGTCCGCGGATCCCGGCGGGCGTTGGCGGTCTTGGCGCGCTCCGGATACGTCGACATGACGATCCGCCCGGAGTCGTCGACGCCGCAGGTCAGCGGCGAGCCCTGGGGGCGGCCGTCCGCGCGGGTGGTGAGCAGGATCGCGCGGTGGCGCGGCCGGACGAACGCCAGCAGCTCGTCGAGGGACGCCGTGGTGTTGGTGGCAATGGTTTTGGGAGCCATGCGGAAACCCTACGCGGCGGCCTTCCCGCCGCTCCGGTGCCGCGGCCCGGCGAGGCGGGTCCTCAGGCCCTCACGTCCTCAGGTGCCGGTCGCGCATCGCCTCGATGCCGGCGATCACGCAGTCCAGCCCGAAGGTGAAGTCGCGCTCGCGCTGCTGGGCGCCCCACCGAACCTCGACCGCGCCGAAGCCGTAGACGTACGGGAGGACGCAGCCGAGCGCGCCGGTCTGCTGCTCGGGTGCCAGGCCGGATCGGGCCATGGCGCGCGCCGAGAGGTTCGCGAAGTCCGCCGCCAGCGGGCCGATGTTGGGGTACGTGCCGATGAGGTGCGCCGTCCAGGGATGGGCCACCAGCATCGCCCGGTAGCCGCGGGCGAGTTCGCGCACCTCGTCGCGCCAGTCGGCGTCCGCCTCCTCGGGCGGCAGCTCGATCTCGCCGTGCACCGCGTCCAGGACGCGCTCCAGCAGGTCGTCCTTGGTGTCGACGTACCAGTAGACGGACATCGCGGTCACCCCCAGCTCGGCGGCGAGCCTGCGCATCGAGAACGTGGCGAGGCCGCCGCTGTCGAGCAGCCGGACGGTGGTCGCGACGATCCTGTCGCGGTCCAGACCGGCCGGCTGCTCGCTGCGGCGCTTCCCGGCCGGACGTTCCCGCAGCCACACGCTGGCCGCGGGCGTGGTCCCGCGGCTGTCCTCGGCCATGGCGGGCGTTCCCTTCGAGGTGTTCCGGGATCGGCGTGGTGTTCCGGAGGTCGGCGTGGCGATCCGGGAGGTCTGCGTGGCGTGGCGGGGTCGACGGGCCTGAGGGCTGCCCGCATCCGATGCTATGCCGCTTCCGGCCGCTCG
Source organism: Streptomyces sp. H39-S7 (assembly GCF_027158205.1). Classification (GTDB taxonomy): domain Bacteria; phylum Actinomycetota; class Actinomycetes; order Streptomycetales; family Streptomycetaceae; genus Actinacidiphila. The sequence goes on along the minus strand of NZ_JAPVLU010000036.1, from coordinate 31,865 downwards.
GCCCGGCACAAGGGCGGTGTCCGCAGGTCATGTGACCTGCGGACACCGCCCACCCCGTCGTCCCGCGTCAGCGCGTCGCGGGGGTAGGCAGGGGG
>NZ_JAPVLU010000036.1:0-31565 GCF_027158205.1 Streptomyces sp. H39-S7 | reverse complement strand
GGGGACACCGCCCTCCCGGTCGTCCCGCGTCAGCTCTTCGCGGGGGTCGTCAGGTCGTAGACGGTGGTGGTGCCGACCGTCTTCGCGGTGAACGCGGAGGTGACCCAGGTGGTGATGGCCGAGGAGGTGCCCTGGCCGCCCATGCCACCGCCCCCGCCGCCGGAGGAGGAGATGAAGTAGTGGATCTTCCCCTCGGCCACGTACTGCTGGAACTGCGCGAGCGTCGGTGACGGGTCGCTGCCGTTGAAGCCGCCGATGGCCATGACCGGGTCACCCGTGGCCAGTTGGTAACTCGCGGAGTTCTGCGAACCGATGGCCGCCGCGACCCAGGTGTAGTCGGAGGCGTTCTTCTCCAGGAGCGCCTTCATCGCGGAGCTGACCTCGGCGCCGCCGAGCAGCCCGCCCATCCCGCCGCCACCGCGGCCACCGGCCGTGCCACCGTCGCCGGTGCCGCCGGCCGTTCCGCCACCGGGGAAGCCCTGGGCTCCCTGACCGGGCTGCCCCTGCTGGCCGGTCCCGCCGTTCATCCCCGGCCGGCCGTTCTGGCCGCCGCCCGGCACGGTCGGTGGCTGCTGGCCGCCGCCGGGCACGGTCTGGCCGTTCTGGCCCGCCCGCCCCGGCATGCCGTCGGGGCCGCCACCGCGCATCCCGCCGGCACCGCCCCGGCCGCCCTGGACGGCGGGGCCCGCCGTCACGATCGAGCCGCTGTGCCCGGTGTCGACGGTGTTGAGGGTGTACGCGAACGGTGCCGCGAGGGCCGCCGCGATCCCGAATCCCGCCACCGCGGCCGCGGCACGCCGGCCTAGCCGTACGGCGAGCAGGAGTCCGGCCGCGGCCAGCAGGCCGGCGACCAGCACCGTCCAGCGCAGCCACGGGTGCCAGTCCGACGCCCGGCCCAGCAGGACGTACGCCCAGTAGCCGGTGCCCGCGGCCGTCGCGGCCAGCGCCGCCGCCGCGGCGAGGTGCGTGCGCCTCTCCCAGAGCAGGGTGGCGCCCATCCCGACGAGAGCGGCGATGTAGGGGGCCAGAGCGATGTTGTAGTACTGGTGGAAGATGCCCGACATGAAGCTGAAGACCCCGAAGGTCATCAGGAGCGAGCCGCCCCAGACGAGGAACGCGGCCCGTCGGGCGTCGGTGCGCGGCGCCCGGCGCGTCACCCACAGGCCCGCGGCGAGCAGGAGGAACGCGGCGGGCAGCAACCAGGCGACCTGACCGCCCATGTCGGCGTCGAAGAGCCGCGTGATGCCCGTGGATCCCCACTGACCGCCGCCCTGACCGCCGCCCCCGCCGCCGACGCTGCCCGTCTCGTTGCCGGTGATCCGGCCGAAGCCGTTGTAGCCGAAGGTCAGCGACAGGAAGCTGTTGTCCTGCGAGCCGCCGATGTACGGGCGGGAGGAGGCCGGCCACAGCTCGACGATCGCCACCCACCAGCCGCCGGAGACCAGCAGCGCGAGCCCCGCCAGGGCCAGTTGGCCGATGCGTCGGCGCAGGGCCGTCGGCGCGACGACCGCGTAGACGACCGCGAGCGGCGGAAGGATGAGGAAGGCCTGCAGCGTCTTGGTCAGGAAGGCGAGGCCGAAGGCGACGCCGGCCCAGACCAGCCACTTCGTCCTGGCGCCTTCGAGCGCGCGCAGCACGCAGTAGACGGCGACCGTCATGAGGAGCGCGAGCATCGCGTCCGGGTTGTTGAAGCGGAACATCAGCGCGGCGACCGGGGTGACCGCCAGTGCGGTGCCCGCGATCAGCCCGGCCGCCGCCCCGAAGCGGCGGCGGACGGCGGCGTAGAGCACCCCGACCGTCGCGACGCCCATCAGCGCCTCGGGGACCAGGATCGACCAGGAGTTGAGGCCGAAGATCCGGACGGCGATCTCCATCGGCCAGAGCGAGGCCGGTGGCTTGTCGACGGTGATCGAGTTCGCCGCGTCCGACGAGCCGAAGAACATCGCCTTCCAGCTCTCGCTGCCTGCCTGGACGGCGGCGCTGTAGAAGGAGTTGGCGTAGCCGGACGCGCTCAGGTCCCACACGTACAGCGCGGCGGTCACGGCCAGCAGCGCCAGGAAGGCGGGACGTACCCAGCGGGCGTCCTCGGAACGCCCCCTCCAGACGCGCGCCGCGAAGCCCCGCGGGCCGGCCGGATCGGACGGCCTGGCCGTCGGCGGAGCCCCGGGCGGCGGAGCGTGCTCGGGCACCGGGGTGCGGGCCACGGGACCGGGCAGCTCAGCGGGGTGCGGGGGCGGCCCGGCGGCTGGGAGGTCGGCCGGGGTGCTGTACGGCGCGGTCATCGTGCGCTCCTCGGATCGGAGTCGGAGTCGAAGTCGTAGGTGGAGCCGTAGGTGGAGCCGTAGGTGGAGCCGTAGGTGGAGCCGTGGACGAGGGTTGCCTCGTGGTCGCCGGGGGCCGGGAACTCGTACACGCGGGCCGGCTCGGGCGCCGCGGCGGTTGCCGCCCCGGACGGGAAGACCCAGGCGCGGAAGAGCAGGAAGCGCAGCACCGTCGCCGCGAGGTTGGCGGCGATGAGGACGGCGAGTTCCGTGCTGTGCGAGGGCCGGGTGTTCGCCGCCTGCAGGGCGGCCAGCGATCCGCTGGTCAGGGCGAGGCCGATGGCGAAGACGACCAGGCCCTGCGCCTGATGGCGGACGGCCTGTTCCCGGCCGCGGACACCGAAGGTGAGGCGGCGGTTGGCGGCGGTGTTGCCGATCGCGGAGACCAGCAGCGCCGCCGCGTTGGCGGGCTGCGAGCCGAGCCCGAGCCGGAAGGCCGAGTACAGCACCAGGTAGACCAGGGTGCTCAGCGCGCCGACGACGCAGAAGCCGACCAGTTGGCGGGCGAGGCCCGGTGGCACGTCGCCCAGTTCGCGGTCGCGCGGGTCGTCGCCGAAGGGCCGCCGCAGCCGGTCGAGCGCGAGCGCGCCGGTGGCGAGCGCCCGGCCCACGCGCCAGACGCCCTTGAGGTCGTCGGCCGCCGTGCGGACGATGTCCACGGTGCTGTCGGGGTCGTCGACCCAGTCGACCGGCACCTCGTGGATCCGCAGTCCGGCGCGTTCCGCGAGCACCAGCATCTCGGTGTCGAAGAACCAGCCGGTGTCCTCCACCATCGGCAGCAGCCGCTCGGCGACGTCCTTGCGGATCGCCTTGAAGCCGCACTGCGCGTCGGAGAAGCGGGCGGCGAGCGAGCCGCGCAGGATCAGGTTGTACGTGCGCGAGATGAACTCGCGCTTGGCGCCGCGCACGACGCGTGAGCTGCGGGCCAGCCGGGAGCCGATCGCCAGGTCGGAGTGGCCGGAGATCAGCGGGGCGACCAGCGGCAGCAGCGCGTTCAGGTCGGTCGAGAGATCGACGTCCATGTAGGCGAGCACCGGCGCCTCGGACTCCGTCCACACGGCCCGCAGGGCCCGCCCGCGCCCCTTCTGGTCGAGCCGGAAGGACTCGACCTCGGGGATCTCCGTCGCGAGGCTCTTCGCGACGGCCTCCGTGAGGTCGGTGCTGGCGTTGTCCGCGATGGTGATCCGGAAGGGGTAGGGGAAGGTGCCTGCCAGGTGCGCGTGCAAGCGTCTGACACAGGGCTCCAGGTCGTTCTCCTCGTTGTAGACGGGGATGACGACGTCGAGCACCGGGTCGCTGTGTGCGACCGGCAGGTGCTGCCGTGACGGCAGGGTGCCGAGGTGTGTTCGCATACCCCGACGCTCCACCGCCGCGCTGTCACGACCTTGTGGTGAACCTGAGGCTCCGCTGTGAGTCCGGGAGCCCGTCCGGGAGTCCGTCCGACGCGGCGTCCTGCGAGGGCACGGCCCTTACCGGGGACGGGAGTTGCACGGTGAACGCGGTGCGGCCGGGGACGCTCTCGACCCACACCCGCCCGCCGTGCGCGGCGACCACGGAGTACACGATGGCCAGCCCCAGACCGGTGGAGCCCGTGCCCGCGCTGCGGGCCCGCGACGCGTCACCGCGCGCGAACCGCTCGAAGATGTACGGCACGAGGTCGGGTGGAATGCCCGGCCCGTCGTCCACCACCTGGAGCAGCACTCCGTCGCTCCGGTCGCCGGTGACCCGCGCGGTCACGGTCGTTCCCGGCGGGGTGTGGGTGCGGGCGTTGCCCAGCAGGTTCGCCAGGACCTGCTGCAGCCGCTCCGCGTCACCGTGCACGGTGGCCGGCTCGTCGGGCAGGTCCAGCCGCCACACGTGGTCCCGCCCGGCGGCCCGGGCGTCGCTGACCGCGTCCACGACGAGGGGTGACAGATCCGTCGCGTCGAGGCTCAGCGGTCGCCCCGAGTCCAGCCGGGCGAGCATCAGCAGGTCCTCGACCAGCGACGTCATCCGTCCGGCCTCGGACTCGATACGGCCCAGCGCGTGCCGGGTGTCGGGTCCGACGTCCTCGCGGCCGCGCCGGGTCAGCTCCGCGTATCCGCGGATCGAGGCGAGTGGCGTCCGCAGTTCGTGGCTGGCGTCGGCGACGAAGCGCCGGACCCGCGTCTCGCTCTCCTGCCGGGAGTGCAGCGCGGAACCGACGTGCCCGAGCAGCCGGTTGAGGGACGCGCCGACCTGCCCCACCTCGGTGCGCGGATCGGTGTCCGCCTCCGGCACGCGCTCGTGGAGCGCCACCTCACCCCGGTGCAGCGTCAGTTCCGACACCCGGGAGGCGGTCGCGGCGACCCGGCGCAGCGGTTGGAGGGAGATCCGGATCAGGGCGGTGCCGGCGAGCCCGGCCGCCGCGAGTCCCGCGGCGGTCACGCACACCTCCACCCAGACGAGGGTGTTGAGGGTGTCCTGCGCGCCGGAGGCCCGGATGCCGACGAGGTACGTGCCGTCCTGCGTCGCGACCGACTGCATGCGGTAACTGCCCAGGCCGGGGACGTCGATGCTGTGCGGGGCGCCGTCGAGCGGCAGGCTCGCGACTGCCGCGGTCTGCGCGGTGTCGAGGGACTCGGGCGTCACCTGCGGGCCGGCGTCGGTGCTCTCGCGCTGGGCGCTGAGCGCGGTCTCGGTGATCCGTCCGTCGGTGATCTTCGCGCCGATCGTTCCGAGCGGCTGGCCGCCGCCGATGACGAACCCCAGGTCGTTGCCGGACCGCATGCGCGGCAGCGGCGTCGAGCCGGGCGGCGGGCCGCCGGCGCGGTGTGCGACGGCGGCGAGCTGGGTGTCGAGCTGCCCGTACAGATAGGTGTGCAGGGCGAGCGCCGTGACCGTGCCGATGACCGCGCACACGACGGCGACCAGAGCGACGGACGACACCACGAGGCGGCGCCGGAGCGACCAGGGGCGGCCCTTCACCGACCAGCGACGCCCGCGGGCGGACTTCACGCCGCCTCGCCCGGTTTGATCAGGTACCCCGCTCCCCGCCGGGTGTGGATCATCGGGGCGCGTCCGGCGTCGATCTTCCGCCGCAGGTAGGAGATGTAGAGCTCGACCACGTTGGCCTGGCCGCCGAAATCGTAGGACCAGACGCGGTCGAGGATCTGCGCCTTGCTGAGCACCCGGCGCGGGTTGCGCATCAGGAAGCGCAGCAGCTCGAACTCGGTGGCGGTGAGGTGGATCGAGGCGTCCGCGCGGTGCACCTCGTGGCTGTCCTCGTTCAGTACGAGATCGCCGACGACCAGCAGGGACTCGCTGCGTGCCGCGGCGGCGCCCGAGCGGCGCATCAGCCCGCGCAGCCGGGCGACGACCTCCTCCAGGCTGAACGGCTTCGTAACGTAGTCGTCGCCGCCCGCCGTCAGTCCGGCGATCCGGTCCTCGACCGCGTCCTTGGCGGTGAGGAAGAGCACCGGGACGTCGGGGGCGTCGCGGCGCAGCCGGGCGAGCACCTCCAGGCCGTCCATGTCGGGCAGCATCACGTCGAGCACGACGGCGTCCGGCCGGGTGTCGCGGGCCGCGCGCAGCGCGCCGGCACCGTCGGCCGCGGTACGGACTTCCCAGCCCTCGTAGCGCAGGGCCATGGACAGCAGGTCGGAGAGGGCGGCCTCGTCGTCGACGACGAGGACACGCACCGGGGACCCGTCGGGACGGGCCAGGTCGGCGGAGGCCGCCGCAGAGGAGGAAGGCATGGGTCCAGCCTGCGAGGAGGCCCTGAGAGCAGTCTTTCGCCTACCTGTGAATTTCCTGAGAATGGGTGGGCGGGCGCTCGGCGGGGTGCGGCCGGGCTCCGGAATACACCGTGCGATCGACGGGTTGCCGTCTGCACGCACCGACGATCACAGCCGCGGGCGGACCGAGTCCTTCCATCCCGCGGGTGCTGATCATGGAACTTTGCAAATGATCATGATCTGGGAGGAATTGCCGCTGCCTCGGGGTGAAGGGCCGCGGTCGGCAACGGCATTGGTTCGGAGCTTTCGATACGAGGTGCAACGGGCTGACAGGATTGGGGACTTGGGCGAACTGCCGCGCAAGACTGTTGAGTTGATCAACCGCCGTTGCCTGTCTGATATGTGATGTTTCGTCATATATGTTACAAACATGACCAGTTGTCGGCGTGCATGCGATCACGTCATGTCGTATTCGTACGAATTCAATCGCCGCACCTCCACCACACGACAAACGGAGGTACGTTCCCCGCATGGACAGTGGCGCCGTCCCTTACACCGTCTCCGTCGACCGTATGGCCTCCGGAGACCACGCCTGCCTGGGCTTCGACAGCCATCGGGCCCGCTGGGCGGTCCGGGCCGCCTTCACCGAGGCCGGCCTGCTCCGCGGCGAGCGGGTGATCCTCTTCGTCGACCCCGGCACCGACCCCGGGACGGCGGCCGCCCGCCTCGCCGACCACGGCGTTCCCGCGGCAGAGGCCCTGCGCGACCAGCGGCTCCTGGTCAGCAACGAGACGCCCGGCTACGACCCGGAGCGCGGGTTCGACGCCGAGAGCCGCGCCGCGACCTGGCTGGACTTCACCGAGGACGCGAACGTCATGGGGTTCAGCGGGCTGCGCGCCGTGGGCGACATGGCCTGGGCGCTGGAGCCCGGCGTCGACCCCGAGGAGCTCATCGACTACGAGACGGGGCTCACCCCGCTCTTCGCCGACATCGGCTTCACCGCGATCTGCGAGTACGACCGACGGCTCTTCCCGCCCGAGCTGATGGGCCGGGTCGGCGCGTCCCACCCCACCGAGATCCTGCAGTCCCTCGAAGCCCTGCACATCACCAGGACCGGCACCATCCTGCACCTGGCGGGGAACGCCGACCTCGCCACCCGGGAGCAGTTCGACACCGAGCTGCGGCGGTCCCTGGGCGGAACCGGCCCGCCCCCGCGCCTCATCGACCTCACCGCGCTGTCGTTCATCGACGCCCACTGCGCCACGACCCTCATCCGCCTCGCCGCGGCCCTGCCGCCCCCCGCGAGGCTTGCCGTCCACTGCCCGGCCACCCACGCCCGCGTGCTGCGCCTGTGCGGCGCGGGCGGCATCCCCCAACTGACGCTCTACGTAGAGGCGGGCTGGTGAACGGGGCTGCCGTCAGGTCCGGTCGTCAGGGCCGGTCGTACGTGAGCCGGACCGCGCGCGGCAGCGACGCCACCACCAGGTCGTAGGAGTCCTCGATCATCTCCCGCACCATCCGGACCGGCAGCGACCCGTCGACCGTCACCGTGTTCCAGTGCCGCTTGTTGAGGTGGTAGCCGGGAATGACCGCCGGGTACTCCGCCCGCAGTTGTTCGGCGATCTCCGGATCGCACTTGAGACTCACCTTGAGCGGCTCGGCCTCCAGCACGCTCAACGCGAAGACCTTCCCGGCCACCTTGAACACCGACAGATCAGGGTTTCCCGGAAACGGGAACTCCTCCCCGGCGCCCGGCATCGCCAGACACGCCGCCTTCAGCCCCCGCGCAGTCATCGCCACCATCCGGCCGACCCTAGCGTCCGCCTCTGACAGAGCCGCGGCACGAACCGCGGCACGAACCAAGACGCAAACCAGGACGCGAACCCGGGAAACACCAGAGGCCCGACACTTTCGTGTCGGGCCTCTGGTCGTAGTAGCGGGGACAGGATTTGAACCTGCGACCTCTGGGTTATGAGCCCAGCGAGCTACCGAGCTGCTCCACCCCGCGCCGTTGAACCGAACACTACGCCATCCGCGCGACCCTCAACTACCAGTCCCACTCGACGCAGCCATTCCGAATCGCTCCGGAAGAACAAACCAGGACCCCCTCAGACGATCTCCTCGGGGGCCCTGACCTGAGTGCACTCGGCAGGATTCGAACCTGCAACCTTCTGATCCGTAGTCAGATGCTCTATCCGTTGAGCTACGAGTGCTTGTGCTTTCCGGCGGTTTCTCACCGGTCGGCGTTGCGAGAACAACATTACATGACCTGCGGCTTCAGGTGAAATCCATTGCCCGGACCCCGCCTGAGCTGCGGAAACAGCCTCTGGAGGAGCGTTCGGCAGCCGCCCCCGCACACGACGGAGCCCCGGCCGTCCTGAGACGACCGGGGCTCCGGAAACGAGCGGAGGCTCGGGGATTTGAACCCCGGATGGGATTGAAGTCCCAAACCGCATTAGCAGTGCGGCGCCATAGACCAGACTAGGCGAAGCCTCCATCCACACCCGCGCGAGCGAGGGCGTGTGGAGATGATGGCACAGCCCGGCAGGCTGTCACCAATCGCAGACCAGAGTACAAGCCCGTCGGCGTGGACGGCAAAGAGCTTGCGCGACGTCCGGGGCGGCTCGCCCACGTTCGGGTGAGTTGCGGAGAAAGAGGCGTTCGCGACGGTAGTGACTGGGGCATGCGACTCAACAGCACCGTCCGGCTCGACAGCCCCCGCTCCCGCCCCGCGACTCCCTCCCCCGCCCGACCCCGTCCCCGGACGCGGCTGCCGCTCGCCGCCGTCCTCGGTGTCGTGCTCGCCGCCGGGCTGCCGCTGCTGCTGGCGAGCGACGCCGGCGCGGTCCCCACGCCGCCGCCCGCCTCCGACTCCCCTGTTCCCCCCGTGAACAACCAGCTCACCATCACCGTCGACGACGGCACGGGGAGGATCACCACGAGCAAGCTCGACTGCGGCCCCGACCAGGAGCCGCCGGCCGGACCCGCGGCCCCTGGCGCCCCCGAGGAGGCGTCGGTGCTCCCCGCCCCTCTCGCCCTCCTCTCGGACTCGCCCACCGGACCGGCCAGGCACGCGGCGGACTCCTGCGACCGGCTGGAGCGGCTGAGCGGCCCCGTGGGGCCCGTTCCGAGCGGGCAGATGTGCTCGATGATCTACGGCGGATCGCAGACCGCGCAGGTCACAGGCGTGTGGCACGGAGCACCCGTCAAGGAGAAGTACAGCCGGACCAACGGCTGCGAGGTCGCCCGGTGGAACCAGATGGCGCCGGTTCTGCCCGCCGGCCCCGGGCGTGCGTGACGCACGCCACACCAGCGGCGATCCCGCACCGCACACGCTCGAACACCGAATCACTCAGGGGTACATGGGCATCCGCGGCCGCTCGGCCAACCGCTGCACGTACACTCGCTCTAGTGACATGCCATGGGGTCAGCGGCAAGATGGGCCGCCGGTGAGAGCCGATCGCGCGGGTCGCGCGGGGCCACCGCAGGAAGTGCGGTAAGTGCGGTAACAGGGAGGACGCGTCTCGTGAGCAGCAGGCCATCCAGAGGCGCTGCTCGCCTCGCCTCAATACTCGATGCCCTCCCCGACGCACTCTTGCTGGTCAACGGCAACGGCACGGTGGTCAACGCCAACGCCATAGCGATCGAGACCTTCGAGTCACCGGGGACGGCGTTGGTCGGGCGGGGGCTGTTCGATCTGCTGCCCGCGTTCGACTCCAAGCGGATCCCCGGCTCGATGCGCAGCGCGCAGAAGGCCGACGACGACAACGGCCGCACCAAGCCCACCCGGATGGTCGCGCGGCGCACCGACGGCACGGAGTTCCCCGTCGAGGTGACCAGCGCCAACCTCGAGGACGGCCGCACCCCGTACGACGAGCCGCAGAGCTACACCGGTGACGAGCTGCTGATGCTGGTCGTACGGGACCTCAGCGGCACGATGGACACCGAGGCGGAACTGGCCCGCCAGCAGCGCCAGACGGAGATGATCCTGCGCGCGGCGGCCGAGGGTGTCGTCGGCGTGGACACCGAGGGCAAGGTCGTCCTCGTCAATCCGTCCGCCGCCCAGATCCTCGGTTACCGCGCGACCGACCTCGGCGGCCAGGAGCTGCACCCCCTCGCGCACCACACGCGCGCCGACGGCACCCCGCTCCCCTACGAGGAGACCCCGCTCGCGGACACGTTGCGTTCGGGCCGCAAGCACCGGGTGCGCGGCCAGGTGCTGTGGCGCAAGGACGGCCGCGCGGTGCCCGTCGACCTGACGACCGCCCCCGTGCGGGACGGCGAGCAGTTGGTCGGCGCGGTCATGACGTTCACCGACCGGAGCGCGTTCGACGCCGCCGTGGCCCGCGCCGACCAGTTGCAGGCCGTGCTGGACGACGCGCTGCGCGGCCCGCTGGCGGAGCTGCGCGGCGAGCTGACCGGCCTGGCCGCCGACCCCGCCGGTCAGTTGTGGCCCGAGGCGAACCAGATCCTGCACCACCTGGTTGCCGGGTACGCCCGCATCACGACACTCATCGACAACGTGCTGGCCTTCCAGCGGCTCGACCGCGGCGAGGACCGGCTGCGGCGCGAGCCCGTCGGGCTCGACAAGGTCGTCGCGGCGGCCGTCGAGGGCGCGATCGAGCTGATCGGTCCGGGGCGCGCCCAGTACGCCGTGCACGCGCCGCCGATAGAGGCCGCGATCGACGGCGAGCGGATGGCCCAGGCGCTCGCGCACCTGATCGCGGACGTCGCGGGGGTGGACGCGGCGGGCAACGCCACCGTCATCGCCGGCGGCGGGGACTCGACGATCGTGGTGGCGGCGGCCCAGCGCGGCGACGTCATAAGGATCGACGTGCGGGGCCCGCACGCGGGCGGCAACGCGGTGCACCTGCCGCTCGCCCGCGGCATCGTCGAACGGCACGGCGGCGTCCTGCAGACGCACGAAGTGCCGGGCCAGGGCAGCGCGTACGTCCTCGAGGTGCCGCTGGGCTCGGCGGCCGTGGCGGCCGCGGGCCGTGCGGCGGCCGCGGCGGCGAAGGACGGGGGGCGCGAGTCCGGGTCGACCGTCATGCCGATGCCCTCGAAGCCCGCCCGCGGTCGAGCCGGGCGCGCAGCCGCAGACCCAGGTTCCGGCCCAAGGGCAGCCTCCGCAGGCCGTTCCGGGTCAGGGGCAGCGCTCCCCGATGCCGCTCTCCGGCCCGAATCCGGGACCGGCGCAGGCGCAGGCGCAGGGCCAGCAGCAGGGCCAGAGCCACGGACGGTCGATCAGCGTGCGCACGCTGGGCCAGGGCGTCGCCTTCGTCCAGCCGATGCCCCCGCAGGCCCAGCCCCAACCGCAGCCCCAGCCGCAGCCCGAGGCGTTCCCCCAGCAGAATCCCTCCGGGTCCGGCCGCCGGCGCAAGCTCAACGGACCGCAGCAGGACGACAGCCCCGACGGGGAGGCCCGCCCGCACCCGCAGGCCGACCCCGACGGCGGCGGCCTGCGGGCCCCCGCCACCGACGACCGGAGCGACGGCGAGGGCGACGGCCAGGGCGTCGATCACCAGGACGTCGGCCGGCAGACGGCGGTGCTCCGCACGGTCGCTCCCGGCCGGGCGTTCACCATAGGAGCGCCCGCCGAGGGCGACGAGGGTCCCGAGCCGCTGGACGGCCCGAACGGCGCCGTCGAGGTCATGGCGGAACCGGCGGCCGAGCCCGGCCAGCTGCTCGACGAGCCGCGCCGGCTGCTGGTCTGGCCCGAGCCGGACGTCTCGACGCGCCAGGCGCTGACCGACCGCGGCTACCGCCCGGTCATCGTCAGGTCCCGCGCGGAGGTGGACGCGCAGGTGGCCGAGCCGCCCGCCGCGCTCTTCGTCGACCCGCTGACCGGCCCGATCACCCGTACGGCACTGCAGTCGCTGCGGCAGGCGGCCGCCGAGGCCGAGGTTCCGGTCCTGGTGACCGCCGGGCTCGGCCAGGCGACGCGGGAGGCGGCCTACGGCGCCGACCCGGCCGTCCTGCTCAAGGCGCTCGCGCCGCGCGACAGCGAGCAGCATCCGCCGCGGGTCCTGCTGATCGAGAGCCACCAGGACATCGCCCACGCGTTCACCGCGACGCTGGAGCGGCGCGGGATGCAGGTCGCGCACGCCTCCTCCGAGGTCGAGGCGATGACGACGGCCGCGCAGGTCAGGCCGAACCTGGTGGTGATGGACCTGATGCTGGTGCGCCGACGCCGGCAGGGGATCGTCGACTGGCTGCGCAGCAACGGCCAGTTGCACCGCACCCCGATGGTCGTCTACACCTCCGCGGACATCGACCCGGCGGAACTGCCGCGGCTGGCCTCGGGCGAGACGGTGCTGTTCCTCGCGGAGCGGTCGACCAGTACGGACGTGCAGTCCCGCATCGTGGACCTGCTCGGCAAGATCGGGTCCTGAGTCGTACCCGGACGGTTCGGGCCGGGCGGCGGTGATCCACCGGCCGGCCCGAACCGTCCGGAGTTCACTCCTTCGCGGCACCCGCCACGTACGTCACGTCGATCTGCTCCAGCCGGTACTGCTCGCGGATCACCTTCTTGTCGAACTTGCCGACCGAGGTCTTCGGCACGGCCGGGATGATCGCCCAGCGCTCGGGCAGCTGCCAGCGCGCGATGCGTCCGGCGAGGAACTCCCGCAGCTCCTCGTACGAGACGGTGGCGCCCTCCTTCAGCACGACGGTGGCCAGCGGCCGCTCGCCCCAGCGCTCGTCGGGCACGGCGACGACCGCGGCCTCGGCGACGTCCGGGTGGGCCATGAGCTGGTTCTCCAGGTCGACGGAGGAGATCCACTCGCCGCCGGACTTGATGACGTCCTTGGCCCGGTCGGTGAGGGTCAGGTAGCCGTCGGGGGTGATGACGCCGACGTCACCGGTGCGCAGCCAGCCGTCCGGGCTGAACTTGTCCTCGGGCCGCAGCGGCTCGGCGCCGGCACCGCCGAAGTAGGAGTTGGCGATCCAGGGGCCGCGCACCTCCAGCTCGCCGGCGGACTCGCCGTCCCAGGGCATGGGTTCGCCCGCCGGGCCGACCAGCCGGGCTTCGACGGAGGCGGGGAAGCGGCCCTGGCTGACGCGGTACGGCCACTCCTCCTCGGGGGTGAGGCCGGCCGGCGGGTGGGCCATGGTGCCGAGCGGCGAGGTCTCCGTCATGCCCCAGGCGTGGAGCAGCCGCACACCGTGCTCCTCGTACGCCTTCATGAGGGAGGGCGGGCAGGCGGAGCCGCCGATGGTGACGGTGGCCATGGAGGAGATGTCGCGCGGCTTGGCCGCGAGTTCGGCGAGCAGCCCCTGCCAGATGGTCGGGACGGCCGCGGCGTGGTTGGGGCGCTCGCTCTCGATCATCTCGGCGAGCGGCGCGGGCTGCAGGAAGCGGTCCGGCATGAGCATGTTGATGCCGGTCATGAAGGTGGCGTGCGGCAGGCCCCAGGCGTTGACGTGGAACATCGGGACGACGACGAGGGTCGTGTCGCGGTCCGTGAGCCCCATCGACTCGGTCATGTTGACCTGCATCGAGTGCAGGTAGATGGACCGGTGGGAGTAGACGACGCCCTTGGGGTCGCCGGTGGTGCCCGAGGTGTAACACATGGCGGCGGCGTCCCGCTCGTCCAGCTCGGGCCAGTCGTACGTGGTCGGGCGGCCGGCCAGCAGCTCCTCGTAGTCGTGCACGGCGGGGCGACAGCCGTCGAGGAGCGAGCGGTCCCCGGGGCCGACGACGACGATGTGCTCGACGGGCTCCAGGGCGGGCAGCAGCGGCGCGAGGAGCGGCAGCAGCGAGCCGTTGACGAGGATGACGCGGTCGGCGGCGTGGTTGACGATGAACGTCAGCTGCTCGGTGGGCAGCCGCAGGTTCAGCGTGTGCAGCACCGATCCCATGGACGGGATCGCGAGGTACGCCTCGATGTGCTCCGCGTTGTTCCACATGAGGGTCGCGACCCGTTCGTCCCGGGCCACCCCCAGCTCGTCACGGAGCGCGTTCGCGAGCTGGATGGCCCGGACCCCGATCTCGCGGAAGGAGCGGCGGTGCGGCTCGGCGTCCCCGGTCCAGGTGGTCACCTGGGATCGGCCGTGCACCAGAGCACCGTGGACCAGGATGCGGGTGACGGTCAGCGGTACGTCCTGCATCGTGCTCAGCACCGGAAGCCTCCACGTATTACGTGCGGGTAGGGTCCCGGTGATTCTGCTTCCATACCAGTCGGTATGTCACTACCCAACGCGCAATTCGGGGTCATCCCGTAGTTTTCCGAGCGCCCGGGACACCGCGCTCTTCACCGTGCCGACCGAGACACCGAGGGCCTCGGCCGTCTGTATCTCGCTCATGTCCTCGTAGTAGCGCAGCACCACCATCGCGCGCTGGCGGGCCGGCAGCCGGGCGATGGCCCGCAGCAGCGCGTCGCGCTGGGCCTGCTGCTCGGTGTGGTCGGGGGCGGTGGACAGCGGCTCGGGAACGTCCTCGGTCGCGAATTCGTCGATGCGGCGCTTGCGCCACTGCGAGGTGCGCGTGTTGACCAGCGTGCGGCGGACGTAGCCGTCCAGCGCCCGGTGGTCGTCGATGCGGTCCCATGCCAGGTACGTCTTGGTCAGCGCGGTCTGCAGCAGGTCCTCGGCATCGAGCGGGTTCGCGGTGAGCGAGCGCGCGGTACGCAGCAGCGTCGGGCCTTTGGCGCGGACGTAGCTGGAGAACTGCATCGTGCTGGTGCTGGTGCACACAGGCGTGGTCATGCCCATAACGCTATGAGCGCCGTCCGCCCGGCGGATCCGCCGGAGGTGCCGAAGCGGGATCACCCTGAAGTCGTAGGACGGGGGCTGTCCCCACCTCCCGTAGGCGGACCCGCCCCTGAGGAAGACAGGGCCCAGGGTGGGGTCGGGAGGTGGGGTGAGGGGGACGGTGGTGTGGCCCGGCGAGGGGGTGGGGGACAGGGGGATCGCCGGGCGAGTGGGCTGGGGACGGTGGTGCGGGGACGGTGGGGGTGGGGACGGGACGGTGGGGTGGCCGGGCGAGTGGGGGTCGCCTAGCCGATCACGGCGACGGGCGCGTCGAGGAGGTCGCGGTCGATGGTGATCGTCCGGCCCCCGTACTGCTCGGTGACGTTCCCCGCGTACTGGTGGATGCGGCTGTGCGGCTGCCAGGCGTCGCGGGAGAGCGCCGGCTCGGCCTCCAGGGTGGCCGGGACGTTCCAGCGGGCGTACCAGACGACGCTCGGCAGGTCGCCGGCACCGGCGTTGCGGGCCTGCTCCATGTGCGCGATGCCGGAGTCCGCACTGCTGTAGAAGCCCGGGATGTAGCCGAGCCGGCGCACCTCCCTGTCCCAGGACTGGACGAAGGCGAGCGTCGCCGCCGTGCAGGACGCGATGCGGATGTCGTACGCCTCCATGTCCAGGTACAGGGCGCTGTTCTCGACGAAGCCGAGGTCATGGGCGCGATCGACGGCGTCCTTGGCTTCGTTCGTCCCGGCCTGCCCGGGGTTGGCGGAGTCGATCGCGAACGCCTTCTTCGCGTCGTTCGTCGTGCAGGGCGCCTGCGAGCCGACGTAGATCGGCAGAATGCTCCAGCCCGCGGTGTCCACCGTCCGCACCCAGGAGGGGGTGAGGTTCGGCTGCTGCGCGCAGGCGCGGGCCCGGCCGCCGAAGTACACGCCGACGGCGCCGTACGGGGAGGTGCCGCGCCAGGCCTGCATCGTGTCGGCGCTCGGGGTTCCGCAGGTCTCGAAGCCGGCGCCCTCGAAGAACCGGGCTCCGCGCAGCGATCCGGAGTTGGGGTCGGCCGTCGCGACTCCGGCACCGACCAGGCAGGCCAGCGACGCCACAGCCGACAGGACGGGAAGGAAATATCGAATAATCCGTTTTGTTCCACGCATGGCGCGAGTCAACGCGCCCCTCCCGGCGGCCTCCGGCAGACACGCCCGCCCCACCGCCCGTTTCAGCCGTCTGCCGTCAGCACCAGCCCCGACGTCGGAACGCCCGTCCCGGCGGTGATCAGCACGTTCGAAGCACCAGCCACCTGGTTGACGCTGCTCCCACGCAGTTGGCGGACGCCCTCGGCGATGCCGTTCATCCCGTGCAGATACGCCTCGCCGAGCTGGCCGCCGTGGGTGTTCACCGGCAGCCGCCCGTCGATCTCCAGACCGCCGCCCGCGGCGAAGTCCGCCGCCTCCCCCCTGCCGCAGAAGCCGAACTCCTCCAGCTGCATCAGCACGAACGGGGTGAAGTGGTCGTAGAGCACGGCCGTGTCGATGTCGGACGGCGTCAGCCCGGAGGTGCGCCACAACTGGCGGGCGACCACCCCCATCTCCGGCAGCCCCGTCAGGTCGTCCCGGTAGAAGCTCGTCATCTGCTCCTGCGCGCGGCCCGCGCCCTGCGCGGCGGCGGCGATCACGGCGGGCGCGTGCCGCAGATCGCGCGCCCGCTCCGGCGACGTCACGACGATCGCCTGGCCGCCGTCCGTCTCCTGGCAGCAGTCCAGCAGCCGCAGCGGCTCGACGATCCAGCGCGAGGCGGCATGGTCCGCGAGGGTGATCGGCTTGCCGTGGAAGTACGCGGCCGGGTTGTTCGCGGCATGGCGGCGGTCGGCGACCGCGACCGGGCCGAACACCGACGGATCGAGGTGGAAGGCGTGCAGGTACCGCTGCGCCGCCATCGCGACCCAGGACGCGGGCGTGAGGAGGCCGGACGGCAGATTGGCGCCGAGCGCCACCCCTTCGGCGGAGGGGTCGCGCTGCTGCACCCCCGATCCGAACCGCCGGCCCGACCGCTCGTTGAACGCTCGGTAGCAGACGACCACGTCGGCCACCCCGGTCGCCACCGCCATGGCCGCCTGCTGCACGGTCGCGCAGGCGGCCCCGCCGCCGTAGTGGACGCGCGAGAAGAACGACAGCTCACCGATGCCGGCCGCCTGGGCGACCGTGATCTCCGGGCTGGTGTCCATGGTGAACGTGACCATGCCGTCGACGTCGGCGGGCGTCAGCCCGGCATCGTCCAGAGCCGCCCGTACGGCTTCCACGGCGAGCTTCAGCTCGCTGCGGCCCGAGTCCTTGGAGAACTCCGTCGCCCCGATCCCGGCGATCGCGGCCCTGCCGCCGAGGCTGTCGCGCCTGCGGACGCTCATACGGCTCCCTCCGGGCTCCGGGCCGTGGTCGGGAGCACGGCGGTCACGGTGCCGGTGACGTGGTGCCCCAGCTTGTTGGCGCCGAGGACGGCGATCTCGACGGTGGTCGCCGGGGCGTCGCTGTCGACGGACGTCACCCTGCCGGTCAGCACCATCTCGTCGCCCGGGTGGTTCGGCGCGCCCAGCCGGATCCGCACCGACCGCAGCACCGCCGCGGGCCCGGCCCATTCGGCGATGTAGCGGCCGACCAGGCCGTTCGTGGTGAGGATGTTCATGAAGATGTCCGGTGAGCCCTTCTCCCGGGCGAGTTCCACGTCGTGGTGCACGTCCTGGAAGTCCCGCGAGGCGATGGCGCCCGCGACGATCAGCGTGCGGGTGATCGGGACGCGCAGCGGCGGCAGTTCGTCACCCGCACGTATGGAGTCGGCCGGTGCCCGGACCGGGGACTGCGTCATACGGACTCCTCCTCGTGCTGGTGCTCGTGCTTGTCCTTGTCTTCTTCCTTGTCTGCGTCCTTGTCCGGTGCGCCCAGCAACGCGCCGAGTTCGGCGAGCACTTCCGCGCCGCCGCCCAGATACGCGTCCAGTTGCCGCCCCCACAGGAAGTGCCGGTGCACGGGGTGCTCGAGGTCCGCACCGATCCCGCCGTGCAGGTGCTGCCCGGCGTGGACGACGCGTTTGCCGCCCTCGGACGCCCACCAGGCGGCCGTCAGGGCGTGCGAGTCGGCGGGCAGCCCGTTGTCGAAGCGCCAGGCCGCCTCGTAGGAGGTGACGCGGATCGCCTCGGTGTCCATGTACGCGTCGGCGGCGCGCAGCAGCACCCCCTGGTTCGTCGACAGCGGACGCCCGAACTGCTCGCGCACCGAGGTGTACGCGACCGCCAGCGCCAGCGACCCGGCGCAGACGCCCGCCTGCAGCCCCGCGAAGGCGGTACGGGCCCGCGCGAGCACCTGCCCGTAGGCGGTCCCGCCGCCGAGCGGCTCGGCGGGCGTGCCGTCCAGCACGAGCCGGCCGGCGGCCCAGGGGGCTGTTGTTTCGACGGGCTCGACGGACTCGGCGGGCCCCGCCCCGGAGGGGACCGGCAGCCAGAACAGCCGGGTCTCCCGGCCGGCCGCCGCGGGGACGAGGACGTGCGTGGCGTCACGCAGCCAGGGCACGGCGGGGAAGGTCCCGGTCAGCCGCCAGCCGTCACCGCTCGCGACGGCCCGCGCCGACCGGTGCGGGAAGGCGCCCGTGGCGACGTACGAACCGTCGCGCAGACCGGGCAGCAGCCGGGCGCGCTGCTCCTCCGTACCGTGCGCGCCGACCGGCAGCAGCCCGTACGCGCAGGTCGCGGCGAGCGGGATCGCGGCGGTCCTGCGGCCCGCCTCCTCCAGCAGCAGCACCAGGCCCAGCAGCCCGATCTCCTCGACGGCGGCCACCAGTCCGGCCTCGCACAGCGCCTTCCACGCCTTCAGGGGTTCGGCGCTGCGGTCGAGTATCGCGGCGAGGAGCTCGCTCGCCGCCCGCTGCTCCTCGGTGGGGGTGAAGTCCATGTCAGTCCTCTCCGGCTTCCACGGACCGGAAGACGGGCAGCGTGAACTCGTCGTCGACCGCCAGGAACTCGAGCGTCACGGGCAGACCCGCGCGCACCTTGTCGTACGGCACTCCCGTGACGTTGCCGAGGACGCGCACGCCCTCCGCCAGTTCGACCAGGGCGACCGCGTACGGCGGGTCGAAGGCGGGGAACGGCGGATGGTGCATGACGACGTAGCTGAAGACGGTGCCTCCGCCCGCGGCCGGGACCGTGTCCCAGTCCGGGGAGCCGCACGCGTTGCAGCCCGGCAGCCACGGCAGCCGCAGCGTGCCGCAGCCGGAGCAGCGCTGGATGAGCAGCTCGTGCCGCTCCAGCCCCTCCCAGTAGGCGGCGTTGTCGCGGTTGACGACCGGGCGGGGGCGCCGCGGGGCGGCCTTCGCCGCCTGGCCCTGCGCGGTCCTGGCCGGCGCGGTCCTGGCCGGCGCGGTCCTGGCCGGCGCGTACTTGAGGATGCGGAAGCGGTGGGTGCCGGACAGTTCGCCGTTCGCCCGGACGTCCATCCGCGTCGTGACGAAGTGGCCAGTGCCGAGCTTGGTGGTCTTGCGCGGCGAGATGGACTCGATGACGGCGTCGAACGTGATCCGGTCGCCGGGCCGCAGCGGCCGGAGGTACTCCTGCTCACAGTCGGTCGCGACGACCGAGGTGCAGCCGGCCTCGTCGAGGAGCGTGAGGACGGCGTCGTAGGCGCCGGCGCGCGCGGTGCCCGCGGTGTGGCCGGAGAGGCCGCCCATGGTCCACACCTGGAGCATGGTGGCGGGCGCGGAGCCGTCCGCGGGGACGGGGTGGCCCATCGCCTCGCACCAGTGGCGGATCATCGGCTCGTTGACCGGGTCCCTGCCCTCGCCGCCGGCCGCGGCGACCTGCCCCACGTGGACCGCGAGCCGCTCGTACAGATCGTCCGGAGCAGCCCGGCCGTTCCGGTCGCCGACCGCTGCCGCGTCCGTCACCGGCTGCCCCGGCTGCCCTCTCACCGCCTCGGCCGTCACCGCTTGCTCCTCTTCATGCCGAGCCGCATCGTCGCGACGATCTCCCGCTGGACCTCGCTGACGCCGCCGCCGAAGGTGTTGATCTGCGCGGCCCGGTTCATCCGTTCCAGTTCGCCGTTGTCGCCGCCCCTGATGAGTGCCGTCTCCCCGGCCGCTTCCTGGAGCGCGCGGTAGACCTCGATCGCGCTCTCCGTGCCGGCGAACTTCACGCCCGACGCGTCGCCCGGGGTGAGGGTGCCGGCGCCGACGTCCTGGACCAGGCGCCAGTTGAGCAGCCGGGTCGCGGAGAGCCGGGCGTGGGCCTCGGCCAGCCGGGACGCGACCCACGGGGTGTCGATCCGGCGGGTGCCGTCCTCGTCGGGCGCGCGGGCGCTCGCGAGCGCCGCGTCGTAGAAGTCCTCGGCCTGCATGCCGATGGCGGCCAGGGCGACCCGCTCGTGGTTGAGCTGGTTGGTGATCAGCGACCAGCCGGCGTTCTCCTCGCCGACGAGGTTGCCGTACGGGACGCGGATCGCGTCGTAGTACGTGGAGCTGGTGGTCTGGCCGCCGACGGTGTGGATCGGGGTCCAGGAGAAGCCGGGGGCGTCGGTCGGGACGAGGATGATCGAGATGCCCCGGTGCTTGGGCGCCTCGGGGTCGGTGCGGCAGGCGAGCCAGATCCAGTCGGCGCCCTGGGCGTTGCTGGTGAAGGACTTGGTGCCGTCGATCAGCCACTCCCCGCGGCCGCCTTCGGCTTCCCCGGGGACGCTTCTGACGGCGCGGGTGCTGAGGGAGGCGAGATCGGTGCCGGCGTCCGGTTCGGTGTAGCCGATCGCGAAGACGCAGTCGCCGGAGAGGATCCGGGGGAGGAAGTACTCCTTCTGCGCGGCCGTCCCGTACTTCATCAGGGTCGGGCCGACGGTGTTGAGCGTGACCATCGACACGGGCGCGCCGGCCCGGTAGGACTCGTCGAAGAACACGAACTGCTCGTCTGGGCCGCGCCCCTGGCCGCCGTACTCGGTGGGCCAGCCGAGGCCGAGCAGGCCGTCGGCGGCGATCCGGCGGAGGAGGCCCCGGGCGAGCGGGCCGCCCGGCGGCTCGGCCCGGAGGGCCTCGCGGGTCTCCTCGGGTATCAGGCGGCCGAAGTAGTCGCGCAGTTCGGCCCGTAGCCGGCGCTGGCGCGGGGTGGGGGCGAGGTGCACGGCAGCGGCCTCCACGGGGGTCGGCAATTTCTGACTGACCGTCAGATTCTCCGTCCTGCCCCACCCCTGTCAAGACATGAGAAGTTGTCCACAGGCTGTGGATGAAAATTCACCACCGCCGACCGGGCCGCAGGCGCCGGGCGACCAACCATGATCCACCAGCCCGTCCTCCCGGGGGAACGCCGCCGCGCGGCGGCACCGGAACGCCGCCGCGCGGCCGTGCCTCCGACCCCGGCCGCACGAGCCCGCGACGCCGCCCACCCGCGCCCCCTCCCTTTTATCGAACATATGCACGAAACTAGACGCATGGCCTCTTCCGTCCTGCACACCGCCGCGCTCGCCAACGCCCTGGCCGCCGCTTCGCGGCAACTGGCGGTCATCCCGCTCTCCCGCACGAAGCTCCCCGCCGTCCGCTCCCCGCACCGCGGCGACTCCCCGCCCGTTCGCTGCGTGGGCGCCTGCGGCCGGCTCGGCCACGGGGTGCACGACGCGACGACCGACCCCGCCGCCGTCCGCGCGCTGTTCGCCGCCGCCCCCTGGGCCACCGGCTACGGCATCGCCTGCGGCCTCGCCCCGCACCACCTCATCGGCCTCGACCTGGACGTCAAGCACGGCCTGGACGGCGTGGCCGCCCTCACCGCCCTGGCGCGCGAGCACGGCTTCGCCGTCCCGGACACCGTCACGGTCCTCACCCCCAGCGGCGGCCGCCACCTGTGGCTCGCCGGCCACGCCGGGACCACCGTCCCCAACTCGGTCGGCCGGCCGGGCGCCGCCCCCGGACCCGGCATCGACATCCGGGGCCACGGCGGATACCTCGTCGGCCCCGGCTCCATCACCAGCGCCGGCCGCTACCTGCTGGACTCCCGATCGCCCGGCCTTCCGGCGGCCCCGGTCCCCGCCAGGCTGCTCCGCCTCCTCACCCTGCCCCCGCCCGCCTTACCCCGCCGCCCGGTCCCCCGGCACTCGCTCGCCCTCGTCCGGTTCGTCCGCGACTCCCCGCGCGGCCGGCGCAACTCCCGCCTCTACTGGGCCGCCTGCCGCGCGTACGAATCCGGCAGCGGCGACACCCTCGCGGCCGCCCTGATCGACGCCGCCACCCGGGCCGGCCTACCCCGCCAGGAAGCCGCCGCGACCATCGCTTCCGCCGCGCGCCAGGCTGCGCCGTAATTCGAACACGTGCTTGAATTGCCAGGTCGTGACACGTCCGGGCTCGCGCCCGCGCCACGCACGGCGCTGCGCCGGATCACCGCTCCACGGAGTCCGCCGTCAACTGACCACCCGGGCCCCGGCCTTGGACCCGCGCGAGAAGCGTGACGAACGAGAGGGCGCGGCCATGAGCGCGGACGCGCCCCGGTACCTGACCGATCGGCAGGAGCAGATCGCGAAGGTCATCGTCGAGTGGACGGACCTCTACGGCTACCCGCCGAGCGTCCGCGAGATCGGCGCGGCCGTCGGCCTGCGCAGCCCCGCGACGGTCGCCCACCACCTGCAGATCATGGAGAGCATGGGCGTCCTGACCCGCGTCCCGGGCCGGCACCGCTCCTACCAGGTACACCGCCCCTGACAGAACGACGAAGGGCCACCCGCGCTCACCGGGCACCCGGACGACGGCGGCCCAGCAGGGAGCCGCCTGCGAGGACCAGGCCGATGGCCAGGACCTTGGCGGCCTGGTAGTAGCCGGTCGCCAGGTTCTCCGGGGTGCCGGGCAGCCGGAGGAAGACCCACGCTGCCGCGAGAACCCCGAAGGCGATCAATCCGACCGCCCCCCACGTCCCAAGGTCCGCCCACCAAGGCCCCGGGCCAAAACCCCGCTCGTCGGTCTGCTCAACGTCCTTGTCGGTCAACGGTCTCTTCTCCTGTGCGTGTAGTCGCGGATCGAGAGAGAAGACGCAGGCCCGGTACGGGAGGTTCACCGGGCCGGGCGTTCGGTCCCAGGAGTGAACGCAGAAGGGGTGCCTCTCTGGGAGAGGCACCCCTTCTGAGCTGGTCCTGAGCTGACCTGGGCGGAGGATGTGAGATTCGAACTCACGGTGACATCGCTGCCACGACGGTTTTCAAGACCGCCATGTATGACGGCTCCGCAAGCCCCCTGACCTGCGGCGAATGCAGCTGACGCCGCTCGCTGCTGTTCCGTTGGCCGCAAGTTGGCCAATCGGGCGAAGATACAGAGGCCTAGCGGCAGTCTTCGTCGTGGTGCTCTTGGGGTGGCCAGAAGCACGTTCGCGATCCTGGCGCGGTTTCGGAATCCTTGATCACGATGACTCACGAGAAGGATCCACCCTGCCAACTAACCCGGATTCACCTGAGTGCGATTTGACCGCGTACCCCTCCCCTACGAGGACAGCAGTCCGGCAACTGTTGGAATCAACCATCTACCAGACGAGATGTCGAGCCGGTGGCACACTGAGTCCATGACACCTACTGCACGTCGCGTGTGGCTATGGATTTCACTCGGCCTCTTTGGCCTTCTGCTTTCTGGACTCGGTTACTACTTCTTTCGAGTGGGCCTGGATCGGGCCAACGGAGTTGCGGGCGTGCTAGGCCTCTTCGTCGGCATCGCAGGACTTGTCCTGGCGGGATACTCCATCTACCAGGCAAGGGCGTCAGGCACCCATGGTTCCAATGCCCCCAGCCGCATGAGCCAGAGGAGCGGCAGTAATTCAACCAATCTACAGTCCTCAGGTGATATCAACATTGGGGACAAAAACAAGCTCGGAGGCAACACTCCGTGACATGGCTAAAACAGAAGGCGGGAAATAATTCCCAACTAGTACAGGCGCAAACAGCAAATTTCGGAGTAAGCGTTCAGGACGTTGAGTACATCTTCCTGAAACTATTTGAAGATAAATTTTCCAGCTATTCAACGGAAGCATTCAGCAAAGCAAAGGAGAGGGTCGAGGAGTTCACGATCAACTTCCTGAAAGAGCTAAACGAAGAATCTCCGGAGTCCATCGAAAACATCAAAGATCCCGGCGTCCAGTCGGCAGTCCTAGAGGCCGAGTCTGGTTTTGCCAAGACCGGCGACGAAAACCTCGGTGAGATTCTAGTCTCAATGCTCGTGCAAAGGACGAAGCAAACAGAAAGAAATTCGAAGCAACTTGCTTACAATGAAGCCATCTCGGTTGCGCAAAAACTCGCGCCACGCCATTTGGACGCACTTACCCTTCTATTCTTCCTGCGCAATGTGGGATTTAACCAGTGGGATGTTGATCCGAACTATCTTTATCAACGGATTGACGCGTTCACTAACCCGATTATCTCCAATCTTCCGGTAACAAAATCTGACGTCCAATATTTGGTCGCAACTAGCTGCGCCACAACTTCTACCCTGGATGAAGTAACCTGGCCCTATGCAATGAAGAAGCGGTATCCCGGCGTATTCACAAAGGGCGTATCACTAGATAGTCACCCCGAGCTGGAAAAGTACATGGAGACTGGTCGAAGTGGTCTACTAATCATCCCATACAATGATCAACAAATTCCCGATCATGGAAAATTTCAAGTGAACGCAGTCAATGAAGAAATGCTGACGAAGAAACGGGAGACTTATGGACTGTCCGATGCGGAGTTCAGCGAGCTACACGCAGCCATGCAGGTCAGCCCCATGGACGATGACGAGGTCGTAGCCTTGTTGAAGCAACGGATCCCGTCGGCCGCATTAGTGCACGAGTTCTGGAGTGAAACCGGGCTGTCGCACTGCCAACCTACAATTATCGGAACGGCTATCGCGCATTCAAATTACAGAAGGATACTTCCCGCGTTCGATGCATCTATTGACGTTTGGATTAACTAGGTTAGCCCTGCTTGCGGCCGCTAGGAATAAGTCGACTCGTGAAGCCAGTGCGACACAGTCGCTCATAGGCTACGACAATTTCAGTGGGTACTTCCTGAAAGATCATCATCCCTCGTGCGGGATAGACTAGGAGTCGCTGTAGCGCACCCACCATCATGTCAATCACCAGATAGGCATCCTGAATAGACTCCACGTATTCCTCGAAGCCCTTCTCTGCGGATGCGCAGACGAACTCAACGCTCGGCCACAATTTTTGGGCCGTGGCATAAGCGCGCCGTTCCTCGTATGGCTTGCTGATCAACAGGACGGATGAGATGGTGACTCCCGACTCTTCGAGCAGCTCGCGCGCAAAGGTAATGTTCTGGCCCGTGTTACGAGCTCTAGGTTCTACGAGCACGACGGAGCCGGGAATGCCAAGCTGGAGGGCTCGCTCTCGGTAGTGGACCGCTTCGCCTCGCGGCATGAGTTCCTGAGTCGTCGGACTTGTCGCCCCAGTGAAGACAACAAGCGGCATCATGCCGCGCCGATAGAGGTCCGCTGTCGTATCCGCAACGCCTAGGTCATGACTACCCAAGCCGACGGCGACTGAGCATGGCCGTGGCTCATGGTGCATCCGGAGGAAATCCCAGAGCCGTTGAGCGTCGGCCCATGCCTGCGCCGAGATCACTGCCCTTCCCCTACTTCCTGTGCCGAGTCGGGAATCTTGAAGTCGTAGGCCCACATGAAGCGTGAGGCGGCGTGCACGCCGATGGCGAACTCGACCACGGTGCCATCGGCGGTGTACGTGGTCCGGTGCAGTTCGACCACTGGTTCTCCAGCCGGAAGCTGGAGTAGCTTCGTCTCTTCCGGCGTAGGGACTCTTGCGAACAGCTCCTCCCGCATGTGGTCGATCTCGTAGCCCGCGTCGTACAGCACCCGGAATCCGCCGCCCCGGCCGGCTGGTCCTGGCGAAGGGTCGACGATCCGAGTCCCCTCGACATGCTCCGGCCGGTAGTAGCTGGTCAGGGTATGCGTCGGCTGCTCGCCTTCCTTCACGAGCCGCGCCCGTGCATATACCTGGTCACCAGGAGCTAGACCATGCGCGGCAGCAACGGCCGCCGTGGCCTCTATCAACGTCACGGACTGGGTTTGCTCGCCCCGGCGGTATGCGCGGCCTGAGGCCACTCGATCGGCGATGAAGGCGACCTCGTCACCGTCACGCCATTTGGCCTTGTCGTACCGCTCAATGCCGATGCGCTTGAGCGGAGTCTGCGGGCGCACGACTGTGCCATGTCCGCGCGAGGACGTGACGAGCCCTTCCGCCTCCAACGCCTTGTAAGCGGCGTGAACCGTGGACTTTGAGCCCTCACCATTCTCAACCAGCGTGCGGATATGAGGCAGCTGCTGGCCCGGGATGTAGTCGCCGTTCTTGATCTGCTCGGCCAGCTGGTCTGCCAACTCTCGCCACTTCGGCGCCATGCCGAACTCCCTTCGACAGGACAAGTCAAACACAGTCCCAGGACTGTTGACAGTCCCAGGACTGTGAGGCATGGTCGTAGCAGTCGCCCGCAGTCCTAGGACAGCGAAGCAACTGAGTCGAAGGGTCCTCTTTGGGCTGCTTCGAACTGCACGCCAAAGGAGCCCCGGACAGATGGGGCTGAGGGCCCCGGATCCCTGGTCAACCGGAGGGCACAGACCGAAAGGTCACGTCTCTTGCCCAAAACGGGAGCGCGCTCCCGAAGGAGACAACACACGTCAAACATCGGTGCCGCTTCACGTAGTACCCCCGGTTGCCTCCCCCGGCCGTCTCAGACGGCCGGGGTTGAGGGGAGCCGGATGAGTTCTGTTCAGCCCTCCAACTCTTCGGGAGTCCCGACATGGCCGTCTCCTCGTTTGCCGCCGTGTTCATCGCCCTATGGGTGGCGCACTCGGTGGGTGACCACTGGGTTCAGACCTCTCACCAGTCCTGCACCAAGGGCCGCCCCGGCTGGGTCGGCCAGCTCGCCAATGCTCGGCACGTTGCAACCCTGACCGCTACCAAGGTCGCTGTATTGGTCCCCTCAGCCGCGCTGCTCGGACTGAGCCTGTCGCCAGTCGGTGTGATTGCCGGACTGGGCATCGACGCTCTGTCGCACGGGTGGGCTGATCGTCGCACCACCCTCGCATGGCTGGCCAAGGTCACCGGCAAGAGCGGGTTCTACCGGCTCGGATCCCTCCGGGCCGGCCACGACGACAACCCCACCCTGGGCACCGGCGCCTACGCGCTGGATCAATCCTTCCACCACCTGTGGCTGCTGGTCGCGGCCCTGCTGATCGCCGTCATCTGACCTCGCCCCACACCCGGGGCGGCGGAGCTCCCAGCCAAGGACAGTCCCGCCGCCCCGGCCCCTCCCCTTCATATTTCTGGAGACTTCTCATGCGGAACTACGTGGGGCATCACCGTGCCCTGACCCCGAACGACTTCCTCGAACTCGCCCTCGGCACCCCGCTGGAACTGTGGCTGGGCGAGGACGGGGAGAGTGAGCAGGAGCGGGCCGCGCGTGAGGCGGCGGCCCGCGACATCCTCGCCGACGACCCCGCCCTGTACGACCGCACCACCGCGCTGGCCTCCGAGACGCTTAGTCAGTGCCTGCCGGACCTGCTCAAGTTCGCACCCGTCGTCCCGTCCGCCGCGGTTCGCCGACGGCGCTCGAAGGGGCTGGCGGCATGAGGTGGACCGCGCGGATGAAGAAGGCGCTGACCGTGGCTCCGGCCGTCGCGATGACGGTCGTGTCGATGGTCCTGACCTTGGGCGTGGTGGTGATGTGGCTGGGGCAGGCGATGCCGTGGCCGGTTGCCCTGGTCGTCGGTCTGGGCCTGGACGGCGGTTGGCTGGCAACGCTGGCCTACGAACGCCGTCTTGCCGCACAGGGTGATCACTCCCGGGCGGTGACCGCGGTCGGCTGGTGCTTCGGCCTGATGGCCACCGGCGTCCTGGTCACGCACGCGCTCACCGCCGCTGGGTCGGTCGGCGCGTGGCTGGCGGTGTCGTGGTTGCCGGTCGCTGCGAAGGCGCTGTGGCTGGTGCACGGGTTGTGGGAGCGCACCGCGCTGACCCCCGATGCGCTCGCCGCGATTGCCGAGATCCAGCAGGAAGCCCGCGACGGCGCGGCCGTTGCTCGCGCCCGGCTGCGGGCCGAAGCCACCACGGAAGAGACCCGGCTTACGGCCGTGACGCAGGCCGGCGCGCGCGTCGCACGCGTCCAGGCACAGACCGCCGCCACCCTCTCGCAGGCGTGGTCAACGCTGGAGAAGACCCGTGCGGGCGAGGACACCGCACACGCGCTGACCTGCGTGACGGCTCCCGTCACACCTGCGTCACGCCCCCGCTGGGAGCTGCCCGTGTGGGGCCCGGTCGAGCCGGTCGCCGCACTGGACGCACCCCAACTGGATGACACCGACCTCGATCGGATCGTCGCTCACATCCTCAGCGCGCAGACGCCCCCGCCGTCCTACCGGGAGCTGGCCGCGCGCTTCCGCTCCGCCGGCCACACCGCAGCCGAAGTGCGGCTGCGGTCCTCGTGGAAGCGACTGACCGCAGCCTCCACCACCGGCTGACGGCACCCGCGCTGCTTTGGACGCCGTCCTCATGCGAAAGGCACGGTCCATGACCGACATCAGCAAAGCGTCTGCCGAGGCGGTCGAAGCCGCCCGGCAGAGCGAGCACTTCGCGGTGATGCTCGCCGCAATCCAAGCCGCACAGATCGCCCAAGCCCAACAGGCGCCCTCGCCCGCGCCGGCCGTGCTGCCCCAGCAGTCCGGAGCGGGCACGGCGGGCAAGTGGCTGGCCATCGGCGTGGGCGGTTCCATGCTCATGATCACCGTCGCTTTCGCCGCGGTCGCCCTCGCCATCGCCGCCGCGTGCATCGCCCTGGTGGCCCTGGTCGTCTACGGCATCTACCGCGACATCCGAAGGCGGTGACCTCATGATCCGGACCCACCCCAACGACCCGCCCTTGACCGCGTCCGAGACCGCCCGCGTGGCCTGGCTCATCGCCCGCATGACCAAGCGCGCCGTGGCTGGTGAGGACGTTGACCAGCGCGACTTGCAGCGCAGGTTGGACCGCATTTTGGACGGCGCCCGCAAGCGCGCTGAGAAGACCACCAAGGAGAACCGCACATGAGCGACGCCGACCTGAATGCGCGCCTGCTGCGCGCCGCCCTCGAACCCCGGCACAAGCTCAAGAGCACCAACACGCGCAACCGCAACGACCACTACGAAACCACGTGGGTGTGCACCTGCGGCAAGAGCGGCACCGTGCGCGGGATGCGCGCCGCAGGTGAAGAAGCGCACCGCTCGCACCGCTGGTACCGCTGACTTCGCCCCGGAACGGCCGTCATCCGCCAAGACACCGGCCGCTCCGGGCCCCGCCCTTCCCGATGGAGAAAGCAGGACCCCCAGCATGTCCGAGATCATCCGCCTGGACGACCACCGACCCCACCCGAAACCCCACCTGACCAAGACCGACACCCCGCCCGTGCCGCCGCGCGAGGTCCTGGAAGGGACCGTCATCCCTTCCACGTCCATCACCGCCGACCCGCCGTCGGTGCCGCTGTGGCGCCGGACCGCCCACACCGCGCGGGTGGTCGCCACCGACGACCGCACCCGAACCGCCGCCCGCGCCGCCGTCCGGCACTCCGCCTACGTGGCGGGGGGCGGGCGCATCCTGGCCAAACGCGCCTGGGATGGGCGGACTGTGGCCCGGCATGAGCGCATGATGCGCGCCGCGGAAGCCTCCGGGCAGCATGAGGTGGCGATGGAGTGGGAGCAGCGCGCCGCGCTGTTCCGGCAACAGCGCCACCAGCGGCGTATGGATTTGCTCACCGCCCCGCAACGCATCGCCAAGGGTGCTGCCGTCGGTGCCGGCGCGAGTGTCGGGGGCCTGCTGGCGCTCGGTGTGGTGCTGGCCATCGCGGAGCACGACGTCACGCAGGTGATCGCGCCGACGATGTTCACCATCGACTTCATCCGCCTAGTGGTGCTCATCGTGTCCGTCATCTGGGGCCCGGCGCTATGGCTGGCCCCGTGGGTGACGGTGCTGGCGTTGTGGAACACCGGCCGCCGCGGACAGGCCGCGCCCCAGTGGGCGCTTGCGGCGAGTGAGCAGAGCAAGCGGGATGTGGTGCCGGATGAGGGCGCGATCCTGGACGCGCTGCGGCACTTGAACATCGGGCCGCTGAACCAGGCGTTCAAGGCCGGATGGCAAGCCCGGTGGATGCAGCCCACCACCCGGCTCGGCAACGGCTGGCACACCCGCCTACAACTCCCCATGGGCGTCACCGTCGAGATGATCAACGGGAAGAAGGACGTTCTCGCGCACAACCTGCTGCGGCTGCCGGTCGAGACGTGGCCGACCGAACCGCACGACCTGCCCGGCACCCTCGATCTGTGGGTCGCCGACCAGGGCTCACTGTCCGGGGCGGTGCCGCCGTGGCCGTTGCTGACGGAGGGGACCGCGGACTACTTCAAGGGCGTGCCCGTTGGCGTCTCGCAGCGCGGGGAACCGGTCATGGGCAAGCTCATGGCCGCGAACTACATGGTCGGCGGGATCATGGGCTCCGGAAAGTCGTCGCTGGTCGTAGGCCTGCTGCTGGGCGCGATGCTCGATCCGCTGGTCGAGATCGACGTCTACGTCATGGCCTACAACGTCGACTACGACCCGATGCAGGACCGGTTGCGGACCCTGGTCAAGGGCGACGACGACGAGCAGGTCGAAGCAGCGCTGGAAGCGCTGCGGGACCTGCGCGAGGAGGTCACCCGGCGCGGCAAGCTGCTGGAGGAGATGGGCGGCGACACCGTCAAGCTCACCCGCAAGCTCGCCGAGCAGGACCCCCGCATGCGCCCGCGGGTGGTCGTCTTCGACGAGTGCCACGAGCTGTTCGAGCACAAGAAGTACGGTCCGGAAGCCGCCGAACTGGCGGTCAAGGTCCTCAAGAAGGCGCGCAAGGTCGGCATCACCTTGCTGTTCGTGACGGTGTCGCCGACCGCGGCGAGCATCCCGAAGGATGTCACCCGCAACACCTCCCACCGCGTCGCGTTCGCCGTCGGCGACCACGTCGCCAACGACGGGCTGCTGGGGACCGGCAAGCACCGCGCCGGCATCACCGCCACCACCCTCAACCCGGCCGAGAACGTCGGCACCGCCCTGACGGTGGGGTTCACGGGCAACGCGTTCGAGCTGATCCGCGCCTACTACGTCCGCAAGGACGCCGAAACCGACCAGATCACCCCCGTCGTGCTGCGGGCGCTGGCGCTGCGGGACGGGATCACCCCGGCCGCCGCCGCGCCGGCGGCTGGTGAGCTGGTGGACCCGCTCGCCGACATCCTCGCCGTCCTGGGCGATGCCGACCGGATGCGGACCGACGAGGTCCGCCAGCAGCTTGCCGAGCGCAACCCGCGCCACTACCGGTCCTGGACCGCCTCCGACCTCACCCGCGTCCTCGACTCGGTCGACGCCGCCCCGTACAAGTCCGGCGGCGTCATGGTCGTCAACCGAACCAAGGTCCGCGACGCGCTTCACGACCGCGACCGCGACACCGCCGAAGGTCACGGTGAGTGAAGGGAGGCGGTGAGGGAGGCGGGGAGTTCTCCCTCACTGCCTCCCTCACCCCGCCTCCCCAATCTGATCTGCACCGACACCCACACAGGGAGTCAGGGAGGCACCCTCCCGCGACCTGCGGAAATCCCCGAAAACCAGGGTCCGTGGGGAAGCTCTGCCTCCCTCCCTTCACCCACAGTGACCGACTCCGAGAGGAGAACGTCCCGTGTCTGCACTGCCAACTGGAGTTCACGCGGGTTCCTTCGCGATGTGCCTGCCGATTGAGGTGCAAGTGGGGAGGTAGGAGCCCTCCTATCAGGCTTGATTGGTACGCGTGAGATGTTCGCAGTAACTGGCACATTCTG
>NZ_JAPVLU010000035.1 GCF_027158205.1 Streptomyces sp. H39-S7 | reverse complement strand
GCTTTCTGCTTGGAATTTCCTTGGACGTAAGCGTTCCGCTTGTCTGTAGCAGCTCTGTGCAATTCCTGGTGTTCCCGATGGCACGCTAATGGCATGACACGAAGACCTCCTGGAAATGAGTCTTCCGGTCGACGATGAGCGGCACAGCCCGACACCGGAACACGGGAAGACCGGCGCCCTTCACACGGGCGCCACCGAGGTTCCGGAAGCGTCGTCGACCAGTCCCAGGGCGCCGTACCGCGCGCATTCGAACCGCTGCCCGGCCGCCGGCCGTCGCGCGGACGTGATCGATGTGTCGATCCCCGACCTCCGTTCGCACGAAGGCCCGGAACGCCGTCCTCCAGCACGTGTCGCACAAGGGAGTGCCCGATGATGAGAACCACCTCCACGGGAAAGCTGCTGCGTTTGACCAGACTGTCCGGACACGGGGACGGCCGGTATCTGTTCGTGCCGCTCGACCACTCCGTGTCCGACGGACCGATCGCCAGTGTCGACCGATTCGACGAACTGATCCGGGACGTGGTGGCCGGCGGCGCCGACGGCATCGTCGTGCACAAGGGCCGGGCCCGCGTCATCGACCCCGAACTGCTCGCGGACTGCTCGCTGATCGTCCACCTGAGCGCCAGTACCGCCCACAGCCCGGACGCCGACGCCAAGGTCCTGGTCGGCGACGTCGAGGACGCCCTGCGGCTGGGCGCCGACGCGGTGAGCGTGCACGTGAACATCGGCTCGGACACCGAGGCGGCCCAACTCGCCGACCTGGGCGCGGTCGCCGCGGCCTGCGACCGCTGGGGTATGCCGCTGCTCGCCATGATCTACCCGCGCGGTCCCCGGGTCACCGACCCCACCGACCCCGTCCTGCTGTCCCATGTCGTCAACATCGCCGCCGACCTCGGGGTCGACATCGTCAAGACGGTGTTCGCCTCCCCGGCCGAGCGGATGGCCGACGTGATCGCCAGCTCCCCGCTGCCGATCATCGTGGCGGGCGGCGCCCGCGCCGACAGCCTGACCGACTTCGCCACCTCGGCGCTCTCCGTCGGATGCAGCGGACTCGCCGTCGGACGGCGGGTGTTCGGCGCCACCGCACCGCGCGCCACCGTCTTCGAACTGGCCGGGATCGTCCACGGACACCCCGGTTCCCTCCTCTCCTCCCCTTCCCCCCGAATGGCAGGTGCCCTGTGAAGCTCAGCTGGATAGACGTCCGTTCCATCGGATCGGCGAAGGACGCCATCGTCGAAGAGGCGATCCACGCCCGGATCGACGGGATCCTCGCCTCCGACCCGGCGGACTTCGCCGCCCTCCCGCCGACCGTGAAGAAGATCCTCTTCCCGCAGGGGGAGAACCTTCCCGAGGACTTCGGCGCCGCCGACATCGTCATCGTCGAGCCGGCCAAGCACGGCGAGCCCGCCGAACTGGCGCTGCGCCACCCCGAGGTGGAGTTCGGCCGCTACGTCGAGATCGTGGACGCCGAGTCACTGGAGCAGGCCTGCCGTTCCGGCCGCACCGAGAAGTGGAGCGTGCTGGACTTCCGCGACCCGACGAAGATCCCGCTGGAGATCGTGATCGCGGCCGCCGCCAAGGCGGAGGGCAGCCTCATCACCGTCGCCCACGACGTCGAGGAGGCGGAGATCATCTACGGTGTCCTCGAACTCGGCTCCGACGGCGTGCTCATGGCCCCGGCCGCGGTCGGCGACGCCACCGGTCTGAAGCGGGCCGGTGAGGGCGGTGTGCCGGACCTGGAACTGGTCGAACTGGAGATCACCGCGACCGCGCACGTCGGCATGGGCGACCGCGCCTGTGTGGACACCGCCGCGTACTTCGGCAAGGACGAGGGCATCCTCGTGGGCTCGTCCTCCAAGGGCATGATCCTGTGCGTCAGCGAGACCCATCCGCTGCCGTACATGCCCACCCGCCCCTTCCGGGTCAACGCCGGGGCCATCCACTCCTACACCCTCGGCCAGAACGAGCGCACCAACTACCTGAGCGAGCTGAAGGCTGGCAGCAAGGTCACGGCCGTGGACATCCACGGGAAGACCCGGCTGGTGGTCGTGGGCCGCGTCAAGATCGAGAGCCGCCCGCTCATCTCCATCGACGCGGCGGGCCCCGACGGCCGCACCGCCAACCTGATCCTCCAGGACGACTGGCACGTGCGGGTGCTCGGCCCCGGCGGCGTCGTGCTCAACAGCACGGAGCTCAAGCCGGGCGACAAGGTCCTGGGATACCTGCCCGTCGCGGACCGTCATGTCGGTTACCCGATCAACGAGTTCTGCCTGGAGACGTGACCGATGCGGGAGCGAGCGTCCGACGCGGCGCGCAGAACACGACCCGCCGGCCGCTCGCGCCCGCCCCAGGGGGGCGCGGCGGCCGGGCCGTCCCAGACCAGGGAGTTCCCCGACGACGACGCCCGCTGGCGGGCCGTACTGCGGCGGGACCGGCGCGCCGACGAGGCGTTCTGCTATTCGGTGGTGACCACCGGCACCTACAGCCGGCCCTCCTGCGGTTCACGGCACGCCCGCCGCGCCAACACCGTCTTCTTCCCGGACCCCGAGGCCGCCGAACGCGCGGGCTTCCGGCCCTGCCGGCGCTGCCGGCCGGACCAGGCACTGTACGACCCGCACACCGCCGCGGTCGTCCGCTCGTGCCGGCTGATGGAGGCACCGGGCCCGGCCCCCTCGCTCGGTGAGCTCGCGGACGCGACCGGCTTCAGCCGGTTCCACTTCCACCGCCTGTTCACCGCCCTGACCGGCGTCACCCCCAAGGCGTACGCCGCCGCCTGCCGAGCCGACCGGCTGCGGCGGGAGATCCCCAGGACCGAAACCATCACCGAGGCCATCTACGAGGCCGGGTTCAACTCCAGCGGCAACTTCTACGCCCTGGCGCAGAACCTGCTGGGCATGACGCCCAGCACCTTCAAGAACAGCGGACGCGGCGAGCGCATCAGCTACGCGCTCGCCGAGTGCGAACTGGGCCTGCTCCTCGTCGGCACGACGTCCGCAGGCGTCTGCTCGATCCAGTTCGGCTCCGACGCCGAGACCCTCGTCGGGCGGTTGCGCAGCCGGTTCGCGGAATCCGGGCTGACCGCCGCCGACGCCGGCTTCGGCCGCCGGCTGGCCAAGGCCCTGCGCGGCGCGGCACCCCTGTCCGGTGACGGCGGCATCCCCGGCGACATCCGGATCAGGGCGCTGGGGGAGTGGCTGCGAACCGCGCTCAACGCGTCGGGGCCCGGCTCCCTCTGCCCCGAGGGCCGAACCCGCGCACCCCACCGACGGCACGAGTAAGAGAGGCACACGGATGAACATCCTCGGGACCCATCGGTCCGTCACCCAGCGCCTGCGCCTGACGGCGGACCGGCAGCTCGGTGCGGGCGACTTCTTCTGGCACACCTGGCGGACCGCACGGGACCGGGACCGGCCGATCCTGTTCCACCCCGACACCATGTCACCGGCCTGGGACCGGGGCGAGATGCCGGGGGTGTCCCTCAACGACATCCGGATCGCCGCGATCCGCTACGCCCACTGGTACCGCACCCACGGGGTGCGCCCCTCGACCCACGTCGGGGTCTTCACCCGCGACGGGCTGTACGGGCTGCTCCATCACATAGCGATCACCAGCCTCGGCGCGGTCGCGGTGCACTGCAACCCCAACATGGTCATGGGCACGGCAGCCGAGTACTTCCGGCGCACCCGCACGACACTCCTGGTCGGCGACGCGGACCTGCTGGCCGGTTGCGCCGAGTCCTGGTCGCTGCCGAACGCGGCCCCGGACCGGCCCGTCCTGACGGAGGACATCGCACGGCTCGACGCGACGGCCCCCCTGCCGCCCGCGCCGCTGACCGGGTTCCCGTACCGCCACCGGCGCGACGACCTGGTGATGATCTCGCACTCCTCGGGGACCACCGGGCGGCCCAAGGCCCCGGTCTTCACCCACCAGTCGTTCTTCGACGGCAAGCGCGAACGCCTGTGGACCTTTCCCTCACTGCGCTCCGACCGGATGCTGACCACGCTGCCGCACAGCCACTCGGCGGGCATCAGCTACCTCAGCATGGCCCTCATGCTCGGCATCCCGACGCTGATCCTGGACGCGGCGGACGGCGCCTCGGCCGCGCGGGCCGTCAACTGGTTCCACCCCACCTTCGTCCTGGGATTCCCGCTGACCCTGGCCGAGATCGACCCCTCCCGGATCACCCCGGACGCGGCCCGGCACATCCACACCTGGAACGGCATGGGAGACGCCTCCCACGAACGCCACATCCGCCCGCTGACCGCGCTGGGCACCCGCCGCGACGGCGGAAAGGCACTGGCCGGCTCCGCGTACGTCGACGGGCTGGGCTCCTCCGAGATGGGGATGGTCCTGTTCAAGCAGGTCTTCACCCCGCAGTCGGCCGGCTTCGGGCGGCTCATCGGCCGCCCCGTCAAGGCCGTGCAGGACGCGGCGGTCCTCGACGAGCAGGGCCGGCGGCTGCCCGACGGCGAAGCCGGACTGCTCGGCGTCCGCACCCCCAGCATCACCCCCGGCTACTGGGACGACCCGGCCCTCGGCAAGGAGTCCGTGCGCAACGGCTACTTCCTGACCGGTGACGTCGTCCGGCGCGGGGGCGACGGCCAGTGGTACCACCTCGACCGCACACCCGACGTGATCCGCACCGCCGACGGCCCCGTCTACAGCCTCCCCCTGGAGGAGGAGGTACTGCTCACCACCCAGGCGCTGGACGCCGCGGTCGTCGCCGTGGACGACCCCGAGGCTCCCGGGACCCAGCGGCCCGCCGCCGTCGTCCTGTTCGCCGCCGACTCCGGACCCGGTCCTCATGACGCGTCCGTCCTGCTGAACCGCTGCAACGAGGCGCTGACCGGGCGCGGACTCGCACCCCTGAGCGCCCTCGTCATCGCCGTGGACCGCAGCGCCCTGCCGGTCGGCCCGACCGGCAAGGTCCTCAAGCGGCAGTTGCGCGCAGCACACCAGGACCTGCTCAGCCGGGCGGCGGAAGCGGGCACAGCCCGGCGCGGGCAGCGGCTGCCCACGCCGTAGGCCCCGGCCCGGCAGCGACCCGCAGCGGCGCGCCGACACCGCGCCCTCACCAAGGGCCGTCCGGCAACCCCTCACGCAGACCCACCCACCGAAAGGCTCGACGACATGGCCGACGGGCAACCCGCACGCCGCGTGGTGGACATCCTCACCGGCGCTTGGCAGGCCCAAGCGCTCTACGCGGTCGCGGCACTCCATCTTCCTGACCACATCGCCGCCGGGAACACCTCGGCCGCGAAGATCGCCGCGGCGGCCGGCTGCGACGAGGACGGCATCGAGCGACTGCTGCGGCTGGCGACCGCCATGGGCGTCTTCGAGGACACCGCGGACGGCTACCGGCTCACCGAGGTCAGCGAACTGCTGCGCTCGGACGATCCACGGTCGATGCGCGACATGGCGGTGATCTACGGCGAGGAGTTCCACCGCGCCTGGGGACAGGTGGTCCCCGCCCTGCGCACCGGAACCTCCGGGTTCGCCGTGGCCTTCGGCACCCCGCTGCGCGGCTACCTGGAGACGGAACCGGGTGCGGGGGAGAAGTTCCAGAAGGCGATGAACGCCGGCAACGTGTTCTTCCCCGACGTGCTGAAAGCCCACGACTTCACCGCCTGCCGCACCGTCGTCGACGTCGCCGGCGGCAGCGGGATGCTGCTGTCCACCGTCCTGCGGGAGTACCCCCGGCTGCGCGGCGTGCTCTTCGACCTGCCGCACATGACGCCCGTCGCGCGGGAGCACCTCCGGAGCACGGTGGGGTCCGACCGCTGGCAGACCGTCGCCGGTGACGTCTTCGACAAGGTCCCGCCCGGGGCGGACGTCTATCTGCTCTCCCGGGTCCTGCAGGACTGGGACGACGAACGGTGCGTCCGGATGCTCTCCGTCATTCGCGAGGCGATGCCGGCCACCGGCCGCCTGCTGATCGTGGAGCGGGTCATCCCCACGGACGGCTCCGGGCTGTTGGCCCTGTTGTGGGACCTCCACCTGCTCATGGCCGCCGGCGGCCGGGAACGCACGCTGGACGGCTACGGGTCCGTCCTGGACGGCGCCGGACTGCGGCTGGAATCGGTCACCCCGATGGCCCTCGAAACGAGCCTGCTGGTCGCGGCACCGGCATAGGCCGGAGTCCGGGCGGCCCGCGACAACGCGAACCGAAGGAAGCGTGATGAACTCATCCCGTCGACCCGATCCGGCCGACCGGCACACCCCCGTACTCATCGTGGGCGGAGGCGGGTCGGGCCTCACCGCCTCCCTGGCCCTGTCCGGGCTCGGCGTCCGCTCCCTGCTCGTCGAACGCCACCCCGGCACCTCCACGCTGCCGAAGGCGCACATCCTCAACGCCCGCACCATGGAGGTCTTCGGGCAGCTGGGCGTGGCCGATGACATCTACCGCGAAGGCGCGCCGCAGGAGAACTGCGGGGCGATGGTGTGGCTGTCCAGCCTCGGCGGCGACGAGCCCTACGACCGCAAGGTGCTCCACCGCACCAGCGCGTACGGCGGCGGTGAACTGGCCGAACGCTACGCCCGTGCCTCCGCCTACCCGCACGCCAACCTCGGCCAGCGGTGGCTGGAGCCGCTGCTGCGCCGGCACGCGGAGGAACGGGCGCCCGGACACCTGCTCTTCCACCACGAGCTGGTCGACCTCCAGGAGGACGCGGACGGGGTCACGGCCACCGTGCTGGACCGCACCGCCGACCGGACCTTCCGGGTGCGGGCCGGGTACGTCGTCGCCGCCGACGGCGGCAAGACCGTCAGCCGGCTGCGTGGCATCCGCATGACGGGCACCCCGACGTTCCTGGAGTGGATCAACCTGCATGTGCGGGCCGACTTCTCGGAGTTCATCCCGTACGACGACGCGGTCGTCAACCGCGTGTCGAGCCTGTCGGACGACGGGACGCTGGAGCACTGCGGAGTGGTGCCGATGGGACCGCGCCGGTGGGGGCGGCACTCCGAGGAGTGGACGCTGATGTTCTCCCGGCCGCCGGGCGCCCAGGGAGCCGCCGCACTCGACGACGAGACGATCGTCAAGATGGTGCGCCGCACCCTGAAGCTCCCCGACGACCACGCCATGGACGTCCGCAGCATCAGCCGCTGGCCGGTGGAGGGCACGGTCGCCGAGCACTTCCGCTCCGGCCGGGTCTTCCTCGTCGGGGATGCCGCCCACCGTCATCCGCCGTCCGGCGCCCTCGGCCTCAACACCGGTGTGCAGGACGCTCACAACCTCGCCTGGAAACTCGCCCACGTCCTCGAAGGGCGGGCCGACTCCGTGCTGCTCGACAGCTACGAGGCGGAGCGCCGCCCGGTGGCCGAACGGGTCGTCGAGCGGGCGCTGTTCTCGCTGTTCAACCAGATCGCGTTCACCTCGGGCACCGGGGTGGTGCAGGGAGCGCGTCCGGAGTGGAACCGGGCCCAGATGACCGCGCTGTTCTCCGACACCCCGGACGGCGCGACCCGGCGGGCGGTGCAGCGCGAGTACTTCGCCACCAACCGGATCACCACCGAACACCTGGGTCTGGAGATGGGCTACGACTACGGTGACGCCGGCTTCGTCGGTGACGACGGCACCGAGCGCCCCGAACAGGACCCGCTCGGCCTCGAACACGTCCAGGACGCCCGCCCGGGGTCCCGGCTGCCGCACGCCTGGCTGCGGCACGGCGGGCGGCGCGTCTCCACCCACCATCTGCACACCGGACGCGGGCCTTTCCTGCTGCTCGCCGGCTCCGAGGGTGCCCCTTGGCTTGCCGCCGTCGAGGAACTGGCGGACACCTGCGGTGTCCCGGTCACCGCGTACGCCGTCGGGACCGGTGACGGGCCCTGGGACGACGACGGCGCCTGGACGGAGCTGCGTGGTCACGACGACGACGGAGCGGTCCTGGTCCGCCCGGACGGCTACGTCGCGATGCGCTGGCTGGTGGGGCAGGCGCGGCCCGCCGCCGCTCTCGGGGCGGCGCTCGACCTCGCGCTGGCGCGCGGTGCGCGCGACGCGGTACGGCCGGGAGGGCGTGACTAGATGTGTGAACGCCTGCGGACCCCCGTCGCCATCGTCGGCGGCGGACCGGTCGCCCTGATGCTCGCCCTCTTCCTCGACCACCACGGCATCCCCAGCACCGTCTTCGGCACCGGCCGGCCCCGGCGCGGCGAGCCGCGCGGCACCACTCACGACGCGCGGACGATGGAGCACTACCGGCGGCTGGGCGTCTCCGGCCCGATCCGACGCCTCGGCCTGCCCGGCGGCCACCCCACCGACATCGCGTACTTCACCCGGTACAACAGCCCCGAACTGTCGCGGCTGCCGCAGCCCACCCCCACCCAGCGGCTGCGGCAGGTCGCGATCGCGTCCCGAACGGACCAACTGCCCGAGCCGGTGCACCGCGCCGACCAGACATCCGTCGGACACCTCCTCCGCGAACACGCCGGGACCCGCCCCAACATCACCCTGCACGAAGGCCCCCGGATCACCGGGCTCGACCAGGACGCCGG
Organism: Streptomyces sp. H39-S7; assembly: GCF_027158205.1. GTDB lineage: Bacteria > Actinomycetota > Actinomycetes > Streptomycetales > Streptomycetaceae > Actinacidiphila. The sequence continues at coordinate 95,826 of NZ_JAPVLU010000035.1, read as the reverse complement.
GCAGGTGCGCGTCCGCACCGGGTACCCGGGCCGCCCCGACGAGCAGTGGACCGCCCGGTACGCCGTCGTCAGCGACAAGGGACCCGACTTCGTCCAGCAGCAGCTGGGCATCCGCTACGGGATTCCCGCCGCAGAGGCCCCCGGCCGGCCGGGCACCGCGCCCCGGGCGACAACGGCGCACCTGCGCCTGCCCACCTTCCACCGCGAGGTGCTCTTCGGACGGCCCGCCGGGAGCTACTGGGCGATGAACGCCGACCTCGTCGCGAACCTGATCGCGCTGAACGGTGAGGACGAGTTCTCCCTGCTGACCAGTTCGGTGGACCCGGACACCGCCGACGCGGCCCGGCTCACCGACCTGGTCCGGCGGGCGGCCGGCACCGACCTGCCCGTCGAGGTGCTCAGCCACACCGCCTGGGCGCCCGGCGCGGCCCTGGTGGCGGAACGATTCGTCAAAGGGCGGGTCCTGCTGGCGGGGAACTCCGCGCACCCCACCCCGGACAGCGGGTTCGGCCTCAACACCGGGGTCGACGACGCCGCCAACCTCGCCTGGAAACTCGCCGCCGTCCTCCAGGGCTGGGGCGGCCCCGACCTGCTCGCGACGTACGGCAGCGAACGCCGGCCGATCGCCCTGCGCAACACCGCGGCAGCACGCGAACTCCACACCGCGATGGCGGGGATCGAGCGCCCGGCGGCCCTGGACACCGACACCCCCGAGGGCGTGGAGGTCCGCGACCGGGTCGGGGGCCAACTGCGCTGCCACGGCGAACGCACGGACTCCATCGGGGTCCAGCTCGGCGTCCGCTACGACGGATCCCCGATCATCGCCCCCGACGCGGACGCCGAGATCCCGGGCGACCCCTGGGGCCTGTACCTCCCGACGAGCGTCCCCGGCGGCCGCACCCCCCACCTGTGGCTGGACGACTGGCACGGACAGGGCAGCTCCCTGTTCGACCGCTTCACCCCCGGCTACACCCTGCTGCGGCTGGGCCCCGAACCCCCGAGCGGCAAACCGCTGCTCGCGGCGGCCCAGGCGCACGGCATGCCCTTACAGATCCTGGACGTCGAGGACCGGCCCGCCCGTGACCTCTACGAACGTGACCTGGTCCTCGTCCGGCCCGACCAGCACGTCGCCTGGCGCGGAAACCAACTGCCCACCGACCCGGGCGACCTGGTGGAACGGGTTACCGGGGCCGGACGGCCCCTGACCGCGGAGCGGATATGACAGCCCGAGACCTGGAAATCTGCGTAGTAGGCGCCGGACCGCGCGGACTGTCGGTCCTGGAACGGCTCTGCGCCAACGAACGCGCCCGCCCGTCCCACCGATCCGTCGTCATCCACGTCGTCGACCCCTTCCCGCCCGGCCCCGGGCGGGTCTGGCGGACCACACAGTCCCCGCTGCTGCTGATGAACACCGTCGCCTCGCAGGTCACCGTCTTCACGGACGACAGCGTGGAGATGGACGGCCCCGTCGAACACGGCCCCAGCCTGTACGAATGGGCCAAGTCCGCCGTTCTGGGCGGCAGGACGGGCCGCTACGACGACCGCACCCGGGCCGAGGCCCGTGACCTCGCCCCCGACTCGTACCCCACCCGTGCCTTCTACGGCCGCTACCTCGCGGACGTCTACCAGCAGGTGAGGGACCAGGCGCCGGATCACTGCACCGTGCGTGAACACCGCACGCGGGCCGTGGCGCTGGAGGACACCGGCGGTGTCCCCGGCGGCTCGCAGACCCTCACCCTGGCCGACGGCAGCCTGCTGGCAGGACTGGACGCCGTCGTCCTGGCCCAGGGACACGTACCGTCCCGCCCGACCGAACGCCAGGAGGAGTGGGCCCGTACCGCCTCCGCCCACGGCCTGACGTACCAGGGCCCGGCCAACCCCGCCGACCTCGACCTGTGCGCCGTCAAGGCCGGACAGACCGTCCTGGTCCGGGGCCTGGGGCTGAACTTCTTCGACCAGATGGCACTGCTCACCCGCGGCCGCGGCGGCGCCTTCGAACACCGGGACGACGGCACCCTCGTCTACCACCCGTCGGGACATGAGCCGCACATCCGGGCCGGCTCCCGGCGCGGCATGCCGTACCACGCGCGCGGCGAGAACGAGAAGGGAGCGCACGGACGGCACATCCCCCGGGTCCTCACCCCGCTGACGATCGGCCGGCTGCGCCGCCGCGCCGTCGATGCCGATCGCGTCCACTTCGGAACGGACCTGTGGCCGCTGATCGCCAAGGAGGTCGAGAGCGTCTACTACGAGACGCTGCTGACCGCGCGCGGCCAGGCATCCGCCGCCCTGGGTTTCGTCCGCCGCTACCTGGGGGCGCCGGCCGGCGAGAGCGAACGGCTCCTGCTCGACGACTTCGGTATCGCCGAATCCGAGCGGTGGAACTGGAAAGCCCTCTCCCGGCCCTTCGCGGAGCGCCGGTTCGACGATCGTCACTCCTTCCGTGACTGGCTGCTCGACCACCTGGCGCAGGACGTGCGCGACGCCAGGGCCGGCAACCTCAACGGACCGCTCAAGGCGGCCTTGGACGTCCTGCGGGATCTGCGCAACGAGATCCGGCTCGCGGTCGACCACGGCGGCCTGGAGGGCAACTCCTACCGCGACGACCTCCAGGGCTGGTACACCCCGCTCAACGCGTACCTGTCCATCGGCCCGCCCGTCTCCCGCATCGAGGAACTGCGGGCCCTGATCGAGGCCGGAGTGGTGGAGATCATCGGCCCGGACCTGGAGATCGGCATCGACACCGGCAGTCACCCCGCGTTCGTGGCCGTCTCCAAGACCCTCGACACGGAACCCGTCCGCTCGACCGTCCTCATCGAGGCCCGGCTGCCGGAACCCGATCTCCGGCGCACCGGGGACGCCCTGTTGCGCCACCTGCTCACCAGCGGACAGGCGGCCCCGTACCGGCTGGAGGGAAGCTGCGGCACCGAGTACGAGACCGGCGGCCTGGCCGTCACGGAACGCCCCTACCGGACGGTGGACGTCCACGGCCGCGCCCACCCCCGCCGCTTCGCATACGGCGTGCCCACCGAATCCGTCCACTGGGTGACGGCGGCCGGCATCCGGCCCGGCGTCAACTCCGTGACACTCGGCGACTCCGACGCCATCGCCCACGCGGTCCTGGCCCTCGTCCCCGCACGGGCCGGGTCCGCCGCCGACCACTACGACGGCGGCCTGGCGGAGGTGGCGTCATGAGTGAGGGATTCGACGGCGGGACCGACAGCGGGCTGCTGTCACCGGTGCGAGTCGGCGTCCCCGTCGAGGAGGCGGTCTGCGACCGCGCCTGGCTACAGGCGATGCTCGACGCGGAGGCGGCGCTGGCCCGCGCCCAGGCGGCGCTGGGGACGATGCCCGCGCGGGCCGCCGAGGCGATCACCCGCTCCGCCCGCGCCGAGCGGATGGACCTGCGCTCTCTGGCCCTGGCCTGCCGGGAGACCGCCAACCCCGTCGTCGGCCTCGTTCAGGCCCTCACCGCGGCGGTCGCGGCCACCGACCCCGCCGCGGCCGAATACGTCCACCGGGGATCGACCAGCCAGGACGTTCTGGACACCGGCGTCATGCTGGTGTGCCGTGACGCGCTGCGGCTGATCGGCGCCGACCTGGAGCGGACCGCCGCCGCCCTGGCCGGCCTCGCCGGAGAGCACCGGAGCACCGTCATGGCGGGCCGCACCCTGGCCCTCCACGCGGTGCCCACCACCTTCGGCCTCAAGGCCGCCGGATGGCGGGCGCTGGTCCTGGACGCCGGAGCCCGGCTGCGCGCCGTGGAGCGGACACTGCCGGTGTCGCTCGGCGGCGCGGCAGGCACCCTGGCCGGCTACCTGGAGTACGCGACGCCCGATGGCCCGCCGGACGACCCCGACCGCTATCTCGACCTGCTCGTCGACCGGTTCGCCGCCGAGACCTCGCTGGCCCGCCCGGTCCTGCCCTGGCACGCGCTGCGCACCCCCGTCGCGGACGTGGCGGCGGCCCTGGCCTTCACCGCCGGGGCGCTGGGGAAGATCGCCGCCGATGTACAGGTGCTGACCAGGACCGAGATCGGCGAGGTCACGGAACCCGCCGTCGCCGGACGCGGCAGCTCCTCGGCGATGCCCCACAAACGCAACCCCGTACTGGCCACCCTGATCCGCAGCGCAGCCCTGCAGGTCCCGCTGCTGGCCACCGGACTGACCCAGTGCCTGATCTCCGAGGACGAACGCTCCGCCGGCCCCTGGCACGCCGAATGGCTGCTGCTGCGCGAAAGCCTGCGGCTGACCGGCGGCGCCGCCCACACGGCCGCCGAACTCGCCGGCGGGCTGGTCGTCAGCCCCGGCCGCATGCGCGAGAACCTGGCGCTCACCGGCAGCCAGGTGGTGACCGAACGGCTGGCGGCGGTCCTTGCCCCGCACCTGGGCCGGGCCCGGGCCAAGGAACTGCTCAGCGACGCCTCGCAGACCGTGGTCCGGGAGGGGCGGCCGCTGGCCGACGTCCTGCGCGAGCACCCGGAAGTCGCCCGCTGTCTCGACGACAGGACCCTGGAGAACCTCCTCGACCCCACGGCCTACACCGGCGCCGCCCAAGCGCTCGTCGCCCGGGCCCTGGCCGCGCCGTCCCCGTTCGCCACCGAACCGATGACCCACTGACCGAAGGGCCCTACTGATGTCGACACGCCTGTTCACCTCGGAGTCCGTGACCGAGGGACACCCCGACAAGATCGCCGACCAGATCAGCGACACGATCCTGGACGCCCTGCTGCGGGAGGACCCGGCCGCCCGGGTCGCGGTGGAGACCCTGATCGCCACCGGTCAGGTGCACATCGCCGGCGAAGTGACCACGTCCGCCTACGTGCCCATCGACCAGCTCGTGCGCGACAAGATCCTGGAGATCGGGTACGACTCGTCCTCCAAGGGCTTCGACGGCGCCTCCTGCGGTGTCTCGATCTCCCTCGGAACACAGTCGCCCGACATCGCCCAGGGCGTCGACAACGCCTACGAACACCGCACCGGCGGCGAGGTCGGCGAACTCGACCAGCAGGGCGCGGGCGACCAGGGTCTGATGTTCGGCTACGCCACCGACGAGACCCCCAACCTCATGCCCCTGCCGATCGAACTGGCCCACCGGCTCTCCCGCCGCCTCTCCCAGGCCCGCAGGGACGGCTCGATCCCCTATCTGCGCCCCGACGGCAAGACCCAGGTCACCATCGAGTACCGGGGCAGCCGGCCGGTGCGCCTCGACACCGTCGTCGTCTCCTCGCAGCACGCCGCCGACATCAGCCTGGACGGCCTGCTCACCCCGGACATCCGCGAGTACGTGGTCGAACACGTCCTGGCGGAACTCGCGGAGGACGGCATCAAGCTCGACACGGACGGCCACCGGCTGCTCGTCAACCCGACCGGCCGCTTCGAGATCGGCGGCCCGATGGGTGACGCGGGACTGACCGGCCGGAAGATCATCATCGACACGTACGGCGGGATGGCCCGGCACGGCGGCGGCGCGTTCTCCGGCAAGGACCCGTCCAAAGTGGACCGCTCGGCCGCCTACGCGATGCGCTGGGTGGCAAAGAACGTCGTCGCCTCCGGTCTCGCGGAACGCTGCGAGGTCCAGGTCGCGTACGCGATCGGCAAGGCCGAACCCGTGGGCCTGTTCGTCGAGACCTTCGGCACCGCCAAGGTCGCCGTCGACCGCATCGAGCACGCCATCGCCACCGTCTTCGACCTCCGCCCGGCCGCCATCATCCGCGACCTGAACCTGCTGCGCCCGATCTACGCCCAGACGGCCACGTACGGTCACTTCGGCCGGGAGCACCCCGACTTCACCTGGGAGCGCACCGACCGCGCCCACGCCCTGCGTCAGGCCGCCGGCCTCTGACACCGGGCCACCGACCCCCGGCACCCCTCCGGCCGTCCCGCCACCCGAAAGGCAGTTACCGCCGACCCGGGACGACCCCGACCCAGGACGACTCCGATACAGGATGAGGAGATGACGTCGTGCGTATCACCGTCACCGGATCGATCGCCACCGACCACCTGATGGTCTTCCCCGGACGTTTCGCCGACCAACTGATGCCCGAACACCTCGACCGGGTCTCTCTGTCCTTCCTCGCCGACACCCTGGAGGTGCGGCGCGGGGGAGTGGCCGCCAACATCGCCGTCGGCCTGGCCCGGCTGGGCCTGCGGCCCGTGCTCGCCGGCGCGGCGGGCAAGGACTTCACCGACTACGACGCCTGGCTCCGGGAGACCGGAGTGGACACCGGATCCGTCCGCATCAGCGAAACCCTCCACACCGCCCGCTTCGTGTGCACCACCGACGCCGACCAGAACCAGATCGCGACGTTCTACGCGGGCGCCATGTCCGAGGCGAAGCACATCGCCCTCGCCCCGATCGCCGAACACGCCGAATCCACCGGGCTCGTCGTGATCGCGCCCAACGACATGGAGGCGATGCTGCGCCACACCGACGAGTGCCGCTCCCTCGGTCTGCGGTTCGCCGCCGACCCCTCACAGCAGTTGGCCCGGCTCGACAGTGAGCAGACCCGCCGCCTGGTGACGGATGCCACGTACCTGTTCACCAACGAGTACGAGGCGGCGCTGCTCCAGGAACGCACGGGCTGGAGCGCGGACGAGGTGCTCCAGCGCGTCGGCACGTGGATCACCACCCTCGGCCCCGGCGGTGTGGTCATCGCGCGCGAGGGCCGGCCCCCGCTGAACGTCCCCGCGGTACTCACCCTGGCCCCGGTCGACCCCACCGGCGTGGGCGACGGCTTCCGGGCCGGACTCCTCGCCGGCCTCGGCGCCGGACTGCACCTCGAAGCAGCGGCCCGGCTCGGCTGCGCATTCGCCACAGTGGTACTCGAATCGGTCGGGCCCCAGGAGTACAAGCTCGTGCCCGCCGAACTCCTGCACCGCATCGAGGGCGCCTACGGCCCGGCAGCCGCACGCGAGATCGAGCCCGTCCTTGCGGGGCTGTCATGACCGCCAGAGGACAGGACCTCCGAGACGCGTTCGCGTCGCGGGTGGTGGTGGGTGACGGTGCGATGGGCACGATGCTGCAGGCGCAGGATCCGTCGTTGGACGACTTCGAGAACCTGGAGGGGTGCAACGAGGTCCTGAACGTGACGCGTCCTGACATCGTCCGGTCGGTGCACGAGGAGTACTTCGCGGCGGGTGTGGACTGCGTCGAGACGAACACGTTCGGTGCGAACCTGGCGGCGCTGGGGGAGTACGACATCCCCGAACGGATCCACGAACTGTCCCTGACGGGCGCCCGGTTGGCGCGTGAGGTGGCGGATGGTTTCGCGACGCCGGACCGGCCGCGCTGGGTGCTCGGCTCGGTCGGGCCGGGCACGAAACTCCCCACGCTGGGCCACGCGCCGTACGTGGCGCTGCGCGACGGCTTCCAGGCGAACGTGGCCGGCCTCATCGAGGGCGGGGCCGACGCGATCCTGGTGGAAACCAGCCAGGATCTGCTCCAGACCAAGGCCGCCGTCCTGGGCGCGCACCGCGCGCTGCGGGAAGCAGGCAGCAACCTGCCGATCATCACGCATGTGACCGTGGAGACGACGGGCACGATGCTGCTGGGGTCCGAGATCGGTGCTGCGCTGACGGCGTTGGAGCCGCTGGGTATCGACATGATCGGCCTGAACTGCGCGACGGGTCCAGCGGAGATGGGCGAGCACCTGCGGTATCTGGCGCAGCACGCGCGGATCGCGGTCTCGTGCATGCCGAATGCCGGTCTGCCGGTGCTGGGCAAGGACGGTGCGCATTACCCGTTGTCGCCGGTGGAGTTGGCGGATGCGCACGAGACGTTCGTGCGGGAGTACGGGTTGTCGCTGGTGGGTGGGTGCTGCGGCACCACGCCCGAGCATCTGCGGCAGGTCGTGGAGCGGGTGCGGGGCCTGGAGCTTGTGCCGCGCAGTCCGCGTCCGGAGCCGGGCGCCGCGTCGCTCTACCAGACGGTGCCGTTCCGGCAGGACACTTCCTACCTGGCGATCGGGGAGCGGACCAACGCCAACGGGTCGAAGAAGTTCCGTGAGGCGATGCTGGAGGGCCGCTGGGACGACTGCGTGGAGATGGCCCGCGACCAGATCCGCGAGGGCGCGCACCTGCTCGACCTGTGCGTCGACTACGTGGGCCGGGATGGGGCCGCGGACATGGCCGAGGTCGCGGGCCGCTTCGCGACTGCCTCCACCCTCCCCATCGTGCTGGACTCCACCGAAGTGCCGGTGCTGCGCGCCGGACTGGAGAAGCTGGGTGGCCGGGCGGTCATCAACTCCGTCAACTACGAGGACGGTGACGGACCTGACTCACGTTTCGCGCAGGTGACCGCCCTGGCGTCGGAGCATGGTGCCGCGCTGATCGCGCTGACGATCGACGAACAGGGGCAGGCGCGGACTGCTGAGCACAAGGTGGCCATCGCGGAGCGGTTGATCGAGGATCTGACCGGTAACTGGGGCATTCAGGAGTCCGACATTTTGGTGGACTGTCTGACGTTCACGATCGCGACCGGTCAGGAGGAGTCCCGCAAAGATGGGATTGCCACGATCGAGGCGATCCGGGAGCTGAAGCGCCGCCACCCGCTGGTGCAGACGACCCTCGGCCTGTCGAACATCTCCTTCGGCCTCAACCCGGCCGCCCGCGTGACGCTGAACTCGGTGTTCCTCAACGAGTGCGTCGAAGCCGGCCTGGACTCCGCCATCGTGCACGCCAGCAAGATCCTCCCCATCGCGCGGCTCTCCGAGGAGCAGCGCGACGTGGCCCTGGACCTGATCTACGACCGGCGCAGCGAGGGGTACGACCCGCTGCAGAAGTACCTCGAGCTGTTCGAGGGCGTCGACATGAAGTCCGTCAAGGCGGGCCGCGCCGAGGAGCTGGCCGCGCTGCCGCTCGATGAGCGGCTGCAGCGGCGGATCATCGACGGCGAGAAGAACGGCCTGGACAAGGATCTCGACGAGGCTTTGGCGATCCGTCCCGCGCTGGCGATCGTCAACGACACCCTGCTGGAAGGCATGAAGGTCGTCGGGGAGCTGTTCGGGTCGGGTCAGATGCAGTTGCCGTTCGTGCTGCAGTCCGCCGAGGTCATGAAGACCGCGGTGGCTTACCTGGAGCCGCACATGGAGAAGTCCGACGCCGACGGCAAGGGCACCATCGTGCTCGCCACCGTGCGCGGCGACGTCCATGACATCGGCAAGAACCTCGTCGACATCATCCTGTCCAACAACGGCTACAACGTCATCAACCTCGGCATCAAGCAGCCGGTCTCGGCGATCCTGGACGCGGCCACCGAACACAAAGCCGATGTCATCGGCATGTCCGGGCTCCTCGTCAAATCCACCGTGATCATGAAGGAGAACCTGCAGGAGCTCAACCAGCGCAACATGGCCGCGGACTACCCCGTCATCCTGGGCGGCGCCGCCCTGACCCGCGCCTATGTCGAGCAGGACCTCCACGAGATCTACGACGGCGAAGTCCGCTACGCCCGTGACGCGTTCGAGGGCCTGCGGCTGATGGACGCCCTGATCGCCGTCAAACGCGGCGTCCCCGGAGCTGTCCTGCCGGAGCTGAAGCAGCGCCGTGTCGCGGCCCGCCCGGCCGTCGTGGTCGAGGAGCCGGACGAGGAGCGCGGTTCGGTGCGCTCCACGGTGGTGACCGACAATCCGGTCCCGGCCCCGCCGTTCTGGGGCACCCGCATCATCAAGGGCACGCCGTTGAAGGAGTATGCGGCCTGGGTGGATGAGGCGGCGCTGTTCAAGGGCCAGTGGGGGCTGAAGTCCACCCGTGGTGACGGCCCTTCGTATGAGGAGCTGGTGGAGAGCGAGGGCCGGCCGCGGTTGCGGATGTGGCTGGACCGGCTGCACACCGAGAACATGCTGGAGGCGGCGATCGTCTACGGCTACTTCCCGTGCGTGTCCAAGGGTGACGATCTGATCATCCTGGGCGAGGACGGTGGTGAGCGGACCCGGTTCACCTTCCCGCGCCAGCGTCGCGGGCGCCGGTTGTGCCTGGCGGACTTCTTCCGCCCGGAGGACTCCGGTGAGATCGACGTGATCGAGATGCAGGTCGTCACCGTCGGCAACCGGGTGTCGGTGGCCGCGAACGAGATCTTCGCCGCGAACGCCTACCGCGACTACATGGAACTGCACGGCCTGTCGGTGCAGTTGACCGAGGCACTGGCGGAGTACTGGCACGGACGGGTCCGCACGGAGCTGGGCATCTCCGGCGCCGACCCGGACAGCCTGGGCGCGATGTTCCGCACCGAGTACCAGGGCTGCCGCTACTCACTCGGCTACCCGGCCTGCCCCAACCTGGAAGACCGCGCCAAGATCATGGACCTGCTCAAACCGGAACGGATCGGGGTCGACCTGTCCGAGGAGTTCCAGCTGCACCCCGAGCAGTCCACCGACGCGATCATCATCCACCACCCGGAAGCCGGCTACTTCAACGCTCATGGAGGCCCCTCATGAGCACCCTGCGCGACATCCTGGCCACCGGCACCCGCTCCTTCTCCTTCGAGTTCTTCCCACCCAAGACCGACGCGGGAGAACGCATACTCTGGCGGACGATCCGGCAGATCGAATCGCTCTCTCCGACCTTCGTCTCCGTCACCTACGGCGCCGGTGGGTCGTCCCGGGACCGCACCATCGCGGTGACGGAACGTCTCGCGTCCGAGACGACGCTGCGTCCGGTCGCCCACCTCACCGCCGTCGGCCATTCGGTGGGCGAACTGCGGCACATCATGGGCCGCTACGCCGATGCCGGTATCCGTGATGTCCTCGTGCTGCGGGGTGACCCGCCGGGCGACCCCGGCGGCCCCTGGGTCACCCATCCCGGAGGGCTGGAGTTCGCCCACGAACTGGTCGGTCTCGTCACGACTCTGGGCGACTTCAGCGTCGGCGTGGCGGCCTTCCCCGAGCGTCATCCCCGTTCGCCGAGCTGGGACGACGACATCCGGCACTTCGTCGCCAAGTGCCGGGCCGGCGCCGACTACGCCGTCACCCAGATGTTCTTCGACGTGGAGGACTATCTGCGGCTGCGCGACCGGGTGGCGGCCGCGGGGTGTGACATCCCGATCATCCCGGAGATCATGCCCGCCACCGACGTCCGGCAGATCCGGCGCTTCGCCGAACTCAGCAACGCGACGTTCCCCGCACACCTGGCCCGACGGCTCGACGCGGCCCGTGACGACCCGGCCGAGAGCCACCGGATCGGGGTCGGTCACGCCACCGCCATGGCACGGCGGCTGCTCGACGAAGGTGCACCCGGGCTGCACTACATCACCCTCAACCACTCGACGGCCGTGCTGGAGATCCACCAGAACGCCGTCCAGTACCTGGGCTCCCCACCCACCCCTGCGACGAGGCCCGTGACCGCCCCCGTATAGCCGTTTCGGCCGCTTCGGGCACGGAACGCCGTGTCCGATTTCCGCCAGCTCCGGCGTCCCGCCCATCGCATAGTAGGGAGGTGAGGACACCTACGAAGGGAGCACGATCATGACGCTCTACAGCATCGCCGAAAGCCCGCTCGGCGACCTCCTTCTGGTGGGCGAGACGTCCGCCACGGCAAGCAGCGGCATCGCGATCACCTCTCTGTCGATGTCCGGCCAGAAGGGCGCGGTGGTGGTCCAGGACGACTGGCGGCGTGACGACGAGGCCTTCTCCGACGTGGCACGTCAGCTCCGCGCCTACTTCTACGGGAGCGCGAAGACCTTCGATCTGGAGTTCGCGCCCACGGGCACGGAGTTCCAGCAGCGTGTCTGGCGGGCGTTGGACGACATCCCGTACGGCACGACAACCACCTACGGGCACCTTGCGGATCAACTCGGAGTCGAGCGCGCCGAGATCCGCGCGGTGGGCGGGGCGATCGGGGCCAATCCGCTGCTCCTGGTCCGCCCCTGCCACCGGGTCATCGGGGCGGACGGCTCGCTGCGCGGCTACGCGGGCGGTGTCGGACGCAAGCAGGACCTCCTGATCCACGAAGGGGCCCTGCAACCCGTTCTCATCTGACGCCTGCCCCCAACTGGATCGCGCCACCACCGCAGGACCCCGAGCCGCACCGCCGAGCGGACGGCCGCCCGCCGGCCGCCGCCCGGCGGATCGCGGATCCATCCGGTCCCACCCAACTCCGGAGCACCGTATGCCTACCGCTTTCACCGTCACCGAGGCCCGCCGCAGGGTGGCCGCCGCCGACTGGAAGGCCGTGGCCGCCGAGCTCGACGCCCAGGGCTGCGCCCTGACCCCGCCGCTGCTCGCCCCTGACGAGTGCCGCGCCCTGACGGCGCTGTACGACGACGCCGACCGGTTCCGTTCCACCGTCGACATGGCCCGGCACCGCTTCGGCTCCGGGCAGTACCGCTACTTCACCCACGACCTTCCCGAGCCGGTACGGCAGTTGCGGCGAGCGCTGTACCCGCGCCTGCTCACCGTCGCCCGCGACTGGGCGCAGCGGCTGGGCCGGCCGGCTCCCTGGCCCGACGGGCTGGAGGAGTGGATCGAGATGTGCCACGCGGCCGGGCAGGACAGGTCCGCGCAGATCCTCCTCCGCTACGGGCCGGACGACTGGAACGCCCTGCACCGCGACGTCTTCGGCGACATGCTCTTCCCGCTCCAGGTGGTCGTCGGTCTCGACGCCTACGGGACGGATTACACCGGTGGGGAGTTCCTGCTGGTCGAACAGCGGCCCCGGGCCCAGTCGCGCGGCATCACCACCGTGCTGCCGCAGGGGCACGGCCTGATCTTCACCACCCGGGACCGGCCCATCCGCTCCACCCGCGGCTGGTCGGCCGGCGGTATGCGGCACGGCGTCAGCACCGTACGATCCGGCAGCCGCCACGCCCTGGGCCTGGTCTTCCACGATGCCGCCTGACAGGGGCGCGGCGGCGGGCCCCGGTGGCGCCCGCTACACCCTCGTCGGCCCTTCCGGACGGACATTCCGCAGTACGGTCCCGGGCGCCCTCGGCGGGCACCGGCGCGGGCGACTGTACGGGCGGCTGGACTGTCCGTCGGCTCTGCGGGTCATCGCCCGCGGCGGCTACGTCCGCGACCGGGTCTTCTTCCGCGACGAGGCAACCGCGGTGGCCGCGGGCTACCGCCCCTGTGCCGTCTGCCTGCCGCGGGAGTACCGGCACTGGAAAGCGCAGCAGGAGAGCCGAACAGGAGAGCCCGCCGTGCCGAGCACGCGGGGAAAGGAAAGGCACGACATGACCGGACGGCAGTCTCGGGACCTCTCCCGTTCCCCCCTGGTGCCAGCGGCGCAGGCCGCCCGGTACGCCGGGATGCCGGCACCATCTCCGCACAGCGAGGCTGAACTCCGTTCGCTGCTGGCTCTGCTGACGGCGCCTGCCGCCGCCATCTCGACCGTCGCGGTCGGGCACAGCCGGGATGCGGCCTCGCGGGCGGCGGCCGAAGCCTTCACCGCCGCGTGGCAGGCCGGCGGGGGCACGGTCGTCGCGGTCGTGGACTGGCCGGAGCAGGCGGCCTCCTGGCTGCGGCCGGCCATACGTCTCACGGCGCAGAGCCCGGACGCGTGGGTCATCGCCGCCGCCCCGCTCGGCTGGGCCCAGCTCAGCCGCAGGCTCGCGCTCAGCACGGACTGGGACCCGCACCGCACCTTCACCTTCGCGCCCCTGGCCCCGGACATGGTTGTGGACCTGGACCTGTACCCGGAAGGGCGTCGAGCCCGCTAAAGAGCGCCGGGGCCGGCGCGACCGGCGCCTCGGCTGGGGCAGCCCAGCCGTGTGTGCTCCCACGACCGGCTGGTCCTCAGCCCGCGGCCATGGTCCTGATGAGCGGCGCGTCCCGCACGAGCTCCCGGAACCCGACGCTGCAGAACAGCCCGCGCGCCCTGGGATGTCCGGGTGCCCCCAGGCAGGCGACCGTCGCATGCGTGGGCCCGGCTGCCCGCGCCAGATGCATGCCGTGCAGCAGCATCGCCCTTCCCAGTCCCAGACGCCGGTAGTCCGGATGCATGCCGACCGGCTCGAATTCCACGGTCCTGTTCGCCTCGTCGAGCCACATGATTGTCGAGGCTGCCATGGTGCCCGGGGGTGGCCGCCGCAGCGACCGTGGAGCCGCCGGGCACCCCCGGCTGCCTGCCGGGACCCACCCGATATCCTCAACTCGCAGTGGACGTGCAGGATGTTCCCGGTCGCGGAGGTTGGTTCATGCACGCTTCGGCGCGTCGGGGGATTGACGATCGATCGAGGATCGTGGAGCGCTTTCAGCGTGACTGGGGCGTCGAACTGCCCGATTCCGTCTTTGAGTTCTGGAACTTCTGCGCTGTTGTCGGCCCGGCCGAGCAGCAGGCGCTGGCGGACATCTCGGTGGGGCCGGCTGGGGTGCTGGATCTGTTCGCGGAGGATCGGTCACCTCCGGCGGGACTTGATGTTCGGCTGCACGGCCGTTTCTACCGGGATCCGCCGGAGTTCCTGACCTTCATGTACGGCGGCTCAGACGGCTTGCACTACGGGCTGTGGACGGACGACGGGCGCACGTGCGACGCGGTCGCGTCGTACTACGCCCGCGACGGCGGCGGAATCGAGAAGCGGGCTGAGACGCCCCTGCAGACGGTCCGCGCCATCCTGGAGCGCTGCTGGACCGACGTGGCCGACGACGATCCGGAGGACGCGGACGTGGCCGCGAAGCTGGCGCGGCTGGGGCTGCTGCGGCAGGCGCTGGCCGGCCACGAGAGCGAGTGCCGCCCGGAAATCGGGAGCGCGTACAGCTACCGGTACGACTTCCTCCGCCAGGCCGTCGACGAGAACCGCGTCACCACTCTCGACGAGGCAGGAGCCCTCGTCTCCGGCACGACCGCCCTGGAACGGCCGCCGCACAACGCCGCGGACGAGGCACGCTTCGCTGCGTACCTGTACAGCGTGTTCGACGACCCGGCCGCCCTGGAAAGCTGCGCCGCGGAAGCTCGCCGCCGCTGCGCGGCGGGCGATCCGGCGGAGGCCCTGGTGCTGGGGCGCGATCTCCACTGGGGTTCGGTCGGCGACCCTGTCCGCGAGGCGTTGGCCGCCGAACTCCTCAGCGCCGCCTATCTCGCCCTCGACCGGCCGTCCCTGGCCGCGACCGCAGCCGCTCACCACCGGCACCGGCACCTGCCGGACGTGGAGATTCTGCGGCGCGCCGGCACGTGACCGAACCGCCGGTTCGCGGTGCGGGCCACCTGCCCACCGGCGGGATCCGCGCCGATGGGCGGTGCCCCGCCAGGTGGTGCGTCACTTCTGGCGGGGCACGGTGAAGTAGTGGGGGTCGAGGTGGAGAGCGAGGGTCAGGACGGTGCCGTAGCGCGCCCGCGCGGCCGCTGCGCCGATCGGTACCTGCGGAACGGTCGAGCACCGCAGGTAGATCCCTCCGGATCCGTCCTGGGGGCAGGGGCCGGGCTCCTGGATCTGATGCGGTAGCGGCAGGTCAGGACGGTCCCAGTCGATCCGGAGCCCCGGGGCTTCGAGGGTGGGCGCGGGCATGAGGGTACCGTCCGGATACCGCCCGCGGTCGCGGTGGTAGTCGAGTGCGTAGCTCACCGTGCCGGCCGCCGACGGGACATCCCGCCCCTGGTCGTCCTGCGGCCCCCAAGCCGCGATGCCGGCTGCCCGGACGCGCACGAGCACGTCTCCGATGTCCCCCGGAACGCCGAAGTAGGCAACGGCCTGCATGCTGCACGTGAGATCGTCCGGCGACCGGTTGTTCTCGAAGATCGAACCGTTGTTGGGCCTGTTGCACGAATCGGTGAGTCGGGTGAGCACGTGCTCCAGCCCGTCGACGGCCGTCAGATGCTCGATCAGGGCCCGTATCCTCTGCTCCCCGGCCACCCTGCGGGCCTCCGCCTCCGGCGACGTGGCCTGTGTCCGCAGGTGCTTCGCCGACGGTTCACGGGAGCAGGCCGTCGACAGCCCTATCAAGGCGAACGCCAGCAGCAGCCCACCCGCCTGAGCGCACCGCTGCCGCCCTCGGCGCACCCGATCCGCCACGGTCTTCTCCATCTCCGCACCTCCCCCTCCCTCTCACCCTCCCGTGCGGCGAGAGTCCGCGCATGAGCCCGCGTACTCATCCTCGGCCCCGGCGGCCGGTCGGGAGCTGCCCACCGAACGAGCCCGCGGGTCAATGGAAGCCACGCACGATTCTGCTGTCGGCAGACCCGGCTGGACGGCACCTGGCGGCCTGCCAGGATGGCCGCATGGGGAAGAACACTGCGCTGCGTCGACTCGACCTGGGGTACTTCATCCGGCCGGCTTCGGAGACAGGCGGCTCGCAACCGCGAGTTGAACCCGTGCTCGCCTATCTCGTTCGACACGAGCAGGGGTTGATCCTCTTCGACACCGGTATCGGCAGTGCCGACGCCGAGACCGAAGCGCACTACCGACCCCGACGCCGTGCACTGCAAGTGGCACTGTCGACGGCTGGAGTCGCCCTCGGCGACATCTCTCTGGTGGTGAACTGTCACCTCCATTTCGATCACTGCGGCGGGAATCATCTCCTGGCGGGCAAGCCGATCCTGGTCCAGGAAGCCGAGCTGGCCACCGCTCGCCGGGGCGACTACACCATCGACGAGCTGGTCGACTTCCCCGGCGCGACGTACGAGGAACTCGCTGGTGAGGCCGAGATCCGGCCGGGCGTCTGGATCATCCCGACGCCCGGACACACCCAGGGACACCAGTCTTTGGTCCTTCGGCAAGGCGACGGCACCGTGATCCTCGCGGGCCAAGCACACGACTTCGCATCCCAGTTCGCGTCGGACCAGTTGGCCCGTCAGGCCGCTCTCGACGGCGTCGAACAGCCGCTTCCTGCGTATCAGCCCTGGTTGGAGCGGCTTGCCGATTTCGACCCACGACGTGTGCTCTTTGCTCACGACTGCTCCGTCTGGGAACCCTCGCACAGCGGCTTCCAGAACTGACCGGGCGACGACGTGACCCGCGTCGTCGCCCCGAGGAGCAGGGGCCGTCGGCGGAAGTTCGCGCGGGCTGCAACGCGGGCGGGAGGCCGGCGCACTGGAAGGGGTGGAGGCCCGCGCCCGCGGGCCTGGGGGGAGGACCAGCGTGAGTCCGTTCGGAAGCGGCAGGGAACGCGATCAGCTGTTTGAGGTCGTCCTGGCGAACGTCGACCGGGTCTACGAGGCCCTGTGCGAGTGGATCATGAACGGGCCTCGCCCGCCGGGGCTACTGGAGGGCGAGTTCCCGATACCCGACCGGAAGTGGGTTGTCGGGCATACGAACCTGACGGACGGCATGGTGCTCACGGCGCTGGCCACGATCGCGGCCACCGGGGCCGTCAGCGTCCCGGCTCCCGGCATCTGGCGCTTCAATCCCGACAGTGACGGTCTCGACGCGGAGGACGCCCGGGAGCGGGCGACCACGGTCATCGACCTGTTCATCTCGTACGGCATCCCCGCGCGGATACCCCGGCAGGCAGGCCCTCGCCGCTGAGCGGGCGCACCCGCCGTGACCGCATCCGCCGGAAGGCCGATTGTTGGCGTGATCGCGCAGAGCGCCTCGGTGCTGGTCGACATTCGGACGTACGACGGCAGTTCGAGCGCGCGGTGGCCGGCCGGTCGGCAGGCCCGGGGCATCTGGATCCGGCTGCGCCACCGCCGCCACCCGAGCCCACCGGGCAGGCTGCCTGCGACGGTCCTGCCCCGCGACGGGGACACGCCGATGGGCCCGACGGATATCCGTCGGGCCCATCGGTCCTGCGTCGATCTTTTCGCCGGGAACCTACCAGCGGTACCAGCGGTTGCGGCCGCCGGAGTGTGTACCCCGCATGACGAAGCCCAGCAGCCAGACCACCAGGACGACGACCGCGACCCACCAAAGGATCTTGAGTGCGAAGCCGGCACCGAACAGGATGAGCGCGAGCAGTAGAACCAAAAGCAGTGGACCCATGGTTTTCAACCTCCTGACCAGCGCATTCCCTGGGCTGAACCGATCATGCATCCGGGTTTTATCCGACCTTTATTTCAGACCCGGCAGGTCGGCAGAGAGTATGCCCGCGGTGCGTGCTTCCAGAGCCGGACCGCGCTTCCGGGGTCACACCGCGCCGTCGAGGCGTTCGCGCTGCCCGGCGGTCAACTGCAGGGTCACACCCGCGACCGCCTCGTCGAGCTGCTGGACCGTGCTGACGCCGACGATGGGGGTGGCGGCCGGGCTTCCTCCGGTCATCCATGCCAGTACCACCCGATTGCGGCCGCTGTCGGTCTCGGCGGCGATGTCGTCGAGTACCTGGAGGCGGCGGGTGGTGCCCGGGTGGTCGTACTCGGCCTGCAGCGGCTTGTCCGGGCGGGTGTAGCTGCCGCCCAGGAGCGGTGTGTAGGCCCACAGGACCATGTCCGGGTGGTGCTCCAGGTAGTGGAGCACCTCGCCGGTGACCGCGCCGAAGCGGTGCACCACAGAGGGCCGGGTCGCCGGGCGCGGTCGCAGGTAGGAGTACTGCTGCTGGATCGCGGTGAAGCCGGTGCGGCCCTGCACTTGGGCGGTCCGACGGGCCTGCTCGATCTGCCACGTGGGGTAGTTGGAGCAGCCCAGCCGGCCGACCGTGCCCGCGGCAACCAGCTCGTCGAGGGCGGCGACCGTCTCTTCGAGCGGTGTGAGCGGATCGGGCTTGTGCGCCCAGTACAACTCGGCGTGGTCGGTGCCCAGCCGTCGCAGGCTGCCCTCGATGCCGCTCTTGACGACCTTGGCGGAGAGGCCTTCGGCCGTCTCCGGGAATCGTCCGGCCTCCGTCGGCTCGCAGCCCACCTTGGTACTGATCCGTATGCGGTCACGGACGCCCGGGCGGCGTGCCAGCCAGCGCCCGAGCACCGTCTCGCTCTGCCCGCCGAACCCGGACGGATCCGCCCAGAACGAGTAGCAGTTGGCCGTGTCGATCCACACGCCTCCGGCGTCCACGAAACGGTCGAGGAGCTCGAACGATCGGCGCTCGTCGTGCACGGTGCCGAACAGCATGGCCCCCAGGGCCAGATTCTCCATCATGATGATCACGGTAGGCGGATTCGGATCGACGGTACGCTCCAATCCCATGGCGGATTCCCAGACCAATCTCGCGTGGGCCACGCTGCTCGACATCGGTCCGCCCGATGGCCGCCGGCGCCTGCACGATCGCCTGGCGCATGCCCTGCGCACCGCGGTGCGCACCGGCCGCCTGACGCTGGGAGCCGCCGTGCCACCGAGCCGGGCACTCGCCGAAGACCTCGGCTGCTCGCGCTGGGTCGTCACGCAGGCATACGCCCAACTCATCGCGGAGGGCTATCTCGTTGCCCGCGTGGGCTCCGCCACACGGGTCTCGTGGACACCGCACACCGCTCCGCCGCGCTCCGCCGCCCCGCGGACACCATCCCGCCCACCGATCCGGTACGACCTCGCGCCCGGTCTGCCGGACCTGCGGTCCTTTCCGCGCCGCCGCTGGGCGGACGCCGTGCGGACGGTCACCGGCTCGGCCGTCCACTACGACCTCGGCCTGCCCGACCCCGCCGGGCACGCGGTGCTGCGCACCACCCTCGCGCAGTACTTGCAGCGCTCGCGCGGTGCGGAAGCGTACGCCCACTCCGTGTCGGTGTGCGCGGGCATCACTGACGGCCTGGTCCGCACCTGCCGGGCACTGCGCGCCGAGGGGATCACCGATCTGGCCCTGGAGGACCCGGGCTGGGGCCGGTTGCGGGACGCTGCGACGAGCGCCGGCCTGCGGGTGCACCCGGTGCCCGTGGACCACGACGGACTGCGGGTCGAGGACCTGGAGCGCACACCGGCCCGGGCCGTCGTCGTCGGCGCGGCACACCAGTTTCCCGCCGGCACCGTGCTCTCCCCGGCACGGCGGGCACGTCTGGTGCGCTGGGCCCGCGCAGTGGACGGCTTCGTCATCGAGGACGACTACGACGCCGAGTTCCGCTACGACCATCACCCGGTCGCCGTCCTGCAGGGGATGGACCCGAGCCGGGTCTTCCTGCTCGGCTCGGTCAGCAAGACCCTGTCACCGGCCCTGGGGCTGGGCTGGCTGGTCGCGCCCGCCGCGATGACGCGGGCGCTGCGGGCGGCGAACACGGTCGCCGCCGCGCCACCGGTGCTGGACCAGCTCGCACTCGCCACGTTCATCGACCGCGGCTGGTACGACGCCCACCTGCGCGCCGCCCGCCGGCGCTTCCGCTCCCGCCGCGACCTTCTGGTCCACACGCTCGCCATCCACATGCCCCACAGCCGGGTGGCCGGCACCGCCGCAGGCCTGCACCTCCTGCTGCACCTGCCGGACGCCACCGACACCCGCGCCGCGGTCCAGGCCGCGACCGCTGCGGGCCTGCGCCTGGCGGACCTCGACGACTACCGCACCGAACCGTCGCCTCAGCGCGCACTCGTCCTCGGATACGGCAACATCAGCGACACGGAGATCCCCCCGGCCGTCGCGCTTCTCGGCGAGGTGCTGCGCACAGCCGCTCCGCGCCCATGGCCCGACGCCGGCAGATGACGGTGCACCCGGTAGGGCGTACTGCTGCGTTCGCACCAGGGAACATCAAGTCCCGGGCACAAATCGGGACGATCTTCGTACGGGACATGGCTTTCTCCACGGTGACGATGGCGGTCGGGTGCCCGGGCGGGCATGGCTGGAAACCGCAGGGCGGCGGGTGGGTGCGTGAGGGGCGGCAGGGGTGCGGGCCGCGGCTGGTCAGAAGCGGCGGCGGTACTCGGCCGGGGTGGTCCCCAGCCGTCGCTGGAACGAGCGGTGGAGGGTCTCCACGGAGCCCACTCCGCTGGCGGCGGCGATCTCAGGGAGGCTCCGGTCGCTCTCCTCCAGCAGCCGGCGGGCGGCCTCCAGCCGGGCGGACTCCACGTAAGCGGCCGGAGTGGTGGCCGTGCGCAGCCGGAACAGCCGCGAGAAGTGGCGCACGCTCAGGTGCAGTCTCGCGGCGCGGATATCGGCCGAGAGATCCTCGGCCAGGTGCTCGGCGATCCACACCCGCAGGTCGTCGATCCGGTCACCGGCGGACGTCTGGACGGACAGCGGCACGCTGAACTGGCTCTGTCCGCCGGAGCGCTTCACGTACATGACCATCATCCGGGCGGTGGCCAGCGCGAGCGGCTGACCATGGTCCTCGGCGACCGTCGCCAGCGCCATGTCCATCCCCGAGGTGACACGGCACACGTCCACACGCCCCCGGGGCGGACGAAGATCGGATCGGGGGCGACCACGACCTGCGGATGCTCGGCCGCCAGCCGGGCGGCGGTGAGCCAATGGGTCGTGGCGGGCTTGCCGTCGAGCAGCCCCGCGGCGGCCAGCAGGTGGGCACCGGCGCAGATCGACCCGACCCGGCCGGCCCGGGGGGCGGCCGTGCGCAGCCACCCGGTGACCTCCCGGTCGATCACCGGCTCCACCTTGTCCTCCACCAGCTCGATCGCGCCCGCCACGAGCAGGGTGTCCGCCTGGCCGTCCACCGCGTCGAGGGTGAGGTCGGCCATCGGTCGCACGCCGCTGGAGGTGGTCACCGGGCCGCCGTCCGCCGTCGCGATCCGCACGGCGTAGCCGGCCCGCTCGGGTCCGCCGACCCGGGTGGCGACGGAGAACACCTCCGCGGGTCCGGTGACGTCCAGCAGTTCGACGCCGGGAAAGGCGACGACAACGACTCGGTGGGGTGGCCGGGGCGGCTCGCGGCGTTGTCGTTCGCTTTATGTCCCCCCAGCCAACGCTGGGGCTGCCCCACCGCATGGACTCACCATCCGCATCCCACCGCTGTGACAGCCGTACGGGAGGACGGGGTCCAGGCGGCCCGTCAAGGGCGGACGTAGGGCCGGGTCATGATCTCCATGTTGTGGCCGTCCGGGTCCTCGAAGTACGCGCCGTGACCCCCGAACCAGCTGTTGATCCGGCCGGGTTCGGTGTGGCTGGGGTCCGCGTAGTGGGTGACCCCGACCGCCTCCAGGCGGGCGACCATGGCGTCGAACTGCGCCTCGGGCACGAGGAACGCGTAGTGCTGCGACTGGATCGGCTCGTCCCGCTTCTCGTAGTAGTCGAGCGTCACGCCGTTGCCGAGGTCGACAGGCAGGAACGGTCCGAACGGAGCGCCGACCCGCAGGCCCAGGATCAAGGCGATGAACTCCGCCGACCGGTGCCGGTCGCTGGCGTAGACGGCGGTGTGGTTGAGCTGGACGGTGGTTGCCGGCAGGTCGGATGCGTGCGGGTGCTGCTGGTCGTGTGACATCAGGGGTGTGTCTCCGGGTCTGTGATTCCGCTGGGATGAAGCGCCGTACAGCCGTGTAGGGGCGCGGGCGTCGGAGTAGGACACGGAGAAGGGGGCGGGCCTCGTGCCCGCCTCGCGCTCACGCCGAGGCCGGGAACCTCACTCGTGCGTGGCACATGGCCGACCCGGCAGTCACCTGACGGACTTTAGTGGCCGATCATGGCCCGGGGCAACGCCGTTGGGATGACCGGCGCGGACCATGTGGCGGGGCCCGGGGTTGCCAGGCTGCCATGGAGGGATGGGGGCCGTCCTCGGTGGTGCTCGGGCGGGTGGTCGCGCAGGGTCACCCGTTTTACTGGTGATCGATGAAGTAAATAAGAATCGATTATCATTTGGATCGTCTATGATGGCGGTATGAGCCAGGCGATCGACACCCCGAACTCGGCGGGGAAGCAGATGCTTTCCGAGCAGGTCTACGCACACTTGAGGGACGCGATCATGCGCGGGGAGCACGCCCCGGGCGACGCCCTCAAGCCGCAGGACCTCGCCAAGGAACGGGGCGTGAGCCTGGCTGTCGTACGCGAAGCGCTCGTACGGGTGGTCGGTGAGGGCCTCGCCGACCGGCTGCCCAACCGCGGCTTCGCCGTCCCGACCTTCTCCGACCGCCGCTGGCAGGAGATCGCGGAGGCCCGCCTGACCATCGAACCGGTCGTGCTGCGCATGTCCGTCGAGCGCGGTGATGTCGAGTGGGAGGCCCGCGTACGAGCCGCCCACCACCGTCTGACCCGCACACCGCCGTACGTGCCGGAGGAGGGCGAGTACTACAGCGGTGCGTGGTCCGAAGCCCACCGGGTCTTCCACCGCACCCTCCTGGAGGGTTGCGGCAACCCCGTCCTGCTGGCGACCTTCGACCGCATGTGGACCGCGAGCGAGCTGGCCCGCCGCTGGTCGGCGCACCGCGACCCCGACCGGGACGCCCCCGCCGAACACCGCCGGCTGGAGGAGGCGGCGCTGGCCCGCGACGCCGGCACCGCTGCCGAGGTACTGATCCGGCACCTGACGCAGACCGCAGCCGCCCTGACCGGCTGCACCCACAACGAACCCACGAAGGAAGACTGATGCGCTCCGCCCACCCGGCCGGACGGCCGAACCCGCTCACCGATACCGGAGGCACCGAATGACGGCACCCGAGGGAAGCACCGCCCGCCTCTGTCACCAGGCCGTCGCGCCCCTGCACGGCTGTGTGTACTTCTCGCCGGATCACGCGGACGAACTCGCGGCGCTCGGGCTGCAGCGCGGCGCCATGGTCTACTTCGCAGGCCGCGCGGCCCCGCTCGGGGCGGTCGGCGCGGGCACCGTCTCAGCGACGTTCTACAACTTCAACCACGAGCACGTGGAGCGCTGCATCCCCGCCGCATGGACCCTCACCGAGCCCCAAGCGGTGCTCGGGGCCCGGTTGCGCGGTGTGGACCGAACGCTGCGGCGGTTGCTCGGAGATGAGGCCGTCACCTCGAACGACATGGCCGAGGCGGCCGAGCTGGCGCTGCGCGCCACCGAAGCCTGCCGCAGGGAGGCGCGGCCGCTGTACGCCGCCAACGCCGACCTCCCCGTCCCCGAGGAACCCCACCTGGCCCTCTGGCATGCCGCGACGCTGCTGCGCGAGCACCGGGGGGACGGTCACCTCGCCGCCCTGGCGATCGCCGGCCTGTCCGGCATAGAGGCCCTGATCCTGCACAACGCCACCGGCACGGCACCGAAGGCGGCACTGTTCATGCAGACCCGCGGATGGTCCGCGCAGCAGTGGGCCGCCGCGCAGGACCGGTTGCGCGGGCGCGGTCTGCTGGACGAGTCAGGAGACCTCACGGAGTCGGGTGCGGATCTGCGCAGTGGGGCCGAGGAGCTCACCGACCGTCTCGACACCGCCCCGTACGACCACCTCGGCCCGGCTGCCACCGCGCGCCTCACCGCCCTGGCCGGCGGCTTCACCAGAACCCTGAGGGCTGCGGGCGCTTTCCCGGCCCTGCAGTTCGGCAAGGGCTGAAGGCCCGCGCGTTCACGGGGTCGTGCTCGCGCCCCTGGCGGGGAAGCCATGGGCGCGAGCGGCGACCGCGACGACCAGCACCGGCAGCAACAGGACGAGGACGCTCCAGGGGAAGGCCGTGGAGCCGGCCGTGTCGAGCAGGATGCCACCGGCGAGGCCGCCGCCGGCCATGGCCACGTTCCACAAGGTGACGAGCATGGCCTGCGCGGCGTCCGCCGACTCGCCCCCCGCGTCGCCCGCCGCGGTCTGCAGGAGGGTGGGGACACCACCCCATCCCAGGCCCCACAGGATCACCGCCAGGTAGACCAGAACGGGACTGCCGGCCAACAGCGCCAGCACGGCGGCCGACACGGCGACCAGGAGGGTGCTGGCGATGGTGAGGGTTCGCAGCCTCCGGCTGATGTGCGCGCCCACGATCCAGATGCTCGCCAGGGATGCGGCGCCGAAGAGCAGCAGTGCGAGGTCGGTGGAGTCGCCCATGCCGAGCCGGTCGAGGAACGTGGCGATGTAGGTGTAGAGGATGGTGTGGGCGAGTACGAAGACGAAGGTGACGAACAGGACCGGCGCCACGCCCGGGATGCGGAGAGTCCGCGGCATCGACGTTCGGCCTTCCGTCCGTTGTCCGGGGTAGTCCGGGACCGTGGCGGTGATCCATGCGAGCAGGGCGACGGTGAGTGCGGTCATGAGCAGGAACGCCGCGCGCCAGTCGAGGACGTGGCCGAGGAAGGTCCCTGCGGGCACTCCCAGGGACAGAGCGAGCGGAATGCCGGCCATGGCGATGGCGATCGCTCTGCCCTGCAGGTGGGCGGGGGCCATGCGGCGGGCGTATCCGGCCAGCAGCGCCCAGGCCAGGCCCGCGGCCACCCCGGCGCCGAACCGGGCCGCCATGGTCAGGGGATAGTTCGCCGAGACCGCTGTGACCGTGTTGGCGACGGCGAATCCCGCCATCGCCGTGAGCAGCAGGCGCTTGCGCCGCCACCCTGCCGTGGCCGCGGTCAGGGGGATCGCCGTGAGAGCGGTCCCGATCGCGTAGATCGTCACCGTCTGCCCGGTTGCGGACTCGCCGACGCCGAGGTCGGCGCTCATCGCCGGCAGCAGGCCGGCGGGCAGCGTCTCGGTCAGGCTGGTGATGAAGACGGCTGTCGCCAGCGCCAGCAGCGCTGGCAGCGGGAGCTTGTCCTGTGCGGATCCCGGCTGGGAATCGGCCAGTTGTGTGTCGTGGCTTCGCATACTGCCTATGCTCAAACCATCACATTGATGTGAAGGTCAAGGCGGCTCGGAGAGAGGTAGGGCACATGCGCATCGGAGAACTGTCGGAGCGCACAGCCACTCCCCGTCGGCTGCTGCGCTACTACGAGGAGCAGGGATTGATCGTCGCAGGTCGCGCCCCGAACGGATACCGCGCCTATGACGAGTACAACGTGGACCGGGTCCTGCAGATCAGAGGACTGCTCGACGCGGGGTTGCCGACGCGGATCATCAAGCAGATCCTCCCGTGCCTCAACAAACCCCGGATCATCCACTTCCCCGACGCGACGCCGGAGATGCTCGCGACGCTCGAATTCGAAAGGGACCGCCTGACCGAACGCATCGAGTGCCTGACCCGCAACAGGGACGCCGTGGCCGAGTACCTCGACGTGGTGCGCGGCACCAACCATGCGCCAGGGTTGCCCCGGCCTGGGGTTCGGCATCCCAACGGGCTCGGCGAGGCGTCACGTTCCGGCGTAGACAGTGGCGCGGACCCGGTCCAGGGCGGCGAGGATGGAACTCAGCTGAGTCGGGTCGTTGGCATAGGACAGGACCGCTTGGTGGAATGAGCTCTGCATCGTGTCGGGCATCAGGTCGGAGGCGTCGAACCGTACGGTGGGGGCGTCGACCAGAAGCTGTCGCAGGCGGCGCGACAGGGCGTCGGGGTACTCGGAGGCGGCCACTTCGCGGTTGGGGCTGATCGCCCCTCCCCGTCCCACCCAGATGTTCTGCGCGGCGGTTGTCGTGAGGTAGGCGACGAGTTGGCGGGCGGCCGGGGTGGCGTGGAACATGGCGATCAGGTCTCCGGCCACCTCGGCACTGCCCCGGAACCGTGGGTTGATGGTCGGGAACGGGGTCGCGTCGAAGTCTCCTCCGGGCGCGAGGTGCGGACTGCCCTTCTGGTAGGACTCGGTGATGAAGGATCCCGCATGGTCGAAGTAGCACCCGGGACTCTGGCTGAACAGGGAGGTGCCCGCGGCGCCGAACGGGGTGAGCAGCATGCCGCGGGCATCGCCGAGGACCAGGCCTCTGGTGCCGATGATCTCTCCCCAGGTCTGCCAGGCCAGCTGTATCTCCCGAGAGCTCCACGGGAGTTCGCCGCGCGCCCACTGGTCGTAGATGACCGGGCCCGACTGGGCCAGGACGATGTCCTCGAGCCAGTCGGTCCCCGGCCAGCCGGAGGTGGAGCTCGACTCCAGCCCGATGCACCACGGGGGAACGCCGGACCGGGCGATCAGCTGGTTCAGCGTTCTGAGCTGGTCCCAGGTGCCGGGGGGCGTCCAGCCGTGTGCGCTCAGGGCTTTGGGCGAGTGCCAGAGGAGGCTCTTCATGGACGCCTTGACGAACACGGCGTACTGCTTGCGGTCCACCGCTCCGAACTCGACCCAGTTCGCGCCGTACTGCTTTCTCATGCCCGGCAGGTCGAGTGAGTCGTCGAGCGGGGTCAACCGGCCGGCCCGGGCGTACTGCGCCAGCTTTCCGGGACTGGACAGGACAGCGAGATCGGGTGGGGTCCCGTTGCTGACACGGTCGGCCAGGATGGTGTCGGAGTCCCGGGAGCCCTGGTAGTCCACGGTGATCCCGGTCCGTTGCTCGAACGGCGCGACCATGGCCTCGAAAGAGTCCTTCTCGTCCTTGGTCCAGGTGCCGAGTACGTGGACCACCTGTCCCGATCCGCCGGTGGTGCACGCCGCGAGGCCGGACAGGGCGACGAGCACGAGCGCGAGGCAGGCTCGGGTCCAGGCGCGGGTGTGTCGCGGCGCGGTGCCCGGCCTGGTCATCGCGCCGCCCGGTACTCGTCGATGCGTGGCCAGAGCCCGGCCAGGCACAGCGCGGCGATCGCGGCGCACAGTACGGGAAGGGCGAGTTGGAGACCCAGGTCGGAGCGCGCCGAGGCTTCAGCGTCGGCCAATCGCTGTCGGTGGAGGTCGGTGAGGCGGGTCAGATCCATGTCGAGGGTGGCGCCGGTGCCACCCAGTTGGGTGGGACCGGGGCCTACCGCCGTGGCCACCATGGCCGGGTCCGTCGTGGCGGCCGCGGCGAAGTCGTGCCCGGCGGCCTGCCGCTGCAGGTCGGTATCGGCGGCGGTGAAGCGCCGGAAGTCCTGGAGGGTGCGCAAGGCGGTGTCCCGTCGAGCGGTGTCGTCGGAGTCGGGGCCGAGGTCGCTCCGCAGCAGGTCGGCGAGGATTCCCTGGAATGCGGGTCCACCGGTGCGGGCGGCCTCGATCACGGCAGGGGTCACCGGACGGTCCGCGAGAGGGGCGGTGTAGGTGGCGAAGCCGTGGGAGAAGCCCTGTCCGGGGGCGGTCTGCACGATCGCCAGAGCGTCGGCGCCCGCTGCCTGCCGGGCGAGCGTGCGGGCCTGCCAGGAAGCGGTGAGCGAGGGGAGCGCCTCATCACACGCGGTGGTGAACGCCCGGTCGCTGTGCAGGGTCGCCACGACCGTCCAGCCGGCCAACGTGATCAGCAGGCCGGATGCGGCGAGCAGGTACGGGTTGATCCGCCGGTGGAAGTGACGGCTCAGAAAGCGCTGTGTGGCCACGAGCAGGACCAGGGCCACCGCGGCCGGGACGAGCACGCCGTACAGCGTGGCGGGCGCCAGCCACGGGCTGTGTCGTTGCCGGCTCAGTGCCTGCTGATCGGCAGCTTGTAGAAGCTGGACCTGGGCGAGGATCCCGCTGTCGGGTTTGTGCATCAGGTTCGAGGCGTAACTCAGATAGGCGGTGCTGAGGACGCCCCGCCCCGCGGTGGCATGCGCCTGTTCGATCAGGCTGGTGTACTCGACGAGCAGCCCTTCGATGGCCTGCAACTGCCCGCTGCCGGCCGGCCCGGTCGCATCGTGCTCGGCGGCTCGTGCCAGCGCCTGGTGCGCCGACTTGAGATCGTCCTGGTAGCGCTGCCCCGGGCCGCTCAGGGCCACGGTCCCGGACGCGAAGCTGCCGGCTGCGACACGGTCCGCGTCGGCCAGGAAGTAGGCCACCTGCGAGGTGTCGACGATCGCGGGCACCGTGTGCGCCGCAGCGGCGGATATCGCCGTGTGGGCGCCGGTGAGGGCGAGTTGCAGCGATCCCCATAACGCCACGGTGCACAGGAGCAGCGCCAGGACGGCCCGTCGTAACCGTCGGGGAGTGGCGGGGGGAGGGGAGGGTTCGCGGGCGGCGCGGCGCGTCAGGGATTTCACCGCGACCATGGCCGCCATCGGTCAGGACCGTCCATTTCCTGCGGCTGTGCTCGCCATCATCCCACCCCGCGCTCGGCCCGTCGCGATCACCACAGATCGCGCTTCACCCTAGTGGGAGGTCTGTGATGATGTCCGCGGAAATGCCAGAATGGTCATGTGCGCGACGCCGGAGCCATCGAGATGAAGTCCGACTCCGGCTCCGGCGCCGCATGATCGGCAGCGCTTGCGCCAGCATGAAAAGGAACTTCGCGGGAAACCAGATATTTACCTTCCCATAGGAAAATCTGGAGACTCCATGTCCGTCCCGCCCCCCGCCCGCGCAGACGCGAGCCGCCCCCGCGCAACAGACTCCGGCCCAGCGCCCGGTGACGGCGGAGAGAGCGAACAGGAACGCGTCAACCGACGGTGGGCCGAAGTGCTCCAGGAGACGCGCGTCGCGCAGATGGGGGTGCAGATCCTCTTCGGCTTCCTGCTCAGCATCTCCTTCACGCCGCACTTTCGCGAGCTGGGGACGTTCGACCTCACGGTCTACGTCGTCGCCGTCGTCTGCGGGGCCCTGGCAACGGGCGCTCTGATAGCCCCGGCCTCCATCCACCGCATCCTCGCGGGCCAGCGCCTGAAGGAGGAGATCATCGACGTGGCCGGCCGTCTGATGATGTGCGGCATGGCCCTGCTCGCGCTGACCGTCGGCTCAGTGGTGCTGCTGATCCTGCACGTCGCCTTGAACAACGTCGTTGCCGAGATCGTCACCGCCGCCATCGGCCTGTGGTTCCTCGCCTGCTGGTACGGATTGCCGGTCTGGCTGCGGCACCGCTCCCATCGATCCGACCAGGGGCGTTGAGCGGTGGGCACGGTCGGGGAGGCGGTGGACCCCGCGCAGACGGACCCCGAGAAGGCGGGCGGCGGTGCCGGGACCGCCGAGGAGCCGGACAAGCAGGTGAGCTGGGCGGAGTTGTTCTTCGACCTGGTGTACGTCTTCGCCATCACCGAGGTCAGCTCGCTGTTGCAGGCCGACCACAGCTGGGCGGGCACCGGTCGGGCGTTGATCGTCTTCGTCCCCGCCTACTGGGCCTGGACAGCCACCTCCGTGCATGCCAACCGGCAGGACGTGGAGAACGCCCCCGACCGCCTCGGCATCTTCGCGGTCGCGCTGTGCGCGCTGTTCATGGGGTTGGCGGTGCCCGGCGCCTACGGTGACCGCGGTCTGCTCTTCGGGGCCTCGTACTGGGTCGCCCGGCTGGTGCTCCAGGGCCTCGCACTGCGCTGGCAGCACCTCCACCTCAACTCCTTCCTGGTCTCGGCCGTCGTCACCGGCCCGCTGCTGCTCGCCGGCGGTCTGGTGGAGGGCAACGCGCGGATTGCGCTGTGGGCCGCGGCCGCGCTCGTCGACACCCTCACTCCGCAGCTCCTGCGCCGCCGGACGACCACACACTTCCACTCGGGTCACCTGCCCGAACGCTTCGGCCTCTTCCTGATCGTCGCGCTCGGCGAGACCATCATCGCCATCGGCAGCCCGGTCACGGGCACCGCACACATCAGCGGCGGCGTACTGGCGACGGTGGCCGCCGCGTTCGTCCTCACCGCCGCCCTGTGGTGGGTGTACTTCGCCTTCGCGGCCAGCGCCATGCGATTCGCGGTGGCGGCCGCCGACAAGCAGTTCGACATGGTCCGGCATGTCCTGTCCTACGCACATCTGGGCCTCATCAGCGCCGTCATCGCCACCGCGGTGGGCTTGCACGACGCGGTCGCGCATCCCGGGCACCGGCTGGGAGCCGGCGCCGCGGCGCTGCTGTACGGCGGTTGCGGCCTGTTCCTGCTCGTCTTCGTCTACACCCGCCGGCGGATGTTCCGGCTCTGGTCCGTCACCCGGCTCACCGCCGCGGCGGCTGTCCTCGTCAGCCTGCCACTGGCCTCCCGGCTGCCCGCCCTGGGCGCCGTCCTGTGGCTGGCCGGTCTGATCGTGGCGCTCGACATGGTCGAGTGGTACCGGATGCGGCGCGCCGCCGCGAGGGCCGGGACCGAAGACGGTGCGGAGGCGGCCGCGGCGGCCGCCGTCGGCGAACAGCGCGACGCACCCGAGACGGAGGCGCAAATCCGGATGGAAACGGAAGCATAGGGTTACGGTGGACCACCGTGGGACCGCAGCTGTGGGGGCGAACCGCCCCTACCAGATCCTGCCGGTCCTCTCCCGTTTTACCGCTGCTACCGTCTGCCTGTCGTGGACAGGAAACACAGGGACGCCTGAGCGCGTCAGAAGATCGAGGCAGGTCGTTGACTCGTACACACCGCCGGTCGGGGAAGTTCCTGCCGATCGGCATCGCGGCGTCGCTCATCGCGGGATCCGTGGCGGCCATCGGGACGTTCGCGCTGGCGGATCCGTCGGGCGCCGCGGCTCCCGTGCCGGATCCGGCAGCGGGGCTGCAGCGGGAGTTCGCCGACGCCGCGCAGGAGTTCGACGTTCCGCAGAGCGTGCTGATGGCGGTGTCCTACCACCTGACCCGGTGGGAGACGCACCAGGGCCGGCCCAGCACGGCCGGGAACTACAACGTCATGGGCCTGACTCAGGTGACGGCGAAGGACGTCGAGGCGCCCACCCGGGCGGAGCGGCTGTCGCACCTGAACATGAGCGGCGATCCGGCCCGGATGAAGAGGTTCAACCCCACCCGCGCGCTGCAGGGCGGCGACGACCGGGCCGACACCTCCGACCCCCGGCTGCACACGCTGGACGCGGCAGCCGAGCTGACCGGTGCTTCGACCGGCTCGCTGCGTACCGACCGCGAGGAGAGCGTCCGGGGCGGGGCGGCGCTGCTGGCGAAGTACGAGAAGGAAGCGACGGGTTCGCTGCCCGAGGACGCGGGCCAGTGGTACGCGGCCGTGGCCCGTTATAGCCAGGCCCCGGACGCCAAGGGCGCCCAGCTGTTCACCCAGCGGGTCTTCCGGACCATCAACCGCGGCAACAGCCGGGTCACCGCGGACGGGCAGCGGGTCACCCTGCCCGCCGACCGGTCGGTCACCCCTTTGAAGCCGGCGAAGATGAAGCTGGCCGCGACGTTCGCCAGCACCCAGGCCGCTCCCGTCCCCGAGTGCCCGTCGGCGTTGAACTGTGACTTCCAGGCCGCCGCGTTCCAGAAGAACGGGACGGATCCGGGCGACTACGGCAACTACGACGTCACGAACCGGCCGGCTGACGGCGTCGACCTCCGCTACATCGTCATCCACGACACCGAGGGCGGCTACGACGGCTCGCTGAGCACGTTCCAGAACCCGGCGACGTACGCGAGCGCGCACTACCTGATCCGCGCTTCCGACGGCCTGGTGACCCAGATGGTGCCCACCAAGGACACCGCCTGGCACGCCGGCAACAAAACCGTCAACATGCATGCGATCGGCGTCGAGCACGAAGGCTTCGCGATCAAGGCGGGGTCCTGGTACAGCGAGTCGCAGTACGAGTCGTCGGCGGCGCTGGTGAAGTACCTCGCCACCCGGTTCGGCATTCCGCTGGACCGCGAGCACATCATCGGCCACGACGAGGTGCCCGGCCCGATCGACGCCTACGTGGGCGGCATGCACTGGGACCCGGGCCCCTACTGGGACTGGAACCACTACTTCTCCCTGATGGGCGTGCCGACCGGTGACGGCGGCGGGGGCAGCCCCGTCCTGGCCGGCCAGGAGATCACCATCGCGCCGCCGTTCACCACGGCCAACCAGCCGCCCATCGTGTACTGCTCGCCCACCTGTGTGACGCAGACGCCGCGCCCGGCGAACTTCCTCTACCTGTACTCCGACGCCTCCACCAGCTCGGCACTGATCGCGGATCCGTATCTGCGCTCGGGCGCCGCAGGCAGCACGCAGGGCCCGGACTGGGCCGCCAAGGCCGTCACCGGAGGCCACTACGTGGTCGCAGCGGTCAAGGGCGACTGGACGGCGATCTGGTACGGCGGCAAGCAGGGCTGGTTCTACAACCCCGGCGGGCAGCTCACCGCCCCGGTGGGCGCGGCCGCTCAGCCCCTCGTGACCCCCAAGGCCGGGCTCGCGACGATTCCCGTGTACGGCAGGGCCTACCCGCAGACGGCCGACTACACCGGCACCGACGTCCCGGTCCAGACGGACACCGACAAGGCGCTGACGAAGTACAGCATCAAGGCGGGCCAGTCCTATGTGCCCGGCGGCCCGGCCGCGGCCGGGGACTACTTCTACGCCATGAACTACGACAACAGCGCCCCCGGCGACCACAAGCTCGTCACCGGAACGACCAAGTTCATCCCGATCCGCTACAACCACCGCCTCGCCTGGGTGCGGGCCGACGACGTGCAGCAGATCAGCAGCACCCGCGCGGCCGGCACCACCACCCGCTCCGACCTGATCGCCCGGGACAACTCCGGTGTGATGTGGCAGTACCAGGGCAGCGGCACGGCCGGCGTTCCGTTCCTGTACCGCTACCGGCTCAGTGCCGGCTGGCAGGGCTACAACGCCCTGATCGACCTGTCCGGATTCCGCGCCAACGGGAGCGGCGACCTGATCGCGCGCGAGCCCTCCGGAACGCTGTGGTACTACAAGGGCACCGGGAACATCGCGGCCCCCTTCGCCGCACGCGTCAAGGCCGGGACCGGCTGGCAGATGTACAACGGGCTGATCGGCGTGGGTGACGTGTCCGGGGACGCCAAGCCGGACCTGATCGCCCGGGACACCGCCGGAGTCCTCTGGCTCTACCGCGGTACCGGCAACCCCGCCGCGCCCTTCGCCACCCGTCTGAAGATCGGCACCGGCTGGCAGATGCACAACATGCTGGTGGGCGGAGCCGATCTGACCGGTGACGGAAAACCCGATCTCATCGCCCGGGACACCACCGGCAACCTCTGGCTCTACCGCGGCACCGGCAACCCCGCCGCGCCCTGGGCCGCGCGTCTGAAGATCGGTACCGGCTGGCAGATGCACAACCTCATCGTCGGCACGTCCGACCTGAGCGGCGACGGCAAGGCGGACCTGCTCGCCCGCGACACCACCGGCAAGCTCTGGCTCTACCGCGGAACCGGCAACGCGGCAGCACCCTTCGCCGCCCGCTCGCTCGTCACCACCGGCTGGCAGATGTACAACGCCCTCATCGGCTGAGGCATCCGCGCCCTCTGCCCAGGTGTGCTGTACCTGGGCAGAGGGCGTCCTGGTTGCGGGCGTCGGACGGGACGACGCTGGGGTCATCACCCACCCGCGCCGGCCCCACCGCCCTGGCATGACGAACAGGACCTCCCGTGACCGCCTCCGACACCACCAGCCCCGCCGTGCTCGAACAGCTCCGGCGCCGGTCCGCCGACCCGAACCGGCGCATCGTGTTCACCGGCGCGACCATCGTCACCATGGACCCCGAGCGAGGTGTCCTGGACAGCGCCGACCTGCTCGTCGAGGGCGACACGATCACCGCGGTCGGCCCTGACCTGAGCCGGGACGGCGCGGTGGTCGTCGACGCCGCCGGCACCGTCCTCACGCCGGGCTTCGTCGACACCCACCGGCATGCCTGGCAGACCCAGCTGCGACGGATCATGCCGGACGTCGACGACCTCGGCCGCTACGTGATGTCCACCCTGGCCGGCCACGCCCCTAGCTACCGACCGCAGGACATGTACGTCGGCACCCGGCTGGCCGCCCTGACCGCGATCGACAGCGGCATCACGTGCATGCTCGACTTCTCCCACAACTCCCGCACCCGCGAGCACTCCGACGCGGCGGTCCAGGCCCTCGTCGACACAGGCATCCGCGGGGTGCACGCCTCCATGGGCCCGCACTTCGGTGACTGGGACAGGCAGTGGCCCCAGGACCTCACCCGCCTCAAGGACCGGTACTTCGCCGGCGACGACCAGTTGCTTACGCTGCGCCTGGCCGCCCTGGCCACCGACGAGATCGCCGGCCCGACTCTCGCGTACGGTCCCGAACTCGCCCGCACGGCAAGGGACCTGGGGATCGCCGTGAGCGTGGACGCCGTCTTCGGTACGTCCTCCTCCCAGGCGGTCCTGCGCTGGGCGAAGGACGGCCTCCTGGGCCCGGACGTCACCCTCATCCACGCAACCGGCCTGAGCACCCTGGCGTGGCAAGCGATCGGGGACAGCGGCACGACCATCGCGCTGGCCCCCACCTCGGACGCCCAGATCGGGCTGGAGACCGCGATCCCCGCGATCGACGAGGCCCTGTCCGTGGGTGTCCGTCCCGGTCTGAGTATCGACGTCGAAGTCGCCCTGGCGAGCGACATGTTCACGCAGATGCGGGCCCTGCACACCATCCAGCGCATGCGCGCGGTCAACGCCGTCTACGGCACCGGCCGGCAGCCGGCCCGCATCACCACCCACGACGTCCTGGACTTCGCCACCCTCCAAGGCGCCCGCACCAACGGCCTCCAGGGCGTCACCGGTTCCCTCACCCCGGGCAAGAAGGCCGACCTGCTGGTCATCCGGGCCGAGGACCTCAACAACATGCCGCTGAACGACCCCATCGGCACCGTTGTGCTGGGCTCGGACGCCCGCAACATCAGCGCCGTCCTCATCAACGGTGTACCGCGCAAGTGGAACGGCCGGGTCCTCGACGTCGACCTGCCAACCCTGCGCGACGCGGTGCACGCCTCGCGCGAGTACGTCCTCAACACCCCTGCCGCCTGAGGACGGAAGGCTCATCGCTCCGGGGCGGATTCCTGGTGGCGGGTGGCGTTCAGGCTGCCGAGCAACGACAGCGCCTGCTCGGCGTGGCTCCCCGGCTCGGCGTGGTAGATCACCAACTGCTGGCCAGGCGCTCCGCGGACGTCGAACGTCTGGAAGGAGAGGGTCAGAGGCCCGATGTCCGGGTGGACGAGTTCCTTGGCGTCCCGGACCTTCTCGTGAACGGTGTGCGAGGCCCACAGCGCCGCGAACTCCTCACTCGTCTCGCTCAAGGAGCGCGTGAGGTCGTGCAGGCGGCCGTAGCGGGGGTCCAGGCCCTGCGCGTGACGCAACCCGGCCACGACCGCCTCGGCCGCCCGCGACCACCGCGTGAAGAATCCTCGCGCGGCCGGATCGAGGAACGTCATACGGGTCAGGTTGTCCACCGCCGCGAACGGGGAGAACAGTGCGTCGGCCAAGGCGTTCGCCGCCAGGAAGTCGGTGGCCGGGTTCAGGACGAACGCCACGGCGGTCGAGTACCCGTCCAGCAGGGCCCGCAGCTCGGGATTGACCGTCTCCCTCGGTTGCGGCCGCTCGCCGTCCGGCGCGGTGCCCGCCAACCGGTACAGGTGTGCCCGCGCCTGGTCGTCCATCCGCAGCGCACTGCTGATCGCCTCGAGGATCTGCGGGGAGGGGCTGCGCTCCCGGCCCTGTTCCAGACGGGCGTAGTAGTCACTGTTCATGCCGGCCAGAACGGCGACCTCCTCCCGCCGCAGCCCCGCCACCCGGCGCGCCCCGTACGAGGCGAGGCCGACATCGACCGGCCGCAGGCGGGCGCGGCGGGCGCGCAGGAAGTCTCCGAGATCGTTGCTGGTCACCCCCTCAGGCTAAGCCGCCCTTCGCCGGTGTGCCTGGGTGCGCCGTACCCAGGCAGCTCCTGTCCTGGCCACTGTGCGTGCCGCCCTCCAGGCTTGCCGCAGACAGCTGCGAACGACAGGAGAACACGGTGAGGGAACAGCCGAACCGCAACGCCGGTGAACGGGCGGACGTCGTCGGGATGTGGGTGACCGCGGACGGACACATCCGGCAGGAGCTGCGCGCCGACGGGCGATACGACGAGGCCCGCGGTGCGCGCCGCAGCGCCTACACCGGCCGCTACACGGTGACCGGTCACCACCTCGACTACGTCGACGACACCGGCTTCACCGCCACGGGCGACATCCGCGAGGGCGTGCTCTTCCACGAACACCTCGTCCTGTACAAGGAGGAACCGGCATGAGGCGGATGACGGATGCGCAGCCGGCCGACGCCGCCAAGGGGCCGGGCCTTTCGGCGGACGACGACCGGGTCGCCATCGCCAGGATGCTCGCCGACAAGAACACCGGCCGGCGCGTGCGGGAGCTGGCGCAGAAGGCGCTGGACGGTAATCCGGAGGACCTGCGGTACTTCCTCGAGGTGGGCCAGTTCCGGGCTCGCTTCGCCGATGACCAGCTGCGGGCCCTCCGGACGCTTGCCTCCACCGGCGCAGGGGACGGCACGCAGTGGGCCGTCGGCGGCGCGGCGGTCGCGCTCGGCGCGGGCGCCGGTCTGGTGCTGGTCAACCGTCGCCGCACCACCGCCGGGCGCTGAGCCGGACTCCGTACCCCGAAGCGGGCTCCCTTCGCACGGCCGGACGGTTCCGCGTCCGGCCGCGGGTGGTTACAGGGGTGGGAGCCGGGTGCGCAGGAGGCAGAACTCGTTGCCTTCCGGGTCGGCCAGGCAGTGCCAGCTCTCGGTGCCGCTCTGGCCGACGTCGGCGGTTCTGGCCCCGAGGGCGAACAGCCGCTGCAGCTCGGCTTCCTGGTCGCGGTCGGTGGCGTTGACGTCGATGTGCAGCGGGAGCTTGCCGCGCCGCGTATCGCTGCTGGGGCTGAGGACGAGGGTGGGCTGCGGGCCGCCGAAGCCGGCGTCGGGCGGCCCGATCTCGATGCTCCCGTCATCCTCCCGACCGAGTTCGACGTAGCCCAGGACCTCGCTCCAGAAGGCGGCGAGCCGGTCGGGATCGGTACAGTCGATGACCAGTTCACTGATGCGGCATGCCATGTCCGCCAGTGTAAGCAGACCGCCCGACGCGCCGCCGTACGTCACCCGTGGTGCCCCCGGTTCTCCTGGGGGTGTTCAGCGACTCCCCGCAGCCCGACCGGTCCCTGCGCTGCCTGGAGACGCGACGACGCGCGGGTGGCGGGGAAGGTCGGTCGCATTCCAGGCGGCCTCGATCATCTGGAAGATCTCGTCCACCGC
The DNA here is from genome assembly GCF_027158205.1 of Streptomyces sp. H39-S7. Lineage (GTDB taxonomy): Bacteria > Actinomycetota > Actinomycetes > Streptomycetales > Streptomycetaceae > Actinacidiphila. The sequence goes on along the minus strand of NZ_JAPVLU010000035.1, from coordinate 58,332 downwards.
CACGCTCGGATCAGCCGCCTCACGGGCCAGCGAATGGGCGTTGACCACGAACCGTGCGACCGTCCGGCAGGCCGTCGTGGTCGGCGGCAGATCGAGATCCGCGGCGATGGCCGTTGCCAGCGACTCCGCATGCCGCAACCGCATCGACTCCTCGTACTCCCGCAGGGCGGGTGACGCGTCGATCATGCGCCAGACCGGGGCGGAACCGGGCGCCGCGCAATGGCGCACCATGGCCCGCATCTCGCGGCGCAGCACGGGGATGAGCGCCTCGTGGGGCGCCCGGCCGCTGACCGCCTGTGCGAGGCGGTGCTCGAAATTCTCGTCCTGCTCGAAGACCAGGGCCTCTTTCGAGGCGAAGTGGGAGAAGAGCGTGGTGACGGCCACGTCGGCGTCCGCGGCCACGTCGCGGATTCCCACGGCGTCGTACCCGCGTTCCAGGAAGAGCCGCAGGGCGGTGTCGGCGATGTTCTGGCGCGTCGCGGCCTTCTTGCGTTCGCGGCGTCCGGGCGGCACGGTCATGGATCTGACACTATCAGATGCGAAGACGGATCAAGTACAAAAACCTAACCGTTAGTGTTACGGTCGACCGCATGAAGAAAGTGAGCTTCGCCGAATTCGGCGGTCCGGACGTTCTGCGCCTCATAGACGCCGAGGAACCCCACGCGGGCCCCGGCCGCATACGCATCACGGTGCGGGCGGCGGGCGTGAATCCCGCCGATTGGAGGGTCCGTGAGGGCCAGGTCCTGAAGGCCCATCCCACCGAGTTGCCCGCCGGCGTCGGGCTGGACGCCTCCGGGGTGGTGGACGAGGTCGGTGAGGGCGTCGTAGGGGTTCAGGTCGGCGACCACGTGTTCGGCGAAGGATCCAGCACCTATGCCGAGTTCGCCGTGCTGTCGGCCTGGGCCCGGATGCCCGAGGGCCTCACGTTCGAAGAGGCGGCCGGATATCCCTCCGTGGTCGAGACCGCGCTGCGCATCATTCGTGAGGTCGGGGTACGGCCCGGGCAGACGTTGCTGGCCAGCGGTGCGTCCGGGGGAGTCGGATCGGCGGTGCTGCAGATCGCCCGCGACCGCGGCATCAGGGTGATCGGCACGGCCGGGGCCGCGAACCAGGACTATCTGCGGAGCTTGGGCGCCCTTGCCACGACCTACGGCGAGGGCTGGGTCGAGCGGGTGCGGCAGCTCGGCCCCGTGGACGCTGCCCTCGATCTGGCCGGCTCGGGTGTGATCCGTGAACTCGTCGAGCTGACCGGGGATCCGCACAGGGTGATCTCCATAGCCGATCTCGCCGCGCCGGAGCACGGGGTCCGATTCTCGGGCGTGGCCGGGAGCGTGCCGGAAGCGCTCGCCGAGGCCGCAGGCCTCATCGCGCGGGGAAAACTCCACATCCCGGTCGAGAAGTCGTACACCCTCGCCGAGGCCGCGGCGGCGCACATCGACAGCCAGGCCGGTCACACACGCGGGCGCCGGGTCATGGTCGTCTGAACGGCCTCCTGTGCGGCCGCGGTCCGGCGTCGGGAGCCGTGGGCGCGCGTTATGCCCTTGATCCGTCAGCTGTCGCTGTGCGGGGCATCGCGGGCAGTTCCACCGTGATGCGGATCCCGCCGGCGGCGCGCGGGGTGAGGGTGAGTGTCCCGTCGTGGGCCTGGGTGATGGTCTTGACGATGGCCAGACCCAGGCCGACTCCTGCGTGGTCGGTGTGGATGCGCTCGGTGCCACGCTGGAACGGTGCGGTCAGTGTCGAGACCAGCTGCGGGGTGAGCCGGTCGCCGGTGTTCTCGACGGTGAGCACCACAGTCCCGGGGCGGACGCCGGTATGTACCCAGATGCTGCCCTGCTGCGGCAGGTTGTGGACGATCGCGTTCTGCACGAGGTTCATGGTCAGCTGCAGCAGGAGCGCCGGCGATCCGATCGTGGGGGTGATGTCACCGGAGGCCTCGATGCTGACGCCGTGCTTCTCCGCGAGGGGGAGGAGTGTTTCGGTGGCTTCCTCCGCCAGAAGGGACAGGTCGACGCGTTCTCGGGTGAAGGACCGCTGCTCGGCGCGGCTGACCAGGAGCAGGGCCTCCGTCAGGTCGATCGCTCGGGTGTTGACGGACTGGAGGCGGTCGATGAGCAGGCCGGTGTCGCGGTCCGGATCGGTGCGGGCCGCGTCGAGGAGGGTTTTCGAGATCGCCAGCGGGGTGCGCAGCTCGTGCGAGGCGTTGGCCGCGAATCTGCGCTGTTCGGCGACGTGTGCTTCGAGCCGCGCGAGCATCGTGTCGAAGGCGTCGGCGAGCTCGCGGAACTCGTCCGCGCGGCCCGGCAGCCGGATGCGGTGGGAGAGCGATCCGTTCGTGGCCGTGCGGGTGGCGTGGGTGATCCGGGTCAGGGGGGCGAGCATGCGGCCGGCGAGGAGCCATCCTCCCAGCAGGCCGAACGCCAGCAGGAAGAGCAGGATCGCACCCACGGCCGTCCCGAAGTCGCGCAGCAGGTAGGAGCGGGGCAGCACCCCTCCGGAGACGTTCGTGTAGGCGGGCAGGTGGCGCAGGACGAACACCCACATCGCGGCGAGCAGCAGGACACCGGAGAGCATGAGGAATCCGGCGTAGGTGAGGGTGAGTTTGAAGCGCACGCTCAGCCCGGGTTCCCTATCCACGCGCGCCTCCCACGGGTCCGGGCGCGGGTTGCGTGTCGATGCGGTAGCCGACGCCGGCCACGGTGGCGATGATCCAGGGTTCGCCGAGCCGTTTGCGCAGGGCCGAGACGGTGATCCGCACGGCGTTGGTGAACGGGTCGGCGTTCTCGTCCCACGCCCGTTCCAGCAGCTCCTCCGCGCTGACGACACCGCCTTCGGCGGCGATGAGGACTTCGAGGACGGCGAACTGCTTACGGGTCAGCGCGACGTAGCGGCCGTCCCGGTAGACCTCTCGGCGAAACGGGTCCAGCCGCAGACCGGCGATCTCCCGCACGGGAGGCCGGTGGTGGGCTCGTCTGCGGTCGAGGGCCCGCAGTCTGAGGGTCAGTTCTCGGAGTTCGAAGGGCTTCGTGAGGTAGTCGTCGGCGCCGAGTTCGAACCCGGAGACCTTGTCGTCGAGACGGTCGGCGGCGGTGAGCATGAGGATGGGCATGCCGCTGCCGGAGGCGATGATGCTCTTGGCGATCTCGTCACCGGACGGTCCGGGGATGTCGCGGTCGAGGACGGCGATGTCGTAGGCGTTGATGCTCAGCAGCTCCAGCGCTGTGTCGCCGTCACCTGCGATGTCGGCGGCGATCGCTTCCCGGCGCAGGCCGTCACGGATGGCTTCCGCCATATAGGGCTCGTCCTCGACGATCAACACACGCATGTCCACGATGCTACGAGTCGGCACATATCGTCGGCGTAACGAAAACCGCATACGTGCCGGCAACACCCCGCTGCCTTGAGTCGTGGCATGTCCAACAGCGAACGAGCACGAACAGCGGACCGGCGCCCGGCGCCCTCGCCGGGCCTGACCGTCGGGCCGATCAGCGCCGCCGAGCACTTGGCGTTCGTGCGGGCCCAGCGGTCGGTCAGCTTCCTGCAGACCCCGGCGTGGGGCCGCGTCAAGACGGAGTGGCGCAGCGAATCCCTCGGCTGGTTCCACGGCCGGCAGCTGGTCGGCGCCGGGCTCGTTCTGCACCGCCCGGTGCCGCGGCTCGAGCGCTTCACGCTGGCCTACCTGCCCGAAGGCCCGGTCATCGACTGGACCGGCGAGCTCGACGCGTGGCTCGACCCGCTGGCGGCTCACCTCAAGGCGCACGGTGCGTTCGCGATCCGGCTCGGCCCGCCGGTGCGCACCCACACCTGGGGCGCCGACCAGGTCAAGGAGGGCGTCGCCGACCCGGGCATCCAGCGGCTCACCGGGATGCGGAGCCGGCGGGCCGACGCGGTCGGCGCCCACGTGACCAGCCGCCTCAGGGACGCCGGCTGGTTGCCGCAGAGCCCGGAGGACGGCTTCGGAGTCGGGCATCCGCAGTACAAGTACGAGGTCCCGCTGGCCGGCAGGACGGAGGACGACCTGCTCAGGGGTATGAACCAGCTCTGGCGCCGCAACATCAGGAAGGCGGCCAAGGAGGGAGTCGAGGTCAGCGTCGGTGAGGACGTGAAGGCGTTCCACGACCTGTACGTCCACACCGCCGGGCGTGACCGCTTCACTCCCCGGCCGCTGCGCTACTTCGAAACCATGTTCGCGGAGCTGAGCGCCGAGGATCCCGGTCGGATCAGGGTCTACCTGGCCCACCACCAGGGCGACCTGGTCGCCGCCGCCATCCTGGTCCGCGTCGGCGCCCACGCCTGCTACTCCTACGGCGCCTCCTCCACCGACAAGCGTGACGTGCGCGGCTCCAACGCCTGCCAGTGGACGATGATCCGTGACTCGCTCGCGGCCGGCTGTGACGTCTACGACCTGCGCGGCATCACCCCCACCCTGGACGCCGACGACCCGCACGTCGGGCTGATCCAGTTCAAGGTCGGCACCGGCGGTCAGGCGGTGAGGTACGTCGGCGAGTGGGACCTGCCCCTGCGGCCGATGGTCTACCGGGCCTTCGACCACTACATGAAGCGGCGCAGACGATGACCTGGGATCCCCCTGGGATTCCTGGGGGGTCGCGACTGCCGGCGCGCTGTCCGGCTCCTCCCGCCGCACTACGCGAGGGCGGCGGCGACTTCGTCGAGGCGCGCCCCGCGGGAGGCCTTGACGAGCACCACGTCGTCGGCGGCGAGGTGGCCGCGCAGCCACTCGACGGCCGCGTCGTTGTCGGCGAGCGCCACCGCCCGCTCTCCCGCGCCGTCGGCGATCGGTCGGGCGGCCTCACCGACCGCGACCACCAGGTCGGCCCGGGAGGAGGCGTACTCCCCGACGGCGCGGTGTTCGGCCGCGCTGACGTCACCGAGCTCGAGCATCTCGCCGAGCACGGCGATGCGGCGCCCGCCCTGGATTGCCGCCAGCGCGTCCAGGGCGGCGCGGGTCGAGTCGGGGTTGGCGTTGTAGGTGTCGTTGAGGAGCGTCGCGCCGCCGGTGAGGTCGCGCAGTTCCATGCGCCACTTCGACAGCGAGACAGTGGCCAGCGCCGCCGTTGCCAGGTCGAGGGGTATGCCGACAGCCAGCCCCGCTGCCGCGGCGGCCGACGCGTTGAGCGCCTGGTGGGCGCCCACGAGCGGCAGTGCGACGGGAACCGACGTGCCGGCGGTCCGCAGGGTGAAGGACGGCCGGCCGAGCGGATCCAACGCCAGGCCGAGCATCCGCACGTCGGCGTGGTCCGCGCGACCGAAGGTCAGTACCGGTCCTTCGGTGAGTGAGCGCATCGCGACCACCCGGGGATCGTCGGCGTTCAGGACGGCGGTGCCGCCGGGTGCCAGCCCCCGCACCAGCTCGCCCTTGGTCGTAGCGATGGCCTCGCGCGATCCGAACTCGCCGAGGTGGGCCTTGCCGGCATTCAGGACGACGGCGATGTCGGGCGCGACCAGGCCGGTGAGCGCGGCGATGTCGCCGATGTGGCGGGCTCCCATCTCCAGGACGAGGAACCGGGTGGCCGCGTCGGCGCGCAGCATGGTGAGCGGCACGCCGAGCTCGTTGTTGAGCGAGCCGATCGTGGCGATCGTCGGCGCGACGCTCGACAGCAGGGCCGCCAGCAGGTCCTTGGTCCCGGTCTTGCCCTGGGAGCCGGTCAGTCCGACCACGGTCAGTCCGTCGCGCAGTCGGGCCACGACGTGGGTGGCGAGCGCCCGCAGCGCGGCTCGGGCGTCCGGGACGACGACGGTGGGCAGCGGCGTGGGCCGGGAGCCGAGCACGGCCACCGCGCCGGCCCGACCGGCCTCGCGGGCGTAGTCGTGGCCGTCGGCCTGCTCGCCGGTGAAGGCGACGAACAGCCCGCCCGGCTCGGCCTGTCGACTGTCGAGCACGGCGGGCGCGGTCACCGTCACGGTGCCGTCACTGGAGACCGTGCCGCCGACGACCGTGCCGCCGACGACCGCGGCGATCTCGCCCACGCTGAGCGGGATCATGCGTGGGCGGCGTGCGGGCCGGCGAGCGAAGGCAGATGGCGGAAGCAGGGGGTGGCGGAGGCTGGTGCGCTGTGCGTCATGCCGCCAGTCAAGGCGACGGGGTGTTGCCGCCATGTATGCGGTTCTCCATACGCCGTCGATATGCTACCGGCCGGTCACATATGGTCGGTATATCGAAAACCACATACGTGCCGGCAACGCCGCCCTGTCTTGACTGGAGGCATGACCTCCAGCGAACCAGCCCGATCAGCGGCCCGCGGCACCCGATCGCCGGCGGCCTCGCTCTCCTCGTCCTCCTTGTCCGTCCCGGCCAGGGGACTCACCGTTTACGGATGCGAGCGGGACGAGGCCGTTCTGTTCCGGAAGTTGGCGCCTCGGTTCGGCGTGGTGCCGACCATCACGGAGGCGGCGGTGTCCGAAGCTTCTGTTGGGCTGGCATCCGGAAATCGATGCGTCAGTATCGGGCACAAAACCCAGGTCGAAAATTCCACTCTCCGGGCACTCGGTCGGGTCGGCGTCGCTTATGTCTCCACGAGGAGCGTCGGGTACAACCACATCGATGTGGAGTACGCGAACAGCGTCGGCATCTCCGTTGGAAATGTCGCCTACTCGCCCGACAGCGTGGCCGACTACACGCTGATGCTGATGTTGATGGCGGTGCGACATGCAAAGTCCGTCGTCCGCCGTGCAGATGTCCATGACTACCGGTTGCACGAGTTCCGCGGGAAAGAGCTGCGCGATCTGACCGTCGGGGTGGTCGGGGCAGGGCGCATTGGCACGGCGGTCATGGACAGGCTGCGGGGATTCGGCTGCCGGGTGCTGGCCTGCGACAATCGCCCCGGGACCGGGGCCGACTACCTGCCTCTCGATGAAGTGCTGCAGTTGAGCGACATCGTCACGCTGCACACGCCGCTCACCGTGGACACGCACCATCTTCTCGATCGCCGACGTATCGGGAAGATGAAGCATGGCGCTTTCGTCATCAACACCGGGCGCGGGGCACTGCTCGATACCGAGGCGCTTGCCGGTGCGTTGGAGAGCGGAAAACTGGGTGGTGCGGCGTTGGATGTCCTCGAAGGAGAGGAAGGAATCTTCTACGCCGACTGCCGAGACCGACTCGTCGAGAGCAAAACGCTGTTGCGGCTGCAGGAACTGCCGAACGTGCTCATCAGCCCGCACACCGCCTACTACACGGACCACGCCCTGAGCGACACCGTCGAGAATTCCATCATCAACTGCCTGAGATTCGAGAGCGGGAAGCAGCATGGATAGGTTGAAGATCGGCATCATCTTCGGGGGATTTTCCGAGGAGCATCCCGTCTCCGTCAAGTCTGCGCGAGAGATCGCGAAGAGCCTTGACTTGGACACGTATGAACCGTTCTACATCGGTATTGCGAAAAGCGGCGCGTGGAAGCTCTGCGACGGCCCTGCCGCAGACTGGGAAGACGGCAGCTTCCGTCCGGCTCTGCTGTCACCCGACAGAACCGTGCACGGACTGCTCGTACTTGAGCAGGGGAGATACGAGACGATCCGCTTGGACGTCGTGTTGCCCGTTCTGCACGGGACGCTCGGCGAGGATGGTGCGATACAGGGTCTGCTGGAGCTCTCCGGCATCCCTTATGTGGGCTGCGACATCCAAAGCTCGGCGCTGTGCATGGACAAGACCCTTGCCTACATCGTCGCCGGAAGCGCGGGAATCGCCACGCCGAACTTCTGGACCGTCACGGGGAACGAGGACATCGATCCCGGCCGGTTCACCTACCCCGTCTTCGTGAAGCCGGCCCGTTCGGGGTCATCCTTCGGCGTGAGCAAGGTATCCCGAGAGGAAGAACTGCTGAGCGCGGTGAAAACGGCGCAGCAGTACGACGCGAAGGTGCTGATCGAACAGGCGGTTGTCGGCAGCGAGATCGGATGCGCCATTCTGGGGAACGGATCGGAGTTGTTCGCGGGCGAGGTGGACCAGATCGCCCTGTCGCACGGCTTCTTCAAGATTCATCAGGAGGTCGATCCTGAGAGCGGTTCCGAGAACTCGACACCCATCGTTCCCGCCGACATCTCCGCGGAGTCGCGCGCACTCGTCCAGGAGGCGGCAAAGACCGTCTACCGCGCCTTGGGGTGCAGTGGGCTGGCACGGGTGGACATGTTCCTCACGGACGATGGAGAGGTGGTCCTGAACGAGGTCAACACCCTCCCCGGCATGACGTCCTACAGCCGCTATCCGCGAATGATGCGAGCCGCGGGACTGCCGCTCGCGGAAGTCATCGACCGAACGGTGGCGTTGGCCTTGGCGGGAACACGTCGATGAAGGATGACTTTTCCTTCATCGACGAGCTGGTGCCGGGTATACGTTGGGATGCCAAGTACGCCACCTGGGACAACTTCACCGGAAAACCGGTCGACGGATATGTGGTCAACAGAATCGTCGGCACGCGCGCCCTGGGTACGGCACTGGAAGAAGCGCAGGGCATGGCTGCATCCCTTGGTTTCGGCCTGCTTCTCTGGGACGGCTATCGCCCTCAGCGCGCAGTGGACTGTTTTCTGCGCTGGTCACAACAGGCTGAGGACGGCCGAACGAAGCCGCGGCACTATCCGAATATCGACAGAGCCGAGATGTTCGCACAGGGATATGTGGCCGCGAAGTCGGGCCACAGTCGCGGTAGCACCGTCGACTTGACGCTCTATCACCTGGCGACCGGTGAGCTTGCCCCCATGGGCGGTGACCACGACTTGATGGATTCCCTCTCCCATCATGGAGCGAAGGGGATCACCCGCGAAGAAGGGAACAATCGGCAGTACCTTCGTTCCCTCATGGAGGCCTGCGGGTTCAGCTCCTACGCATGCGAGTGGTGGCACTACACGCTGGAAGGCGAACCCTATGCGAACACCTACTTTGATTTTCCCATCGTGTAGCCGGGCGCGCACCGGCCGCCCGGCCTCGCGGGGGCCATGAAACGGTGACGGGGGAGCAGAACCTGAGGATGCGGCAGTGACCGGACATGAGCGAGGACAGGCGATGACGCAGGTGGACACGGCGGAGACCGGCCGAGGTGGCGCCGGCCGCAAGGACGCAGACACCGGCACCTGGCGCGCGGGCCTCCGCCGGGTGATCGGCAGCGCCTCCCGGCCGGGGCTTTGGAAGCGCGGCCCGATACTCACGGGCCTGGCGCTGCTGCTGGGCCTCATCATGCTGCTGCACGCAAGGATTCCGAACCGGATCGGCAACGTCGGCAGCCTGGTGGAGACCTTCCTGCCGTGGTTCGGCCTGTTCATCCCGGTGCTGCTGGCAGGCGCGCTGTGGCGCCGCTCCGCCTCCGCGGTGGCCGCACTGCTGTTGCCCGTCATGGTGTGGCTGAACCTCTTCGGCGGACTGCTCAGCGACAAGTCCCACCCGGGCAGTGACCTCACCGTGGCCAGCCACAACGTCGGCGCCGACAACCCGGACCCGGCCGGCACCGCCCGCGACCTGGCAGCCTCCGAGGCGGACGTGTTGGCGCTGGAGGAACTGACGGAGCACGCCCGGGGCACGTACGAGAAGGAGTTGGCGAAGACGTACCCGTACTACGCGGTGCTGGGCACGGTGGGGTTGTGGAGCAAGCTACCGCTGTCGGACACCCGGCCGGTCGACATCAAAACGGACGTCGGGCCGCTGGGCGACGCCAAGCCCGCGGACGTCAGGATGACCTACACCCGGGCGCTGCGCACCACGGTGGCCACCCACCACGGGCCGCTGGCGGTGTACGTGGCGCACCTGGGGTCCGCTCGGGTGAATCCCAGAGCGGGCTTCTGGACGGTCTCGCGGGACAGGAACGCGCAGGCGCTCGGTGAGGCCATCGCCGCCGAACAGAACCAGCGGGTGGTGCTGCTCGGCGACCTGAACGGCACGATGGACGACCGCGCGTTCGCCACCATCACCTCGCAGCTGCGCTCGGCCCAGGACGCGGCAGGGAACGGCTTCGGCTTCACCTGGCCGGCGACGTTCCCGGTGGCGCGGATCGACCAGATCCTGGTCCGCGGCGTGGAGCCGAGGAGCTCGCGGGTGCTGTCGGCCACCGGCAGCGACCACCTGCCGGTGGCGGCCGGCATCAGCTGGTGAGCCCGGTGTCCGCTCAGGCTGCGACCACCCCTGGCGCGGGCGGCCCTGTTCAGTTCCGGGCCGGTGCGGGAGGGGCGTAGCCACCGTGGTCCGGCCCTGTGCGCGAACCGGTAGTGTCGCCGCTGCGCGGAGCGAGCTGACGTACACGGGGAGAGCGGGGCACGGATGCACGTCCTGGAGCCGGGGGATCCCCGGCGGATGGGGGACTTCACGCTGATCGGCAGGCTGGGTGCCGGCGGGATGGGCCAGGTGTTCCTGGGGCGTTCCGCGGGCGGGCGGGCCGCGGCGGTGAAGGTGGTCAAGGCGGCACTGGCCGACGATCCGGAGTTCCGGGCCAGGTTCCGTCAGGAGGTCGCCGCGCTGCACCGGGTGGGTGGTGAGGGGACGGCGGCGGTACTGGACGCCGACACCGAGGCCGCGGCACCGTGGGTGGCCACCGAGTACGTGCCGGGACCTTCCCTGCACCAGGTCGTCGAGTCGGGCTACGGGCCGCTGCCCGAGGCCACGCTGCGTGCCCTGGCCGGCCGGCTCGCCGGAGCGCTGGGCGCCATCCATGGGGCGGGCCTGGTACACCGTGACCTGAAACCGTCGAACATCCTGCTGACCGTCGACGGCCCGCGCATCATCGACTTCGGCATTGCCCGGGCGCTCGAGACCGCGGTGGGCAGTGTGCGCACCTCCACCGGTGTCGTGCTCGGCTCGCCCGGTTTCATGTCGCCGGAGCAGGTGCGCGGGCAGCGGGTGACGCCTGCCGCGGACATGTTCAGCCTCGGCTGCGTGCTGGTGTACGCGGCGACGGGGCGGCTGCCGTTCGGCTCCGTCGAGTCGGGGCCGCACGCGCTGATGTTCCGTGCCGCCGAGGAGGACCCGGATCTGACCGGGGTGCCGCAGACCCTGATCGATCCGGTGACCGCGTGCCTCGCCAAGGACCCGCAGCGGCGACCCACAGCCGAGCAGCTCGCCATGCGCACCCGTGCCGACGTGGACGGGCCGTGGCTGCCCGCGGAGCTGCTGGCCGAGCTGGGCCGGCTCGCCAACCGCATACTCACCGCGGAGACACCGCCGCAGGTAGCGCCTGCGGAGGGAGCGGTGCGGGAGTCGCCCGCGAAGAGACCGCGTCAGAGCCCGGCGCCGCCGACGCTGTCCACCCGGCGGAGGTGGTGGCCGGCCCTGGCCGCCGTGCTGGCGCTCGCCGCGGTGGCCACCGGTGCGGCGCTGGTCCTGCGGGACGGCGGTGAGAAGGACCGCGCCACCGGCGGCGTACCCTCGGCGACCGTATCGGTCTCCGTGTCATCGAGCGCCGGGCCCAGAATCGCGGACGCGTTCGTCGGCGCCTGGGAAGGCGTGATCGAAGGCGCCAACGAACTGCCGAAGCGGGTGCTGCGGGTGGAGATCTCGCCGGGCAGCCCGGGTGACAAGGCCGTCGCGTACATCGACACCGACGGCGATGTGCAGTGCACCGGGCGCGGCAAGCTGCTCTCCACCGATGCCGACACCGTGGTCGTCGGCACGGGCCAGGTGACGGCGGGGGTGCCGCAGGGACGCTGCACGCCGCTGCCCCAGCAGACCCTCACGGTGCGGTCGCGGGACGTGCTGGTGTGGAAGTCCGGCGGCCTGACGGCCGACTTCTACCGGTCGGCCGGCGGGCAGAACGCGGTGCCGGACCAGTACGTCGGCACCTGGGTGCCGGCCAACGCGGTCTACCGGGAAAAGGAGGTGCTGCAGATCACCCAGGGCCCGGTCGGTGGCCGTCTGGTGCTGATGTCGGTCACCGCGGGCATGGACGACGGCACGGAGCAGTTCTGCGACAGCACCTTCGCCATCGGAGCGGTCTCCCCGGTGCTGGCGCTGAGCCCGGCGACCTACACCGCGGCATCGGGCAAGGGCTGCCGCGAGCCCTCCTCGGTCTTCTTCTCGGCCGGCCGCGACGGGCATCTGCTGCTGTACAGCATGGCCGCGGACGCGGAGCCGGCCGAGTTCGTACGGAAGACCTGAGCGCCGCCGCCGACGACAGCGGCATCGCTCCAGGGCCCCGGCCATCCCCGGCTCGCCGGGCGGTGACCGGGGCCTCGGGCGTACCCGGTCCGTGGGCGCCCGAGGCCGGCGGCGTGGGTCACCCCAGGCGGAAGCGCTGGGCCGCGGTGCCGTTGCAGTCGTAGAGCTGCAGTGGGTCGCCGGACTGCCCGGCGCCGTCGCGGTCGTCGAGGCAGCGGCCGGAGGCCGGGTTGAGCACGGACCCGTCGGCACGGGTCACCCAGCCCTGCGCGCCGGTGCCGTTGCAGTCCCACAACCGGATGGCGGTGCCGTTGCCGGTCGCGCCGCCCGCGGCGTCCAGGCACTTGCCGAAGTCGCGCAGGGTCTGGTCGCCCGGCGCCGACCAGCGCTGCGCGTCGGTCCCGTTGCAGGTGGAGAGTTGGACCGGGGTGGCCGAGGAGGGATTGGCGTCGGCCACGTCCACGCACAGCCCGGCCGGTCCGGTGACCGGCCCCGGTGGCAGCTTCCACAACTGGGCCGCGGAGCTGTTGCAGTCGTAGAGCCGCAGCTGCACCGCGCCCGGCGTCGTGTTCGCGTCGGGGACGTCGAGGCAGCGGCCCGAAGCCGGGTTGACCAGCGTGCCGTTCGACCGGTGGGACCAGCTCTGGGCGGCGTTGCCCGCGCAGGCGGCGAGGGCGACGGGCGTGCTGTTCCCGGTCCCGCCACCGCTGACGGTCAGGCACTTGCCCAGCACACGGACGGTGTTGTCGCTCGGAGAGGAGACCTGCTGCGCGGCCGTGTGGTTGCAGTCCCACAGTTGGACGGCAGTTCCGTCGGCCGGGAGGCCGCCCCGCACGTCCAGGCACAGGCCGCCGGCGCCGAGGACCTCGCCCGCGGTGGGGTTGGCGGTGGCAGTGCCGGACAGGGCGACGGTGTGGGCGGAGCCCAGCGGCAGCGACGCGGTGGTGACCGTGACGGTCCGCCGGTTCGCGTTCCAGGACCACGCCGTCTCCGGCACCTGGACGCCGTCGACCAGCACCGCGGTGGGGGCCGCCGCGTTGGCCAGCCGCAGCGTGTACGCACGGGAGGCCGGCGCGCCGCCGTAGCCACCGGTCTGCGCGCCCACGGTGAGGGTGCGTGCGGCGTCGTTCCAGCTCAGCGGGGCGGAGGTGGACTGCCCACTCTGGTAGCCGGTGCCTTCCCCGGCGTCCTGGTAGAGCGAGAAGCTCCCGTTCGCGCCGGCCGCGACGTTCACGGTCAGCTGGGTCAGCGGGCGCTGCGCCTGGTTGTCGACGTAGTCGGTCCGGGTCGGCAGAATGCCGCCGGCCTTGATCAGCACCGGCATCCGCGACAGTGGGGCGGTGATCGTGACGGTCGACGGGCCGGTGTAGCTGCGGCCGGTGAAGTAGTCGGTCCAGCTGCCCGGCGGCACCCAGACCGGGACCGAGCCGTTGCCGGACGCGTCGTTGGGCGAGGTGATCGGCGCTACCAGGACGTTGTCGCCGTACAGGTACTCGCCGGGGGTGTTGTACGCGGCGGCCTCGGTGGGGTAATTCAGGTAGAGCGGCTGGACGATGGGGACCCCGGTGGTGTGGGCCTGCTGCGCCAGCGTGTAGGTGTAGGGGACCAGGGCCTCGCGCAGCCGCAGCGAGGACGCGGCGCCGGCCGCCGCCGCGCCGGTGTAGTTCCACGGCAGCCGGTCGCCGTGGTCCGAGTGCAGCCGGTCGATCGGCTGGAACACCCCGAGCTGGAGCCACCGCGCGTACAGGTCGTCGGGGAGGTGTCCGCCGTGGAAGCTGCCGATGTCGTGGCTGATGTTCGACAGCCCGGCCGCGGCCTCATCCGGGGTGAAGCGGGCCTCGAAGGCCAGCATGTCCCAGGTGGCCGGGGTGTCGCCGGTGAACTGCATCGAGTTGCGCCGCTCGGACCAGGGGCCGACCGCGTAGTTGCTGTCGTCGCCGCCCTGCTCGGAGCCGCCGATGCGCGCGAAGGAGAACCCGCGCAGGCCCTTGGCCGCGGCGTCGTCGACGTAGGCCTGGTTGATGAGGTTGTCGGGCGCGACGTGCGGATCGGAGGCGGTGGATCCGCCGCAGTTGGTGCAGTAGTCCAGCCACCACTCCCGGACGCCCTGCTGCTCGAAGGGCTGGTGCAGCGCGAGGTAGGAGGCCAGGTGGGTGGGCTTGGACCAGTCGAAGGCGTAGGTGTTGCCACCGTCCGGAACCAGTCCGCCGGCCTGGCTGTTGGCCGCGGGGAACTTGGGGTCACCGCTGTCGATGGTGGGGTGGATGTTGAGCGAGAGGGCGAGGCCCTGCTGCTTGGTCCAGTCGAGGAAGGCCTGCGGGTTCGGGAACAGCGCCGGGTTCCAGTTCCACCCGTTCCATTGGGTGGGTGACTTCCAGTCGGTGTCCGTGACCAGCCAGTCGATCGGGGTGTTGCTGGTGCGGAAGGCCGGGAGCAGGGTGTTCTGGTAGTCGGAGGCCGAGTAGGCGTAGTAGCGCGAGTACCAGACGCCGTAGGCGGACTGGGGCAGCAGCGCGATGCCGCCGGTCAGCGTGTTGAGGTCGCCCAGGCCCTGTTTGTAGTTCTGGCCGTAGCCGAAGAAGTAGCCGTCCTGGTAGGGCTGCGCGCCGTGCGAGGGACGGTCGCTGACGGTGTGTCCGGTGCCTTGGCCGCTGAGCAGCGCGGTGCGGGTGTCATCCAGCAGGTACCAGCCGTCCCGGTTCAGGATGCCGGGGTGCTCCGGCACCGGCACGGTCCTCGGGTTGTCCAGCGTCCGTGACCAGCCGCCGAGGGTGCTGGCCGGACCGGCTCCGTACGCGGTGGTGGTGAGCGCGGTCGATGCGGCGGGGTAGGAGGTGGTGGACAGGGGGGTGACGGCGATGCTGTCGATGTTGACCTTGCCGGTGTTGCCGGCGCTCTGGAGCAGGCCGATGGTGTCGGTGCCGGCCGTCAGGTTCACCGTGGTCGAGGCGGTGGACCAGGTGTTCCACGACGAGGTGACCGGCAGGCTCAGGGTCGGTCCGGCGGCGCCGTTGGCCCGGGTGGACAGGCTCCCGGTGCTGCCGTTGGCGTTGGAGTAGCGCACCCACAGCCGGTAGCTGCCGGTGGCCGGGACCTGCGAGACGTCCTGCGAGACGCCGCTGCCGGTGCCCTGGAACCCGGCGACGAAGCCCGAACCGGTGTGCCCGGTGTGGTCGTAGGCCGTGGCTGCGAGCCCGCTGAACAGGCCGTTCTCCGCCTCGCAGGCGGAGCCGACGGTGCAGTACGAGGGGAAGGAGGGGGCGGCCTGGACGCCGCTGCCGTTGAGGGTGACGGAGACGTTGGCGGAGGTGAACGGGCCGCTGCCTTGCCGGTAGCGCAGGGTCAGCCCGGTGGTGCGGATCTCGCGGTAGCCGTCCGCGCTGACGCCGGTGCTGAAGGCGGGGACCGGGAACGCGCGGTTGACGGCGGTGAAGGTGGTCCCGTCCTGGAAGGCGCCGTCGCCGGCGTACTCGAGTCGGACCAGGGTCGGGCTGAGCACCTCGAAGCGGGCGTTCCCATCGATCACCACGTTGCTCGCGGCCTGGGCGGGTGGCGCGGCCGCCACTCCGGTCGCCCCCAGGGTGAGCAGTAG
The DNA here is from genome assembly GCF_027158205.1 of Streptomyces sp. H39-S7. GTDB lineage: Bacteria > Actinomycetota > Actinomycetes > Streptomycetales > Streptomycetaceae > Actinacidiphila. Next base: position 42,649 of record NZ_JAPVLU010000035.1, on the reverse strand, counting down.
TGCGAGAGTGCTTCCCGCCGAGACCGCCGACCAGCGGCCGGACAGCCGATGGGTCCACCAGTGACGCCGACCGAGCCGCATGGGTCCTCCGAACGGGCTGAAGCGGAGTGTGCCATTACCGGCGGACAGTGTGTTGTCATGTCCCTTTAAGTGTCAATGCCTTGAGCAAAGGGACAGAAGCAGACACAGTGGATCAGCGGAGCGCGGCAGGAGCCGTGGATGGGTTGGGCGTGGCCGCGTGGCGCTCAACCGCTGTGCAGGATGCGGAAGCGACGGGGTTCCGCCGGATCGCGATCAACCACCTGGACGGGCGGCCAGGCCCATTGCCAGACGCTGATGCCCGGCGTGCGGGAGAACCGGATCCGGCCGCGGGTGCCCTCGATGGCGATGTGCGCCCAGGATTCGGCGGTGCGCGTCCGGTCCGCGCCGTGCGAACGCAGCACCTCGGCGAGGACGGCGACCGTGTCGTAGCCCTCGAAGGCGACGAAGGAGGGTGCTTCGGTCAGTTGACCGCGAAGGGCCGTCTCGACACGTGCACCCAGGGGGCCGAGGCGCTCGGGCAGGTAGCGCAGGAACGGGATCCCGGCGCCGTCGTCGCCCAGCAGCGTCGCCCATTCGGCGAACTCCGGCTGCCCCGCCGGAGCGCCCAGCGTGATCCCGGTGAGGCGCTGGTCGCTGCGGACGGCCTGGACGATCGGGACGGCCGGCTCCGGGTGGCCGACCAGAAGGAGGAGGGCCGTCGCGCGGTGGTCGACGAGTTCGTCGCACACCGCCGTGGGGGCGAGCGCACGCGCGTCGAGTTCGATGACGGTGCCGCCGTATGGAGCGACATGGTCCCGCAGAATGCGGGTCCCGGACGCCCAGTAGACACTCGGCTCGACTGCGACGGCGATGCGACGGTGCCCCGCGCCGAGGAGGAAGTCCGCGTAGATCTGCCAGCCGTGGGACTGCGCCGGGGCGAGGCGCGCGACCCACGGTGTCGGCCGGTCGGTGAGCGCGTCGAGCACCGCCGACGAGCAGAGGAACGGCAGGCCCAGGGCGTCGGCCCTGGCGGCAGCGGCGCGAGCGACGACGCTGTGGTACTCGCCGGCCAAGGCGGCGACGCCCAGACGAGCCAGTTCGTCCACGGCCGCTGCGGCCCGCTGTGGGTCGGCAGCGGTGTCCCGGACGAGCAGTTCGAGCGGTCGTCCCGCGATCCCGCCGGCGTCGTTGATGTCGCGCACCGCCAACTCTATTCCTGCCAGCAGGTGTTGGCCGGCCTCGATCCAGCCGGGTCGGGTGAGCGGTACGAGAGCTCCGATCCGCACGGAGGGTCCGTCGCTCTGTCCTGATGGCCGTAGTGGCGTGCTCATGCGACGGCGTCCCCCGTGTGGCGGTTCTGTTGGTGGCTGCGCGGCTGCGGCGGCCGGGGGCCCGGCGGGCCCCGCTCTCCGACCCAGGCTGATCTTTACAACGATATACACCTGATGGGCGGAACCGGGCAAGACCGGTGCACGACGTTTCTCGTCGCGGTCCCTCCGTCGATGCTACCGAGCCGCGATGAACGCGCAAGCAATGCTGGTCCACCCGATCCAAGCGTGCGCGATCTCTAGACAGACGTCGGTCCTCGTGCTGTCATTTCGCTGCACCAACGTTTCCAACGTTGAACAACTGTTGTCTCCCACTCCCTCAACACCACCCCCGACTCGGTGCACCATCACCTCTGCGCGAGGAACGAGCCCATGACACGACCGTCCCCCCGCCATCGATCCCTCCTCTGGGCGGTGCTGCTCATCGCAGCACTGGTACTGCCCGTGAGCGGCCTGGCCCCCCTTGCTTCGGCCGCCGAGCCGGCCACGCCCACGAGCAGCCCGACGCCCACCGTGCACGGCCTGAAGGGTGAGTACTTCCGGATGTCCGCCCCGGGCGCCCGTGACTTCGCCGAACTCGGCGGTGTGTCGCTCGATCCACAGATCGACCTTCCGGGTCTGGCGGGCACCTTCGAGGCCCTGACCGGACGCCAGGAGAACACCACTGCCCGCTGGACCGGGCAGATCCAAGCTCCGGCCACCGGTGACTACACGTTCCACGCCATCGGCGACAACGGCTTCCGGCTGTTCATCGACGGCGCGGCGGTGATCGATCACTGGGTGCCGGACTGGGACAAGGAGCAGACCAGCGCCGTCGTCAGGCTGGCCGCGGGGGAGCCGCACGACTTCCGACTGGAGATGTTCCAGGACGTCGGCGGGGCCAACATGTTCCTGCGGTGGTCGAGCCCGGCGCTCGCCAAGCAGATCGTGCCGGAATCCGCGTTCACCCCGCCGGCCGGTTTCGAGGTCTACCCGGTGGCCCTGTCCGTCGCTGCGGACGGCCTGCACGTCACGGCGACGTTCGACGACAAGGTCACAGCCGTGGGCGCGGCCAAGGACCACCTGAAGGTGGAGGCCGACACCTCGCCCATACCGGTGAAGTCCCTGGCCGTGAAGCGCGGTGACGCGCACTCCCTGGTCGCGACCCTGACGGCCCCGGTCCAGAAGGACCAGAAGGTGCGCGTCAGTTACGACGGGGAGGGCGGCCTCAAGGTCGGCACCGACACGGTCCCGCAGATCATCCGATCGGCCCAGAACGCCTCGACGCACCGCCTGACGACCTCCTGGGGCGATCAGCTCGACGAGAAGAACCCGCTGCCGGAGTACCCCCGCCCGCAGCAGGTCCGCACCCAGTGGAAGAACCTCAACGGACCCTGGCAGTTCGCCGGCGCGACCGCGGGCGAACAGCCCGTCTTCGGCAAGAACCTCAGCGAGAAGATCATCGTGCCGTTCCCCGTCGAGTCGCAGCTCTCCGGGCTCGAACGGCACGAGGACCACATGTTCTACCGCAAGCTCGTCACCGTCCCCGCCAACTGGAAGGTCGGCCACGGCAACCGGCTGAAGCTGAACTTCGGCGCCGTCGACTACCAGGCCCGTGTGTGGGTCAACGGGAAGCTGGTCACCGAGCACACGGGCGGCTACACGGGCTTCAGCGTTGACGTCACCGACGCACTGCGGGGCAGCGGACCCCAGGAGATCGTGGTTGCCGCCACCGACACCGGTGGGGCCAACCAGCCGGTCGGCAAGCAGTCCACTCACCCGGGCGGCATCGTCTACACCCAGTCGTCCGGCATCTGGCAGACCGTCTGGATGGAGCCGGTCGCCACGACCTCCATCGACAGCCTGGTCACCACGCCCGACATCGACACCAGCGCCCTGGCCGTCACCGTCGAGGCACCGGGAGCCTCCGCCGGCGCCCGGGCCAAGGTCGTCGCGCGTGACGCCAAGGGCCGGACCGTCGGCACGGTCACCGGACCGGCCAACAGCCCGCTGCGTCTGCCGGTCGCCAACCAGCACCTGTGGACCCCCGACGACCCCTACCTCTACGACCTGAAGGTCACCCTGACGGACGGCAGGTCCTCGGACACCGTCAGCAGCTACTTCGGAATGCGCAAGATCGGCATCACCACGGTCGGCGGCTACCAGAAGCTCGTGCTCAACGGGAAGCCGATCTTCTCCCTCGCCATGCTGGACCAGGGGTTCTGGCCCGACGGCCTCTACACGCAGCCCAGTGACGCGGCTCTCGCCTTCGACCTGAAGGCGCAGAAGAACCTCGGCTTCAACGCGGTGCGCAAGCACATCAAGGTCGAATCGCCGCGCTGGTACTACCACGCCGACCAACTGGGCCTGCTGGTCTGGCAGGACTTCGTCTCCGGCGACTTCAACAACGCCGCCGGACAGAAGGCCTTCACCGACGAGGGCCGCGCGGAGATGAAGCAACTGCACAACTCGCCCTCCGTCATCGGCTGGATCGTGTTCAACGAGGGCTGGGGGGAGTGGAACCGCGAGGAGACCGGTCGGATCGCCGACAGCGTCAAGGCCGCCGACCCCAGCCGCATCGTCAACGCCCACAGCGGTGTGAACTGCTGTGCCTCCAAGGGGGACTCCGGCAAGGGCGACATCATCGATCACCACGACTACAACAACACCGAACCGCCCTTCCCCGACAACCGCGCGGCGATGGACGGCGAACACGGCGGCTTCACCCTCCGTACCGCCGGCCACATGTGGCCCGGCGCTCCCGCGGTGATCTACAGCGGCGTCGCGGACAAGGCAGCGCTGACCCGGAAGTACGTCGACAACACCCGCACGTTCTACCTCGAAGCAGCGGGGGCGGAGCTGTCCGGATCGGTGTACACCCAGGTCACCGACCTCGAGAACGAACTCAACGGCCTCTACACCTACGATCGCCGGGAACTCAAGGTCGATGCGGCGGCCGTGCGGGACATCAACCGTCAGGTCATCGCGGCCGGCGCTGCCGCGGGGACGCGGGACGCGCTGCACGGGGGGCGTCCTGGTCGCTGAACGAGGGCACGGGCGCCACGGCGGCCGACACCGGCCCCAACCACAGCCCGCTCGCCCTGGCCACCGGAACGACCTGGGCCCCGGGCATCAGCGGAACGGGTCTGAAGTTCAACGGGCAGGGCCAGTACGCCCAGACGGCGCAGACGGTCGTCGATACCACCAAGAGCTACTCCGTCTCGGCCTGGGTCACCCTCGACGCGATCCCGGGCAACTACGCGACGATCGTCAGCCAGGACGGCCGCCGCACCGAGAACCCCTTCTACCTGCAGTACGGCCAGGGCGCCTTCGCCTTCAGCACGCCGGGCGGTCACCGGGCCCGGCTGGTGACCCAGCCGGAGCTGGGCCGCTGGTACCACCTCACCGGAGTGCGGGACACGACCGCCAACGAACTGAAGCTGTACCTCGACGGCCAACTGGTCGCCACGACGGAGCCCGGCTCCGCGGACGTCAGTACCGGTCCGCTCTCCGTGGGCCGCGCCAAATACGCGGGCCAGAACGGCGACTACTGGAACGGTTCCATCGACGAGGTGCGCGTCTACGACCGTGCGCTCACCGCTGAGGAGGTGGCCGCTCTGCACGGCGCGCCGGCCACCAAATAGCCCGGTCGGCACGCTTCCCCACCATGCCTGTCCGGCGAGCGAGATGCCCTTCGGCCCCGCTGCCTCAAGAGCATGACGCAGGCCGCGCGTGTCCCCGTCGCTCCGGCACCCTCGAGGTGCCGGACCGGCGGGGCCGCGCCGTGAAGGGAGCCGGCGCCGGGGCGGTCCGGGTTGCGCCCCTACCGGCCGTCGCCGCTTCGGCGGGTGCGCGGCTGGTCAGGAGGCGGCCTCATCCGCGATGTCGTAGAGGGGAGCGCGCTGCCAGCGAAGCCCGGCGCCCTCCGTCTCCGTGGGCACCAAGAGGTGCGCGCCAGGGAGGAACGACGTGGCGGCGATGGCCTTCAGCAGGGATTGGACCAGGGCGGTGCCCTCTTCTTCGGAGACAGTGGCGGTAGCTGAGCCGCTGCCCCGAATCTGGTGGCGGACCTCATCCCGCTGATCGGCCAGGGTGAAGGTGAGATATTGGGACGCATGAGGCTCCCAGGTGACTTGCACGATGGTGTCGGCCCGCACCAGCCGGTTGCCGAAGGCCACGCTCTGCGCCCGCACCCACACGTCCTGTTTCCCCACCAGTCCTCGCCCCCGAAATCGATCGCTGTGCTTACGGCCTGATTGTGCGGTGCTCCGGCCGGGCGGGGGACCGGACTTGGGGAGAGGTTTAGCGAGCGGACGGGGTGCTTGTCATGGCCGGGCGCGCGCTCCCGCCCGACGGCCGGCGCACAGGGCACCTCTCTCACGTGCGGATTCCGTGCCCGGGGCGGGTAGCCGTCGCCCCGGAGCAGGGGCTCGGCGCTGGTCCTAACCTTGTCGACACCCCATCCGTGATGGTGCAGACTGCCCGCGATGACTCAACGAACCGACACGCCTCCCACCTGGGACGAGCGCACGCAACTGGCCACCTTCCTGGACTACGCCCGTGACACGGCGCGAGCCAAATGCGAGGACGTGTCCGCGGAGGACGCCCGCAGGGCCCCGCTCCCGCATTCCCCGCTGATGACGATATGCGGGCTGATCAACCATCTGCGGTGGGTCGAGTACTACTGGGTCCAAGTGATGTTCCTGGGAGAAGAACAGGCGGGGCCGCTCACGGACGCCACCGACGACGACCCCGATCCGGAAATGCGGACGGCGGTCGATATCCCGTTGCCCCAGCTTCTCGCCGAGTACGAGGAGCAGAGTGCCCGCTATCGCCGCCTGCTGTCAGACCACGACTTGGACTCGACGGCCAAGCGCCCCATCAGAGACGGCCGTCACGTGGACCTCCGCTGGGTGCTCCTCCACCTCATCGAAGAGATCTCCCGGCACAACGGCCACCTCGATATCGTGCGCGAACTCGTCGACGGACGGACCGGAGTCTGAGGCTCGACGGGGAAGCAGGGCGTGGTCACCGATGATCACGTTCTGCGGTAGGCGGGGAACTGACGGATTCGGGTGGGGCAGCGCGTTGCACCACGTAGGTGTTCCCGCTGTCGGGATCTCCGAAGAAGAAGAACAACTCCAACGCCTGGCGCGCATCGCGACGGACGGAGAAGTGCCAGGTGTACCTCGCAGGCGGTTCCGGGGTCCAAGCGGCAGTAGGCGTCCCGGGAACGCGTGTCTCGACCTTGGTCCGGGTCGCCATGGCAACCTGTAGGTCCTGGCCGGCGGCTGGGTCGGTCAGTTCCCAGGTCCCCGTGCCGGAAAGACGCCAGCCGGCGTCGAAATCGAAGTCATGGCCGTCGAGCCGCTGGAAGAGGGCCGTTCCGTCGGGGCGAAGTGACAGTCGCGTACCTCCGACACCCTGCCAAACCCCTTGGGCCTCGGCCACCGTGGCGCCATGGAAGCCCGAGCCCTCGTAGTACTGGTGCGGGCCCGCGCAGGCACTCACCGCGGTCAACGCCACCGCCGCGCCCGCAAGCGCCCGCCCCAGTACCGCCCTCTTGCCCACCGTCAAGGCCTCCCGACCGCCGCCGCGGCCAGCCTGATGGGCAGCTGCGATCCGCACAGCCTGTCAGAAATATTGAACGTGTTCAACTAGATGGGTTCTCGGGTCCTCGCCGTCATTTGGCGATCTCCCAGATGTGGCCGCCGGGGTCCCGGAAGCTGGCGGTTCGGATCCCCCACGGCCGGTCGATCGGGCCGTTCAGCAGGGTCACGCCGCGGGCGGACAGCGTTGCGCACATGGCGTCCACATCGTCCACGGGGAGGGTGAGCTGGAGGCGGGATCCGACGTTCGGTTCGCCGACAGGTGCCGGGCTGATCAGCGCGTGTGCTGCGGGAGTCCTCAGCAAGTTGATGAGTGTGTTGCCGAAGTCGAACACGGCGGAGTTGTCATCCTCGAAGGCCAGCGGAAGGCCGAAGACCTCGAGGTAGAACCGCTTCGTCTCCTCCAGGTCCTCGACGAACAGGGTGATGGCACTGATGCCCGTGGGCCATGGCGAATCGTTGGTGGGGTTCACAACTACAAAGGATCTAACGAGAGTTCCGGCTGTGTACAGGGGCGGCCGGGGTCGTCTCACGAACAGGACGCTTTGCGGAAGCCCGGAAGCCCGGAAGCCCGGAAGGCCGAGAGCCCGGAAGGCCGAGAGCCCGGACGTCCGAGAGCGGCCCCTCCGGCCGACCGGGACCCGCACCCGCCTCAGGTCGGCTCCACCTGCCGGTGCTCCTCGCCCATCGCTCCCGGGCTGGTGAAGTCGGGGCTGGTGAAGGCCGGTGCGCTGTAACCCGGTTCGCTCGCGGAGGAGGCCGCCAGCGCCACTCCGGTGAGCGGCGGGACCTCGTACTCGGGCACCTCGAAGTCGTCCATGACCGACGGGCTGTCAGGACTGCTGAAGCCGGGGCTGGAGAAACCCGGGCTGGAGAAGCTGTGTTCCTCTTCCTCCTGGTGCTGCCCGGCCTGCTGTTCGGATGGTCCGGAGAGATCTCTTTCCTCGGCCATGCCTGTCTCCTTGGCTGCGGTGGCGCGCTCGGCACCGGCGGACGCCGGACCGATGGTGGCCACGCTCTCCGCCTGCCCCGTCATGGGCGGCCCATAGGGGGCAGCTCACACAAGAGTTCGGGTACGTGGTCAATGTATGGCGTGGCAATCCGATTTGGTCATCAGCATGATGGGTCATCCCCACTGTGGGCCGAGAACGTGGGGGGTGGGGCTCAATTCCATCGAGCCCCACCACGTTCCGCCACCTGCGCAGCCTACGGCTCACGGGTTCACGGTTGCCCGGAGTTGCGGGACATCGAAGGCCTGGGACGCCTCTTCCCGGACCTGGTCCGCTTGGACCTGCGCACACGCCAGGAACACCGTCGCGGCCTCCAGGCGCGCCGCAGGGACGTGTACACGGAGTTCATCGCGGCGGCCGGCGCGGCCCACACCGAACTGCGGCGTCTCGCGCAGGGCGGCGCCGGGGCGGCCGATCTGGAGGCGGCGAGTCGCGAAGCGCTGACGGACGCCCGCATATACGAGGTGCGGGAGCGTCTCTTCCTCGACGCCAGCGCCCGGATCGCAGCCACGGGACAGACCATGTTCGAACGCCTCCGCGCCCTCCGAAAGGCCGTCGCTGCGGGCGCCGGCATCTCGACCCCCGCATTCCACGACATCTACCACCCCTACCTGGACGCCGTCTGGGCCTACCGCGAGGCCGTCCGCGACGAACTGGAGGGCCACGCCCTCACCCCGACCGACTTCGGCTGGTCCGCATGGGACGGCCGCGAACGCTGCCCGCACTGCGAGGAGCGCGCGACACCCCCACCGCCCGACCAGCCCTGACCCCACCCCACGAGAGGGCGGAACCCCGCGTGGCCACCCGCAGCGCGGCGATCTTCCGCCCCTGCCCCTCGCCTGTCAGCGATATGGAGTCCGGCCAGGCACATGGTCGCGGTTGTCAGTCCCCCGCGCGACCGGCCGATGGCGTGATCGTGCGGCTCGGCCGCCTGGGCCCCGTTATCCGCCGAGGACGCTCTTGCAGGCGCGGACCACGTCCGGCGCGAGGCCCGAACTGCGGCCTTGGGCGCAGAGATCCGGCTGGTGGACCGGTGGCCGGGCCGCCGGGGTCCATCGCCGCGGGGCGGTCCGTCGTACGGTCGTCCTCCGCGGCTTCCGGGGTGGAGCCGCCCGCACGCGGGCCGGAGCCCGTACCTTCGCCGGCGCGGCCTCCGGGGCGCGGGCTACCGAGGGTGGGGAGGGTGGTGGCGTGCTGCTTCCCGCGAAGCCCAACGCTGTGGTGTCGGCCGGGTGGTCGACGTCCAGGAGGAGCGGGCCCGCTGCCGGTGCATCAGCCGCTGGAGCCGGCGCCGGAACCGCGTCGCGGTCGGCAGGGGGGACCGTCATGCAGCCGCACAGCAGGCTCGGAAGCACGACGACCAGCAGCGCAGCCCGGGGGAAACGGAAGATCATCGACCTACTGTGGCCCATCGGCACGGCGGCAGCCATGGACCAAGGGCAGGACCACCCCGACGGGTGAGCCCCCGGTGTGATGCGACGTGCGGGCGTTGACGATCGTGCAGCACCCGGGTTGGTCACCTTCCGCCGATCCGGCTACGACGATCACGGAGGCGGTGGCGTTCAGCGGGGGCTGACCCAGCGCGGCACCCAGGTCTCGGCGTCGTCGTGGCGAGCCGCTGTGGGGGCGAGGTGAGTGCGGAGGGTGGCCAGCGCGGGGTGGGGGTTGTCGCGGTGCCAGAGGAGTGAGTGCGGGTAGACGGGCGTCGGGTCGGTCACCGGGATGCGGCGCAGGCCGTGGCCGGCCGGCCAGACGAGGCGGGTGTGCTCACCCATGAAGGTGGCGAGGGCAGGGGTGTCGGCGATGGTGTCGAGGAGTGCGTCGGAGCCGAAGTTGGGGCCGGTCGCCTCGATGGTGAGGCCGAACTCGGCGACGAGGTCGTCGTAGTAGACGGCCCATTCGGTACCGGGAACGATGCCGGGCATCCAGATCCGGTGCCCGGTGAGCTGAGCGACGGTCACGGACCGGGCGCTCGCCAACACGTGGGCGGGGCCGGTGAGGAGCTGGAGCGGCTCGTCGAGTACTCGGACGGACTCGATGTCCTCGGGAAGCGGCCGGCCGGGCACGCCGACGGCACGGAAGGACGCGTCGATCGCACCGGAGCGGATGGCGGCGACGGCCGCTTCCATGTCGAACAACATCAGCACGTCGAGCTCGATGTCGGGGTGTGCGCGGTGGAAGCCGCGCAAGAGGCCCGACTGCGCGCTGCGCGAGGTGATCACGTCGACCCGTAGCGGACGCCGGCCGGTGTGCACGGACGCGACCGCGCGCTCGGCGACGCGCAGCAGCTCGCGCGCGTGGGGCAGGAACGCCTGCCCGTCGATGGTGAGCTCGGCCCCACGCGGGGTGCGCGTGAACAACCGCACACCGAGTCGGCGCTCCAGCGTGGCGATGCGCTTGGAGACGGCCTGCTGGGTGACTGCCAGCTCGGCTGCGGCCTCCTGGAACTGCCCCGCGTCGGCGGCGGCGACAAAGGTCCGGACGGTGTCGAGGTCCATGCCGTCACCCTATGTCCACAACGATTGGTTGTGGGAAGGCGCCCACGTGGTTGTTTGACCCCAGGCCATAACGCTCGCTTTGCTGCTTCAGGTCGCACATAGGTTGTTCGGATTCGGGGGTCGCGGGATGACGCACGGGCATCGGCTGGGGCGGCGGTTCGGGTGGCTGTGGGGGGCGTACGGCACCAGCGCGCTCGGCACCTGGCTGGCCTTCGGCGCGTTCCCGCTGATCGCCATTCGTGAGCTGCACGCCGGACCCGCCGAGGTCGCCGTGCTCGCCTCCGTGGGCTCCGCGGTGGGCGCGGCCGTGGCGGTGCCGCTCGGCCCGTGGGTGGAGTTCCGCCGCAAGCGGCCGGTGCTGATCGCGATGGACCTGGTGCGGTGCGCGGCGCTGCTGACGATCCCCGCCGCGTTCGCGCTCGGGGTCCTCACGTTCCTTCAGCTCCTGCTGGTCGCGGTCGTCGTCGCGGCGGCCGACATCACCTTCCGCGCGGCCTCCGGCGCGTACCTGAAGACGCTGCTGCCGGCCGAGGACCTGCTCGTCGCCAACGCACGATTCGAGTCCATGGCCTGGACGACCACGATCATCGGACCGCCGCTGGGCGGTGCGGCGATCGGGCTCCTGGGTCTGGTGGCGACCGTGGTGGCCGACGCCGTCAGTTACCTGCTCTCGGCTCTGGGTATCCGGGCGACGGGCGGGCACGAGCCGCCGCCCGAGCACCGGGAAGCCGCGCGCATGCGGGCGCGGGACCTGCTCGACGGTTGGCGCTACATCCTCGCCGACCCGACGCTGCGCCCGCTGTTCTTCAACACCGCCGTGTTCAACGGCCTGGTGATGGCCGCGCAGCCGCTGCTGGCCGTCCTGATGCTCGGCCGGCTCGGGTTCACCCCGTGGCAGTACGGCGTCGCCTTCGCCGCCCCCGCGATCGGCGGGCTGCTGGGTTCCCGGCTGGCCGGGCCGCTCGTCGCACGGTTCGGGCAGCACCGGGTCCTGGTCGCGGCCGGGACGCTGCGCGCGCTGTGGCCGATCGGCCTGGCCTTCCTGGGCCCCGGCGCAGGCGGGCTGCTGCTGGTGATGGGCGTCGAACTCGGGCTCATCTTCTGCTGCGGGATCTTCAACCCCGTCCACGCCACCTACCGGCTCCAACGCACCGCGACCGACCGGGTCACCCGCACGCTGACCGCCTGGGCCGTGACGACCAAGGCCTCGGCCGCGCTCCTCACGGCCGTCTGGGGCGTGCTGGGCACCCTGCTCGGCCCTCGCACGGCCATCGGTCTGGCCGGGGTGCTCCTGCTGGCGACCCCGCTCCTGCTTCCCCGCCGCGCGGCAGCGCTTCCCGCCGAGCCGGCACCGGCACCGGGGCGCGCCTGACGACAACTCCACAGACGGGGAGGACGTCCCCTCGCCGACGCAGCATGACCCACCGACCCGGCGAACTATCCCGGCGAGCTCGTACAGGCGCTGGCGATCACCTTGGTGTCCCAGTAGAAGGGGTGCACTTCCGTGATGCGGCCGTCCACGACGGTGATCGTCTGCAACATCGGGAAGTCGAGCTCCTGACCCGCGGGGCGGGCACGAGCATGGACCTGAGTCAGCACCACCACAGTGCCCTCCGTAGCCAAGAACTTCTGGTCCACCATCTCGAACGACTCCCACGCCCGGCTCATGGTGACGAAGAACCGCTCCATGCCGTCATGACCACGCCATACGCCGCCGTAAGGCAGCGACTCCGCTTGGTGCAACACGACATCGGCGGCGAAGAACCGCGCGAGCGGTTCAAAGGTGGCAACGCCAGGCCCACCAGCGGCGAGGTAGCGCGCCTCGGCCGCATACATGCCTTCCAGCACAGCCATAGCATCTGTTCCTGATGTCGTCGTCATGACACCACCCTGACTCTCCGACACGGTCGACACTGGCGAATATCCGACGTGGAGGTTCGCGCGGTCATGCTGCCCCGCAGGCAGATATGCCCAAAGAGCGACCGTGTCGACGATGAGAAGTGACCGACCCCACCAGACGGCACCCAGCATCTCACCGACCCGGCGAACCTATGCGGTCACAGGACTACGGGCATGCACTGGGCGAGCAGGTCGACGATGTCGCGCCAGGCTCGGTGAGCGTGCTGCGGGTGGTGGCCGATGCCGGGGAGCACGGCGTGGTCGACCGACGGGTGATGAAAGGCGTGCAGGGCTCCGCCGTAGATCATGAGGCGCCAGTCGACGCCCGCGGCCTGCATCTCGGCGGCGAAGGCGTCCCGTTGCCGGGCAGGCATGATCGGATCCTCCGATCCGACGCCGGCCCATACGGGGCAACGGATGCGCGCCGCCTCGCCCGGCCGGCCCGTGGTCAGTGCGTTGACCGTCCCGATCGCGCGCAGGTCTACGCCGTCACGCCCGAGTTCCAGCACGATCGCACCCCCGGTGCCGTAGCCGATAGCGGCTATCTGCTCGGGGTCGGTTCGCGGTTCGGCGCGCAGTACGTCCAGCGCCGCGTGGCCCATGTCCCGCATGCGGTCGGGGTCGGCGAGCAGGGGCATCACGCGAGCCAGCATCTCCTGTGGGTCGGTGAACCAGCGGCCGCCGTGCAGGTCGAAGGCCAGCGCCACGTAGCCCAGTTCGGCGAGGGCGTCGGCCCGGTGGCGCTGGAAGTCGTTGAGACCCGGCCCCTCGGGCCCGATCAGGACTGCGGGCCGGCGGTCGGTACCGGCAGGGAGAGCGAGGTGGCCGATCATCGTGAGGCCGTCAGCCGGGTACTCGACAGAGCGCGTGGTGACCATCGTCATGGAACCGGACTGTAATGATGGCCGAGCCACGTGGGGGCGGACTTCACCCTCGGCAGAACAGCGAGGGGGCCCGTGGGCGGGTGGCTACCGGACGCCGCCGGGGGGCGAGCACGTGCCGCGGTCGCGCGACGTCGGAGCGGATCCGGCCCGGCAGAGGGCGCCCAGCCCGGTGTGGACCGGGTCCGGCGCCACCAGTTCGACCGTGGTCGTCGTCGTGTCCGGGTGTGCGGGCCCGGTGGGTCGGTCGTGCCTGCCGCCGTACAGGACGAGAAGCAGGATCAGGGCGATCACCGGCACGGCGATGACGGCGTAGCCGAGGGCCACCCGCACCGGATCCGTTCTGACGTACATAGAGCCCCCCGGGTCTGGAGGCCATTGTCCCGCCCAGGGGCCCGCCGCACGTGGTGTTGTGCGCTCTCGTATCCACAAGTTCCGGCGGCGGAACGGTCGACGTCACTCGGCCACGGTGCCAGACATCATGAAATGTCACGCGCCCCAGTCAGTGACGCGCTACCCGGAATCCGATGTTGCCCGTCGAGCTGTCCGGTGTGTTGGAGCTGCGGGCTCCCACCCGGTAGCGGTTGCAGTACGAGACGTGACACAGGTGGGAGCCGCCGCGCATCACCCGTGCTGTGCCGCTGGGCGGGCCGGTCGGGGAGGTGCGGGGGGCGGAGGTGTGGAAGTCGGGGCTGAACCAGTCGGCGCACCATTCCCAGACGTTGCCCACCGTGTTGAACAGGCCGAAACCGTTGGGGCGGTGGGAGCGCACCGGTGTGGTTCCGTTGCGGCTTCCGTGGCTCGACCGCGGGAAGTCTCCCTGCCAGATGGTGAGCATCTGCCTTCCGCCCGGAACCAGTTCGTCGCCCCAGGGATACCGCCGGCGCGCCAGGCCGCCCCGGGCGGCGTACTCCCACTCGGCCTCCGTGAGCAGCCGGGTGCCCGACCAGGTGCAGTAGGCGAGCGCGTCGTGCCAGGAGACGTGGACGACCGGGTGCTGCTGGATGTCCAGGAAGTGGGAGCCGGGGCCGCGCGGGGCACGCCAGTTCGCCCCGGCGACCGCCCGCCACCACGGGGTTCCGTCGACGGCGGGGGACGCGGCCCGCAGGTCCGGCGGGAGGAATCCGTCGAAGACGTAGCTGAACTCGAAGCGCTCCGCGTCGGTGACGTAGCCGGTGGCCTTCACGAACGACGCGAACTCGGCGTTGCTGACCGCTGCCGGGGCGACGGAGAAGGCGCCGACCTCGACCTCGCGCACCGGGCCCTCGCCGTCGGCCGCGACACCGTCGGGGTCGTCGGAACCCATCAGGAACGGGCCGCCCGGAAGGGCGATCAGGTGCCGCCGGGCGCGCCGGGCCGGTCCGTCGTCAGCGGCCGGAAGCGCGCGGGTGACCGGTTGCAGGTCCAGCGTGCCCCGGGCGGCCGGAGCGGCCGCGGCCGGGGCACAGCAGGAGGCGTGCGGGGTGCTGGTCATGACGTGAGCCTCCCGGTGCGGTGGGTGGTGGTCGATAGGGCGGGATGACGCGGCGCGGGCGCCGGGGCGGCGCATGGGCCGCCCCGGCACTCCGGGGCGGTCAGGCCGATCGGTCGGCCGCCAGTTGCGCGGCCAGCGCCGGAATGCCCAGCCGCCGTTCGTCGGCCGGCGTGGCTCCGGAGAGCAGGTTGGTGAGCTGGTAGGGGTCTGCCGTGAGGTCGTAGTACTCCGTGTACTGCTTGGTCGTGCTCTTGTAGGAGGACCAGGTGTGCGGGTTGCTGCCGGGTCCGCGGTGCCACCACTCGACGAGCAGGTGGTCGCGCTGTGCCGTGCCGAGCAGCGACTTCCCGTCGTGCAGCGGGTTGGGTGCGATGCCGGCCGCGTCGAGGACGGTCGGCGCGATGTCGATGTTGGCGACCAGCCGGTTGTCCACGGAGCCGGAGCCGAGACCGGCGGCCGGCCACGACACGTAGAAGGGCACCTGTACCGACGGCACGTACGGCACCGACTTGGCGCCCCAGCCGTGGTCGCTCCAGCTGTAGCCGTTGTCGCCGAGGTAGATCACCAGGGTGTTGTGGAGCTGGCCCAGGTCGGCCAGCTTGTCGTGCAGCGCCTTCACCGTGTCGTCGACGGACAGCAGGGTGCGCAGCTGGTTGCGGCGGACGGTCTGGCCGTCGGCCAGCGTGCGGTCGGCGTTCTTGATGTACGCGGGCTTGTCGCTGCGGTCCGCCTCCGGCACCGACGGGCGGCCGTTCCAAGCGGGTACCGGGGTGTTGGCGTACTTCGGTTCCGGGGTGTTCGGGCCGTGCGGGGCCTTGGGTGCCACGAAGGCGAACCAGGGGCGCTGGTCGGTCGACGCCTTGTCCAGGAACTGCAGTGCGCGGTTGCGGATGACCGTGGTGCTGTAGCCGGGCACGGTGTGCACGGTGCCGTTGTCGTTGTACGTGCCGTCGCTGTAGGTCACCGGCGCCGACAGCAGCCACTCCTCGAAGTACGGAGGGTTGTCGGTGTTGTGCCAGGCGTTGAGGTACTTGCCGAACAACCCGGTGCGGTAGCCCGCCTGTTGCAGGGAGTGCTGGAAGGTGGTCGTCTGGTCCAGGTTGTACGGGCTGCTGTTGTCGCGTACGCCGTGGTGGCGGGCGTGACGGCCACTGAAGATCGAGGCCCGGGAGGGCGCGCACAGCGGAGTGGCGGCGTGCGCCTGCGGGAAATTGACGCCGCCGTTCACCAGCCAGCCGACCGTGTTGGGTGTCGCCCACTCGGTGTGCAGCGGCTGGTCGTCGGTGAGGATCACCAGGATGTTGGGGCGGGTCGCAGCGGCCGCGGTGCCCGTCTCGGCGGCGGCCGAGCCGGCGAGGGCGGGGATGGCGCCGGCCGCCGCGACGGCGGTGGCGCCGGCGAGGAAGCCCCGCCGTCCGAGGTCCGGCTTGTCGTTCCGACTCATGGTGAAGGCCCTTCTTGTGGTGCGCCCGGCACGGCGCACGTAAGGCACGACAGGGAGGCGGGAGGCGGCAGCCCGGAGTGCGTCCACACCGGGCTCGCCGGAGCGAACCTAGGAGTGCCCGGGGCGGCGGGCAATGGCGAAGGCCGAGCCGCTACAGGCTCTTCATGCGCACGCATCAATCCGGCAATCAGGCGTCCGGGCCCCGCACGTGGTCGGGTCGGCCGCGCTCCAACGCGTCCCCCACGAAGCGCTGGTGCGGAGGTCGCCACTGTGGTTGGCTTGTGCCATGACCTTGCTTGTGACCCGTCGCCACGTGGACTACGGGCGTGTCACCAGCACCGGTTGTCGCGCCGTGCGCTGACGCCACGCTCCCGGCGTTCTGCCGCCTTCTCCGGCCGCTGATCATCCCTTGTGCCTTCGCGCCTTCAGCGCGCTCTCCGTCATCTGCGCCGCTCCTTCGGCGCTGACGGCCGACCCTTCACGTTCTCGTCCCGTCGCACCCGTACGCCCGCACCCAGGGAGAACCATGAGCCAGCCACTCGACTCCGTCACCGCAGGCCACACCCCGGAGGAAACTCCCGCCGGACCCGACACCTCGGCGTGGTCCTTCGAGACCAAGCAGATCCATGCCGGAGCCGCGCCGGATCCGACGACCGGAGCTCGGGCGGTGCCGATCTACCAGACGACCTCGTTCGTCTTCCGCGACACCCAGCATGCCGCCGACCTGTTCTCCCTCGCCGAGCCCGGCAACATCTACACCCGGATCCACAACCCCACGCAGGACGTCTTCGAGCAGCGCATCGCCGCGCTGGAGGGCGGGGTCGCCGCCGTGGCGCTGTCCAGCGGACAGGCCGCGGAGACGCTGGCGATCCTGACGGTGGCGTCCGCCGGCGACCACATCGTCTCCAGCACCTCGCTGTACGGCGGTACCTACAATTTGTTCCGGCACACCCTGCCGAAGTTCGGCATCGAGGTCAGCTTCGTCGACGACCCGGATGACGCCGAGGCCTGGCGGGCGGCCGTCCGGCCCAACACCAAGGCGCTGTTCGCCGAGACACTGGGCAACCCGCGCGGCGATGTGCTGGACGTCCGGGCGGTGGCGGATGTCGCGCACGCGGCGGGCGTTCCGCTGATCGTGGACAACACGGTGCCGACGCCGTATCTCCTGCGGCCGATCGAGCACGGCGCCGACGTCGTCGTCCACTCGGCGACGAAGTTCATCGGCGGGCACGGCACCACCATCGGGGGCATCGTCGTCGACGGCGGCACCTTCGACTTCGGGGCGCACGCCGACCGCTTCCCCGACTTCAACGAGCCCGACCCCAGCTACCACGGACTGCGCTACTGGCCCGCCCTGGGCCCGAGCGCCTATGCCATCAAGCTCAGGGTCCAGCTGCTGCGCGACCTCGGCCCGGCCATCGCCCCGCACTCCGCCTTCCTGCTGCTGCAAGGGGTGGAAACCCTGAGCCTGCGGATCGAGCGGCACTCGGCCAACGCCCAGGCGCTCGCCGAGTGGTTGGAGCAGCGCGACGAGGTCGCGGCCGTCCACTACCCGGGTCTGCCGTCCAACCGGTGGTACGAGGCCGGGCAGCGCTACCTGCCGCGCGGCGCCGGTGCGGTGTTGAGTTTCGAGCTGCGCGACGGCGTCGAGGCGGGCAAGCGGTTCGTGGACGCCGTCGAACTCTTCAGCCATCTCGCCAACATCGGTGACGTGCGGAGTCTGATCATCCATCCGGCGTCCACCACTCACAGCCAGCTGGACGCGGAGCAGCTGGCGGCCACCGGCGCCGCGCCCGGCCTGGTCCGGCTGTCGGTCGGCCTCGCGAACCTCGCCGCCCTCATGGCGGACCTGGAGGTGTCCGCGCGGCCAAGGGCGTGTCCTGACCAGCAGCCCGGGCACCGAGGTACTCCTCCCGCCGGCCTCCGGGGCCTGGCGGGAGGGGGACCCTCCCGGCCGCCGCCGGTGGCACGCGCGGGACAAGCCGCTGCCGCTGGAGGCCGGCGGTGCGCTGCCCGGTGTCCGACTGGCGTACGAGACCTGGGGGCGCCTCGCGCCCGACGGCGCCAACGCGGTCCTGGTGCTGCACGCGCTCACCGGGGACAGCCACGTCTCCGGACCTGCCGGGCCGGGCCACCCCACGCCCGGCTGGTGGGAGGAGCTGATCGGGCCGGGCCGGGCGCTGGACACCGACCGCTGGTTCGTCGTCGCGCCCAACGTGCTGGGCGGCTGCCAGGGCAGCACCGGCCCGGATTCCCGGCGTCCCGACGGACGCCGCTGGGGCGGCGACTTCCCGTTCCTGACCCAGCGGGACCAGGTCGCGGCGGAGGTCGACCTGGCCGACGCGCTGGGCATCGGCCGCTGGGCGCTGGTCCTGGGCGGCTCGATGGGCGGGATGCGCGCGCTGGAATGGGCCGTGTCCCACCCCGGGCGCGTCGAGGCGCTGCTGCTGCTCGCGTGCCCGGCGGCGGCGAGCGCCGAGCAGATCGCCTGGGCCGACATCCAGCTGCACGCCATCCGTGCGGACCCGAAGTGGTGTGGCGGCCACTATCACGACGCGGCGCCCGGGGGCGGTCCGCACGTCGGTCTGGGCCTCGCCCGCCGTCTGGCCCATGTGACGTACCGCAGTGAACCGGAGCTGCAGGCACGGTTCGGCCGGAGCCCGCAGGACGCCGAGGACCCGTGGCGCGGCGGCCGCTACCAGGTCGGGTCCTACCTCGACCACCATGCCGCCAAGCTGGTCCACCGCTTCGACGCGGGCAGCTACGTCGTGCTGAACGAGGCCATGAACAGCCATGACATCGGACGGGCCCGGGGCGGAACGCGGGCCGCGCTGCGACGGGTCACCGCCAGGACGCTGGTCGCCGCCGTCGACACCGACCGCCTTTACCCTCCGTCGCACCAGGCGGAGTTGGCGGCCGGAATACCGTCGGCCGACCGGCTGCGGGTGATCCGCTCCCCGTACGGACACGACGGCTTCCTCATCGAGACCGGCCAGGTCGCCGCGCTGGTGCGGGAACTCACCCGCTGATTTTCGCGCGGACCGTGCGCACCTGGTCGGCGAGCCCGGCCGGTTGCCACACAACCCCTCACCCGGCCGGTCGCCGTGCAACGCCCGGCCGCGCCGCGGTCCAGCAGGGACGGCATCGGCTGTCTCTCAGGCGCCGGCGGCCGGGGGTGCGGTGGCCGTGGGGGACCAGGGGAAGGGCGGGTCGGGGATGTCGCGTCGCAGGACAGGGGCGATGGCGGACTGGAAGAGTTCCAGTGAGGCGCGGTGTGCCGCGTCGCCGAGGCCGCCCGCGTCCGCCGCGAGGTGGAGCACGCTGTGACCGAACTGCTCGTGATAGCGGTGCACCTTGTCGATCACCTGCTGGGGGCTGCCGATCAACGCCGAGCTGCGCTCGACGAAGTCCTCCAGGGTCGCGAAGACCGGCTCCAGGCCGAGCCGCTTCTGAAAGGCCAAATGGCCCGCGAAGACCGGCCGGTACGCGGCGATCGCTTCCTGGGAGGTGCGGGCCGCGTAGTACCCGGCGCTGCCGGCGCCGACCACGGTCTGGGCGGGGTCGTGGCCGTAGTGGGCCCAGCGCTCGCGGTAGTGGCGGATGAGTTCGGCGTAGGGCTCGATCGGGTTGGTGACGTTGGCGGAGAAGAGCGGGTCGCCGTAGCGGGCGGCGAGGTCGACGGACTCGCGGCTGGTGGCGCTGCCGTGCCAGACCCGCAGGGGCTGCTGGTACGGCCGTGGCCACACCTCGGCGGCGGTGAGGGGCGGCCGGAAGCGCGGCTCGGCGGTCACCTTGTCCTGCCGCCAGATCCGCCGGAACAGCTCGTAGCTCTCGGCGTTGCGGTCCCACTGGTCCTCGGCGGTGACCTGGAACAGCTCGCGCTGGGCGGTGCCGTTGCCCTTCCCGATGATCAGCTCCAGACGCCCGGCGGACAAGTGGTCCAAGGTCGCGTAGTCCTCATAGGCGCGGACCGGGTCGAGCAGGCTGAGGGTGGTGACGGCGGTGAACAACCGGATCCGGGAGGTGAGCGCGGCGATGTGGCTGAGCACGACCGGCGGCGAGGAGGAGATGAAAGGACGCTCGTGGCGTTCGCCGACTCCGAAGCCGTCGAACCCGAGCTCCTCGGCGAACACCGCGTTGTCGATCACCTCGCGGAACCGGTCGTAGGTGGGCTTGAGCACCCCCGTCACCGGGTCGGGGGCGTGCACGATGAGGGTGATGGCCAGGAACTTCATGACCCCACCCGCCCGGTCGACCCGACGGCGGCATCGGAGTCGGGAGTCCGCACGAGGTAGAACGTGGAGCGGCGGCGCAGGGTGAAGCCGATCGACTCGTAGAGGGCGATCGCCCCGGTGTTGGCGGCGGACGCGTGGAGGAAGGGGGTGTCGCCGCGGTCCCTGATGCCCGCCGCGACCGCGCGCACCAGCCGGGTGGCCAGGCCGCGCCCTTGGTGGGCGGGGTCGGTGCAGACCGCGCTGATCTCCGTCCAGCCCGGTGGGCGCAGCCGCTCACCGGCCATGGCGATGAGCCGTCCGCGGTGCCGGATGCCGAGGTAGGTGCCGAGTTCGACGGTCCGGGGCAGGAAGGGGCCGGGCTGGGTCAGCGCGATCAGGTCCAGGATCTCGGGGACGTCGTCGAGGCCGAGCCGCACGGCGTCGGGGGCGGGTTCGGCGCGCAGCGCGGTGTCGACCAGTTGCACGCCCTGGCCGGACTCCACGATCTCCCAGCCCTCGGGGGGGCGCCGGCACGCCCGAGACCGGTGTCACGCTGTTGGGGCCGACAAGCGCGATCAGGTCCTCCCAGGCGCCCGGGTCGGCCGGATCGGCGAGTGCGGTGAACGGAGAGACGTCCGTCGGATAACGGGCGGCGCGGCCGGCACTCTCGGCGAATCGGCGGTGCGGGCCGGTGAGCGCGGCCCAGGCAGGGTTGTCCAGGACGTGCGGGGGGCCGGAGGTCGTCTGCGTCGGGGGCACGGGCCGGTGGGTGTCGGCGGCAAGGGTCAACGGGGGTCTCCGTTCGTGGAGCGTGGTGCGGGGCGGCCGGGGCCGGCCGGTGTGATGCGGCCGGGGCCGGCCTGCACGGTGCGGCCGAGCGCGAAGCGGCCGAGCCCCGGCGCGCCGCCGACGAGGTCCGCGGCGAGGGCACCGACGAGGGAGGCGAACTTGAAGCCGTGTCCGGAGAAGCCCGCCAGGACGGTGAGCGGGCCTTGCCGGTCGATGACGAAGTCCTCGTCGGGGGTGGTGGTGTAGAGGCAGGTGGTGGCGGCCGGGGCGGTGGGGTCGACGCCGGGCAGCCAGCGGGTTGCGTACTGCCGCAGGTACCCGAGGGCCGTGGCGTCGATGGTGCGGTCGCGGTGGTCGGGGTCGACGAGGGGCCCCACGCCGTGGAAACCGGCCTTGACGCCGTCGGTGCTGCCGAGGCCGTAGACGGCGGTGCCGGGCGGCAGGCCCGCACCGCCGTGGTGGATGAAGCTCGGCCAGTCGAGTGCGTCGGCTGCGGGAAAGTGGGCCGGCTGTTCCTGGGTGATCCGCATCCGCGGCATCCCGGTGACCAGCCCGGCCAGTCGGCCCGGTGTCCAGCCTCCCGCCGCGACCACTACTCCGTCGGCGATCACCGCTTCCTCGCCGTCGGTGACGACCTCGGCCCGCTCACCTCGCACCGCGAGCCGGGTGACCTTGACGCCGTGCCGGATGCGGGCGCCGTGCTGCCGTGCCGCCTGCTGGAAGGCGGTGACCGCGTCGTCGGCGTGCAGGCGCCCCGCCTCGGGATGGAACAGCGCGCTGGTGTCGGCCCGCAGCCCGGGCCACCGCTCGGCCGCCTGCGCCGGGGCGAGGAGTTGTGACGGCCGTCCCAGCGCGGTCAGCGCGTCGTGCAACGCGGTGGTCACCGGGGCCGGGCCGTGGTCGACCGCGCCCGTCAGGTTCAGCAGCGGCCGCCCCGTCTCCTCCTCCAGCCTCCGCCACAGCGGCAGCGACCGCGCGGCCAGCGTCACGTAGAAGGGATCGGGGTAGGCCAGCCGGAAGATCCGTGAACTGCCGTGCGAGCTGCCCCGGTCATGACCGGGCGTGAACTGCTCGAACAGCGTGACCCGTACGCCGCGGGCGGCCAGGTGCCAGGCGGCGGACGAGCCCATGGCCCCGCCGCCGACGACGACGATGTGACGTGACACGGGGGCGGACTCCTTTCGGTGGACGGCCGGGCGGGACGGGCGCTGCGTCAGCCGTCAGGAGTTGCTGAGCGGCAGCCCGGGAGGGTTGACCTGAGAGGTGGGGACGGCCTCGTTGGACAGGTTCCAGGCCGCGAGCCACTGGGCGTACTGGCCGTTCTGGATCAGGTAGTTGATCGCTTCGGCGACCGGCTGGGCCAGCCCGCTGTCCTTCTTGGAGGTGGCGGCGATCAGACCCTGCAGGGTCGTGCCCGCGCCGGAGATCGTGCCGGCGTTACGCGTCGGACGGCTCGTGCCGGCGTTCTGCGTGACGTGGTACGCGATGCCGGGGTTGGGGCCGAAGTAGGCGTCGATCTTGCCGCTGGACAGGGCCAGGTAGCTGCCGTTGAGGTCGGGGAAGTACTTGACGGTCAGCTTCTTGCCCTGCGCCTGGAGCTTCGTCCGCCACTCCAGGAGGATCTTCTCCTGGTTGGTGCCGGCTCCCACCGCGACCGTCCTGCCCGCGAGGACCTGGTAGTCGCCGGAGAAGTTCCACGTGCTGGTCCTGAGGGCCTCGAAGCCGAGGTTGTCCTGCCGGTAGGAGGCGAACTCGTACTTCTTCTTGCGCTCCTCGGTGTCGGTGATGTTCGAGAAGCCCACGTTGGTCTTGCCGCTGTCGATGCCGACGAACAGGTTCTCCCAGGTGAAGTTCTTCACCACGGGCTTGAGGCCAAGGACTGCCGCCACCAGCCGGCCGAAGTCGGGTTCGGAGCCGACGAGCGTCCTCTGGTCACTGCCGATGAAGTTCAGCGGCGCGGAACCGGCGGGCAGGGCGCCGACCCCGATGACCAGCTCACCGCTGTCGGTGACCGACTTCGGCAGGTGGGCCCTGATCGCGGCGACCGCGGACACCTTCAGGTCGGTCTGCCGGGCCGCTCCGTTGGACAGGGCGCCGACGGTGACCGTCCCGGCCGTGTTCTTTCCGTCCGAGGGGGCGGAGGCGGCGCTGTCGCCTCCGCAGGCGGTCAGCCCGGTGGCGAGCGCGGTGACGGCGGTCGCGGCGAGCAGGCCGCGGGTGAATCTGCTGCGGAAACGCGTGCTGGGCATGGCGGTGTCCTTGTTTCGAGGGTGGGAAAGGGGAGGGGTCAGAGGACCTTGCTGAGGAATTCCCTGGTCCGTGGGTGTTGCGGGCGGTCCAGCACCTCGGCGGGCGGCCCCTGCTCGAGGACGCGGCCCGCGTCGAGGAAGACGATCCGGTCGGCGACCTCACGGGCGAAGCCGATCTCGTGAGTGACGACGATGAGCGTGGTGCCGCCGCGCGCCAGGTCCTTGATCACGGACAGCACCTCGCCGACCAGTTCCGGATCGAGGGCCGAGGTCGGCTCGTCGAAGAGGATCACCCCGGGGCGCAGCGCGAGGGCGCGGGCGATCGCCACCCGCTGCTGCTGGCCGCCGGACAGCTGCCGTGGGTACGCGCCGGCCTTGTCGGCCAGCCCCACCCGGTCGAGGAGGGTACGGGCCCATGCCTGGGCCGCGTGCTTGCGCAGCAGACCGGTGGCCACGGGCGCCGCGGCCACGTTGTCCAGCACGGTCAGATGTGGGAAGAGGTTGAAGTTCTGGAAGACGAAGCCGATCCGGCTGCGCTGGGCCAGGATCGCGCGCTCACTCAGCTCCTTGAGCCGCTCGCCGTGCCGGCGCACGCCGATCAGTTCGCCGTTGAGACTGGCGTAGCCGACCTCCGGCTTCTCCAGATGGTTGATCACCCGCAGCAGGGTGGACTTGCCGGAGCCGGACGGTCCGAGGATCACCGTGACCTCTCCGGGCCGCACGGTCAGCTCCACACCGTCGAGCACCTGGTGCGCGCCGTACCACTTGTGCACGTCATGGATCTCGACGGTGGCGGCTTGGATGTCGGTGGTCATGCCCGTGCCTCCTTCTGTACACGGGCCCGCAGCTCCCGGACCCCGGTGCGCAGTTTCTGCAGCGGGGTCGGTGGGACGGTGCGCAGCGCGCCGCGGGAGTAGTGGCGTTCGACGTAGTACTGGACGACGGACACGACGCTGGTGAGCAGCACGTACCAGACGGTGGCGACCACCAGCAGCGGCACGATGTCGCCCGGGTAGGTGCTGCCCATGCTCTGTACCGAACCGAACAGGTCGAGCAGGGAGACGTAGAAGACCAGGGAGGTGCTCTTGACCAGGCCGATGAGCTGGTTGACGTAGGAGGGGATGATGGCCCGCAGCGCCTGCGGGAAGACGATGCGGGCGAACTGGTAGCGCTTGGGCAGGCCCAGTGCGGCCGCGGCCTCCTGCTGACCCTGGTCGACGGAGAGAATGCCGGCGCGTACCACCTCGGCGGCGTAGGCAGCCTCGTTGAGACTCAGCCCGACGACCGCGATCGCGAGGTCGGTGGCCAGCTTCGACTCGTCGAAGCGGACGAACGCCGGGCCGAACGGCACGCCGATGCTCAACGTGGGGTAGAGGGCGCTGAAGTTGTAGAGGAACAGCAGCACCACGATCAGCGGCACCGATCGGAGCAGCCAGATGTACACCCAGGCGCTCGCGCGCAGGACCGGACTCCTCGACAGCCGGGCCAGCGCGAGCACGATGCCGCCCAGCAGCCCCAGCAGCGCGCTGTAGAACGCCACCTGCAGGGTGATGAGCAGGCCGTCCAGGATCACCGGCCGCACGAACCAGTACTGGAAGCGGTCCCATTGGTAGAAGGGGTTGCTCGCCAGCCCGTGGACGATCTGCGCCACGAGCACCAGAACGACGGCGGTGAGGATCCACCGGCCCGGGTGCCGCAACGGCAGCACCTGCTGCGCGGACGGGGGCCGGTGCACCGGGGCAGGGGCATCGGGCGTAGCCGTGCCCGAAGACACGGCGGCGCCCAGGGATTCACTCATGGGAGAACTCCACGGGACAGCCCATCGCACGGCGGGTGCGCACACCAGCGCGCCGCGGAACGGGAAGTGACGCACGCCCCCGCTACGACAGGCAGGCGTGGTTCAGGGGCAGGATCAGCCTCGGCGGGCGGTGCCCGCGGTCGCGGTACACAGGGCGCTGCTGACGCGGAGCAGGTCGACGCAGCGGTTGCGGTACGCCGAGGCGCGGCCGTGGCGTCGCCACGCGGCCATTCCGGGGCCTGCGTACATGTGCTTCACCGCCCCGTTCCGCCCCTGGGGGCCTCGGTCTGCCGAAGGTCCTGCAGCCCTGTGTCCACCCCGCCGCGACGCGCGCGGTTTGCCGACCAGCCGGGGCTCGTCGCGGCACGCAGGGTGGTTCTGCCGGTAACTCTGCGCCGTAACGTAGAAGGATTCCCGGAGGAAAGTCAACGTCCAACCGGCTGTTGGGACGGCATCGCAACGCGCGGCACCATGCGCCATAAGGTCGCGGCAGCCTCCTTGACGGCTCCGCAGGGCCCGATCACACTGTGAGAATGCCGTGCAGGGGCAGGGGAACGGGGAAGTCGAGCGGCCGACGGCCGCTCCTGACCCGACGTCTCCACATCGACTTGCAGCGGGTCTGCAGCGCGACCGGCGGCCCAGCCGCCTGACGGGACAGCTCCCGAAGGCACCCCCACCGGGTCAGGCGTCTCCCGTACCAGGACGCCGGCTTCCCGGCGTCCTGTCACCGGCGCCGCTCCGGCACATCCAAGCTTCTTGCCCGCATTGGAGAGCCATGCCCGAGACCGCTCTGCCCCGCCCGCTCACCTCGCACCCGGCGACGTTCGACGCGTTCCGACCCGTTCCGTGCGACCCCCTCGGCGCCGCGGCCGCCCGCTCGGCGCACTTCGGCAGCCGCATCGGCGTCGACCTCGCCGGCGGGTTCTACCCGGCGCCCGGCCGCTACCAGGTGTACCTCACGCCGGGCTGTCCGCGCTCACTGCGAGTGGCGATCACCCTGGACCTGCTCGCCCTGACGGACACGGTCGCCACCACCCTCGTCCCGGTGTCGGCCGGCACCCCCGACCCGCTCGCGTCCCTGCGCAGCGCCTACGAAGCCGCCCGGTACCACTACGACGGTCCGCTGACCGTGCCCGCGCTGACCGACCGCTGGAGCGGGCGCGTCGTCAGCAATCACACCCCCGACATCCTCCGCGACCTCGCCGACCACTTCGCCGCGCCCGGTTGCGCCGATCTGCCCCGGCTGCGCCCGCAGGCCCTGGTCACGGACATCGACGCCATCCGCCACCTCCTGGACGAGGACATCGCCGAAGCGGCCCAGCGGGCCGGTGCGGCCCCGGCGTCGCACCGTCAGGGGGAGGCGCTGGAAACGCTGCTCGCGGCGCTGGAACTGCTCGACCGCCAACTGGCCGCCGGACCCTACGCGCTCGGCGACGAACTGACCGCGGCGGATGTGGACCTGTGGGCGACCCTCGTCCACCTCGACCTCGTCGACCGCCTCCACCTGGACGCCGACGCGGTGCGCGCCATCGCCCGGCACGACCACCTGTGGGCCTACGTACGACGCCTCCACGGCCACCCCGCCTTCGGCGACAACCTCCACACGGACCGGATGGCGCGCCTGCACCGCCGCACCTGCCGCGGCCCGGAATCATCGGGCGCGGCGATCGAGCTCCCCGGAGTCCTGTCCGTCACGTGAGCTCACCCGGCGCCCACCGCCGCGCCCGTGACGTCCTTCCCTCCCGTGACAGGGGAGGACGTCACGCACGAACCGCACCCCGGGCAGCGTGCCGCCGACCCCGGACCGGGCGGCAGCGTCAGCCGACCTCGACGACGACCTTGCCGGACACCCGCCCGGCGGCGAGGGCGCGTTGCGCTTCGGCCGCCCGCTCCAGCGGGAAGACGGCTCCGATCCGGACGGAGAGGTCGCCCGCCGCGGCCATGGCCGCCACCGCCGCGAGATCGGCGCGGTCGAGGCGTGCGAAGACGTCCGTGCTGCCGGGTATACCGGTTTCGGCGATGGAGGCGAGCCGGGTGCGCGACGACCGCGTCGCCGGGTGTGAACTCCGTTGCTCCGAGGCCGGAGCTTTCCACCACACCGGCGACGTCCCAGCCGGGCACCACCGGAAAGTACGTGGTCACGGCGCTGTTCAGTGCTCCGCCCTGCATGAGCGCGTCGGCGTGGTTCAACCCGGCGGCCCGGACCCGGATGAGGACGGAGTCCACGTGGGTCTTGGGCCGGGGCAGGTCGGTGAGCTCCAGCACCTCCGGGCCGCCGAAGCGGCGGTAGACGACGGCTCTCATCGCTCTCCCGCGGGAAGCACCATCGGCATGTCCCCCAGAATGCGGTGGTGCACGATCTTCCACTGCCCCTGGACGCGTTCCAGGTCCATGTCGTAGTACCCGGACTCGATGGGCCGGATCGTGCCCTGCGCGCCCCACGCGTCGGCGGGCCAGCCATCGGCCGGCCGCGGCGTGGCCCGGACCTCGAAGACCACGAACTGGGCGTTGAGGTGGGCGCGGTCCCCGTCGACCTCGATGAGGTGGTCCGAGGTCGTGTGGTGGCTGGAACCGCCCTCCGGGTGGGGAACCATGAAGTGGTCGACCGCGTACCGCACCCCGGCGCCGCCGCTGATCGGCTCGCCGAACGGCTCGTGGCGGTCCGGGCCGGTCTTGACGTAGAGCTGCACGATCGCGTCATCGCTGAACAGGGCGCCCTGCGCCGTTCCGTCGCGCCGGTCGGTGGCGCGCACATAGCGCGCCAGGATCTGCTGGATCTCACGTTCGTCACGCATCGTTCGTATGGTCCCTTCGCAGTGCCGGATTCGAGTGGACCACTGGGGACGGACCGGGAGCCATGACGGCTCTCGCAACGGTTGATACCTTGAAGGTATGGATCGTCTGGAGACGCGAGAACTGGTGTACTTCATCGCGGTCGCGGAGGAACTGCACTTCAGCCGGGCCGCCGAGCGGTTGGGCATCGCCCAGCCGCCGTTGTCACGCGCCATCGGCCGCCTGGAGCGCCGCCTTCAGGTACAGCTGCTGCACCGCACCAGCCGCCACGTGGCCCTGACCGACGCCGGAACGGCGTTCCTCGCCGACAGCCGGCGGATCCTGCACGCCCTCGACTCCGCGGTGCGCCGCGTCCGACGCACGGACCGACCCGGCGGCCTGGTCATGGCCGTGCGCCCCGGCACGGCGTCCGGGCTGCTCGGCGACCTCCTCGGGGCCCCGGCCGCGGACCATCACGACGTCGTCTTCACCCACGATCGCCTGGCCGCACTGCGGGACGGCCGGGCCGACATCGCGCTGCTGTGCCGGGGCACCGACGACCTGAGCGGACTGCGGACGGCCGACCTCACCGAGGAGGCGCCCTTCGCGCTGCTGCCGGTGAGTCATCCGCTGGCGCTCCGGGCGAGCGTGACCATCGCCGAGCTGCGTCAGGAGGCGGCGTTCGCGGCCGAGTGTCCGTCGATCGGACTCGACGAGATCGTCGACCGGGTCGTTCTCGGCCGTCTGGTCACCGTCGTCGGTTCCGGCGCCACCGAACGGATCAGCGCCGGCGTCACCGCGGTGCCGGTGTCGGACGTGCCGCCCACCCGCCTCGTCCTGGGCTGGCCCGAACAGACCACCGGCCCCGCCATCACCGCCTTCGTCCAGGCGGCCCGCACGATCGAGGCCAACCACGGCCGGGCGACGGCGGGATCCGCAGCGGAAGCCGCCGTTGCGCGCGCGGCGCCGGGTCACCCCGCCGACGAGTCCCTCCTGTGAACGGCACCGCGCGGGTCATTCCTCGGGGTCCTGGAAGCGGGCCAGTTCGTTGTCGATCATGGATTGGGCGAAGGTGCGGACGCGGGAGTTGTACGCGCCGGTCGAGCGGGCGGAGGGTCTGGGCGGCGGCCATCGTGATCGCGCCGCGCATTCCCGACCAGGCGATCACCATCCCGCCGCGCCGGCCGAACTTCACCCCAGCCGGCGGCTGCCGCCGCCGCTGATGCCGCGCGCTTCCGCTCACTTGCGGGCGCGTGCTTCGTGGCGGATCCATTGGAGCATGGTGGGGTTGGCGGCGGTGGTGGTGACGCTGAGGGTGGTGCGCAGGTGGCGGTCGTCGTCCAGCAGGGCGAGCAGGCCGGCGGCGAGGTCCACCCGGGCGGTGAACCTGTTGTCGGCGTGTCCTGCGACGAGGGTGTAGTCGGTGACTGAGGGCAGGTGGTAGAGGCCACTGGGGCGCACGATCGTCCAGTCCAGGTCGCTGGCCCTGACCAGGGTTTCCATGCGCCGCATGTCGTCGTAGAGCGTCTTGCCCAACACCCTGGTGACGTACGGCAGAAGGACGCGGTTGAACAGGAACCCCCCGTCGGAGTACGGGCTCGGGTCGACCCCGCTGGAGCTGACCACGGCGAGTCGACGCACCCGATGCCGTTGCATCGCGGCGACCATATGGGCCACTCCTTGGGAGTACGTGGTGATCGGTTTTCTGCCGGCGGGTACCCCGAGGGTGGACAGCACCGCGTCGCGCCCTGCCACGACGGCGTCGACGGCTATCGGGTCGAGCACGTCGGCACCGACGACCTCCAGCCGGTCATGGTGCAGCGGAAACGAGTCCGGCTGCCGGGTGACCGCGGCGACCTGGTGACCGGCGGCGAGTGCCTGGCCGGTGAGCAGACGGCCGGTGGGACCGTTGGCTCCGAAGACGGCGATACGCATGACGATGGCCTTTCGCTGGTCAGGACGCCTTCTCCACCACGACGGCGGACGGTACGCGCAGCGGTTTGAGCGCCTGCGCCCACGCCACCAACTCGTCGACCATCGCGTGGACCTGCGCCGTGTGCAGGGGGCGGGGCCGGAAGTCGGCGAAGTCCACGAAGTCCTCGTGCAGTGACAGCGCCACCTGCGGTCCGATGTCGGCCATCCGCAGCACGCCCGCCTGCGCGCGCAGCTTCTGCACCGCCATGACCGCACCGAAGATGCCGTAGCCCACATAGCCGACCGGCTTGCCGCCCCACTCCTGGAGGAGGTAGTCGATGGCGTTGGCCAGAGCGGCGGGCGGGGCGGTGTTGTACTCGGGCGTGACGATGAGGAAGGCGTCGTACGAGGCGATCCGCTTCGCCCATCGCCGGGTGTGCGGCTGCCGGCCGGGCGCTGCGGCCGCCGGGACGGCCTCGTCGAGCAGCGGCAGCGCGTGGTCGACGAGGTCCACGAGCTCGAAGTCCGCCGCGCCGCCCGCGTGTTCGGCCGCGAGATCACCTACCCAGCGGGCCACCCGGTCGCCGTTGCGGCCGGGGCGGGTGCTGCCGATGATGATGCCGATCCTGATCATGTCCGATTCTCCTGTGATGGTTCGTGTGCGGAGGGCGCGCCTTGGGCCGCGCCGTCCGAAGGCCGGGGCCCCACGGTCTGTCGGGAACGCCGTCGGCTCTCCTGCGGTCGGTGCGCGTCCCGGTCGGCCTGCTGCGCTTCGCGGAAGACCGCCCAGGCATCGGCCACGGGGCCCACATGCCCGAGCTTGTCGGGGTTGCTCACCGTGCGGATCGCCAGGATCTGCCCGTCGAGGACATCGAGGGTCCAGGTGTTGATGACTTTCCCGTCCCGGTCGCGGAAGATCGCGCCGGGCTGGCCGTTCATCGAGTGCGGTTCCAAGACACCGCCGATGAGGACGAACGGCGGCAGGAGGACGCCGAGGACCCGGGACACCTGCTCGGCGCCGAAGAAGCCCCCGGCCCACTGCGGGGCCTTGCCACCGCTGTCCGCTACCAACGACACGTCGGCGGCGAGCAGGTCCCGCAGCCCGTCGATGTCGCCTTCCCGCAACGCGTCGAAGAACCGTCCGGCGAGTGCGTCGCGCTCGCGCCGGTCGGCTTCGAAGCGCGGCCGGCCCTCGTCCATGTGGCGGCGCGCCCGCACCACCAACTGCCGGCACGCCGCCTCGGAGCGGCCCACCGCCGTGCCGATCTCCGGGAAGCCGAAGGCGAACACCTCCCGCAGGACGAACACCGCCCGCTCCAGCGGGCTGAGCCGCTCCAGCAGCAACAGGGCCGCCATGGAAACGGAGTCGGCCAGTTCCGCCGACTGCTGCGGGTCCTGATAGGGGTCGGTGAGCAGCGGCTCGGGGAACCACGGTCCGACGTACGCCTCGCGCCGGACGCGGGCCGAGCGCAGCACGTTGATCGAGATGCGGGTGACCACGGCCGACAGGTAGGCCTTGGCGGAGGTGGGCGGTGTCGTGGACGTCGCGCAGCGCAGCCAGGTCTCCTGCACGGCGTCCTCGGCCTCGGTCACGCTGCCCAGGATCCGGTAGGCGATCGAGAACAGCAGCGGTCGCAGCTCCTGGAACTCCTCGGTGCGGGTCATGCCGGCTCCTGCTCGAAGCCCTGCCGCCAGGCGGGCAGGACTCCGCTGCCGCGCGCCATGAACACCCGCATGATCATCACTCTCCTGGTATCTGCGTCCGCCTTCGCCCCTCAAGACAAGACAGCGCGGCTTCCTGTGACATGGCGGCCGTCCAGGGGCGCGTCCGACCTCTCACAGAGCCTCCGCGGAAACCCGTTGGCGGATCACGGTCACCACTGCTATTTTTTCGATGGCCGTGCAAGAGAACGAGGAGGTGGTACCCGTGAACACAGAATCGACATGGGTGCTCTCCTCCGGGGTCACGGTCGGGCGATAGGTCGTCCGGGAGCGCCGTTCACGAGCACTCCCGAAAGGCACGACCATGCACTTCACTTCCGAACAGCGCTTCGACGACGGCGTCCTCGAACGCGAATTCACCCTCGGCGAGATCCCCGGCATCCTCTGGACGCCCGGATCCGCATCCGGATCCGCACCGGCGCCGCTGATCCTGATCGGCCACCCCGGCGGACTGCACACGATGTACCCCCGGCTGGTGGGCCGGGCCCGGCACTCCGCGGCGGATGGTTTCGCCGCGGCCACCATCGAGCTCCCCGGAAGCGGCGACCGGCCCCGTTCCGCCGCCGCCGAGCAGGCCCGCGCCGACCTGCGCCGGGCGGTGGAGGCGGGTGAGCCGGTCAGCGACGAGATCGTGGACCGGCTCGTCCTCCCGCTGGTCGACAAGGCGGTCCCGGAATGGCAGGCAGCCCTGGACGCCCTCCTCGCGCTGCCTGAGATCGGCGGCCCGGTGGGGTACTCGGGGGGAGTGATCTCCATCGGGGTCCGGCTGGCGAGGGTCGAGCCGCGCATCTCGGCCGCCGTTCTGTTCGCCGGGAGTTACGTCCCTCGCGCCATGTTCGAGGAGGCCCGGCAGGTCACCATTCCGCTGCACGTCCTGCTGCAGTGGGACGACGAAGGGAACGACCGCCAGGCGGCCCTGGACCTGTTCGACGCCTTCGGCTCCAAGGAGAAGACGCTGAACGCCAATCTGGGTGGGCACACCGGCGTCCCGCAGTTCGCGGGGGACGCCGCGGCCCAGTTCCTCACCCGGCATCTGAGGTAGCCGCCGGCCGCCCCGCCGTCCGCCCAACGGCGGACGGCGGGGCGGTGCCGGGCCACCGGCGCGCCATCGGCTGCGCCGCGGCAGGTCAGCCGCGGAAGTCCGCCGGGCGTTCGGGGGAGGCCGCCGCCAGCGCGGCGACGATCTCGTCGGTGCCGGCCGCGAGCCCGTAGACCGGGGTGCCGGGCTGCTGGCGCCAGGACTCGTCGAGGCCGCCCGTGTCGACGGTGTCGAAGCCGAGTTCGTCGAGCAGGGACCGGACGGCCTTCTTCCCACTCTCGTCGTCACCGGAGATCGGCAGCGCGACCCGGTCCGCGGCGCCGGCCGGGCGCGGCTTGTCCAGGATGTCCTGCGCGTAGGTGCCGTTGAAGACCTTCACCACCGGGTGGCCGAGATGGCCCTCCGTCCAGCGGCTCTCGGTGATGCCCTCGTCCTCGATCGCGGCGATCCGCCCGTCGCGCTCCTGCGGGTAGTAGTTGCCGGTCTCGATGAGGGTGAAGCCCTCAGCCGCTCCGTCGAGGAGCCCGGCGGGCAGATCGGGCACGTTCTTCAACGGAATGGTGACCACGACGACGTCGGCCCCACGCGCCGCCTCCGCGACGGGCACCGCGGTGGCCCCGGTCTCCTCGACCAGCGCGGCCAGCGTTTCGGGCCCCCGCGAATTGGCCACGGACACGTCGTGCCCGAGCGCCGCCAGGCGACGCGTGAGGTTTCCGCCGATGTTTCCCGCGCCGATGATGCCGATCTTCATGGCTCTCCAAGGTGTGTGGGTACGCACGTGTTCAGATGCCGCACCGACCACAACCTCTGCGAGCGCCGACGTGTTCCGGCCGAACGGGAAATTCCCCGGACGTCGAGTCAGCGAGGTCTACTGCGGATGGCCCACCGGCAGAGGCTCGTACGGCACGGGCTGCGCGTAATACACCTTGGCCCGCTGCCGGTCGCTGAGCTTCCGGACGACGAGGATGGCGGCGACGGCCGCGGCGATACTGACGACGTCGGAGAACATGAATGCCGTGTCGGCGGTACGGATCGACTCGGCGGTTCCCGAGTCGTCGAAGGCGCGCGCGAGGACCTGGCCCAGGACCGAGCTGCTGACCCACAACGTCCACCACACGTTGAGCAGCGTGTACTTCACGCGGGACGGGCTCCCGTCGGGCATCGGCGGAGTGCTGGCGTTCCAGATGTCGTTGGCCATCTGCCACAACGGCCGTCGTACGATATCGCCGGCGCGAGACCACATGTGGCGCACTTCATGGTTCGGAAGCCCCCCCGGGGTAATTTTCACAACGGCCTGGTTCAACCGCTGGCGCACCGTAGATGATGTGATCACTCGTTGTCCAGCGCGTTCCCGCCGGGCCGGCCCCACCCCTCGGCGGACCCCCGTCCGCGCCTCATGCGCGCAGGAACGCCAGGACGGCCAGGACGCGGCGGTGGGTCTCCTCCGCGGGCGGTAGGCCGAGCTTGGTGAGGATGTTGCCGATGTGCTTGCCGATGGCGGCCTCGGAGACGACGAGCTCTCGGGCGATGGCCGCGTTCGACTTTCCCTCCGCGATCAGGGCCAGCACCTCCCGCTCGCGTTTGGTCAGCTGTTCCAAGGGGTCTCTGCGCCGGCGCAGGAGGTGGCGCACGACCTCGGGGTCCACGACGGTGCCGCCGTCCGCGACGCGTCGCAGGGCGTCGAGGAATTCCTCGACCCTGCCGACCCGGTCCTTGAGGAGGTAGCCGACGCCCGTGCCGTCCCCGGACTCGAGGAGCTCGGTGGCGTAGGTGCGCTGAACGTACTGGCTGAGGACCAGGACGGGCAGTGACGGCCATTCCTCCCGCAGCGCGACCGCTGCGCGCAGGCCCTCGTCGGTGAACCCGGGGGGCATCCGGACGTCCGTGACGACGATGTCCGGTTGGTGGGAGGCGACCGTCGCGCGCAGCGTCGCGGCGTCACCGACCGCGGCGACCACGTCGTGTCCGAAGCGGCCGAGGAGGCCGGTGAGGCCTTCGCGCAGGAGAACGCTGTCCTCGGCCAGGACTATACGGAGCGGGCGGTCGCTCTCGGCTCGCAAGGTATCTCCACACGCAGCAGGGTCGGTCCTCCGGAGGGGCTGGAGAGCGTCAGTCTTCCATCCAGTACCGACACCCGGTCGGCGAGGCCGATCAGTCCGGTGCCCGTCGCCGCGGTGGCGCCGCCCTGTCCGTCATCGCGGATCTCGACGACCAGGCGGCCGTCGGTGTGCCGGCCCGTTACCTCAGCGTGCTGTGCTCCGCTGTGTCTGGCGACATTGGTCAGCGCCTCGCAGACCACGAAGTACGCGGCGGCTTCCACCGCTTGCGGCAGCCGGTCGCGAAGGCCGATGGTCACGTCCACGGGTATCGCCGAGCGGTCGGCCGCGTCGCTGACCGCCGCTTCCAGACCGTAGTCGGCCAGCACCTGCGGATGGATTCCGCGGATCAACTCGCGCAGCTCGACGAGTACTTCTCCGGCCTCGTCCTGCGCTTTGGCGATCAGGTCGGCGACCGGTCCGGGCTCGGCGTCCAGGCGGGCGATTCCGAGCGTCATGCTCAGGGCGACAAGCCGCTGTTGTGCTCCGTCGTGCAGATCGCGCTCGATACGCCGACGCTCGGCTTCGAACGCGTCGACCAACCGCACCCGTGAACGGGTGAGTTCAGTGATCTGCTCGCCCAGCGCGAGCTCATGAGGCGAGGTCAGCAGCCGGGTGAGCGCTGCTCTCGCGCCCGCCAGCGGAGCCAGTGCATACCCGGCAACACCCAGCAGCAGCAGCCCGATCACCACGAGCCCGAAGGCCTCCGGGTAGGACGTGACGGTCCAGGTCTTGAGTACCTTCGCCTCGTGGTCGCCACCCGTCGCCATCACCACCGGGGTGGCCATGAGCCCCACGGGAACGACCAGGGCAAACCCGGCGGCCAGCAGGTCGAGCGGCCACAGGACGACAGCGAACAGCAGCGCGTAGGCCAGCTCTCGCCAGGTCGACTGCTCCCGGAACCGGGTCAGCGCCCACGCCCGCAGTCCCGGCTCCCTGGGTGTCCGATGAGCGCTGGGTGCCGGCTCGAGGTCGATGATCCGCAGCCGCCGCCGTTCCATCGCCGCCACCGGAACGCCGACGAGGCCGAGGCCGACCAGCAGGGGCAGCCCCACCAGGACGAGGGAGAGCGCGCCGGCGATCGCGGTGGCCGTCACGATCACGGCCAGGGCGGCGATGCCCGCCGGAGCGCTGCTGAGCAGGTAGGCAGCCGACTGCCAGGGCCAGGAGGTCAGCAGGAAGTCCGGCCGGGCGAGGGCCTGCCACACGGTACGGGAGCGCATGGGCCCACCGTAGAACCCGACCGACAAGGTAGGGCCAGGCATACCCCAGGACTCGGTTCTGCCCTCCTGTGGCGAGCGGTCGCCGGCGCTTGAGTGGAGGCATGGAGAACGAAGCGGTACAACTGCGCTCGATCAGCAGAACCTACGGTTCGGGAGACGGCATCGTCACCGCTCTCGACGGCGTGACCCTGGGATTCCCGAAGGGCACCTTCACCGCCGTCATGGGCCCTTCGGGCTCGGGCAAGTCGACGCTGCTGCAGTGCGCGGCAGGGCTGGACCGTCCCACAAGGGGCTCGGTCACCATCGGGGGGACCGAGCTGACCGGGTTGAACGAGACCAAGCTGACGCTGCTGCGCCGCGAGCTCATCGGGTTCGTCTTCCAGGCGTTCAACCTGTTGCCCTCACTCACCGCCGAGCAGAACGTGGCCCTGCCCCTGCGGCTGGCCGGGCGGCGCCCGTCGAGGGCGGAGGTACGGGACGCGCTGGGCCGGGTGGGTCTGGCGGAACGGGCCCGGCACCGGCCGGCCGAGATGTCCGGCGGTCAGCAGCAGCGCGTCGCCCTGGCCCGCGCCCTGATCACCCGGCCCCAGGTGCTGTTCGCCGACGAGCCCACCGGAGCCCTGGACTCCACCACCAGCGGCGAGGTGCTGGCCATGCTGCGCGCCATGGTGGACACCGATGCCCGGACCATCGTCATGGTCACCCATGACCCGGTGGCCGCGGCCTACGCGGACCGTGTGGTCTTCCTCGCCGACGGCCGGCTGAGCGGCGAGCTGCTCACCCCGACCGCCGAGGCCGTCGCCGCGCGCATGACGAAGCTGGAGACGGTCTCGTGCTGAACATCGCGCTGAGCACCATGAGGACGCGGTGGGTCACGTTCGTCGGCACGTTCGTCGCCCTGTCCCTGGGCGTCGGCCTGATCGCCACCATGGGCCTGGCCCTGGCCTCGACCCTGCACGCCCCGTACCGCGGCCCGGAACGCTTCGCGACGGCGCCGGTCGTCGTGCGGGGCGCGGACACCCTGCGCGTGCCGACCTCGAAGGGTGACCGTGTCAGGAAGCTCTCCCAGCCTCGTGCGGTGCCCGCCGCCCTGGCCACGTCGCTCGCGACGCTCGGGCCCACCGTGGCGGATCGGACCTTCGCCGTGCACATCACCGGAGGGCCGGCCGGGGCAGTCGGCCACCCCTGGTCCACCGCGGCGTACACCCCCTACCGGCTCACGGCAGGCCACGCACCGACGGCACCGGGCGACATCGTGATCTCCGGCGACTGGGCCGCACCCGGCCACACGGTGGCCGTACGCACCGGCGGCCGGTCTCTCACCCGCACGGTGGTCGGCAGCGTACGGCCCACCGGATTCGAGGACGCCGTCTTCTTCACCGACGCGGAGGCGGCGACGCTGTCCACCCGGATCGACAACCTGGTGGTGCGGGCATCCGCCGACGCGGTCCGCTCGGCCGTGTCCGGTGCCGGCGGCGTGCAGGTGCTCACCGGCGACGACCGGCGGCGGGCCGATCCCGACCCGGATCGGGACAGCGAAGCCCTGGTCGCAGTGAACGCGCTGCTCGGTACGGCCGGTGGGATCACCGGCTTCGTGTCGGTGTTCGTCGTCGCGTCGACCTTCGCGTTCTCCGTCGCCCAGCGGCGCCGCGAGTTCGGGCTGCTGCGGACCGCGGGAGCCACACCGCGGCAGATCCGGCGCATGGTGTTCGCCGAAGCCACGGTGATCGGGGTCCTGGCCTCCGCCGCGGGCTGCGTACTGGGCGCCTACGGCGCTCCGCGGCTGGCAACGGTCCTGGTCGACGGGGACGTGGCGCCGGCCTGGTTCGCGATCGGCGACTCCAGGTGGCCGTACTACGCGGCTTCCTCCACCGGTCTGCTGGTGACGTTGGCCGGAGTGTGGGCCGCGAGCCGTCGGGCGGGCAAGGTCGCCCCGATCGAGGCGCTGCGCGATGCGGCGGTCGATGCCCGGACGATGACCCCCGGTCGCTGGGCCGCGGGTGGCGCGCTGCTGGCGACCGGTGCCGGGCTGCTGCTGTGGCGCCTGTTCGCCGATCCCACCGACGCCCTGCACCGCAAGACGTACACCACGCAGCCCATGCTCCTGATCACCGCCGTCGCGTTTCTCGCACCGGTGCTCGTACGGCCGTTGACGCGGTGGTTGGCCTGGCTGCCCGCACAACTGCCGGGGGCCGTCGGCATGCTGGTCCGCGAGAACGCGGCAGCCGGCGTACGGCGCACCGCGGCGATCGCCGCACCGGTGCTCGTCACCGTGGCACTGGCCGGATCGCTGCTCGGCGCGACGGCCACCATCAACGCGGCCAAGGCGTCCGAGCTGCGCGAGCGGACGACCGCGGACTTCGTCCTCACCGCCGGCGACGCGGGATTCGACGCGCAGACGGTCGCACGGGTCCGGGCGGTCCCCGGATCCGATGCCGCCGCCCTGGCGACGACCGGCGTCTACCGGTTGGAGGACGGGGTCGCCCTCATCCACGACGAGGCCCAGGCCGTCGACCCGGCCGCACTGGCCCAGGTGGCAGCCCTCCCATTGGTGTCCGGCAAGGTCAGTGATCTGACCGATGACGGGATCGTCGTCAACGAGGAGTGGGAGCAGCACACCGTCGGACAGACCGTGCAGGTCTGGCTGGGCGACGGGACCAGGAGGCCCCTGCGCATCGTTGCGGTGATGCGGCAGGGCACCGGCAACAACGGTGTGTACGTCACCCCGCGCAACGGCGCGGGCGCCGCCGTCGAGCGGATCGACGTCCGGCTGCGGCCGGGCGCGGGGGCCGACGCGGTCGGCGCCGCACTGAGCAGTGCGGTGCGGCCCGCGGGCGGCCGGGTGCTGACGAAGGAGCAGTGGGTGGCGGACAGCCATCCGCACACGAGTCGGCAGACCCGGATCGGCTTCTGGCTGGTCCTGGGCATCGCGCTGCTCTATACGGCCATCGCACTCGCCAACACCTTGGTGATGGCCACCTCCGACCGGGTCCGTGATCTCGCGGTGCTCAGGCTCGCCGGAGCGACGACCCCGCAGGTGCTGCGGCTGGTGGCGGCCGAGGCGCTGATGGTCGTCGTGGTGGGTGCCGTGCTGGGCACCATCGTCGCCGGGGTGAATCTGCTGGGGATCGAAGCCGCCCTGGCCGTGCTGTCGGTCTCGTCCCCGCTGGTCGTGCCCTGGGCCGCGGTCGGTGCCGTGACCGGCGCCTGCGCAGTCGTCGCCGTGTTCTCCGCCGTGCTGCCGGCCGGGTTGGCCCTGCGGACCCGCCCGGTCGAGCCGGCCGGTATGCGCGAGTAGCCGGCCCTCTCGACGCAACGGGAGTTGCCGTGCGCCCCGGTTGCGGGAGGAGAGCAGGCCGGGGCGCACGGCAGGGAAACTTACTGCTCGGTGGGGCCGAGGTCGGGCGTCGGGCGCAGTTCGACGGTGCGGGGGCGGTGGGCGGCGTGCAGTTCCAGCACGACGATCTCGTTGGCGCCCGCCCGCAGTACCGGCTTCGGCACGTACAGCGACCCTTGGGGGCCGCGTGACCAGTAGCGGCCCAGGGCGAAACCGTTGATCCAGGCGTTGCCCTTCGTCCAGCCGTCCAGGTGCAGGAAGGTGTCGGCCGCTTCGGCGAGGTCGACGGTGCCGCGGTGGAAGGCCGGCCCGGTCGGCGCCGTGGTGGTGGCGGTGAACGGCAGGTGCGCCAGGGCGGTCAGCGGCAGGGGCCGGCTGGTCCACCCGGTCAGTGCGGCGCCGTCCAGCAGGACGGCGCCGAGCAGGCCCTTGCGGTCGTGGATGCCCGGCCCGTAGTTGACCCGCCCCTGGTTCTCCACCAGCACGCTGAGCACGGTGCCCGCGCGCGGCACGGTGAAGGCGATGGCCCGCTCATGGTTCTCGCGCTCCAGCACCCCGACGGGCCGGCCGTCGAGGAACACCTGGGCGCGGTCGCGCACCTGCTCCACTTCCAGCAGCACCGGCCCTGGTGCGGGCAGCGCGGTCTCGTACAGCACGAACCCGAAGTCCTGCCCGAGCTCCTCCATCGTCAGCGGCCGCTCGGAGGCGGCAGCGTCGCCCAGGTCCCCGGCGCACGCGAGCAGGGCGGCGCTGTCGGTAAGGGCGATGGTGTGGGGGGCGAGTTTTGCCCCGGGGGCGGGGACGGGCTCGTCGGGAACCGGCGCGTACTTGGCGAGGACCCGGCGGAACGCGGTGAACTTCTCGGTGGGGTCGCCGGCTTCGTCCAGCGGCGCGTCGTAGTCGTAAGAGGTGACGGTCGGCCGGTAGGTGTGCTTGTCGTTGGCGCCGTTGGTGAAGCCGAAGTTGGTGCCGCCGTGGAACATGTAGAAGTTGACCGAGGCTCCGGTCGCGAGCAGTTCGTCCAGTTCCTGGGCGGCCTGGGCCGGGTCGCGGATGACGTGGTGGGCGCCCCAGCGGTCGAACCAGCCGTTCCAGAACTCGGCGCACAGCAGCGGGCCGGTCGGCTGGTGCGCGCGCAGGGCGGCCAGGCTCTGCGCCGAGCGGCTGCCGAAGTTGGCCGTTGCGAGCACCCCCGGCAGGGCGCCGCGCTCCAGGTCGGCGGGCTGGTCGCAGGTGAACAGCGGCACGTCGACACCGCAGCGGCGCAGAGTGGCGGCGAGGTGCTCCAGGTAGGCGGTGTCGTCGCCGTAGGCCCCGTATTCGTTCTCCACCTGCACCGCGAGCACCGGGCCACCGCGGGTGGCGAGGTAGGGCCGCAGGGGGGTGAGGAGCTCGGCGAGGTAGCGGTCGAGCGCGGTCAGGAAGCGGGGGTCCCGGCTGCGCAGGGCGATGTCCGGGTCGGCCAGAAGCCAGGACGGCAGGCCGCCGCCCTCCCACTCGGCGCAGATGTACGGGCCCGGTCGGAGCAGCACGTGCAGCCCTTCGGCCGCGGCCAGGTCGAGGAAGGCGGGCAGGTCCAGTCCGCCGTCCATCCGGAAGGAGCCCGGTCGCGGCTCGTGCAGGTTCCACGGCACGTACGTCTCGACGGTGTTGAGGCCCATCAGGCGGGCCTTGTGCAGGCGGTCCGCCCACTGCGCGGGGTGGACGCGGAAGTAGTGCAGTCCTCCGGACAGGATCTGGAAGGGAGCGCCGTCGAGCCGAAACCCGTCGTCGTCGAAGTCAAGAACGGGCATGTGCAAGTGCTCCTGTGCCGAAGGGGGAGTGCGGGGGTGGGTCGTGGGTCGGTGCCGGCCGCGCGGAGGACGTCCTCGCGGCCGGCCCGGTGCCCGTCCGCGCCGGTGCGCTGCGGAACCGGTGCGCTGCTGGGCGGTGAACCGCTACAGGGTCTGCCACCTCTGGTTGGCGCCCGCCGAGCAGTCGTAGAGCCGGCCCTTGGAGGTGGTCTGGTCAAGGTCCAGGCAGCGGCCGGACTGGACGCCGCGGATCGTGCCGTCGGAGGAGAAGGTCCACTTCTGGTTGGTACCGCCGTTGCAGTCGTAGATGCCGACCGCGCTGCCGTGGGCCGTGGCCTGGCCGCCGACGTCCAGGCACTTCTGGCCGTTGTAGACGGTGAGCTGCCCCGACGGGGTCCGGGTCCACTTCTGGTTGTCGCCGCCGTTGCAGGTCCAGGCCTGGACCTGGGTGCTGTTGGTGTGGGTGGCGCCGGGGACGTCGAGGCAGCGGTTGGTGCCGCTGAGGCTGTGCAGGGCGCCTGTGTGCGTTCCGGGGTCGAGGCCCCAGGCGTACCGGAGGCGGTCGATGCCGCTGATGTTGCGGACGCCCAGCGAGAGGTTGCTGCCACTGCCCTGCAGGGTGAACAGGGAGTAGTAGTCGTAGGTGGGCCGCTCGTTGTGCGGGCCGCCGAGGGCGGGCCAGTAGACCGCGCCCATGCCGAGGGCGCGGACGGTGTCGGTGTCGGCGCGCAGGTAGCGGATGAAGTTGTCGGTGCTGGTGGTGGCGTTGTAGTCGGAGCCGTCGTCCATCGGGGCGCCGAACTCGTCCAGCACGGTGCGGGAGGCGCAGGAGCCGACGCCGTCCTTGAAGTGGGCGACCCACTGGTCGTAGGTCTTGGCGCCGCTCATGAAGGCGTAGTGGTGGTAGGAGAGGTAGGTCCCGTTCAGGCGGCTGTCGCCGCACACCGGCTTGACGTCCCCGTTGTAGCCGACGCCGCTGATGAAGATCCGGTCGCGGGGCACGGAGGGGCGGTCGGCGAGCCAGGTGGCGGCGACGTTCGTCCACTCGGTGGCGTTGTAGCCGTGGGGCTCGTTCATCGGCTCGAAGAAGACCGAGCTGTTGGAGCCGTACTTGGCGACGACGGTGTTCCACATGGTGTTGAAGGCGGCCAGGTCGACGATCCGGCCGTTCGAGGACGCGCCGTCCTCCCAGTAGGACAGGACGACCTTGAAGCCTTTGGCGGTCGCGGAGTCGATGGCGCCGGTGTAGGAGTTCCACCAGGCGGTGCCGACGGATTTGGTGTTGACCGGCAGGCGGACGGTGTTGGCGCCGAGGGTGGTCCTGAAGCCGCTGTAGACGGCGTCCGCCTTGGCCTTGACGGTGGCGTAGCTGTCGGTGACGTCGAGCCCTTCGAGGACGACGGGGCCGTCGACGTAGTTGTCACCCGGGCGGGCCCAGTTCACGCCCTGGAACTGGGCGGCGGCGAACCGCGGGGTGTCGGCCGCGGCCGGGGACGCGCCGGACACGGCGGTGAGCGGTGCGAGCAGGGGAGCGGCCAGCAGGCAGGCCAGGACGCGGCG
>NZ_JAPVLU010000034.1 GCF_027158205.1 Streptomyces sp. H39-S7 | reverse complement strand
GGGGGACGGGGGACCGGGGTCAGGAGCAGCCGCGCACCGAGTTCCATCCGATG
Source organism: Streptomyces sp. H39-S7 (assembly GCF_027158205.1). GTDB lineage: Bacteria > Actinomycetota > Actinomycetes > Streptomycetales > Streptomycetaceae > Actinacidiphila. The sequence continues at coordinate 113,083 of NZ_JAPVLU010000034.1, read as the reverse complement.
AAGGTGTGCCGGAGGACGATGTCGAACTGGCAGGCGGCGGTGCCGTCGCCGTTCAACTGCACGGCGGTGTCGTGGGTGTTCGCGTACCAGGCGCCCGTGGCGTCGAAGATGCCCTGGTAGCCGAACTCCGCGTGTGCGGTGACCTTCGCACCGGCCTCGGTCTTGCCCGACGTCTTGACGGACCAGCCGGCGTTCCAGGGCTCGCGGTTGTTGTGGGTGCTCACCTCGGTCACGGCGTTGGAGACCTGGTTGTCGACGGTGTCCCATGTGGTCGTCGTGTAGAGGGCCGTCATCAGGATGTTGCAGCAGTCGTACATCTCCGACCAGCTGCGCACCTGACGGCCGGTGGTGGCGGCGGTGCGGACCGCGGACCGGGCCGGCGCGGGAAGCAGGCGCACCGCGCCCAGGTGCGGCACGCAGTCGGCCCCGACGCTGACCTCCTGCTGCGCGGACATCCCCGCGGGTGGTACCGGCAGCGAACCGGACAGCCGGACATCGGTACAGATGCTGGCCGAGCGGCCGGAGCCGGCGGCCGGCGCCGTGTCCGACGGTGACGCGGTGGCCGTGCCGGTCAGCACGGTCAGCATGGCCATCGCGGCAGCCGGCGCGAGAACGATTCTGTTGCGCATTTTCGCTTCTCCTCCGTGAGTTCGGTGGGGAACCTAACAGGGTCGACCCTGCCCAAGAGTTGATCTTCGATCCCCTGGCAGGAAACTGACATAAGGGCGATCGTGCAGCTCCGGAGTGGTAGGCCGCGGCGGCTGGCAGCTTGGTGTCAGGGCCGTTGTGACGCGGAAAGGCCGCTGCGAGAGTGGCGAAATCCTCGAAGGGGCGCGTGGCGGATCGGCGCGAAACTCCTTGTGAACTTTCGATCGAACCGGCCGACACGACAGAGGAGTTGTTCATGCCGCTGGACGGCGCCACCATGCACGACAGGGTGACCGAGCTCGCCGAGGTCAAGGACGCGATCCTGCGCGGCGCGCCCCAGGCCACCGAGACGCAGCACGCGAAGGGCAAGCTGACGGCACGTCAACGCCTGGACCTGCTCTACGACGAGGGTACCTTCACCGAGATCGAGCCGCTGCGGCGACATCGTGCGACCGGCTTCGGCCTGGAGGACCGCAGGCCCCACACCGACGGGGTGGTCACCGGCTGGGGGCTGGTGAACGGGCGCACCGTCTTCTCGTTCGCCCATGACTTCCGCATCTTCGGCGGGGCGCTGGGCGAAGCCCACGCGACGAAGATCCACAAGATCATGGACCTGGCCCTTGCCGCCGGTGCGCCGCTGGTGTCGCTGAACGACGGTGCGGGCGCCCGGATCCAGGAGGGCGTGTCCGCTCTCGCCGGATACGGCGGGATCTTCGAACGCAACACCCGTGCCTCCGGGGTCATCCCGCAGATCAGCGTGATGCTCGGCCCGTGTGCGGGGGGCGCCGCCTATTCGCCGGCGCTGACGGATTTCGTCTTCATGGTCCGCGAGACCTCCCAGATGTTCATCACCGGACCCGACGTGGTGCGGGCGGTGACCGGTGAGGAGATCACCCAGAACGGCCTCGGCGGCGCCGACGTCCACGCCGAGACGTCCGGCGTGGCCCACTTCGCCTACGACGACGAGCAGACGTGCCTGGAGGAGGTCCGCTACCTGCTCTCGCTCCTCCCGGCCAACAACCGCGAGACGCCGCCCGCGGCCCTGGGCGCCGATCCGGCCGACCGGAGGTGTGAGGAGTTGCTGAGCCTGGTGCCGGTCGACGGGAGCCGCCCGTACGACATGCGCGCGGTCATCGAGGAGATCGTCGACGACGGGGAACTCATGGAGATCCACGGAGGGTGGGCCAAGAGCATCATCTGCACCTTCGCCCGGCTCGGCGGGCAGGTCGTGGGCATCGTCGCCAACCAGCCGCTGTCCTCCGCCGGAGTGCTGGACATCCACTCCTCGGAGAAGGCCGCCCGCTTCGTGCAGATGTGCGACTCCTTCAACGTCCCGCTGGTCACCCTGGTGGACGTCCCGGGCTTCCTGCCGGGTGTCAGCCAGGAGCACGGCGGGATCATCCGGCACGGCGCCAAGCTGCTCTACGCGTACTGCAACGCGACGGTGCCGCGGATCCAGGTCATCCTCCGCAAGGCCTACGGCGGCGCCTACATCGTCATGGACTCCCGCTCCATCGGCTCCGACCTCTCCTTCGCCTGGCCCACCAACGAGATCGCCGTCATGGGTGCGGAGGGCGCGGCGAACGTCGTGTTCCGGCGGCAGATCGCGGCCGCCGACGATCCGGACGAGACGCGCGTCCAACTGGTCAAGGAGTACAAGGCCGAGTTGATGCACCCCTACTACGCGGCCGAGCGCGGTCTCGTCGACGATGTGATCGATCCCGCCGACACCCGCAGGGTCCTCATCAGTTCCCTGGCCATGCTGAAGGCGAAGAACGCGACGCTGCCCGCCCGCAAGCACGGAAACCCGCCGCTGTGAGCGCGGCCGTGGCCCCGTCGCTGGACGGCCCGACGGCGCCGGCCCTGTTCAGGGTCGTCAAGGGGCGCCCGACGCCCGAGGAGCTCGCGGCGGTCACCGCGGTGCTCACCACGTTGTCGGTATCGCGTGCGGGCGGGCCCGGACAGGTGCCGGACGGTGAGAGCCCGGCCGGCTGGGACCGCCTCGACGCCAGGAGCTTCCCGCCGACCTCATGGCGGGTACGGCGGCCATGACCCCGGCGCGGCGGGCCCGGGGGAGGCGTCGGCCGCCGGGACCGCTCACGCGCCCGGTCGCGGCTCCCGTTCGTCGATGACGCGCTTGATCTTCCCGACCGAGCGTTCCAGGGTCTCCGGATCGACGACGGCCACCTCCACCGTCACCCCCACCCCGTCCTTGACGCCCTGCGCGATGGCCGCCGCCGCCGCGGCCCGCTGCTCGGGGCTCGCACCGGGCCGGGCCTCGGCGCGCACGGTGAGCCGGTCGAGCCGGCCCTCGCGGGTGAGCCGCAGCTGGAAGTGGGGGGCCACGCCGGGGGTGCGGAGCACGATCTCCTCGATCGCGGTGGGGAAGAGGTTGACCCCGCGCAGGATGATCATGTCGTCGCAGCGGCCGGTCACCTTCTCCATCCGGCGGAAGGGGCGCCGCGCCGTGCCGGGCAGCAGGCGGGTCAGATCACGGGTCCGGTAGCGGATGACCGGCATCGCCTCCTTCGTGAGGGAGGTGAAGACCAGCTCACCGCTCTCGCCCGGCGCCATCACCCGGTCGGTGAGCGGGTCGACGACCTCGGGGAAGAAGTGGTCCTCCCAGATGTGCAGCCCGTCCTTGGTCTCGACGCACTCCTGCGCCACCCCGGGGCCGATGACCTCGCTGAGCCCGTAGATGTCGACCGCGTCGATGCCCATCCGGTCCTCGATCTCCCGCCGCATCTCCTCGGTCCACGGCTCGGCCCCGAAGATGCCGGTCTTCAAGGACGTCGAGCGCGGGTCGATGCCCTGCCGCTCGAACTCGTCCAGCAGGGTGAGCAGGTACGAGGGGGTGACCATGATGATGTCCGGCCGGAAGTCCTGGATGATCCGCACCTGGCGGGCCGTCATACCGCCCGAGGCCGGGATGACCGTGCAGCCCAGCCGCTCGGCGCCGTAGTGGGCGCCGAGGCCGCCGGTGAACAGGCCGTAGCCGTAGGCGATGTGGATCTTCTGTCCGGGCCGGCCGCCCGCGGCGCGGATGGACCGGGCGACCATGTCCGCCCACATGTCCAGGTCGTTGCGGGTGTAGCCCACGACGGTCGGCGCGCCGGTGGTGCCGCTGGAGGCGTGGATGCGGCGGATGTCCGCCTCGGGCACGGCGAACATCCCGAACGGGTAGTTGTCGCGCAGATCGGCCTTGGTGGTGAAGGGGAACCGGGCGAGGTCGGCGAGCGTGCGGCAGTCCTCGGGCGCCACCCCGGCCGAGTCGAACGACTTCCGGTAGTAGGCGACGTTGTCGTACGCGTGCCGCAGGGTCGCCCGCAAGCGCCGCAACTGCAGATCCCGCAGCTCCGTGCCGCTCAGCTGCTCCCCGGCGTCGAGGAGGGCGCCATCCGCTCCCGACCGATCGTTCGGTTCTGTCACGGTTTCAAGAAATCAGGATCCGCACCGCAGGTCAAGGGGCGCGCACCGATTCACCGACCGCGCGGGGCCGGACCCGCGTCACCGTGCGGCAGTGCTTGACCCGGGCACCCGTGCCGACCGAAGGTGGCCCGGGCAGGTCCACCAGCGGGGAGGCGTCATGGTCGCGGTGCACGGCAGTACGGTCGACGGGGTGCTGCGGCGCAGCGCCCGGCGGGGGCCGGACCGGGTGGCGGTGCGGTTCGAGGACCGGACGTGGACCTACCGGGAGCTCGACGAAGCGGTGTCCGCGGCGGCGGCCGTTCTCCTGGAGCGCGGCCTGCGGCCGGGCGAACGCGTCGCGGCGTACGGGCACAACTCCGACGCCTACCTGATCGGCTTCCTGGGCTGCGCGCGCGCCGGACTGGTGCACGTGCCCGTCAACCACCACCTGGAGGGCACGGACCTCGCCTACCAGATCGGACAGTCCGGCAGCGCGCTGGTGCTCAGCGACCCGCTGCTGCGCGACCGGCTCCCCGGCGGCGTACCCGTCCTGCCGCTCCGCGACGACGCGGAGTCGCTGCTCGCCCTGCTGCCGACCGCCGGTCCGGCGGCGGACGCGCCGGAGGTCGGGGCCGAGGACCTCGCGCAACTGCTGTACACCTCGGGGACCACGGCCCTGCCCAAGGGCGCGATGATGACGCACCGCGCGCTCGTCCACGAGTACGTCAGCGCCGTCACCGCACTCGGCCTGGCGGAGGGCGACCGGCCCGTGCACTCGCTGCCGCTGTACCACTCGGCGCAGATGCACGTCTTCCTGCTGCCGTACCTGATGGTCGGCGCGGAGAACACGATCATCGCGGGTCCCGACCCGCAGACGGTCTTCGGCCTCGTCGAGGAAGGCCGGGCGGACAGCCTCTTCGCGCCGCCCACCGTCTGGATCGCCCTCGCCAACCACCCGCAGTTCGCCGACCGCGACCTGAGCGGGCTGCGCAAGGCCTTCTACGGCGCCTCCATCATGCCCGTTCCGATCCTGGAACGGCTGCGCGCCCGGCTGCCGCACCTCGCCTTCTACAACTGCTTCGGCCAGAGCGAGATCGGCCCGCTCGCCACCGTCCTCGGACCGGACGAGCACGAGGGCCGGATGGACTCCTGCGGCCGCCCGGTGCTGTTCGTCGAGGCCCGGGTCGTCGACGAGGACGGCAAGGACGTACCGGACGGCACACCGGGCGAGGTCGTCTACCGCTCACCGCAGCTCTGCGAGGGCTACTGGGACAAGCCGCAGGAGACGGCGGAGGCCTTCCGCGACGGCTGGTTCCACTCCGGTGACCTCGCCGTGCGCGACGCCGAGGGCTATCTGACCGTCGTCGACCGGGTGAAGGACGTCATCAACTCCGGTGGCGTGCTGGTCGCGTCCCGGCAGGTCGAGGACGTGCTCTACGGGCATCCGGCCGTCGCCGAGGTCGCCGTCGTGGGACTGCCCGACGAACGCTGGATCGAGGCGGTCACCGCGGTGGTCGTGGCGCGCGGTGAGGTCACCGAGGACGAACTGATGGTGTACGCCCGCGCGGAACTCGTCCATTTCAAGGCGCCCAAGCGCGTGCTGCTCGTCGATGAACTGCCGCGCAACGCGAGCGGCAAGATCCTCAAGCGCGAGCTGCGCGACCGCTTCGCGCCGGGCCCCGGGACCGCCTGAGGCAGGGCGAACGGCCGTTCAAGGCCCTCGATTTCCCCGTGGAGTTGGCGGTCACTAAGCTCCCCGAATGATCACCAAAAGACGGCTGGCGGCCGGCCTGTGCGGCCTTGCCGCGACTCTCGCCGCCGGACTGTTCCCGGCGTCCGCCGCCGCGGACGAGCCCACAGCGCAGGAACCACCCAAGATCGACCTGGTCCTGGACGTCAGCGGGTCGATGAGCGCGCGCGACGTGGACGGCAAGTCGCGGATGTCCGCGGCGCAGCAGGCCTTCAACGACGTGCTGGACGCGGTGCCGGACGATGTCCGGCTCGGCATAAGGACGTTGGGGGCCACCTATCCCGGTAAGGACATGAAGACCGGCTGCCAGGACAGCAAGCAGCTGTACCCGGTGGGACCGGTCAACAGGACCGAGGCGAAAGCGGCCGTCGCGACGCTGCGCCCCACCGGCTGGACGCCCATCGGGCTGGCGCTGCGCGGCGCGGCCCAGGACCTGGCGGGCGGTGACGCCACCCGCAGGATCGTGCTCATCACCGACGGCGAGGACTCCTGCGGCCAGCCGGACCCGTGCGACGTCGCCCGCGAACTCGCCGCCCAGGGAACCCACCTGGTGGTGGACACCCTCGGCCTGGTGGCCAACGACAAGATCCGCAAGCAACTGAGCTGCATCGCCGAGGCCACCGGCGGCACGTACACCTCCGTACAGCACACCGACCAGCTCTCCTCACGCATCAAGCAGCTGGTGCGGCGCTCGGCGCAGACCCCGCCGGTCGTCCCGAAGGCGATCCAGGGCTCGGCCCAGTGCGGCAACGCGGCGGGCATCACCCCCGGCGTCTACACCGACCGTGAGGAGTTCGGGCAGCACCGCTACTACAAGGTCGCGGTGACCGACGGCCAGGAGCTGCGGGCCACGGTCAGCGTCGGCTCCGACCGGGCGGTCAACGCGGACTACGGCGTACTGCTGCGCGCGGTCAGCGGCGAGGGCCAGGAACTGGTGCGGGGCTCGGACGCCGGCAGCGGCCGGACCGACGTGATGTCCTCAGGGCTGCGCTACGTCTACCCCGAGAAGGACGACGACGCGGATGACGCGGCGGCGCACACCGTGTGCCTGGAGGTCAGCAACTCCTTCTCGGCGCCGGACGCCGTCAAGCGCACCCCTGGTCTGCCCGTCGAGCTGACGCTCGACCTGGTCGACGCCCCCGACGAAGCCGGTGACGTCGCCGCGTTCGGTCTGGGCCGCGGCTGGGTGCTGCTCGGTGTCCTCGCGGTCACCGGCCTGCTCGCCGGATTGATCTGGGGCTGGCTGGCCCGCTGGCGCGTCGCCGTATGGAGGAGCAACTGATGCGTACGACACGTCTGGTGACCGCCGCACTGCTCACCGGGGCAGCCCTGCTCGGGCCCGCCGCGACCGCGCTGGCCGACACCCCCGGTGCCACTCCCAGCACGGGCGGCGGCACGGACAGCAGCGCGAGCCCCGGCACCGAGGACGAGGCCGCGCCCACCGAGGCCGGCACCGCCTTCCGCACCGCCACCGCGATCCGGCAGAGTCAGGCGGCCACGGCCTCCGCCTCGACCGGTGACTACCTGTACTGGATGTTCCCGGCCGCCGCCGGGCAGACCCCGACCGCCAAGGCGACGGTGACCCTGCCCGACCAGGCCGGCCGGCACGGCGCGCAGACCTGGCAGATCGACGTCTACGACGGCCTGCGCCGCCGCCAGCCGTGCGTCTCCGGCGACCGGACGGTGCGGAGCCCGGAGTCGGGTCCGTCCGTCACCCTCACCTGCACACTGCGCACGGTGCGGCCGATCGCCGACACCCGGTCCAACGACCCGCTGCCCGGCGCGTACTACGTACGGCTGACCGTCGTCGATCTGCCCGCCGACGATCTCGGCCAGCCGTTCAAGGCGGAGATCCTGGCGACGACGAAGGACGCCGGGGGAGCGCACTCCGAGGGCGGCGAGCTGGCCGCCCCGCTGACCCCCGCGGGCCAGCCGGACGCGCTTGCCGCCCCGGAGGGCGGTTGGACGTCCGGCTGGTGGTCCGACCGCTGGCTGTGGACCGCGGGCGGAGGTGTGCTCGGCGCGCTCGCCGCGATCGGCGGCTACACCCTCAGCCGGGGACCGCGCCGGTCGTCGTCCGGTCGGGTACCGGCCCAGTCGGGTCCGCACAGCGGGTCCCGGGACGCCGAGGCGTACTCGAGGCGCTGAGCGGCGAGGAGGAGGCGGCCGGTAGGAGGCCGCCTCCTCCCGACGGCCCGGACAGTGCGCTCAGGAGGCGGTCAGGGTGAGGCGGGCGATCCGGCCCTTCTCACCCGACGCCCAGCAGCTCAGGTCGGGCGCGCAGTCGACCGTGTCGAAGGACCCGGAGTCGAACCGCCGCCAGCGGCGCCCCGAGTCGAGCGTCAGATCGCTGCCGGTCGGCCCGACCGCGATCGCGGCGAAGCCCAGGTACGGCAGCCACGCGACACCCGAGCGGTACGCCTGTGGCGGCGTCGCGGACGCCGTCCAGGTGGCGCCGCCGTCCCGGCTGACCGCTCCGGCCTGGGGCGAGGCCTGGTCGGCGCGGTAGTCCCCGCCGACGGCCAGGCCGTGCCGGGCGTCACGGAAGGCGAGGGCGAAGACGCCCTTGGCGGGGTCGCCGGCCGGAATCACCGTCGGCGCCGCCGTCCACGTCAGGCCCCGGTCCTCGGAGTGCAGCACGCGGGAGGCCGCACCACCGCCGGTGGCCAGCCACACGTCGTGGCCGCCGGACGTGACCAGGCACTGGCCGCTCGCCGCGAAGGAGGCCTCGCCGTCCTGCGCGGCGGGCATGCCGGTGGAGGGCAGTACGTGCCAGCTGCGGCCGCCGTCACCCGTCGACAGGATCCGGTACTTGCCGTCCACCGGGTCGCTGACAGCCAGTCCGTTCCTCGCGTCGAAGAAGGCCAGGCAGTCGTAGAACGCCTTCGGGTCGGGGTTGCGGAACGCCTCGGTCCAGCTGGCGCCGCCGTCCTGCGTCCGGTAGACGCGGGAGGCGTCGCCCTCGCCGATCGCCAGGGCGACCGCGTGCCGCGCGTCGAACGCCTCGATGTCGCGGAACTCCAGTTCCGCCGCGCCCGGCGGGGACACGTCGCCCCAACTGGCGCCGCCGTCCGTGGTCCGGAGGATGGTTCCGGCGGACCCCGCCGCCCAGGCGGTCCTGCCGTTCACCGCCGACAGGCCGCGGAACCGGGAGGTCCTGCCGGTCGCCTTGAGTTCCCAGCCCGGTTGGGGCACGCTCACCTTCGCCCCGTCCGCTCCGGCCGCCCGCGGGCCGGCCTGCGCGGGCAGCGCGGCCACCGCGACCAGTGCCGCCCCGCACAACCCGATGGTCACCGTACGTCTCAGTATCCCCATGGCACTCATGCCGCGGAACGTAGCCGACCCCCTCGGTGCCGTCCAGACGGCACCCCGGGGGTCGGCGGACGCCACGCGGGGGTCATCCGGCGGTGGCCGCCCTGCGGGGCAGCAGCAGGACGAGTGCGGCGAGGGCGAGTTCGACGCCCATGAGGAAGACGAGGCTGAGGCCGAAGGCGTGCGGGAACGACTCCGCCGGTCCGCTGCCGACCGCGTCGTAGAAGATGATCCCGATCAGCGCGACCCCCAGTGCTCCGCCGACCTGCTGGAGGGTGGCGACGGCCCCGGAGGCGGAGCCGACCAGTTGGGGCGTGACACCCCGCAGCACGGTGGTGGTGAGAGGCGCGATGACCATGCCCATCCCCAGGCCGTCGAAGAACAGTCCGGGGACCAGCCACCCGGTGCCGCCGGTGGTGCCGATGCTCTGCGAGGCCTCCCACAGCAGCCCCAGGCCGAGGACCATGGCGAGGGCGCCGACCGAGATGGTGTGCCGGCCGAGCCGGGCGGACAGGTGGTGGGCCGTGGTCGACGTGATCATGTAGCCGGCTCCGATCGCGGTGAAGACCACGCCGGAGGAGAGCGCGTCCAGACCGCGGCCCTGCTGCAGGTACAGGGCGAGTACGAGGAAGAAGGACGCCTGGCCGATCCAGAACACCAGCTGGGCGAGGGCGCCGACGGTGAACGTCCGCTCCTTGAACAGCGCGGTGCTGAGCAGCGGGTCGCCGCCGCGGCGGCCCAGCCGGTACTGGTGCACGCCGAACTCCGCGAAGAGCACGGCGGACAGCGCCAGGCTCAGCCAGGTCCACAGCGGCCAGCCCTGCTCACGGCCCTGGATGAGCGGCAGCACGAGGGCGACGACCGCGACGGTCGACAGCAGGACGCCGGTGACGTCGAGTCGGGGGCGCTGCGGCGCGCGGGACTCGGTCAGGGCCCGCGGGACGAGGAGCAGCGTCACCGCGCCGACCGGCAGGTTGATGAGGAAGCAGGCTCGCCAGTCGAGTCCGAGGAGGTCCGCCTTGATGAGCAGGCCGCCGATCAGCTGGCCGAACACCGCGCCGACGCCCATGGTCAGCCCGTACATGCTGAACGCGCGGGCCTGTGCCTTGCCGGCGTAGTCGGTCTGGATGATGGAGAGCACCTGCGGGCCCATCAGCGCGGCCGCCAGGCCCTGCAGTACGCGCGAGGCCACGAGGGTTCCGGCGGTCGGGGCGAGTCCGCAGGCCACCGAGGTCAGGGTGAACAGCGCCAGTCCGACGGCGAAGATCCGTCTGCGGCCGAACATGTCACCCAGCCTTCCGGCGGTGATCAGCCCGGTGGCCAGGGCGAGTCCGAAGCCCGCGACGACCCACTGGATCGACGCGGTGCCGGCGTGCAGGTCCACCTGCACGGAGGGGATCGCGACATTGACGATGAAGAAGTCGAGCGCGGTCATGAAGGTCGCGATCAGGAGAACCGCCAGACCGAGCCACGGCCGGCGGCCGGGCGGCCGCTGAGGGGCGACGGTGGAGGGGACGGTGCGTTCGTCGGTGAGGGGCGATGCCATGGCGGAACTCCTGTGGGCAAGAAGGGGTCGGGGTGCTGCGGGGGCGGGCCGGACGGGCCCGCCCCCGGGGCGGCGGCTGCTCAGGCGGCCGGGACCTTGTCGAGGAAGCCGAGGACGCTGCGCAGCCGGCCGTCCTCCGTCAGCACCGCGACGTCGAATCCGATCACCAGCGACTCGCCGCCGGCCGGGCCCAGTTCCCAGGTGAAGCGGGCGATGCCGTGGTGGGCGTCCACCGGCCCGCCCAGCGTGAAGACGAGTCCCGGGAACTGGGCCTGCACGGCGCCGATGGTCGCGTCGATCGCGTCGCGCCCCTCGGCGACCACCAGCGGGTCGGTGTAGTTGGCGTCGTCGGCCCACAGCTCGTCGATCGCCGCGCGGCGGGCGGCCGGGTCGGTCTCGTTCCAGGTGGCGAGGTAGCGCTCGATGATGTAGTGGGTGTCGCTCATATCCGGTTCTCCCTGCGGTCGATGTGCGCTGCGGTGCTCTTCGCCGCGCTGCGTTCCTGCAGGTCAAAACGGTACGGAGATCGGACGTACGGGGAATCAGTCATCGTTAGGTACTTGGGCGTCAGGCGCCGTCCGGCAACGACGCGCTCTCCCGGGGTGGCGTGCTCACCGGCGCCCGCCTAGGGCGCGAGGACGGACTCGTCGGGCGGCCGCCTGGAACCGCAGGGCGGAGGCCGCCCGATCCAGCGGCGGTCCTGACAGCGCGACAAGGGGTTTCACGAGGCGTAGCGTGGTCAGTGAACGCGGGAGCGGCACTCCGCAGCAGTGCCGTGACCGCCCCGTGCTGCGGTTTCTTTAACAATATGGGGCCATCGGGGTTACTGCGGGAGCCCGCTTCGACGGGACTGTGTGTCTGGCCGGTCCCGGCTCGCTGACCGGCCTTCGTCGGCGGGATGGGAAGCGGCTCGCCACCGCGGCCGTTCTGCGTCATTCCGCCCGCTCCGGCTCTGCACACGTACCGCCGTCACCACCTCCCGGCCGCCCGGGCGCTCAGCCAGGCGTACACCTGACCATGGCGTGAAGGAGTCGACCATGACCGAGACAGGCTCCCCCCGATCTCCGACCACGCCCAGGGATTCAGCCACCTCGGCATCATCGGAGCAGCGCTGAACCCGGCGAGCGTCCGACCCGGCGCCGGCGCCCCCTGGGCCGACCGGTGGAAGGACCCGCTGAGCCGCTGAAAGCGCGGCGGCCGGCAGGTCGGAGTGCGACGCAGTACATGAGGAGTCGACGTGAGTGACGCATTCAACGAGATGGGACCCATCGACTACATCGTGATCGAGTTCCCTGGGAACCGGATGACCGGCGAGGGTCTGCCGCTGCTCCTGGACCTGGTGGACCGCGACATCATCCGGATCCTGGACCTGACGTTCGTCAGGAAGGAGCTGGACGGTTCGGTCGTCGGGATCCGGGCCGGCGACCTGGACGGAGACGGTGTCGCCGAACTGGAGGTCTTCGAAGGCGCTTCCTCGGGTCTGATGAACGAGGACGACCTGCGCGAGGCGAGCGGGGTGCTGGAACCCGGTTCCGCCGCCGGAATCCTGGTGTACGAGAACGTCTGGGCGGCGCCGTTCGCGACCGCCCTGCGCCGTGGCGGCGCCCAGTTGGTGGCCAGCGGCCGGATCCCCGTGCAAGCCCTCCTGGCGGCACTGGAGGCCGCCGAACCAGCCGTCTGACCCCGGGCGGGCAGCACCAGGCAGCGTGAGCGAACACCACCCCACTGGAAGGACAAGGTCATGGGTCTGCTTCGAGGAGTCGCCCGAACCGCTGTGGTCGCGGGCACCGCCACCGCCGTGTCGAACCGTGTCTCGCGACGGCAGGGCGGCCGATGGGCCCAGGAGGAACACCAGCATGCCCTCGACCAGCCCGCGGCGGCCGCACCGGCCCCCGCGGCCCCCGCGGCCCCGGTCATGACCATGGACACCAAAATCGCGCAGCTCAAGGAGCTCGGCGAGCTGAGGACCCAGGGTCTGCTCACCGATGCCGAATTCGAGACCCAGAAGAGCCGGATCCTCAACTCCTGAACACCGGATGGGACCGGCCGGGTCCCGGGCGGTGGGCGCTGCGGCCGGAAGTCCGGTTCCCCTCGGGAAGGACACGTGGTGACCGCGACGAACATGCCCTCGGTGGCGGGGCGGCGCGTGCTCGCTCCGCTCGCGCTGGCGCAGTTCATCTGCAGCTTCGCCGGTTCGAACATGAACGTGATGATCAACGACATCAGTCAGGACCTGGATACCACCGTGCAGGGCGTCCAGGTCGCCATCACCACGTTCCTGCTGGTCATGGCCGCCCTGATGATTCCCGGCGGCAAGGCGACCGACCGGTTCGGCCGCAAGCGGTGCTTCCTGGCAGGCCTGGCGATCTACGGAGTGGGCGCGTTGCTGAGCGCCGCGGCGCCGGGGCTGGGTGTGCTGATCCTCGGGAACTCCATCCTGGAGGGTGTCGGTACGGCCCTGTTGATCCCGCCGGTCTACATCCTCACCACGCTGCTGTTCCACGACCTCGCCGCCCGCGCCCGCGCGTTCGGCATGATCATGGCGGCGGGCGGGGTGGGCGCCGCGGCCGGGCCGCTGATCGGCGGGCTGATCACCTCCGGGATCGGCTGGCGGGCGGCATTCGTGTTCCAGGCCCTGGTGATCGGGGTGATCCTGCTGCTGAGCCGCTCGATCCCCGATCCCCTCCCGCCGGACCCCACGCGGTCCTTCGACGTCCGCGGCGCCGTGCTGTCCGCGGCAGGCCTGGTCCTGGTGGTCATGGGCATCCTCGCTGCCGACAACAACCTGTGGCTGATGGCCGCACTGATCGCGGCCGGCGTCCTCGTGCTGCTGTGGTTCCTGCACTGGGTGCGCACCCAGGAGCGCTCGGGCCGCGAACCCCTGCTGTCCACCGCGCTGTTCCACGACCGTGCCTCGAACCTCGGGCTGGTCACCCAGAACCTCCAGTGGCTGGTGCTCATGGGCACCTCGTTCACGGTGGCCACGTTCTTGCAGGTCGTCCGCGGCTACGACGCCGTACAGACCGGGGTGATCTTCACCGCCGCGACCCTCGGCGTGCTGTCCTCGTCCCTGGCGGCCGAACGGCTGGCCAAACGCAGGCCGCAGCGGACGCTGATCATGGCCGGGTTCGTGCTGTGCGTCGCCGGGGTCGGTGTCCTCCTCGCTCTCGTGGCGGGTTCGCCGAGTCCCTGGGCCTTCGCCCCAGGGTTGCTCATGATCGGGCTCGGCCTGGGGGTGATGCTCACCCCCTCGGTCAACGTGGTGCAGTCGGCCTTCCCGGAGGAGCGTCAGGGGGAGATCTCGGGGCTGTCGCGCAGTGTGTCGAACCTCGGCTCGTCCTTCGGGACCGCGATCGCCGGCACCATCCTGGTGTCCGGCCTCAACGACCACGCGTATGCGACGGCGATGGCCGTCCTCGCCGCCGCCGGTCTGATCGGCCTGGTGATCGCCGCCCTGCTTCCGCGTTCCGCGCAGACCCGGGCCTGAGCGCTCACGTCGGGACGGCAGCGCAGTACGGGTGGTCCCGCTCGGCGTCCTGGTAGGCGGCGAACTCGTAGGGGAAGGGCCGGTCGGCCTGGGAGGGGCAGCGCCCGCACCGCCAGCGGTAGCCGTCGATGCCGGGCGTGACGTTGATGATCCGCGTTCTCACGACCCGCGGTGATGCGTTCGGGTACTCGCCTTCGATCATGTGGTGGCTCCGGGGTCGGTCTGGGAGTGGCTCAAGGCATCGAGAAGGTAGCCGGAGAGCAGGTGGATGATGCGGGCGTCGGCGCGGGCCTCTCGGCGGTAGCGCCGGCAGCCGTTGAGGGCGACGCCGAGGCGACGCAGGAGCGCCTGTCGCTCGCGCTCGTGCCGCGCGGCGGCGGTCAGGGCGTCGCCGGCGGCCATGACCAGGGCGACGTTCGCCTCGGCCAGCTGCCGCTTCGTGGCCGTCAGGTCGGCGAGCGTCCGCGCGAGGCGGGCGTCCCGCCGGCGGGTGGTGGTGAGTCCGAGCACTGGATCCCCCCTGGGATCGGTCGGGGAACTGGCGGACGCGGGGGCCGGTCATGACCGGTCGCGTCCGGCGTTCGTGGCGGCGGGTGTGAGGGAGTGGCCGGGACAGCGCCAGAAGGGGGCGAGGTACGTCCAGCCGCGCTCGCGGGCGAACCGCTCCCACTCGCCGGCGTGACAGAAGCCGCACCCGATCCGCGCCGTGTTGAGCACGTACCAGCGGCTCCCGCGGTCCTCGCGCCGCATCAGGAATCCGACGTCAGCGAGGTGAGTCAGGTCCTTTCGCCACTGGTGCGGCGGGCGCGGGATGCCGAGCTTGCGGTAGGCCCTCCCCACGCGACGGCTCGTCCACTGCACGGAAGAGGGGCGCCCGTTGATCTCCCGGCGGAGCCGGGACAGCGGGTCCGTACCGGGGGCGGCGGGGTGGCAGAAGGTGCAGCTCGGGCAGTCGGCACAGTCGAGGCGCTGATCGCGCGGGCACCGGCACAGCTCGGTGGCCAGGACCGCGCGGTACCGCTCGCACTCCGCCAGGAGCAACTCCCGCTCGGCGTCGAGCGCCTCGGCCTGACGGAGCAGGTCGCTCTCGGCCGTCGTCGTCGGCTGCCACGGTAAGCCGTCCGGCGACGTCGGGCGCACGAACCGTGCGGCGCGGACCGAGTCCAGGAAGGCCGCGGTCAGGGGGTACCTCATGAGGCGCCTCGCAGACCGTGGTTCCGGCGCGGCCGAACGGTGGACGCGCCCATCAGGCGTCACCGTCCGCGGCCGGCGTCCGCGCCGCGATCCACTCCGCCGCGGCCGCTACGGACCGCAGGTCGGTCTCGACCCTCGTCCAGCGCAGCCGTTCGCTTCCGTAAGGGCCGCACGGGTGGGGTCCGGCCACGGCGTCGTAGAGGTCCCCTCCCCGCGGCCCGTGACGGCGACCGATCCAGCCGATCACGTCCTCCTCGCGGAGCCGCTCGACGCGCGTGCGGCTCACGAGGAACTCGTAGGGACCGGGGCCCCGGTTGTAGAAGACGGGCGAGCTCGGCCAGAGGTACAGACCGGCCACCTCACGGGGTGGCTGTCCGGACACGAGGTCCCGCGCGGTCGACCGGGTCAGCTGCTCGGCCTCGGAGACGAGGAGCCGCGCGGTGCCGCAGGACCGGCACACGACGCGGATCGTGGTCTCGGAGTGCCGGCCGCCGTGCTCGCACTCCTCGGCCGGGCACCGGTGGCCGGGCCCACCGTGGTGGGGCCGGTACAGGTGGTACTCGGTACGCGAGTCGACCACCCAGGACGGCTTGCCGCAGCCGTCCGCGTGCTCGAGCTCGGTCCACCCCAGGTAGGCGTCCTGAGCGCTGGTCATCGGGCGTCACCGCCGTCCGGCCCGGAACGCCCGGTCCCCGCCCGGCCCTTCTCGGCATACGCGCTGTGGGGCATTACGCGCTGCCTTCCAGGGCGGGGAGGACGGCACGGGCGCGGCAGGGGTCGAAGGGCTCTCCCGCGTAGCGCTCCTGGCGGCCGATGGCGTGGACGTAGTACGCGACGGCCTCGTCGCGGGTCAGCTCCTGGGCCTCGGCGATCTCGTCCCAGGTGGCATCGCCCTCGAGGGCGTCACGCACTGCCCTCCACCGGTCGTCCAGCAACCGGCGGCCGAGTTCGACGTTCGCCGCCAGCGACTGCAGCGGGGTGACGTGCGGCACGGCCAACTCCAAGGCCGCCCGGTCCGCCCGGTCGTGGTCGCCCGACGCGATGGCGAGCGCGTGAACGGACGCGAGCCGGGCCAGGCGGGAGTCCTGGTTCCACAGGGCGAGCAACTGCTCCAGCGTCATGGGCTCAGGCATCGGCGCTCACCGCCTCCGTGCCATCGGCAGGCGTGGTGGGCACGGAGGCGGCGAGCGCCTTGGTCAGCGACGTGACGGTGACAGCGCCGGCCGGGGAAGTGGCGCCCGGGGGAGTGGCGGCCGCGGGTACGGGTGCCGGCAGGTAGGGCACGGCGGGCCGGAGCGGGCCGGCCTGGTGGACCACGTTCGCCAGCGAGCACGGGACGTCCTGGCCTGCGGCGACGAGGAGCGGCATCTCGTCCGGGCCCCGCTGCCCCAGGTACTTCCAGCGGTTGCCGTCCCGGTCGACCATCGGGCGGCCGAGGTCGTAGACGCGGCCGTACAGCCGGTACGGGTCGATCGCGGCGGCGGTGAGAGCGTCGAGCAGCTCGGGCACACCGTGGGCGACCAGCCGCACCTCGACGTCCCGCAGCCGCCCGTACGTGATCCGGGTGGTGCCCGCGGACTGCCCGGAGTCGAGCCGGGCGACGCCGGTCTCGGCCATCCAGTGGTCCCAGTCCTCCAGGGACTTGACCCGGACGGCGACGACAGCGCGGTCGTAGTCGGTGACGATCTCGATGACGTCGGGGTGCGAGGCGTAGCGCGAGAGGAGCAAACCGGTGACCTGCAGGGCCCGGTCGCACTGTTCGTCCCACTCCGTGGCGGCGATCTCGAGCTCGGTGACGTCGGCCCTGGCCTTGACCGAGGGCGCGGGAGCCTCCACCGCCGGAGGTTCCGCAGGCCGTCCCGTGCTGCGCCGCACCAGCGGCGGGGGCCCCGCTGGCAGCGCCCACGCCGGGCGGCCAGGGCCCTCGGCGGTCGTGATCAGACCGGCCGCGTCCATGGCTGCCGCGATCCGCGTCGCCGCGTCACCGGTCCGGCCGGTCGTGAACCGCGCCATTCCTTCGTGGATGACGCGCGCGGCGCGGGAGAGGTTCGGATTCGTCATGCCGCCACCGCCATCTCGGCGGGCACGAAGGAGAGGAGCCGCCGCACCGCGCGGTGCTGCATGGACTTCACGGAGCCGACGGACCTCCCCATGACCACGCTGGTCTCGGCGACGGTCAGCTCGTCGAGGAACCGCAGGGTCACGACCCGCCGCTGCTGGGCGTTGAGCCGGACCAGCGCGACGCGGACGGCGCGACCGGAGAGCGCCTCCAGGACGGTGTCCTCGGTGCTGGGCACGAGCTCATCCCCGGCGAGGATTTCGGCGGTGCTGACCTCGTGACGGAAGCGGCCGCACTTGAAGTGGTCGGCCACGAGGTTGCGGGCGATGGTGACGAGCCAGGCGCGGAAGTCGTGGCCCTGCCAGGTGAACGTGTCGATCCGGCGCAGTGCGCGGAGGAAGGTCTCGCTGGTGAGGTCCTCGGCGAGACGGAGGTCCCCGCCGACCCGGCGGCGGATGAAGCAGAACACGGAGGGCCGGTACTCGTTGTACAGAGCGCCGAACGCTTCGCGGTCTCCCGCCCTGGCGAGGGTGATGAGCTCGGGCTCGCCGCCCTCTCCCGGCTTTGTGTTCTCGGGGCTAGCCTGGTGCACGGCTGCCGCCCTTCTCTGTGGGGTGGGTTGGTCGGAGAGGTCGCCCTGGGGTCGCATCCGGGCGGCCTCTCGTCGTGTGGTGGTTCAGCTGCTGGGCTACGAGCGCGCGTCGCGCGCCGCCGGTCCGGCCACGGACGATGTCGTCCGACCGTCCGGGACCCACAGGACGAGCAGATCGACACCGCATCGGGCCGCGACTCTCTCGGCGACCCGGGCGCTGGTCGTGTGCTGCTTGCCGCTGAGGAGCTCGCCGATGCGGCTGGAGTGGACACCCGCGGCCTTGGCGAGCACGCGGATGGTGATCTCGCTCCCGTCTCCGGTGCGTTCCATCAGCATCCGGAGCCGTTCCGGCTGGAAGAGCCGATAACGCGTTGCAGTCAACTCTTCTGGAGTAGCGGTTGAGTTGGTCGTCACGCCTTCCTCCATGGGACAATTCATCCCCGTGCGGGGATGCCCAGAGCATTGCAGGAGCGGGATGTTTTGTCTATCGCTCTGGGAAATCCCGTTCAGCTCTCTCGTGATTCGACCTTCCGTGCGACGTCTCACCCCTGGGACAATCCGTCCCGGGGCGGGGGTGACGCCTGCCCCGGGCCGGATCGACGATTTGCACCCCCCTGCCGATCCGCGAGGGATGCGGGGCCGCGGAGAGAAGGCATGATGGCCGTCATGGCGACTGAGACACGGGACGATCTGTCCCGTCTGGTGAAGGAGCGACGCGCTGAGCTGGGCCTCAGCCTCGCTCGCGTGGTTGCGGCATGCGGCGACCCCGAATTGAACGTCAGCTGGCTCTCACGCCTGGAACACGGCCAAGTCCGCGAGATCCCGGGACGCGAACGGCTGGCCGCTCTCGCGCGGGGCCTTCAGCTGCCCTTCAGGCTCGTCGCGACGGCATGCGCCGCCCAGTTCCTCGGCCTCACCACGATCAACAGCGAGGACGGCGCGGCGCAGGCGATCGTCGACCGGCTGCCCGAGTTCACCGAGGCCGAGTTGCTCCAGGTGCGGGCGATCGTCGACGCCTTCGCCCGCAGCAGGCCCGGTTCGCCGTCGGACTCGGACGGCTGAACGGAATCCCTGAGACCTCACCGTTCCCACAGGTAACTTCCGCCTGGGGACGACTAGCGGTAGCTCTGCCTCGATCTCACATGCGAACTTGTGAGCGAATAGTCGACGGGGGCAGACAGGCTTGGGGATCATATGACTACAGAACCACCCACTGTGGCCGTACGGATTGCGGAGAGCGATACGGGGAGATGCCGTCGCTTCACCGCTGAGCGGACGCATGACGAGCTCCTGATCATGGCCACGCCGGGCGAACTGCGCGCAGGTGGAATGCAGCTCCTGGCGGCAATCGTGGAACTCGGCATGGACCTGAGGGGCGCGGAGACCGGCGGGGCGGCGTTACGCGACGCCACCGTCGAGATTGTCGACAGCCTCCCGGGAGGCCGGCCCTTCCTGTGGCTCAACCGCCCGGACGCGGTGCGGCTCCTGGTAGCGCGGGGCGAGATGTCGGAGGCCGGCGCGGAGCAGCTTGCCGAAATCCTGTCGGACGGCGCGGTCGTCGAGCGCTGCGATGCCACCGCGAACCTCGAAGGCGCGGTCAGCTCGGGCTACGCGGAGCCCGCTTCCGGCCCGCCAAGACCCCCTCAATAGCCCCGGACCGTCAGCCTCCAGCCCGCTCAGGAGGTGCCCGTAGCGATGTGGAGGCCGTCACGATCGACTTATGGCCAGACCCGGCTGCACGGCCATGCGGCTGCCCCGCAGCGATCACGGCAGCCGCACGGCTGTGTCGTAAGCCGTGGATCGCAGGCGTGCTCGCAGGCCGCCGCCGAGAGCCGGGCGGACCTGCCGTGAAGGGGCGCGCAACCGCTTTCCGGCCGGAATTCCGTGGCGGACTACAGGGAGACAACAGGCGTGGTCTTGAAGCGGACCTACGCCTACCGGTTGGCTGTGGACGATCACTGTTCGTAACCCGCCCGTGGAGGCAGCCCGCGGATGAGCCCACCTCCGCCCCCCTTCGGCTTCTCCCGGTCCAAGGACGACTTCGGCTTCGACCCGGCCCTCGACGACGTCGAGTTGGTCGCGGCTCGCAATGCCCTGGGACAGGGCCACTGGTCCGAGGTCCGCACGTTGCTGGCCGAGACCGGCGACCAGTGGGACCGTCGAGGCCATCGCCTGGTCGTGCTCGCCGAGGGCCCGGCCACCGCCGCGTGGACACGCGAATGGCAGCTCGCGGAACCCGACAGCAGGGACGCCGCGATGCTGCTGGCATGCTCCATGGTCTTCCGTGCCGCGGCCGGCAAGGGCAGCCCCGAGGCCGCGCGGGAGGCCTGCCTCGAGGTGGCCCGGCTGGCGCCCGCGGACCCCTCACCGTGGCTGGCGCTGCTGATCCTGGCCCGCCGCACCGGCACCGACGAGGACCAGGTGCGCGCGTTCGACCAGGTGCGCGGCCGGCACCGTAGCCACCACCACGCGCACCATCTGATGACGGCGTGCCTGGCCGAGCGTCAGAAGACCGACCGGAACGACCCGTTCCATGAGGTGTACGAATTCGCCGAGTGGGCCGCGGGGGAGGCGCCGGAGGGCTCACCGCTCGCCGGGCTGCCGCTGGTCGCCCATATCGAGCGGTACCGGGTGCTCGCCGGGACCGGAGCCGAGCCGAAGGATCCGGCCGGGCTGCCGCACTGGACCAGCGGCCGCGGCCGGCAGAGCCTGCGCACGGCGTTCGACTGGTGGCTCGAGTGGCACGGCGGCGACCATCCCCGGCTGGAGCTGGATCTCAACCTGCTCGCCTTCGCCATGGTGCACAGCGGTCGTCCGGTGGAGGCCGCCGCGCTGTTCAACCGGATCGGCCCGTGCGCGACCCGGCGCCCGTGGTCGTACTTCGGCCGCGATCCGAAGAAGGCATTCCGGGCCGCGCGCGACTCCGCGCTCGGTTTCGGTTCTCCGTAGGACCCGACGCTCACCTCATCGGAAGGACACCGCAGCCATGCTGACGGGCAGTAAGACCGAGATCAGCACCTTCAAGGGCCAGGAAAGGGCGCTGCGCGCCGACCGGATCGGTACGACCGGGCTCCTGCTGTCGGTGCTGGCGGCCAGTGCGCCGCTCATGGTCGTCGCGGGCGTCATGCCCACGACGTACGGTGCGACCGGCATCGTCGGGCAGCCGCTGCTGTTCGTGATGCTCGGTGTGGTGATGGCGCTCTTCAGCGTCGGCTACGCGGAGATGAGCCGGCACGTGCACAACGCGGGCGCGTTCTACGCCTACATCGCCCGCGGCCTCGGTGCCACGGCCGGCGTCGGCGCGTCCTTCGTCGCCCTCGTCTCGTACAGCCTCATGCAGGTCGGCATCTACGGCATCTTCGGCTTCGAGGTCGTCGGCCAGCTCGACCAGCACTTCGACATATCCGTCGACTGGTGGATACCGGCGCTCCTCGCGGTGCTGCTCACCGGTGCGCTGGGCGCCCTGAAGATCGACCTGAACGCCAAGGTGCTCGGCGTGCTGCTGGTCGTCGAGTGCGCCCTGGTCATCGTGTGCGACATCGCGTTCGCCGCCGATCCGGACAAGAGACAGGGCCTGTCCCTGGACGGGTTCGACCCCAGCACGGTGACGGGTGCGGGCCTGGGCATCGCGCTCTGCTTCGCGGTCGTCGGCTTCGTCGGGTTCGAGCAGGCCCCCGTGTACGCGGAGGAGACCAGCCGCCCGGGGCGCGCCGTGGCGCGCGCCATGTTTCTCGCCGTCGCCTTCGCGAGTGTCTTCTTCGCCCTCACCTCGTGGCTGATGGGTGTGGCCGCCGGTCCCGCCCAGGTCGTGGGAGCCGCCCAGGAGCAGAGCGCGGGCCTGCTGTTCGGCCTCACCGAGTCCCGGCTCGGCGGTACCTTCACGGATCTGCTGCACGTGTTCTTCCTGACCGGAATCTTCGCCTCGATGCTCAGCTTCCACAACGTCGTGGCCCGCTACGCCTTCGCGATGGGCCGTGAGGGACTGCTGCCCTCGGCCGTGGGCCGCACCTCCAAGTCGAGCGGTGCTCCGGCGATCGGCTCGATGCTGCAGACCGTGATCTCCCTCGTCGTGGTGGTCGCCTTCGCGGTCACCGACGACAAGCAGGCCGGTGACCCGACGGTGCCGGTGCTGCGGCTGTTCACCTGGGGCGGCAACGTCGGCGCCGTCGGCGTCATCCTCCTCATGGCGGTCGCCTCGGCCTCCGTCATCGCCTTCTTCGTCCGCCGCGGGGCCGGGCGTGCCCAGATCTGGCGGCTGCTGAGCGCGGGTGTGGCCGGGGCCGCCCTGCTCTTCGTGCTCGTCTACGCGGTCAAGGACTTCGACGTGCTGATCGGTCCGGACCAGGACGCGGCGCTGGCCTGGATCCTGCCGGGGATCGTGGGGCTCTCCGCCGTCGTCGGCATCGTGCTGGGACTGGTGCTGAAGGCCCGGAAGCCCGAGGTGCACGCCCGCGTCGGCCTGGGCAACGAGGCGTTCCAGCTGGAGAAGGCCGCGGTCTCCGAGACCTCCGCCTGACCGGTCGGCCCCCGGCCCGCCCCGCCCTCGTGGCGCGGCGGGCCGGTGTCGTTTCCGGGCCCTGTTCTTCCGGCCCTTGCCAGGACTGGAACGTGTTCCTAACATCATTGATGTGACATCACTACTGTCAAAGTGATCGGGGAGCCGATGGACGTGCAGGCAGGTCCGGGCCCGCTGGCCGGCGTCAGGGTCGTGGAGCTGGCCGGCATCGGCCCCGGCCCGTTCGCCGCCATGGTGCTGGCCGACCTGGGGGCCGATGTCGTGCGGGTCGACCGGCCGGGCGGTTCCGGGCTGGGCATCAATCCGTCGTACGACCTCACCAACCGCAACAAGAGGTCCGTGCTCCTGGACCTGAAGGCCCCGCAGGGCCCCGCCGCGCTCCTGGACCTGGTCGAACGCGCCGACATCCTCATCGAGGGGTACCGGCCGGGCGTCGCGGAGCGGCTGGGCGTCGGCCCCGAGCAGGCGCTCGCCCGCAACCCCCGGCTGGTGTACGGGCGGATGACCGGGTGGGGGCAGGAGGGGCCGCTGGCACAGACCGCGGGCCATGACATCGGCTACATCGCCATCACCGGCGCGCTCGGCATGATCGGCCCGGCGGACGGCCCGCCAGCGATCCCCGCCAACCTCGTCGGCGACTACGCGGGCGGCTCGCTCTACCTCGTCATCGGCGTCCTCGCGGCCCTGCAGCACGCCCGCACCACGGGCGCCGGGCAGGTCGTCGACGCCGCGATCGTGGACGGCACCGCGCATCTGACCTCGATGATCCACGGCATGGTCGCCGCCGGCGGCTGGCAGGACCGGCGCGGCGCCAACCTGCTCGACGGCGGCTGCCCGTTCTATGGCGTCTACGAGACGGCGGACGGCGGCTACATGGCGGTCGGCGCCCTGGAGCAGCGCTTCTACGCCGCGTTCACCGCCCTGCTGGAGCTCGGTGAGGACGCCCCGGACCGTGGCGACCTCGCCCGCTGGGGCGATCTGCGGGCCGCCGTCGCCGCCCGCTTCAAGACCCGCACCCGCGACGAGTGGACGGCCGTCTTCGAGCACTCCGACGCCTGTGTCGCGCCGGTCCTGTCGCTGCGCGAGGCCCCCGCCCACCCGCACCTCGCCGCCCGCGGGACGTTCACCGAGGACGGCGGCCTGGTCCAGCCCGCCCCCGCGCCCCGCTTCTCCGCCACCCCCGGCTCGGTACGCCTGCCGCCCGCCCAGCCCGGCGCACACACGGCCGAGGTCGCCCGCGACTGGCGGATCCCCGCGCTCCACGCCGCTCCCGAGCCCGACGCGCCCGCAAGCCCCCGAGGAGACCGATCCGTATGAAGCGTCAGATCTTCACCTCCGACCACGACGCCTTCCGTGAGACCGTGCGGACCTTCCTGGCCAAGGAGGCGCTGCCGCACCACGAGCGCTGGGAGAAGGCGGGCATCGTCGACCGGGAGGCGTGGCTCGCCGCGGGCCGCCAGGGGCTGCTCGGGGTCGCCGTGCCCGAGGAGTTCGGCGGCGGGGGAGAGCCGGACTTCCGCTATGGGGTCGTGCTGGGCGAGGAGTTCACCCGGGCGGGCGTATCGGGGCTGGCCATCGGCCTGCACAACGACATCATCGGCCCGTACCTGACCTCGCTGGCCACCGACGAGCAGAAGCGCCGCTGGCTGCCGGGCTTCTGCTCCGGCGAGATCATCACCGCGATCGCCATGACCGAACCGGGCGCGGGCTCGGACCTGCAGGGCATCCGCACCACCGCCGCCGACCACGGCGACCACTGGATCCTGAACGGCTCCAAGACCTTCATCTCCAACGGTATCCTCGCCGACCTCGTCGTCGTCGTGGCCCGCACCGGCCACGAGCCGGGCCAGGAGGGCGCCAAGGGCCTCAGCCTGCTGGTCGTCGAACGCGGCATGCCAGGCTTCGAGCGCGGCCGGAACCTGGACAAGATCGGCCAGCACGCGCAGGACACCGCGGAGTTGTCGTTCAGCGACGTGCGGGTGCCCAAGAACAACCTGCTGGGCGGGGAGAACCAGGCGTTCCTGCACCTGATGACCAACCTGGCGCAGGAACGGCTGGCCATCGCGGTGTCCGGGATCGCCGCCGCCGAGTCGGTCCTGGAGCTGACCACCGAGTACGTCAAGCAGCGCGAGGCGTTCGGCCGTCCGCTGTCCAAGCTCCAGCACATCCGCTTCGAGATCGCGGAGATGGCCACCGAGTGCGCCGTCACCCGGTCCTTCATCGACCGCTGCATCACCGAGCACGGAGCCGGAGGCCTCGACCCCGTCCACGCCTCGATGGCCAAGTGGTGGGCGACCGAACTGCAGAAGCGCGTCGCCGACCGCTGCCTGCAACTGCACGGCGGATACGGCTACATGGCCGAGTACCGGGTCGCGAAGGCGTTCACCGACGGCCGGATCCAGACCATCTACGGCGGCACCACGGAGATCATGAAGGAGATCATCGGCCGTTCCCTGCTCTCCTGATCCACCGACCGATCTCCGGACCCCTCATTCCGAAAGGCACCCGACGTGAGTCCCGAAGCGTACGTATTCGACGCCATCCGCACCCCGCGCGGCCGCGGCAAGGCCAATGGCGCACTGCACGGCACCAAGCCGATCGACCTGGTCGTCGGCCTGATCCACGAGATCCGCCGCCGGTTCCCCGACCTGGACCCGGCCGCCATCGACGACATCGTGCTCGGCGTCGTCGGCCCCATCGGGGACCAGGGCTCCGACATCGCCAAGATTGCGGCGATCGCCGCCGGGCTGCCCGACACCGTCGCGGGCCTGCAGGAGAACCGCTTCTGTGCCTCGGGCCTGGAAGCGGTCAACCTGGCGGCGGCCAAGGTGCGCTCCGGCTGGGAGGACCTGGTGCTGGCCGGCGGTGTGGAGTCCATGTCGCGCGTCCCGCTCGGCACCGACGGCGGCGCCTGGGCGATGGACCCGATGACCAACTTCGAGACCGGCTTCGTCCCGCAGGGCGTCGGCGCCGACCTCATCGCCACCATCGAGGGCTTCTCCCGCCATGACGTCGACTCCTTCGCGGCCCTGTCGCAGGAACGGGCGGCCGAGGCGTGGAAGGACGGCCGCTTCGCCCGTTCCGTCGTCCCGGTCGTGGACCGCAACGGCCTGACCGTCCTGGACCACGACGAGTTCATCCGCCCCGGCACCACCGCCGAATCCCTCGCCGCGCTCAAGCCGTCCTTCGCGATGATCGGCGAGGCCGGCGGGTTCGACGCCGTGGCGCTGCAGAAGTACCACTGGGTCGAGAAGATCG
The DNA here is from genome assembly GCF_027158205.1 of Streptomyces sp. H39-S7. Classification (GTDB taxonomy): domain Bacteria; phylum Actinomycetota; class Actinomycetes; order Streptomycetales; family Streptomycetaceae; genus Actinacidiphila. Next base: position 87,313 of record NZ_JAPVLU010000034.1, on the reverse strand, counting down.
ACCACGTCCACCACGCGGGCAACTCCTCGGGCATCGTCGACGGCGCCGCGCTCGTCGCGATCGGCAACCGCGAGACCGGCGAGCGCTACGGCCTCACCCCGCGGGCCCGGATCGTCTCGGCCGCAGTCTCCGGCGCCGACCCGACCATCATGCTGACCGGCCCCGCCCCCGCCGCCCGCAAGGCGCTGGCCAAGGCGGGCCTGACCATCGGCGACATCGACCTGGTGGAGATCAACGAGGCGTTCGCCGCCGTCGTGCTGCGCTTCGTCCGCGAGATGGGCCTGAACCTGGACAAGGTCAACGTCAACGGCGGCGCGATCGCGATGGGCCACCCGCTCGGCGCGACCGGCGCGATGATCCTCGGCACCCTCATCGACGAACTGGAACGCCGTGATCTGCGCTACGGCCTGCTGACGCTGTGCGTCGGCGGTGGCATGGGCATCGCCACGGTCATCGAGCGCGTCTGACGTTCCGTCCAACCCCCCTTACGGAGACCTTGAGATGAGCGAGTCCACCACCATCCGCTGGGAGCAGGACGGGACCGACGGCATCGTCACCCTGATCCTCGATGACCCCAACCAGTCCGCCAACACCATGAACGGGGCCTTCGCCGACTCCCTGGACGCCGTCCTGGACCGGCTGGAGGCCGAGGCCGACTCCGTGCGCGGCGTCATCATCACCTCCGCGAAGAAGACCTTCTTCGCCGGCGGCGACCTGCGCGACCTGATCCGCGCCACCCCGGAGAACGCCGCCGACGTCTTCGCGGGCTCGATGCGGATCAAGGGCCGGCTGCGCCGCCTGGAGACCCTCGGCAAGCCCGTCGTCGCCGCGATCAACGGCGCCGCGCTGGGCGGCGGCTACGAGATCGCGCTGGCCTGCCACCACCGGATCGCCCTGGACGCCCCCGGCTCCAAGATCGGCCTGCCCGAGGTCACCCTGGGGCTGCTGCCCGGTGGTGGCGGCGTGGTGCGCACCGTGCGGCTGCTCGGCATCGCCGACGCGCTGCTCAAGGTGCTGCTGCAGGGCCGGCAGTACGCCCCGCAGCAGGCGCTGGAGGCGGGTCTGATCCACGAGGTCGCCGCCACCCGCGAGGAGATGCTGGCACGGGCCCGCGCGTTCATCGACGCGAACCCGCAGGTCCAGCAGCCCTGGGACGTCAAGGGGTACAAGATCCCCGGCGGCACCCCCAAGAGCCCGGCGTTCGCGGCGAACCTGCCGGCGTTCCCGTCCAACCTGCGCAAGCAGTTGGCCGGCGCCCCCTACCCGGCGCCGCGCAACATCCTGGCCGCGGCCGTCGAGGGCTCCCAGGTCGACATGGACACCGCGCTGGCGATCGAGGGCCGGTACTTCACCGAACTCGCCTGCGGCCCCATCTCGAAGAACATGATCCAGGCGTTCTTCTTCGACCTGCAGGCCGTCAACTCCGGTGCCAACCGCCCGCAGGGGATCGACCCGCGCCCGGTCACCAGGGTCGCCGTCCTCGGCGCCGGGATGATGGGTGCCGGGATCGCCTACTCCTGCGCCAGGGCGGGCATCGAGGTCGTCCTGAAGGACGTGTCCGCCGAGGCCGCCGAGCGCGGCAAGGCGTACTCCGCCGCCCTCCTGGACAAGGCCCTCGCCCGCGGCCGGACCACCCAGGCCCAGCGGGACGAGCTGCTGGGCCGCATCACCGCGACCGGCGACCCGCAGGACCTCGCGGGCTGCGACGCCGTCATCGAGGCGGTCTTCGAGGACCCGTCGCTCAAGCACAAGGTCTTCCAGGAGATCGAGGACGTCATCGCCCCCGACGCCCTGCTCTGCTCCAACACCTCGACGCTGCCGATCTCGCTGCTCGCCGAAGGCGTCAAGCGGCAGCAGGACTTCATCGGCCTGCACTTCTTCTCGCCGGTCGACAAGATGCCGCTGGTGGAGATCATCAAGGGCGAGCACACCAGCCAGGAGACACTGGCCCGCGCCTTCGACCTGGTGCGGCAGATCCGCAAGACCCCGATCGTCGTCAACGACTCCCGCGGCTTCTTCACCTCGCGCGTCATCGGCCACTTCATCAACGAGGGCGTCGCGATGATCGGCGAGGGTCTCGATCCGTCCTCCGTCGAGCAGGCCGCCGCCCAGGCCGGCTACCCGGCCAAGGTTCTCTCGCTCCTGGACGAGCTGACGCTCACCCTGCCGCGCAAGATCCGCGCGGAGTCGCAGCGCGCCATCGAGGCCGAGGGCGGCAGCTGGCAGACCCACCCCGCCGAAGTGGTCCTGGACCGGCTGATCGACGAGTTCGGCCGCACCGGCCGCAGCGGCGGCGCCGGCTTCTACGACTACGAGGACGGCAAGCGGACCCGGCTGTGGCCCGGTCTGCGCGAGCACTTCAGCAAGCCCGACGCGCGGATCCCGTTCCGGGACATGCAGGAGCGGATGCTGTTCTCCGAGGCCCTGGACACGGTCCGGCTGCTGGAGGAGGGCGTGCTGACCTCCGTCGCCGACGCCAACATCGGCTCGATCATGGGCATCGGCTTCCCCGCCTGGACCGGCGGCGTCCTGCAGTACATCAACGGCTACGAGGGCGGGCTGCCCGGCTTCGTGGCCCGCGCCGGCGAGCTGACGGCCGCGTACGGCGAGCGCTTCACCCCGCCCGCGCTGCTGGTTGCCAAGGCGGAGCGGGGCGAGACCTTCACGGACGGCTGATCACTCACCGGTGGCGTACGGGCTTCGGTCTCCGTCCCTCCCGGACGAGGCCGAAGCCCGCAACTCCTCCGCCAGCGACCGCTGGAACGCGGTCACCAGGGCCTGCACCAGGGCCGGCTGGATGTACTCCGTGAGCGAGCGCATCCGGGCGGTCTCCTCCGGGCTCGGGTCGCCGTCCAGATAGGGCTGCCAGACCTGCTCGCGGAAGAGCTTCTGCAGCTCATGGGCGACCGCCCGGGTGTGCTTCAGCACGATCTCGCGGGTGGCGAGCACCGTCTCCAGCGGGATCGGCACGTCCAGCAGCCGCACCCCCAGGTGCAGCATCGCCGGATTGACCAGGAAGACCTCCGGGCGGTCGGTGCGGTCCAGCACGCCCATCGCCGACAGCCGGTCCACGTCGTGCTCGGTCAGCGCCCGGCCCGCCCGCCGCTCCAGCCGCGTACGCGGCGTCTCCTCGGCGGAGTCCGGCACCCAGGCGGCGACCAGCGCCCGGTGCATCGCCAGATCCTCGGCGGTGATGTCCGCGGGCAACTGCAGGAGGTAGCGCTCGATCGCCGCCAACGTCAGCCCCTGGTGCTGCAGTTCCTCGATCAGCGACAGCCGTGCCAGGTGCTCGGGTCCGTAGAGCCCCACCCGCCGCGGGCCCAGCACGGGCGGCGGCAGCAAGCCCTTGCTGCTGTAGAAACGAAGCGTACGGACGGTCACTCCGGCCCGCGCCGCCAGTTCGTCGACGGTGAGGCCTGCCGGCTGGATCAGGGACTGCGTCATGCGCTGCGCCTCGCTTCCGTCGGTGTCCCGATGCCGCCCCAGTCGATGCGGCGGATCGTGCTCAACAGTATTGCTGTCTCAGCGATGGTGTGAAAGCTTGCGGTGGCCGCACCCCGCCAGGTTCCAGGAGACCGGCCGCGAGGCCGGCCAGGAGGTCGTCATGCCCACGATCCTGCGACTCCCCGCCGAACCGTCCGAGCTCACCCTCCCCGCGCTGCTGCTGCGCAACGCCGAGGACCACGGAGACCTCCCCGCGCTGTCCTGGCGCACCGCCGACGGCTCCGGCTGGACCACCCTCACGTGGTCCGATGTCCGCCGCAAGATCGCCGTTCTCGCCTCCGGCTACGCCGCCATCGGCGTGGAGCGCGGGGAGCACGTCCTGCTGATGATGGGCAACCGTCCCGAGCACTGGCTCTCCGACCTCGCCCTCGTACACCTGGGCGCCGTGCCCGTCTCCGTCTACGGCACCGCCGCGCCCGAGCAGATCCGCCACATCGCCCGCCACAGCAGGGCCCGGCTCGCCGTCGTGGAGTCGGCGCGCGAGAGCGTCCGATGGGAGCCCCTCCTGGACGACCCGCAGCACCGGCTGCGGCAACTGGTCGTGGTGGAGCCGGGGCAGGCGGGCCCGCACATCGCGTACTCCTCCATCGCGGCGCAGGGCGTCCGGCTGTACGACGCCGACGCCTTCGACAAGGGCTGGCGCGCGGTGGACCCGGCCGACCCGCTCACCGTCGTCTACACCTCCGGGACCACCGGCGACCCCAAGGGCGTCGTGATCTCGCACCGCAACGTGCTGCTCAACGGCATCGCGCTGGACCGCGTCGCGGACTTCCCCGGCCACGCCGCGCACATCTGCTACCTGCCCTTCGCCCACATCGCCGAGCGCATGCTCGGCATCTACCTGCCGGTCTTCCGGGCCGCGCACGTCCACCTGTGCGCCGACCCGCAGACCGTCGCCGCGACCGCCAGGGAACTGCACCCCGTGGGTTTCTTCGGGGTGCCCCGGGTCTGGGAGAAGCTCACCGCCTCCGTACGGGCCGCCCTCGACCGGCTGCCCGCGGAGCGGCGCGCGGTCGTCGAGGCGGCCGCGGAGACCGCGCGTGCCGTAGTGAAGTGCCGCGAACGCGGTGAGGAGCCCGCACCCACCCTGGCCGCGGCCTACGCCGAGGCGAAGGCCCGGGTGCTCGACCCGGTGCTGGCCCTGGCCGGCTTCGAGCGGCTGGTCTGGACGGGGAGCGCGGCCGCCCCGATGCCCGTCGACGTCCTGGAGTTCTGGGCCGGCTTCGGGCTCGTCATCGTCGACGCGTGGGGCCTGACGGAGACGACCGGCGTGGTCACCACCAACAGCCTCGGCGGCTTCCGGTTCGGCTCCGTCGGACGCCCGCTGGACGGCGTGGAGATTCGGACCGAGCGGGACGGCGAGATCCTCGTGCGCGGACCGATCGTGTGCTCCGGCTACCTGCGGCCGGACGGCACGGTGCTCCCCGCCACCGACGCCGACGGCTGGTTCCCCACCGGTGACGTCGGCCGGATCGACGAGGACGGCTACCTGTGGATCACCGACCGCAAGAAGGAGATCATCGTGCTCTCCTCGGGCAAGAACGTCGCCCCCGCCGCGGTGGAGAACACGCTGAAGGAGCACCCGCTGATCGGCCAGGCCCTGGTGCACGGCGACGGCCGCCCCTACCTCGTCGCCCTGCTCGTCCTCGACCCCGAGCTGGCTCCCGCCTGGGCCGAACGGGAGGGCCCGCAGGCGCTGCGCGCCGAGATCGCCCGCGCGGTCGCCACCGCCAACGCGCGACTGAGCCGGCCCGAGCAGGTCAAGCGCTACCACCTGCTCACCGACGAGTGGGGACCGGACACCGGAGAGCTCACCCCGTTGCTGAAACTGAAGCGCCGGGTGATCCGCAGTACGTACGCTGAGGAGATCGATTCCCTGTACGAGGAGTAGGCCCGTGCACCACCGACTCCTCCGCACGACGCTGTGCGGGCTGCTCCTCCTGACCGGGTGCGCCACCGGCAGCCCCTCCGGGCCACCACCGCCACCGGTCGCGGACAGCACCTCGGGGGTCGGCGACCCGCTCTTCCCGCTGGCGGGCAACGGCGGGTACGACGTCTCGCACTACGGGCTCGACCTGGCGTACGACCCGGCGACCCGGCTGCTGCGCGGCACCGCGCGGGTCACCGCGCGCGCCGCGCGGGCACTGCCGGCCTTCAATCTCGACCTGTCGGGCCTGAAGGTCGGCCGGGTCACCGTCGACGGGGCCGGGGCGGCGAGCTCCCGTGCCGGGACCGAACTGACCGTGCGGCCCGCCCGGGCGGTCACCGCCGGTGCGGTGTTCACCACCGTCGTCGAGTACTCCGGGGTCCCGGGGACCATCGAGGACGCCGACGGCTCGCACGAGGGGTGGATCCGCACGGACGACGGCGCCGTCGCCCTGGGCGAACCGGTCGGTTCGATGACCTGGTTCCCCGGCAACAACCACCCCTCCGACAAGGCCGCCTACGACATCGCGGTGACCGTGCCCGAAGGCCTGACCGCGGTCTCCAACGGGGAGCTGACCGGCACCCGCACCGCGGGCGGCAGATCCACTTTCCAATGGCACAGCGCCGAACCCATGGCGAGCTACCTGGCGACCGTCGCCATCGGGAAGTTCCGGGTGACCCGGTCGACCACCCCCTCGGGACTGCCGGTCTACGTCGCCGTCGACGCCCGCGAGGCGGCCGACGCCGGTGAGCTGCGCGACCTCCCGCGAATCCTGGAGTGGGAGAGCGGGCTCTTCGGTCCGTACCCCTTCTCGTCCACCGGCGCCATCGTGGACCGCGTCGACGACGACACCGTCGGCTACGCGCTGGAGACCCAGACGAAACCGGTGTTCCCCGTCGACCGGAAGGGCACCACCCTGGACGGACCGACCCTGGTGCACGAGCTGGCGCACCAGTGGTTCGGCGACTCCGTCACGCCCCGCACCTGGCAGGACATGTGGCTCAACGAGGGGTTCGCCACCTACGCGGAGTGGCTGTGGGACGAACAGCACGGCGGCGACAGCGCCCAGAAGCACTTCGACGCCACCTTCCAGGACGACGCCTCCTGGGCGTTCCCGCCGGCCGACCCCGGCACGCCGCAGAACGTCTCCGAGGCCCCGGTCTACGGGCGCGGTGCGATGGTCCTGCACAAGGTGCGGCAGGCGGTGGGGGACGCGCGGTTCTTCGCCCTGCTGCGCGGCTGGGCCGCCGAACACCGGGGCGGGAGCGTCGACTCCGCCCGGTTCACGGCCTGGTGCGAGCAGCGGTCGGGCGTGGACCTCAGCGGCCTGTTCGCCGTCTGGCTGTACGGCGACGGCCGCCCGCCGGCCCCGTAGAGGCTAGGAGACGGGAGCCGCGTCGCGCAGCGGGGCGCCGACCGCGTGCATGTGGCTCAGCGCCTGCGCGTACGAGTCGAGCAGCCCGGTCTCGGTGTAGCGGACGCCCAGCCGGGCGCAGTGCTCGCGCACCAGCGGCTGCGTCAGGCGCAGGTGCGGGCGGGGCAGGTTCGGGAACAGGTGGTGCTCTATCTGGTAGTTGAGCCCGCCGAGGAACCAGTCGGTGACCAGCCCGCCGCGTACGTTGCGGGAGGTGAGGACCTGGCGGCGCAGGTGGCCCCAGCGCGATCCCGGCTCCGGCATCTCCATGCCCTTGTGGTTCGGGGCGAAGGCGGAACCCAGGTGCAGGCCGAACAGCGCGTGGTGCAGCAGCGCGAAGGCGATGGCCTGACCGACGGGCATCGCGATCAGCAACAGGGAGACGTAGCCGACGAGATGGGCGGTGAGCAGGGCGCCCTCGACGCCGCGCTCACGGGCGGGACGGCTCTTCAGGCTCTGGAAGCTGGACACCTTCAGGGCGATGCCCTCCAGCAGCAGCATCGGGAAGAACAGCCGCGCCTGGTGCCGGGTGAGGAACCGGGCGAAGCCCTGCCGCTCGACGGCCTGGGCCCGCGTCCAGACCAGGGCGCCCACCTCGACGTCCGGGTCCTTCTCTATGTGGTTGGGGTTGGCGTGGTGGCGGTTGTGCTTGTCGTTCCACCAGCCGTAGCTCATCCCGAGCAGCAGATCCGCGTGCACCAGGCCGATGAGCCGGTTGCGGTCCCGGCTGCGGGCGATCTGCTGGTGTCCGGCGTCATGACCGAAGAAGGCCGTCCGGGCGCCGAAGACCGCGGCCGGCAGAGCGAGCAGCAGCACCAGCCAGGAGCCGCCGAGCATCAGCACCCCACTCCAGACGGCGCCCAGCGCGGCCAGGTTCAGAGTGATCGCGGCGGCGTAGTAGCCGGGACGGCGCTTGAAGAGTCCGTGCTCCTTGACTTCCCGCAGCAGAGGGGCGAAATCGCTGCCCGCCGGACAGTCGGCGCCCTCGGGGGCGTCCGTCTCGGGGGCTTGGAGAGTGCTGACGGGGGGCATGGGTGCTCCTCGGTACTGGCGTGCGGAATCCGTCCTTCGAACCTACGGATCAGCGGCCTGGAGCAGCCATGGCGGCATCACCCCAACCGCTGGGGTGCCAAGCCCCCGGATATTCGGGGGCTAACCCCCGCACGGTCCTGCAAGTATGGGCCGCGTGAACGTAAACGCCGACCACACCGCCCGTTGGGAGACCGTTGCCCTGGCACCGGGCCATCCCGAGGCCTACGCGCTGCTGCGGGAGTACTACACGGAGCTGGTCGCCCGGTACTACGCCCGGCCGGCGACCGCGTCCGAGGTGGACCAGGTCCTGCTGGAAGAGCCCAGCGACGACCTCGTCGCGCCCACCGGTCACTTCCTCGTCGCACGCCGTGACGGTGCGCCGGTGGGCTGCCTGGGCGTGCGGGCGCTGGACCGTGACACCGCGGAACTGACCCGGATGTTCGTGCGCGCCGACGCCAGGGGCCAGGGTGTCGCGGGCCGGCTGATCGCCGCGGGGGAACGCGCCGCCCGCGAAGTCCTGGACGCTTCCGCGCTGCGGCTGGACACGCGCAAGGACCTGGTGGAGGCCCGCGCGCTGTACGCCAAGCACGGATACCGCGAGATCCCCGCCTACAACGACAGCCAGTACGCCGACCACTGGTTCGAGAAGAAGCTGGTCTGAACGATGCCGCACCCGTCCCGCACCTTCGCCGGCGTCGAGGTCGTCCCGCTGTGCGACGCGATCGGCCCGATGGGCCCGGCGCTGGCCCGCCCGCTGGGGGAGCTGTTCGGCGGCCCCGGCCACCCGGTGTGGTCGCGGCCCGGCGCCCCGGACCCGGCGGGAGCGTGGCTGCTGCACTTCCACTGCTACCTGCTGCTCGGACCCGGCGGCCGCACCGTCCTGGTCGACACCGGCCTCGGCGGCAGCGACTCCCCGGCGGCGGCCTGGGCCCCGGTGCCGGGACGGCTGCTGGAGGAGCTGGCGGCCGCCGGCGCCGCGCCCGAGGACGTGGACACCGTCGTCCTGACCCATCTGCACAGCGACCACGTCAGCGGCAGCCTCGCCCCGGACGGCGTCACCCCCGCCTTCCCGGCCGCCCGCTACGTCGTCCAGCGGGCCGAGCTGGAGCAGCTGGACGCGCAGGCGGCCAAGGGCGCCGCCCCCGTGCACAGCCGCGTCGTTGCGCCGCTGCGCGCGGCGGGGCGGCTGGACGTCATCGACGGCGGCCGCCTCCTCGCACCCGGGATCCGGGCGGTCCCGGCCCCCGGCCACACCCCGGGCCACCAGTGCGTGACTGTGGGCGACGGCGCCCTGGTCCTGTCCGGCGACGTGCTGCACCACCCCGTGCAGCTCACCGATCCGACCGCCGCCTACCTCTACGACGACGACCCGGCGGCGGCGACCGCGACCCGCGCCCGGCTGCTGGACGAAGTGCGCGCCGCCCGCGGCACCTTGGCCACCGCGCACTTCCCCGAGCCCTTCACCACACTCCGAGCGCACGCGGAAGACCCGGCCGCGCGGGCATAATGCACGCAGAAGTCCAGCGGAGAGAGCAGGTTCAGCATCGTGACGATGTCTGTTGCAGGGTCGGTCGGGCCGTCGGTGGAGCGCAGGATCGCCGAGGAACTCGGGGTACGGCAGGCACAGGTGCAGGCCGCCGTCGACCTGCTCGACGGCGGCGCCACCGTGCCGTTCATCGCCCGGTACCGCAAGGAAGCCACCGGTACGCTCGACGACGCGCAACTGCGCACCCTGGAGGAGCGGCTGCGCTACCTGCGGGAGCTGGACGAGCGGCGGGCCGCGATCCTGGAATCCGTCGAGTCGCAGGGCAAGCTGGACGACGCGCTGAAGGCGCAGATCCTCGCCGCCGACTCCAAGGCGCGGCTGGAGGACATCTACCTGCCCTTCAAGACCAAGCGGCGCACCAAGGCGCAGATCGCCCGCGAGGCCGGCCTGGAGCCGCTGGCGGACGCGCTGCTGGCCGACCCCGGGCTCGACCCGCAAGCGGTGGCCGCCGGTTACACCGACCCGGACAAGGGCGTCGAGGACGCGGCAGCCGCGCTGGAGGGCGCCCGCGCCATCCTCACCGAACGATTCTCCGAGGACGCCGACCTGGTCGGCGAATTGCGCACCCGGATGTGGTCCAGGGGCCGCCTGGTGGCGAAGGTGCGCGAGGGGCGGGAGGAGGCCGGAGCCAAGTTCTCCGACTACTTCGACTTCACCGAGCCGTTCGCCAAGCTCCCCTCGCACCGGGTGCTGGCCATGCTGCGCGGTGAGAAGGAGGACGTCCTCGACCTCACCCTGGAGCCCGAGGAGCCGAGTGAGGGCCCCAGCAGCTACGAGCGCAGCATCTCGCACCACTTCGGCATCGCCGACCGGGGCCGGCCCGGCGACCGCTGGCTGGCGGACACGGTCCGCTGGGCCTGGCGCACCCGCTTCCTGGTCCGGCTCGGCATCGACCTGCGCGGACAGCTGCGCCAGGGCGCCGAGGACGAGGCGGTCCGGGTCTTCGCCTCCAACCTGCGCGACCTGCTGCTCGCCGCACCGGCCGGCACCCGGGCCACCATGGGCCTCGACCCCGGCTTCCGTACCGGGGTGAAGGTCGCCGTCGTCGACGCCACCGGCAAGGTCACCGCCTTCGAGACGATCTACCCGCACGTGCCGCGCAACAAGTGGGACGAGTCGATCGCCACCCTCGCCAAACTCGCCCGCGAGCACTCCGTGGACCTGATCGCGATCGGCAACGGCACGGCGTCCCGCGAGACCGACAAGCTCGCCGCCGATCTGATCCGCCTGCACCCGGACCTGGAACTGACCAAGGCCGTGGTCTCCGAGGCCGGCGCGTCGGTCTACTCCGCCTCCGCGTACGCCTCCGCCGAGCTGCCGGACCTTGACGTCTCCATCCGCGGCGCCGTCTCCATCGCCCGCCGCCTGCAAGACCCGCTGGCCGAACTCGTCAAGATCGACCCCAAGTCCATCGGCGTCGGCCAGTACCAGCACGACCTGTCCGAGCTGAAGCTGTCGCGCTCGCTGGACGCGGTCGTCGAGGACTGCGTCAACGGCGTCGGCGTCGACGTCAACACGGCCTCCGCGCCGCTGCTGCGCCGGGTCTCGGGCATCACCGAAGGACTGGCGGGCAACATCGTCGCCCACCGCGACGCCAACGGGCCCTTCCGGTCCCGCAAGGCCCTCAAGGACGTCGCGCGGCTCGGTCCGAAGGCATACGAGCAGTGCGCGGGGTTCCTGCGCATCCCCGGTGGCGACGACCCGCTGGACTCCTCCAGCGTGCACCCCGAGGCGTACCCGGTGGTGCGGCGGATCAGCTCCACCGCCAGGACCGACATCCCGTCGCTGATCGGCAACGGCACCGTGCTGCGGGCTCTGAAGCCGCAGGACTTCGTCGACGACTCCTTCGGGCTGCCGACCGTCACCGACATCCTCGCCGAGCTGGAGAAGCCCGGCCGCGACCCGCGTCCCGCCTTCAAGACCGCCACTTTCAAGGACGGCGTCGAGGAGATGAAGGACCTGCGGCCCGGCATGCTGCTGGAGGGCGTGGTCACCAACGTCGCGGCCTTCGGTGCCTTCGTCGACGTCGGCGTCCACCAGGACGGCCTGGTGCACGTCTCGGCGATGTCGCAGAAGTTCGTCTCGGACCCGCGCGAGGTCGTCAAGCCCGGTGACATCGTGCGGGTGAAGGTCCTCGAGGTCGACATCCCGCGCAAGCGCATCTCGCTGACGCTGCGGCTGGAGGACGAGGCCACCCCGCGCGGCCCCCGTGACGACCAGCGTCCGGCCGGCGGCGGTGGCGGTGACCGCCGCGGCGGGCCGCCCCGCCAGGCCCGGGGCGGTCAGGCTGGTAGCGGCCAGGGCGGCCGGAAGGGCGCCCGCGACGACCGCCGCGGCGCCTCCGCGGCCCCGGCTCCCGGCGGCGCCATGGCCGACGCGCTGCGCCGCGCGGGCCTGGACCAGGGCAAGAGCGGCCGCTGACATATCGTCACTTCCACGGCCGGCGCGGGCGCGCCGGCCGTGGAGTGGGCTCCCGCCGGGGCCGGGAACCGTGATGGCCTCCTGGTACCGGGCAGGGCACAACCACCCCGGCTGAACCAGAAGTTGTCTCGTATCCCCCTTCTGCCAGGGCGGGTGCAACCGCTACGGTCCGCCCGTGCTCATACATGCGCGGGGAACCCGCACCCAATGGATATCCGCCGTGGTGGCAGTACTCGCCGCCCTGGCCGCCGTACTCACCGCACCCACCGCCGCGCACGCGGACGGCCGGGACGCGGGGACCGTACGGCAAGGACTGAGCCAACCTGACTACTCCTACGCCGACGCCATCCGCGAATCGGTATGGGTGGACACCGGACTCGACGGTGACGAGGACGGTAGGGCCGACCGCGTCGCGGTCGACATCGTGCGGCCCAGCGAACCCGCCAAGGCCGGCCGGAAGATCCCGGTGATCATGGATGCCAGTCCCTATTACTCCTGCTGCGGACGCGGCAACGAGGGCCAGTTGAAGACGTACGACGCCAAGGGCGACATCGTCCAGGCGCCGCTCTTCTACGACAACTACTTCGTCCCGCGCGGCTACGCCGCCGTCCTGGTCGACCTGGCGGGCACCAACCGCTCCGACGGCTGCGTCGACGTCGGCGGCCGCTCCGACATCCAGTCCGCCAAGGCGGTCGTGGACTGGCTGAACGGCCGCGCCAAGGGGTACAGCGCCCGCGCCGGGGGCCAGTCGGTCAAGGCGAGCTGGACCACCGGCGCCGTCGGCATGATCGGCAAGAGCTGGGACGGCACCATCGCCAACGGGGTCGCCGCCACCGGCGTGCGGGGCTTGAAGACGATCGTGCCGATCAGCGCGATCAGCTCCTGGTACGACTACTACTTCCACCAGGGCGCCCCGCTCCAGGACGGCCCCGAGTGGCTCTCGGACGCCGTCGAGAGCCCGGACGCCCAGGCACACTGCGCCGCCCAGCAGCAGAAGATCATCGCCGGCTCCCCGCGTACCGGTGACTGGACCCCGTTCTGGACCGAGCGCGACTATGTCAAGGACGCGGACAACGTCCGCGCCAGCGTCTTCGCCGTCCACGGCATGCAGGACCTCAACGTCCGCACGAAGCACTTCGGCCAGTGGTGGGACGCCCTCGCCACCAACGGCGTCGAGCGCAAGGTCTGGCTGACGCAGACCGGGCACGTCGACCCGTTCGACACCCGCCGCACCACGTGGGTGCCCACCCTGCAGCGCTGGTTCGACCACTACCTGCTGGGCGTCCGCAACGGCATCGAGCGCGAGCCGATGGCCGACATCGAGCGCACCCCCGACCACTGGACCACCGACCGCGTCTGGCCGCCGGCCGCCACCGCCACCACCCGGCTGAACCTGCGCGCCGGCACCACCCCCGGCGTCGGCACCCTCGGGACGAAGCCCGCCGCCCCCGGCAGCACCGCGTCGTTCACCGACGACCCGGCCCTGTGGGAGGAGGACTGGGCCGCCCAGCCCGACGCCGCCAGCCCCGCCAGGACGTCCTTCACCACCGGGGTCCTCACCAAGGACCTGCGGCTGTCCGGCAACGGCACGGTCACCGTCACCGCGACCTCCTCCACCACCAGCGCGCACCTGTCGGCGGTGCTGGTCGACCTCGGCCCGGCGACCATCCGCGACTTCCTGGGGTCGGGCTCCGGCATCAAGACCCTGGCCACCCGTTCCTGCTTCGGGGACAGCACGGCCGGTGACAGCGCCTGCTTCCTCGACACGGCCGCGGACACCACCGCGGTGGACCACACCGTGTTCAGCCGTGCCTGGGCCGACCTCGGCCACTACGCGTCCCTGAACCACGGGGTGCCGCTGACGCCCGGCAAGCCGTACACGATCACCCTGAAGCTGGCCGCCACCGACCACGTGATCCCGGCCGGCCACCGCCTCGCCGTCATCGTCGCGGGTACCGACGGCGGGCTGATCCTGCCCGCCGACACCACCCCGAAGATCACCGTCGACCTGGCCCGCTCGGGGGTGAACCTGCCGCTCGTCGGCGGCTACGCCGCGCTGCGCACCTCCGCCACCGCGGTCGTCCCGCAGGCCCGGGGCCTGCGGGCGCCGGCCGCCCCGCGCCCGGCCTTCGTCAGCCTCCCGGCGGCGTCTCGGCTGCGCTGACGCCGAACGGCGCTCCCCGTCCCGGCCCGGATCGGCCGGGACGGGAATCGTGGCATGGCGGGCACCGGGCTCCTCGTAGACTGCCCGGATGACTGCTGCTGCCCTCGACGAGACGTCCGAGACGAGCGACGCGCTGCGCGTCCTGCACCGTGTGTTCGGCTACGGGTCGTTCAGAGGGGCGCAGCAGGAGATCATCGATCATGTGGTGGACGGCGGTGACGCGCTCGTCCTCATGCCGACCGGTGGCGGCAAGTCGCTCTGCTACCAGATCCCCGCCCTGGTGCGCGACGGGGTCGGGGTCGTCATCTCACCGCTGATCGCCCTCATGCAGGACCAGGTCGACGCGCTCACCGCGCTCGGCGTGCGCGCGGGCTTCCTCAACTCCACGCAGGACATGGACGAGCGCCGCTCGGTCGAGGCGGCCTTCGTCGCCGGGGAGCTGGACCTGCTCTACCTGGCGCCCGAGCGGCTGCGCTCCGAGGCGACGCTGCGGCTGCTGGACCGCGGCACGATCTCGCTGTTCGCGATCGACGAGGCGCACTGCGTCGCCCAGTGGGGCCACGACTTCCGGCCCGATTACCTCATGCTGTCGGCGCTGCACGAGCGCTGGCCGAAGGTGCCCCGCATCGCGCTGACGGCGACGGCCACGGAGGCCACCCACGGCGAGATCGCGTCCCGGCTGAACCTCAAGGACGCCCGGCACTTCGTGGCGAGCTTCGACCGGCCGAACATCCAGTACCGGATCGCTCCCAAGGACGACCCCAAGAAGCAGCTGCTGGAGCTGCTGCGCACCGAGCACCCCGGCGACGCGGGCGTCGTGTACTGCCTGTCGAGGGCCTCGGTGGAGAAGACCGCCGAGTTCCTGGTGGGCAAGGGCATCGACGCGGTGCCGTACCACGCGGGTCTCGACGCGCGGGTGCGGGCCGCGAACCAGTCGCGGTTCCTGCGCGAGGACGGGGTGGTCGTCGTGGCGACCATCGCGTTCGGCATGGGCATCGACAAGCCGGACGTGCGCTTCGTCGCGCACCTGGACCTGCCCAAGTCCGTCGAGGGCTACTACCAGGAGACCGGCAGGGCCGGGCGCGACGGCCTGCCGTCCACGGCGTGGCTGGCCTACGGGCTCCAGGACGTCGTGCAGCAGCGCAAGATGATCGAGACGTCCGAGGGGGACGAGGCGCACCGCCGCCGGCTGGGCACCCACCTCGAGGCGATGCTGGCGCTGTGCGAGACGGTCGAGTGCCGCCGGGTGCAACTGCTGGACTACTTCGGTCAGCAGAGCACCGCGTGCGGGAACTGCGACACCTGCCTGAACCCGCCGGAGGCGTGGGACGGCACCGTCCCCGCGCAGAAGCTGCTCTCGACGGTGCTGCGGCTGGAGCGCGAGCGCCGCCAGAAGTTCGGCGCCGGCCAGATCATCGACATCCTGCTCGGCAAGAAGACCGCCAAGGTCATCCAGTTCGACCACGACACGCTGTCCGTGTTCGGCATCGGCACCGAGCTGGGGGTGTCCGGCTGGCGTGGTGTGGTCCGCCAGCTGCTGGCGCAGGGGCTGCTGGCCGTCGAGGGCGACTACGGCACGCTGGTGCTCACCGAGGCGAGCGGTGAGGTGCTGGGCCGCAAGCGTGAGGTGCTGCTGCGGCGGGAGCCGGAGAAGGCCGCCCGTGCCGAGAAAACGGCCCGGTCGTCCCGCAAGTCCGCCCCCGTCGATCTGCCCGAGGCACTGCTGCCGGTGTTCGAGCGGTTGCGCGCCTGGCGTGCGGCGAGCGCGAAGGAGCAGGGCGTCCCCGCGTACGTGATCTTCCACGACGCGACCCTGCGCGAGATCGCCACGGCGGCTCCCACGGACCTGGCGGCGCTGGGCACCATCAGCGGGGTCGGTGAGAACAAGCTGGCCAAGTACGGTCAGCAGATCCTGGACACGCTCGTGGGTGCGGAGAGCGCGCCGGAGGCACCCGGACGCGCGCCGGACGCACCGGACGAGGACTTCGCCGACGTGGCCGAGCCCGAGGAGTCGGAGGACCCGGCGGGGGAGCCCGAGCCGGAGTTCTAGTCCCGGAGTTCTCGTCCCGGGGTTCTAGTCCCGGGGTTCTCGTCCCGGCGTTCCGGCCCCGGCGTTCTGGCCAGGTCCCCGCTCGGCGCGCGCCGAGCGGACCGCTCCGACCAGGACGAACGCCCACAGCGCGACCGCCGGCCACAGCAGGACGCGCCCGGCGGTCCCCGCCGCCGGGACCTCGGCCGCGGCGGCGACGGCGAGGCAGGCCGCGACCGTCATCCCGACCGGGAAGACCGTCGACCAGCGGCGGACGTCGTAGTGCGGGCGGGGCCACCGCACCTCGCACGCCAGCAGGACGGCGAACCAGCACAGGTCCAGCACCAGCAGCACGAGGGTGAGCGTGCGCAGGGTCCCGTGCGCCGGAACGGCCCAGCGCAGGGGTCCGTGCGCGGCCGACGCGGTGACGAGTTTGGTGCCGGCGAGCGCGGAGATGGCCAGGGCGCCGCCGGCCACCCACTGATCGCCGCTGCCCGTCCGCAGCTGGCGGAGGTCGAAGCGCGCCAGCACCGCGGCGTAGAGCAGCAGGCCCGGCACGAAGCACGCCAGCGCCACCCAGAGCAGCCAGCTCTGTCTCTGGGCGAGGGCGAGGGTCCCGGCCAGTACGGCCAGCCCCTGGGTGGCGACGCAGACCAGGAACCCGGCTCCCGGCAGCCGGGCAGCCCAGTGCCGCACGACGGACGGCAGCAGCACCGGCCACAGCACGGCGGAAAGGATCAGCAGGGCCGCCGCCGTCCCCTGCCGGCCCTGGAGCGACAGCCGGGTGCCCAGCACGGTCGTCGCGGCGATCGCGGTCAGGGCGGCGGGGGTCTCGGCCTGCGCCTTCCAGGTGCGGCGGTCCAGCAGCAGCCGGTCGGCGAAGAGCGCCGCGAGCAGCAGCCACACCACGATCGCCGCCACGAGGAAGACCGCGGAGGCGGCGTCCTGGCCCGCCAGCCGCAGGGCGACCGAGATGATCGCGGTGGCCATCGCGGCCCCTCCGGCGGCGGGGGTGCGGCCGGACCACCAGCGTCGCGCCGCCGCCGGGGAGGTCACCGGACGGTCAGTAGCGCAGGACGAGGGCGACCCGCCCGTCGTCGCTGAGCGCGTCGTCCGGGACGAAGCGGACCTCGGTCTCCTTGTCCAGCGCGGCCTCGATGAGCTGGTCGACGACGTCCTCCTCGACGCCGTCGGCCGCGGTGCCGCCCTCGACCGGCACCAGGTGGCCGTCCTCGATCCGGGCCGCGGCCTGGAAGTGCTCCTCGACCAGCAGCAGCGAGCCGCGGCCTTCGGTGACCGCCTGCCAGGCCTCGTCGAGGCCGCCGGCGAAGCGGTGCTTGCCGCGCGCGGTGCCGAGTTCCTCCAGCGCTTCCGCGGTGCGCCGGGTGGTGTACTCGGCGATCACCGGCCGCAGCCGATCCGCGAGTTCGTGGGCGGGGGCCTTGTCGAGCCCGGCGCGCTCGAGACGGCCCACCAGGTCCTGCGGGTGCTGGGACAGCTCCGTCAGGAGGGCGACGGTGCTGGTCGTACCGACCAGGAAGACCGGTCGGCGCTCCTGGTCCAGTGCCTTGTCCAGGGCCGCGTCGACGGAGCGCAGGTACTGGCGCATCCGTTCCGTGCGCTGGTGGCCGGGGACGGAGCCGATGTTCGGCCCGGGGACGGCGTCCTCGGGGTCCGGGATGCCGGGCTCCAGCGGGAAGCCGTGGCGCTCGACGGGCACCAGCCGGTCGCCGGACCCCTCCCAGAGCCGTGTCGCCTCCTCGGACACCACGAGCACCCAGTACGGGCGGGTGTACAGCCGCGCGGCAACGAGGTTGCGGGTCAGGAAGGTGTTGGCGAAGACGAGGCGTTCCGGGACCTCCACGGGGGAGGACAGCTGCCAGATGTGCCGTTCTCCGGGGGCGAGCAGGACCAGCAGCCCGTCCTCCGCGTTCCGGAAGTCGACGTCCTGGGCGACCGCGTCCAGCTGGCCCTCCAGGTCGATCCGGTCCGCTCGCCCGACCTGCGAATCCTCCGTGAGGCGCTTGCGGGCCTCCTCGAGGAGATTGCGCAGCCGAATGGGGTCCTGCGCGTTCTCCCGCCGCTGCCTGTGAGTGGGCATCAGCAGCGAGACCGCCGGATAGGGCCGCGGCCGGCGCAGACCTTCGAGAATCGCGGGGGTCAGTTCACTGGTGTGCATGCTCGACCTCTCCACCTGCCCGCCGCGGGAGCGCGCGGATCCGTCCTACCAGGGGAACAGGCTTACGGGCGGAGCGCGACTCGCGGAGCGCCGGACGGGCCACGGCCGCCCCGGTGCGCGCGTCGACGGCCGGCGTCCGCGCCCTCGGGCGCGCCTAGGCTTGGAGTTCGATCACTCCGGTTCGATCCCTCCTGCAGAAAGCAGCGCCCGATGCCCCAGTCCGGTCCGGCCACCGGGTCCAGCGATCCCGCCGATGCTCCGCCGTTTCCCGCGACCGGTCGCCGCGTCCTGGTCAGCGGCGCCTCCCGCGGCCTCGGCAGGGCACTCGCCCAGGCGTTCGCGGCCAACGGGGACCGGGTCGCGGTGCACTACGGATCGCGCCGCGCGGAGGCCGAGGAAACCCTGGCGGAGTTGTCCGGTACGGGCCACGTCCTGCTGGGCGCCGATCTCGCGGACCCGGCGGCGACGGCCGGGCTGGCGGCCGCGGCGGCCGACGCTCTGGGCGGCATCGACGTTCTGGTGAACAACGCGGCCGTCAACACCCCGCACCCGCCCGCGACCACCGGGTACGAACAGTGGACCGACGCCTGGCAGCGGCATGTCGCCGTCAACCTGCTCGGCACGGCCAACCTCAGCCATCTCGCCGCGAACCTGATGATCGCCGCGGGCACCGGTGGCCGCATCGTCAACATCGGCTCGCGCGGCGCGTTCCGCGGCGAGCCGGACCATCCCGCCTACGGCGCGACGAAGGCGGCGGTCCACGCGCTGGGCCAGTCCCTGGCCGTCGCGCTCGCGCCGCACGGCATCGCGGTGGCGTCCGTGGCACCCGGATTCATCGAGACCGACCGGGTCGCCCACCGGCTGGCCGGCGCCGGCGGCGAGGCGATCCGGGCGCAGAGCCCGTTCGGCCGGGTCGCCGCGCCCGCCGAGATCGCGGCCGCGGCCCTGTGGCTCGCGTCGCCCGCCGCCCTATGGGCCTCCGGAACCGTTCTGGACGTCAACGGCGCCTCGTACCTGCGCACTTGACGGCCCGGGAGCCATCCGCGCGGCGGTGGCCGCAGCGGTAATCCTCCGCGCGCGGCGTTTCACCCGAACGTGTGAAACGCGCGGGGCGAGCCATCGGGGAGGCGTCAGCGCGCCTGCCCGGTAGGGGTGGCGCGCCGGGCCGCCGGGGCGGGGCCGGAGCGCCGGTGGTCCACGCCTCCCCAGTCGGCGCAGCCCAGCAGGCGATCCCTCCGGCAGCCCCTCATGGTGAAGGGAAGGCCGCCGCACGAGCGGCCGGATCCACCGTTCGAGAGGCACCACCGTGACCGACAGCTTGCAAGATCTGCGCCGCTGCACCTTGGCGATCGATCTGGGGGCTGCACGGACCCGCATCTACGCGAAGCGCGCCGGACTGATCGTCGACGAACCGAGCCTGGTGGCGGTCGACATCCGCAACGGGCGGCTTGTCGCGGTCGGCGGCCTGGCCGAGCGTATGGCCGGCCGTACCGCTGAATACGTGCGCGTGGTCCGTCCGTTCTCCGGAGGAACCGTCACCGACGTGGACATGGGCACCCTGATGCTGCGCCAGCTCCTCGGCGACAAGGCACGCAGGGCCTGGCTGCGCCAGTCCAAACCGCGGATCGCCGCGGCCGTCCCCTTCGGCGTCGGGCCGCAGGCGCGCCGGATATTGTCGGAGACGCTGACGGAACTCGGCGCCCGGCAGGTGGAGCTCGTCCACGCGCCGCTCGCCGCCGCGGTGGGCTCCCTGATCCCGGTCGGACAGCCCGAAGGCAGCATGATCGTGATCTGCGGGGCCTCCGAGACCCAGGTCGCGGTGCTCTCCTTCGGAGGGATCATCGCGGGCGAGGTCCTCCCCGTCGGGGGGAACGCCATGGACGACGCGGTGCTCGAGCACCTGCGGATCCACCACGATCTGATACTGCCGCACCAGGGCCTGCTTCCCCTGCACCAGGTGCTCTCCGAGTCGGTGGCGGAACCCCAGGCCAACACCGACGTGCACGGCAAGGACGTGTCCAGCGGACTCGCCCGCTCGCTGAGCCTGGAGACCGCCGGGGTGCGGGACGCGATGCGCGACCCGCTCTCCGCGCTGGTGAGCGGCATCGGCCGGGTGCTGCGCCGCTGCCCGCCCGACCTGGTGGTCGACATCGCCGACCGCGGGATCATCCTCACCGGCGGCAGCGCCGTCCTGCCCGGCCTCGACAACATGCTGATGGCCGTGACCGGTATGCCGGTCCACATCACGAAGGAACCCGCGCTCTCCACCGTGCTGGGTCTGGGCATGATGATCGAATCCGCCGAGGCGACCGAACCCGTCGCCGAAGCGCCGGAGCCCCGGCCGGAGAGCGCTGTACGGGCGGCGAGCCAGGAACTCGCATGACCGCCCGGTCGTACGGGTCGGCCACGTTCATATCTTCCGGGGAACTCCCCGGGGTCGGGAGAGAGTGATGACCCTGGTGCCGGTTCTGGAGCGCGCACGTCGCTGCACCGTCGCCGTGGACCTGGGAGCCGACAGGACCCGCGTTTACCTCCGGGGGCACGGCCTGGTCGCCGACGAGCCCAGCCTCGTCGCGTTCGACACCGAGCGCGGTGAAGTGGTCGCGATCGGCACCACGGCCGAACAGCTGACCGGCCGTTCCCCGGAGCACGTCATCTTTATCAAGCCGGTGGCGGGCGGGATGGTGGTCGACGTCGAGATGGCACGGCGCCTGCTCCGGCATGTGGCCGGGTCCAAGCTGCGCCGGGCGAGGCTGCGCACCCCGGTACTCAGGGCGGCCCTGAGCCTTCCGCACGACGCCCCGCCGGTGGCGCGGCGTACCGCGTTCGAGACGCTGGCGGGACTCGGCCTGCGCCGCGTCGAGCTCGTGGACTCGCTGCTCGCGGCGGCGGTCGGCTGCGGACTGCCCGTGGAGTACCCGGAAGCGACCATGATCGTGCTGGCGAACTCCGACAGCACACAGGTGGCGGTGCTCTCCATGGGCACGGTGGTGGCCTCAGAGACCGTGCCGGTGGGGAGCGACACCATCGACCGGGCCGTCGTGGAGTACTTCCGGGGCCACCACGAACTGACGCCCTCCTACCAGACCGTGCAGTCGCTGCGCGAGGCGATCGGCAGATCCGTGCCCGCCGACGAGGCGGACGTCGAGCTCAACGGCCGGGACATCGTCAGCGGTCTGGCCCGGTCGGTGACGGCCGACGCCCGGGTGGCACGCGACGCGATGGCGGGGCCGCTGCGCCCGATCCTCGACGGGGTCAGCATGGTCCTGCGGCGCTGCCCGCCGGACCTGGTGGTCGACATCGCGGACAGCGGACTGACACTCGGCGGCTCGATCTCCCGGCTGCCGGGCCTGGACTCGCTGCTCCGGACGGCCACCGGGCTGCGCGTGCAGATCGCGGAGCACCCGGACGGGTGTGTGGCACGGGGACTGGGCGCGATGATCGAAGGCAAGATCCTCCCCGCGCGGGAGAGCGTGCCGGTCAGGTAGCGGCACTGCGGATTGCCCCCGGTGCGGGCCGGGGGCGGGGGTGATCCTGAGCTTAGGGGCGACTTATCCAGGGCTTAACCGGGGGCCGTTCCGGAACTGATCCGGGACTGATCCGGACCGGCCGCGGCACGTCCCGGTAGTGGTCCGTACCGAACCCGCTCCGCCCCTGACCAGGGGCGGGACCAGGGACGGCCCCAGTCGTCCGACGGGCCGCCGCGCAGCCGGTTTCCGGCCGAACCGCGCGGATCCGGAACGGAACCCCGAACTGCCCCTTGGCGTGAGTTCGTTGCGGTGCTTGAATACACCCGCCCGGTTAGGAAAGTTTCCTAACTAAGGCGTGGATAACCTCCCGAGCCCCGAAGTGGCCGCCCCCCGGCCGGAAGCGGAGAGCACGTGAACGACCACCGCGCAGGACGATCCCGCAAGCGCCTGACCCTTCTCATAGCCACCGGACTGCTGGCCGCAGGTGCCACCCCCCTGGTGATCGCGGCCAACGGCAACGCCGCGACGCCCGTGGCCGCGCACAGTGCCGCGGTCAAGGCAGCGGGCGTCGGTCTCGACGACGCGCACAAGAAGGACATCGCGATGCAGCTGGTGTCCAGCGCCGAGAACTCCTCGCTGGACTGGAAGTCGCAGTACAAGTACATCGAGGACATCGGCGACGGCCGCGGTTACACCGCCGGCATCATCGGCTTCTGTTCCGGTACCGGCGACATGCTGGACCTCGTCGAGCTGTACACCGACCGCAAGCCCGGCAACGCCCTCGCCAAGTACCTTCCCGCGCTGCGCAAGGTCAACGGCACCGAATCTCACTCGGGCCTCGGCTCGGGCTTCGAGAGCGCCTGGAAGACCGCCGCCAAGGACGCGGCGTTCCAGACCGCGCAGAACGACGAGCGCGACCGCGTCTACTTCAACCCGGCCGTCAGCCAGGCAAAGTCCGACGGTCTGCGCGCGCTCGGCCAGTTCGCCTACTACGACGCGATCGTGATGCACGGTCCCGGTACGGACAGCACCAGCTTCGGCGGTATCCGCAAGGCCGCCCTGAAGAAGGCCAAAACGCCCGCGCAGGGCGGAAACGAGACAACGTACCTCAACGCCTTCCTCGACGCCCGCAAGGCGGCGATGAAGACGGAGGAGGCGCACAGCGACACCAGCCGGGTCGACACCGAGCAGCGTGTCTTCCTGCAGAAGGGCAACTTCGACCTCAACCCGCCGCTGAGCTGGAAGGTCTACGGCGACAGCTACAACATCGCCAACTGATCGACCCCGGGGGCGGGCGGTGCCACGAGTCGAAGGCACCGTCCGCCCCAACAGCCGCTCCGCGTGCGCCCCTTGTGGTGGCCAAAACCTTGCGTCTAACCTGTGGGGCGCCAGTCCGGCCCCCGGTCGTGGAAGAGGACGAGGTCTATGCCATTACGTGGTCGCCACCGCCGCTACCGGCCCAGCCGGGTCTCGCAGGCCTCATTGACCGTCACCGCGGGCGGAGCGGGTCTCGCGCTTCCCCTGATCAGCGTCAGCGGGGCCTCGGCGGCGTCGCTCAGCACCTGGGACAAGGTCGCTCAGTGCGAGAGTACCCAGGACTGGGGCATCAACACCGGTAACGGGTACTACGGCGGACTGCAGTTCGCCGCGAGCACCTGGAAGGCCTACGGCGGCACGGTGTACGCCTCCCGCGCCGACCTCGCGACGAAGTCCCAGCAGATCGCCATCGCGGAGAAGGTACTGCGCGGCCAAGGTCCGCAGGCCTGGCCGGTGTGCGGGCCCAAAGCGGGGCTCAGCCGCGACAGCGCGGCCCCGAAGCAGGCTCCGGCCCACGCGAAGAAGGCCGTCCCCGCACAGCAACCCCAAGCACAGCGGGCACCGGTGAAGGTCGCCGCGAAGGCCGCGCCCGCCCAGGCCGCACCGGCCGCCAAGCCCTCCTCGCCCGCGACGCCGGGCAGGACCACCGCCGACGCGTACGTCGTCGTCAGCGGCGACACGCTGTCCGGTATCGCGTCGGACCACCACACCAGGGGCGGATGGCCCCAGCTCTACGCGGCCAACCGGCAGACCGTCGGCGGTGACCCGGACCTGATCTTCCCCGGCCAGCACCTCAGCCTCACCGGTACCGCGCCCGCCGCCAGGACGCAGCCGCCCGCCGCGAAGCCGCAGCCGCGCGAGAAGGCGGCGCCCGCCAAACCGGCGGCGGTCCACAAGGCCGCCGTGCAGAAACCGGCCCAGAAGCCAGTACAGAAGCCGGCCCAGAAGCCGGCCCAGAAGCCGGCCCAGCAGGTCGTGCACAAGCCGGCAGCGTCCGGATCGTCCTTCATGGCGCCGGTCAGCGGCGTCAGCCCCAGCACCGCGTACCACGCCTCCGGCGCCAGCTGGTCGAGCGGCTACCACACCGGTGTCGACTTTCCGGTCTCCACGGGCACCTCGGTGAAGTCCGTCGGCAACGGGACGGTCGTCTCCGCCGGATGGGGCGGCGCCTACGGCTACCAGGTCGTCATCCGCCACCCCGATGGCAGGTACAGCCAGTACGGGCACCTGTCGCAACTGTCCGTACGGTCCGGGCAGCCCGTCAACCGGGGCCAGCAGATCGGCCGTTCCGGATCCACCGGCAACGCCACCGGACCGCACCTGCACTTCGAGATCCGCACCGGGCCCGGGTACGGCTCGGACATCAACCCGCTCGCCTACCTGCGGGCACACGGCGTCAACATCTGACACCGGCCGGTGGCCGGCGCCTCAACGCGGCCATCGGCCGCCCGGAACGATGGACTTCACTCTTTCGAGGGACAACACGCGGCGGGCACCGCCGCGTGCCCGGGGACGGGCATGCCTTCTTGACGACAGGCCGTCCCCGGCCCAGGCACCCCTCCCAGGAGTCACCATGACGCTCCCTCAGCTGCTGAACACCTTCACCGGCCGGCAGCGGACCGACTCGCCCGACCCGGGCGGGGCGTCCGGCGCCCTCGACCTGGTGGTGGACCTGGGAACGGCGAACACCCGGGTGCACGGCAGGACCGGCCCGGTGAGTGAGGGCGCCTCGGTGGTGGCCGTGCGCACCGGGACCAACAAGGTGCTGGCGATCGGCGAGGACGCCCGGCGGATGCTCGGCCGCACTCCGCCCGACATCGTGGCCACCGCCCCGCTGCGGCACGGCGCGATCACCGAGTTCGAACCGGCCTCGCGGCTGCTGTGGCACGCCCTGGGACGGCGGCGGCAGTGGACGGCGTTCGCGCCGCCCCGGGTGATGGTCACCGTCCCGGTCCTGGCCACCTCGGTGGAGCGCCGGGCCCTGCAGGACGCGTTGCACGCCGCCGGCGCCCGCCAGGTGCGGATGCTGCCCAAGCCGCTGGCCGCCGCGATCGGCGCGGGCCTGCCGGTGCGGGACGGCGACGGGTGCATGATCGTCGACGTCGGGGCGGGCACCACCGACGTGGCCGGGTTCGCGTTCGGCAGCATGGTCGCGTCCGCGTCCACGGCGGCCGCCGGTGACACCTTCGACGAGGTGATCACCGCGTACTTGGAGAGCCGGTACGGGCTGGCACTCGGGGTCCGGTGGGGGCAGGACGTCAAGACCGGGCTGAGTGGTACGCCCGGCGCCCCGGGACCGGCCGCGCTGTCGGTGACCGGCCGCGACGCCGCCACCGGCCGGCCCCGCACGGTGCCGGTGACCCTGGCCGAGCTCGCCGACGTCGTGGCGCCGTATGTCAGGGTCATCGCCGAGACGGTCGAAGCGGTGCTCGAGGGGAGCCCGGCCAGCGTCGCCGACGACATCACGCGGCGGGGTCTGGTGCTGACCGGCGGCGGTTCGCTCATGGGCGGGCTGCGCGAACTGCTCGCCGAACTGACCGACATGCCCGTCCACCGGGCGGCCGATCCGATGTCCTCGGCGATCCTCGGTGCCCGCAGGTACCTCACCGAGGCGAGGTTCCTTCCGCAGCAGATGCTCCCGGTCTGATTCCGTCTACTCCGCCGCGTCGGTACCGGCGTCACCCAGGACGTACAGTCCCGGGAGATTGACGACGACCGCCTCCTGGGTACTGCGCGCGATCACGACGACGGCCTCCTCGTCCTCACTCGGGTTCTCCTCGCGGTGCGGGACGAAGGGCGGCACGAAGATGTAGTCGCCGGGCGAGGTGCGCAGCCTGACCTCTTCCCTGACGCCGTTCGACTCGTCCAGGAAGACGAACTCCGGGTGACCGCTGACGACATGGATCGCGGTCTCCGAGGCACCGTGGTGGTGGTCGGAGGACGCGGTGGCCGGCGCGACATGCGTCTGCCCCATCCAGATGCGTTCCGAGCCGACCGTGCGCCCGCTGATGGCGGCGAAGCGGCGCATGCCGCCGGTCTGCGCGGTGTCGCCGTCGAGGGAGTCCGCGCGGATGTGGTGCAGCCGGGCGTGCAGCGGCAGCGAGCCGGCGGTTTCCGCACCGGGAGCGGGGTCGGGCAGATCGGGGTGGAAGCCGTCGCGTGCGGACGGGTCCGGCTGCGGAGCGTGGTGCGTGTGCGAGGTCATGGCGGTTCCTGCCCGGGGGCTCGACGGCTCGGATGCGGACGGTGCCGCGCGGTCGCGCCGCCGTCCAGGAATGCGGGCGCCGCGACCGGTGTTGCCGACATTCCACGAGGCGGCAGCGGTGGGCGAACAGTGGAGCCGGCGGCACGGGGCCACTGCGGCCCTGGCCCAGACCGTAGAGAGCGGGTTGAATGGATGTCAAGATGTGTCCATTAGTGTCGGCCCGGCTGTCCGCCGTTCGCCAGGGCCCCTTTGATCTCAGGGACGCACCCTCACGAGGAAGACGGTAGCCATGCACATCTCGGCCAAGACGGACTACGCGGTGCGGGCGCTCGTGGAACTCGCCGCCGACGGCGGAAGGCCGCTGACCTGTGAGGGCATCGCCTCCTCGCAGGAGATTCCGTTCCGCTTCCTCAAGTCCGTCTTCGGCGATCTCCGCCGGGCCGGACTCGTCCGCAGCCAGCGCGGCTGCGAGGGCGGTTACTGGCTCGGCCGCGACGCGGGGCTGATCACCCTCGCCGAAGTGATGGTCGCGGTCGACGGCGACTTCATGACCCTGCGCGGCGAACGCCTGGACGAACTGGACTATCCGGGCGCGGCCCGGCAGCTGCCCTCGGTGTGGCGCGCCGTGCAGGCGGCGGCGGAGGAACTGCTCGGGCGGATCACCGTCGCCGAGCTGGCGGACGGGGGAGTGGCGGCGGGGCCGGGCCCGGTGGACCTGTTCACGCCGCGGGCGGGTGCGGTGGCACGGGCGTGACGCGGGGGACCGGAACGACCCTGGAGATCGTGGAGTTCACCGATCCGGCCTGCCCCTGGGCGTGGGGCTCCGAGCCCACCTTCCGCAAGCTGCGGCACGCGCTGCGCGGCGCTGAGCAGGCCGGGGATGTCTCCTGGCGCAGGGTCTGCGGAATCCTCTTCGACGAGGACGACGACCCGGCCCCCGACCCCGCGGCGGAGGCGCTCTGGTACCAGGAGTTCGTCGCGGGGATCGCCGAGCACACCGCCGCGCCCTTCGCGCACCGGCTGGAGCGCGTCGCCGTCAGCAGTTGGCCGGCGTCGCTCGCGGCGAAGGCCGCCGAGGCGCAGGGCGCGCTGGTCGCGGAGCGGGTGCTGCGACGTCTGCGCGAGTCCACCTTCGTGGTCGGGACACCCGCCGACAGTGAGCGCGGTGTGCGGGACACCGTCTCCGGCGTCCCCGGGCTCGACCGGGAGCAACTGGTGCGCGACCTGCGGGATCCGGCCACCGAGCGGGCGGTGCGCCGGGACTGGCGCGAGACCCGGACCCCGGCGCGCTGCGTGCTGGAGGCCGACGGCCCGGGGCCGCACGGCGGCCGGGCGAAGTTCGTCAACGGCCGGCACCGCTACGCCCTTCCGACCCTGCGGCTGACCGGTCCCGGCGGCACCGTCCACGTGCCCGGGTGGCGGCCGTACGAGGAGTACGCGGAGGCGGTTCTGCGGGCCGCGCCCGGGGTGTCGCCCTCCTCGGACCTGCTGCCCGCAGACGAGGCGCTGGAGCGCTACCGCACCCTGACCGGCGTGGAGTTGCGCCTGCTCACCGGTGGTCAGGAGGCGCCCGGGGACGCCGTGCGGATCGAGACGGGCAACGGGCCGCTGTGGCTGCACCCGGACGAGGCGCGTACGCACCCGGCGCTGTCGCACGTCGCGTGACGTGGGCGGTTGGCGAGATCTCGGCCCATGAGACACCGATAGGTGTCCATTGACAGCGCGTCGGCCCCGCCGCCAGTATGTGCGCATGAACCCGACGCACCCCGGTGTGGTGTGCCGATACGTGGACTACCGGCGTACCTCCAGCGCACTCTGTCGCTGACCCCGCCCTCTCCACCCGGCCACCAGCCCCGGCGACACCCGACAGGCACCTGACCCGCTGACGCGGTCCGGTCGCCCACCGGCCGCCGGACGGCCGTCCGTGCGAGTTCCGTGGCGTCCCGTTCCCCCTGTCGACGGCGCCGCCGCTGCCGCCTTTCGCAGGCCCACTCCCGCGTCGCCGTACCGCCGCACGTGCTCCCGCGCGTCCTCCGCCGACACCGCGCGTCCCGCACCTCGTCACGTCCCGCACCTGACTCATCTCCGAATCCCTCCGCGCCCTCGGTTCCCGACGAGGCGCCGTACGGCCCTGCACCCATGCCGCCGCCCGGCATGACCACGCACGGCCGAGAAAGGTGGCGCACGCCCATGCAGACCTTCCGCACCCCCTCCACCACCGCTGACGCCGACCGGCCCGCCGCGCTTCCCGCGGGCCTCGGCAGACGTTCCTTCCTCGGCCTCGCGCTCGGCGCGGGCGCCGCCCTCACCCTGGCCGCCTGCGGCTCGGACGCCGCCCCGGCCACCGCCGGCGGTACCGGAGGAACCCTCAAGTGGGGCTGGGCGCTGCCCACTTCGTGGGACCCGGTGACGTCCTCGGCGGGCTGGGACGTGCACGTCCTGTCGCTCGTCTACGCGGGCCTCACCAAGGAGAACGAGAAGGGCGACCCCGTTCCCGCGCTCGCCGAGTCGTGGAAGTACGCCACGGACGGCACCTCGGTCACCTTCACGCTGCGCAAGGGGGCGACGTTCAGCGACGGCACCCCGCTCGACGCCACCGCCGTCAAGAAGAGCATCGAACGCGGCCGGGACCACCCCAAGTCGCTCATCGCCGCCCAACTCAGCAACGTCAAGACGGTCACCGCACCAGACGCGGGAACCGTCACCATCGCCTTGGCGAAGCCCGACTTCCAACTCCCCGCCCTGTTCGCGGGCAAGACCGGCATGGTCGTCAACCCCAAGGCCTTCGAAGCTGGGGCCGACGCCACCGCGCTCGCCACCAAGCCGGCCGGCGCCGGACCGTTCACCCTGACCTCGTACGTGCAGAACTCCCGTGCCGTGCTGCGCCGCAACCCGGCGTACTGGGACGCCGCCCGGATCAAGACCGAGAACTTCGAGGTCTATCCGCTTCCCGAAGCCTCCACCGTCGTGGCGGCCCTGCAGTCCGGGCAGTACAACGTCGCGCAGATCCCCGGCAGCCAGGTCGAGGCGGCCAAGGCCGCCGGACTGCAGGTGCAGGTCATTCCGTCGCTGGTGGTGGCGACCCTCGACGTCAACATCAAGAAGGCGCCCTTCACCGACCCGGACGTCGCCCTCGCGCTGAAGTACGCCATCGACCGGCAGGAACTCCTCAAGGCGGCCGCGTTCGGCCACGGGGAGGTCAGCTACCAGCCCTTCCCCAAGGGATACGTCGGCCACAACGACGCCCTGGACGACCTGTACCCGTACAACCCGCAGAAGGCCAGGGAACTCCTTGCCAAGGCGGGGCACGCCGACGGCCTCGAACTCACCCTCACCACCTCGGCCGCGCAAGGGGTGCCCGAACTCATCCAGGCGCAGCTGAAGAAGGTCGGCGTCACCGCGAAGATCGAGGTCATCCCGGCGGCCCAGGCCACTCAGATCATCTACATCCAGCACTCCCGGGCACTGTTCACCGACCAGTTCGCCGGACGTGACTCCGCCGTCCAGGCCTTCCAGGTGCTCTTCGGCGAGCAGGGGCTGATGAACCCCGGCCGCACCGTCGACCCGCAACTCACCGCGGCCCTCGACGTCGTGCGGCGCACCCCGCTGGAGTCCCCGGACTACCCGAAGCTGCTGCAGGAGGCCACGTCGATCGCCGTCCGGTCGATGCCCAACGTGTTCCTCTACACCGTTCCGCGCATCCTGGCCCGCAGCCCGAAAGTCTCCGAGATCCCCGCGTTCACCGTCGTGCAGCGCTTCGAGGGGGTCACCGCGTCATGAGCGCCTCCGCGCCTGCCTTCCGGGCATCGCTGCCACGGCTCGCGCGCCGGGCCGCCGCCGCCCCACGGCCGCTCGGCCGGCTGCTGGCCGTCAGCGGCACCGTCTTCCTGCTCTCCTCGTTCCTCACCTTCGGGCTGGGCGCGCTGTCCGAGGCCAACCCGGCGGCCGCCGTCCTGGGGGAGACCGCCACCCCCGCCGACATCAGCCGCATGCAGCACCAGTTCGGGCTGGACCGCCCGCTGATCGTCCAGTACCTGAGCTGGCTGGGCCACGCCCTCACCGGCGACCTGGGACGCTCCTGGTTCACCACCCTCCCGGTGTCCGACAGCATCGGACAGGCGCTGCCGGTGGACCTGTCGATCGCCGGGCTCGCCCTGCTGATCGCGGTGCTGCTCGGCGGCGCCGCCGGAATCACCGCCGCGCTCCACGCCGGCGGCCGGATCGACCGCTGGGTCACCCTGGTCTGCTCGGTCCTGGGCACCCTGCCCGCGTTCGTGGTGGCGATCGCCCTGATCGTCGTCTTCTCGGTCCAACTGGGCGCGCTGCCCAGCGGTGGCTATGTCGCCTTCTCGGCAGATCCGGCCGGGTGGCTGCGCTACGCGATCCTGCCCGCGTTCGCGCTGAGCGTCGACGCCGCCGCCTCCATCGCCCGCCAGTTGCGGACCTCACTCGTCGGCGCACTGCAGGAGAACTACGTGACCGGCGCGGTGATGCGCGGATTCTCCGGACGGCGGGTGCTGTTCGGGCACGTCCTGCGCAACGCGGCCGGCCCGGCGCTCACCGTCCTGGGAATGAGCGTGCCGGTGATCCTCGGCGGCGCGGTGGTCACCGAGCGGATCTTCAACCTGCCGGGGATCGCACAACTCTCCCTGCAATCCGCCCAGCAGCACGACATCCCCGTCATCCAGGGCACCCTGCTCGTCACCGTCACCGTGGTGCTGATCGCCAACGTCGCCGTGAACGCGGCACTGGCCGCCCTCAACCCGGCGGCCCGGCGCGCCGCACCGGCCGTCGAAGGGAGCGGGTCATGAGGTCCCTGCGCCGGGTGTGGCGGGTGCGAGCGGCCCGTGCGGCCCTGCTGGTCCTGGCCGCCGTCGCCGTCCTGGCCGTCGCGGGCGGGGCACTGAGCCCCGACGACCCGCTGGCCCAGGACACCGCGAACATGCTGCACGGTCCCGGCGCCGCGCACTGGCTCGGCACCGACTACCTCGGACGCGACGTGCTGAGCCGGCTGCTGTCCGGCACCGCACTGTCGGTCGCGGGGGCGCTGGAGGCGGTCGGCGCCGCGATGGCACTGGGCGTCCTGCCCGGCCTGGCGTCGGTGTGGCTCGGCCGCGGGGTCGAGTGGTCGGCGCTGCGGGCGGTCGACGCCCTGATGACCCTGCCGTTCACGGTCTTCGCGATCGCGGTCGTCGGCGCGCTCGGCAACGGGATGCACCAGGCGATGCTGGCGCTGGGCGTGCTGTTCGCGCCCCTGTTCTTCCGGGTCACCCGGGCCGCCGCACTCGGCCTGAAGCAGGCCCAGTACGTCGAGGCCGCCGAACTCGTGGGCGCGTCGCGGTGGTGGATCCTGCGCGTGCACATCTGGGGCAAGATCCTGCCGACGGTCGCCGTCACCACCGCCCATGCCATCGGTCAGGCGCTCCTCGTCGTCGCGTCCCTCACGTTCCTCGGCCTCGGGGTCCAGCCGCCCGCCCCGACCTGGGGCGGCATGCTCGCCGCCGACCTGGGATTCCTCGCCCAGCAGCCCTGGGCCCCGCTGATCCCCGCCGCGGTGATCATGATCACCGTCGGCGCGCTCAACATCCTCGCGGACGCGATCCGCGACAGCGGCGCCTCGACCGAGCTGCCGCGGGACGTGCTGGCGAGCGCCCCGGCCGACCGCGACGAGTCGGCGTCCGTTGCCCGCGCTTCCGTCCAGGAGCCCCGCACCAGCCGGAAGGAGCAGGCCGATGCCGCAGTCCCCGTCGCCTGAGAACGTCACTGCGCATGCCGTATCGCGGGGCGCGACCGCCCTGTCCGTCGAAGGGCTCACCGTCACGGTCGCCGGCGGACGCGCGCGGGCCGTGCGCGACGTCTCCTTCTCGGTGGCGCGCGGCGAATCCGTCGGGCTGGTGGGGGAGTCCGGCAGCGGCAAGAGCCTCACCTGCCGCTCGGTGCTGGGCGTCCTGCCGCCCGGCTGCGAGGTCGCCGCAGGATCGGCCGTCCTGTCCGGCACCACGGCTGACGGTGCGGAAGGCGCCGAAGGCGCCGAACTCACCGCGCTGACCCGCCGCCAGTGGGGCGGCGTGCGCGGCAGCCGCCTCGGGGCGGTCTTCCAGGACCCGGCCTCGTACCTCAATCCGACGCTCACCGTCGGCCGCCAGCTCGCCGAGCAACTGCGGGTCACCCTGCGGCTGTCCCGTACCGCCGCGCACGCACGTGCCGTCGCGCTCTTCACCGACGTCGGGCTGCACCGACCCGAGGACGTCTACCACCAGTACCCGCACGAGCTCTCCGGCGGCATGCTGCAGCGCGTCCTCATCGCCATCGCGATCTCCTGCGACCCCGAACTGCTCATCGCGGACGAGGCCACGACCGCGCTCGACGTCGTGGTGCAGGCGGAGATCCTGGAACTCCTGCAGCGGCTGCGCACCGAGCACGGACTCGCCCTGCTCCTGGTCACCCATGACCTGGCCGTCGTCGCCGAGGTCTGCGACCGCGTCCTGGTGATGTACGCGGGCGAGATCGTCGAGGACGGACCCACCGCGGAGGTCCTCGCCGCGCCCTCACACCGGTACACCGAAGCGCTGCTGCGGGTCGCCTCGCTCGGCGCCTGGGGACGCCGTGAACTCGACGTCATCGCCGGTCGGCCGCCCGAGGCCGGTGCGGAACTGCCCGGCTGCCGGTTCGCCGACCGCTGCGACTACGCCACCGCCGCCTGCACGGCGGCGCCGGTGCCCCTGCACAGCGCGGGCAACAGCCACCGGTCCCGCTGCCTGCGCGTGGCGGAGGCCGGATCCGGTCCGAACGCGACCGTCACGACGCACAAGGAAGGAGCCACCGTATGACCACCGCAACGGACCGCACGTGTCACGCCCTTCCCGCCGCCGCGCCGCTGCTCGACATCCGCGGACTGAGCGTGTCGTACGGCCGACGCGGCGCCCACACCCGGGTCCTGGACACCGTCGACCTCGGTGCCCGCTCCGGCGAGATCCTCGGCATCATCGGTGAGACCGGCTCCGGCAAGACCACACTGGCCCGCGCCACCGTCGGCCTGGTGCGCCCAGAAGCCGGACGGATCGGTTTCGACGGCCAGGATCTGACCGCGCTGCGCGGGCACGCCCTGCGGGCCTTCCGCCGCACCGGGCAGGTCCAGTTCACCTTCCAGGACTCATTGCGCTCGCTCGATCCCGAGCTGACCGTCGACCGTATCGTCGGCGAACCGCTCGCCGTGGCCGGCGTCCCGCGCGACCGGCGTGCCGCGCGCGTGGCCGAAGCCCTCACCCGCGTCGGACTCGACCCCGCCGCGCTGGGAGCGCGCACCCCGGGACAGCTCTCCGGCGGCCAGCGGCAGCGGGTCTGCGTCGCCCGCGCCATCGTCACCCGTCCGCGGCTGCTGATCACCGACGAGCCCGTCAGCGCACTGGACGCCTCCAACCGCAACCTCGTCCTGCACCTGCTCGACCGGCTGCGCCGGGAACTCGACCTCGCGATCATCGTCATCTCGCACGACCTCAGCTCACTCGCCGGGATCGCCGACCGGGTCGCGGTCCTGTACCGGGGCCAACTCGTCGAACAGGGGCCGATCAGCGAGGTCCTGGAGCACCCGCGCCACCCGTACACGGCACTGCTGACCGCGTCGGCCCCCAGCGTGCGACGCGAACACCGGCTGCTGCCCGCGCAGTTGCGTGCCACGGGGGACGGGGAGCCGTGGCCGGACGGGGTGGGCTGCGCGTTCGCGCCGCGCTGCCGCTTCGCCGGACCGGGGTGCCGGGAACGGCCCGCCACCGTGCTGTCCGACGGTCCCGGCGCGCGCTCCGTCGCCTGCCACCACGCCACGACCTGGCGCCGCGACCTCGGCTGAGTCACCTCCCCGCTCAGCCCCGCACCTCCACCCGCCCCGACCGGCCGGAGACGCCGTGCCCACCACCGCAGCACCGACCGCCCTGCCGCCCCTGGACCTCGACCGGCTGCCCGCC
The DNA here is from genome assembly GCF_027158205.1 of Streptomyces sp. H39-S7. Classification (GTDB taxonomy): domain Bacteria; phylum Actinomycetota; class Actinomycetes; order Streptomycetales; family Streptomycetaceae; genus Actinacidiphila. The sequence continues at coordinate 53,144 of NZ_JAPVLU010000034.1, read as the reverse complement.
ATCCGCGCCCGACTCGCCCTGCGGGCCGCGGAGCACGACCGGGACGCCTCCTTCCCCACCGAGGGCTTCGCGCTCGCCCACGGCGCGGGCCTGCTGACCGCCACTGTGGCCACCCGGCACGGCGGCCCCGGCGCGGGCCTGGCCGACACCGTGCGGATCCTGCGCGCGCTGGGCGCCGGCGATCCCGCCGTCGCCCTGGTGACCGCGATGACGCTGTTCACCCATGCCGCCGAGGCGCGCTCCGCGAACTGGCCGGCGGACCGGTACCGGGAGTTGCTGGCCGAGGCCGCCGCCGGACCCGCCCTGCTCAACGCCCTGCGGGTGGAGCCGGAACTGGGCAGCCCGGTGCGCGGCGGGCTGCCCGCCACCACCGCCCGGCGGGACGGCGCCGACTGGCTGCTCACCGGGCACAAGATCTACTCCACCGGGGCGGTGGGACTCAGCCGGATGCTGGTCTGGGCGCGCACGGACGAGGACCCGGTCCGCGTCGGCTCCTTCCTGGTCCGCGCGGGAAGCCCCGGCCTGACCGTCGACCGCACCTGGAACCACCTCGGGCTGCGCGCCAGCCGCAGTGACGACGTCGTCCTCGACTCCGTCCGCGTCCCGCTCGACGACGTCGTCGTGCTGTCGGAACCCGGGTCCGCTGCCCCCGATCCGGTGGCCGGTGCCTGGGGCGCGCTCGGACTCGCCGCCCTCTACCTCGGCATCGCGGGCGCCGCCCGCGACTGGCTGACCGGCTTCCTCCACGAACGGGTCCCCACCGCGCTCGGCGCACCGCTGGCGACCCTGCCGCGCTTCCAGAGCGCGGTCGGCGAGATCGAGGCCTCGCTCGTCGGCGCCGACACGCTGGTCGACGCGCTCGCCGCCCGCGTCGACGCGGGCGACACCGAGGCGACCGGCCGGGCGGGGATCGCCAAACTCCTCGGTGTCCGGGCCGCGATCGGCGCGGTGGAACAGGCCGTCGCCCTGATCGGCAACCACGGCCTGACCCTCGACAACCCCCTGCAACGCCACCTCCGCGACGTGCTCTGCGGCCGGGTGCACACCCCTCAGGACGACTCCGTCCTCCTGGCCGCCGGCCGCACCGCACTCGCCCGCCACCACCCGGATCCCACACCTTCCGCCACTTCCCCCGACTCACCTTCCGCACCGAAAGGCAACTGATCACCATGTCCGTCGAGTTCATCGGCATGATCGGCACCCAGGACGTCTCCGAGACCCGGCCCCCGCACGGCCCGGCCATCGACCCGGACTACACGGTCCGCTTCGCCCGCGCCCACGAGGACGCCGGGTTCGACCGCATCCTCATCGGCTACAGCTCCGGCAGCCCCGACGGCACCCAGGTCGCCGCGCACGTCGCCGCCCGCACCGACCGCCTCGGCCTGCTCATCGCGCACCGCCCGGGCTTCATCGCGCCGACCCTCGCAGCCCGCAGTTTCGCGACGCTGGACCACTTCTCCGGCGGGCGGGTCGCCGTCCACACCATCACCGGCGGCCACGACACCGAGCAGCGCCGGGACGGCGACTACCTCGGCAAGGAGGACCGCTACGCGCGCACCGACGAATACCTCGGGATCCTGCGCCGCGCCTGGACCTCCGGTGAGGCCTTCAGCCACGAGGGCGAGCACTACCGGTTCGAGGACTACCGCAGCGACGTCCTTCCGGCCCGCGCGTCCGGCATACCGCTGTTCTTCGGCGGCTCCTCCGAGGCGGCGTACCGGGTCGGCGGCCGGCACGCCGACACGTTCGCGCTGTGGGGCGAGCCGCTGGCCGAGACCGCCGAGCAGATCGCGTCCGTGCGCGCGGCGGCCGTCGCGGCGGGGCGCACCGACGTCCCCGGCATCAGCGTCTCGTTCCGTCCGATCCTCGGCCCGACCGAGGAGCTCGCCTGGGACCGCGCGCACCGGATCCTCGACACCATCAAGGGCGGCAACGGCGGCTCGTTCGTGGGCAAGCTCCGGCGCTTCACCGGCAACGAGGGACCGCAGAACGTCGGCTCCCAGCGGCTGCTGGCGGCCGCCGCCAAGTCCGACCGCCACGACCGGGCGCTGTGGACGGCCCCGGCCAAGGCCACCGGCGCGGGCGGCAACTCCACCGCGCTGGTCGGCACCCCCGAGACCGTGGCGCAGGCCCTGCTCGACTACATCGACATCGGCGTCACGACCATCCTCATCCGCGGCTACGACCCGCTCGACGACGCCATCGACTACGGACGCCACCTCATCCCGCTGGTCCGCCAGGAGCTGGCCCGCCGTGAAGCCGCCGGGACCCCCGCGACCGAAGCCGGGCCGGCCGCGCTCGCGGGCAGCGCGCGATGACCGACGTCCTCACCAACACCGCGACCTCACTCACCCACAGCTGGCACCCACCGGGGGGCGTCACCACCCGCGGCACCCTCCTGGTGCTGCCCGGACGCGGTGAACACGGCGGCGTCTACGAGCGTTTCGGCCGCCGCCTCGCGGCCGACGGGTACGCCGTCCACACGACGGGCCCGGGTCTGGAGGACGCACCGGACAGCATCGGCGGGGCACTGCTGGACGCGGCCGGGCCGGATCCCGTCACCCCGCTGGTCCTGGTCGGCGCCGACACCGGGGCGCTGCTGGCACTGCGGGCGGCAGGCGATCCGCGGCTGTCGGTCGACGGGATCGTCCTCGCGGGCGTCGCCTCCGCCGAGCCCGCCGCCCCCGGCCGGATCGCGGAGGCCGCCGTGTCCGGCATCGTGTCCAGCGCGGACTCCGCCGGCTACCGGCCGGGCGACGGCCCCGGCTGGCAGGACGAACTCGGCGCCCGGACGGCCTGTCCGGCGCACCGCCAACGACTGTGCTCGGACCCGGAGTTCATCCGGGGCTCGCTGTCCGCTCCGGTCCCCGCGGCGCTGCTCGAACCCACAGCGCTGACGGCCCGCGGCCTGCCGGTGCTCGTCCTGCACGGCGACGCCGACCCGGTCACCCCCGCCGACGAGGCCAGGGGGCGGGCCGAGGGATTCCCGCGGGCCGTCGTCGGGATCGTCCACGGGGGACTGCACGACGTACTGAACGACGCCTCGCACCGCACCGTGGCCGCGACCGTCGTCCAATGGCTCGAACGGCTGCGCGGGGGAGTGGAGTTGAGCCCCGTGCTCACCGTCGAGACCGACCCGCACCATGTCCTCGGAAGGATTCCGCAATGACCGTCACCAGTGAACGCGCCGCCCCGCCCGTCGACACCGCCGGCGCGACGGACGCCTCCGCACTGCTGCGCCGTACGCTGCGGAGGCACGCCGCAGGAGTCACGGTGATCACCGTCCCGGGGCCCGCCGGATTCACCGCGACCTCGTTCACCTCGGTCTCGCTGGATCCGGCGCTGGTCACCTTCTACCTGGGGCTCACTGCCTCCACCGCCCGTGCCGTCCAGGAGGCCGAGCACTTCGCGGTGCATGTCCTCGGCCCCGGGAACGCGGCTCTGGCGCAGCAGTTCGCGCGCAGCGGTACGGACCGGTTCGCGGGTGTTCCCTGGACGCGGTCCCCGGACAGGCTCCCGATTCTCGACGGCGTCCCGGCCTGGCTGACCGCCCGGGTGACGCTGCGCCAGCGCATCGGCGACCACCTGCAGGTCGTCGGTGAGGTCGAGACCGGCGGCGGGCCGGCCACCGGCCCGGGCCTGGTGCACCACGACGGGGTCTTCGCCGCGACCGCGTCGCTGTAGCCGGTCCGCCCGTCCGGCCGGCCCGGCCCGGTCCGGCGCCGCCCCTGAGGCGGCGCCGGCCGGCGCCGTTCCGCCGCCGCATAAGGTCTGCGGCATGAACGACACCTGGAGATCCGGCGAACCCCTGCGCACCCGGCTGCTCGCGGCCGGGGCCGCCGCGCTGACGGTCGCCGTGGCGCTGGGCGTCAGGGCGGGCGCGACGGGGGTGCCCGGAGCGGTCGAGAAGTACGCCGGCGACGCGCTGTACACCGTGCTGCTCCACACCCTGGTCGTCCTCGCCGCGCCCCGGGTAAAGCCCCTGGTAGCCGCCGGGGTCGCCCTCGCCACGAGTTGGGCCGTCGAGTTCTCGCAGCTCAGCCCGGTACCCGGCGAGCTGTCCGCACGCAGCACGCTCGCGCGCCTGATCCTCGGTTCCACCTTCAACGCGCCCGATCTGTTCTGGTACCTCGTCGGCGCCCTGGTCGCCTGGCTCGCCCATACCTCGCTGCGGGACGGCCTCACGCCACGTTGAACGTGTTCAGTTATCGGCGTACAGTCACTCTGTGCCGATAAATTGAACGCGTTCAACATGGGGATGGGGCGTCGTGACGACTCTGGTGAACCTGATCGTCATGCTGGGCATGCTCGTCGTGGTCCCGTGCGGACTCACACTGATCGACGGGCCGGATATCCGCACGATCCGAACGTTCTGGCTGGTCGGCGCCGTACCCGGGAGCGTGGCGCTGTGGCTGCCGCGCGGTGGCCCGGCAGCCGCGTTCGCCGCCGTCTACGCCCTCGCCACCGTGGTCCTCGCCGCGTCCGCTCCGCTGCGGCTGGCTCGCACACGGTCGCTCGCGCCGCGTGAGATCGGCGTGCTGACCGCGCTCGTGACCCCGGCGGTGGCCGGCGTGGCGCTGGTCGCGGAGCGTTCCGGCCATCGGCTCCTCGGGTTCGACCTGAGGATCCTGGAACTCACCGTGCCGCACTTCCACTTCGCCGGCTTCGCTGCCGCGCTGATGGCCGGACTCGTCTGCCGCGCCACTCCCGGCCGGACCACGGGACGGCTCGCCGCGCTGAGCGTGCCGGTCGGGACGCTGCTCGTCCTGGCCGGCTACTTCATCGACGACTGGGCCGAACTCGCCGGAGCGGTCGTCCTCACCGCGGGTATGTGGCTGGTCGGCCTGCTCACCTGGCGCGACCTCCGCCCCGGCGCCCCCGACCGCCTCACCCGAGCTCTGCTCGGCACGTCGGCGGCCGTCCTGGTGGCGACGATGCTGCTCGCCCTGAGCTGGGCGCTCGGCGAGGCCACCGGTGTCCCGCATCCCACGCTGGCGTGGATGGCGGCAACGCACGGTCTCGGCAACGCCCTCGGGTTCGCGCTCTGCTCGGTGCTCGCCTGGCGCCGGCTGCGGCAAGCCGAGGAACGGCCGGACGAACAGCGGGACGTACGGCTGGACGAACAGCGGGACGGACAACGGGACGAACAGCCGGACGGGCAGCGGGACGAACCGCGGGGCGAGCAACCGGGCGGCCACCCGGTCCCCGTCCACCGGCCGGAACCGGCCTGCGGCGAAGCCGCGCCGCGCATCCTGACGGCAGGTACCCCCTCATGACGTCGGACCCCGGACGCAAGCCCGCCGCCGGCCCCCGCCCCGACCGCGATCCGGTCCCGAGCTATCCCGAGGTCTGCGCCACCCGGCGCGACGAGCTGCCCGAGGGCTACCGCCACCTGCGTCACCAGGCCCGGATCGGACGGGGCCGGGATGTCTTCGAGGCGGCCGGGGCCGCCGTCACCACCTGGCGGATGCACCGTGCGGCCGGTCTCCGGATCCGGGCCGGAGCGCTACGTGCCGAGCCCGGGGTCCGGGTGGAGTGCGCGATCGGCGTCGGGCCGTTGCGGATCACCGCCCCCTGCCGCGTGATGTGGACCGTCTACGAGCCCCGACGGATCGGCTTCGCGTACGGCACCCTGGCCGGCCATCCGGAGTGCGGCGAGGAGTCGTTCGTCGTGGAGCTCCTCGACGACGACTCCGTGCGCTTCACCGTCACCGCCTTCAGTCGCCCGTCCCTCTGGTACACCCGGCTGGCCGGGCCGCTCGTCCCTCTCTTCCAGCGTCTCTACGCCCGTCACTGCGGCCGCACCCTGCGGCGGCTGGCCGCCGAGCCGCCCGCGGACGCGGATCCTGAGACGGACCAGGCCGGGTAGTCGCGGCCCGAACGGGAGCCGGGGCAGCCCGGCCGCGGAAGCGCTGTCGGCATCGTGTGTTCACCTCTTGAACACACCGTCGTGCATCACGGATCAATTGCTTCGTGAACCGACCTCTTACATTGCTGACACGTGTCATCTACGCTCACCGACAACGCCCCGCCGCGGCCTCCGGAGCCGGTCGGTTCGACTACTGGCGCGCGTTCTCCTCGCTCTGCCCCCGTTCCGCTGTCTCTTCCGTCGAAGGGTCCACCGATGAGCACACTGCTTCCTGAAGAAAGGTCTCCGGTCCTCGCAGCCGGAGGCCCTGACGAGGTCATGCTCCCCGTCAACCGCTACCGCCTGGGCCCCCTGTACGTCACGCTCCCGCTCGCGAACATCGCCCTCTACCTGCTGTGGCTGGGGGTGGGCAGCTTCCTGCTGCCGATCCAGGTCGCGCAGATCACCGGCACGAACGACACGGGGGCGCTGTCCACGGCGAGCACCACCGGCGCCATCCTGGCGACCGTCGGCAACCCGATATTCGGCCAGCTCTCGGACCGCACCCGCTCGCGCTTCGGCCGCCGCGCCCCATGGATCCTGCTCTGCGCGGGACTGGGCGCGCTGGCGCTGATCGGCCAGGCGCACGCGAACTCGATCGCCATGCTCGGCCTGAGCTGGGGCGTCGTGCAGTTCATCATGAACGGCTACCAGGCGGCGCTCACCGCCTGTATGCCGGACCGGGTCCCGCAGTCCAAGTACGGCACGTTCTCGGCCCTCGTCGGGCTCGGCGTGCCGCTCGGCACCATCGTCGCGGCCCTGGTCATCGGCGGTGTGCCGGGTGGAAAGTTCGGTCTCGACGGCGTCATCGGCGGCTTCGGCGGCCGGTTCGCGGGGGAGCAGGGCTACTACCTGATCGCGGCCTGTGTCGTCGTCGCCGCACTGCTCTTCACCGTCGGGTCGCCCGACGCCTCCGCCCGTGACCTGCCCCGGCAGAAGTTCGACCTGCGGGCGTTCCTGTCCAACTTCTGGGTCAACCCCAAGGAACACCCCGACTTCATCTGGGCCTTCCTGTCCCGACTGGGGGTCATGCTCGGCTATTTCGTCGTCCTGACCTACAACATGTACCTGCTGGCCGACTACATCAAGATCCCGCCGCAGGACCTGCTTCCGACAGTCGGGTTCCTGATGATCGTCAACGCGGTCTGCACGATCGCCGCCGTGGTGCTGATCGGGCCGATCGTCGACCGCGTCGGCAGGATGAAGCCCTTCGTGCTGGCGTCCGGCATCGGAGCGGCACTGGCGCTGACCCTGCCGATGATCTCGCCGACCGAGGGCGGCATGGTCGCCTACAACGTCGCGGGCGGGGTCGCCTTCGGCGTCTACATGGCCGTCGACATGGCACTCATCACCAAGGTCCTGCCGGCCACGGCGGACGCGGGCAAGGACATGGGCCTGATCAACATCGCCAACGCGGGCCCCCAGATCCTCGCCCCGACCGTCGCCGGCTGGATCGTCAGCGCCGCCGGATACGACGCGCTGTTCCCGGTGGCCGCCGTGGTCTCCCTCGCGGGAGCCGTCCTCGTGCTGCGCGTGCGGGGTGTGCGATGAGACCTCGTCACCACCGCGCCACCGTCACGGCGCTGCTCGCCGCCGGAACCCTGGTCCTGCCACTGAGCGCCGGCGCCGGCGCCGCAACCGGGAACCACCACGAGGACAGGCCGCTCGCCGGGATGCGGATCCTGCTGAGCAACGACGACTCCATGCAGATGGCCCGCCCCAACGCCTCCGACGGCAAGGGCCTCTACGAGGTCCGCCGCGCGCTGTGCTCCGCCGGAGCCGATGTCGTCGTCATGGCGCCCTGGGCCAACCAGAGCGGCGCCGGCACGAGCGCCGCCGGCAGCGGAACGCTCACCGTGCGACGCCGTACGGTCCTGCCCGCGGAGTACGGCCGGGACTGCGCGGACGCGCCCACCGGCGGCGCCGTCTACGGCGTGTGCAAGGGCGCGGTCGCCTGCGACGCCGGGAGCGTGAGCGCCACCCCGGTCGACACCGTCCGACTCGCCCTGAACGGCGGTCTCGCCGCGAAGGCGGGCTGGACGAAGGGCCCCGACCTCGTGGTCACGGGCAGCAACTACGGGCCCAACGTCGCCTCGGTCGTGAACGACTCCGGCACCGTCGGCGCCGCTCTCGCCGCGATCGAGGAGGGCACACCGGCGGTGGCCCTCAACAGCTCCTACGATCCGACGGTCACCGCCTCGTTCGAGGTCGCCGACCGCACCTACCGCCAGACGGCCGCGTTCGGTGCCGCCTTCATCGCGTCCCTGCGTGACCGGCGGCTGCTGACCACCGACTACGTCGTCAACGTCAACTACCCCCACCTCGCCGAGGGTCGGCAGCCGCGCGGCACGGTCTGGTCGTCGGTGGGCACCCAGAAGCTGATCCAGCCCGGCTACGCCCAGGCCGACCCGAACAGCGACACGTTCACGGTGGGCGGTGCCCTCTGCGCCGCGGGCAACCCCAAGTGCCGCCCCGAGACCAAGCGCGACGCCGACTACCGGCTGCTGCAGCAGGGGAACGTCACCGTCACCCCCATCACTCCTGACCGGACGTTCGAGGGCCGCGAGGCCGGGCGGCTCGAACGCTTCGTCAGGACCGGCCGCTGACCTGACCTCAGCGGCCGGACGAGGACACCGGCCCCGGCACCGGGAGGGGAAGTGCCGGCGCCGGTGCCCTGGCGTCGAACCCGCCGTGAGGGCGCGGTCATCACGCCCTGGTGATGACGGAGAACTCCGTGCCGAACGGGTCGGTGATGGTCGCGATCCTTCCGTAGACCATGTCCTCGGGGACCCCCGCCGTGCCGCCGGCCGCGGTGGCCCGCTCCACCGCGGCGTCGGTGCCGTCGACCTCGAAAGTCGTCGCCCAGTCGACTGCGTGGCAATGCATCCTCGGGTTCTTCGACGCCTTTGCCGTGATCTACGGACCGTCCCGGCGTATAGGTGTCGGCGAGCTCGACGTCGCCCAGGCGACCCGCCGTGCCGTCAAGGTTGGCCAGAGGCAATAACGGACGTCTCACGATGGGCCGCCGACCAGCCAATCCATGCGCCGCAGTGTCTCTGACAGCAGGTGCACGCCTCGCCACCGTCTTGACACGGGTCGCCTTCAGCAACCACCGTGCTACGAGAACATTTCTCGATGGTTCGAGCATGGAGGCGCTATGCGTGCCCAGTTCCTCGGCAAGGATCCTGAGTCTCGAGTGGGCAACTCGCCCACTCTCTTCGCTACCGATCGCACCGACCGTGTCACCTACATTGCACAAGGGTGGAAGGTGACAGACCCCCAGGTGCTGGCCGACGCCGGCGATGTACCTGACCACGAAGCTCTCATCGAGATCCCGGAAGACGTCCTCAAGATGTACGCCCTCCGCTACTTGAACAAGGAGGAAGGGCGCTGAGACTTCTGGGCGGTGACGAGTTCGGCCAGCTCTTCAAGTCGTTCGAGCACACGGCCTTTCGCCTTGAGGTACGCGACCGCTACGACGCCGACTACGAGAACGAGTCGGTGCGGAAGTTCCTCGCGCAGGCGAAGGACAAACTGCCGTGGATGCAGGACTGGTTGACCATGATCCGGGAAGCGACGTCGAAGGGGCGCCGCTTCGCCCGCGTGCGGGTGGTCGGCTTGCCGCTCACCGACTACAGCCGCTTCGGCGTGTGGTGTGCTCAGTTCACCAATGGGGCAGGGGAAGATATCCGCTACCTCACGCGTGACCAGGCCGAAGCCGAGAACCTACCCGATCACGATTTCTGGCTGTTCGACTCGCGCAAGCTGGTACGGATGCACTTCGATGATTCCGATGCCTTCCTCGGCGGGGAAATCATCGATGATGCCGTCGAGATCGTGAAGCACAACTACTGGCGAGATGCCGCGTGGCATCGCGCTAACAGGCGGGATGACTTTGCCACCGAACAACACCTCGGGCTCGTCTAACGTCCACGAGGCCAGGAGCATCCTGGGCAAACGACTTCGTGAGCTTCGCCTTTCGTCTGGACAAAGCGGCAGGCAGCTCGCGGAATCTTTGTCGTGGCCTCCTTCCAAAGTGTCCAAGCTAGAAAACGGCCGTCAGACACCCACTGACGACGACCTCCGTGGTTGGACGGCAGCAACAGACAGTTTGGATGAGACGGAAGCCCTGCTCGCGTCGCTGCACACGCTTGAAGTGCAGCACGCTGAGTGGCAACGCATCCTGCGAACCGGCTTGAGACCCCATCAGCAAGAGCTGGTCTCGTGGGATCAGAAGACGCGGCTCTTCCGTGCCTTCGAGGCGACGGTGATTCCTGGTCTGCTTCAAACGCCGGAGTACGCCCGCGCCCGCTTCGCCGAAGGTATCCGCCGTTTCAAGTTGCCCAATGACATCAACGAGGCCGTAGCCGGACGAGTGCAGCGGCAAGATACTCTGTATCGGCCAGACAAGCGGTTCCACTTCGTACTCACAGAAGCGGCGCTTCGGTTCCGCCTCTGTGCACCAGATGTCATGCTCGGCCAACTTGACCGGCTGATCTCCCTCTCTCAACTGCCCAACGTACGCCTCGGAATCGTCGGCTTTGAAACGCAGTACGCTACTTCGCCATGGCACGGCTTCTGGCTCTACGACAACGACCGGGTACTCATTGAGACCTTGTCGGCCGAACTCGACCTCCGCCAGCCGCAGGAAATCGAGCTGTACGGCAGCGCCTTCGAACAGCTCGCCGCCGTCGCCAGCTATGGCCGGTCGGCACGCGCGATCATCAATCGGGTCATGGAAGATCTCGCCCCCGACTCAGCGGAAGATGGCGCCTAATTTCGCGGGCGTTACTCCTCCAAGTGTATTGCTAGAAACTCTGAGAAACTTTCTATTCAGGCACAACTGACGCCCCTACGCTCCTCAAAAGGAGCGCGTGACTGCGCACTCCGTTTTCGGACATGGGAGGCCGTCAGGCGCCTTTCTCAGTGCAGCTTTTAACGCGCGATCAGATCGAGCGCATGCCGGAACGCGCCCGCGAAGTCGTCGAGTACCGCAAGAGCGGACTCAGCCTCAACCACATCCAAGGGTGCCCGCTCGACTGCGCCTACTGCATCCGCCACACCTACGGCCTGTGGGATCAGCGGGTGCCACGCGCCCTCATGAGCGACGCCGAGGCAGTGGAAGCACTGGTCAATCACCGGTACTTCCAACCGCATGTCACGCCGGTACAGGTGTTCAACCGCGCTACCGACCCGTTCTTGCCAGTGGTTCGGCCGCACACCTTCGCCGTCCTGGAAGACCTGGACGCACGGAACCTGACGAACCACGTGCTCGTCATCACCAGGCACCAGATGAAGGCTGCGGACGTCGACCGGCTCGAACGGCTCCGGCACATCAAGGTGACGCTGCTGTTCACCTACTCGGGCATCGACAACCGGCAGATCGAGCCCTACCCGTCGAGGGTGGCCGCCGAGTCGCTCAAGCTCATGAGCAACCCGCTTAACCGCCGCTATCGGACGGTTCTCTACTGGCGTCCGCTGGTGCCAGGTCTCAACGACTCGCCCGAGCACCTTGATGCGGCATACGAACTGAGCAAGCACGCCGACACCACCGTCTTTACCGGCCTCTTCTACCGCGACCAGATCGCCGAGTACTACCAGGCGAACGGACTGCCGGAGCCGTACGGCGAAACCGCCCGGCGCAAGATCGTGCCAGAGACGCTGGAGAGACGGATCCTTTCAACCTTTGCCGGCAGCGACTCGTTGTTCCGCAAGACCTCGTGTGCGGTGTCCTTCGCGCATGGCGACCCGGACTACAACGGCCACTACGGCATCCCTGATCTCTGCGACATCTGCCTGTTGGCTCAGCTTGATCTCTGCCGGGGCGCTCACCGCGTGCCGACGCGGCAACAGATCCACCAGGTGGCGAGCACTTTGCCTGACGCCAGTGACCTCGTGGTCGTTGACATTACAGAGGGCGCAGCCGTCGTGTCTGGGCTGATCGAGGAGCAGCCGCGCTATTACCTACAGCACGCGCTCGGCTTCCAGGTGCACGACGTTCGCCACCCCCACCTCAACCGACGACATGGTCGGGCGGACATCGGATGGAAGGACGGCACAGACAATGGCTGACTGGACGGAACTTACGTACGCGGTCGTCGACGTGGAAGGCAACGGCCAGCAGCCGCCCGAGTTGGTGGAACTGGCCGTCGTCCCGATCGTCGGGGGTGTCATCGGGGAGCCGGTGTCGTGGTTGATGCGTCCCAACTACGCGATCACCCCGATGGCTCAGCGTCTGCATGGCATCAGCAACAAGGACGTGGCCGACGCCCCCATGTTTGCGGACATCGAGAACGACGTACTGCAGGCGTTGGACGTCTCGGCCTTCGTGGCGCACAACGCCTACGTTGACACCAACGTCCTCCGACGCAAGCTGCCCGATTGGGCGAGTCCCGAGGTGTTCGACACGCTCAAGCTCGCGCGCCGCTTCCTGCCGGGGCAGGTCAGTTTCCGGCTGGGATCGCTGGTGCAAGCGTTCAACCTGGACGTTGATCTGCCGGAAGGCTTGCGTCCTCACCGCGCCACGTACGACGCCTTGGTTGCAGCGCGTCTCTTCGTCCGGCTCGCCACCGTAGCCGGCTCGCTGGAAGAACTGCGCGGCACGCCACCCGGCGGGAGGGTCGATGAAGCTCCGTCCCTTTTCTGACCACGACCGAGGCATCTTCGGTTGCGAGGACTGCATCTGCCTCCAGGTGTGGGATGTGGGAGAAGAACCGCTCGATCAACCAACGGCCGGCGCCGACGATGAGGCCGAAGGCGGAAGAGGGCTGTTCATCGTGGACACCCTGGCGCGCAAGGTCGGCCACTTCTACCCGAAGGTCGGGGGCAAGGTGGTGTGGGCGGAATTGGCGCTTGATGCCAAGGTTTCGTCCCTCCCGCTCCAGAAGCTGTAGGCGTCATACCTCCAGAGCTGCCGCCTGTAGACACAGGATCCCCCTGTGGGCGGCACGACACCCCTGACGTGCAGTTGCGTCAGGGGTGCTCTGGGTCTGTACGGAACAGGCGTGCGCGGTAGAACCAGGCGACCAAGCCCGCGCCGGCGGAGAGGGTAGGTCTGGATATGAAGAACGCTAGGAGGGTGCCAGGCTGGATGGGTTGATGTGGTGCTTCACTGCGAGCTGCACCATCCCCTCCAGAACGCCGCTACGGTGCACGTGCATCGCGGTCGCATCCATCGGTCCGTTGTGGATGCTACTACCCCACGAGTCGCTCACCGTCACGGAGATGTGGCCGCTCCCCGAAGCCTCAATGTAATTGGCATTGCATTGGTGAACGCTGCCATCTTCGGCCAGGATGAAGCCCACCACACGCCTCTCAGTTCGGCCAGACATAGAGTCGAGGTCATGAAAGGTATGACGGGTTTCGCCGAATACCCATCCGTCGAGCACATGGTGTGTGGCCGCTTCGCGTACTGTCCCCCCGAACCGCTTCCTTCTGAGGCGCGACTCATAGTGTTCTACGAGGATGTCTGTGGGAATCACTCGACCATGCAGTGCCCGGGAAAGCAGACCGGCCGCCTTGGTGACCTCGGCCCTGGTTGCTTCCTGCTCCTCGCGCAATTTAGCGTTCGCTGCCTGCCGTTCCTGATTCTTCCTAGCTGTGGCCTCCTGGGCCTTGCGAACCTGATCAGCGAAATCCTCCATTACTACCCCCTGCTTTGTCGCTCTCATCGCTACGCACGCTACTGCGGATGAAGGCAGCGAGGGAGTGAATCTAGTGATCGGATGCTGAACCTTGACCTGAGAGGTCAGCAAGAGCGAGTCAGCGCATGCACGCCTGAGAAACGAAGAACACCCCGCAGCCACAACGAACGCGGGGCGTTCTTCGTTGTGGAACGGGGTGTGTGGACCAATGCGGTCAGGAGTCAGCGGTTGAGGACGGCGTCACACTCGGCGATGATGGCGGCGCCTTCGTTGGCCACCTCGGCCAAGTACTTGTCGTCGCACGTCGTGGCGAAGGTCCACAGACTGGCCACGCAGTCTCCCTGCGGTTCGCGCAGCTTGAAGGTGAGGCCGCCGGAGTTCGTCAGCGGTAATCCGGCCGTCGCTGAATTCCGCCAGGGTGATGACGTTCATGTGGGGTTGTCTGCCCACCGCGAACGAGTTGTTGCTGCCCATGTAAGGGCGGGGCAGGGGCGTTCGTGTACCAACTCGGACGCGCAGGGCGGCTGCTCCTGGACATCGAAGGGCGCCTCTCCTCCAACGTCAAAAACCACGCCCGCTTGATGGCCGAGACCTATTTTGAGTTGCGGTGAGCCGAGAAATCGGACGTTCTCTCGGTCGCGGACTGAGAGGTAGAACGGAAGTGCCGCCCAGTGTCCGCGCTGATCTGTACGTGTCGCTGGACTTCCCACAGCAGGGACGCATCAGCGATTACTTTGAAGGAGAACGTTGTGAATGAGGATGGCTTTCTAGCAATCCTTCTACTGGTCGTAACGGGCATTATGTGCACCCTGGCGGACATGATGCGCAACGGCCTCTCCCTGACGCACTCGGATGCCTGTTCGGGCTGATGAGTCTCATGGTGATGAATGTCGTGGCCAGTAGGCGACGATGATCAATTAGCTGCGACGGCCTCCAGCCAAGACATCTCGTCGTCTGCTGTGGTCATGGGTAACAACAGCGCAACCATTCTCGACCCCGGGACTAGCTAGTCCTGGGGTCATGTACTGTCTCGCGAACCGGTGCCGTATCGGGGTGTAGGTGGGGGAAGCTATGAGCACGGTAAGTCCAGACGATCCGCATTGGTTCCGTAGCAATAAGGCTAAACTCGCCATCCTTCTGGTGGTCCTGGGGGCGTTGGGTACACTCATTGGCGGGCTTGTGCAAGATGGCCTAAAGTCAGACAGTTCTTCTGACGCGAAACCTGCTGAGCCATCGATCTCGACTCCCATTGCCCCAAGCGCAACGCCTTTATCCTCAAGCCCGTCTGGGTTGGAATCGACTTCACCTACTCCAACAACGGAATTTCCCACGACGGCAGCCCCTAGTACCGGTGAAGAAACCTCCCCGCCTCCCACCAGCGCCACCAACGGCCCCAAAGGTGGATCAGGCCCACGTGCCACTGCGTCGAGTGAGTACCTCTCGAACTCGCAAGCGCTCACGGGGGATAACAGCGTCAAAACCGCAGAGCTGAACTCTCGGGGGAATCATACGACCTATATGCACAGCCTGCGGAGTGTGAACCCGTTCACGGAGTACACTTTCGCGTACAAAGTCCCAGCCGATTGGAAGTATTTCCGCGCCACCATCGGCATTGACATCAATAGTAAGTACAGCGTGACAGGCATGTCATTCCAGATATATCTCGATGATGATGCTGCGCCCGTCGCTGAATACACGCTCAAGATGTTCGAAAGCCAGGACATCAAGGTCCCGATATCAGGTGCCAGCAAAATCAAGCTGTACACCGCCAACACTACGCCGAGGGAATCCTTCGTGCGGGCAACCTGGGGGGATGCCCGCCTTACGAATGACTGACTGTCCAGGTAACGGCGCCACGACCTCTGATGAAATTCACCTTCGACGCTCACTCAGCAACGACAGGTGACCTCATGGGGCAGAAACTCATCCGCTTCTCCGACCTCACCGGCAAGACGGTGGACAACGACAGCCAGCTCGTCCGCATCGTTGTGCGTGAGCACCCCCTCGATGGTGGCCCCGTCGAGCTGGAAGCTCTGGCCGATGAGCTGACGGTGTCGAGGAAGTCGCCCTCGACCTGGTGACGTTCGAGCTGCACTACCCCTGTGAGGAAGCAGTCGAGACCGTGACGGCAGGCGTCGGGGCGCCGCGTACGGTCAGCTCGGCGAGGAGCTGCCGGGTGGCCTCGGCCACCGCGTCCACCGCCTGATCGAAGGCTTCGCGGTTGTGGGCGGCCGGGGCGCGGAATCCGGAGACCTTGCGGACGTACTGCAACGCCGCGGCCCTGATGTCGTCCTCATCGACGTCGGGAGTCATCGGGGGTCGGAGAGTCTTGATGCTTCGGCACATGACTCCAGTGTGCTACGCACCTCGGACAGTCGGCGGGGACGGTTCGCCGGCGGGGACGGACAGCCGGCGGGCGCGGCCGGCCGGGACAACCGGTGGATACTCGTCGCACGGAGACGACGGACCCACGCCGCCGCACGACACCGACGGACGGAGGCGGACATGAGCAAGCAGCCGACCGTGGCCCAGCGCCGAGTGGTCCTCGCCGCCGACGCGAACACCGGTCTGCTCCGCGGCTCGCAGGCGCTGCTGGACGCACTCTGTGCCCAGGGACTCGCCCTGAAGCACCCGCGGCCTCCCCACCGCTGCTACCTGACCCCTGCCGGACTCGCGCTGCGCGCCGAACTGCTCGCCCCTCCGCCGGAGCTCCCCGCCGCCCCGCCGCCCGAGGTGGAGACCTTCGCCGCGCGGACCGGCCACGAGACGGCGCCCGTCGGCGATCCGCGCCGGGTCCGTGAGGTCGCCGTCGCCTGGGAAGGGCTCCTGGAGCTGAGGCGCGTCACCAACCGGGGGGTCACCGACCAGCCCTGCCCGTGGGAACGCGCCCACCTCGTCCCCGGTGCCGCGCTGGCGCTGGAGGCGGCCGGCTGCCGCCCGGCGGTCGCCGGCGGGGACGCCGCGGACGGGTACCGGGTCGGTCCCGCGCCGCAGCCCGAGGCGGTGCGCGTGGAAGCGGGAGCCGCTGAGATGCCCGATTGCGCGGCCGCTCTGGAACGGGCCGGCTGGCAGGTCACCGAGCATCCGGATGTCGCGCGAGGCCGCTATCTGCTGGCCTCTCCGCGTCGCGCGTGACGGCGCACTCGCCGCGTACAGCGCTCTCGCTGTACGCTGGTGGAATGTCGAAGCATGTGACGATCCGCCTTGACGAGGAATTCCTCGAGAGACTCAAGGTCCGCGCTGCTGAGCGGGGGACCACGGTCACCGCTCTGATCACCGAGGCCGCCAAGCGCGAGCTGGACGAGAACCGTGACCGGTTCCTGGCCGCGGCCGCGGACTTCAACAACGAGGAGAACTGGGCGTACGTCCAGGAGAGGTTCGGCCCTCGCTCGTGAAGATCGATCTGACCTGGGCCTGGAACGTCCTCGCCCATCACCTGCCCTCCGACCCCACGGTCTGGGACCCTTCGGGCATCGAGGCCGCCATAGCCCGTCATGCCTCCGACCTGGTCATGGCGCCGGACAGCCCCGGCCACGACACCGCCTGGCGGGCGGCCGCGCTGCTGCACACCCTGACCGTGTGCCCGCCGCTCGAATCGCCCATGAACGAGTTCTACGCGATGGCCATGACCCGCTCCTACTGCGCAGCGGCGGGCTGGAAGACCCTGCCGGACACGGTCGCCCTCGGCGACCTGGTGGAACAGGTCAAGACCCACAGGACCGGAATCCAGCAGGTCGCCGAAGTGCTCCGCCCGCTGAACTGAGGCGCCGCACGACCGATGGCGGGCCCGTGGCCCCGTCCGGGCGGGCCGGGGAGCCCGCCGGTGGCCCTGCGGTGGCCGGCCGGGACGGGCGCCTGCCGCGGTGATCTCCCGTCTCGGTATCCTGCACCCCGACGCCGGCGACGAACTCTCCGCGCCGCGCCCCGAAGGCCGCAGGAAGGGACCGGTGACTCCTATGGCGAGCGCGCCGAACGTGCCGAACACCCGTGACGTCTACATCGTCGACGCCGTCCGCACCCCCGTGGGGAAGTACGGCGGCGCGCTGTCCGCCGTACGCCCCGACGACCTGGCCGCGCACGTCCTGAAGGCTCTGGTGGACCGGACGCCGGAACTGGACCCGGCCAGGATCGGCGATGTCTTCTTCGGCAACGCCAATGGCGCGGGGGAGGAGAACCGGGACGTCGCGCGGATGGCCGTCCTGCTGGCGGGCCTGCCGGTCTCGGTACCGGGTGTGACCGTCAACCGGCTGTGCGCGTCGGGGCTGGAGGCGGTGGTCCAGGCGTACCGGGCGGTCGCGCTCGGGGACGTGTCGATCGCCGTCGCCGGTGGCGTCGAGTCGATGAGCCGCGCCCCCTGGGTGCTGCCCAAGCCGGACCGCGCCTTCCCGGCCGGCCATCAGGAGATGTTCTCCACGACCATCGGCTGGCGCATGGTCAACCGGCGCCACGAGCCCGCGTGGACGATTCCGCTCGGCGAGGGCGCGGAACTGATCGCCGACAAGCACGGCATCACCCGCGAGCAGCAGGACGCCTTCGCCGTCGCGAGCCATGAGAAGGCGGCGCGCGCCTGGAAGGACGGCCTGTACGACGCCGAGGTCGTCCCGGTCGAGGGCACCACCCTGGTGCGGGACGAGACGATCCGCGACAACACCTCAGTGGAGTCGCTGGCGAAGCTCAAGACGGTCTTCCGTGAGGGTGGCACGGTCACCGCGGGCAACGCCTCGCCGCTCAACGACGGCGCGGCCGCCCTCCTGATCACCGATGAGGAGGGCCTGGCGGCCACCGGCCGCGAACCGCTGGCCCGCATCCGGGCGAGCGCGGTGTCCGGCATCGAACCGCAGTACTTCGGGCTCGGCCCGGTGGAGGCCGTCAACCGCGCGCTGGCGCGGGTCGGCCGGGGCTTCGGGGATCTGCGCACCTTCGAGCTCAACGAAGCGTTCGCCGCCCAGGCACTCGGGTGCTTCGCGGAATGGCCGGGCCTCGATCCGGCGGTCGTCAACCCGCGCGGCGGCGCCATCGCCATCGGCCACCCGCTCGGCGCGTCCGGTGCCCGTCTCGCCGGTGCCGTCGCCCACCAGTTGAAGGCCGCCGGTGGCGGCACCGGACTCGCGGCGCTGTGCATCGGCGTGGGGCAGGGGCTGGCGCTGGTCCTGGAGCGCTGACGCGCACCCCGGAACGGGCAGGGCGGGCACGCCCGGCAGGTCCGTGCGGCGGCACGAACGCCCGCCGGAACCCCCTCCCCCCGTGAGAGCGGGTTCCGGCGAGCGCTCGTGTCGCCGCACGGACGGGCGGCGACCCCGCGCGGTCAGCCGGCGTCCGCCGCCACCCCGGTGAGCAGGGCGAACTGGGCGCCCGCCGGGTCCAGGAGCATGGCCAGCCGGCCGACCCCGGGCGCGTCGTCCGGCGGCATGATGACGGTGGCTCCGTGCGCGACGGCGGTGGCGAAGGTGGCGTCGCAGTCGGCCGTCCCGAAGTACGGGTGCCAGTTCGGGGCGCTGCCCGGTCCGGTGGCGCCCGGGGGCAGGTCCATGAGGCCGCCGTGCTCCGCCTCCGCCGCGGCGTCGGTGCCCGCGGGGCGGATGAGGGTGTAAGTCATGCCGGGCATCGGGGCGTCCGTGTACTCCCAGTCGAAGACCTGGTGGTAGAAGGCTTTCGCCGCGGCCGCGTCGGTGGTGTGCAGTTCGACCCAGCACAGCGCGTTGTCGGCGGTCACCACGTCCAGGCCCTTGTTGTCGCCGGGCTGCCAGACGTTGAACCCGGCGCCGGCGGGGTCGGTGAAGACGGCCATCCGGCCCATGGTGAAGACGTCCATCGGCGGGAAGGCGACGGTGCCGCCGGCCTGCTCCACGGCCTTGGCGGTGGCTTCCGCGTCGGGCGTCTTGAAGTACGGCGTCCAACACGGCTGCACACCGTCGGCCATGATCGGGCCGATGCCGGCGACGGTCTTCTCGTCGAGCACGAACATCCCGTACCCGCCGGCGTCGGGGCCGGCGGACTGGAACGTCCAGCCGAAGACCGCGTTGTAGAACGCGGCGGACGCCGGGATGTCGCGGCTCGCGAGGTCGAGCCAGTTCGGGGCGCCCGGGACGTAGTCGGTGGAGAGCATGAGGGGTTCCTTCCAGCTGTTCTCGGTGCGTGCCCGGCACGGCGGGGCGCGGCTGTCTGTGGGGTAGACGACGCGCTGCCGCAGAACTCATCGTCCCCGCACGACGTATTTCCGGCGACTTGTAGTTCTTCCCAATACATCCGATATCTTATGTCTGACATGTCGGGATCGCTGACGGGTTCCAGCTTGCCTCGTGGGTCAGAGATCCAGTCAGGGCTTGGTCCATCGATGATTGTTAGGGTTCTTGACAGAAATCTCACCCCTGCTAGATTCCGCTCAAAGGTCCAACCTTTGGTGTCCGATTGGCCCCAACGCACGCATACCGGGTGAGGGGATCATGAACGGATTACGTGCTCTGACGGCCGCGCTCGCGGCCTGTGCGGCGCTCGCCGCGCCGAACGGTCCACCGGCGGCGGGCGTGCCCCCGGCGGGGCAGGCCCAGGCTCCTGCGTCCGCCGCTGCCGCCACCAACGACCCGGCCGCCACCGACTGGTCGGTGGCGATGACCGACTCGACGATGGCGCGCTTCACTCCCGCCCGGATCGGCGGCTGGTCCTACCCCGTCGGCCTCTACCTCTACGGCCAGTACCTCGTCTATCAGCGCACCCGCGACCCGAAGGACCTGGCGTACATCAAGAGCTGGGTCGACCGGTTCGTCGACAGCAAGGGCGCCATCGGCCAGAGCTTCAACAGCCTGGACAGCATGCTCGCCGGGCGGCTGCTGGTGATCATGCACCACGAGACCGGCCAGGCGAAGTACCGGACCGCCGCCACCCGGATCCGCGACCGGCTGGCCACCTACCCCAGGACCTCCGACGGCGGCTTCTGGCACGCCACCGCGGACAGCCGCGCACACCAGCTCTGGTCCGACGGCGTGTTCATGGTCAACCCGTTCCTCGTCGAGTACGGGCGGGAGTTCGACGACGCCGCCTACACCGACGACGAGGCGACCAAGCAGCTGGTGGTCTACGGAACCCACCTCCAGCGGCCGAACGGCCTGCTCAAGCACGCCTACGACGAGTCGAAGGCCGTGAGCTGGGCCGATCCGTCCACCGGCCTGGCCCCGGAGCACTGGTGCCGGGCGGTCGGCTGGTACGGCATGGCGGCCGTCGGCGTACTCGACGCCGTTCCGGCGAACCAGCCGCGGCGGGCCCGGCTGCTGACCATCCTGCGCAACCTGGCGGCCGGTATCGAGCGCGCACAGGACCCGGCCACCGGCCGCTGGTTCCAGGTCGTCGACAAGGGCTCGCGCTCCGACGACTGGACCGAGACGTCCTGCTCCAGCATGTTCACCTTCACACTGTCCCGCGCGGTCGAGCGGGGCTATGTCGACCCGCACTACGCGGCGGTGGCCCAACGCGGCTACCAGGGTGTGCTCGCCAGAGTCTCACTCGGCGCCGACGGCAGGACCGAACTCTCCGACATCTCGATCGGAACGAACGTCGGCGACTACGCCTACTACATCGGGCGCACCCGGGCCGTGAACGACTTCCACGGCCTCGGCGCCTTCCTGATCATGAACGAGCAGCTGCGGCGGACCGTCAACGGCGGTCCGCCGAAGGCAGGGGAGTGACGTGATGGGACGAATCGCCGTGGTGACCGGGCTTCCCCTGCGGCTGCTTGCCGTCGTCGCGCTGCTCCTCGGTGCCCTGCTGCTGCCGGGCACCCCCGCGCGCGCCGATCTGCAGAACCCGCGCCAGGACTTCCTGCGCGGCTCCACCAGCGGGCTGTTCCTGCACTGGGGCGAGCGCACGGCCCCGGCCCACACCGACTGCGCGCAATGGGAGTCCGACGTCACCAACGGCGGCTGGACGCCGCAGTACTGGGTCGACGAGGCCCGGAAGCTGCACGCGCAGTACCTGGTACTCGCCACGTTCCACAGCCGGCTCGGCTACGCCCGGCCGTGGCCGTCGGCGATCCCCGGCAGCTGCAGCACCCATCGTGATTTCGTCGGTGAGCTGATCGCCGCCGCGAGCGCGAAGAACGTCAAGGTCATCCTCTACATGACCGACGATCCGCAGTGGCACGACCAGGGCGGCCATGAGTGGCTCGACTCGGGCGCGTACTCCTCCTCCAAGGGCAGGACCGTCGACCTCACCACCCGTGATGGTTTCGGCGAGTTCTCCTACGACAACTTCTTCGAGGTCATGCGCCGCTATCCCACGCTGGGCGGGTTCTGGATCGACAACGACAACGCGTACTGGGAGAGCCACGACCTCTACGCCCAGATCTACCAGCAGCGCCCCGACTACACGATCAGCAACAACAACGAGGACACGCCCGCCCTGGACATGATCAGCAATGAGCAGAAGACCGGCATGTCCCCGGCGTACGACTACCCGCAGGCGCTCTACACCGCCGGCCCCCGGCTGACCGAGGCCGACTTCAAACTGCCCTCGACCGGGGCCTGGTGGTACGACGGTTCGAACCCCTCCGTCGACCGCGCCCTCACCCTGGGCCGGCTGGTCACCAACGCCGGCTCGTCCGTGAAGGCGCTGATGGCCGAGACCGCTCAGGTCAACGGCAGGTTCCCGTCCAACCAGGAGGCCTTCAACACCTTCGCGGACGGCTATCTGCAAGCGATCCGGGAGTCGCTGCGGGGTACCGAGGGCGGCGGCTACCTGTACGGCGGCCTGCAGCCCGGAGCCTGGAACGACGGCGCCCGCGGTGTCACGACCGTCAGCACCTCCGACCCCGACCGGCAGTACCTCCACGTGGTCACCCCGCCGTCGACGACCACCCTGCGCCTGCGCGACAACGGGTACCGCGTCGCCGCCGTCACCGATCTGCGTACCGGCGCGCCCGTGTCCTTCAGCCAGTCGGGCGGCAGTCTCACCCTGCGCGGTCTCGGCGGCTGGGACCCGTACGACACGGTCTTCAAGGTGACCACCAGCGGGCGTACGGGCATCTATCCGGCCTCCTCGTACACGATGAGTGCCAGTGCCGCGGCGAGCGGTCACGGCGCCCCGGCGGCCGCCGACGGCAGCTATCTGACGTACTGGGACAGCGCGCGGACCCTGCCCGTCCGGCTCGACTTCGACCTCAAGTCCTCGAAGCCGGTGCGCTACCTCGGCATCAACCAGCGGGAGGACTCGGTGAGCTACGCCCGCTCCGCCACCGAGCAGTCGGCGCGCATCAAGGGCTACAAGGTGTACGTCAGCAACGACGGCGCCTCTTGGGGGAGCCCGGTCAAGTCCGGCACGCTGCCCAGTGCGCGCGGGTTCGCGACCATCGACCTGCCGGCGGTCACCACCCGTCATGTGCGCCTCGAAGTGACCAGCACCTACGCGGCCCCGACCGACACCGCGCGCTACAAGCGGCTGCGGATCGACGAGACGTGGCTCGGGTCAAATTATGCCACCTCGGCCGCCGGGTCTTGACAGGATCCCCGAATGGCGCTCCCATGCATCACTAGTTAGGAAACTTTCCTAACATTGCTTCCATCCCGTTCCGCCGTCCTGAGGGAAGGTCCCCCCACGTGCGCATTCCCATCCCCCGAAGACTCCTCGGTCTGACCCTGACCGCGTCGCTCGGCCTGCTGCTGCCGCTGGCCGCTCTGGCACCGCAGGCCCAGGCGGCCACCACCCGCTACGAGGCCGAGAACGCGACGCTGTCGCAGGCGGCTGCCGCCACCAACCACACCGGGTTCTCCGGCACCGGCTTCGTCGACTACACCAACGTCGCCGGCTCCTCCGTGGAGTTCACCGTGACCGCGGCGGCCGCGGGAAGCGGCACGCTCGTGCTCGGATTCGCCAACGGCACCACCGTAAACCGCCCCATGGACATCGCGGTGAACGGCACCACCGTCGCGTCCGGCGTCTCCTTCGCGGGCACCGGCTCCTGGGACACCTGGCAGACCAAGAGCCTCACCGCCACGCTCGTGGCGGGCACCAACAAGGTCCGTGCCACCGCGACCACCGCCAACGGCGGTCCCAACCTCGACTACCTCGACGCCGGTTCCCCGGGCGGAGGCGGCGGCGGTCCCGCCGTGCCGTTCGGCAGCCACCAGTTCCCGTACGCCGCCGGCACGCTCAAGCCCTCCGGCGCGCAGAGCACCATCGACCAGGCGGTCGTCACCGCCTACAACCAGTGGAAGGCCGCCTTCGTCAAGCACAACTGCGGCAACGGCTGGTACGAGACCATCTCGCCCGACGCCGACCACCCGTACGTCGCCGAGGGCCAGGGCTACGGCATGGTCGTCACCGCTCTGATGGCGGGCGCCGACACCAACGCCAAGACCGCCTTCGACGGCATGGTGAAGTTCGTGCTCGCCCACCCGTCGGTGAACAACCCCCACCTGCTCGCCGCGGAACAGGACGCCTCCTGCAAGAGCGTCAACGGTTCGGACTCCGCGACCGACGGCGACCTCGACGTCGCCTACGGCCTGCTCCTCGCCGACCGGCAGTGGGGCAGCGCCGGCACCTACAACTACAAGAGCCTCGCGATCCAGCACATCAACGCCATCAAGGCCAGTGAGGTCAACTCCACCACCCACCTGATGCTGCTCGGCGACTGGAGCGGTTCCGGGGAGTCCCACCACTTCATCACCCGGTCCTCCGACTGGCTGATCGACCACTTCCGGGCCTTCAGGACCGCGACCGGTGACAGCGCCTGGGACACCATCCGCACCGCTCACCAGAGCCTGATCACCCAGCAGCAGGCGAGCTACGCGCCCACCACCGGGCTGCTCGCCGACTTCGTGGTCAACACCAACACCACCCCCAAGCCCGCCGCGGGCGAGGTGCTCGAAAGCCCCAACGACGGGGACTTCGGATGGAACGCCTGCCGCGACCCCTGGCGGCTGGCCACCGACGCCGTCACCAGCGGCGACCCGGCGTCCCTCGCCTCGGCCCGCAAGCTCAACGCGTGGATCAAGACCAAGACCGGCGGCAACCCCGCCGGTATCGTCACCGGCTACCACCTGAACGGATCGACGTTCGACAGCGGTCAGGACATGGCCTTCACCGCGCCGTTCGCCGTCGCCGCCCTGACCGACCCGGGCTCCCAGGCCTGGCTCGACGCCCTGTGGAACAAGCTGGCCGGCACGCCCATCAACGCCTCGCTCTACTACGGCGGCAGCGTGCAGCTCCAGTCCATGATCGTCGTCTCCGGCAACTACTGGGTCCCCTGACAAAAGCGGTGGGGGCACCTCCCGGCCACCGGTCGGGAGGTGCCCCCACCGGGGGCTTCGGCCGCTACGCCGTGGCCCGCCCGTAGAGCACCAGGCACCACACCAGGCAGCCGAGCGCGCCGGTGGCGGCCACGGCCCGGAAGAGGTTCCAGCGGACCCACCGCGTCTCGAAGCGCTCGCGGACAGCCGCGAGAGCCGAGGCACCGGCGGAACCCGCGTCGCCGGGCGCGCCGAGCCCGTCGTTGAGCGGGACGTTGACGGCGAACGTGGAGACCAGCGTCAGCACGTACAGCGCGGCCGCGGCGCCGATCCAGGGCAGCGGCCCGTCCGGGGCGTCCCCGGCCAGGTGCAGCGCGCCCGCCAGGACGGTGAGCACCAGCGACCCGCCGAATCCGAGGGCGAACCAGCCGTTCAGGATTTTCACGTTGATCCACTGCATGGCGTCGACGAACGTCCGGTCGTCGGCCCGGCGCAGACCCGGCATGACGGCGCAGGCGAAGCCGTAGTACAGGCCCGCGATCAACCCGGTGGTGAGTGTGGCGGCCACCAGTGCGACCGTGCGGAACTCGTCCATCGTCGATACCTCCCTCGGCGGACCGCCGTGCGGCTGAGCGGTCATGGGGACAGTCAAGCCGCCGGCACCCGGCCGGGCCATGGTTCAGAGCCTCAACTCCATACGCGTGCGTCCACGCCGGCGTCTAGGCTGAGCGCCATGGACGCACTCGCCGGTCTCCTGGACGGGCCCCGGGCCCGGGGCGCCTTCCTTCTGCGCTCGGTCCTCGACCCGCCGTGGTCGCTGCGGATCGAGGACCGGGCCCCGCTGACGCTGATCTCCCTGGTGCGCGGCGAGGCGTGGGTGCTGCCCCAGGACGGCGCCGCGGTGTGCCTGCGCGCCGGGGACGTCGCCGTCGTCCGCGGTCCGGCCCCGTACCTCGTCGCCGACGCGCCGGACACACCGCCGCAGATCGTGATCCACCCCGGACAGCGCTCCACCACCCCGGACGGCGAAGAGCTGTGCGAGACGATGGACTTGGGCGTGCGCACCTGGGGCGACCGGCCGGACGGCGCGACGGTGATGTTCACCGGCACCTACTCGATGGACGGCGAGGTCAGCCGGCGGCTGCTCGAAGCGCTGCCCACGCTCCTGGTGCTCACCGCCGACTCCTGGGACTGCCCACTCGTCGCCCTGCTCAGCGAGGAGATCGTCAGGGACGAGCCGGGCCAGGAGGTCTTCCTCGACCGGCTGCTGGACCTGCTGCTGATCGCCATCGTCAGGGCGTGGTTCTCCCGGCCGGAGGCAGAAGCGCCCACCTGGTACCTGGCGTTGGCCGATCCCGTGGTGGGCCAGGCGCTGCGCCTGCTCCACGACCACCCGGCACACCCGTGGTCGGTGGCCACGATCGCGGCGAAGACCGGGGTGTCGCGCGCCGCGCTGGCCCGGCGGTTCACCGATCTCGTGGGTGAGCCGCCGATGGCGTACCTCACCGGGTGGCGGCTGTCCCTCGCCGCCGACCTGCTGCGCGAGCCCGAGGCCACGGTCGGCTCGGTGGCAGGAAAGGTGGGCTACGGCAGCGCGTTCGCCCTGAGCACCGCCTTCAAGCGGGTCCGCGGCATCCGGCCGCAGGAGCACCGGGCGGGCGTGTGACGGCCCTGAACCCGAGGAGAGAGACGGACATGACGACGGAACAGCGCGACGCGGCGGCCACGGACGGGGTGCGCCTCGAGAGCTGGGCGGAGCGGGACCTGGCGCTGCTGCGGCTGGCGAACTCCCCGGAGATGATGGCGCACCTGGGCGGCCCCGAGACCGAGGAGCAGCTGCTCGCGCGCCACCGGCGCTACCTGGACATCGAAGGCGCCGGAACCGGGCGGATGTTCAGCGTCGTGCTGCTTCCGGAGGGCGAGACGGTCGGCACCATCGGGTACTGGGACCGGGTCTGGCAGGGCGGGACGGTGTACGAGGCCGGCTGGGGCGTGCTGCCGCGGTACCAGGGCCGGGGGATCGCGGTGGCCGCGGCCACCGCGGTCATCGCCGACGCCGCGGCCCGGCACACGCACGCGTCCCTGCACGCCTACCCGTCCGTCGACCACCCCGCGTCGAACGCGATCTGCCGCAAGGCCGGTTTCACCCTGGTCTCCGCCTGCGACTTCGAGTACCCGCCCGGGAATCCCATCCGGTGCAACGACTGGCGGGTGGACCTGACGGCGGCCGACCGGTAGGGGACCGCGCCGCGTGACGCCCCTCGGGCGCCCTGCCGGGCCGCTTCGCCGCGCCATACCTGGTGTGAAATGTCCCCTTTAGGCACCGTGGTGGTCTACATCGGGGTCGGACGTACACTGAAGTGGTGTCGGGCAGGTCCCTGCTCCGCCCGACCACCTGTACGCATCACCTGTAACCGACTGTCCGCGGCCGGACCAGAGAGTGCTGCCGCCCGGATCTCGGCCGACCCGCACGGGTCCTGAGCCGGTCCGGACGCACGCCGCAGTCGTTGCGCAGTGACAGGTAGCGGTCCTCGGCCGATCCGGCCCTTCGGTCCGCACGCAGATCTCCCCCTGTGGGGACCGCCCGCCTTCACGCGCCCCACCGCCGGTGCCCCGGCCTCCGCGTCGCCTGTGCACCGCACTGCGCCGACGGGACCGCACCCGGCCGACAGCACGATCCCCGACAGCCGGGCACCGGACGACCGGTGCCGGGCCGCCGGGCCATGGTCAACAGCGCGGTACCCGGTCTGCCCTCACCCCTGCCGCCAGGCCGGGCCACCGCAGTGCACCACCGGCCGCTTCCGAGGGGATAGTTGTGAAACTCAGTGCACTGCTCGACGGGCACGACCACCGCGTACTCCAGGGCGACCTGGCCACGCCGATCACCGCGGGAATGAGCTTCGACGCCCACCGCGTGGTGCCCGGCTCGCTGTACATCGCCGTACCGGGCCACGAGGACGGCGGCCCCGAGCTGATCGGGAAGGCCGTGGAGCTGGGCGCTGTCGCGGTACTGGCCGAGGGGGACGCCCCGCACCTCACGGGCCTGCCCGAAGAGGTCAGCGTGGTCCGGGTGACCGACATCCGGGCGGTGGCCGCGGCCGTCGCGTCCCGCTACTACGGCGAGCCGGGCCGCGGGATGGACGTCGTGGCCATCACCGGAACCAACGGCAAGACGTCGGTCTCGTACATGGTCGAGGCGGTCCTGCGGATCGCCGAGGGCGTGAAGGTCGGTGTCATCGGCACCTCGGGCAGCCGCATCGGCGCCGAGAAGATCCCGATGCCGAGGTCGGTGCTGAGCACCCCGGAGGCGCCTGACCTGCAGTACCTGCTCGGCCACATGCGAGACCGCGGGACGCCCAGTGTCGTGCTGGAAGCGACCTCGATGGGTCTGCTGCAGAGCCGGGTCGAGGGCGTCTTCATCGACGTCGGTGTCTTCACCAACCTGACCCAGGACCACCTGGACGACCACGGGACGATGGAGCACTACAAGAACGCCAAGATGCGGCTGTTCCGCGGCCTGTGCCGGCGTGCGGTCGTCAACGCCGACGACCCGGTCAGCGCGGAGATCATCGCGCTGATGCCGGACGCGGTGACGACGTACGCCCTGGACGTGCCGGCGGACTACCGCGCCACCGACCTGGTCGTGGACGCGGCGGGCAGCCGCTTCACGCTGCACCACGCCGGCCGCGAGTACCCGGCCTCGATCCCGGTGCCCGGCCGCTTCTCGGTGGCGAACGCGCTGGCCACCGTGGCAGCGTGCCACCTGCTCGGCCACGAACTGCAAGGACTCGTCGACGCTCTCGACCGGATGCCGCCGACCCCCGGCCGCTTCGAGCGCTACGACACCCCGCAGGGCTCCTGCGTGATCGTGGACTACGCACACTCCCCGGATTCGCTGGAGAAGGTCCTCAGCACCATCCGCTCCTTCGCCACCGGCCGGGTCATCACCGTCTTCGGCTGCGGCGGAGACCGGGACATCACCAAGCGCGTCGCCATGGGCACCATCGCCGGCGAACTCTCCGACCTGTGCGTCCTCACCTCGGACAACCCCCGCTACGAGGACCCCGAACAGATCCTGGACCAGATCGCCCCGGGCCTGGTGCACAGCGGGATCCCGTTCCAGCGCATCACCGACCGCCGGGACGCGATCCGCTACGCCCTGTCGGTCGCGGGTCCCGAGGACGTCGTGCTCGTTGCGGGCAAGGGCAGCGAGCCGTTCCAGATCGTCGGGGACGAACTGCTCCCGTTCAGTGACATGGCCGTGGTCCGTGAGCTGGCCCTGGAGCCGGCCGCTGTGGCCCTGTAGACCCCGTCGGCCGTGCCGCGGTGCGACGGGCCGTCCTCCTCAGGTCAATCGCATCGCGAAGGTCACGACGGCGCCCGGGGAGGCCGCGGCGATCACCAGCCGGTCGCAGAGCAGGCGGGTGAGCCACAGTCCGCGTCCGGCCGGGCCGCCGTCGATCCCGGGCGCCAGCTCGGGGATGACGTCCGCGGAGAAGCCGGGGCCGGAATCGCTGATGCGGCACTCCAGTTCGTCGCCGACCCTGGTCAGCGCCAGGGCCCCGTCCCCGCCGGCGTGCTCCACCACGTTCGAGGCGAGCGCGTCCATGACGAGGACGAACTCGCCGCGGCGCGGTCCCGACAGTCCCGCCAGGGAGGCGCGCTGGTCGATGAGGACCCGCAGCCGCGGCAGGTCCTCGCCGGTGAACGCGACCTGCAGCAGGCACTCCGCCGGTTCGCCGGCGCGGCTGCCGGCCGGGTCGGTCAGCATCGGCGCCCCGCCCCGGTCAGCACCAGCCGGCCCGGGGCGTACTCGCCCAGGGCGCGCAGTACGCGGAGCTGGCCGGCCTCGCAGCGGACCTCGACACGGTCGTGGCCGTCGGCGGCGCCGACCAGGCGCAGAAGGTCGTCGGCGCACCGGACGCTGAGGAAGCTCAACTCCGTCAGATCCAGCACGAGTTCCCGGGAGCCCGCGGTGCGCGCGAGCGCGCCGCCGACGGCTGCCCCGAACTGCGCGCCGGTGGCGAGATCCGCCTCGCCGATCAGCCGCAGCGAGCCGTCGCCGTGCACCGCCCGCAGTTCGCCGAGCCGGGTGAGCAGGTTGACGGGGTGTGCCCGGCACATCTGCGCCAGCACGTCGTCGTCGAACCAACGCCGGTCGTAGGCGCAGATCTCGCTGTAGGAGCCACCCGTGAACAGGTGCTCGGCGTGGCACTCCCGCTGCATCATCACGTTCAGATCGGCGCCCAGGTCCCGTACCCAGTGCATGTCGATGAAGGTGCGCAACCCGGTGTACCCCTGCCGGCCGGCGAGGGCGGTCTCCTCGCAGATCCGCTGCCACTGCCGCTCGGGGGTGAAAGCTCGGTGGGGGCGGATCAGCGACCGCATGCTGGTCAGCACCAGCTGGCCGCGGGCACTGACGCCGGCCGTCAAGGGGCTGTCGGCCTCCAGTCGGGACAGCAGCTCGTCCTCACTCACCTGGGGGGCGGCGAAGACCATGACCTTCTCGCCGCGGGCGAGACCTGTCCAGGCGAAGGTGGTGAGCACATCCCAGTTCGACTCGTCATCGTCGTAGCTGACGAAGCAGTGGTCGCCGGATCTCGTGCGTTGCACGGAGATTGTGGCGGGATGGATGTCATCCCAAGCAGGCATCGGCCCTCGCTTTCTGCGCTCCGATCCTCTCTTCCCGCGGGCCGGAGTCGTGCCAAAACTAGCGAGTCTGCATCCAGGCGCGGCATGGACCGACCGAACTGGGCAATGGCGTGCAAAAGTTGCCTTCTCAAGGTCAGGAAGGCTCGCGATAGGCCATCGCGTGATCAGATCTGACCGTTCGTCGAGATGGTCGAGATCGAGATGCCGGCGAACGAGCGGTGAGCGGTCACCGGTGGACGGCGCGGGTCAGCGCGGAGTCCTGCGTCCTGTCCTGCCGTCGCGCACTACCACTTCGAGCGCTGCATGAAGCGGCGGTGCGCCGACTGGGCGGAGTCGGAGCGCTGGACGGGCACGGGCGCGGGCTTCTGCTGGGGACTGTCGGCGGACTGGCTCGGGCCGCTGGTGGTGCCGGGCATGATCTTCGTCCTCCCTGTCGGCGTAGGTGCGCTGTACATCAGGAGGCGCCAGGTTAACCGCCGGTCGTGCGGTCCGGGCTTCTCTTCGAGCCGTATACCCCCGTTCGGGGGACGTACCGCTGCGGGAAGGCTGACCGCGCCGTACAGCCACGGAACGCCTTACCACCGCAGCAGGCCCCACGCCCGGGCCTTGCGCATCCTGCGACCGGGGTGGATCCGGGGTGGCCGATCCAGACCCTGCCAGTAGGAGGAACGGCGCTGGTACGAGCCGGGTGCGTACGCGGCACAGGGGGCTGGGTCGGCTCCGCAGGGAGGCGAAGTATTCCTTCCGGGAGCCCGCGGCGCGATCGGCGCGGCGGGTCCGGTATCCGGAAGGAACGGGACGATGGCGATTGTTGAAGGGGTGCCGCCCGGCGTTGAGGCGCCGGCCGTCGAAGGGCCAACCGTGCGGGAGTCCGTGCGGGAGCCCGCGCCCGAGCGGATGACGGGCCGGCTGCGGCTGGTCCTGGTGGTGCTGCTGGTCGCGCAGTTCATGCTGGCCGTGGACTTCTCGATCCTCAATGTGGCCCTCCCGGTGGTCGGCCAGGGGCTCGGATTCCCGCTGGCGGACCTGCAGTGGATCGGTACGTCGTTCGCGCTGGCCGCCGCGGGGTTCACCCTGCTGTTCGGCCGGATCGCCGACATCGTCGGCCGCCGCAGGCTCTTCCTCGCCGGACTGGCGGTGCTGGGGATCTCGTCGCTCGTGGGCGGGCTCGCGGTCGACCCGGCGATGCTGCTGGCCGCCCGGGTCGCCCAGGGTCTCGCGACCGCGGCCGTCACCCCGGCCGGACTGTCGCTGCTGACCTCGTCCTTTCCCGAGGGCCCGCTGCGGGACAAGGCGCTCGGCCTCAACGGCGCCCTGATGTCGGCCGGCTTCACCGCCGGGGCGGTCCTCGGCGGTGTGCTGACCGACCTGCTCTCCTGGCGCTGGGCGTTCTTCGTCAACGTGCCGGTCGCGGCCGCCGTGCTGATCGTGGCCCCGCTGGTGATCAAGGAGAGCCGGCCCGCGGTCCGCCCGCGGCTGGACGTACCCGGCGCCATCGCGGTCACCCTCGGCCTGCTCGCCCTGGTCCTGGGCCTGACCACCGCGGGGGAGAAGGGCTGGGGGGATCCGCTGGCCCTGGCGTCCCTCGTGACCGGAGCCGCGCTGCTCGTCGTGTTCTACGTCGTCGAGAAGAGCGCGTCCGCGCCCCTGGTGCCGGTGGCGATGCTGCGGCGCCCCACCGTGATCTGGGGCAACGTCGCGGGCCTCATCGCCTTCGTCACCGAGACCTCGCTGGTCTTCCTGCTGACCCTCTACCTGCAGAAGGTGCTCGGCTTCTCCCCGCTGGCGGCAGGCCTGTCCTTCGGCGTGCTGGGTCTGGGCACCGTCGCCGGCGGTCTGGTCGCGGCCCGGGTGATCGGCCGGATCGGCACCCGGGCCACCCTGGTGACCGGCGGTGCCGTCCAGGCCGTCGCGACGGTGGCGCTGGTCGCCCTGGGCGACGACCGCGGCTGGATGGCACTGCTGCTGGCAGGCACCTTCCTCGGCGGGATCGGCAACATGCTGGTGATCGTCGGCTTCATGGTGACCGCCACCTCCGGCATCCCCGACGCCGAGCAGGGCATGGCGACGGGCCTGGCCACCATGACCCAGCAGGTCGGCATCACCATGGGCGCCCCCATCATGAGCGCGATCGCCACCGCCGGGATCACCGTCTCGTCCGGGACCGGCGCCGTACTGGACGGCATCGGGAACGCGGTCCTGGTGAACGCGGCCCTCGTGCTCGTCGGCGCGATCCTGGCGGCCCTGTTCCTGCGCGGCGCCCGGCGGGCGTGACCCGGGATTCAGGCCTTCACGGCGGTGCGCCACACGCCCGGGCGCGCCGCCGGAACGCCCGCGTCCGACACGGACGCGGGTCACGTGCTATCGTAGATCTCAGTTGCAGTTGTGGTACCCATGAAACTTTGTGTGCACCTGACGGTTACATCCCTCAGGTGCATTTTGTTTTTCCGGTCATCTCCGGATGGGCTCATTGCGGCGACGCGGAACACGTGAAGTGCGTATTCCGGCTGTGCCCCCTATCAGAGGAGATTTGACATGGCTACTGGCACCGTGAAGTGGTTCAACGCGGAAAAGGGCTTCGGCTTCATCGAGCAGGACGGCGGCGGCGCTGACGTCTTCGCCCACTACTCGAACATCGCCACCCAGGGTTTCCGTGAGCTCCAGGAGGGCCAGAAGGTCTCCTTCGACGTCACGCAGGGCCAGAAGGGCCCGCAGGCCGAGAACATCGTTCCCGCCTGACGCTGACAAGAGCTGAGCCAGGGCCCGCACCTCACGGTGCGGGCCCTGGCTGTTGCCCGGACGCCGTCGAAACGCGCCGGGCACTTCGCACCCCACGGACCTCATCGGTCCGGTATTCCGGCCGCCGCGTCACCGTAGGCGCCGTTCTCACCGGAGTTCGCCGCGCGGCATTCCGCGCCGGACTCCGCATTCGCCATTTGCTTCGGTTCGTTCTTGCGATTCCTTGCGCGGCTGCCGGCCGCCGAGCCTTCCTCGACACGCGCCGCATCGAGGAAGGTTCCGCATGAACCGCACCACGCGCTCGAACAGCCCCTACTCCCGCAGCAGCCGCACCGGCGGCTCGGGCAACGGTGGCACCTACAGCAAGCCCTCCGGCGGCTCCGGGAACACCGCCGGGTTCACCGGCCGCTCCCGCTCGCAGTCCGCGAACCGCTCCGGCGGCTCCGGACGCCGGCCTGCCGCGCTGCAGGGCGAGTTCGCCCTGCCCGTCACCATCACGCCGGCGCTGCCCGCCGTCACCGCCTTCGGCGCGCTGGACATGCCGGTCGAGGTGCTCAAGATGCTCACCAGCCTGGGCATGAACGAGCCGTTCCCCATCCAGGGCGCGACACTGCCGAACTCGCTGGCGGGCCGTGACGTCCTCGGCCGCGGCCGCACCGGCTCCGGCAAGACCCTCGCGTTCGGTCTGGCGATGCTCTGCCGCACCGCCGAACAGCGCGCCCAGCCCCGCCAGCCGCTCGCGCTGGTCCTGGTGCCCACCCGTGAGCTGGCGCAGCAGGTCACCGACGCGCTCACCCCGTACGCCCGCGCGCTGCACCTGCGGCTGGCCACCGTCGTCGGCGGCATGTCGATCGGCCGCCAGGCCAGCGTGCTGCGCGGCGGCGCCGAGGTCGTCGTCGCGACGCCCGGCCGCCTCAAGGACCTCATCGACCGGGGCGACTGCCGGCTGGACCGGGTGGCCATCACGGTCCTCGACGAGGCCGACCAGATGGCCGACATGGGCTTCATGCCGCAGGTCACCGCGCTGCTCGACCAGGTGCGCCCCGACGGCCAGCGGATGCTGTTCTCCGCCACCCTGGACCGCAACGTCGACCAGCTGGTGCGCCAGTACCTGCACGACCCGGTGGTCCACTCCGTGGACCCCTCGGCCGGTGCGGTCACCACGATGGAGCACCACGTGCTGCACGTGCACGGCGCCGACAAGCGCGCCACCACCACGGAGATCGCCGCCCGTGAGGGCCGGGTCCTGATGTTCCTGGACACCAAGCACGCCGTGGACATCCTCACCCGTGAGCTGCTGGCCAGCGGGGTGCGGGCGGCCGCGCTGCACGGCGGCAAGTCCCAGCCGCAGCGCAACCGGACGCTGGAGCAGTTCAAGACCGGGCACGTGACCGTACTGGTGGCGACCAACGTCGCCGCCCGCGGCATCCACGTGGACAACCTGGACCTGGTCGTCAACGTCGACCCGCCGAGCGACCCCAAGGACTACCTGCACCGCGGCGGCCGCACCGCCCGCGCGGGGGAGTCCGGTGTGGTCGTCACGCTGGTGCTGCCGAACCAGCGCCGCGACATGACGCGTCTGATGGCCGACGCCGGCATCACGCCGAAGACGACCCAGGTCCGCTCCGGCGAGGCCGAGCTGACGCGGATCACCGGAGCGCAGGCCCCGTCCGGCGTTCCGGTCGTCATCACCGCCCCGGTGTCCGAGACCGCGAAGCGCAGTGCCGCCTCGACCCGTGGGCGCCGCAGTCGTACGGCCCAGGCCCGTCGCGCCGGTGCGCCGGATCGTTCCTCCCGGCCGCGTACGACCGCCGTCTGACCGTCATCGGTCAGCCGTAAGCACGGCCGGGGCAGCACCGAAAGACCGCCGGGTCCCACTGACGAGTGGGGCCCGGCTTTTCGTCGTCAGGCGGTGGCGCCACCGGCGAGCGGCCCGCGCGGTGCGACCGGGAGCAGTGCCTCGTCCACCCCGTCGACCAGCGTCAGGACCTGGTCCGCACCGGTCAGTTCCAGGGTGCGCAGCAGTTGCGGGCTGACATCGGCCAGGACCAGGACATCCCCGACGTCCAGCAGCTTCTGCCGGATGGTGAGCAGCAGGCCCAGCCCGCGGGAGTCGCAGAAAGTGAGCCTGCCGCAGTCCAGGACCAGACGGGACGGGCCATTCCCCCGGGCCGGCAGATCGCCGTTCCGGGGTCGGCCGTCCTGCCGGTCCCGGAGAATATCGGCCACGGCGGTCGCCAGGACCGCCTCGCTGTCCAGATCGAGCTCGCCGGCCAGAGCGAGCACGTCGGCATCCCCCTGGTCGTGCCGTACGGGCCGCACCTGCAGCCGAGTCATGGTCTCTCCCGAAGATCAAGATCGCGGAATATGGGTGTGCCGGTACCGCCCCCCGCCCCTCCCTCGCCGGAAGTCGGCCGACCTCCGGCGAGGGGGGCGATGGCAGCGTACCTGGCTTCCTGGCGATCGTAAATCTATCTCGGCCGCAATAGACATTTCGCGATCGGGTTGTTAGGTTTTCTGGCGTAAGGATGGACGTCGGTGATCTCCGGCTGTCGCTTCCCCCGAGTGGGCCGTACGCCGCAGAGGTGCAATGACTCCCAGAAGCCCTACGAATCCGACCGACAAGTTCGACGACGACGACTACCCCGCCTACACCATGGGCCGTGCCGCGGCGATGATCGGCACCACGCCCGCCTTCCTGCGGTCGCTGGGTGACGCACGCCTGATCACCCCCCTGCGTTCGGAGGGCGGCCACCGCCGTTACTCCCGCTACCAGCTGCGCATCGCCGCCCGCGCCCGCGAACTCGTCGACCAGGGCACCGCCATCGACACGGCCTGCCGCATCGTCATCCTGGAGGACCAGCTCGAAGAGGCCCTGCGCCTCAACGACGAGCTGCGCCGCCGGACGGCCGGCGCACCGGCCCAGGACGCCTGACCGTCCCGACGACGTGTCATGGCGGGGCCGGAGCGCCTAGGGTCGGTGCTGTGCTGAGCATCGTGGATGAACTGACCGGCCCCGGTCCGCTGCGGATCTGCGCCCATGCGCCGCAGGACGGCGAACCCGGCGATCTGACCGGGCTGCGGGTGCTCCTCGTCACGGACGTGCTGGCGCGCGTCGTCGAGCTGCGCGGCCGGGCCGTGCTCCTGGGACGGACCGGGCCGCCCGTTCCGTCGGCCGACGCCGCGGGCATCCGCCCGGCCGACGCCACCGGCACCCTCGAGGAGATCACCGAGGTGCTGGGCGGTCCACCGGTCGTGCACCTCACCCCGCGCGCCTTTGAGGGTGCGGGCGGCGCCACCCTCCGGGTCGGCGAGGCGAGCGGCACGGGACCGCTGGACCAGGACGTGCTCGCCGTACGGGCGCTCCTGCTCGGCCACCCGCACCACGAGCCGCGCGTCGTCACGTCCGAGGAGATCACCGAGGCCGGACGCGTGCTGGCCCGCTGGCGGGGCGCGGTGGCGGACTGGGCCGAGGAGCCGTCGAAGCCGATGGCCGCCGACCTGGTGCGCACGGCCCGGGCCGCCCTGGAGGACTCCCTCGACACTCCGCAGGTGTTCCGGCTGCTGCGCGAGCTGGAGACCGCCGAGGACGTGCCGGCCGGCGGCAAGTTCGAGACTTTCGCCCACCTCGACCGCGTCCTCGGCCTGGAAGTCGTCCGCGAGATCGGCCGCCCCCGCTCCGCCGGGGCGCCGGCGTGAGCGGGACGCGGCGGCTGGTGATCCTGCGGCACGCCAAGTCCGCCTGGCCCGAGGGCGTCCCCGACCACGACCGTCCGCTGAACGCCCGCGGCCTGCGCGACGCCCCCGCCGCCGGCCGCGGTCTGGCCGCGGCGGGCGTGCTGCCCGACCTCGTCCTGTGCTCCACCGCGCGCCGCACCCGCCAGACATGGGGACTGGCCTCCGCCGAACTGGCGACGGCCCCACCGGTCCGCCACGACCCGCGCCTCTACGGCGCCCACGAGGACGACCTGCTCGCCTTCGTCCGCGAAGCGCCCCCCGCCGTCCGGACGTTGCTGCTGGTCGGCCACAACCCCGGTCTCCAGGAACTGACCCTGCGCCTCACGGGAGAGGCGGACGGCGACCACCTGGACCGCGCCCGCACCAAATTCCCCACATCCGGCACCGCCGTGCTCACCTGGAGCGGCCCATGGTCGGCCCTCCTGCCGGGATCCGCCCTGCTGACCGACTTCGCGGTACCCCGCGGGCGGCGCGAAGGGCGTCACTGACCTGCGCACGGATCCGCGAACGACGGCCGCCATCTGCCGTTCTTCCCAGCCCGATGCCCTCGGGCCGGTTGCGGCCCGGAGGGCATCGGGTCCGTCACGTTGGACGCCCCGCCGGCCGAGCACGGCGTCCCCCGGGCCGCTGCCCGCCTACGGCAGGAGCGCCGCCAGGAGCCTCTGGTCGACCGGATAGGGAGGTTCGCCGGGAAGGAGCCCGCCGGCGGTGTCCAGGTCTCCGGCGCTGACCAGGGCGTGGATCTCCTGGGCGAGCGGTGTCACGTCCGTGATGGCGACCGTCCACTCGTCCGCGTACCGGCCGGCCGCGCCGCCCGACAGGCCGAGCTGGAGGGAGCGGTACGGCAGCGGCTGGAGCCGGAGATCGCGTTCGGGGTCCCACTGCACGCGGGCGGGGGAGCGCTTGAGCTCGCGCTTCCAGGCGGCCTGGTCCGGATGGAGCCCGCGCTCGTAGTGCGAGAGGCACGCGTGCCGCAGCGCCCACGCGAACCCCTCCCGCGTGATCTCGACGGCGAGCACGGTCTCCTGCCCCTCCTTCGCGCCCCAGCCGCAGCGGTACATCATCCACAGGAACGAAGGCTTGATCCACGTCATGCGGTCGCGCTGCCAGGCCGCCGGGAAGCGGCCGGTGGCGGCCGCGGGGAGGCCGATGTGGGGCGGGTAGGCCTGGTAGACGGTGACGGTGGTCTCCGTGTGCCGGGCGCGGATCCGGCGTTTCGGCTCGTCGAGGGGGTGTTCCGGTTCTTCCACGGGATACAGGGTGCGGCCGTCGCCCGGGGGAGCGCCAGCGGTTTCTACGGGTGGGACGGACCCAGGGTCCAGTAGACGATGGACAGGGTGGCCATCGAGACGAGGGTGGAAACCATCACCGAGTCGCGGGCGAGGCCGGTGTCCAGGTCGTACTGGCGCGCGTAGATGAAGGCGTTCTGGGCGGTGGGCAGCGCGGAGCAGAGCACCACGGCGAGCAGCTGGTGGCGCGGCAGATGCAGGAGGAGGCCGCCGACCGCCAGGGCGATGAGCGGTTGCACCAGGGTCTTGAGAGCGACGGTCACCCCGACCTCGAGTCGTTGCCCCGGGCCGGTGGCCGCCGGGCGGCCGTGCAGGGACATGCCGAGGGTGAGCAGGGCGGTGGGGACGGCGGCCGCGCCCAGGAGTTCACAGGAGTGGCCGAGGGCTGTCGGGAGCCGCCAGCCCGCGGCGGAGACGACGGCGCCCAGGGCCGAGGCCATGATGATCGGGTTGCGGACCGGCATCAGCAGCATCCGGGTGAGGCCGCCGCTCTTCCCGCCGACGCCGTTGCCGACGCCGTTGCCGGCGCCGGTGCCGGCGTCGAGCAGGGTCAGGATGACCGGGGAGATCAGCAGCACCTGGAACAGCAGGATCTGGGCGACGAACGAGGCGTCCCCGAGCACCTGAAGGGCCACCGGGATCCCGAGGTTGGCCGAGTTGACGTACCCGGCCGCCATGCTGCTGACCGCCTGGTCGGCGAGCCGGTGGTGGAAGAGCCTGCGAGCGGTCAGGAGGCCGAGCGCGCAGACCGCGACGGTGCCGGCGGCGAAGGCGATCATCGAGGTGTTCGCGAAGGTGTCGAGGCGTGCCTTGGAGATCATGACGAACAGCGCGGCGGGCATGGCCACATGGAAGACGAACCGGCCGAGGACGGGTTCCGCCTGCTCGCCCAGCAGACCCGTGCGGCTGACCAGGTAGCCGGCCGCGGTGAGTATCCAGATCGGGGCGAAGCAGGCGAGCAGGGAGTTCATGCGTCCTCGGGTCCGGGGGTTCGCGGACGGGTCCGGCCGGGGGCGGCCCCGGATGGCGGTTCGCCGGCGTCCATGATCCTCGTCCGCGTACGGGCGGTTCCGGCGGGGCCGCCGGGGGACGGGAGCGCCCGGTCGGGAGGTGGCGCTTTCCTGGACACCGGCGAACCGATGATGGTGCGCCACCACGGCAGTTAGGCCCGCACCGTCGCCGACACCGAGACCGTGGACCTGCGCCTGCGCCTGCGCCTGCTCCGTGCAGAGTCGCAGCGCCTCGCTGAGCGCCGTCCGGCCTCGGCCGCCGGGGTCCGCTCCGCGCTCGCGGTGATAGGGCAGGGCGCCGGCCCGGGTTCCCCAGGTTGCGTTCCGTTCCAGCCGGTCGGCGCGCCGGTCGTGCAGAGCGCGGACCCGCTCGGGGTCCGCGGCACTGGCCGCCGCGTAGGCGGTCGCCTCGGCCGGGTCGTCGCTCGAACCGTCCGCCTCCACATACGCCATGACCAGCGCTTCCGTACTGCGCTCGTCGTACGGCACCGTACCGGCCGGTGCGTGCGCGGTGCCCGCGACGCGCGCGGTGTCCGCGTGGCGGGACAGTGCCTCGGCCAGCTCGCGGCCGGCAGTTCGTCCCGACCGCAGACCTGCGGGCCGCGCTCTCCGGCAACCTGGCGATGGCGCACTGGCCGGCCGCGAGGACGTTCAGGGCGCGGTAAGCCCAGGCCCTGTCGCTTCGCTGCCGCCCGGACGACCCCGCGACCGCGCGGCTGGAACTGGCCGCCGCCACCGAGGAGGCGGCGCCGATGGGCATCACGCTGCCCGCCAGCTGACCGCCGAGTCCGGCCCGCGCCGACGCGACCCGTATGGCCCTGCCCGCCGGGTAGGGGGCAGGGGAAGGTTCAAGGGGACCACCACGAGCTTTGGAGGACGACATGCGCGACGTCCCGACCCCGACCCCGGATATCGCTGATGCGGAGCTCCAGTCGCTGGATGCCCACTGGCGGGCCGCCAACTTCCTGGCGGCCGGGCAGATCTACCTCATGGGCAACGCCCTGCTGCGACGGCCCCTGGTGCCGGAGGACACCAAGCCCCGGCTGCTCGGCCACTGGGGCACTTCCCCCGGGCTGAACCTGGTCCACACCCACCTCAACCGGGTGATCAAAGCCCGCGGGCAGGACGCGCTGTGCGTGTGGGGACCCGGCCACGGCGGACCGGCGGTGCTGGCCAACTCCTGGCTGGAGGGGACGTACTCGCAGACGTATCCGGACATCGGGCGGGACGCCGACGGCATGGCGCGGCTGTTCCGTCAGTTCTCCTTCCCGGGGGGAGTGCCCAGCCATGTCGCGCCCGAGACCCCCGGATCGATCCACGAGGGCGGCGAGCTGGGTTACTCCCTGTCCCACGCGTACGGTGCCGCGCTGGACAACCCCGGCCTGCTGGTGGCGTGCGTGATCGGGGACGGCGAGGCGGAGACCGGACCCCTGGCCACGTCCTGGCACTCCAACAAGTTCCTCGACCCGGTGCACGACGGAGCGGTGCTGCCCATTCTGCACCTGAACGGCTACAAGATCGCCAATCCGGCGGTCCTCGCCCGGCTGCCCGCGTCCGAACTCGACGAGCTGCTGCGCGGCTACGGTCACGATCCGCTGTACGTCACCGGCGACGACCCGATGACCGTCCACCGGGCGATGGCCGCGGCGATGGACACCGCCCTCGACCGCATCGGCGCGATCCAGCGCGCCGCCCGCGAGGACGGCGCCACCGCGCGCGAGCCCTGGCCGATGATCGTGCTGCGCACCCCCAAGGGGTGGACGGGTCCCGCAGAGGTCGACGGGCTGCCGGTGGAGGGCACGTGGCGCGCCCACCAGGTGCCGCTGTCCGGGGTGCGGGACAACCCCGAGCACCTGCGCCAACTGGAGGCGTGGCTGCGCTCCTACCGGCCGGAAGAACTCTTCGACGCCGAGGGCCGCCCCACCGGGCAGGTCCTCGCGTGTGTGCCGGAGGGCACCCGCCGACTCGGCGCCACCCCGCATGCCAACGGCGGTGTGCTCCTGCGCGACCTGCCCGTCCCGGCGCTGGAGCACTACGCCGTCCCCGTCGACAAGCCCGGTGCGACCCAGCACGAGCCCACCCATGTCCTCGGCGGCATGCTGGCCCAGATCATGGCCGACACGGCGGACCGGCGCGATTTCCGCGTCGTCGGCCCGGACGAGACGGCGTCCAACCGGCTCCAGGACCTCTACCGGGCCACCGGCAAGGCCTGGCAGGCCGAGACCCTGGATGTCGACGAGAACCTCGACCGGCACGGCCGCGTCATGGAGATCCTGTCGGAACACACCTGCCAGGGCTGGCTGGAGGGGTACCTGCTGACCGGACGGCACGGACTGTTCTCCTGCTACGAGGCGTTCGTCCACATCGTCGACTCCATGGTCAACCAGCACATCAAGTGGCTGCGCGTCACCCGCAAACTCCCCTGGCGCCACCCGATCGCCTCGCTCAACTACCTGCTGACCTCCCATGTGTGGCGGCAGGACCACAACGGCTTCTCGCACCAGGACCCCGGCTTCATCGACCACGTCCTGAACAAGGCCCCCGAGGTGGTGCGGGTCTACCTGCCGCCGGACACCAACACCCTGCTGTCGGTGGCCGACCACGTCCTGCGCTCCCGCGACTACGTCAACGTCGTCGTGGCCGGCAAGCAGCCCACCTTCGACTGGCTCGGCCTGGACGACGCCCGGCAGCACTGCGCCCGCGGCGCTGGCATCTGGTCGTGGGCCGGCACCGAGGACAGTGCACGGGACCCCGATGTGGTGCTGGCCTGCGCGGGCGACGTGCCGACGCTGGAGGTGCTGGCCGCCGCCGCGCTGCTCCGCCGTCACCTGCCGGACCTCGCCGTCCGGGTGGTCAACGTCGTCGACCTCGCGCGGCTGCTGCCCAAGGAGGAGCACCCGCACGGCATGTCCGACCCCGACTACGACGCGCTGTTCACCCAGGACAAGCCCGTCATCTTCGCCTACCACGGCTACCCGTGGCTGATCCACCGGCTCGCCTACCGCCGCACCGGACACGCGAATCTGCACGTCCGCGGGTACAAGGAGATCGGCACCACGACGACGCCCTTCGACATGGTGGTCCGCAACGACCTGGACCGCTACCGCCTGGCGATGGACGTCATCGACCGGGTGCCGGGCCTCGCGGTACGCGCGGCGCCGGTCCGCCAGTTGCTGGAGGACATCCGGACCCGGCACCACGCCTGGATCCGGGAGCACGGCACGGACCTGCCCGAGGTCGAGGAGTGGAGCTGGGAGGGGTGAGCTCTCGCGGGATCGAGGGGTCGTCCGCGGCGGGGACACCGGCCGCGCCCAGGCCCCGGGCGGGCGGCACTTCGGCTCGCCCGGGGCCCGGCGACGGCCACCGGCATCCCGAGGGGAGGACGCGCGGACGTCAGCCGGTGTGCGGGCGCCAGACGGTGGCGTGGTAGGGCCCGTTCGCGGTGTGGGAGTCGGGAGGCGGCAGGGCCGCGCTCCCGACGACGACTCCGGCGCGGTTCAGCTGTACCGCGTGCGAGTTGAGGCCGCCAAGGGACGGGAGGTCGGTTCGGACGGCGGTCCGCACGTCGTAGATGTACGCGAAGGAGTTGACGGCGAAGATGTTGCCGACCAGCAGATTGCCGGTCATCGCGTTGACCTCGGTGACGCCGCGACCGGGGATCGTGACGATCGTGTGCGTCACGAGGTCGAAGGTGAAGGCGACGAGGCTGTCCGAGCCCGCCGCGGTCCGCCCGCCCACGATCTGGCCGATCTTGAGATCGGGCCCGAGGTCGGTCCGGATGCCGGTGCCCAGGTCGTACGCGTAGCCGTGGACGTCGGAGTCGCCCGCCGTCCGTGACTGGCCCACGACGGTGTGCCCGCTGACGGCGTGAGCGGTGCTGTAGGTGCCGCCGAGAGTGCCGAGATCGGTCATGGTGCGGGTGGTCAGGTCGTAGGCGTAGCCGTGCCTGGCGGCGCCGGGTGCGCCGGGAACTGTGGAGGTACCGACCACGATGGACCCGCTGATGGCGGTCGCGGAGCTGCTGCCCGCCGGACCGGCGAGGCTGCCCAGATCGGTCATGGTGCGCGTGTTCAGGTCATAGGCGTACGCGTGCGCCACGGTGTCACCGGGGAGCGATGACGAGCCCACGACGGTGCGACCGCTGATACCGGCGACGTCGGCGCTGCTGCCGCCCAGCGTGCCGATGTCGGCCATCCGGTGCTTCGGCAGGCTGTACGCGAACGCGTGCACCGGGCCGCCGTCGGAGAGCGCGGAGGTGCCGACGACGTAGGCGCCCTGCACGTCCACCGCCTGGCTGGAGGTGCCGAGGGTCCCGAGGTCGGTCATGGTGTGGCTGTGCAACTGGTAGGCGAACGCGTGACGGGTCGCGTCCCCGGCCAACTGCGAGGTCCCGACGACCGTGTCGCCGTCGAGCGCGGACGCGGAGCTGGTGGTGCCTCCGAGCGTGCCGAGGTCGTCGGCCGAGTACCACACCGACGGCGGCGGACCCGCCGTCCCGGAGCCGGCGGCGAGCGCCTGTCCGGCGGTCGGTGCGAGCAGCGCGAGCGCGCCCAAGGACGCGAGCAGGAATGCGGGTAATCGCTTCACTTTCATGGTGCCCCTCCGGAGGAAATGATCGAGGGAGCAGAACCACCCGGAATTCTTCCCTCCGGCCCCCCGGTGGCTCCCGGCGGATCGACCCCCGCTTCGCTCCTCTTATACACGCTTTCCATTTGATCAACCAGAGAGCCGAACTCAGGTGGCCTGGTTGCGCTCTGACGGGCTGACCAGCGGGTGGCCGAAAATGATGTTTCGGCCCGCGGGCGGATCGGTGCGCGGAATTCCGAGATCATATTCCGCGAGTGACCCCGATGGCAGGCATTCCGAGGTATGTTCGGTCCGCCGGACGTTCGCGCGCCCGGACGCGGTCACGACTGCCGCGTCCATCGACGCGATGTCCGAGGTGGCGAGCGAACGGAACGGCGGACCGGGGAGTTCCGCCGCGGAGACGGATGAGGACTGCTCTGGGGGGCGGGAATGCTCGAACCGTATCGATTGGACGCGCACAGCCTGCGGAATCGATTCGTCGACGCGCCGAATTCACTGGGCGCACGTATGCGGGCGCGCCGGTGGGAGACGCTCACGACCGTCTTTCCCACCATCGGCTCGATGAGCGTGATCGACCTCGGCGGTACGGTCGAGACATGGCTGCGGGCGCCGGTGCGGCCCGCCCGCGTCCATGTGGTCAACCTGGAGGAGCATCCGCCGCAGTCCCCGGACTGGATCCGCGCCGAGTACGGCGATGCCTGCGACCTGCCGAAGGACCTTCTCGACTGCGGCGACTACGACCTGGTGTACTCGAACTCGGTGCTCGAGCACGTCGGCG
This sequence comes from Streptomyces sp. H39-S7, assembly GCF_027158205.1. Classification (GTDB taxonomy): domain Bacteria; phylum Actinomycetota; class Actinomycetes; order Streptomycetales; family Streptomycetaceae; genus Actinacidiphila. Next base: position 8,584 of record NZ_JAPVLU010000034.1, on the reverse strand, counting down.
GCCACGCCCAGCGGAATCGTTTCGCCGACGCGGTGCACGCGCTGGCCCCCCGCCACTGGGTGCAGACCCCGTACCGGTACTTCCCGATCGAGCCCCACTGGCTGTTCCCGGGATTCCAGATCCTGCCGGTGAACGCCCGTGCGCAATTGGCGCGTTACTGGCCGCTGGCGCACAGCCGGGCCGGGAGTACGGAGGAAGGGCTGCGCTCGGTGCTGAGCACGGAGTTGATCAGTCGGTCGGAGATGAAATTCTACTTTCCCGACTCGCGGGTGATCAGTGAACACATGGCGGGATTGGTGAAGTCCCTGATCGCGGTCAAGACGTCATGACCGCGGCAGACCCGCGGCACTCGGCACGCGGCGCTCGCCGGATGGGACACGAGGAAGGAAGTCCGTGGATTTAGCCGAGCTCTGCCGGGTCGTGCGCCGGCGCTGGTACATCACGCTGCCGGGACTGCTGCTCACCCTGGCGCTGACAGCCGGGGCTTATTGGAAGTCGCCGGTCACGTACCAGTCGCAGAGCATGGTGGCCCTGCTCAATTCGCAGCAGGCGGCACGTGACTTCGACGGGAATCCGTTCCTGAGCACCCAGGCCTCGCTCACCAACGTGGCCGACAGCCTCGCCCGCAGCCTGAACTCCGACGGCTCCGCCGCCGAACTCGCGGCGCAGGGAGTGGACGGTCCCTATCAGGCGATGCTGGCGGACAACGCACAGGGGCCGCTGCTGCTGCTCACCGTCACCGGTACCGACCCGGGCCACGTCCTGACGTCAAGTCAGGCTCTGACGGCCTACGCGGCGAACCGGCTGAAGCAGTTCCAGGTCGAGCAGGCGGTGGCCCCGAACGCGATGATCCGCATGACGACGATCCTGCCACCCAACGACCCGCTGACCCAGGCCAAGAGGAGTACGAAGCCCGTGGTCGTCACCGGGCTGCTCGCTCTGGCGCTGAGCGTCTCGGTCGCCTGGTTCGTCGATGCCCGGCGCCGCCCGCGGCCGGTGCCCGAGCCGGTCCGGGCGGCGGAGACGGCCGGGTCGCTGGTCTGATCGCCAGGCGGAGCGCGGACTGCCGTGTGTCGCGAGCGTCCGCCGCACCGGCGACGTCCCACCGGTGCGCTCCGACTTCGTCAGCGGCATCAAGGAACGGCCCGTCGAGGTCACCCGCGCCTGAGGGACGAAGGGGCCCGGGTCAGGGCCGCATGTCGCTCTGCCCGCAGATCCACGCCAGCGCGTCGTGCACCCCCTGGATGAAGTCGCGCGGGGTCGTGCGCTGGGCGGCGTCCGCCAGCTGCACCACCGCGGCGTCCACCTCGGCCGTCAGCAGGGGCAGGTCCGGCGTGCCCTCGCACGAGGCGCCGGTGATCGGGGCCTGGTCGCCTCGCCCCAGTGCCCACACGTAGCCCGTCAGCGCGCCCCGGGAGAGCTGCGTCTGCTGGGCCGGCCCCGCCCCGACACGCTCCAGGGCGCGGTGGGCCCGCTCGACGTCGGCCAGTGACCTGGTGCCTACCATTTCCTTCTCGTGTCGCTCTGCGTTGGGAAGACTCATACCTGTACGTATGTCCCGTTCCACGCCGCTGATGTGTCCCGCGCCGTGAGGGCATTCCGGATGGCGCAATCCGCACCGCCGGACGCCCGGGTTTCCCGGGTGTCCGGCGGTGCGGGGGCTACGCCTGCGGGACGGCCACGTGCTGGCCGAGACCGCCGTCGACCGGCAGCTTCACGCCGGTGGTGAACGTCGCGTCGACGGCCAGGAACAGGGCCGCACGGGCGACTTCGTCGGAGGTGCCGTGCCGCCGCATCGGCGTGACGGCGTCGCCGAGCGCGTGGAACGCCGCCCGCTCCTCGGCGGACAGGCCGGTGCTGCCGGCGGTCGGGGTGTCGATGAAGCCGGGGCTGACGGCGTTGACCCGGATGCCCCGCCCGACGAGTTCGGTGGCGAGCACCTGGGCGAAGGACCACAGGGCGGACTTCGAACCCGAGTAGGCCGCCATGCCGGCAGAGCCGGTGGAGTCGGCGACGGAGGTGGTGAAGACGATCGAGCCGCCCTCGCGCAGCAGCGGGATCAGCCGCTGCACCGTGAAGAACGCGCCCCGGGTGTTGACGGCGAACTGGCGGTCGTAGGACTCCTCGGTGGTGGACTCGACCGGCGCCAGCTCCGCGATGCCCGCGTTGACGAAGAGATGGTCGACGTGCCCGAGCGTCTTCCCGACGGTCGCGGCCAGCGCGGCGATGTCCGCGGCATCGGCCGTGTCGGAGCGCACCACGTGCGCCCCCGGGCCGAGCTCGGTCCGCGCCTGCGCCAGATTGCGTTCGTTGCGCCCCGTCACCAGGACCTCCGCGCTGCCCTCGACGAGGCGCTTGGCGATGGCCAGACCCATTCCCATGCTGCCACCGGTGATGACGGCCTTCTTGCCCGCGTACGTGCTCATGTGGTGCTGCTCCTTGGGGTGTTACCGGTGCCCGTCGGGCTGGTGACGACCACTGTGCGGAGCGCCGCTGATGATCCGCTGAGGGTTCGCTGCGGGTCCGCTGATGCCGGTTCCCGGAGGCGCTGGGCTAGGGTCGCGGCATGCGTTTCGGGGTGCTCGGTCCACTGGCCGTATGGGACGACCAGGGGAATCCGGTCCGGGTGCCCGAGCTGAAGGTCCGGGCGCTGCTGGCCGACCTGCTGGTGCACGAGGGGCGGCCGGTCTCCGCCGACCGGCTCATCGACGATCTGTGGGGCGCCCGGCCGCCCGGCCGGCCCGCCAACGCGCTCCAGGCGAAGGTCTCCCAGCTGCGCCGCGTCGTGGGCCGCGACCTGGTGGTGCACCAGCCGGCCGGCTATCTGCTGCGCGTCGACGAGAGCGACGTGGACGCGGGCAGGTTCCGGGCGCTCCTGGCGCGGGTGCCCGCCGCCGGCGATCCGCGGGCGCGGGCCGCCCTGCTGACCGAGGCACTGCGGCTGTGGCGTGGCCCTGCGGCCTACGCGGACTTCGCCGACGAGGAGTTCGTCCGTACGACGGCCGGGCAGTTGGCGGAGCAGCGGCTGGCCGCGCTGGAGGAACAGGCCGAGGCACGGCTGGACCTGGGCGAGCACGGTCCGCTCGTCGCGGAACTCGGCGCCCTCGTCGGACGGCATCCGCTGCGGGAGCGGCTGCGCGCGGTGCAGTTGCGGGCCCTGTACCGGGCGGGGCGGCAGGGCGAGGCCCTCGCCTCGTACCGCGACCTGCGCGACCGCCTCGCCGTGGATCTCGGTCTCGACCCGGAGCCCGGCCTGGTCGCGCTCCATCAGTCGATCCTCACCCGCGCCCCGGAGCTGGACGCGGCGCCGCGGGCCGTCAGCGCGTTCGGCGCGGGCCCGCGCACGAACCTGCCCGCTCCGCTCACCGAGCTCGTCGGCAGGGAGGAGTCGGTGACCGGCGCGGCCGCCCTGCTCACGGCCGGGCGCCTGGTGACGCTCACCGGGCCCGGCGGAGTCGGCAAGACGCGCCTCGCGGTCGAGACCGCCGCCCGCGTCGCCGACGCTTTTCCCGACGGTGTGTGGATCGTCGAACTCGCCGGGCGGCACGCACCGGGAGCCGGGAGTGCTTCCGGCACGGAGCTCGCCGAGTCGATCGCCACCACGCTGGGCCTGCGCGACGACGCGGCCACGGGCCCCCCGCCCGGCAGCCCCGGCCCCGCCGTCCCGCACGCCGGCCCCGCCGACCGGCTCGCGGCGGCCCTGCGCGATCGCACCGTCCTGCTGGTGCTGGACAACTGCGAGCCGGTGATCGAGGCGGTCGCCGAGCTGACGGAACGACTGCTGCGCACCGCGCCCGGCCTGCGCGTGCTGGCCACCAGCCAGGAGCCGCTGGGGCTGGCCGGCGAGACGCTGCGGAGCGTCGAACCGCTCCGTCCCACCGAGGCGGTACGGCTCTTCACCGCCCGCGCCGCGGCCGCGGCACCCGGCTTCGCCCTCGACGCCTCCAACGCCGCCGCCGTCGAGGTCATCTGCCGTCGGCTGGACGGCATTCCGCTCGCCCTGGAGCTGGCGGCGACCCGCGTGCGGGCGCTCGGGGTGCACCAGCTGGCGGACCGGTTGGACGACCGCTTCCGCGTCCTGACCGGTGGCCACCGGGGTGCCCCGCCGCGCCAGCGCACGCTGCGGGCCGTGATCGAGTGGAGCTGGGAGCTGCTGACCGCCCCCGAGCGCGTCGTGCTGCGCCGGCTGGCCGCGCACACCGACGGCTGCACGCTCCAGGCCGCCGAGGCGGTCTGCTCCGGCGACGGGGTACGGGCGGAGGAAGTGCTCGACCTGCTGGTACGGCTGGTGGCACGGTCCCTCGTCGTCATGTCTCCGGAGCGGGAACCGGCCGGTCCGCGCTACCGGCTGCTCGAATCCATCGCCGCCTACGGCACCGAGCGCCTCCAAGAGATGGCCGACCTCGATCCCGTACGGCACCGGCACCTGGCGTACCACACCGACCTCGCCGAGCGGGCCCGGCCGCACCTGCGCGGGCCCGACCAGGGGCGTTGGCTGCGCCGGCTCGACGCGGAGACCGGCAACCTGCGAGCCGCCCTCGCCACCGCGCTGCGGCAGGGGACGGCCGACGAGGCGCTGCGCCTGACCGCCGCACTGTCCTGGTACTGGCTGCTGCGCGGCCGCCTCGGCGAGGCCCGTCGATCGCTGCACGCGGCGCTCTCGGCCGGGGGTCCCGGTTCCGGGTCGGCCGCGCTGCGGGCCGAAGTCAGCGCCCTGCACGCCGGGTTCGCCCTGCTGACGGGGGAGCGGACACCGCTCGCCGGCTACGAGGGGATCACCGACCCGGTCCGCCGGGCCGAAGCCCGGTGGTTCCACGCCTACGCCCTCTTCAACGCCGGGGACCTGGCCGCCAGCGAGGAACTCACCGACCGGGCGCTGACCGGATTCCGCGCGGAGCAGGACCGGTGGGGCATCGCCGCGGCGCTCGGACTGCGGGCGACGCACCGGCTGATCCGCGGCGACATGGCGGGGCTGCGGCGCGACGGGGAGCGGAGCGCGGCGCTGTTCGGCGAACTCGGCGACCGGTGGGGCCGGTTGCGCGGCGTCTCCCCGCTCGCCGCCCTCGCCGAGGTCCACGGCGACTACGCGGCGGCGGCCCGCCTGCTGGAGGACGGCCTGCGGATGGCGGAGGAGCTGGGGCTCTCCGCGGAGATCTCCTACCAGCTGTCGGGACTGGGCAGGATCGCCCTGCTGACGGGTGACGCGGACCGGGCGCAGGACCTGCACGAGCGGGCGCGGCGGCTCGCCGTCGAACACGGCTTCAAGTTCGGCGAGGTCCACGCCTCGATGGGTCTCGCCCTGGGCGCGCGCAGGCAGGGCGATCTGGCCACCGCAGAGGCCCTGTTCCGCCGGATCCGGGAGTGGTACTCCGCGGTCTCCTCGGAGGCGGGCAACGCGTTCGTCCTCGCCGAACTGGGCTTCGTGGCGGAACTGCGCGGCGACGAGGCGGCCGCCCGGACCCTGCACACCGAGGGGCTGGCCATCGCCCGGCTCGTCGGTGATCCGCGGGCGGTCGCGCTGGCGCTGGAGGGGCTGGCGGGAACCGAGGCGCTGGCAGGCCGCCCCGGTCACGCGGCCCGGCTGCTCGGCGCGGCGGACGCCGCCCGGACGGCGGCGGGTGCGCCGCTGCCCGCCGCCGAGCGTGGTGACGTGGACCGCGTCACGAGGTCGGCGCGGGCGGCGCTGGGCGAGGAGGCGTTCACCGGCGCGTTCCGGCGGGGCGCGGAGCTGGGTCCGGAGGCGGCCCTGCGGACCGATCCGGACCCGCGGCCGGCGGCGGGAGCAGGCCCGGTGTCCACGGCGCTCAGGAACAGCCGGCCGGTGCGTCCGGCCTGACGGTGTCCAGGTGGGTCTCCACCCACGCGCGCAGCACGCCGAGCGGTACGGCGACGCCGCGGCCCAGCTCCGTCAGCTCGTACTCCACGTGCAGCGGAACGGCCGGGTAGACGGTGCGGTCGACGAACCCGCCGTCCTCCAGGCGCCGCAGGGTGCTCGTCAGGACCTTGGGGCTGATGCCCTGCAGCCGGCGCTGCAGCGCGCCGAAGCGCTGCGGCCCCTCCTCCATCGCGCCGATCGCCAGCGCCGTCCACTTGTTGGCCAGCAGGTCCAGCACGTCGCGGCACGGGCACAGCGCGGCGTAGACGTCGTGCTGTGCGTGGTTGCCTGTCGTGCACGCGATGGTCATGGTGACTGCCTTTTCCTGGTGCGGGACGTGGGCGACACGCCGGGCGCACTGCCCAGCACGGCTCCCACCTGTGATGCTTTCCAAAAGATAGTAATGGCCCTTGCAGGTAACCACTACCTGGTGGGTAGCGTCCACCGCATAACGATCACCGGTCGGCGCCTTGTGCGCGCCGGCCCACCACCCTCGCCAGGAGCCACCAGATGAACGAGAAGCCGACCATGCGCGCGATCACCCAGGACGCTTTCGGCGGCCCCGAGGTGCTGCGGCTCACCGAGCTGCCGCGCCCGGAGCCGGTGCCGCACGAGGTGCTGGTGCGGGTGCACGCCGCCGGGGTCAACCCGGTGGACTGGAAGACCCGGGAGGGCGGCGGCATGGCCGGCGCGCTCGGCGCGCCGCCGTTCGTCCTGGGCTGGGACGTCTCGGGCGTGGTGGAGCAGGTGGGCTTCGGCGTGCACACGCTGGAGGTCGGCGACGAGGTGTACGGGATGCCGCTGTTCCCCCGTGAGGCGGGCGCGTACGCGGAGTACGTGACCGCCCCGGCCCGGCACTTCGCCCGCAAGCCCGCCACGCTCGACCACGACCACGCCGCCGCGGTACCCCTCGCCGCCCTGACCGCCTGGCAGGCCCTGACCGTCACCGCCGGCGTCAGGGCAGGTCAGCGGGTGCTGATCCACGGCGCGGCGGGCGGAGTGGGACACTTCGCGGTGCAGTTCGCCCGGCACCTGGGCGCGCACGTCATCGGCACCGCCTCGGCCCCCAAGCACGCCTGGCTGCGCGCACTGGGGGCCGACGAAGTGGTCGACTACACCGCGGTCCGCTTCGAGGACGTGGTGCGCGACGTCGATGTCGTCCTCGACCTGATCGGTGACGAGCACGACCGTACGAGCACCCGCTCGCTGGCCACGCTGCGCCCCGGCGGCATCCTCGTCGCCGTCCCGTCCGGTGTCTCGCCCGCACTGGTGGAGGAGGCGCGCGAGCGCGGGGTGCGGGCCTCGGCCTACCTCGTCGAGCCCGACGGGGAGTCGCTGGCCACGATCGCCGAACTGATCGACAAGGGCGGGATCGGCGTCGAGGTCGAGGCCGTCCTCCCGCTGGCGGAGGCCGCCGAGGCGCACCGCCGCGGCGAACGGGGCCGCACCCGGGGCAAGCTCACCCTGCACCTCGCATAAGGGGTAAGCGGCCGGAAACGCATTCACGTCGCACGTCAACCCTTAGGAATTCCGAGGGTAAGTGAGTAGGGGGCTCCGATTATTTATAGGGGCCCCCTACCCGCATCCCTGCTCCCTTGTGGCCTGTTCTCGGCGCTGATACTTTCTCGGGCATCAGTTGGGAGCGGGCGGAAATGCGTAGAGAGCAATCTGTCGACATCGGGGAAGAACAGGACTGGAGACTGGGAACGAGCCCTGCAACGAGTTCTCGGGAGACCTATCCGCGATTCCTCTTGCTGGGCCCTGTCGGAATAACCGACGGCCGGGATGTCATCGTGCTGCAGCCGTCCAAACCCGCCAATCTCCTGGCCGCGCTGCTCCTGCATCCGAACTCCGTGGTGTCGGTGGACTTCCTGCAGCGGGTCGTGTGGGGCGAGGAGCGGCCCGTCACCGCGAAGGCGGCCCTGCACACGTGCGTGCAGCGGCTGCGGCAGCTCTTCGCCAAGTACGGCATCGCGGGCAACCTGATCGAGGCCGTCCCCGGCGGCTACCGGATCGCCGCCGACGCCATGACGCTCGACCTGATCGCCTTCCGCGAGCTGCTCAGGAGCGCGGAGGCGGACCCGGATCCCGACGGTGAACTGCGCACCCTGCGGGCCGCGCTGTCCCTGTGGCACGGGCCCCTGCTCGTCAACATCGACTCCGACACCCTGCGGCGCGAGGTCGTACCGCGGCTGACCGAGGAGCGGCTGCGCACCCTGGAACGGGTCTTCGACATCGAGCTCGCGCTGGGCCGATGTCGCCAGGTGCTCGCCGAACTGTGGCCCGAGGCCCGTTCCCACCCGGCGCACGAGCACTTCTGGGCGCAGCTCGTCGAGGCGCTGCACCGGACCGGTCGGCGGGCCGAGGCGCTGAGCGAGTACCGGGTGGTCAAGGAGTACCTGCAGACCGAGCTGGGCGTCGACCCCGGGCCCGCCCTGCAGCAGCTGGAGCTCGCGGTGCTGCGCGGCGACGACCTGTCCGCCCCGCCCGCCCCCCCCGGCCTCGCGATGCTGCCGGCGGGCCGCGGCCGCGGCCTCTCCCCGCCGCCGGCGTTGTCCCCGGCGTTCGCGTCCGGAAAGGCGTTTCCCGCCGAGGACGCCGAGGACGCCGAGGAAGTCCTCGAAACGCTGGTCGGCGCGGGTCTGCTGGAGGCAGTGCCGGAGGCCCGCTCCCGCATGCACCCAGTGCTCCGCACGGGCACCCGGGGCG